>JAMPFT010000034.1 GCA_023664305.1 bacterium | reverse complement strand
GACGCACATCCGGATAAACTGATCCATCCCGTCCCCGCTCTGCGCCGTCTCTCCCCGCAGGAAAGCCGGAGGGATCCGGAACGCCTGCCCTACCCGGTTGTACACCTCGTCGCTCATATTTTTCACGTCGTTCAGCTCCGACGTGTTCCTCAGCTCCCTCTTGTGCGGCGTGTAAGTGTAGCCTTCGTATAACGGCAGTACCGCGTTCTGGGAGCTGAAAAATTTTTTAAATCTGCCGTCCAGCAGATCCTTCCTGTACTGCTCCTCATTTTCGATTTTTCCGCGCTTCAGGGTGTCGATATTCAGGATCCCCTTGTCCGCGGCCCCGCGCTCATAGCTGTTTACCGCCTTCTGGATCAGCAATTCGTACTGATGGCAGAGATTTGACAGCATCGGCCGGATATCCGTATTGCCCAGCCGGAAAAACAGCACGCTCCCGGCCTTTTTGTCAGGTATGCTTTCACTCCCAACCGTGATATTGGTAAACGTCAGCTCCTTTGTCCCCTCCTCCTGATAGGAGAAGGACTCCGCCAGAAACAGCTCCCCCCGCCTCTCCACGATCAGCGCCTCGTTGTTGTACACCAGAGTTTCCACAAAATCCTGCAGAAACTGTGTGCTGCTCTGGTTGGCATTCGGCGAGTAATTCCAGAGATAATATTCTTCCAGCTGCTTTTCCTCCCCCTCAAGAAAGGTTCGGAATCTGCACTGGCCTACCGCCGCGGAAATCAGGCCCACCGCCGATTGGATCGCCATCCTTTCCAGCTGAAGCGGCGTGTCCGCCTCCTCCAGCCGGTAGCCGTTTTCTTCTATCTCCTCCGCCCGCGCCGCCCCAAACAGCCCGGAAAGCCATTTTGTAAAACTTCCCATTCTTTTTTCACCTCCCCTGTCAATAGGTATATACATCCAGATCTTCCGCTTCCCGGACGTCGTTCCAGCCCTGTATGCCGTTGATCTGCGTCGCTGCGGCAGCAAACGCCATAAACCCGTCCGTTTTCCTCGATTTCGGCTCTATCTTCTCGTAAGTGACATTCCCCCTGGCGTCCAATTTCTGTTTGGTATTTCGGGTATACCAGCGCATCAACGGGTTCTCGCCCCATATAATCCTGCGGTTTACAAACTGGCTTGAGATCAACGGCACTGTCTTTATGATATCCCGTGTATAGATTCGGACGATGTTGTTTCTCCCGTCCTTGTCCGCGTCAAACCCCACATTCCGCAGGGCTTTTTCCACCCAGGTATGCCGGAAGCCGTCATAGGCGATGCGGACGATGTTGTAGCTGCCCGTCATCTCCGCGAACCATTCCGCCACCAGATCTGCCTGTACTTCCACATCGTTTACGATGGTAAGATAGCCCTTTGCCGCCGCCTCCTCGATGGGAAATTTGATCCTGCTCCAATCCTTTGTCTGGCGGCAGACCCAGGAATGGGTGATCCAATACCAGTAATTCTCCAGTTCAAACAGGATGCCTGCCGCCACAAAGTCGTCTGTCTTCGCGTAGTCCAGCGCGCCGATCCCGGAACGCCCCTTTAAACAGGGAATTTCCCGTGCGGTAGCGGCAATGTTTTCCCAGTCTGTCACGCCGTCCTCTATCTCTCCCACCGGACGGTTCATCCGCTTTGTCAGAAAAGCGCTGTTCCCCAGGTTATCCTGCACATAGTCGGCGTATTCCCGCTCCATCTGGTTCTGCAGGGTGGGGAAATACCGAAGGGACGGGTTCGCCTTATGCCACATCCGTTTGTCATCCACCTCTTTTTTGTCATCCAATCGGCAGATAAACGGCAAAAGCCCGTTATCCGGCACGTTCCCCGCAAGGATTCCCTCCGCCCTGCTCAGGATATGATCCAGCGGGCCGTCCCGGACGTTTCCGTTTGTGGTGACGATCGTTGTTCTGGGATGCTCCTTCTTTCCCAGTCCCGTCTTTGCGACCTCTATCGTCTTATAATCCTCATACTGGTGATATTCGTCGAAATCTACCTTCCCCGGGCGGCCTCCGTCCTTCGTCTTCGGGTTCGACGTCCGGAAGCGCAGCCTGGAATTTGTCTTCAGGTTTTTGATCTCCTCCAGGTTCCACTTAAAATGCTTTGCCATTTTCGCCTTGTTGTTTTCCAGCACCCCATAAATATCCATGAAAGTCATCTTCGCCTGATCCTCGCTGTTGGCAAAGATATCAATGTTGTATTCTCTGATCCCGTTTACCGGCGTCAGCAGGGCAAAATCCTCAAACGCAAGATAGCCGTTTTTCCCGGCTCCCCTCCCGATCATGGCGAGCAGATCCGGCCAGCGCAGCATCCCTTTTCCGTCGTAGACACAGTTATGCAGGGCAAACACAAACTTTTCCCAGGGAAACAACTCGTACTCGAAATACTTTTGCAGCGCCATGTACCGATCCAGCTGCTCCCGGTCTACCGTCAGACGCTCATTTCGGAATACCTTTTCCACGAAACGGCATAACTGTTTTTGTTCTTTGCAGCACGGAAACGTCCCCTTCCGCACGATCTCCATATACTCGTCGATTTCCTTACAATTCGTCATCCTCATCATCCGCCAAACCGTCGGTACTCAGCCCCAGCTCCTTTAAGATCGCCAGCATCTGTCTGTTGTACAGGACAATATTTTTTACCGCAGGATTCTCTTTCTGATAAGTCTTTCCCGCGGCGGAAACCGCCTCGTATTCCACCCCTTTGTTTCGGATGCTGGCTTTCATCTTCTGCACCTGACCGTGCAGGAACATATAGTCCTCGACCAGAGACAGAAAATGGGCGGTTTTTGCGCCTTTCTTCTCCAGCTGATTTATCAGTCCCTTCTTGATGTCCGTCTGCCTCATGTCTCCTCCTTTCCCCTTTTTCAGGGCAACGCATAAGATGACGCCAATTTTTCTCGCGCGTGCGCGCGAGAGAAGAACTGTCTGGTATGGGGGTGCGGTCTACCCGCCCTCCGGATTTTTGCCTTTTTTTCACCGGGGGTATCTATCCTACCACCGCTCCTCGTTGCTGTATTTCTTTGGTTTATGCTCCTCCTCGTGACAGTTCCTGCACAGGCACTCCAGATTTTCGATCGACAGCGCCAGCTCAGGATTGCTCTTCACATACTTTCTGTGATGTACGATCTCGCACGGACTGTAATACCCTTTTGCCTTGCATCTCTGGCACTCGTTATGCTGCCGGTCCCTTGTTAGGGCCGCCAGCGCCTGCCACTCTGCCGAGGAATAAAAATCATGCAGATTATTTTTCGCTATGAGTGTTTTGAGCCAATTTAATTTTTCTCTCTCCACCGTGTGGTCTCCGTCAAAAAGCAGCGGCTTGCGACTTCCGCCGCAAACCGCTGCCTGTTATGCTGCCTCTGGTCAGTGTCTTACCTACCTCGACTTGATACCATATTAACACATCGGAAACGGACATTGCGGACAAAACGGACAAACTTTAATTTTTTTCGAAAAATCTTTCGATTTCTTTCCTCGCGCCGTCCGCAGTGGTATTCCTTCCCATTTTGGCCGCCACCTGTTCCCATGTAAGCCCGTCTAAATATTTATATTTGATGATCCGCTGTATCCGGGCCGGAATTGTCAGCATCCACTCCTCTACTCGGATCTTTATCTCCTCCGCTCTTGCTTTTCGCTGTTCCAACAGTTTCTCCTCGTGTCGGAGGCGGTCGTCATCCCGAACCGTAAATGTCGTGCCCTGAATCTTAAAATGCTGCGGCGTGTATGGAAAATCGTGGGAAGATCCTTTGACATTGGTCTGGATCACTGTCTTCTTTTTACGGGAAATCCGGCTGATCTCTTTTTCGGTCTCCCCAATCAACTCGCATGCGTCGATGTAATCCTGCAAAATCTTTTTATCCATCTTTTTTCTGATCCTCCCTTGTCTCCCTTTTCCGTGCCTGCTGCCGTGGGCTCTTTATGCCTGCTGCCCTTTGGGGCTCCTTATCCTTTCGCCGGTGCCTGCTGCCGGACTGCTTTTACGGATATTCTCTTACTGGATCCATGTCTCTTTCCGGCTTCCCACACCGCTCAAATTCGATCACCCATACCCAGGGATTCGCCTCCCAGCCATATTTGTCAAAATCTGGCTTTCGGATGGTGGAATCCCAGATTCCGATAAACTGATTTTTCGCCTGCCTGCAAACATTTTCCGGATCATTGAATGTCTCCGGAAGGATACTTGCTCCTTCGGATAAAAAATCATCCAATCTCATGTCTGCCAGCCGTTCCAGCCTCACGTTTGTAACCTTCAGCCAGATTCTTGCCGCTTCCTTCGGCATGTGGATGGAAGGGCTCCACTTCCCCGGGATAACGGGGTAATCGGGATTATCCGCTTTATACACATACCTCCATGATCGATTCCCAGATGATAAATCCGGCGCTTTTTCTTCCGTGCTCTCATAAAAAGTCTCATAATACCACGTCTCCCGCACATACAGGATGTCCCCCGGCTGACAGGGCATTTTCTTTTCCCGTATGTATCCCTCTATCATTTTGGGGCTTATCGCTCCCCCTTCGCACCATCTGCCATGTGTACATGCGTATTCGTATACATCATGGTTGCTATACTTACAGACCCGCCGCGTCACCGTCTTCCTGCCCTCCAGGATTGCCCGGACCATCTCCGTGTTGAAAAGTATCGGTTTTATTCTGCTCATGTGTTCTTCTTTCCCTCCTGATCTGTCAGACGGGCAGTCCGTTCCCGAGATTTCCCGCAAAAGCCCCTCCCGCATCGGTGATCCCTTCTTCCTCTTCTTCCGTCCTCCGGTAGTAATCCGCCGCTTCCCGCACGAGTGCATGTTTCATGGCATCCTCCACGCTGATCCGTCCACCGCTCTGATATCCGGACGCGTACCGGTCTACATACCTCCGGAACCTCTTATCCTGCCTGTATTGCTCTTTTAAATCTGTCACTGCTGCCACCTTTCGCTTCCCTCCTTTTCCTTCCGCATGGCCTCCAGGACCGGGGACTGCCTCTCCAGCCCTGCCACGATCAGGTCCCCGTAGCAGATGCACCTCCGAAGCCCTGTCACCGTGTCCGCCGTCAGGACGTGATGCGGGTAGACTTCCACTACCCGGTAGCTGTGCCTTTCCTCCTCGTAAGCCCCCACTCCCCGGACGGCTGTCCTTTCCCGGATCACGTCCCCCGGCTTTGTCTCCTTGATCTTTTCCATATTGTCTCCTTACTTCTGCAGATCGGCGGCCATCTTCAATTCCCGCACCAGTCCCGGCCCTGTCCCAGACCCGGTCTCGATGGCTTCCGCCGCCCGGATCAAGAGTCTCCGGATCCGCTCCCCCTTTTTCCCGGCAGCTGCCGCCGCGGTATACTCCGGATCCATGAGCTGATAAGCCTTCGGGTTATTAACAGCAAGACGGTACTTGTATTCCCCCTCCAGCCGGAACCTGTATTCCTGGGGGATTTCCGCCCCTTCCAGGACTTCCCGGAAGATTTCCTCTTCCACGGTATCCTCCGGGGCCAGCTTACCCAGGGCCGCCGTTATCTTTAACAAACAGCGGTCTGCCTCCCCATCGTCCCCCACCGCCTTTTGAAAGACCCTTTTGAGTCTCTCCCGGAGTTCTGCGGTTGTGCGGAACCTCTTCAGCCCGAAGGCGTTCTCCCAGAAAGCATGTCCCGGCGCGTCAGGTGCAGCGTGGTAAAGGATCATGGACTCCCTGTCTTCCCCCCTGTCCCGGAAAGCAGGCCAGACAAACCCCATCGCCGGGGCCCCGATCATCCTGTACGCCCCTCCCAGCGCTGGTCTTCCGTCCTTTACCGTCAGGACGGCCTTTTTGACTTTGGTGGGACAGATCAGACAAAGCAGGTGCTCATAGGTCTCGTCCGACTCCCCCTGGTCTGCCCCGTCCGTACCCTTTTCGGGGATATCATAGGCGGCATGGTAGATCAGGATCATGGTTTCCGCCGGGGCCGGGAGATGGCTCTGGATGAGCCCGAAAAAGCCGTCCAGCGTCTCCGGATCACACAGTCTGTCCTTCCGCAGCTCCTCCAGAAGCGTCTGTGCCTCCCTGCTTTCAAAAGGCGTCTGCAGGACGCGGTTTCCCGGATCCATGGGCAGCGCTTTTCTGATCAGCGCCAGGTGCCTGGTAATGGTTCCCTCGCTTTCTGCCAGCAGAAGGCCCGCCTCCTGCAGCGACCTTCCGCCCGTCCCGTCAAGGTAACATGCCGCGTACCTGTCGCAGCAAAGCGTCTCTTTCCTCCATATCCTCCTTAATTCTGCCAAATCCCTTCCGTTCATTCCTTCTCCTTTCCGGGGAGCACGGCCGCTTCTGCGCCTGCTGCCGCGGCCCTTCTTCCGGCGGTCATGCCTGCTGCCGCGGCTGATTTATACCGTGGCTGCTTTCGCTGCCGTGGCTGCATTTGCTGCCGTGGCTGCTTTCACTGCCATGCTCCCCCTGTGCTTTGTTTCCGGTTGCCTGTGATGTATCAATTCCTTTCCAAAAGGACTATAAAAAGTTACGGCCCACTTCCCCCATCCATTTTTCGTGGGAGTACTTCGCCTCAAAGGCTTTCTGTGCCTCCTGCTGGAGCAGGCGGCTGATCTGGATGTTTGTGTGGACTGCCTCCGGGCCGGTCCGATGATGCGGGACACAGAGGTAAACCTTCAGCCCGTAATGCTCGGACAGCTTCCGGTACTGGTTTCCCATCAGCACATGGTGTTCCTCCAGTCCCGTCCGCCTGCCGTAATCCTGGTGCAGCTTCTTGCAGAGATAGCAGGTTCCCTCCTGCTTATCGTGCAGGATAGACTTGCTCATGGCTGCCCTCCCTTTGCAATCAGCAGCTTTTCCAGGCTTGCCGCCAGGTCAACTGCTGTGCGATAGGCCTCCTTCAGCTCTTCGGCGTCCAGGTATTTCAGATTCTTCCACCGGTAGAACCTCCGGAAGCGGTCCAGACTATCCATAGCGTCCACAAACTCATACCAGATTTCCTCTTCTATCTCCTCGTCGGTAAGTCCGGCTGTCTCAGGATCCTCTGTACGTCCTCCGCCCTCTGCAGTTCCAATGCCCGCATCAGGCTCTCCAGCGGGATCACCGTCTGTCTCGGCGTCTGTTTCCCGGGATTCTCTCTGTATGCCTGCTGCCGGGAGGCCTTCCCCGGCTCCCCCTGTAAGCCCTGCTGCCCTGCTGTTCTCTCCATCTCCATCCTCCCTGATCTCCTGTATACCGGTCCCGGGAATCTCTTCCTTTTCTGCCTCTGGGACGCTCTCCCGGCAGTCACCCCCGCTTATCCCGTCCCGCTCCGGCTTCTCCTGTTGCGACGTCGCAACGGATTTCTGCTCTTCCCGGTCCGGCGTCCCGCCAAAAGGCTCCGTTCCCTGATTCTGCAAGGTTCCGCAGGAATTTCCCACGGTCTCCCCTTCCATATTCTCTGCTGTATCCTCTTCGGGTTTCTCTTCGGGTTTCTCTTCGGGCGCCTCTTCCGCTTTCTCCGTTGTCCTTCCGCTGGGTTCCTCGCCGCTTCCTTTCTCCGGCGTTGCTTCTTCCGGTTTCGGCTCTTCCCGTTGCGACGTCGCAACAGGATTTTCATAGAATTTCTCCCAGAACCCCGGCTCCCGGTAATCCCGGTAGATCCCACGCACTTTCTCCAGCAGCTCCGGCCAGCTTAAGGATACCGGCTCCGGGTGGCCCATCTGCCTGTATTTGACGCCTGCTTCCCAGCCGTACAAAAACAAAAAGATAATCCCTTTCCGGTGGGACGTCTGGCCGGAAGGGTTCATCTGCTCCGCTGCCTCCCGGTAATCCGCCGGTTCCTCCTCCAGATACCGCATGACAGCATACAGGGTTTTCTTCTTCTCCCGGAAAAAGTCTGCCAGACATTTTTCCAGCGGCGTGAAGTGCCGGTTCCCCGGCTCCTGCCGGTCTGCCTCCGTACCCTGGCTTTTCGCGGTCCCACCCGCTTCTGTCCCCGGGTTCTCAAAAGTTCCCGGTTTTCCTTCTCCCGTCCCCGGGATCACCCCGGGATAGTCCGCAAAGCTTGTCTGTCCCGGAATCTCCTCCTGCGGATATTCCTGCTCCTCCCGGGCGTTAAAGTCCTTCAGCTCCCGGATCTCCCGGACGGTGGTCCGCTCCGTGATCAGGGCGATCTCGCTGTCCGGCAGCGTCAGCATCTCCGACAGCTTGGAGGAGGAAAACCTTTTAAATTCCTCCTTCAGCTTTAGGGAGTTCCCGCCCTCGCTGTATTTCTCATTGATGGCAATAAAGCGGCTCACGGTGCTCTTCCCCAGACCGTATTCCTTCTCGGCAAACCCGAAAATATCCGCCGCCCCGCCGTACATGCCGGAATCCCGGATCTGCTTTAACCGGTAGCCGATGTAGACAAAGTTCCCCACCGTCTCCGAAAGCTTCTCCCGGATCTCCTCCTTCCACTGCACCCACTGCTCCAGTGTGATCTGTGTATACTCTCCCATTCTTTCCTGCCTTTCCGTTTCCCTTGAAACTGTCCTGCTGCCTTATGCCGTGACCTGTACCCTCTGCGCCTCTTCCGCCGTCCCGCCGCATTTGAGCCGGACGGTATAGGCGTCCAGCCATTTCTGCATCCTGTCCCGGTCCGGTTTCCTGTCGTGGGCCCCGTACCACTGGATGATCCGGAAGGTCTCCGGGTTGATTTCCACCGTAATGTAGGGGATATCCGGCTTGTCCGAGAACCGCAGAAACAGGATGACACTCACCCCTCCGTTATGCTTTTCCAGATAGCCGTTACTCCCCACACAGTGGTGGAGGACACGTCCCTCCGTCACGATTTCCCCCGCATCCCGGGCCGGGCGGATGCAAAATTCCCCGTCCTCAAAAAAGAAGCGTTTCCGCAGCTGACGGTACTGCTTCCGGATCAGGCTGTAGCTTTCGTTTACTTCCCGGATCCGGGCGTCCGCCTCTTTCCGGTTCTGCTCCGCCACCATGCCGGCATGTGCCGCATTCAGGTCCCGCGGGAAGAGGTAAACCGTGTTGCCCAGGTTATATCCCAGCTCCCTGCGCATGGAGAGGTAGTCCAGGTAAATCCGGGCCGTATGCTGCAGCCGCCCGGCAGCCGTACCGCACCCGGTCCCGTACCCGCACCCGGCATATTTTGCCACCCGGTTTAAAAATTTCCGGATACTCATGTACCTCTGGATCTCCGTCAGACGGGTCCCCAGCTTAAGCTCCTCCAGCTGCTCTAACTGGCTGTCCGTCCATTCCTGCCCCAGACGCTTTTCCATCTGCATGATTTCGAGGTACCCCAGATCCCCCCGCAGGCGGCACAGCTGCTTCAGCCGCTCTTTCCGGATGCCAAGGAAGGTATCCGCCCGGTCTGCGTTTATATCTGCCACGATGCCATAGCGGCAGCTGACCAGCGCGCCCACCACCTGCGTCAGCCCCAGCTTTGTCAGCATCTCGATCTGCGGCGTCTGCAGATATCCTTTCAGGTAATCATCCGGATTGCTGTCCCCTGCCTCTTCCTGATACTCTTTTAGAGCGCTGTAGCGTAAAAAGGTGTCCTTCAGGGCCGGGTAGGTCTCCGGCATGGTTCGTCCGCCCCGGATGTTGATCGTTGCCATGCCGCTTAAGTTGCAGTCGTCCCAGAAATCTTTCCCCGTCCACTCATTATGTTTGTGGTAGTCGGTCTGTGGCTTCCGCCCCGGCTCAAAATAAGTCCTCGCGATCTCAATGCCGGACAGCTCTTCCCCTGCCCGGGCCATCTCCGGTCCCTTCTCCCCCCGGATTTCCTTCAGCTGCCACTCCTTTTCTACCTCGATGTACCGCAGGATCAGGCCGTTCTCCCGATATTTCTGGCCCAGAAACAGATACCGGGCCTCCGTATGTGCCGCGGCTGCCCTGCCCTGGGAAAACCAGGTGCCGCCGGCACTGCATAAAGGACAGGTCCCGTCCATCCCTTTTCTGGGCTCCTCGGTCCATTTTTCAGACGGTTCCCCGCAGTCTTTGCCTTTCCACCGGACGTCCGACACGCCGCCGCAGCAGGAACAGGCTATCCTGACCCGGTTCCCGTGCTTTTTATAATACAGGTAATGCTTTCCGCGGAACAAAACGTCTTCCGCATAGCTTAAAATCCGCTGCTCGGGCAGCTCCGCCGTGTTTTCTTCCCGCTCCTTCAGCGCCTGCTGCCGTCTCTCCCGCTTTCTGGCTTCACGTTCCCTGTTTTCCGTCCGCCGGATTGCTTTCTGCTCCTCCTCAAGGTAATCCCACCACTGCCGGTCTCGCCAGCTGCATTCGGCGGCATCTGTAAATGCCTTGATCCGCTTTAAGTCCTCCGCCGAATACAGGACGTTCTCTTCCGCCAGGGCTTCCCCGCTCTTTCGGAACCGCCAGTCCCCTTTCTTCCAGATCAGACCTTCCCTGTTCCAGATATTGTCTGCGATCCGGTTCCGGCTCCAGGTTCCGCTTTCCGGGAAGAACGTGCCGAAGTCCTTCCGGGTTATGGCAATCCGGGCGGTCGGAACCTTCCGGCACTCCTTCCGGTTCCGGTAGATTTCCACTAACAGGTGCTCCTCCCCGCCGATCTCCTGCAGGGCTGTCCGGGCGGCATACTCCGCTCTCTCTTTCCGCACCACCCGCGGCAGCGTCAGGTAGGGAACTTTCTCAATCGTCTTCCGCTTCATCTCCCCGCACCCCCTTCCCCTAGGTAGTACTTCGTCATCAGCTTCTTCGCCGTGGCCATCCCCGGGATCCCTAAGGTACACCGTCCCGCGGTCACCTTGGCTTCTTTCAGGATTTTATCGTCTACCGGCGTCTGATGCCGGAAAGACCAGTTTAACAGTGCCGCCACGCATCCGGCCAGGCTCTTCCCCTTTTTCCGGACGGCCGCCGCCACCTCCGGCCTCTCCATGCATTGAGCCTTCAGGTACTCCACCCAGTCTCCCAGAATCTCTGCGCACTTGATTTCCTTCGCTTCCACATCCAACTTCCCGATGGCCGCCGTCATGTCATCGCAGAGATACAAAAGCTGGCCTGTCCAGAAGGCCTCCGCCACCTCCCCGTCGATCCCGTTTTCCCGCGCCAAAACCTCCAAACTTTTCCGGTCTCCCTCCTTCCGCAGGTTTACCGCCGTCTCGTTGATCTCTTCCGCGCTGTCAAAATTTCCAAATCTGTCAAACATTTTTCCTCCTCTCCGCTGCCTCCGCAGCACCTGAAAACATTCCTCTCCTGCACTCCCCAAAAATCCCCCTTTACTCTGATAACATCAGGGTAGAGCGCCAATCCCGCACCGGCATGAAAACGTCCCTGTAGGCAGCCACCATCTGCAGCTTCCAGCGCATCAGGTTCCGGTACTCGTGTTTCCCTTTCTCCACACGCAGGATATGGCCCCCTTCCTCCAGCTCCTCCAGAATCATGTCCCACAGGACGCTGTCCTTTACCTCTTCCCCCCTGCTGTTCTTCCAGTTCTTCCCGGCCCACACCTCCGGCCAGCCCTGGCCGATGGCCGCCGCGATATAGCTGCAGTCCGTGTGTACCACGACCTCACAGGCATATTTCAGCCGCTGCAGGGCGTCCCGCAGCGCATGCAGTACCAGGCTGCTCTCCGTGGCGTTTTCATACGCTGCTATGTTCGGGTCCGCCTCGTAGTCTCTCCCGTCCGCCCGCTTACAGCACATCAGGTACATGCTCCGCCCCGTCCCCCTTCCCGGGCCCCGGATGTCTGTCTCTATGTAGATGTCTACCCATTTCACCTTTTTCCTCCTCTCTCCCTGCCTTCCCGGCGCTTTCCAGCCGCCGCAGGGTATAGTACTGGTAGGGCTGCCCGGTATAGGGGTTCGTGCCGTTGACCACGCTGCCCTTTACCACCTCCCAGCCCGACGGGGCCTTCGGCTCCTTCCGCCAGCTCCCCGCCTCTACCTTCTCCCGCCTCACCGGAGGCTTCACAAGGTTCCGGCTGCGCATGTAACTAAGCTTTTCCCCGGTTTCCCCCTTCCGGACCCGCTTTGCCGTCTCCTTGACGATATACTCCGCCAGTGCGCCGTAGTCCCCGGATTCGTCCAGGGCCGTGAAGTAGGGGCGGCCTCTGGTCCACAGCTTCCGGATCAGCTTTGCGGTGGAGGTGCTGTCATTGTGCCTGTCATTGATCACTGCGTGCCAGTGGACGGCCCCCCGGGTTCCCGTCTCACAGGTAAGGACGATTTTCAGCTCCCAGCCCTGCCTTTTATACTCCGCCCGCAGCTTCTTCCAGAAATCCCGGATCACCTTCGGGGCCTCCTCCGCCGCCGGGCGCTGTCCCGGGTAGCAGGGCAGGACCACATGCCAGTCCCCCGGGCCAAAGTTATACTCGATCAGCCGGGTCAGGTCACGGGTCCGCCTCCAGAGGTTCTGTTTCGCCATCTGCTCCGGCGTCGCCTTCCCCCTCTTCTCCCGCGACATCCCGGGTGCCCCGTACCTCCCGTCATAATGCTTCTCCACATACTGCCTGTCCTTGATCCGGCAGACCAGTTTTATGTAGTGTTTCTTATACATGCTCCCCTTCCCCCGGTCCGGCTCCCACTCCCCGGTGGGAACCTTAAGTTTAATATCCTGATTGTGCTTGAAAAAGTGCCGTCGCACTCTGAAAAAATCTTGCTTTCCGCCGCCCGGGTGTGGTACAATGAAGTTGCAAATGGATTGTACGCCCCGAGCGGGCCCGGCATCTTTCGGATGCCGGTTTTTTTATGCCCTGCTTCCCGCCGCTTCTGTCTCCCCGGCAGCCTCTCCTTTTACCGGCGGCGCTAAAGTGTAGGCCGGGTTGCAGTAGCTCGTCCTCCCCGTCCCCAAAAGCTTTTGGATCCCGGCGATCTGCCGTTCCCGGTTCTTCACCGCATCCCGGTACTGACGCAGCTCCCGGTCCAGAAGCTCCAGCAGCACCCTGAGGGCCGCGTCGCTGTCCGCCAGGTAGCTGATCCCGTGGACGGTGACCAGCCGCAGCGCCGGGTGGGTCGGGTACAGCCTCTCGTAGGCCTCCGCCGCGTCGTCCTCCCGCGGGATGAATAGCGGCTGCTCCGGGCTTTCCGCCAGCCTTTCGGCGATCTCCTGCAGCTTCCCTTCCTTCATGCCCTGCCGCCTCCCCTCCTGCTCCGGGGCTTGTCCGCTCCGGCGCTTTCCCTGTTTCGGCCCGCTTTGATAACGTTTCCCGCCTCTCTGGCGGCCTCTTTGACCCCTTTGGCAACGTTTTTCCGGCAAAAAAGGCAAAAAATAATAAGGGCCTGTCCCATCCGCCGGATGCGACGCCGTTTTCTGCCGCTTCTCTCCCAGTTCGCGCTGCTTCCTGCCTCTTCCCTGCAGTCCCCTTCCCGGCTCGCCAGCCAGGCACATGCTGCCACGACTGCTACAAGGATCCACGCCGTCCGGTAATTCTCCGCTTCCACCGCCCCTACCGCCCCGATCAGGGCAAAAAACAGGATTGCCGCCAACAGGTTCCCCGCATTCCATATCCGGTTCATACGCTGTCTTGCCTCCTTTCTTCTCCGCTGCGTGTTTTCATTCCATCCGCTACATATCCTCCAATTCCATCCGCTGCACCTCCTCCGTACTCCTCAGCTGGCAGATTTCTACTCCGCCGTAGCGGAATTGGTGCTCCGTCCTGTCCTTTACCTGATAACTTGACAGTTCTCTGCCCAATGCTTCCGCCACCGTCTCGATCCCTTTGTACAGCTGCAGCATATCGGCATCACCGCCGCACAGGCTGATGCCGTCGCTGTAGTCCCTGTTTTCCCGGTACTCCCGCTTCCGCCGGATCTGCCCGTCCAGCCAGTCGCTGATCCGCTCTCCCTCCGTTGCATACAGCTGTCTCACGGCTTCCCGCAGTTCTTCCAGTTCCTCCTCCCCCCGCCGGATGTGGGAGCGGAGCATTTCCAGAAGCTCCTGCCTCGACCCCTCCGAGCAGACAATCCAGCTGTTTATCCATGTATCGCAAAGCCGCGCTTCCGGACAGTCCTTTTTTACCTCGTCGTAAACAGCGGCGGCCAGCTCCCGATCCGGCGTATTCCACGGGATTTCCGGATGACGCTTTATCTGCTCCAGCATGCACACGATCTCATCTCTGTCAATCATCTGATGTCTTCTCCTTCCTGCCGTCTTACGGCATCAACAATTTTGCCCGCTGCTCCTCCGGCATATCCAGCAGGCGCAGCAGCTTTAACAGTTCCCCGTAGCTGAACGTATCTTTCGGTTTTCCCCGCTTGTCCCGCCGCTTCCGGACGGTAAAGGCCTGCTGCGTGATCCCGATTGCATCCGCCAGATCCTTCTGTTTCAGTCCCTTTTTCCGTGCTTCCTTTTCCAGCAGAAAGGGCAAATCCCCGATCATATATTCCTCTTTCTGCTCCGCGCTTAATGCTACTCTGGGCATTCCTTCCACCCCCTCTGTCTTGAACTGTTTTCTGGTTCCACCTACTCCGTATCTGCTGCCGCCCTGGCTGTTATCAGCTTCTCCAGGGCGTTTGTCAGCGCAACCCTTGCCACCCCGCTCACCTCCTCAATCAATGTATTGCTTTAACCCTTCCGACAGTTTCGCTTCACAGTCGCCGCTTAAAAGCTCAGGGTTTGCTGCCCTCAATTCTTTCAGCAGCTTACGGACGGCATCCAACTGGCTCAAAATGTCCTCAACCATCCCCATGCATATGCTTTCCAGATCCTTCTCATCCGGCTGGACCTCTGTCGTTTTCAGGTACAGATTCGGGGACAGAACAAAGTCTTTTTCCTGTATTTTCCGGAAAGACACTGTCTCCGTCCGTTCCCCGTCCTCAAAAACGATGTCCGTTGTGGTTCGGTCCTTTTTCAGGACGATGATACAGGTCCTGATCGGTGTGTCCTCAAAGGTATTTTCCGGGACCGTTGCAATTCGGTCTATGTAGTTGTTCTCCACAAACCACCGCCTCACTTTCCCTTCACCCTGTCCTCTGTAGAGTATGCCGGATGATTCCAGGACGACCGCAACGCCGCTGTCTGATAAATGATGCAGGATATGCAGCATAAACGCCCAGTCCGCTTTAGAGGGCGGCGGCAATGCCGGACAATCCTTAAAACGGACGTCTCCCGTCAGCCTGTCCGGTTCCCACTTTACGGAAAACGGTGGATTTGCCACAATGCAGTCGAACTTTACTCCCCCGAATTTATCTTCCAGCAGCGTATCGCCAGAATATCCCTCAAAATTCGGCAAACTTATCAGGGCAAGCTGTTCCCCGTCCAGCTCCTGACCGTATTTTTTTACGCTCTCTGGGAATACGCTCAAAAGGCTCCCGGCTCCGCAGGTCGGGTCATATACGCTTGTCGGTTCCCTATCCACATAAGATTTCAGTCTTTCCGCAAGGGCAGACGGTGTGTAATAGATGCCGTTTGCACGGAACTCCTGCCGGATATCTCTAACACTGTTTCTTATACTTTTCTGTTTCATTCTCCTTACCAGTTGGACGCCTCGTTAAACTGACGTATCTGCTCCTCCTTGCTCAGTTTTAAATAAATCGATGTCGTACTCACGCTCGAATGTCCCATCAGGTCAGCCAGCAGCGCGATGTTGGAATTGTGCTTCAAAAACTCGATCGCGTACAGGTGACGGAAAGCATGCGGATGCGCCACCTCGTCCCGGATCCCGTATTTTCTTGCCCAGTTTTTGATATCCTGCGCCACCCCGCGGTTGGTCATCTGTCTGCCCTGTTTGCTGGGAAACAGGTATTCTGATTTCTGGTCTGCAAAGTACTCTTTGCTTTCTTCGATCAGGGTACTGGGGATATAGATCCGTCTGATTTTTCCTTTCGTCCACATCTCGCAGTATCCGGTATCCAGCCCATCCCTTGTCATCCTTACAAACTCGCTGACCCTTGCTCCCGTTTTCGAGAGGAACTTAATCATGTAATAGCCCCTCTCGTTTCCGTCAGCCTTCAAACCGGCAAGTAGTTTTTCATACTCCTTTAGGGTGATCACATTTTCCACCGTTGTGCTTTGGTGTATTTTGATCCCTTTTACGCAATATTCCGGATGCCCGATAAACATGCAGTACTGATTCATGGCAACTACCCTATGGCGCGCGGTTGGAGGCCTTTTTTCTTCCAACAGCCATTTTTTAAAGCTAAGCATCGTCTCCTTGCTGGCCTCCGGATATCTCCGGAAAAACAATTTCACGGAATAAAGATACGCATCTATCGTATTTTGGGAGCGTTCCTGATCCATCAGATAAGCTTCAAATTCTTTCAGCAGCTCCATTTCCCGCCTCCTTCTTTACACTTTTAATCCCATGCATCTTTCTTATCCGCCTCCGTCTTAGCTGTTATCAGCTTCGCCAGGGCATTTGTCAGCGCCGGAATACGCTTCGCATCGTTCCGCTTATCCATCTCCAGGATACAGTCGGCTATGTGCAAGATGGTTTTATCCAGCTTTGCGCCGACATCATCGCTTTTTCCCCTTGATGAGACTTCCGGACTTACAAAATTTTTCCTGGAAACATACATTATTTTCTCACCTCCTCTACACCGCCGCCCGCTCGACCGGACGCTGCGTCCTGCTCTCCGCTTCCTTCAGTTTCTGGCCATCAAACAACCCTTTTATATACGCATTAGCGTTCATCTTCGCCAGATCGTTTAACTCCTCAAACTGACTTTCTTTCAGAAACTGACAGCCTTCCTCTTTCAACTCCTCCAGTCTTAACATCTTCTCAACCCCTTTCCTGTCCGTTGTTATTCGATTCATCCTTTTTGTACACTTCCCACAAAATGCTGAGAAGGTACGCGTTAAAGGTCATCCCTTTCCTCTCCGCCTGCTTTTTTAAATCCTCGTGCAGTTCGTCCGGCAGCCGCATTGTCGTTACCATCACATCGCCCCTTTCATTTTGATACGAAAATCATACTACAGGATTCGAGGATTGCCCGACCGCCGCAGGCGGGAGGATTGTCAACAACATTTTTCAAATTTTGCCTAAATCCGACGGTCGGTCCGTCCGGCGCTTATTTCCTGCGCCTCTTTATGATGGTGACAATCAGCGCAAGATCCACAAGGATTATGAGCACATCCAGCAGTATACGGAATCCTTCCATTCCAAAGCCCCCTTTCTTTCGATTGATTTCTATCTTGACAATGAGTTTTGAAAAAGCTATTCTTTTTGGTAGGGGAGGTTTCCCTCCCCTTTGCTTAATCTATCAAGTTCTGGATGATATCCACCAGCTTATCGAGTAGATTAAGTAGTGCGGTGATAAGAACGATTGTTTCGAGGCGGTGGTTCTTATCACCTTTTTTGTGCTTCTTCTTACTCATTTTGTTTTCTCCTTTCTTGTTGGTATATTACTATTATATGTTGGTCAACATCTTTTGTCAAGTATTGTTTTGTTATTTGCCAACATTTTTTTATTGACACACATTTTTTTTTGAGTTATATTTATGATAGAAAGAGAGGTTCATTCAACGTGAAAGATAGAATTAAAAGAATCAGAAAGGAACACGGATTAACGCAACAAGCGTTTGCTGACCAGATAGGAATTTCAAGAGGTAATGTTGCGGCTTACGAAGTCGGAAAAAATGCGCCAAGTGATGCCGTCATCTCCCTCATCTGCCGGGAATTTAACGTCAATGAAGAATGGCTCCGGACCGGAACAGGCGATATGTTTGTAGAGGTTACAGAAGACGACTTATTTTCCTTGGCTGCCGCTTCTCTCGTAAAAAATAACGATGTTCTGGCCATGGAAGGATTAAAACTGTATTATAAGCTGAATCCGGAAGGAAAAGCTGCAGCAACTGCTTATATACTCAGTCTGGCTGACGCAATCCGGGCCCGCCAAGCCGATCAGGAAAAGGTTCCCGCCCCGGAACCGATCGCAGAAAAGAAAAAGGCTCCCGATCCTGCTGCCGATCTCTCCAACCTTTCCATCGACCAGAAGGTCGCCCTGTACCGTCAGGAGTTGGAACGTGAGGAAAAAGCGGAGGACGAATCCGAAGCATTGCCCGAAAACGCTTAGAGGGTATGCTGCGATAGTATTGTCTGCATGGGGAAGGTGATCGGGAAGCTGGGAGAGGATTATGAAATTGTAAATGATTAGTTGCATAATCTCTGAGAAATCGGCAAATTATATTATATAATTTATATATTTTTCTTGACATTATATAAATTATATAATATAATAGGATTGTAAGGAGGACACCATGAAAGGAAAAGAACTTGTGAAAAATCTCCAAAAAGATGGATGGGAACTGGATCGGGTCAGTGGAAGTCATCACATAATGAGAAAAGGAGACAAAATCGTATCCGTTCCAGTTCACAACAAAGACCTGAAAAAAGGTATTCTCCACAATCTACTAAAGGAAACGGGGCTGCAATAGCCCCTTCCCTTTAACATTTATGAAAGGAGTAATAAGATGATCAAGGTTTATCCGGCTATTTTTCATGAGGAGGACGGTTATTGGGTTGAGTTTCCTGATTTAAAGGGATGTCTGACGGAAGGGGACTCTTTGGGAGAGGCTATGGAAATGGCTCGGGAAGCGTTAGGGCTATATCTTGTATCTCTCATGGAACACGGAGATGAAATCCCTGCTCCATCCAGTATTGATGATGTGAAATCCGATGACTGTAAGGTAATTTATATTTCTACCGATGTAGATGCTTACCGCCGCGACACAAGAGCCGTTAAAAAAATGTTGTCTATTCCCGCCTGGTTAGCAAAAGAAGCTGAGGCGCGGAATATCAGTCTTTCAAAGGTTTTACAGGATGCTTTAAAGTCACAGCTTCATCTGGGATAAAGTTATATAACATGGTGGGTGTGTAAGCCTGTATCAGTGTACGAATTTCAAAGTATAAGTTGCCTGTGTGGCATCCACTGTCACAGCAACACCCATTTTGTTGCGACGTCGCAATAAAATAATCCGTTCCCGGCATTAACCGAAAGCGGATTCTCAGAACGTTAGGGCGCGAGGAAAAATCCGAAACATTCTCCGAAAACGCTTAGAGGATATGCTGCAATAGTATTGTCTGCATGGGTAAAGTGATCGGGAAGCCGGGAGAGGATTATGAAATTGTAAATGATTAAGAGGGAGGTTCTCCATGGAGCATCTACTTGATATCTCAGAAATTAAAAAAGCTGTTTCGACTCTCGGGTCGCAATATGGAGCAGAACGCATTTACCTTTTCGGTTCTTATGCAAGGGGAGACGCGGCAGAGGATAGCGACGTGGATCTCCGGATTGACCGGGGAAGCATCCGCGGCTGGGCTCTGGGCGGCCTGCTGTCCGATCTGGAAGAACTGCTTCAAAAAAAGGTGGATCTTCTCACTACCGGAAGTTTACAGGAAGATTTTCTAAATTCCATTAAGAACGAGGAGGTTCTGCTATATGAGCAAAAACCGGAATAAAAGCATCTTACTCCATATCAGCCAATATTGCGATCAGATTACAGAAGCCGTCAATCTTTTTGGTAATGACTATTCTATTTTTGTTTCCAGCAATACTTACCGAAATGCCTGCTGCCTTTGTTTATTGCAAATAGGCGAACTGGTCGGAGCTCTGACCAGCGATTTCATAGCTGCGCATACAAGTATTCCCTGGAAGCAGATCAAAGGATTCCGCAATATTGTTGCCCATGCGTATGGTACTGTGGAGCCTGCAGTTGTCTGGGATATTATATCCAACGATATTCCTGCATTAAAAGACTACTGTGAAAAGTATTTGGTGGATAATGAAAAGAGTGACTATCAGTAAATGCTAATGTGGCATCCACTGTCACAGCAACATCCATTTTGTTGCGACGTCGCAACAGCACCTTGAAAATATAATATGCTTACCAGGGCAGGCTGGGGACATGCTTTTCATCCGATCTGATCCTTACAGAAAGGATGATGCTTATGAGTACATATGAGGAACTCATGGTGATCTTAACCGTGGCGCTGCTGATTGTGGCAATTCTGAACGTGAAAAATAAGAAATAGCCGTCCTGCTCCTGGAAAAGTAGACGGCTATTTCTTAGCTTGATATTTTGCCGGGTCGGGTGAAGCGCACTCACCCTCCGACTGCCTTGTTAAGCATATTATAACAATGAGGTTTTACAAAGTCAATAAAATATTCCGGGGCATATTGCATTCCTGTTTTTCATATGCTATAATGCCGATAGGCAAATGAGTCGATCACGACAGATTATGCAAAACGAAACCCCCGGTAGTAGGCGCTACCGGGGGTTTCTTCTCCTTTTACAGTTGAGCATCTGAGGTTAGTCGTTGTCGCTTTCTCCGTCTAACCATTTGCATATGTAATAGGCAATTACACTTGCCAATACGGAGAGAAGAAATGACTCGATCACTGATTATGCACCCCCTTTCCGCTGCCGGATTGGGTTTGACAACGAAATTAATATAGCACATACATTGTCTCATTACAATCGTTTGTCGCGACGTCGCAACAGCTACAAGCTGACCATTTTGCCAATGTCGGCAAAATGGTAAACAGAAAAATCCGCTCCCGGCGCCAACCGGAAGCGGATTCTCAGAACGATACCGGGAAGACCCGATACAATCCATCTCGCAACTGAATTGTATCATCTTCCCGGGGAAAAATCAATGTTCCCGGGTATTTTTATGCCCAAAATGTGCCCGCATTTGACACTTCGGCGAGAGGTGTGCGGGCTTCTGTCAGGACAAGTATAACACAAAAGAAAGGATGATACCATGAAAATTGAAAAACGCCCCTCCGGCAGCTACCGTGTACGAAAAATGTACCAGGGAAAAGTGTACACTGTATCTTTTGATTTCAAGCCTACGCAAAAAGAGGCAATGCTGGCCATGGCCGAAGCGCTGCAGAAAGTGCAGAAAAAGCAGAGCAGCATGACCTTCCGATCCGCCGGGGAGGAATACATAAATTCCAAACGAAATGTCCTGTCCCCGTCCACGATCCGGCTTTATAAGACAACAATCCACAACCTTTCGGATAAATTCTGCTCTTTAAGCCTTCCGGACATAACCGCCCCGGACATACAGACAGAAATCAACCGGATTGCAAAGGAACACAGCCCGAAGACAGTGCGTAATTACCACGGCTTTATCTCGTCTGTTCTGGGCGTTTACCGCCCGGAGATGAAAATCTGCACTACCCTGCCGCAAAAAGAAAGAAAGGAACCGTACATTCCTTCTGACGACGATGTAAGGCGCATCCTGAATTGTTCAAAGGGTACGGAATACGAAATCCCCCTTATATTAGCCTGCTACGGCCTGCGCCGGTCGGAGATCTGCGCGCTCACGGCCTCCGATCTGGAGGGAGACGTCCTGCATATCAGCAAGGCTAAAGTATTTGCCGGCGGCGGCGAATGGGTGGAGAAAGGCACAAAGACGACATCCAGTACGCGTGATATCATCATTCCTGCACAGACGGCCGATCTGATCCGGAAACGCGGTTACATTTATAAGGGCCACCCAAACTCCATCAGTGAATATCTCGGGCGCATCGAAGACCGGCTCGGGATCCCGCGTTTTACCATGCACAAGCTCCGGCACTACTTTGCATCCAAAATGAGCGCCCTGAATGTCCCGGATGCGGATATCATGAAAATGGGAGGCTGGGAAACGGACCATGTCATGAAGACCGTTTACCGGCACGCCATGATGGACCGGGATGAAGCCGCTAAGAGGGAAGCGGCGGAAAAGCTGCAGGGCGTCCTTTTTTCCTGAACTTCCGGGACAAAAAAGTTTGTAAATACGCTTTTAAAATCCTGTAAAATGCTTCTATATTTTTAACAAAAAAGAGCCGCAAACCGTTGAATTTACAAGAAAAAACAACGCATTTGCGGCCTTTGAAGTTTCACTCCCCGAGTAGGGCTCGAACCTACAACAACTCGGTTAACAGCCGAGTGCTCTACCATTGAGCTATCGAGGACTATTCTGTTTTTCCCTCTTTTTCTTCGGTGTGCGACCGTGTCGTTGCACTACCATTGAGCTATCGAGGAATAACAATTTGTTATCAGTATAATACTTTTTTCTCTGATGTCAAGAGGAAATCCGATTTCCGCGCAGAAGTATTATGTCGCGAAGTATTATGTCCGATTTTTTCCCAAATATGCAAAAAAGGACTGGAAAAATAATTTATTCTGTGTTATAATACATTTTGTTCGCAGATATAGTTCATCGGTAGAACGCTAGCTTCCCAAGCTGGAGAGGCGGGTTCGATTCCCGTTATCTGCTTTTTCGGCAAAGGCCGCAAATCTAAGATTTCCCAATAAAATCAAGGGTTTGCGGCTTTTTTGTGTGTTAATACTTTAGCCCGAATAAAGTCCTTTTAGCCCCGTTTAGACCGGATTTTGTCATGAAATTTGTCATGACAAAATAGCAAGAAACCCTTTATTTCAGGGATTGCTTTAGATCCCGTTGTCACATTCAGCGCCGTGAAGTATCGTGGCATGAAACCCGCCCCGTATTGTTGTCTGCTTTAGCCGAGTGAGAAGGGAAATTTTCAGAAAATATTGCATT
>JAMPFT010000033.1 GCA_023664305.1 bacterium | reverse complement strand
CTATCATACAGGTTTGTTCCTGTTTTGTGTAGGTACGGACTATCTACCGTTTACTTATTATGTTGATAAACAGAACAGAAAACTGAACTGGAAAACTGAACCGGAAAACTGAACCGGAAAACTGAACGGGAAAACTGAACTGCAAAAAAGATTGACATTTTTCTCCGCTGCCGTTATAATGATTTCATGTTTTCGAAAACAACAAAGAGTACAATGCGTTGAAGAGAAAGAGTACTGTCAATCCACTTTTCACAGAGAGCAGCCGGAGGGTGAGAGGCGCGAAAAGCATGGCAGGAATACGTCTCGGAGCAGCAAACCCAAATGTGTAGGTACACAGAGTAGGCTTTGACGGCGGGCCCCGATATCGGCCGCGGGTATTGATGGATACCTGCCAAGCCGCAGAATGTGAGTTCTGCGGGAAGAAAGGTGGTAACACGGGTATGAGCCCCGTCCTTTTACAGGACGGGGTTTTTTGCGCGAATCAGCAGAGTCAGGAGCTTTCACGGGCACAGGCTGCTGTGCCTGCACGAGTCGGTGAGCGTGGAAGCTTCGGGCGGGCAGCGCGAACAAGGGAAGCGAAGCTTCCCGAGTCTGCTGATTTGCTACAGTACGGGCAGATTGCCGATCCGCGTCGAAGCGGTGAAGAGCCGAAATCTTAACGCAAAAAGAAAAGGAGAGCAAAACAATGACGGTATTTGACGAATTAAAGGCAAGAGGTCTGTTGGCGCAGCTGACGGACGAGGAGGAGATTAAGGAGTTGATCAACGCGGGGAAAGCCGTATTTTACATCGGCTTCGATCCGACGGCGGACAGCCTGCATGTGGGGCATTTTATGGCGCTCTGTCTGATGAAGAGGCTGCAGATGGCGGGAAATAAGCCTATCGCCCTGATCGGCGGCGGAACGGGTATGATCGGCGACCCTTCCGGGCGCACGGACATGCGGAACATGATGACGACGGAGATCATCGACCACAACTGTGAGTGTTTTAAAAAGCAGATGAGTCGCTTTATCGAGTTTGGAGAGGGCAAGGCCATGATGGTGAACAACGCGGATTGGCTTAGAGACCTGAATTACATTGAGTTTATCCGGGACATCGGCGCTCATTTTTCCGTGAACCGTATGCTGACGGCGGAGTGCTATAAGCAGCGGATGGAAAAGGGCTTAAGCTTTCTGGAGTTCAATTACATGATTATGCAGAGCTACGATTTCCTTTGCCTGTACGAGAAGTACGGCTGCAACATGCAGTTTGGCGGGGACGATCAGTGGAGCAACATGCTGGGAGGAACGGAGCTGATCCGGAGAAAGCTCGGGAAGGATGCTTACGCCATGACGATTACGCTTCTGTTAAATTCCGAGGGGAACAAGATGGGCAAGACCCAGAAGGGAGCGGTCTGGCTGGATCCCGAAAAAACTTCTCCTTACGAATTTTACCAGTACTGGAGAAACGTAGGGGACGCGGATGTGCTGAAATGTCTGCGGATGCTGACTTTCCTTCCTCTGGAGCAGATCGAGGAGATGGATCGTTGGGAGGGCAGTCAGTTAAACAAGGCCAAGGAGATCCTGGCTTACGAGCTGACCCAGATGATCCATGGGACGGAAGAGGCGGAGAAGGCGCAGGAGAGCGCCAAGGCGCTTTTTGCCGGAGGCGGGAACAGCGCGGATATGCCTTCCTGCACCTTAAGTAAGGCTGACTTTACGGACGGAGCCATCGATATTCTGGGCGTCCTGGTGAAGAGCGGTCTTTGTACTTCCCGCTCGGAGGCGCGGCGCGCGGTGGAGCAGGGCGGCGTCACGGTGGACGGCGAAAAGGTGACGGATCTTAAGACGGCATACGCGCCCGAGGTGTTTGCCGGAGAAGGAATCGTCGTCAGAAGAGGAAAGAAGAGCTATAAGAGAGTGGCGATGCAGTAGAGACCGCCACAAAGAGGGGCCTGCGTGGCGGCAGAAACCCGCGGGAAAGGAAAGGTCTGCACGGCGGCAGAAACCCGCGGGAAAGGAAAAGCCTGCGCGGCGGCAGAAACCCGCAGGAAAGGAAAGGCCTGTGCGGCGGCAGAAAACCGCGGGAAAGGAAAGGTCTGTGCGGCGGAAAGGAATGAAATCAAAATGGAAAACGAAAAGACGACAAAGAAAAACCTGATTTATTACCCGCTGGGAACGGTGGGGCGTGATGCGGTGTACTGCCTGATTAACAGTTATCTGCTGACCTTTGTGCTGTTTACGCATTCGCTGGACGCGGCGCAGGTGACCGCCATCACGGGGATCATGATTGCCGCCAGGGTGTTCGACGCCTTAAATGATCCTGTTATGGGCAACATTATCGAGAGAACCCGTTCCAAATTCGGCAAATTCAAGCCCTGGCTGGTGGCGGGAGGGCTTTCCACATCGGTGGTGATTTATCTGCTGTTCAATGTAAGGCTTCAGGGCTGGAGCTTTGTGTGGTTTTTCGGGCTGATGTATTTTGCCTTCAGCATTACCTATACCATGAGCGATATTTCCTACTGGGGCATGATCCCGGCGCTTGGTTCGGACGCCGACGACAGAAACCGCTTCACCTCCCGGGCGACGCTGTTTGCCGGAATCGGCAGCACGCTGGCTGCCACCCTGATCCCCATGTTTACCGCGGGGGCCGGGGCCATCGGGGGGAGCACGGCGTCGGCCTACGGATGGATTGCGCTGATTATAGCCGTCCTTTCACCGCTGTTTCTTCTGTTTACGCTCTTTGGCGTAAAGGAGCATCGGGAGACGAAGCCTGCCGATCTGCCGAAGGAGAAGTTTTCGTTAAAACAGGTGTTTCAAACCATTGCCCGGAACGACCAGCTTGTCTGGATCGCCGTGATCTTTTTGGTCCAGCAGGTGGGGAACAGTCTTGTGATCGGCGGTCTGGGCTCTACCTATATTTACTTTACCTTTGGCTACAGCGGGGGACTGTACTCTCTGTTCACCACGGTGGGAATGTCTGCCACGGCGGTTTTGATGATCCTGTATCCGGTCATTTCCAGACGAATTTCCCGGAAAAAGCTGATGGGAATCATGACGGTGGTCGCCGCGGCGGGATATGCGATGATGCTGGCCTGCGTTGTCATTCCGGGCTCGGGGATGGGGAAATTCGGGCTGCTGGTGGCAGGCTATATGTTCTCGAATTTTGGCCAGTACTGCTTCTACCTGATCATGATGATCTCTATCATGAATACCGTGGAATATAACGAATATCGGTTCGGCGTGAGGGATGAGGGCATCATCACGTCCCTGCGTCCCTTTATCACCAAGATGGGTTCCGCGCTGGTGGTTGCGCTTACCGCCGCCATTTATTTGAGCTTCGGGGTCACGGGTTATACCAACCGGATCTCGGACTTAGAGCAGCAGTGCGCCCAGGGGCTGCTCACCGAGGAGCAGAAGCTGGAGGAAATTTCCGGCGTAATCTTTGGCGCGGCAGACGCAGGTCAGGGCGTCGCCGTCTGGCAGAGCAGAGGGCTTCTGCTGACCATGACGATCATTCCCTGCGCCCTGATGCTTGTCTCTTACTTCCTTTACCGGAAGAAATATAAGCTGGACGAGGAAGAGTACGACAGGATCTGTAAAGAACTGCAGAAAAAGTGACAGATGCAAAATGGCAGGGAATTTGACGGCGCAGCAGGCTGCGGAAAGGCAAGGTCATCATAATGGAAAAAAAGCGGAAACTGACCTACGACAGCCGGGTGAAGGAGCTGTACCGCAATCCGGTGGGACATGACGCCCTGGCGAGGGTGCTTTTGCAGCTGGGTCTGCCGGAGAAGACGGTTACCAACGTGATAGTGGCAAATTTAAAGCTTCGCACGGTAGCGCGGCTTGCAAAAAAGAAATTTGACAGGGATTTTTTCGACGCGCTGCTGCATCTGGTCAATACGGAGAGGGATGAGCCTAATGTCTCCAGGGAGGAGATTCAGCCCAAATGGTGGAAGGAAGCGGTGTTTTACCAGATTTATCCCCGCAGCTTCTGCGACAGCGACGGGGACGGGATCGGCGATCTGAAGGGAATCATCGGCAGGCTGGACTATTTAAAGGGTCTCGGGGTGGATGCGGTCTGGCTGTCGCCCATTTATGATTCGCCCAACGACGACAACGGCTATGATATCCGGGATTATGATAAGATAATGACGGAATTTGGAACCATGGAGGATTTCGAGCGCCTTTTGGCCGGGGTACACAGGCGGGGCATGCGGCTGATTATGGATCTGGTGGTGAACCATACCTCCGACGAGCATCCCTGGTATCGGCAGGCGGCCGCCGACAAAAAGTCCCGTTACAGGCAGTATTACTTTTTCCGCAAGGACGACGGCAGCCATACGCCGCCCAACAACTGGACTTCCTTTTTTTCGGGTTCAGCCTGGAACTATGTGGAGGAGACGGACAGCTGGGCGCTGCACCTGTTCTCCAAAAAACAGATGGATTTAAACTGGGACAATCCCCATGTCAGGGCGGATATCATCGCCATGGTGAACCGCTGGCTCGACAGGGGAGTGGACGGCTTTCGGATGGACGTCATCAATTATATTTCCAAAGAGAAAAAGCTTCCTCAGGGCAATGAGACCATCGGAAAGCTGATGGGATACTCCGGCATCGAGCATTATTATTACGGTCCGAAACTGCATCAGTATCTGAGGGAGATTCGGGAAAAGGCATTTGAGCCCCACGGAGCGTTTTCGGTGGGAGAGACGCCGGGGCTGGGGATGAAGATGAGCCAGCTGGTCACCGGGGAGGAGCGCAGGGAGTTGGATATGGTCTTTTCCTTCGATCATCTGGAGACGCCGGGACATGTGCGGTTTGAGGCGTATGAGTATGATCTGAATTATCTGCGGGACTACCTGATCGACTGGATGGAGCATTACGGAAACAACTGTTGGATGTCCCTGTTTTATAATAATCACGATAATCCGCGCATGATCAGCAAGGTCACCGGGGATACGTCGAGACACACCGCCCTGGCGAAGCTTTTGGCGGTGATCCAGTTTACCCTGAAGGGAACGCCCTTTATCTTTCAGGGAGACGAGATGGGGCTTGCCAACTACCGTTTTACCTCCATGGAACAGATTACCGACGTAGAGGCGAAAGGGTTTTATCAGGAGCATATTAAGACCGAACCGGAGGAGAAAGTATTTGCCGCCATCCTGGCGGGAACCAGGGAGCACGGCAGAGTACTCCTGCCCTGGAACGAGAAGCTGCCGCCCTGGCACCAGGGGCTGCACCAGGAGCCCAGGCCGGAGGTGCTGGAGGCTTACCGGAGGCTGATCCGGCTGCGCCACGAAAACAGAGCGCTTATTTACGGGGAATTTCGTGTCAGGCGCAGGAAGAAGGGACGCTTTACCTACGAGCGTGTGCTGGGGGAGGAATGCTTTCTGGTGGACTGTAATTTGAGCCCGGACTATTGCAGGGCGTTTCGGCCGAGGGGCAGCTGGCAGCTAATCTACGACTCGGAGGGCGACTATCTGAGCGGCGACGCACAGGCGGTGTTTCGGGAATCGGACGGGGACGAAGAAGAGCTTGCGGGCTACGAGGCGCGCATCTGGAAAAGAAACCCGGAAAAGGAAGCCGTGCAAAGGTGAGAAAAAGCGGGAAGCC
The DNA here is from genome assembly GCA_023664305.1 of bacterium. Taxonomy (GTDB): domain Bacteria; phylum Bacillota; class Clostridia; order Lachnospirales; family Lachnospiraceae; genus Acetatifactor. Next base: position 18,429 of record JAMPFT010000033.1, on the reverse strand, counting down.
ATGCATGAATCAGAGCCTTTTGTCATATCTTTACTATAGTACAGGATATGACAGGAGGCTTTTTTATGGATCACGCGGCGAATACATACGATTTATATCATGATATACAGCAGCGCACGGGCGGAGAAATCTACATAGGTGTGCTGGGACCGGTGCGCACCGGAAAATCTACCTTTATCAAGCGTTTTATGGAAGAACTGGTTTTGCCGTATATGGAAGACGAACATGCCAGGACAAGGGCGCAGGACGAACTGCCTCAGAGCGCGGGAGGAAAGACCATCACGACCACGGAACCGAAATTTATCCCCAACGAGGCGGCAAAAGTGACTTTAAACGGTGACATTGCCGTCTCGGTCAGGCTTATTGACTGTGTGGGATATATGGTGGAGGGTGCAGCGGGACACATGGAAGAGGAAGCGGAGAGAATGGTGAAAACACCCTGGTTCGACGTGGAAATCCCCTTTACGCAGGCGGCGGAGATCGGCACCGACAAGGTGATGAACGATCATTCCACCATCGGCCTTGTCATCACGACGGACGGAAGCTTCGGAGAGATACCGCGGGAAAACTATCTGGAAGCGGAGGAGCGGACCGTCACGGCCCTGAAAAAGCTGCGGAAGCCGTTTCTCGTGCTGGTGAACAGTCAGAAGCCCTACTCGGAGGACGCAAAAAGGACGGCCAGGGAGATCGGGGAAAAGTACGGCGTCTCCGCGGTGACCGTCAACTGTGAGCAGCTGAAGAAGGAAGATATCAACATGCTGCTGGAAAACGTGCTTTATGAGTTTCCCATCTCCTCCATGGAATTTTACATGCCGAAGTGGGTGGAGCTGCTGCCGGAGGATAACAGGATGAAGCAGGATCTGATCCAGAAGGTAAAGCAGCTCATGAAGGATTACGGCACGATCCGGGATGTGCTGGAGAAACCGGTGGAGCTTGACAGCGAATATATCAGACGGTGTAAGACAGACGCGATCCGGCTCTCCGACGGCTGTATCCGGATCACGCTGGATGTGGAAGAGTCCTACTACTACGAAATGCTGACGGAGATGGTAGGAGAAAGCATCTCGGACGAATACCAGCTCATCGGTAAGCTGAAGAGCTTTGCCGCCATGAAACATGAGTACGCAAAGGTTCTGGACGCGGTGAATATGGTGCGTATCAAGGGATACGGCGTGGTCACTCCCGACAAGGATGAAATCGTGCTGGAGCAGCCGGAGCTGATTAAGCACGGGAACAAATTCGGCGTAAAGATCAAGGCTTCCAGCCCCTCTATCCATATGATCCGCGCCAACATCGAGACGGAGATCGCGCCTATCGTGGGGACCCAGGAGCAGGCCGAGGACCTGATTACCTATATCAACCAGACCGACGCTCAGAGCGGCATCTGGGACACGAATATCTTCGGCAAAACCGTGGAGCAGTTGGTCAACGACGGGATCACGGCCAAGGTGGCGGTCATCGGAGAGGAAAGCCAGATCAAGCTGCAGGATACCATGCAGAAGATTGTCAACGACAGCAACGGAGGGATGGTTTGTATTATTATCTGAGATATGCGCGGGCATGGAGGCATTGAAATACCCCCGGCAGCTATCTGCGGTACGGATAGCTGCCGGGGTATCTTTATAATTATGGAAAACCCTGAACAAAGGAATTGCTTTTTCCCGCTGTTTTCGTTATAATGAAAATTGATTTCCGATTGGAAGACGATTTTTGCGTAAGAAAAGGAGCGCTGCCGATGAGCGAAGTGTATGACAAGCTTTTGAACTGCTTAAAATGTGTCCGGGAAAAGACGGAGTTCGTGCCGAAGGTGGCCATTGTGCTGGGCTCCGGGTTGGGAGATTATGCGGAGTCCATCGTGGTGGAGTATGAGCTGCCTTACAGCGAGATTGAAGGCTTCCCCGTATCGACGGTGCCGGGACATGCGGGAAAGTTTATTTTCGGATATGTCGGGGACATCCCTGTGGTATGCATGAAGGGAAGAGTGCATTATTACGAGGGGTATCCTGTGAGCGACGTGGTGCTGCCCACAAGGCTGATGAAGCTTCTGGGTGCCAAAATACTGTTTCTCACCAATGCGGCGGGAGGGATTAATACGTCTTTCCATGCCGGGGATCTGATGCTGATCAAGGATCAGATTTCCCTGTTTGCGCCGAATCCGCTGATCGGAGAAAACATCGACGCTTTGGGCGTGCGGTTTCCCGATATGAGCACGGTGTACGACAAAAAGCTGCAGCGGCTGATCCGGGAGAGCGCCGTGAGAAATGAGATCTTTTTGCAGGAGGGAGTTTACGCCCAACTGACGGGGCCTTCTTTTGAGTCGCCTGCGGAGATCCGTCTGCTGCGGGCGCTCGGCTGCGACGCGGCGGGAATGAGTACCGTGGTGGAGGCCATCGCCGCCAATCATATGGGCATGAAGATTTGCGGTATCTCCTGCATCAGCAATCTGGCGGCGGGGATGACCGAGAAGCCGTTAAGCCATGAGGAGGTTCAGGCGGCGGCGGATCAGGCGGCACCTCATTTCAAGAAGCTGGTGACGGAATCCGTAAAAAGGATGAGGGATATGGTATTATGAGAGACGAATTGATCCGAAGAGCACTTGAGGCCAGGGCAGACGCGTATGTCCCTTATTCCGGCTATTCGGTGGGGGCGGCTCTTATGACGCAGGACGGGGAAATTTATACCGGCTGTAATGTGGAAAACGCCTCTTACGGAGCGTCCAACTGCGCAGAGCGGACGGCTTTTTTCAAGGCGGTCAGCGAAGGGAAAAGACGTTTCCGGGCCATAGCCGTAACCGGCGGGTTGAAAGGACAGCAGCCTCAGGATTACGCCTATCCCTGCGGAATCTGCAGACAGGTGATGCGGGAGTTTTGTGCGGATGATTTTCGGATCATCGTGGCAAAGAGCGCGGCGGATTATAAGGAATACCGCCTGGACGAGCTTCTGCCGTCCGGGTTCGGAGGGGAATCGATCAGGTGAATATCAGATTATATAATGCGCGGATCTTGACAATGGAAAAGGGCAGGCCGGTCTTTCGCGGGGAGATCTGGGTAAAAAACGATAAGATTGCGTTTATCGGGGAACAGGATGAGCTGAAGAGCGACTGGAACGGCGATATCCCGAGAATTACATGGGATATCCAGATGGACTGTAAGGATAATCTGCTGATGCCCGGCTTTAAAAATGCGCATACGCATTCCGCCATGACCTTCCTGCGCTCTTATGCGGACGATGTGCCGCTGCAGCAGTGGCTGAACGAGAAGGTGTTCCCGTTGGAGGGGAAGCTTACCGGAGAGGATATTTACGAGCTGACCAGACTGGCAATTCTGGAATATCTGACTTCCGGGATCACGTCCGTCTTTGAGATGTATCTGACGCCGGACACCATCGCCGAGGCCTGCATCGATATGGGAATGCGCTGTGTCCTGACCAGCGGCTTGAATAATTTCAGCTCCTCCGTGGAGAAGCTGGAGGAAGAGTATTTGAGATGGAACAAGCGTCATTCCCTGATCAGCTATCAGCTGGGATTTCACGCGGAGTATACCTGTTCCAAGGAGCTGCTGTATCAGGTGGCGAATCTGGCCCGCAATTACCGCGCGCCCGTATACACGCATCTGGCGGAGACCCAAAAAGAGGTGGAGGAGTGCAAGGCGAGATACGGCATGACGCCTGCGGTGTTTCTGGATACCATGGGAGTCTTCGAATTTGGCGGAGGCGGGTATCATTGCGTACACATGACGCCGGAGGATCTGGAGGTGTTCCGGCGCAGAAGATTGTTTGCCGTCACAAATCCGGCCTCTAACTTAAAGCTTGCCAGCGGCATTGCGCCCGTTGCGGAGTTTGTCAGAAGAAAAATTCCCGTGGCTATCGGGACGGACGGACCGGCCAGCAACAACTGTCTGGATATGTTCCGGGAGATGTTCCTTGTGACGGGGTTGAGCAAGGTGCGGGAGGAGAACGCGGCCAGTCTGGACGCCATGGAGGTGCTGCGGATGGCTACGGTGCAGGGAGCGAAGGCCATGCGGCTGTCAAAGGCGGACGTGCTGGCGAGGGGAAAGCTTGCGGATATCATCATGATCGATCTGCACCAGCCCAATATGCAGCCCATCCACAATATTCCCAAAAATCTGGTGTACAGCGGAAGCAAGGCCAATGTGCGTATGACTATGATCAACGGCAGGATTCTGTACCGTGACGGGGAGTTTAATATCGGAGAAAGCGTGGAGAACATCTACGCCAGATGCGACAGGATTGTAAAGCGTATCACCAACGCTTGACATAATTCTCTAAACAACATATTACACATAGGAGGGAGAGTAAAGAATGTTAGAGAAAATTTTCAAACTGAAGGAGAACCGCACTACGGTGAAGACCGAAATTATTGCCGGTCTCACCACGTTCATGACGATGGCTTATATCATCGCCCTGAATCCCAATCTGCTGACCAATTTCGGCGCAGAGGGATCGAATCTCTGGAACGGCGTGTTCCTTGCCACCTGTATCGCTTCTGCGGTAGGCATGTTCGTGATGGCTTTCGTTGCCAACAAGCCTTTCGCCATGGCGCCCGGCATGGGCTTAAACAGCTTCTTCGCCCTGGTGGTGGCGAATATTGCCGGACTGACGGGGATGACCTATTTGGCGTCCTTCCAGGCGGCACTCTGCATCATCCTGATCGAGGGTATTGTCTTTGTGATTCTTTCCGTGCTCAATGTGCGTGAAAAGATTGTCGAGGCGATTCCGCTCGGCGTCCGGCTGGGCATCGCGCCTGCAATCGGTCTGATGCTGTTAAACATCGGCGTCGGCTCCAACGCAGGCATTTATTCCGAAACCGGAGGTCCCTTTTATGCGATGAGAGATTTCTTTGGCGCGTTGACGCCCAGCGTTGCAAGGACGAATATGGGAAGCGGCTATGCCGGAATGGTGCTGTCTGTGGTGACCATGTTTATCGGGCTGTTTGTGATCATCATTCTGGCGCAGAAGGGCGTTAAGGCGGCTGTGATTATTGGCATGCTTGTGGCGAGCGTGGTTTACTGGGTAGGCGAGGCGGTCTTTTTGGGGAGCAATCCCTTCGCAGGCCTGGCGAATGCTTCTTTCCTGCCGCCCTTTAAGGATATGGCGGAGACCACCCTGTTTAAGTTCAACTTCAGCGGTCTCATGGATGTCGGCCTGTTTACGGTAATTACGCTGATCGTCACCTTCTGTATCATCGATATGTTTGATACCATCGGAACTCTGGTAGGAACGGCAAGCCGTGCGGGTATGCTGGATAAAGAGGGTAAGATGCCCCAGATGAAGGAAGCGCTGCTGGCGGACGCGGTCGGTACGGTCGTAGGTTCCGCAACCGGTACTTCTACGGTTACCACCTTTATCGAGTCCGCATCCGGCGTTGAGGCAGGCGGACGTACCGGCCTGACGGCGCTGACCACAGGTATCATCTTCCTGGCTTGTATGTTCCTTGCGCCCATCGCGGCGATTATCCCGGCGGCAGCTACCTCCGCAGCGCTGATCTACGTCGGCGTGCTGATGGTGACGGGACTGAAGAATGTGGACTTTGGCGAGATCAGCCAGTCTGTTCCCGTGGCGTTGATGCTGATCGCCATGCCGGTATCCGGTTCCATCGGACATGCGATCGGTCTCGGCCTGATCGCTTACACGGTAATCAAGGTGTTCACCGGCAAGGCAAAGGAAGTATCCGTACTGACCTATGTGCTTTCCGTGATCTTCCTGATCAAGTTTTTCCTGGTTGCGTAGAAGTGTGTAAAGATTTTCTGAGTTGCACGCTGACTTGCACCAATTGTTCATGACGGGAGGCGGGAGAGCGGATCGGCATGTGCCGGTTCGCTCTCCTCTTAAGGGAATAGAAATCGTACAACATATCGGAGACTAAGTCAGCCGGAAGGGTTGATTCCTATCAGGAAAGTGAAACCTTCGGATATATTTGGTATGGGTGTGGCGGGAAGGAGATAACATGCGAATCATTCTCTGTGTTTTGAGCGTCCTATTTGGAGCCTTATCCCTGGTGGCGGCAGTCAGCCAGCTGAGGAGCGAGAAGAGATCCGTTTCGACCGCGCTGATGATCGGCGGCTCGGTTTTTTTGATCGCGGCTGTCATCTGTAATATTGCCGGGCAGCGGTTTGATTCCCTTGTCGCTCTGCTTGGCTGCGGGGCGATTTGTGCCGCGGCGATCCGGAACGGTCTGAAAAGCGGGCAGTTTCACATACAGCATCATATTATCCGGATTGCGCTGTCTGTGCTGTTGATTGTCGGATTCTTTCTTTTGTAAGGATGGGGACGTTGAAAAGATTTGTAAGGATCGCCTTCCAAAGGCGGGCAAAGAGGTAGAAGAATGGAATATCTCCTGGTTGCGGCGGCGCTGGCCGCCTTTGTACTGTTTGTCTTTGTTCTGGAATCCTGCCGCGCGAAGAAGGCGGAAAAGAAGTTTATACGGGATCTCTATCAGAATTATTTCAAGATCGCCGACAAGAAATACTCGCCCGAGCGGTACGCAAAGATCGCCAGCTTCTATCTGCGCCACAGGGAAGACGGCCAGATCGACGATATCACCTGGAACGACTTAGGGATGGACGAGCTTTTTAAACGGATGAATTATACCCTTTCCGCTTCCGGGGAGGAGTATCTTTATTATACGCTGCGCACCCTGAAGCAAAACAGGGAGGAGTTGGAGCATTTTGAAGGCGTTGTGACGTTTTTCGGGGAACATCCGGACGAGCGGGTCCGCTTCCAGTTTCGGATGAATCAGTTGGGCTATACGGGAAAATATTCCCTTTACGATTATATTGACAACCTGAATTACCTGGGGGAGCGCTCCAACAAAAAGCATATTATTCAGGACGTTCTCCTGCTGGCAATGATCGGTATGCTCTGGGTAAATTTCACCGCGGGCATCCTGGGGATTATCGTGCTGGTCATCTATAATATTATGACCTACTTCGGGGAGAAGAGCGAGATCGATCCTTATATCACCAGCTTTGCCTATGTCCTGCGGCTGTTGGAGGTCTGCGACGGCACGGAAAAGCTGAAGCTTTCCGCCTGCGGGGAGGAGATGGAGAGGATCCGGCTGCATCGGAAGAAGATGAAAGGGATGGAGCGTAATTCCTTCTGGGTCACAGCCTCCAACCGGGGCGGAAACGCCGCCGGAGATGTGATCAGTATGCTGATGGACTATGTCCGGATGATCTTTCATGTGGATTTGATGAAATTTAACAGTATGCTGCAGTTCTTAAAGAGCCACACGGAGGATGTGGACGTTCTTATCACAACGCTGGGCTATCTGGAATCGGCGGTGGCGGTCTGGATTTTCCGGCAGTCCCTGGAAAACGGATGGTGTCGGCCGGAGTTTACGGAGCAGGAGGTTCTCAAGCTGAGGGAGGGGTATCATCCGCTGCTCACAAGCCCGGTAAAGAACAGCATCCGGGCGGAGCGGGGTGTGTTGCTGACAGGCTCCAATGCCTCGGGAAAGTCTACTTTTTTAAAGACCGTGGCGGTCAATGCGATATTGTCCCAGTCAGTCAACACCTGCGTCGGGGACGGCTATCAGGCGTCTTTCTTTCATGTGTATTCCTCTATGGCCCTGCGGGACGATATCGAAGGAGGCGAGAGCTATTATATCGTAGAGATTCGGGCGTTGAAGCGGATTCTGGACGCGGCCGCCTCCGGGGAACGGCCGGTGCTCTGCTTTGTGGACGAGGTGCTTCGGGGGACGAACACGGTGGAGCGGATCGCCGCTTCGACCCAGATCCTGCGGTCCTTGGGCGGCGCGGGGATCTTCTGTTTTGCTGCCACCCACGATATCGAGCTGACAGGACTGCTGGAGGGAGAATTTGACAATTATCATTTTGAGGAAGAGATCCGGGAGGGCGATATCTTCTTCAGCTATCGGCTGCATAACGGGAAGGCGACGACCCGGAACGCGATCCGGCTGCTGGAGCTGATGGGTTATGATGACGGAATCGTGGAAAAGGCCGCCCAGCAGGCGGAAGCTTTTCTAAAGACGGGAGAGTGGAGGCTGTGTTGAGGCAAAAAGAGCCGGAAAGCTTTTTGCGCCGGAAGGAAGAACGCTGTCTGGAAGGGGACGGAATCGTCTCGTGACGGCTGGAAAGAAGCAATCCTGAAGTAGGGAGCCGGTAAGCTTCTTGCGCCGGAAGCGTAAAAGCGGTTCTGAAGAGGATGAGAATTGTTTTGAAGCGGCGGGAAGGAGTAGTTCCCGAGGTGGAAAGTCGGAAAGCTTCCTGTATCGGAGTGGAGAATGGGAGGGAAGCAGTCCTGAAGCAGGAAACCGAAAACGTAAAATCGAAGAGTGGAATCCGGTCCTTGAGGCTTGACGGAAAGGACTGATATTGTTATACTTATTAAGGTTAAAACCCTGCCGCAGACAGCGGAACATCAGGGGAGAAAAGAAATAAGATTTGGAGATGAGCGGTTATGTCTAATTTTGTGGAATTTGGAAGAATGTTTTTGTCTTACGGACTCTTAATGCTGATCATCATTGCGGTCTGCGCGGCGGCGGTGACGATCGGTATCACCATGGCGAAAAGAAAGAATGCAAAGAACGGGACTGCTTCCGGTGGGGAAACGGCAGAAAACAAGGCCTGAGAAGGGAATTTGAGGAATGGCAAAGTCTGCGGGACAAAAGCTGAAGCTTTTATATATCATCAAGCTTCTGGCGGAGAATACAGACGAGGAACATCCGGTCAGTACGGCGGATATTATTGCTTATCTGGAATCAAAGGGCATCCATTCCGAGAGAAAGAGCATTTATGACGATATCGAGAAGCTCTGTGATTTCGGATACGATATTATTCAGGTACATAGCAGACTTGGCGGCGGATATTATATGGCCGGCAGGGATTTTGAGCTGGCTGAACTGAAGCTGCTCGTGGACGCGGTGCAGTCCTCCCGGTTTATCACGACCAGAAAGTCCAGAAGCCTGATTCGAAAGCTGGAGCAGATGGCGGGAAAGCACGACGCCGGAAAGCTGCAGAGGCAGGTCTATGTCGCAGGGCGGATCAAGACGGAAAACGAGAGTATTTATTATAACATTGATAATATCCACAGAGCCATACAGGAGAACCGCAAGATTGAATTTCAGTATCTGGACTGGAACCTGAAAAAGGAGCTGGTTCCCCGGGTGGGCGGGAAAAAGAACGTCAGTCCCTGGGCGCTGATCTGGCGGGATGAAAATTATTACCTTGCGGCCCACGACAGCGTGGACGGTATTATGAAGCATTACCGGGTGGATAAGATGGGGCAGGTAAGGGTATTAAAGGAGGCCAGAGAGGGGCTTGAGCAGTTTTCAAAGATCGATCCCGCCTTATATACCAATCAGACCTTCGGCATGTTCAGCGGTACGGAGGAGACCGTAACCTTGCAGTTTCCGAACCGGCTTGTGGGGATTGTGCTGGATCGGTTCGGGCGGGAGGCGGATATCCGGCCCATGACGGACAGAGTGTTTCGGGTGCGCGTAAAGGTAGCCGTCAGCGGTCAGTTTTTCGGCTGGCTTGCGGGAATCGGACGGGAGGCTGTGATCGTCGGCCCTCTGCCCGTGAAGGAGCGCTACAGGAGGTGGCTGGGGGACATTGTCAGTACGATGACCCTGACGGACGGACTGCCGGAGAACGGCCCTGCGGACAGGGAGGAGAGTTCTTTTTGATAAAAAACAGATAGATCGGAAATGCTGCCGGGAAAATACTTCTAAAATTCCGACAGCTTTTTTGTATATATTTTTTGACGGCCTGCGTTGACAAGCAGGTTTTTTTTTTTTATACTAATAGGTAATCGACACAATATCTGGGGATTTATGGAAAACGGATCTCAACATTTTGTGCTGCGGGGTACATACCCTGTGGGAATGCAAAGCGGGCGGTTGGGTTTGGTTTTAACGTTTACGGAGGGGAATGGAGTTTATGAGCAGTAATTTTCAGCAGGTGACGACGGAGAATGCCAATTACGCGGAAGAATTTAAGCCGATATTGGATGTGCATGTAATCAAGAAGGACGGCAGCAAGGAAGCCTTTAACGTACAGAAGGTAGTAAACGCCGTGGGAAAGAGCGCATACAGGGCTCTGACGAAGTTCACCGAGGAAGAGGAGCGGCATATCTGCCAGTATGTGGTGGATAAGGTCAACGAACTGGATACCGCCGATATTCCCATTCCGATCATGCACAATATCGTGGAGAGCGCCCTGGAGCAGGTGAAGCCCGTGGTGGCGAAAAGCTACCGGGATTACCGGAATTATAAGCAGGATTTTGTCCGCATGCTGGACGACGTTTACAAAAAGAGCCAGTCCATCATGTATATCGGGGACAAGGAGAACGCCAACACGGACTCCGCGCTGGTGGCTACGAAGCGCAGCCTGATTTTTAACCAGCTGAACAAGGAGCTTTATCAGAAATTTTTCATGACCACCGAAGAAATTCAGGCCTGCCGGGACGGCTATATCTATGTACACGATATGTCCGCCAGAAGGGATACCATGAACTGCTGTCTCTTTGACGTGCAGAATGTTCTGCAGGGCGGCTTCGAGATGGGAAACGTCTGGTACAACGAGCCGAAAACCCTGGACGTGGCCTTTGACGTGATCGGAGACATCGTTTTAAGCGCGGCAAGCCAGCAGTACGGCGGATTTACCGTGCCCAGCGTAGACCTGATTCTGGAGCCTTACGCCGAGAAATCCTATGAGAAATATATTGCGAAATATACCCGTCTGGGGATCGACCGGGATACCGCGGAGGCGGAGTCCTATGCCGACGTGGTGAGGGAGTTTGAGCAGGGCTTCCAGGGCTGGGAGTATAAATTTAATACGGTGGGAAGCAGCAGAGGCGACTATCCCTTTATCACGGTCACCGCAGGCACCGGAACCGGCAGATTTGCAAAGTTGGCGACGATTACGATGCTGAATGTCAGAAGAAAGGGACAGGGCAAGAAGGACTGTAAGAAGCCGGTGCTGTTCCCGAAGATCGTTTTTCTCTACGACGAAAACCTTCACGGCCCCGGAAAGCCTCTGGAGGATGTGTTTGAGGCGGGCGTGAAATGCTCCGCCAAGACCATGTACCCCGACTGGCTGAGCCTGACGGGAAAGGGATATGTGGCAAGCATGTACAAGCAGTACGGCCGGATTGTGTCGCCCATGGGGTGCCGCGCCTTTCTCTCTCCCTGGTATGAGAGGGGCGGGATGCATCCTGCCGACGAGGAGGACATGCCTGTGTTTGTAGGGCGGTTCAACATCGGCGCGGTATCGCTGCACCTTCCCATGATTTTAGCCAAAGCCAGGAAGGAGAGCAGGGATTTCTATGAGGTGCTGGATTATTATCTGAACCTGATCCGGCAGCTTCATATCCGCACCTACGCGTATCTGGGCGAGATGCGCGCCTCCACGAATCCGCTGGCCTACTGTGAAGGCGGGTTCCTCGACGGGAAGCTGGGACTGCACGACAAGATCAAGCCCCTGCTTAAGTCTGCCACCGCAAGTTTCGGCATCACTGCCCTGAACGAGCTGCAGGAGCTTTACAACGGCAAGTCTCTGGTGGAGGACGGAAAGTTCGCCCTGGAGGTCATGGAATATATCAATGCAAAGATCACCGAATTTAAGGAAGAGGACGGCAATCTGTATGCAATTTACGGCACGCCTGCGGAAAATCTCTGCGGCGTCCAGGTGAAGCAGTTCCGCAAAAAGTACGGGATTGTGGAGGGGGTTTCCGACAGGGAGTATGTCAGCAACAGCTTCCACTGCCATGTGACGGAGGATATCACGCCCATCGAAAAGCAGGATCTGGAGGACCGGTTCTGGAATCTGTGCAACGGCGGGAAGATCCAGTATGTGAAATATCCCATCGACTACAATATCGAGGCGATTAAGACCCTGATTCACCGGGCGATGGATATGGGCTTTTACGAGGGCGTCAATCTGTCGCTGGCCTACTGTGACGACTGCGGGCACCAGGAGCTGGAGATGGACGTCTGCCCCAAGTGCGGCAGCCGCAATCTGACTAAGATTGACCGCATGAACGGTTATCTGTCCTATTCCCGCGTTCACGGGGATACCAGACTCAATGACGCCAAGATGTCGGAGATTGCGGAGAGAAAGTCCATGTAAGGGAAGGGATGTTTTATGCGGTATCATAATATAACAAAGGACGATATGAAAAACGGGGACGGCCTGCGGGTGGTGCTCTGGGTGGCGGGCTGCAGCCACTGCTGCAAAAACTGCCACAATCCGGTCACCTGGGATCCGGACGGAGGTCTGGCCTTCGACGAGGCTGCCAAAGCGGAGATTTTTGAACAGCTGGACAAGAGTTATATTTCCGGCGTAACCTTTTCCGGCGGGGACCCGCTGCATCCGGCCAACAAGACAGGTGTCAGGGAATTGATGGAGGAAATCCGGGAAAAATATCCCGATAAGACGATCTGGCTGTACACAGGGGATGTGTGGGAAAACATCCTGTATTATCCGCTGATGCAATATGTGGATGTGCTGGTGGACGGAGAGTTCCACGAGAGCGAAAAGGATGTGAAGCTTCTCTGGAAGGGCAGCGCCAACCAGCGGGTCATTGATGTGAAAAGGACGCTGGCGCAGCCGGAGCCTGCAGTTCCCGTGCTGTACTGCGGGGATTACGCGGAAAGCTACGAGGTGACCCGAAAGCCGGAGCATGCCTGCGGCTGCTCGGCCTAAGTGTGCACGGATTGTTTGTGCCGCCGGAGGGGTATGCCGGGAAAGGAATCAGGATGAAGCGAATCGCACAGTTTTTTAAGGTGAGTCGGGAAAATTTCCTACGCTCTGTGAAGGAAGAGTTCCCTCAGTATACGGAGAAAGAAATACAGGATATGTACGAGGCGTTGGCTCTGCCGACCCGGGCGACCCGGGGAAGCGCGGGCTATGATTTTTTTGCGCCATTTTCCTTTTCTCTGCCCGCCGGGGCGGGCATTAAGATTCCGACCGGTATCCGGGCACGGATCGACGAGGGGTGGGTGCTGAAGCTTTATCCCAGAAGCGGGCTGGGCTTCAAATACCGCCTGCAGCTGAATAATACGGTGGGGATCATCGACAGCGATTATTATGATTCCGATAACGAGGGTCATATCTTCATCAAGCTGACCAACGATTCCCGGGAGGGAAAGACCCTAAAGGTAGCGCAGGGGACGGGATTTGCCCAGGGAATCTTTCTGGAGTACGGCATTACGGCGGACGACGAGGCGGAGGGCGCAAGAAACGGCGGCTTCGGCAGCACCACAAAATAACAGGAAAATTCATAAGTTATTCCCTTTCGGGCATACTAATCCGGCACAACATTTGTCGGAAGAAATGTCGGGAAGGGAGTTTTTATTGTGGAGAGAGACAGAGAAAGACAGCTTTGCGGCTCGCTGCAGACGGATATGGAATACTTAAACGGCGTGCTGGGCGTAAAGGAAAATTTTGACGTAATCTACAGAGTGATTCAGATCGGCGGGAAGGACGCCTGCATGTATCTGATCGATGGCTTCTGTAAGGATGATCTGATCCAGAAGCTGCTGCAGTATTTTATGGATCAGAAGCCGGAGGACATGCCGGAGGATATGCACGGGATTTCCAAGCGGTTCACCCCCTATGTGGAGGTGGAGGTGGCGGGGGACTGCGAGAAGCTGATCGATTCCCTGCTGTCGGGTATGTTTGTGCTTTTGGTGGACGGCTATAAAAAGGCGCTTCTCATCGATTCCCGCACCTATCCGGCCAGAGGGGTGGAGGAGCCGGAGAAGGACAAGGTGCTTCGGGGCTCGAAGGACGGGTTTGTGGAGACCGTGGTATTTAACACGGCCCTGATCCGCCGCAGGATCAGGAGTACAGAGCTTCGCATGGAGATGATGAGCGCGGGAGAAAGCTCGAAGACGGACATTGTGATCTGCTATATGAAGGGACGGGCGGATGAGGATTTCCTGCGGGCGATCCGCAGAAAAATCCGGTCGATCAGAGTGGATTCCCTGACCATGAATCAGGAATCTTTGGCGGAATGCCTTTATCAGCGCCGCTGGTACAATCCCTTCCCGAAATTTAAATACACGGAAAGACCCGACACGGCGGCGGCACAGGTGCTGGAGGGAAACATTGTCATCCTGGTGGATAATTCTCCCTCCGCCATGATTCTTCCCACCACGATCTTTGATGTGGTGGAGGAGGCGGACGATTACTATTTCCCGCCGGTCACGGGAACCTATCTGCGCCTCACCCGTTTTCTGATCACCCTGTTCACTTACTTTGTGACGCCAACCTTCCTGCTGCTCGTCAACCATCAGGAGTGGGTGCCGGAAAGCTTCTCCTTTATCCTGCTGCAGGAGGAACCGAACATTCCGCTGATCTGGCAGTTTTTGCTCCTGGAGCTGGCCATAGACGGGTTAAAGCTGGCGGCGGTGAACACCCCCAATATGCTGAGCACGCCTTTAAGCGTCATGGCGGCGCTGGTGCTGGGAGAATTTTCGGTGAACAGCGGGTGGTTTTCCTCCGAGGTCATGCTGTATATGGCCTTTGTGGCCATCGCCAACTACACCCAGGCGAATTATGAGCTGGGCTACGCCCTGAAGTTTTTGCGTATCATCACGCTGGTGCTGACCCAGTGGTTTGGCCTGACGGGCTATATCGCGGGCGTGCTGATCGCCGTGCTGTCAATCTGCTGTAACCGGACGGTGTCGAAGAGCAGTTATATCTATCCCCTGGTTCCTTTTTGCTGGCAGGATCTGAAAAATCGCCTGATCCGCCGTCGGCTGCCCGGCGCTCTGAAGGAGAAAAAGGAACAATAGAATTGCCAAATGGTTTACCGGGTGATATAATGTAGTAAATAAAACGACGAGATGCGTCTTGGGGAAATTGCAAAGACGCATCTTGCATAAAGGATGAAAAAGCGGCGCAGAAAAAAGGAGGAGACTATGTTTAAGCTTGTGACGGACAATACGGCGGATTTACCGAAGGAGTATCTAAAAGAGCACCATGTGGACTGTATGATTTTAAGCTATATTGTGGACGGCGTGACCTACGGGAAAGAGAAGGAGTTGGACTGGAAGGAATTTTACGCCATGATGCGGGAGGGAAAGATGCCTACGACCTCTCAGGCGAATCCCGAGGAGGCGAAGGCATTTTTTGAGGAATGCATCCGGGAAAGCAGCGAGGTATTGTATCTGGCTTTTTCCTCCGGATTGAGCGGCACCTGCAACAGTGCCCGGATTGCGGCGGACGAGGTGATGGAAGAGCACCCCGGAGTAACGATTCTGGTGCTGGACAGTCTCTGCGCCTCTTTGGGAGAGGGCTTGTTTGTACATAAGGCGGTAAAGATGCGGGATCAGGGGAAGACCATGAAGGAGACGGCGCAGTGGCTCGTCACCCATGTGCAGAATTTCGTTCATGTCTTTACCGTGGACGATCTGTTCCACCTTTACCGCGGCGGCCGGGTCAGCAAAACGACGGCCATCATCGGAACGCTGGCCTCTATCAAGCCCAAGCTTCATGTGGACCGGGACGGACATCTGATTGTCATCGGCAAGGTGCGGGGGCGTAAAAAATCGCTGAACGCGCTGGTGGACTACATGGAGGAGAAGATGGGCTCCTGGATGGAGGAGAATAGGGAGGATTATGTCTTTATCAGCCACGGGGACGCTTTGGAGGATGCAGAGTATGTGCGCGATCAGATCAGAGAGCGCTTCGGCATGGAGCATTTCCTGATCAATCAGATCGGTCCTACCATAGGAGCGCATTCGGGCCCCGGCACCATCGCCCTGTTCTTTATGGGGAAAGAGCGGTAGAATAAGGGGACGGCGGGGATTGTCAATTCAAAATATTTATGACAGGCACGGTGTCTGCAGATATGGATAAAGAGTTCCATCATGTGCAGTGGGCCGGCAGGGAGTACATTCTTTCCCGGATGGAGGATGAATATAAGGACAGCCTTGTGAAAGGCGAGGTGTATGACAGGGAAACGCTTTACTGGACGGGGTACATCTATCGCTATTGGAACATTTACACGGGAGAAAGCAGCAAGAATATTTATAAGAAAGCGCCTGCCAAAAAGATGCGGGCAATGTACCTGATGTACCATACCATGAGCCCGGAGATGGCGATTGACAGATTGGCGGGAAATAATTGAAAGATGACTTTGTGGAGAAGCAAGGGGGAAAGGCATCGACCGCAGTTATTATTATGAAGGGTATGCGACGTATAGGGCAGGGGAGCTGTAAATTACAGACTGGAAATATATTTTAAGGAGCATTAAGCATGAGAAAAAGTATATTTGATATAGCAACATGACAAGCTCCTCCGTACCCACAGAAGCATCGGAAATGTGTCACACCGCAGAAAAATTTTGTATTCGATTATTCCAAAGGCCGGGCGGCAGGGTTGGATAACCCTGCCGCCTTTCATAAAATATTGTGCTGCATTATGCTGCAGTCCGGGAAGAATGCCTCGCATCCCTTAAAGCCTGCCCAAACGGTTTAACCGTTGCGTCCGCAGTCCGGTGTGTCGTTGCAGTCCTCGCATTTGTCGAATGCGGGGTTGAAAGCGTAGAAGTTCTTGGAGTTTAAATGATCCTGTACGATACGCAGCGCTTCCCCGAACCGCTGGAAATGCACGATCTCGCGCTCACGGAGGAACTTAATCGGCTCGCATACGTCCGGCTCCTTGATCAGCCGAAGAATGTTTTCGTAGGTGGAACGGGCTTTTTGTTCTGCCGCCAGATCCTCCGTCAGATCCGTGACGGGATCGCCTTTTACCTGAAATTCGCAGGCGTTGAAGGGGATTCCGGCTGCGGCAGTGGGCCACACGCCTATGGTGTGATCCACATAATAAGTGGCAAATCCGCTCTTTTCGATTTCCTCCATGGAAAGATTTCTGGTCAGCTGGTGTACAATGGCGCTGACCATTTCCATGTGTGCAAGTTCCTCCGTACCGATGTCGGTGAGCAGTCCTGCGACTTCCCGATAGGGCATGGAGTAGCGCTGGGACAGATAGCGCATACTGGCGGAAAGCTCTCCGTCGGGGCCGCCGAACTGGGAGATGATCACCTGTGCCAGCTTTGCATTGGGTTCCTTGATATTTACCGGAAATTCCAGTCTTTTTTCATAATTCCACATTTAAGCACACCCTCCTTCCCAGGGCAGAGGGGCGTCTCCCCATCTCCATTCCTTGCTGCTTTCCGCCATATCCAGAGTGAGGGGATAGTATTTCATGGAAAATTCCTTCAGCATCTGATGGCGGATTCTGTTATAGTGGTTAAAATACTCGATGGCATTGCGGTCCGCGGGGTGGGTATCCAGGTAAAGGCTTAACTCCGTCAGGACAAAGCTCACGATTCCGATGTCACGGTAAAGCTGTTCTTTGCTGCTCACGATACGCATCTCCTTCCTGTAAAGGGTTTGTTCAGCTCGGGAAAGATAGTGCCGTATTGGTAAGCCTTTTCCAGATCGTCATACAGCCCTTCAAATTTCTGCCAGGGAACGTAAGCCATGGCAATCGGAAATTTGTCAATTTGATTGTCATACAGATAGTCCTGCATTTTGGTTCCTTTCATGTTTTCTTTGCTTGCTATTATCATATGGTTTTTGGCGGAAAACGTGAAAATAAGTCCCGGTTGAACGGATTCCATATTTATGTTAAAATGACTTTATTCAAAGAATATGTTTTTTTGGAAAAGTGACTCCTTTTTGGTAAGATTTTGATGATGGGATGGAATAAGTATGAAATGTGAAAGGCGGCGGTATCCATGGGGATTTATCTGAATCCGGGGAATAAGGGCTTTTGGGAATCTATCCGTTCTGAGATTTATGTCGATAAGACAGGTTTAATCGCGGAGGTAAACAAGTGTATTAACACGGAGCAGAAATACATCTGTGTCAGCAGACCGCGTCGTTTTGGAAAATCCATGGCGCTGAAAATGCTTGCGGCCTACTATAGCCGGGGCTGTGACTCCGGAGAGCTGTTCGCGGGATATAAGATTGCAGAAAACCCGTCCTATAGGGAGCATCTGAATCGCTGTGACGTGTTTTTTCTGAATATGCAGCAGTTTCTGATTGAAGCGGATTCCGGAAGGGTGACGGAATATCTGGAGCAGGAGGCGTTGGAGGAACTGAGGGAGGAATATGGGGAAATTTTAAAAGAGAAAAGGGCGGGTCTTGCGGCCGCGTTAAGGAAGATTTATGCCAAAACGGACAGGCAGTTTATTTTTCTGATCGACGAATGGGACTGCGTGATGCGCGAACGGCAGGAGTCGGAGGCGTTGCAGAAGCAGTATCTGGATTTTCTGAGAAATCTTTTAAAGGATCAACCCTATGTGGCGCTTGCCTATATGACGGGCATTCTTCCGGTAAAGAAATACGGACAGCATTCCGCTTTAAATATGTTCCTGGAATATTCCATGACGAACCAAAGAAATCTTGAAGAATATACCGGATTTACAGAG
>JAMPFT010000032.1 GCA_023664305.1 bacterium | reverse complement strand
TCCCAACTGGCTGTTGGGTACTGAAACCCTACACTTATATATTAGGAGGAGGTACTTATGTCTTACAAAAAACTGGATACACCCTTATTTTCTGCCTGGAACACCTATGCAGTCAGTATGATGAGCGTTCTGGAGGACTGCGGTATGTGGAACAAAGAGGACACCTTTCAAAAGTTTATGGGGGTCACGGGAATCGCCGCGCAGCTGTGTATAGATACCCATTGCAGCGCGTTGCCGGTTACCGACTATGACTGGATAACGGAACATCCCCGCTTTTTGGAAAGGATAGGAGTGAAAACCCGTATCTGTTATGCCTCGCCGGACGATCCCGCCTACGAAGCAAAACAGGCGCTGGCGATCGACGCTGTCAAAAAATCTCTGGATCAAGACAGAGCCGCTGTGGTGTGGGGCATAGACACGGGAGAATTTGGAATCATTGACGGCTACGACGATGAGGATGGCGTTTTCTTTACAAAAGGGATCGGCAGCCCTGATAGCGGCGGCAGTATGCCCATACTGTACGCGAATTTGGGAAAAACCTTTTCCAATGCTCCCGTTTTGTATGTCGAAATACCGGACTCGGTTCAGCCGATCGACCGGAAGCAGGTATATTACAGCTCATTAAAGCTGTACGCGCAGGAAATGACGCGAGTGAGTGATAACACGGATAGAGCCTACGGCATTAACGGATATGATTTGTTGCTCTCCGGGTTGAAAAAGAATAGCTGCGATTCTTTTGGACTTCGATATTGTATGGGTATTTACTACGAGAGAAAAGAGGCAATGCTGCTGTATTTACGCGAAATCAGGGATGTTTTCGAAAATCAGGGGATGGAATGCATTATTGACGGATTGGAGCAAGTGGCAGGTCTTTACCGTCAGATGACATCAGGCGTGCTGGCTCAGGGAACGGACGGATGGAATCATTTGTGGAAGGAGATAGACAGGGAGGCTTATCCGGAGTTGATTCGTATTGTCGAGGAAATAAAAGAGCAGGAGATGCGGGTTATAGACGGGATAAATCAATTCGGGTCTTGTCAGGATGTCGTCTGAAATCAGTAATGCACAGAGGCTATCAGGGCTGCAGAAAAGGAACGAAAAATTGGACATAGACTGATAAATGTGATAAAATTTTTATGTTTCAGAAAACAGACGGGAGGGGTACGATGAATCCGACAGCTATTATGAGACTGATGAGCGCAAAGGCGCAGTTTGAGAGAAACCACCCAAAGTTTATGGCGTTTGTAAAAGCGATGCTTTCACGGCCCATCGAAGAAGGGACGGTTCTGGAAATCACCGTTACCCGGCCCGGCGAAGCGCCTGTGACGGCAAACATCAGGGTACAGCAGTCTGATCTGGAGCTGTTGGCCCAGCTAAAGGAGCTGGGGCAGCAGTAAAGAGCATGGAGTTTCGTATACGCGCCAGCGCGCGCAAAGAGGTAAGTTTATGTCGAACGGGAAATGTACAGCGGAAAACGGACGAAAGCAGGAAGAAAGCATTCGCGAAAAGCTGAAGCGGGAAGAGCAGGAATGGCGGCAGGCGGGGTATCCCGAGGAGAAGGCCAGACAGCTGGAGAAGTCATACAGCGCTTATTTTTTCACATGCTACGGGCCTGACGAGGACGACGAGCCGGACGAATTTGGCCTGTACAGACATAATGACGCGGTGCAACGAGGCTCGGATTACGAGTTGGCTTACCGCTTCTTTGAGCTGGCGCAGGAGATGGCGCTGCGATACTTAAGCCGGGAGTTTCGGCAGACTTTAAAGTATGCCTTTGATACGGCAAAGATGTTTGCCTGGTACGAGGGGTACTATTGCAGGGAGGTTAAACGCGAGGAAAAGCTGGAGAAGTTCGAGCGGGAGTACGGGGAGTGCTGCGAGCGGGAAAAGCAGGCCAGAAAGCGTCAGCAGGAGAGCGCAGGTCTTTCGGAAGAGTTCAGCAAGGC
The DNA here is from genome assembly GCA_023664305.1 of bacterium. Classification (GTDB taxonomy): domain Bacteria; phylum Bacillota; class Clostridia; order Lachnospirales; family Lachnospiraceae; genus Acetatifactor. The sequence continues at coordinate 22,842 of JAMPFT010000032.1, read as the reverse complement.
CTGTGTGGAGCTGATGGCAATTTTGAAGCTGGCGAGCAGGGAAGAAATGGAAAAGATTCCGAAGAAGCTGTTGGACTTTTTTGAGAAGAACAGCGATCCTTATTATGTGTTTACTCCGGGCAAAGGGCAGGAGATCAAGGACATGGAGCTGCTGAAAGAGACAAAGGGACTTTTGGCTATGATCTACCGCAGTTATTGGTGTACGGAGGAGCAGCGTCGGGAATATGACCGGCTGCTGGCGGAAAACGATCGCAAGTGTCGGGAGCTTGGTTTGCTTCAGGAAGATGAAGCGGCCGACAAAAAGGCCTGCAGGGATTTTAGCCTGTATCAGGAAGGCGGGGAGACCGACGAAAAGACCGGCCGAGATTCCGGGCTGCATGAGGAAGGTGAAAGAACCGGAGAGGTCGAAAGGAATGAGGACGGGGACAGCAGGGAGCTTAACAGGATAGAGCTTGACAAGATCAGCCTGAAGCTTGATGAGGAAATGAGACGGCTGAACGAGCTTCTTGCGGACTGAGGCGCAGGCTTACGCTTCGGGAATGTGCTGCAAACGAGTCTGTTGCAGAACCCGGCGGCCTGCGCGGTGTCCTGCGAAGCAGCTTTTATATATTACAGAAAGGCATGATGATTCCTATGGAGATAAAAAGGGCATCACAGGAGCATTTAAACGGGATTCAGCACTTATTGAAGCAAGTCCTGACGATTCATCATACAGGACGTCCCGATCTGTTCAGGGCAGGGACGACAAAGTACACGAATGGGGAATTGGAGGAGATGCTGAAGGATGACGCAAGGCCGATTTTTGTGGCGGCGGATGAGGCGGAAACGGTGCTGGGCTATGCGTTCTGCGTGTTTCAACAGCACGAGGAGAGCCATGTTTTAACGGATATCAAGACGCTTTATATCGACGATTTATGCGTGGACGAAGCGCTCAGGGGGCAGCAGATCGGCAGGGCTTTATATGAATATGTACTGGAGTTTGCCAAAAAGAGCGGCTGCTATAATGTGACGCTGAACGTCTGGACCTGCAACCCGCAGGCGATGCGCTTTTACGAAAAATGCGGCTTGACGCCCCAGAAAATCGGGATGGAGAAGATTCTGGAATAAATTTGCGGCGGGCAAGAAATATGAGCGTGATTGTGGTGGGATTAGAAAAATGCAAACCGGGATTTGAAGGGAAAATCTTATGCCAAAATATGAAGCCCTAAAAGAAATATTTGAAGAACACGCTAATTCTGAAAAGGCTTTTGAAATGAAAAAGTATATGCGTAATTTGTTTGAATTTTACGGTATTGCTACGCCGGAGAGAAAACAGCTCTATAAGGATTTCTTAAAAGGTGAAAAAAAGTCAAAAACTATTGATTGGGCATTTCTGGATTTATGCTATGCTGATGAACATCGGGAGTTTCAATATTTAGCATATGATTACCTGCTTGCGTTGGCTCCGTTTCTGGTATTGGGTGATATGTCAAGGATTAGAATATATGTATTGACTAAATCCTGGTGGGATACCATTGATTTTCTATGTAAGGTAATCGGAAAACTTAGTGAATCTGATTCCAGAGTTGATGAGTTAATGTTTGAGTGGGCAAATGATGAGAATATTTGGATAAGGCGAACTGCTATTGAATATCAGCTTGGGAAGAAAGAAAAGACCAATATAGAGAATCTTGAAAAAATACTTATGGCTAACTTTGGAACTGATGAGTTTTTTATTAACAAAGCAATCGGATGGGCGCTGAGAGAATACTCAAAAACGAATCCGAAGTGGGTTATTAAATTCATCAATGACAATCGGGAAAAAATGAGTGCTTTAAGTATCAAAGAAGGTAGTAAGTATATCTAAAATTTTCTCCCTTTTCGGAAAGTGTTTCCACTGCTATTATTTTTCAAGCTATTTAGGGAACTGCATTTTAAATTTTGCTTACTGTATATTGGGAAAATTAGGTCTGAGAATTGAGAAAAGGCTATCCCTTTTGGTTGGATAGCCTCACTCTGCCTGTTCAAGAATGTATCTCTGCTAACAATTCTACCGGAATTTATGATAATATTTTGTAAATTGCATTTAATGTTTTTTCTTCATCTAAGCCTTTATCTGTATATAATTCCACTTCATATTGAATCGCTTCATGCTGTAAACATAAATCAAGAAAACATAAAAATATCCCAATGTCAATTTGGTTATAGAAAGATACTTTATCAACAGGCATAATACCTCTTTTACCTGTTTTTTTATATCTATAAACCTTTAAGGTGGTATCCATATATTCTACTATCCAAGGCTGTGTATTACAAGCACTTGGAGCATATTTAACAATATCAGTTATTCCCATAATAGGTTTTCCAAACCAAATTTCACTCGTCGGTTTTCGTTTACTCTTGAACATATCTTTGCGAAATTTTTTCTCGTCATCTATCTTTGACATTGCAATCATAATTACAAAATCGAGTCCTCTGAAAGACGGTTCATCTGTTTTTCCAATTCCAAACCAAAGTGTCCCGATATTTTGCGAAACAAGGTACAAATCTAACTGCTCACCTAAATATCCAATATTCTGCAAATAATTGTCTTTCTTTTCACTATATAGTAATATGCAGAACTGCTGTCCTCGTTTGCAGGTGGTTTCATTTGCGGGAACAATCCGAATTGCTGTTTTTATATTGGAATATAGCGGAATCAATGCTCCATATGCCGCTACGATTCTTTCAATATCATTTTCAGATATGCTGCTGTTTTCAATATTTCTAAACAAATGAAATGATTTCCTTTTAAAAATCATATTGTATAATTCTTTGTTTAAGTACATGACTTTGTCCTCATAAATTCTAATTTCCTTTATAAATTATATTTTATATCATACTCTATTTGACTGCTTATTTCAATGCATGGCAATATCTAAATATATTTTTATTCATTAAAACTGTATATTTATGGATCCGATTTTAATGGGTACACAATTCCGAAAAGGGAGAAATTTTTTGATTTTTAGAGGTCAAAATGTGTAATTGTATTTTTTGCAAAATTGTAGCAGAAAATATTCCAAGTATGAAAGTCTATGAAGATGAAGAAACTATTGCATTTATGGGCTGAAGTTTTCACAAAAAATTCAGTTTTCAAATGGCATTGTCTGATGTATAATAAAAGTGGTGAAGGAGGGTGATATTTTTGGATATAATAGAGCAGACACACCAGCAGGATTTAGAGCGACTGAAAGCGTTCCGCTATATGGACGATGATTTTATGACTGCTTGTCTTAAAGATAATTTTGAGGGTGTGGAACTGATATTACAGATTGTTTTGGGAAAGAAGGACATAAAAATCAAATCAATACAAACGCAGGAGGTATTGAAAAACTTGTGGGGGCGTTCTGCAACGTTAGATGTTCATGCAGTTGACGGAGATAAAAAGGAATTTGACGTGGAAATTCAGCGTTCAGACGCAGGAGCAGGCGCAAAAAGGGCAAGGCACAACAGCAGTCTGTTGGACGCACATATATTAAAGAGTGGCGAAGAAACGGAGGACATTCCCGACAGCTATGTTATTTTCATTACGGAAAATGATGTGATGAAAGGAAATCAGCCGATATATCCAGTAGAGAGATATGTCACAATCGGGGAAGAAAAAGTATTGTTTGGTGACGGTTCGCATATCCTATATGTGAATGGAAAATACAGGGGCGATGATGAAATCGGTAAACTGATGCACGACTTTTCATGCACCGAACCCGATGATATGAATTTTGAGGAGCTTGCAGGGAGAGCGAGGTACTTCAAGAAAGACGAGAAAGGAGTAAAAGCCATGTGTAAGATTATGGAGGATATGAGGAATGAGGCAGCGCGGAACGCAGAATTAAATAGGGCAAAAAAGACAGCGGTTCATTTAATAAAGTTAGGGAAAATGACTTTAGAAGAAATAGCAGAGGCTACGGAGTTATCCCTTGATATAGTTAAGGAGTTAGAAAACAAAACAATGCAGTTGGCGTAACCAATCATATCAATCAAAACCAAATACAGTAATAGCGTTAGAGCATATAGAAACGGAAATCTATATGCTCTATTTTTTTGTCATTAAGGAGGAACAATGAGCGACAACATTCAGACCAACACTACAGGGCGATTAACGCCCTGTCTGTAAAAGAGAATTGATAAGCAACTTACGGAAAAACAGCTAAGAGCATACTCAGGCAACCGACGCCGTCAGCCGTCCCTCCTCCATGAGCAGGGTATGGTCACACAACTGCTCAATATCCTCTTTGTGATGAGATGTGATAAGGATCAGTTTGCCCGCCTGGCGGAGTACACGGAGGAGGGACCAGCACAGACGGACAGATTCTTCGTCCAGGGCGTTAAAAGGCTCATCCAGAATCAGCAGCTCCGGATCCTCCATGACGGCCTGAATGATGCCGATCTTTTGCTTCATACCCAGGGAGTATTTTCGCATGGGTTGTCCGGCCTCGGGATCCAGCGAAAACCGCCGCATCCATGTCTTGATTTGCTCATCCGTTATTTTTCTGCGGATACCGGCCAGCATTTTCAGATTTTCAAATCCGCTCATGTCGCTCAGAAATTCCGGCTTTTCGATGATCAGGCCCATGTCGGGCGGAAAGGACAAATCCCGGTGGAGCTGTTTTCCGTCGATCAGTACCCGGCCGGAGTCAGGATGAATCAGCCCGGCAATTTCCCGAAGCAGCATGGTCTTTCCGCTGCCGTTTTTTCCTGCCAGCCCGTAAATTTTGCCGGATGTAAACGTATAGCTGATATCTTCCAACACCCGCACGCCGCGGAAGGTTTTATTCAGTGATTCCACTCGGATTTCCATGATGCAGATTCCTCCTTATTTTCCTGCGAACAAAATCGCGATCTAAGTGTCCCTTCGTGCCGCTTTTCCCTATAGAAAATTTTCTCGTAACCGGGGAAGAATGCGCAGCATTCTACCAGATGTCCCGAAGGGACGCCTTTTTCCCCAGTCTTGCCGCTCCAATGGCAAGGCAAATGCCCGTGACGAAGCTGACAGCGAGAAACGGTGTCTTTGCCGGAGCCAGCCAGACGAGCCGCATGGGGCTTAAGGAGATCAGCGTCATCCCTACGGCTGTGGCCGTCATGGCGATTGCGGTCCGCTCCTCTCCCAGCCGCACCAAAAAGAAGAGTTGAAGGCCGGACAAAAATATGCATTCTATCAACCCGCGCACGCTGATTTCCGCCAATTCCTGCAGCGTTCCGGCTGAAATGCAGCTGCGAAGCTCCGCCAGTACACTGGGCGGAAAGCAGCCGTAAAGCCCTGCCGATACCCAGCTTGGAATGCTGCCGCGGAGCATCGCCGGTGCGCTGGCCCAGGTGCCGCCGCCGAGTCCTGCCGCTGCCCCGGCTGAAATGCTGCCGCAAATCCTTGTCGGTGCGGCGGCCCAAACGCTGCAGAGTCTTGCTGCCCCGGTTGAAACGCTGCCGCAAATCCTTGTCGGTGCGGCGGCCCAAACGCCGCCGAGTCTTGCTGCTACGGCTGAAACGCCGCCGAAAATCTCTGTCGATGCGCTTACCAAAACGCCGCCGCAGAGCCCCGCCAGCGTCCCGGCGGTTGCCGTTAGGACAAAGAGCAGATCCGTCGGCAGAAGGAACCGCCAAAGCGCCGCAAGCAGTTTTCCCCTGCTCTGCCAGCGCGGGAGCAGATTGGTCTCATTTTTCAGCAGACAGGACAGTCCCAGCCATCCGCAATATTGCAGGAGCGAGAACGTGAAAAAGAAACCGGCCTGTACCGTCAGCCTTCCCAGCGGCACGCCGCCGTACAGCGCGCGTAAGGCGTCCAGCGGCGCATAACCTGTCAATTTGGGAAAAATCAGGCACAGTAAAAACAATCCGATTCCCGCCGGAAGCATTCGGCGTATACTGTTTTTCCAGATATACTTCATGTTGATACCCCTTGCGCGCTCCGCGCGCATACCAATCAATAGGTTGAAAGGAACTTTCAAACTGATATCCATACCTTTCCGCAATAGATCGAAAATTCACCGATTTTCAATCTATATCTTCCCTGTCGCAGATGCAGACCAGAACGGCGGCCAAAACGGCGCACCAGAAACAAAGGACGGCCCCGCCCGCCTCCCGATAGAACCAGGAGAACAGCAGCCCGATATGCGGCGGGAGCAGGGTGGAGAGGGACAGCAGCTCCACCGCAAAGAGAAGATACCCTGCGGCACAGGAGAGGGCGGCAGTCTGACGGGGCAGGAGATTCCCGATCAGGAGAGAGATTTCCGCCAGAAGCAGCCACAGGGGAATATAGCGCAGAATGCTCGGGAGCCCGGCGTCTCCCGGGCAAAACAGCGGCGTCCGGTAGCGCAGGAACGCACACAGATCAGTCATTGCCAGCCAGAGAAGGGAGCAAAACGCCGCGCACACGCCCTGCAGAGCCAGGCAGACCGCCAACGCCCGCCTCCTGCTGCCCAGGCGGATCGTCAGGGCCGGTCTCATGACCATTTCCACCCGGCAGAAAAGCAGGAGCGTCAGCGGGGTGAGCAGATAAATCATGATCTTGTCGTAGACGGCTAAGAGCCGATAATCCGCGAAGTCTCCGCTGACCAGCAGAAAGAACAGCGCCGTCAGCCCGTATGCACCGGAAACGATCTGCGCCGGACGCCGCAAGGCGCGATAAAATGCGCTCATAATGTATCACGGCTCCTGAACAGGCCCAGGAGAAATACAATCAGACAGACTGCAGACAGCGCCAGGAAGCCGATGACGACATTTCCCGGCGAGGGGGCCGACGCCAGGGCGGTAGAAGCCTTTGGCTGCAGGAAAACGGACGGCACATATTGCGCGGGAAGCAGTGCCTGCAGTGCAAAATCGACTGCGTGGAGCGCGATCAAAGGAACCAGGAAAGCAAGGTAAAGGTTGCGCAGCGGAAGCGCCATCTGGATACCGACCGTGAGAGCCGCCAGCAGCGCCATGTAGAGCGCCATCAGGACGGAATAGGCGATCTCTGCCGCCAGTGGTCCTGACTGACAGAAGAACCATCCTATGCTGCCTTCCTTCGGAATGTAATACCGTCCCTGCTCAAAAGAGGTGAACGGGATGTCCGCCTGATACAGCAGGTTCGTGATCCATACATTCAGAAGCAGGAGAACCGCCATGTTCAGAAACGTGACCAGAAATGAAGAGCACTCCTTAGACAGAAGATAGCGCCGTCTGCCGCCGCGGATGGAGGACAGCGTCTCCGCGGAGGACAGCCGTTCCCTGGCGAACACCAGACCCGTACACAGCACAGGCCAGGCAAGGAGGACGGCATAAAAGATGTTGGCGGCGATACCGTTGTTCATCACGAGCCACCAGAAATAAGGATGATCCATGCCGGACCAGGTCATGGGAGATAAAGTCCACCGATGGTAGAGCGGTCCGATTACCGTAAGGACAGCCAAAACTGCCCAGGTGATCAAAGCCATTTTGCTGCGGTACAGCCGTTTACAGTCTGAAAGAAAATATCGCATTGTCGGTCATTCCTCGCTTTCCGTTTGAATCTTCCAGTATTCCTGTCCCAATTCCCGCATGGAGTAGGTAACCTCCTTATCCTCAAACACCAGTATGACCGTGACGTCGTAGCCGGCCGGCGGTTCCGTCTCCCAATAGCGGCCAAGCTGCAGGGTAAGCCGGCTTTGGGCAGGAATGGGAAGCAGCGTCTCGTAGACGTTGACGCGGTAGACGTCCCCCTCCTCCTCGGAGGCCCGGAGGCATTCGCGGTCTGCGTTGAGCCAGGCTCCGTCCTTTGAGGAAATGTTCAGCATCCAATAGGTTCCAATGCCGGAGGCTTCCGTCGCCGTCTCAATATTCTGACTGGACGCCGGGGTGCGGTACAGGATCAGGAAAAGTCCCGCCGCAAGGAGAACGGCCGCGGTACAAAACGCCGCCAGGATGGCAGTCCGGCGCTTTGTACGGGTCAGGCTCTTTTTGAGAAGCTGAATGGGCTCTGCCTCCGTATCTGCAGGAATCACGATTGCCTGCCGCATCATTTCCAGTTCCCGGCGGCAGTCAGGACAGGTTTCCAAATGCTCGGCAACGAGCTCTCCGGTGTCCGTACTGACAATGTCGCTTACATACAGCGGAAGAATGTCGCGAATGACATCACAGCTAATCTCTCTCACGTTCAATCACCTCCATGTGTTCTGCAATCTGCTTTTTTGCCCGATAAAAGGTTACGCGCGCCCAGCTGCCGTTTTTGCCGAACAGCCGGCCGATTTTTTCAAAAGGAAGTTCACCGAAAACCCGAAGCGAAAACACTTCCTTATAGGGCTCCTTCATCGAGTGAAGGTATTGATGGATCCGGAAAGCGTCTTCCTCCCGGATCAGCTTATCCTCCAGGCGGACAGAGTCCGGTGGTTCTTCCGCAATATCCTCTACCGGTACTGTAACCCTGGCGGCTCTGCAATGGGAATAATAGGCGTTCCGGGCAATCGTGAACAGCCAGGCGCGTATGTCCTGCGAACCGTCAAAGCGGTCAATGGCTTTTAACGCTTTGAAGAAGGTTTCCTGAACCAATTCTTCTGCCAGTGTTTCGTCTTTGGTCAGGCTGCGCAAAAAGCGATAAACATCTCTGAAATACAGCTCATAGATTTCCTCAAAGAGCAAAAGCCGTCACCTCCTTTACTTTATTAACGCACGAAGCGCGGTTTCGTTACAAAGTTTTTCGGAAATTTTCCGCCATGAAAAAGGGGATAAACCGTTTCCGGCTTATCCCCAGACTTAAATGCCAATGTTTTGATTCTATCAGTACTTTCGTCACGGCAATGGAAGAATGTGAAGCATTCTTCTAAGTGCCGCTGCGCGGCACTTTTTTATCCGAAGTATCTGTTCAGCAGACCCTCGAATGCTTTTCCGTGTCTCGCTTCATCCTTAGCCATCTCATGAACCGTGTCATGGATTGCGTCCAGACCGAGCTCCTTCGCTCTCTTCGCCAGATCGGTCTTGCCTGCGGTAGCGCCGTTTTCGGCGTCAACTCTCATCTCCAGATTCTTTTTGGTGGAATCGGTGACAACCTCGCCCAGCAGCTCGGCAAATTTTGCAGCGTGCTCAGCCTCTTCGTAAGCAGCCTTCTCATAATACAGACCAACCTCGGGATAGCCCTCTCTGAAAGCGACTCTTGCCATGGCAAGATACATGCCGACCTCGGAGCACTCTCCGTTAAAGTTGTCGCGCAGATCCTTGATGATATCCTCACGGACGCCCTGAGCAACGCCTACGACGTGCTCTGCGGCCCAGGTTTTCTCTCCGGCCTGCACCGTAAACTTCTCGGCGGGAGCGTGGCAGATGGGGCACTCAGCGGGCGCCTCGTCTCCCTCGTGAACATAACCGCATACCTGACATACATACTTCATAAACATATCTCCTTTTCCTTAAAATATTAAAGCTTTGAAAGCTTTTGTGACTCCATACACCGACGGCAGATTCCGTAGAAATAAGTAATGTGGCCTTCAATATGTCCGTCAAAACCGTCGTCGGCAAGATTTATGATGTCATCGATACCGTCCGCTTTCAGGTCAGATATGCCGCCGCATTCCGTACAGACAAAGTGATAATGCGGGGAAGTGTCACCGTCGAAATGATCCACACCGTCCCCCAGGCGCAGCCTGTTGATCTCTCCGAGATCCGCCAGAAGAGTGAGATTGCGGTAAACGGTTCCCAGGCTGATGCTGGGATTATTCTGCCGCAGATTTCTGTAGACGGTATCCGCGGTGGGATGATCCTTTCTGGTCATCAGAAATTCCTTGATCATTTCCCGCTGCCTGCTGTACTTGAGAGTAGCCAAAACAATCTCCTTCCCGAAAACAGTAACGATTACTATTTTTATTATAGGCATTTTTTCGGAGATGTCAATAGCATTTAACGGCAACAAAAAATTTTTCCTAAAAAGGTTTTTAAAAGGGAAAACCGTCATTAATCGTCTACAAACTCAATCCTGGGGAGCCGGACGCCCAGTCGGCTCAGAAGCTCGTTGGCGATGGTGCTGCACTGGTCGGCCATCTGCGCAGCCGTGATCTGTTCTTCGCCCAGAGAGCCGATGAGGACGGCCGTGTCGTTCTGGAAAACGTCAGGGATTTCGCTGACGTCCACGAGGGTCTGGTCCATACAGATCCGGCCGATCACAGGAGCCCTCCGGCCATTCAGCAGAACGCTTCCCGCGCCGGAGGAAAGCTCTCTGGGCAGGCCGTCCGCGTAGCCTATGGAGAGGACGGCAATTCTTGTGGGTCTTTGGGCGGTAAAGGCCATGCCGTAGCCTGCGGATTCTCCGGGCCGGAGGGTGCGGACGGACGCCACCCTTGCCTTCAGGGAAAGAACTGGGCGGAGAAAATCGGCGAAGGGATCTCCCGGGGAGCTGAGGGTTCCGTAAAGGGCAATCCCCGGACGGACGTAATCCTCCGCGGCGTCAGGATAATTGGCGATCCCGTAGCTGGAAAGGAGATGGAGTCCCCGGCAGTCGCATCCGGCTTCTTTCAGCCGGTCCACGACCTGATAAAAAGCGTTGATCTGATTTTCCGTGAAGGCCTTACAGGGAGCGTCGGAGGAGTCGCAGGAGGACAGGTGCGTGAAGATTCCGTCCACAAAAAGGTTTTTCATGCGGTAAACGAAAAGGATTTCCTCCGGCTTTCCGCACGGGATACCCAGGCGGTGCATTCCGGTATCCACGGCAATGTGTACATGAAGCTTTTGACCGAAATACTGCATCTGCTCCGCATACGGAAAGTCGATTACGGTCTGAGTGAGGCGGTAGCGGCACAGAAGAGGGAACTGAGAAGGGTGGGTATAGCCCAAGATCAGAATCTGTCCCCGGATACCGGCTTCCCGCAGCGCAATGCCTTCGGACACGCAGGCTACGCAGAAATCACAGACACCCAGACGGTTCAGTTCTCCGGCGATGATTTCCGCACCATGGCCGTAAGCGTCGGCCTTTACCGCAGGCATCAGGCGGCAGTCTGCGGGAAGGCAGGACTGCAGAAAACGCACGTTGTGCTCCAGCGCGTTCAAATTCAGCTCAATCCAGGCTCGCTCGGTGCCAGGAAGAAATGTGACACTTTTGTCATGCTTTTCGGAAAAACGATTCCCCGAAGGCACATCAAGACGATTCTCGCAGGAAATGCCGTCCGCAGACTTGCAGGCGCTTCCTTCCGGAAACAGGTCATCCACAGATTTGCGAGTCCTCTCTTCCGGGGACAAGCCGTTCACAGATATGCAGGCGTTTTCATCCGGAAACAGGCCGTCCGTGGGTTTGCGAATGCTTTCATCTGGAAACAGGCCGTCCGCGGGTTCAGTGTCCTCCTCAGAAGAGGAGCCCGCCGCGAGCCTGCCGCCGTAAGCACCGGCAGATTCGGGGCGGCCGCTCTGTGCCTTTTTCCTCCTGAGAAAAGCAGCGGCATAAGAAAGGAACAGCCCCGCAGCTGCGGACAGACAGGAAACCGCCAGATAGTGAATCAGGCTGTTGTCGATTAGAAGGCCGGTGAGGCGCAGCACTTTGGCGGCTCCCCGCACTACGACGATAAACGCGGGATGCAGCACATAGATCCATGTGGAAGCGGTGCGGAACAGCTTTCGAGGCGCCGCGGGAACGGAAAGCAGGCAGCAGTACAAGAAATATGACACAGGTATCAGAAACAGATACATGCTGTCATGCCTCTGTAAATCAAAGTGACGGAGCAAAAAAGCCTCCGCCGTCATGGCGCAGAAGGAGAGGGCGAGGAAAAGAACGCGGCGCGGCAGTCGGAGCTTTTGTCCTTTTACAGGAAATTCCGCCGTGACAGGAGCGAAGTTTGATCGGTTTTTTTCAGGAGCGACTTCTGCGGAAGCGCCTGCCAAATCCGCCGTGACAGGAGCGGAATTTGCCCGCTTTTTTGCAGGAGCGGCCTCTGCGGAAGCGCCTGCCAAAATCCCCAGCGTCAGAAAGACAGGCGCGAGAAACAGGCCGTTTCGCGTATAGGAAAACAGGCGGAACATGGCCTCGTAAACCGTTTTCAGGACGGGTATTTTTTCAGTCAGTCCGTAATAGCTGTCGCCGAACAGCCCGAAAAGATAGAGCAGGACGGAGACGGCGCAGACTGCCTTAAGCTGCAGAAACCGGCTCAGCGCAAGGAGGAGCAGAACGCCGAGGATGCAGGCAGGGAAATACCACAGGTGATAAAAGGTTCCGTCAAACAGGAGCATACGAAGAGCGCCTGACACCGAAAGCTCCCTGTAATGTCCCGCGTAGATTCCGAGAGGAAGATAGAGAGCGACGGAGGCGAGGTAGAGGATACAGAGCCGCAGCAGATATTTTCCGGCCCGTCTTGTACAGCGGAGCCGCTCCTCGGAATCCTGTGAAAAAAGCCCGGAAAGCACAAAGTGCCCGGTGACCATAAAAAAGAAGGGGACTGCCGTTCTTGCCAGAACCCGGGTTAAAAAGAAGTCCGCCCCGCCGTTTACGGAAGCGAGAGGCGAGGTGTGAATAGCGATAACCAAAAACGCCGCGGCCAGACGGAAGTAATCCGGGCCGCCGTAGGATTTTCTCTGTGTCTGCATAAAAGTTCTGTTCCTTTCCTGTATTTGCGTCAAAAAAGCGTTTCTTCGCGACGCATAAAAGAATATTCTGTTCCCTTTCTCGACAACGGCATGTTTTTGTCAAATAAATAAACCTGTGCAAACCTTTCTCACACTTCCCACTCCGCCAACACAAACCCGTCCACATTGTTGCCGGAGACGGTGTAGGAGCGGGAGCGGGGGATTTCAATCACGGTCTGCGGGCCTGTGTTTTCCACATAAGAGACAGAGACCCTGCATAGTCCGACCCTTGTGACAAGGGGAGAGTGCCCGTGGGAGTAGCTGCGGATAAACGTCATGTATTCCTCCAGGGTCAGGCCGTTTTCCGCCATGATTTCTGCGTGAGGCACGCCCACATACCGGAAGTGCCAGGGCTCGTGTCCGATACCCGTGACCGCCTCTTTTCCGGCGGGGTAGCGGAGGATAAAGCCGTATTTCGGCGCTTTTTCCCGAAAGGTCCGACAGACGCCGGAGTCGGGAAAATCGGGACAGATAAAGTCGATGTGATCGCTTTGCAGTCCCAGGTCGATTGCAAGACCGGTCTGGTGCTCGCTGTGTCCGGGCCGGGCCACATACTTTTCCGTAAACGCCGGACCGCTTTCCCGCAGGGTATCGTCCCAGATTTTTTGCTGTTCCTCAAAGGAGCGCCAGCCGCTGACGGGAACAATAGAGCTCCAGCCGTGAAGCTTGAGCATCAGCTGTTCCAGCAGCGTAGCGGCCCGATGCTGCAGCAGGATCTCAGGCGCGGACTCCGAGACGGGAATCAGAAGATCCTCCGAACCGGCCTGGAACCCGTATTCTTTGTTTACAAGAATCAGGCTCCCTGTATGAATTTGCTCCCGTTTTAAGATAAGCTTGTACAAATGACACCTCCGAGCCGCCCATGCGGCGGCGCAGCTTATTGACATAAGAGCAGTTCGCGAAGCGTGCTGCCCGTTGTTTCCTGCGCAAGACTGAAAGGTTTTGCAGACCGTCTTATGTCCTGCGAAAATTTCCTCACGTTACTGTGCCAGCTCGATAATCCGGGTCAGTACCTCCCGGAAGGAGAGTCCGGCGGCCTTCATCATACCGGGATAGCGGCTGTGCTCCGTAAAGCCGGGGATGGTGTTGACCTCATTGAAGACGATTTCGCCTCGGGGCGTCAGAAACATGTCTACCCGCGCGAAGCCGCTGCAGCCTAAGGCGCGGTAAATCTGCTTTGCCGCCTCCTTGATCTCGGCGGATTTTGCGGGGGAGACCCTGGCGGGGACATGGATGGCGGAGGTCTTCAGGGTATATTTTTCCGTGAAGTCGAAAAAGCCGCCGGACAGCTCGATCTCGTCGATCTCGCCCGTGATCAGCTCCGTGTTTCCCAGCACGGCGCAGCCCACCTCAAAGCCGTCGATATTCTCCTCCAGGATGACCTGATCGTCATAGCGCAGGGCCAGCAGAACGGCGTCCTCCAGCCCGTCCTCCCCGTTTACCTTGGAGACGCCGTAGGAGGATCCGGCCTTCACGGGCTTGACAAACAGGGGGAAGCCTGTCTCTCGCGCAAAAAGCCGCGCCCGGGAGAGCATGTCGTCCCGGTCGGAGCAGGCGTCGCTTAACGTCAGCGACTTCGGCACGCGCAATCCTGCCAGATACGCCAGCTTATGGGCGCGGTCCTTATCCATGCAGAGGGCGGAGGCCAGGGTGCCGCAGCCCGCCAGGGGGATTCCCGCCAGTTCGATCAGGCCCTGAAGAGTGCCGTCCTCCCCGTTCCTGCCGTGAAGCACCGGCAGGGCGGCGTCGATGCGGATTTTTTTCGAGTATCCCTGCTCCTGCAGCAGGAGACTGTTTTCCCCCCGGTTTGGAGAGAGCACGGCGGGAGTGCAGTCGTTCCGGTTGAACCAGGTGTTATCCAGAAGCTTTTCCACAGGGCCGGTGTAGTAGAACCACTGCCCCTGTTCCGTGATGCCCACGGGCACGGCCCTGTATTTTTCCCGATCCAGATGGAGGAGAACTCCGGCCGCGGAGGAGAGAGAAACGCTGTATTCGGAGGAACAGCCTCCGAAGAAGATCAAAATATTTTTCAAGTTGATACCTCCCTGTTTGAAAGACATTTCCGGACAGTCTGTTTTATCTGCTCCTGCCGTAAATCGGCGGCCGCGGTGGACACCCTTTCCGTCGGCGATATTCTCCCGCTGCCGGTCTTTTATCCGTTGGAAACATGTATCGGGAGCATTCAAAAAACACCCTGTCCGACAAAAGAAGCATACCAGAACAGGGTGTTTTATCTATTTAGGTTTTGTGTTGAAAATCATAAGAAATCCTGAGGGAAATCCTACAAATTTCTTACAGGCAGTCTCACGGTGAAGAGAATACTTTCATTTTGACTGTCCGCGGTGATGACGCCGCCGTGGAGCTCGACAATCTCCTTTGCGATGGCAAGACCCAGCCCCGCGCCGCCGGTGGAGGATGCCCGGGAGGAGTCCAGCCGGAAGAACTGTTCGAAAATGCGGTCCAGCTTGTCGGGAGGAATGGTTTTGCCGCGGTTGCTGACGGCGATCAGCACGCTGTCCGGGTCGGACCGTGTGTCCTCCGTTTCCATGCTTCGGGCGGGATGCATGGTCAGCCGGATTTTTGTGTCGGGATAGCTGTAATTGACCGCGTTGCGGATCAGATTGTCAAATACCCGCTCCAGCTTATCCGGGTCGCAGACGAGCCAGACGTCGGGGCGGATGTCCGTCTCCCAGGTCAGATCCTTTTCCGCAAGCACCGGCAGAAATTCGCTGACAATCTGCTCCAGCATCCTGCTTAGGTTGATCCGTTCCGGTTCCAGGGTAAGGGAGGTCAGGTTGAACCGGGTGATATCGAAAAACTCATTGATCAGATCCTCCAGCCGCAGCGCCTTTTCCAGGGCGATTCCGTTATAGCGGGCGCGCAGCTCCGGGGAAATCTGAGGTTCGTCCCGAAGCAGCGTCAGATAACCGATCACACTGGTCAGGGGCGTCTTCAGGTCGTGGGCCAGATACACGATCAGGTCGTTCTTGCGCTGCTCCGCCTCCTTTGCCAGCAGGGCGTTGCGAAGGGCCCGCTCCCGCACAAGGTTCAGGCTGTCCTGTACCTCCCGCAGATCCGGCGAAAGGCTGATGGGAACGTCCGCCGGTGTGGAAAGCAGCTCCGCCGCATCGATCAGTTCGTCCAGATAACGCAAGGGCTTGCCTAAAAAGAACCGGGTCAGAAAAATCCAGCCCAGCACGCCGAAGAGAAACGGCCAGATCATAAGAGTTTCCCGGACGACCTGGGCGAGCGCAAAAATCAGGCTGCTTTCGTCGTGTGTGATCTTCCGATAGACATAATATCCGTTGATCGCCAGGAAGAAAAGAAGACAGCAGATAACGATGTAGGCGATTATGGAAAAAGCGTATTGAAGCAGAATCTGTCTTCTGGCGCGTCTGCCGTAGCTGCTGAGAGGACTCCTGTCCGGCAAAAGCTGCAGGAGTCTCGGCTTTGTCTTCGGTAAGCCTGCGCTTTCGGTGGTCTTCCGCAGGGAGAGCTTCCGATGCGCGGCCCCTGTGTTTGTTTTTTCGGTTTCCTGCAATTTATTCAATGGTGTATCCCACCCCCCAGACGGTTTTGACATATTTCGGCTTCCGCGCCGGTTCCTGCATTTTTTCCCGGAGTCTTGCGATATGGGTCATGACGGTGTTGTTGCTGTCTAAGTAGGCCTCGCCCCAGATTGCGGCGAACAGCTCCTCCGAGGAAACCACCTTTCCCCTGTGCTCGCAGAGATACCAGAGAATATTGAACTCGATGGGAGTCAGGGGCAGCTCCCGCTCGTTCAGAAAGCACTTATGACTGTCCCTGCAGATCTGCAGTCCCCGGATCGAGATTTCGTCCGCGGCGGCAGCCTCCCCCACATTGTAGCGGGTGTAGCGCCGCAGCTGTGTTTTTACGCGGGCTATTAGCTCCAGAGGATTGAAGGGCTTGGTCACATAATCGTCGGCACCCAGGGTCAGGCCGGTAATCTTGTCCGTATCCTCAACCTTGGCGCTGAGCATGACGATCGGGAAAAGATGCTTTTCCCGAATCCGGCGGCACAGGGTGAAGCCGTCCATATCCGGCAGCATGATATCGATGACCGCCAGCGCCATCTCCTCCTTCTCCAGACAGGCGAGCGCCTCTGTCGCGTTGTAAAATTTAAACACCTGATAGCCCTCGTTCTGCAGATAAACCTCTACCAGATCCGCTATGGACGCCTCGTCGTCCACAACCAGAATATTTTTATTCATGTCTACCCCCAGGTTTTTCCCCATGAAATTTCGCCGCAATCAGCGTACTTGTTCGCTTTTTTACCTTATAGGAAACTTCGTCGCAGCCGGGGAAGAACGCGAAGCGTTCTTCTAAGTGCCCATATGGGCGCTTTGTGCCGCTTGCAGCACTTTTTTATCTAATAAGAAACTTTGTCACGATCAGGGAAGAATGCGAAGCATTCTTCTAAGTGTCCGACAGGACACTTTTTTATCCTAACTTTTCTTTTGAGAAAAGTAAAGTCGAACCGTGAAATCGTAAGAAAATCGTAAGTTTATTTTTTTTTAATGATTATATCCCGCCGAATTTATACTTTTCACGGTAAAAAATGTTATAATCTTCAAAAAGACGGAGAAACAGGGCGGCCGGAGGGAGACGGAAAATGAAATTCAAGACAAGGCTACAGGTCACATTTATCACGATCATCGTACTGCCGTTAGTGTTGACGTCTCTGGCCTTCTGCGGGATCGGCCTGTATCTGCTCGGCGTGCAGAAAGGGCTTCCTGCGGATAAGTTCGACTATTCTCAGGTCTCCGACAGTATGCGGGAAATCGTGGAGCGGACGGACAAGGCGTTTCAGGTGTTGCAGGAACAGGCGGCGAAGGATCCCTCCCGGCTGGCGGACAGGGAATATCTGGAGCAGGTCAATTCCGAGATCGCCAGAAAATCCACCTATATTATCGTGCGGAAGGGAAGGGAGCTTTACTACGCGGGGAACGAGGAGGCGGCCAGGGTTATTTTTCCCAAGCTTCCCGAGTATCGGGACGGCGGGATCTCGGAGGACTCCGGATTTTATTTTGACGAGTACGATAAATTTGTGAAACAGGTGGACTTCCGCTTCCCGGACGGGGACGAGGGAAGCGCTTTTGTGGTCACGCGGGCAAACGCCCTGATTTCAAAGCACCTTCTGGTGGATATGTTCGTCGCCATTTTCCTGATCCTGATTTTCACAAGCGTCATGCTGACAAGGTGGATCCGCAAGGGCGTGTTTAACCCGATCAACGAGTTGAACACCGCCATGCGTAAGATCAAGGAAGGAAATTTCGAATACGCGCTGGAGACGGGAATCAAGGGGGAGATCGGGGATCTGTACCGCAACTACGAGGATATGCGCCTGCGGCTGAAGGAATCCACGGAGGAAAGCCGGGAGAGCGAGGAACAGAACCGGGAGCTGATCAGCAATATCTCACATGACCTGAAAACGCCCATCACGGCCATCAAGGGTTATGTGGAGGGGATCATGGACGGCGTGGCCGACACGCCGGAGAAGATGGATAAATATATTAAGACCATCTACAGCAAGGCCAACGATATGGAGCGGCTGATCAACGAGCTGACCTATTATTCCCGCATTGACAATAACCGGATTCCCTATAATTTCCACCGGATTAACGTGGCGGACTACTTTGGCGACTGCGTGGAAGAGGTGGGGATGGATCTGGAGCAGCGAGGCATTCAGCTGAACTATTCCAACCTGGCGGCGCCGGACACGGTAGTTATCGCGGATCCGGAGCAGATGAAGAAGGTCATCAATAATATTATCAGCAACAGCATAAAATACATGGATAAGCCCCGGGGCGTTATCGACATCCGCATTTTGGACGAGGCGGATTCCATCTGTGTCGAGATCGAGGACAACGGGAAGGGAATCGCCCAGAAGGACCTGGGCAGGATCTTTGAGCGGTTTTACCGGACGGACGCCTCCCGAAATTCCGCCCAGGGGGGAAGCGGCATCGGGCTGTCTATCGTGAAAAAGATCATAGAGGATCACGGCGGCTACATTTGGGCCACAGGGAAGGAAGGCGAAGGAACCTGTATGCACTTTGTACTGCGGAAATATATCGAGCTGCAGGTTTCCTGAGAATACGCGAGAGGCGGAAAGCAGAGTCAATTGCTCGCGCAGGCACAGTACAGAGTCATTTGCGTTGACTTGATTTATTGCCTGCAGGAATAAAGAGGGGAATCGCTGGGTTTGCAAGAGAAACCGGAGCGGTTATGACAGGCGCCGTGGCAGGCGGCAGAATGGAGGATGGAATGAGCAGGATTTTAATTATTGAGGATGAGGAAGCAATCGCAGATCTGGAGAAGGATTATCTGGAGCTCTCGGATTTTCAGGTGGATATCTGCAATAACGGTAAGGAAGGGCTGAATACGGCACTGACCGGGGAATATAATCTGGTGATTCTGGATCTGATGCTGCCGGGCATGGATGGCTTCGAGGTGTGCAGGAGAATCCGGGAGGAGAAGAACATTCCGATTCTGATGGTATCGGCGAAAAAGGACGACATTGACAAGATCAGGGGACTGGGCCTGGGAGCGGACGACTATATGACAAAGCCCTTCAGCCCCAGCGAGCTGGTGGCGAGGGTGAAGGCCCATATGGCCCGTTATGAGCGGCTGGTGGGCACGAACCAGAAGCCCCAGAACGATATCGTGGAGATTCGCGGCATCCGCATCGACAAGACGGCAAGGCGGGTCTATGTGGACGGCGTGGAAAAGACCTTTACCACAAAGGAGTTTGATCTTCTGACCTTTCTGGCGGAAAACCCCAATCATGTCTACACCAAGGAAGAGCTGTTTCGGGAGATCTGGGACATGGATTCCATCGGAGATATCGCCACGGTTACCGTGCATATCAAGAAGATCCGGGAAAAGATCGAGGCGGACACCGCGAAGCCGCAGTATATCGAGACGATCTGGGGCGTGGGATACCGCTTTAAAGTTTAAAGAGGATTTTCTTTCAAAAGTCTTTTGATTTTTCTCTGCATGAATTTCAGAATATGCCGCTATACTGACCGTAAAATGCAAGGGCGGACCGGAGCCTTCGGTCTGCCACAGAAAGGTGTGGTCATCGGTATGAACATTCTGATCCTGACGGGTAAATTTGGCATGGGTCATTGGGCGGCTTCCCAGTCCCTGAGGCAGCAGCTGCTTCAGGGATTTCCTGACGCGCGGATTGCGATAGAGGATTTTCCGGCTTACGCGCTGCCGGGCGCTTCCGAGGTTTTGTATAAGGGATTTCAGCTGCTGGTTACCCGGGCAAGCGGCCTTTTTAATATTTACTATAAATTATCCTCTTTCGGTCGGCCGGATGCAAGGCCGCCGCTGGAGGGTCTTTTTCTGGATAAGCTGGCCGAGCTTTTGCAGCAACACAAGCCCGACGCGGTGATCGCAACGCATCCCCTGTGCGCACAGATGGTGTCCCGGCTGAAGGAGACGGCGGCGCGGGAGGAAAGACATGGCCTGGATTTACCGCTGATCACCTGTATTACGGACGTTTCCTCTCATCCGGAGTGGATCAACCGAAACACGGACTGCTATCTGGTTCCCAGCGGGGAAGTGCGGGAAGGCCTTGTAAAAAAGGGCGTAGATCCGACAAGAATCTGCGTCACGGGAATCCCGGTGCGGCAGGAATTTTGCAGGTTGAGGGAGGGTGGCCGAAGTGAGGATTGGGAGTTTTCGATGAGGAACGGGCGAAGCGAGGACCGGGAGCTCTTGATGAAGGATGGCCGAAGTGAGGACCGGGAGCTTTCGATGAGGAACGGCCGAAGTGAGGACCGGGAGCTTTTGGCGGGGAATGGTCGAAAGCGGGATCATGAACTCCTGATTATGGGAGGCGGGCTGGGGCTTCTGCCATCATCGGCGGATTTTTATGAGCGGCTGAGCAAAATCCCGAATACTCATGTAACGGTTATAACGGGCCGGAACAGAAAGCTTTACCGGCGGCTTGCCGGACAGTGGGGAAATATAGAAGTAATCGGCTATACCGACCGAGTCTGGGAGTACATGGAAAAAGCTGACATGATTGTCACAAAACCGGGCGGAATTACGCTTTTCGAGAGTATCTATGCCCAGGTGCCCATACTGACCTGGCCGCCCGCCCTCTGTCAGGAGAAGCGCAACGCGAGCTGGCTGGAAGAGAGAGGGATCGGCTGGGTGGCCGACAGGGCGGATTGCGCGGAAGAAATCCGGGAGATTCTGCTGGACGCAAGACGCCTTACCCGGGCGGCGGCATGTATGAAGCGCCTGCGGGAACAGCTTGAGACAGAGAGACTGAATCACCTTATGACAGCCATCGCCTGTTCCGGAGGGGCCACGGCATGATGAAAGGAAAGAAGCTTCTGTCGGGACTGCTGATCCTGATATTTTTAACGGCGGTGACTGTCGGAATCCTGTTACGCGGCCAGCCGGTGAGCCTACTCTGGGCAAATATGAAGCATATGAATCCCTGGCGGCTGCTGCCCGGCATATTCCTGATGCTTGGATATGTGGGCTGCGAGGCCCTCTGCACCTGTCAGATTTTGAAGCGTCTGGGGTATCGGATCCCGTACCGCCACTGCCTGGGGTATTCCTTTGTAGGCTTTTACGTCAGCTCCGTTACACCCTCCGCCACGGGCGGCCAGCCGGCACAGATTTATTACATGAGCCGGGACGGCGTTCCCGCCGCCTGCGGGGCGCTGAATATGATGCTGATTGCTTCCTGCTATCAGACGGCGACTCTGATCTGGGCCGGATGCGTGTGGCTGGCGGAGCCTTCCGTAAGGGAGATGACGGACGGAGCTTTGGGGATTTTGCTGCTGTACGGGGCGGGGGTAATGATTGCCTTGACGGCGGGGATGGTTCTGTGCATGTTTCTGCCGGGGCCTGCCCGGAAGATTTGCAGCGCGGCGCTGAAGCTGCTGATAAAGCTGCGCATTGTGCGCAGGCCGGCGGAAGCGCGCGGCAGGCTGGAAGAGATGCTGGGAGAATACAGGAAGGGCGCGGCATGTATCAGGAGTAATCCGGGGCTGGCAGTAAGGGTGCTGGTTTTGTGCCTGATTCAGCAGGGACTGCTGTTTTCCGTGCCGTGGACCGTATATCGCGCCTTTGGCTTAAGCGGAGCCGGCTGGCTTAAGGTGGCAGGGCTTCAGGCACTTTTGACGCTTGCGGTGTGCAATGTGCCGCTGCCGGGAGCGGTGGGACCCGCGGAAGGCGGCTTTGTGGCGGCCTTTGCCGCCGTGTTCGGAGAGGAACTTGTGACTCCCGCCATGCTGGTCTCCCGGGGAATCAGCTTTTACGCTTTTCTGGCGGTCAGCTTTGCGGTCTCCTTAGCGGTTCATATACAATCCGGCCGACGCGCCCGCAGAAGGGCGCTGCAGGAGATGGCGGCACAGCAAACCGGCGGCCGGGTAAAGGCGGTGCAGGAATATCTGGAGGGAAAGCAGGAAGCATAAGAATAAGCTATCGACTTTTTGGCTTATGTATATTATAATGAATCGCAAAGCATGAGTCGGTAAACAGCCCTTATTAGCGAATATGCAAAGACAAAAAGGGATGCAACATTTTGTTTAAAATGTTGCATCCTTGTCGCTTACACCAATTATATCGTCAGGCTTTCGGAAAACTTTAGGGCTGAAAAAAATTTTTTTGAAGATTCTCGTTTGTCTCGTTTGTCACTTATTTGCTTTGGTTACGCCAGTACAGGCTCTCTTTTCTTGATGATAGCCCTGACTTCTTCCACGCTTTTCTTTGTTGCAACAGCTATCTGTTCAAGTGTAAAATTATTCTCATACATATTCATTATCACATCTACTAAAGTATTATCCCTAATTCCCTGTGACAAGTTGCACATAGCGCTCACGTCCTCTCTTATTCTATCGTCTACCGCAATACGGTATTCTTTTTCCATGATCCCTAATTTTTCATCGACGGAAAGCTCCATTGACAAAAGCGTACTCGGCAGACGGTGCAGCTCATATTTATCATCATGCTCCGGAAGCTCATTCGCTATACCGATCAGGACGATATTTAACAGGTCAAGCCTGCCTTTCCACGGATAAGAGCCAATCAGATCATCCTTTGTCAGATGTACATAAGCCATGCTGTTCCCGTCCATGTTCATACACACCCAAATCAAGAAAACACGCCGGATGTCGTTATAGTTTGTCTTGACGAAATCCCGTTCCTTCTGTGAGGAAACAAGGCGGCTGACATAGAATACTGCCCGGTTCAGGATATGGTAGCCTGTCGGTTCATCTTTTTGAG
>JAMPFT010000031.1 GCA_023664305.1 bacterium | reverse complement strand
GTGCTATATGGAAGGTCATGGAGTCCTTTATCAACTCTTTTGACCCCAACATCATCCAAATACTCTATCAAAAAATCCCATAATTCTTATGTGTTTCCTCTGTTTTTTATGTCCGCCGCTTCCAGTTCTGTATCAAAATCTGCTTTTACCGTAATCAGTTGACATATATTTCCCCTCCCACCCCATTCCCGGCGAATCTTCCTGTTTTCTGCCAATACTATATTAGCAACAACACAGAAAACTTATCATGCCTGAGACCCGGCAAGCCGCATCACTTCCTCTACACTGAGTCCCGAATATTCTGCAATTTCTTCAATCGCAAGCTTTCCCCTCTTCAACATCCTAAGTGCAGATTCTCTTTGTCCTTGATTAATACCCTGATTAATACCCTGACTGATTCCCTGACTAATTCCCTGCTTTAAGATAGTCCTTGCCTCTGTTTCAATCAATGCCCCAACCATAATACCACCCACGCCTTTCTGCACATTTTCGTATTTTTGTGCAATCTCCCGAATCACGTCATTGGAAAGCTCTATAATCGTCCGCTTATCAAACGCTCCGATTATTTCCTGCTGTTCCAACTCATCAAGCCTTTCCAGAATCAGCTGATACTCCGCTTTCAGTTCTCCCAACTTCTGCTCATTCTTATTATACTCTGGAAAACGTTTCTCATGTGAAAAAATATAAAACGGAATCAACATCAGCAGACGCTTTTCAAAAATATCCTCCAACGAATACAACTGCATTTTCATAATCGGTATATCATACTGTACCGTTCCGCCCGGCGTGACAATCACATATTTCATTTTATCCGGGGTTTTTTTATAAGTACGAAGATACAAAACCGCCGTGTTGGGAAACGTAACAGTCAACGTTTCCTCTCTGGCTTCTCCTTCATCCAACGCTATCTGGGCATCGTATTCAAAGAGCCGTATTGTAATCCTCCCATCCGGCAGACTGCTCTCGCACTCAAGATGATACTTTTTCGGTACATTCCCAAAAACCGTAAAATTGGTGTCTGTTATACGTTCCCGATCCGCCGCGTCCTGTCGGTCTATAAAATGCTCATTGGGAAAAAAACGGATCTCCTCATCCCCCGTATATACCTCACCAAAAATCTCATTGATCACCGGAATGATCAGTTTTCTGCAATCATTTAAAATGGTACGGAATGCTCCGTCGTATACATTCGCCATATAAGTTTCCCCTCTTGCCTGTGATTTCAGCATATCATTTTTTTGCTGCATATTCAAGTGGCTAACCAAAAAAGCAGCGCCCCCCAAAAAGGGAACGCCGCCCGTTATCTCAGTCTGTCAATTTTTCTTTGCCAAACGCAAGTCTGAAATCCGCCACCTGGCACTGCTCCAACACCCCAGGCGTAGCCTTATCCAAAAAGCGCATCACGCTCTTCTCCTCATGCCGATAAGGTTTCCACTCAGGCAGGGGATTTCCGTTATAATCCGTACCGTTGGGATCCCCCGTCTTCACAAAATTGGTCCAGTAGGAGCAAACCTGCCGCGCCAGGTCATAATGCTTTCCCTCAAAGGGCCGCCAGCTGTTAGCCAGAGAGTCAAACATAAACCACAGGTCGGAGCCGTGGAAGGAGCCCGCATCGTCGCCGGGGATGTCATGATCGAAAATATAATAATATACTCTCTTTCCCATTCCGGAACGAAGCTCACAGAAGCCCCTGCTTCCTCCCAGGAAGGTGTTGAAGGCGTCTCCCAGTGCCAGCGCCGCCGCATCCTCGTCGGATTTCACATCGGTCAGCTTCAGAAATTCTTCCTTCTTATCTCCGTAAACCTCCGCCCTCTTCTCAATCGCTTCTTTGGTGAGTCCCGCGCCGCCGAACATTCCTCTGGTCTCCTCCATACAGACGCCTACGATCATGGGTACATCCGGCAGTCTGTCATTGTAATAGGAGGACACCACCGGCTCTGTGACAAATTTTCCGTCCACACAGGTTCCAAAGGAGAGCCCGAACATTGCGCCTTTGGGAGACACGCTGTCCAAGCGCCTCATCAGCTCGGCCGCATCCAGGCTCCGGGCTTCTTTCAGACTGCTTATACCCACCGAGGCAAAGAAATCCGCACCGTGCTTTTCCGCATCCTCCAGCGACATACTCCTTCCGAAGACAGACTCCTCATCCCCAAAGGCAAAGGTTACTGACGACTGGCAGATCGCACCCGATATGATTCCCTCGTTATAAGGACTGCAGAGCTGCGTCTGCACGCTGCCTGCTCCGGCGCTCTGTCCGCAGATCACAATTTGCTTAGGATTGCCGCCAAAGGCGCCTATGTTCTCCTTTACCCAATGGAGCGCCATAGACTGATCCTGCATACCGAAATTGGAGACCACCTGTTCCTTCGGTGTTTCCGCCGTGATCTCCGGATGGGCAAGGAATCCGAACAGACCCAGGCGGTAACCGATCATAACCACAATAACACCCCGACGGGCCACGCGCTCCCCGTCAAATTCCACCTCATAATTATAGCCATCCTGCAGGCCGCCTCCGTGGATATAACAGAACACCGGCAGATGATCCTCCGCCGTCTCCGCGGGGGAGAAGATATTCAGATACAGGCAGTCCTCGCTCATGCCGAAATCCGCAGACACGGGATGGAGCTCCCTCTTGTAAAAGCTGTCATCCGTTCCCGGGTGTACCCGCATCATGGGCATATCTCCGTATTCATAGCACTTGCGCACACCCTCCCACTTTTCGACAGGCTGGGGTGCCTTCCACCGCAGCTCGCCCACCGGAGGCTTGGCGTAGGGCACTCCCCTGAATACCGTGATCCGCGGATCCTTCCCCACAAGTCCCTGTAATTCACCGTTTTGAGTCTTCACTCGTCTAAGCATATTTCTTCCTTCCTCGTATTATATAGTAGTAGTGTTTATAGTCCCTCTCCAGGGACTGTATGCCATACTGTTCGGAGATACTGTGGATTGGTACTTCCTTCCTAATGTGTGATTTTTATCATTTCTGCTGCCGCCCGGTCATTTCTTCTCCCGTACCCTGGTAAGCCGCAGTACATTGACGGAGCTCCCCGGCGCCTTATAGGTAAAGACTCTCGCCGCTCCCGTCTCTCCGCTCTTTTTGTCCGTCACCTTCTCCGGCTCCTGCAGCGTATTGCAGTCCGAGGGCTGTCCCGTGATCACGCTCTTAAGATACCCACTCTCCACCTCACAGTCCAGGGAAATCTCCACCGCCTTTTCCTCATCGGCGATATTTACCAGCTTGATCAGCACGTCGTTCCCGTCCTCCAAAGCGATACTCTGGAGCTCGTCATAATGAGGCAGCTCTATCTCCGTCACGATCCTGCCGTCAGCCATACAGCGGAGCCGTCCGCCCTCCGCCTCCATGGCAAGCCTGTGATACACGCCCTCCTCCAATTCAAGGGGCACCGGCTTTGTCAGAGCATATTTGCGGAAACCAACTCCCGCGGTAAGGCTGCTCATCCCTTCTGCAACGGTCCAGCGAATCGGCTGCACCGCGAACAGATTCCAGGGACTGTCCTCACTGTTCCGGGCCTTTCCGTAGGGTGTGGCAAACATGCCAAGCCCCAGTTCTTTTCCTGCCTCCGCAAGCATCTCAATCTCAAAGACGCCCTGCCGGGAATCCATATCCTCTCCCAACGTCACCAGCACCGTACCCTCCATGTCAAACCGCTTCGCCTGCTCGCTGCCGGGGCCGTTCTCCGGGATCTCCGTGACAAAGACTCCGTCCCCGCAGTCCCTGATACAGCCGAACAGCTCATGTCCCGCCGCGACGGGCTGTCCTTTCCAGAAAGCATTTTTAAAACGAACCCCTGCGGATCCTGTCAGACAGGGACCTCCCTTTAAATAAGGCGCATATATTTTACCGCACTCCTGACTGCTCTCCAGCACATAGCCGCCCCTGTTTTCCGCAAACAGCTTCTGCACATACCAGGTAGGAATCGCATAATTGTCAAGGCCGTCAAAGGCGATCAGGTTCGGCTCCCATGCCGCATAGCGGACATTTTCGAAAAGCGGCGCATAGGAGGCCAGCTTCACCACATCCTGATTGCGCTCCAGCCCCACCAGGAACATGGCCTCCCCCAGAGCCGCATAAAGCGTGCGGATATTCCCGGCAACTACCGCGAACTCCCCTACAAAGATTCCCGGGCCCCGGCGGTCATATTGATCGTAATGGTGGCTGTTTTCCGCAAACCACTCCGCTTTGTCGTAAAAATGTTCATCCGCTATATCCAGCTGCAGTCCGGCCTTCTCCACATGGGTGTTTGCCACGATAAGCAGCTCCGGATACCTGGCGGAAATTTCTTTTCGGAACCGCTCGTAGCGCTCCTCATAGTCCGGCCCGTTGTTCTCATTTCCGATTTCCAGATATTTTAATCCAAAGGGCTCCGGGTGGCCCATCCGGGCTCTTAAGCCTCCCCATTCCGTATCCTTGCTCCCCAGTGCGTATTCCAGCGCGCACAGCACATCCTCCAAAAGCTCCCCGATCTCCTCTTCCTCCATGAGGATAACGTTCCTGGCCTGACAGGTCATACCCACGTTGCACACATAGAGCGCATCCGTCTGCAGATCCTCGCACAGCTGCAGATACTCATGGAAGCCCAGCCCTTCCGTGGAGTGATAGCCCCACAGGTTCAGGACTCCCGGCCGCTCCCAGACAGGACCGACCATCCGCTTAAACCTCTGGGCCGTAGACTTCGAAAAGCCTTCCACGATACAGCCTCCGGGGAAACGCAGGAACGCGGGGTGAAGCCCCTCCAGCTTCTCGCACAGATCCTTCCTCAGCCCGTGCCCGTGGTAGGTATCCGTCGGCATCAGGGAAACAAATCCCAAAAGCAGCTCTCCTCCCTCCGGCAGGGAGAGGCAGAGTCTGGCCGTTTTCGCCGTCTCCTTTGGCAGCAACGTCAGATCGTACCGCACATACCCTCGGCCGCCCACGGAAACCTCCTCGCGGCAAAGTATCTCTCCCTCCGCCTCAAGAAAGACCGCCAGCCTGACCGCCGTTTCGGTCTTCGCGAAAAAATACAGATGATAGGCCTTACCCGCCCTCACCGGCACGCCGCAGTAGCCCACATTATAGATTTTGCCGCCCGGCCCGGCAGCAACCCGCAGCGCCGCCGGCCGCTTAGCGTTCAGGGTATCCTCCCGCTCCAGACTCATCTGCGCGCCTTCCGCATACCAGGCGGGAATTTCCGTGGGAGCCTCCCGCTTCTTCCAGCGCTTCGCACCCTCTCCTCTCTGATACTCAAAAGGCCAACCCGTTGCATTCGTCAGGTCATCTCCCTTTTCCGTCAAATCATCCGGATGAAGACTGTCGTCAAAAGCTCTGTTGCGCAAAAGCTCCGGATAAAGTCCTCCGTCCCCGGAGCGGTTGATATCTTCAAAAAACAATCCGTACAGGGACGGGGCCGTTTCAAAGCGGCGTCTCCCTGTTTCCACCGATATTCTTGCCATACTGTCGTCCGATTCCTTTCTTTTCCCGGGGCAGCTTTTCCCTTACTGCCCGGACATTTTGTCTGAATCAGGGTTCTCACCCCTTCACACCGCCGATGACGATACCCTTGATAAAGGATTTCTGAAAAAACGGATAGATTACCAGAATCGGCACCACTGCGATTACCGCGATAGCCATCCGCACCCCGGAGGTGGGAATCTGCGTGGTGATCTGATTCACACTGGAATCCGCCGAATTATCCTTTAAGAACTGAATGCTGCTCATCATGGTATTCAATACATTCTGGATTGTGTACAAATCCTTCCTTCTCAGCAGATAATACAGGCCGTTAATCCAGTCATTCCAGTAAGCCAGAGCCGAGAACAGCGCCACCGTGGCAAGCATCGGCCTGGAAAGAGGGATGGAAACATGGATCAGCTTTCCGATCTCGCTGCAGGAATCCATCTCCGCCGCCTCCAGAATTTCCTTCGGCACATTTGTGGTAAAGTAAGTCCTCATCAAAATAACATTATAAGCTCCCAGCGCCAGATTCGGAAAAATCAGTCCCGCAACGGTGTCGCCCACATGCATGTATTGGCTCCATATGATATAGGAGGGAACCATACCGCCGGAAAACAGCATCGTAAAAAAGATAAAGAACGAGAGCGCCGTCCTCCCGGGCAAATCCTCCTTGGAGAGCAGATAGGCCATAAATGTGGTCATCGTCACATTCAGCGTAGTGCCTGCAGCCGTCACCAGAACCGTCATTCCGTAAGCCTTTAAAATCCTGCCCGCCGACTGAAAAAGATACTCATATGCCTTGAAATTTATTACCTGCGGAAAAAAGGAGTAACCGTTGACCGTCAATGTCGCCTCATCGGTTATGGAGGCTGTCACCAAAAGGACAAACGGCAGTATACAGCAGAGCGAAAGCACGCTCATGACAATGTTTGAAAAAATCCGAAAGCCTTTACTCGTATTTGCCATTATATCACCTCCTAAAAAAGCGCGCTCTCAGAGTCAACTTTCCGCACGATCCCGTTTGTTATCATCACCACGATAAAGCCGAGAACCGACTGCAGGAAGCCTGCTGCCAGGGAACGGCCCACGTCGTGATCCTGCATCAGGGTCCGGTACACAAAGGTGTCTATCGTGGTTGTCGTCGAATAGAGCAGACCGCTGTTCTGGGGCACCTGATAAAACAGTCCGAAATCGGAGGCAAACATCCTGCCCAGAGACATGATCGTCAATATGATCACCGTAGGCTTCAGCAGCGGAAGCGTAATTCTTGTGATCTGCTGCCAGGTGGAAGCTCCGTCCACCACCGCCGCCTCATAATAGGTCCTGTCAAAACCGATGATGGTGGCAAAATACACAATACTCTGGAATCCGAAGCTTCTCCACAGCTGTACGATCACCAGGATGAAGGGCCAGTATTTTGCCTCCGTGTACCAGCTGACCGGATCCAGTCCCAGCGGCTCTAAAATTCCCTTGTTCACAAATCCGTTGGTTCCGGAAAGAAAGGCAAACACCAGGTATCCGATCAGCACCGTACTCATCAGATGAGGGATCAATATGACCGTCTGATAGGCCTGCTTTGCCGCCTTATTTCTGATCTCTCCCAGAAGAATTGCCACAAAGATGGCAAATACGGTTCCCAGGATCAGAAAGACGATATTATAGCATATCGTATTGCGGAACATGATTCCCGCCCATTTTGAACCGAACAGATAGGTAAAATTGCCCAGCCCGTTCCAAGGGCTGTCCAGAATCCCCTTCGCGAAGCTGTACTTTTTAAATGCCAGAATAAGTCCTCCCATGGGCAGATAATTATTGATGATCAGATAAATAATGCCCGGCAGGGCAAGCAGATAAAGCGGCAGATATTTGCGGAGCTTTTTCTTTGTCCTCTGCCTGCTCCCCGCCGTCCTGACTGCCGTCTGCTTTTTCTTTTCCCCTGTAATCGCTTTCTGCATCACACTACCCCCATGATTCCATTCTGCGGAATCCCAAATCCGGATATTCTCCTCACACGGTCACGCTTCCTTCCTGCCGCTGACCGCGGCATGACAACGGGCAGCACGCTTTGCGAACTGCCCTTATGTTAATAAGTACCGGCCGCACAACCGCACGGCCGGCATTTTCAGATTACATTCCATTTATTTCTGTGAAGCGAGAAATTCCTCAAACTGTCTCTGCTCTTCGGCGATCACTTCATCGATGCCCGCATCCTTCAGCTCCTGATTAAATTTCTCCAGATAGGTATCCACATCCACCAGGCCGTACAGGAGGGCATCCCTGTATTGGGCTACCACAGTGGAGCAGGCCGCCATCTGATCATACACCGACGTGCTGTCAAAGATGAAGCCCATGGCGGAGGAAAATTCCGCGTGGTTAGGCGCATCCAGCATGTCCGTATAATAGGTAGACATCGTAGTCTCAAGCGGATGGCTCAGGCACTGATTGGGATAGAACCAGGGACAGGTCATATTCCAAGTAAGGTTGTTGGGATCCACACCCTCCGCGTACCATGCGCAGCCGTTTTCATCTACCGTATAGTGTACGCCCTCGATACCCAGAATAAAGTACCGCGCCACATTCTCATCCGTCGTCATCAGATACAGAGCCTTCATGGCAGCATCCGGATTCTTACACACGGAGGAAACCATCCAGCCTCCCAGCACGGAAGCGCTGGTGCCCACCAGGTCTGTCAGCTGATACTGTACGCTCATATAAGGGGAATAAGCCAGCAGAGCCTTTATGTAATCCGCGCTGTAGCCTCCCACATAGCATCCTGCAGCCACACCGTTGTTGTACTGCTCGATTGTCATGGAATTGTTCAGCGGATCATCCATCTGGAGACCGGCGTCATTCCACTCCTTCATCAGGTAACAGTAATCCTTCCACTCCTGTGTCTCATAGAGATTCACGATTTCCGTTTGGCCTACACCTCTGTTCATCAGCACGCCCAGCCAGTTGGGATTGCCCAGACTGTCGATGCCGATCGTAGGCTCGTTGTTGGTATTGATCATATAGGCATACTCGGGATGCTTTGCCTTTGCATCCTTCATGATCTGCGTCATTTCCTCCAGCGTGATCCTCTCGCCGTCCCTGTCCGCAATGCCCAGCTCTATAGCCAGATCCTCCCGGAACATATAAGTCTCATAGGTTCCGTAGCTGTCAACGGAGGGAATAGCGTACTGAACGCCCCCGATCTGCTGTGTCTGCATCACCTTATCGGGATACATCTCCCACAGATCCGGATAAACCTCCTTATATCCGTCCAAAGGGATACACTGCTCATTCTTTACACAGCCGTCCAGATTGGAATAAAACCGCCAGCACCACACATCCAGAGGCTCGTTCTTATCGCTCAGCATCAGAGTCAGGGTTTCGCTCATACCCGCCATCTCGATCTGTACCATATCTATCTTTACGCCCGCGTTGATAGATATCAGATATTCGTTCAGCTTCTCCTCCACCATCTCCTCGTCGGGCATTCTGGTGCCTACCAGCGTCTGTACCGTCACCGTAGGCCACTGGGACGGATCGGCGTCCGCTTCTATAGCTCCGCCGCTCGCCGGTTCGCCGCCTGACGTCCCGGGATTTCCCGAATCGGAATCGCCGCAGCCGACCATGGTGCCGACCATTGCCGCAGTCAAAAATAATGCCAATAGCTTCTTTTTCATACTTTCCCTCCTGAATTGTTTTTTTTCGGTTCCGCCTGCCAAAGCCTTGCGAAACCCGAATTACAATTATATGATAGGGAAAGCCGGGCTGAAAAACTATCAAAATTCTGTCTTATCCTGTTGCATTTTCTGATTTTGTTCCGTCTTGCGATAGTCCAGCGGCGTACAGCCCACGGCCTGTTTAAAGGCACGGGTGAAATTACTGTAATTGCCGTAGCCCACATGATCCGCCACCAGGGTTACCGGCAGCTGTGTGGTAGTCAGCAGCATTTTTGCCGCCTCCAGCTTCTCATTTATAATATATTCCTTCAGAGCGTAGCCTGTATTTTTCTTAAACAGCTTCGTCAGATACTCCGCGTTCATACCCACATATTCCGCAATTCCCGACACGGAGATATCCCTGTCCAGATTTTTCCGGATATAGCGGACGATCTCCTGGGTCACGTCCGTCCCGCCGGCTTTGCTCTGATCCTTCAGCCGCTCCACCACATAGCGGATCGCCTTTTCAAAGGCTTCAAAATCGCTCCACGCCTCCATATAGGACAGATAAGGCATCCCGGCGTCAAAGACCCGTCCGCTGTCGATCCGGTGATTTACCATATAACCCAGAATCAGCTCCGTCACCGCCTGATGGAGCTGAACCATATACTCCATGTTCATGTTCCTTCTGGAATAGCCGTTAATGTAATTGAAAAGCCCCTCCTGAAACTGATCCAGCTCCCCCTGCTCCAGCTGCTTTTTCCAGAAGAGCAGCTGAATCTCAAAGGAATAGCCGATACCGCCCTTTCCGGACTGGCTCTGTGCGATCCGAAGAACCCTGCTCTCCCGGCGCACATTATCCTTCTTTGCCCGGAAAAGCGGAAGACAATTTCCCTGCAGGCCGTCTGCCCCGCAGATCTCGCCGCAGTACATGGCAATGTCCGTTTCCAGCACCTTTTTGAAAATAATCCGAATATTCTCCAGCTTTTCCTGAATAGCCGCCCATTCCGGCTCCTCCGCCCGCCGCATACACAAAAGCAGCAGAAAATCATCGGCGTCGTCCTTCCTCATGATGACGCTCCAGACCCTCAGCGGACGGATCAGTTCATCCGTCACATTCTGATAGATGCTGCGCAGAAGAAGCTTCTCCATCTTCTCCAGTTCCTTTTGGCTTCTTAAGATTTCCACATATACGGGCAGATACGTCAGGCTCTCCGGTTCCTCTCCCGTCCCCGTGGCGATCAGTCTCATCAGATAGGCGTCATCTTCCTGTCTGCCCTCACAGTACCGCATGGCTCCGACATCCAGCAGCTCCTCCTCACGGCCGGAAAAAAAGCTGCCTGTCTGCAGCAGCTCGCTTTTCCGGCGTTCCAGCTTCACCTGCGCCGCGGCCCGCTCCACCACGTTCCGCAGTTCGTTTCTGTCCGCAGGCTGCAGCAGATAGTCAAAGCTCTGCATGGAAATAGCCGCTTTCATATAGGAAATGTCCGCATGGGCCGTCAGGAAGACAAATTTGGTGTCCGGGTAGCGCTCCAGCACCCATTTTGCAAAGGAAATACCGTCCTCCCGGGGCATGACAATATCGCAGAGCATGATCTCATAGGTATGTACTTCCATCAGCCGCCTTGCCTCCTCCGGTCCGCTGACAGTGTCGATCCGTTCCATCCCCAGATTCATTTCCACAAGCTGGGCATATATCGTATCCAGTATCGTCCTCTCATCATCGATGATCAACAGATTCATAATCCTTCACCTCCGGCAGCAAAAGCTCCGTCACCGCGCCGCCCGACGGGTTATTGTAAAAGCAGATTCGGGCCTTCTCTCCATACAGAATAAAGGTGCGGTACTTGATGTTATCTATTCCCACATGCTCTGAATGATACTTAAACTGCGTCACGGGACGGTTCAGGCCTGGCAGCTTTTCCGGCGGATAGCCCTCCCCGTTGTCTTCAATCCGTATCCGCAAATATCGCCCCTCCCCGTCCGGCACGATATCCGCCGTCACCTCCAGCGAAAGAATCTGTCCGTCCCGAAAAGCATACTTGACGGAATTTTCCACAAAGGTCTGTACGCAGAGGATGGGCACTCTGTATTCCATGAGCTCCTCCTCCGCCCGGATCTTAAGCAGGATGGGCAGGCCTCCCTTGATCCGGTAAATGTCACAGTAGGCCTTCGCCTCCTCCAGCTCCTCCCTGACAGACACCAGCTTCTGTCCGTCCTGAAACACATAACGGAAGTGCCTGGACAAAGCGTGTATCATAACCTTTATGTTGGCGGTATTATTCCTGTCCGCCAGAGAATCCACAATATTCAGACAATTCAGGAAAAAATGAGGATTGATCTGCAGCTGATAATACTGCAGCAGCGCTGCGGCAGCTTCCCTTTCCTTCCTGTACTTCTCCTCCTCCAGCTGCGCAAGCTCGTCCACCAGTTCGTCCAGCCTCCGGTTGATCACCCGATACTCCTGAATCCGCTCTCTGCGCTCCTCCTGAAGCTCAACGGGTTCTCCTCTCTTCCGCTTTGTGATCCGCTCCATAAGGTAGTTCACCGGCTGCAGCAGCACCTGGTTCAACATACGGTATACGATCAGGAGGCATATCAGGGTAATCAGCGGAAGCAGTATAACCAGAAGCCAAAACTCCCACTGCTTCCAGAATTTCAGATAATCCAAAGGGCGGACCACTATAATGGACAGACCGCCGTAATCCAGAGGCTCCCCGGCCATCTGATAGCTGATGTCTGCCTGCTTTGGCCCGCGCTCCTCGCGCAGCCCCGCTATGGCCTCCTTCTCTAAAATCCTGCTGCCCGCATCCGCCAATACATTTCCTTCCTGATCTGTGACAAGCAGCTGCATATTCCTCTCCGGCTCATAATACCGGCTCAGATTCAGCACAAAGCCCACATACTTATCTCTTCTCCCGATAGAATAACAAAGATAAGTCTCCCCGGAAAACGTAAAGACTCCCTCCCTGTCCTCTCGCTTTTCCCGCATAAAATCCTTGATCGCCACATTGAGCCGGAATGCATCGCCCTCATATTCATATTCGCTGAAGGCGCTGCGCAGCATATCCTTATCTCTCTCATAGAAGAATACGCCTCCGAAATACTCAATGTTGCTGGCTTTGCTGTAAAAGCTGTTCGCCAGATAATAGGTTGCCTGAATCCACTCCATCTCTGTCAGATTACTCCTGCAGGTAGCCCGGTAATGTACGTTTTCGCTGTACACCCCGTCCACATAGGCCTTCAGGGATTCCAGACTCTTGTTCAGCTCCGCCGCGTAATTTTCCGCAACGATCCTGTTTGCCTCCTGATAATAATCCCGATACTTCCACACGGAATAACCGCCGTAAAACAACAGTGCTCCCCCCAGGAACACTGACAGGAACGCCCAGATAACAGCAACCGTTTTTTTCAGTGAATAGGTTTTTTCTCTCATTCCCTGATTTTATATCAAATTTCTGATAAAAGCAAATTGTTTATCAGTCAAACAATATCTCCTCCACCGTCACAAAGGTATATCCCTTCTCCAGCAGCTCGTCGATGGCCTTCAGCGCCGCCGTCACCGAGGTATCGTAATAATCGTGCATCAGGATAATATCATTCTCCCCGGCCTTGCTCACAATTTTTTCCACGATACACGACACATTGTCGGAGCACCAGTCCAGGGGATCCACGTTCCAGAGCACCGGGATCATATTCAGCTCCTTTTCGAAGCTCTTGTCCCAGCTCCCGTAGGGCGGGCGCACATACTGCACCTCCTGCCCGGTGATCTCCTTTATAATTTCATTGGTCCTGATCAGCTCCTCCTTATAAACCTCTCTGTTACTCTTCGTCAGCTGGATATGGCTGTAGGTGTGATTCCCGATCAGATGTCCCTCCTCCTGCATCCGGCTGATAATATCGGGATGCAGCTGCGCATGCTCCCCCGTGACAAAAAAGGTGGCGTGTACTCCCCGCTCCTTCAGCCCGTCCAAAAGCTGCTCCGTATAGGTCGGATGGGGACCGTCGTCAAAGGTAATCGCAATTTTGCGGACTTCCTGTACCGCATCGTTCCAGGCCGCTACGGTCTTATAGCTGTTTTTTTCCTGCAAACCCAAAAAAAGCAATCCCGCTATCAGATCAAACAGCAGGATTGCCATGCACATTTTTTTCATAATCCTATCCCGGTTCCTGTGCTTTCTCTACAGTATATGCACCGAAACCGCTTATTTATCCTCACCTTCTCTCCCGTCAGTCCGCAAGCGGATTGACCGTCTCTCCGCGGACACTCACCGCAAACAGCAGATTCGGGCTTACGGCCGTTCCGCTTTTGCCCAGCGTCGCAATCACCTGTCCCTGTGTGATCCCGTCTCCCCCGGATACCCTGATCTCCTCTAAAAATCCGTATCTGGCCGTGACGCCGTCTCCCAGATCCAAGACGATATAGTTCCCGCAGGCAGCCTCAAAACCCGTCTCTGTGACGGTTCCGTCCGCCACCGCATAGATTTCGTCACCTCTTGTCCCGGCGATATTGATGTGATCCGAGTCTTTCCCGTTTAACTGCATACCGTAATAACCCGTCACATTCCGGCTGACCGTAGGCCAGCGCCAGTCCGGGTCAAAAAGCTCTGCCGTATCATCCTGCCGCTCCTGCATTCTCTGCTCCTCCGCCTTCCGCTCCTCGGCATTTTGCTGCATGGAGGCGGCCATTCTGTCTCTGACCTCCTCCGTCTGTTCGATTTCAAAATCAAAGAAGCACATCCAATCCTGTCCGAAGGCAAAATAATTGTTCGTCAGGACGAAGTAATATATGTCCCCTTCCTGCAGATTTTCCATCATTGCCTCCACGTCATACCCCTCCGACAGATCGACAAAAACGGTTCCCTCGGAATGCGGCGCGATTGTCGGACCCGACATCCGGATTTTTTCCCTGTCCCCCTCTACTTCCTCACCGGTAGACCACTGCATCACCTTTATGCTGTCCTGCAGCTTCAGTTCCCTGTCGGAATCATTGATTATCACGATTTCAAATCTGCCGTCTCCCTGATAGACCGCCGCAAACCCTGCCTTATCTGCGTCCGAGCCCGAAAATTTCAGACAGGTAAACGCGCAAAGCACGGCGATACACAGCAGACTGCAGGCCGGAAGAGCCGCCCGCCGGAGCATATATCCTGTCGGCCGTCCGCCGGGAAGAACATCTGCTCCTGTTTTTTCCCGAATCCTTTCTAATATTGCTTTCTGATGTCTCCTGTTAAATCTTTCCATATTTCTTTCCGCCCTCCTGCTTTTCCATCCGCTTCCGCAGCTTCCGTTTCACATAGTACAGTCTGTTTTCCACCTGTTTTTTCGACAGTCCGAACGCCGCTGCGATCTCTGCCGGTTTCTGCTCATAGTAATACCGCCGTATGACCAGCTCCCTGTCCTGTTCCTCCAGCTCCTCCATGCAGAGTCTTAAGCTCTCCCATTCCTCCGGCTCCTCCCCGCAGAGTCTCAATTCTTCCGGACCTTTTCGTTTCCCCGCACAAGGCCTCACCCGCTCCTGCGGCTCCTCACAGTTCTTTAGCCTCTCCTGTCTCTCCGGCTCCGCGGCCTCGGCATATCCCTGTATCCCTGACGCCCAAAGCCCCTGCGGCCCGTCTGCATCCTCCCCGCCGTATCCCGAAATCTTTGTCATAATCTCTTCCAGGGAAATCTCCCTCTTTCTGGCGATCCGGCGGTATCGGTCCAACGCCCGGCTTCTTGCGACGAGGCAGAGCCATGAGGACAGCTTTCCTTTCTCCGGGTCATATTTTTCGGGAAACTGCCACAGATAAATAAACACATCCGCAACACACTCCTCCACATCCTGCGCGGACGCGGCGTTTATCAAAACGGACGCCGCAATCTTCCAGAGCAGTCCGGAATATTTCTGTATCACAAGCGCAAATGTCCTCTCGTCCCGGGCAGCGATCGCCGAGATGATCTTTCTGTCATTCAATGCAACTACCTCTTTCTCCAACTACACCTTTGACCGGTCACTTATAGTACGCGTCAAAATGCAAAAACACTGATGTAAAAGATGCCTTTTCAAAAATTTCCAAAAATATTTCCCTTTTTGAAAGTTTTCCCTCTGTTTTGCGATTCCGTTAACAGGGGAGGAAAACGTCCCCAATACACTCAAGGGGGTATGAAAACCGTGAAAAAAAACAAAAAACGAATCCTGTCCTTTTACCTGATCCTTCTCGCGGCGCTCACTCTATGCGCCTGCGGCAAAGCCGCCGGGGAGGAGGGCCCGCAAAACCCGTCTCCTGCAAAGGAGCACGTCTTTAAATTCCGGGAGGTTTCGATGCCAAAGCCTGACGGCGACGAGTTTGACGTCTGCGCCTCCTCCTGCCGGGAACAGACGGTTTCCCTGTTGATCAGGGTAAGAGACTGGGAGCATTATAACGACAACGATCTCAGAATCCTTTCTTTCCCGGCGGACGGTTCGGAGGCATCCCTTGTCCCGCTAAAAACGGTTCCCTGGACGCCCGACACGGAGGACGGCGAGGCTGCGCCGGAAAATTCCTACTACGAAAACTGCACCTTCGGGGCGGACGGCAGAATCTACGCCAACCGCAATTTCTACAAAGCGTCCGATTCCTCCGGGGAGAATAACGAATCCCGGCACTTCTTATGCTGTTGGGAGAAGGACGGCCGCCTGCTGTGGGAGGCCGGTCTGGAGGACTGCTGGCCGGAGGAGGCGTATGTCTATGTAAAAACGATCTCCGTGGCGGAGGACGGCTCCTTAAGCCTGATCCTTTCGGGAGACCGCACCTGGCTGCTGCCGGTGGATTCTCAGGGGAATCCCTCCGCCGCCAGAGAGCTGTCCGAAGAGATCTCCGAACTGTTTGAGAGAAGCATTACCGTTTTACGGCAGCCGGACGGTTCTCTCCTGCTTGTCTGCTACGGGGAGGAAAACTGGGAGGAGCAGTCCCTGACTTCTTATGTCCCCGCCACGGATACCGTAGGAAAAACCGTCCCGATGCCTTCCGCCTCCGGCTGGGACGGCTGCAGCGTCATCGCCCCGGACGGCGGCTCCGGCATTCTGTACGGCAGCCGCACCGGCATCTTCTCCTTCTCCCCGGCAGACGCAGAGTCAAAGGAAGAAATGAATTTCATCAACTCCGACTTAAACGTCAGCAGCTTTGACGCCCTGATTCCCATAAGCGACACCGCCTTTGCGGGTCTGTTCTACGAGGGGTACGGCGGCGAAGCGCATCTTGGCGTCTTCACCTATACAGATCCGGCACAGATCCCGGACCGTTCCGTGCTGGTGCTGGCAGGCGTCGAGGTCAGCGACCGGGTGATACAGCGGGTCGTGGAGTTCAACCGCAATAACGACCGCTACCGAATCGTCATCCAAAACGTGGAGGAATACGACTCCGACGAGGCAGTCGATGCAGACATCGCAAAAATAACATCCGATATCTTTTCAGGTGACATGCCAGACATCCTGGTCACGGACGGTCTTCCCGCGGAAACCTACGCCGCGAGAGGGCTTCTGACAGACATCGGGGAATGGATCGAAAACGACCCGGAGCTTTCCCGGACAGAATTTCTGCAGAACGTATTTGACGCCTACTCCCCGGACGGGAAGCTGTATTACGTCATCCCCTCCTTTGAGGCGGACACTATGATCGGCGCGTCCTCCGTCGTGGGGGACCGGACGTCCTGGACCCTTGCGGATGCGGTGCAGCTGTTACAGACTCTGCCGGATGGGACTAATCTGATCCCGGAGACAAGTCAGGCCTCCTTTCTGGGAACCGCCCTCGCCTACTGCGGCGGCAGCCTCACAGACGTCGGAACCGGAAAATGCAGCTTCCAATCCCAGGATTTTCTTGCTATACTGGAGTATGCGAAATCCCTGCCGAAAGAGGCGGGACCCTTCGGAGAGGATTACTGGCGAAACTACGAAGCCCAGTTTTCGGAGGGCAGAACGGTTCTGGCCGATATGACAGTCAGCAGTTTTGAGGGCATAGCTTACTATATAAACGGCATCTTTGGAGAGGAAATCTCTTATATCGGCTTTCCCTCGGGAAACGGCTCCGGCGCTTACCTCAGGGCAAGGGAATCCTACGCCGTCTCCGCCCGCTGCGCCTGCCCCGAGGGCGCCTGGGAATTTGTGCGCTATTACCTGACGGACGAATACCAGTCATGCCTTAAAACCGGGCTGCCGGTGCAGAAAAAGTATTTTCTGGAAAGAGCCGGGGCAGCTCTTACGGATTCCCGGGCATACGGCGCGGAGAACGAATCCGGCCCGCCCCCTTTGACGGAAGAACAGCTTAAAAAGCTGACCGACTTTATTTTCTCCGTGACCGAGCGCTATTACGCCAACGAAGATATCACGAAAATCCTGGACGAGGAAACACAGGCTTTCTTTGCCGGGGACAAAACAGCCGAGGAGACGG
Organism: bacterium; assembly: GCA_023664305.1. Classification (GTDB taxonomy): domain Bacteria; phylum Bacillota; class Clostridia; order Lachnospirales; family Lachnospiraceae; genus Acetatifactor. Next base: position 9,914 of record JAMPFT010000031.1, on the reverse strand, counting down.
CAAAAATCATCCAAAGCAAGGTACAGCTCTATCTGGACGAAAACAGGAAACAGTAATTTCAACGAAAAGGGGAACCTTATGGAAGATACGGAAATCATCTCTTTGCTCTGGCAGCGCAGGGAATCAGCCCTGGATGAGATCATACGCCGCTACGGCAGGCTGCTAAAGAATTTTGCGGGGCGCATCCTGCCCACGGCGCAGGATGCGGAGGAGTGCGTCAACGACGCCCTGCTGGATCTCTGGAATACCGTCCCGCCAAAACGCCCGTTATCAATAGCATCCTACGCCTCCATGCTGACCAGAAGACGTGCCATAGACCGTCTCCGTCGGCTGACGGCCAAAAAACGGGGCAGCGGCGTTTATCTGGTGGCGCTGGACGAGCTGGAGGACTGTATTCCCGACCGCGCCGCCTCCGCAGAGGATACGGACGTCCTCCGGGAGGCTATAAACAGCTTCCTGGCCGGGCTCTCCCCGGAGGACAGGCTGCTCTTTATGGGCCGTTACTTTGCCCTGGAGCCCCTAAAGGCTCTCGCACAAACGAATGGCGTGACCAAAAACACCGTCAACATCCGCCTCTCCAGGATGCGGAAAAAACTGAAAGCGACACTGGAAGAAAGGGGCGTTTTTCTATGAACAGAGACAGAGAAGAACAGTTACTTGATATCATCGGGGACGCAGACGAAAGCTATATCAAAGAATATATCGACGCGCAAACCAAAAAGCGCCGCAGACATACGGGAATGCGGTTTGGCATTCTACCGGCGGCTGCGGCCGCGGCACTGCTCTTCGGTACGGTAGGGCTTGCCGCCGTCCCCGTCATCGGCCACTTCCTGACCAATCTGACCCACGAACGGGATGCCGTCATACAGAACTTCGACCGGATTGAGGCGCAGTACGCCGTTTCCGTGGGCGGCACACAGGAATGCGACGGGGTCATCGGCACGTTAAACAGCGCGCTCCTGGAGGATCACTTCCTCCTGTTGAACTACACCTTCGACTGGAGCGGCCTAAAGGAAGCGCAGGACGGCTCCTTCCACACCTGGTTTCTCCCCTGGTTCTTTTACATCACCGAGGGCGACACCGTGATCTGCCGGTCGGAATACACGCGCGATCTGCACACACAGGTCTATGACGGCGGCACAGACGAAGACGACATGCGGGCCACCCACATCTACTGTATCGATTTAGAAGACGGCATAACGGGCGGCGATCTGGCCGGAAAGGAGCTGACCGTCCGGCTGCTCTACGCGCAGGACGGGGACGGCTTTACCGATACCTTTACGATAACCTCCTGCTTTCCGGACAGAAGCTGGGAAATCGGCAGGACCTATGAATTTGGAGAACATCTGATCACGCTGAACCGGGTGCGGGAATCCGCCCTTTATGTGACGCTTTTCATCGACTGCGCCACCGTCGGACACACCTGGGACGAGTACACGTTTATCCTGTCCGACGAGCTGGGAAACGACTATACTCCTTACGGCTACGGGGACAGTGACACTGACGGCTACTGGTTCACCAAGCCGGAGTCTGTCGGAGCCCGGCTGACCCTGAAGGTGGTCCGCAGCAAATCCGTCCGGGACCCTTACGGCCAATTTATTGACGACAGCTACGAAGTGCTTTATGAAATTCCCGTTGAACTGAAGGACTGACCGCCGGAATCACGCCCTAAATGAGATGCGCCCTCGGGTCGTCGTCCTCATACTCAAACATACACTTTTCATAGGCGTTGATGATATGCGTATCCTGATACTTGTCATATCTTTTGTGCCGCCGCCCGTAATTCACATGGACGTGCCCGTGCAGAAAAAATTTCGGGTGATATTTTTCGATGAGCTCCCGGAATACCTGGAATCCCTGATGGGGAAGATCCCGCCCGTCGTTGAGCTGATAAGCGGGAGCATGCGTCACCAGGATATCAAAGCCCCGGCTTCGAAACAGCCGAAACCGCAGCTTTTTCACTCTGTGCCTCATCTCCCGCTCCGTGTATTGATGGGGGCCGGGCTTGTACCGCATGGAGCCTCCCAGCCCCAAAATCCGGACGCCGTCGTGGACGTAGACCGTATCCTCGATACAGACACAGCCCTCCGGCGGAATCGAGGCATATTTGCCGTCATGGTTTCCGTGTACATAGAGCACCGGCACGGAAGAGAGCGTCACCAGGAAGGAGAGATAGCGGGGATCCAGATCCCCGCAGGAGATAATCAGATCCACTCCCTCCAACAGACGCTTATCGAAAAAATCCCATAGCAGTTTTGACTCCTCATCCGCGATGGCCAGTATCTTCATGTATCAGTCAACCTTCCTTTTTGATTACTCCCTGCTGTTTGATTACCGGCACCGCCTGCTCCTTCAGCTCTTCCTTCCTGGGGATGCTGCCGATCACGTTTTCCGCCAGCCAGTCCATCTCCATGATCTCCTCCGGCGTAAGACTTCTCTCCGGATCGTCCACCACCACTCCCGTCTGAGAATAGAGGACTCCCGAGAAGGGATTGAACTGCTCCGCGCAGATCGTAGCCTTCAACAGCTCTACCAGCCGCTTGGTTCCGATGGGCAAATGCTGGGAACAGATCACGTCGATCACCCCGGCGGACATTCCCCACCAATAATTGATGGCCTTCTCGGAGGAAGTCTTTTCGTCGTACTTCCATGCGCCGTTCATGATGGTGCGGATCAGCTGTTCATAAAATTTTCCCCAGTGATACAGGGGCATGGCAAGGTTTCTGGGATGCTCTCCCTCCATATGATAGATACCGAAAAACCGGGAACCCTCCTCCGGGATCACCATATCTCTCCCCGAGATACAGGAAGAGCCGGTCTCCCGGATCCGCTGATCGATATTCGTCTCCTTCACGGCGTACCACTCCAGATAGACCTCTGCTCGCGGATTGATCATCTTTGCGCCCAGGGCAAAGGCATTGATATTTGCAATGGAACCGTAGATGGGATAGTCCGCTATGTAGGTCAGCTTATTGTTTTCCGCCATGGCGCCCGCGATGGCTCCCATCAGAAACTTTGCCTCGTGCATCCTGGAATAATAGGTGCGGATATACCGGTGAGAGGTATTCAGCGAGCAGTTTAAAATCCTGACGCCGGGATTGGCGATCGCCGCCTTCAGGCTGGCCTGCACAAAGGCGGGGGTGGTCGTGAAGATCAAACCGCACCCCTGTCCGATGGCGTCCTCGATCAGGGCGTCCACATTCTCCTGGGTCACGTTTTCGTAATAAACTGTGGTCAGCTCCTCCGGGAAGGTTTGCTCCAGATACAGTCTTCCCAGCTCATGCGCATAGGTCCACGCGGAGCTGCCGGGAGTCTTCTCGTAGAGGAAAGCCGCCTTCATCTTCGGCGAACTCACCGGCAGCAGAATGCTTCTGAGAGGCTTCTTCTCCTGGCTGGGCTCCATCTTGAGGTCGATGTCCTTGCCCTCCTGCAGAAGCGCAAATTCCTTCCAGCTCTTCGCCACCATCTCCTTTAACTCGTTGGTGGTTTTTTCCGCCACCGCCTCATAGCCGTAGATCGTGATGAACGACAAAAACGCGTCTCCCGGCGTAATCCTGTACTTTGAGCCGCCTCTTGCCTTATACTCCGCGGAAAAGACGGTGTAGATGGCGCTGAAGGTCAGAAGATCCTCCTCCGACCAGACCTCCCCGGGCTCCTTCCCCACCGCTTCCTGCAATTTTGCAAAGCTTCCTTCCTCGGAAAACCAGATATAATTGATGGGCGCGCACTGATAAAAGTCCATAAATTCATAGTAGATCCTGTTTTCCTTTTCATCGGTGCGCTTGGGAACAATCCGGATCACGTCTCCGGGGATGGATACCGCGTCAAAAAATTTCATGACGCTGACCCGCTTGTTTCCCTCCAGCACATAAAATTTGTTCATGTATTCATAGGCTTTGATCGGATCGCGGATTCCCTCCTCCACATGGCTGGTGCTCAGCGCGGCCCACTTGTGCGCGAACTCCGAGTTTTCCTGCAGAATCGGCATGAAGTTCCCCGCGAAGGAATTGCTCCTCCCGTCCGTCTTTGTCCCGACGATCTGATCCGTGGGAATCTGTACGATGCCCAGATGTACCTCATAGTAGGAACCCTGTGCGGGTAAAATATCGTCCAACACCTGTAACGTGGGCTTTTCTCCTTTGAGCATCCTGGCCTGGTAATCCTTTTTTCCCATTTTGTATGCTTTTAAATAATCTGCCCTTGCCATAACTTTTTCTCCTCCTGAGCTGTCTTTTTGGGGCCTGTTCCTCCCATTGTCAGGCCCCACACCGCCCGGTAATAACATAACACGCAATCTGATTCTTTACAACAGATTTTTGAAGATTATTGCCCGTCTTTTACAGAGAAAAGCTGTCCCGAGCCACAAAAGGACGCCTGCAGACGACAGGATCCTTTTGTTCGCAGTCCCGGCCGGGCCGCTTATCCCCGCATACCGCGCAAAGAGATAAACGTACCGCACCGGCGCAAAGCGCAGAAGCCCGCTGCCCATGACGGAAAAAAGCCACAGCACTCCCGCCGCCATGGCGGGAACATGAGGCGCGTTCCCCAAAAGAGAAAGGAACACGCTTACACCGGAGAGGAAGAACGCCGTCGGGAAAAAGGCCGACAGCAAATCAGCCATTGTGTTTTCTCCCTTCAAAATTACCGTGCCTGCCATCCCCGCGAGCGCAAAGGCACAGACAATCCCAAACAAAAGAAGGAACCGCCTGACAATCCAGCCAAAAAGGGAACGGCCCTGCGCGCAGATCACTTCAAACATGGGATCCGTCCGCGTCCTGCACCACTCGCCGACTGCAATCGCCGCATAGAGCGGAAAGAGAACCTCAAAGCCCAGATAACCCCAGTTCACGTTATCGCCGCCTGCCCTGCACACGAAAAGAAACGCTGCGGTGAGCAGGGCGGAAATCCAAAGCGGATTGATTCCGATGATTTTGCTCTCCTGCTTCATACTCACTCCGCCCTCCAAAACCGCCTGTCTGCAGCGACAAGAAGAATCGCCATACCTCCCGTTCCCAGCATAAACGCCAGATTGACACAGGCGCTTCCCACATGGATTTCCGGATATTTGGGATGCTGCCAGACCGCCCTCGCCAGATCTCCCTGCGTCAGGATATAAAAAGGTCTTGCCTCCGCCGTATGGACACTAAAGGCATTCACGAGAAACAGCACCGAGTAAAGCAGATACACAAGCCTGAGGTCAACAAGCTCCGAAAGCATTATACCGCCCGCCACCACAAAGAAAGTCGCGGGAAGCACGATAAAAACGGAAACGCTGAAAACAACGCCGATATAGTCTGCAAACGCCGCCTCCGCCGGGGAGGTGACGGCAAATCCGAACAGCGATATGCCCAGCAGCGAATACATGAGCGTGAGCGCAAACAGAATATTTCCCGACAGCTTCCCGGCGAGATAGCTCATCTTTCCCACAGGCGCGGCCATAAACAAATCCCTGCGCCCGCTTTTTTGATCCTCCGTAAGGCGTCCCGCCGTAAGAAAAAGGATGCCGAACAGCAGAATCAGTCCGTCGATGGAAAAGACACGCCAGACAAAGTACCTGATATCCCCCAGAAATTCCAGCCGCGCACGGTTGGAGGCCGTCGGCAGACAGTCCGCCATGGAAACGGACGCCACAAAGAGCCAGACAATCCAGGCCGCAATCCGCCCGATCTGCATTTTATACTCGTATTTTGTGATAACCGCCGCCTTACTCATACGCTTTCCCTCCCATACAATACACATACGCGTCCTCCAACGTCTCCGGGACGGCGGGCGCAGGAAATAGATTGTCTTCATCCATGACGCGGGCCCGGATTCCGCCATGCTCGTATGTCACGGAAATTACCACGGCTTTCTTTTGCAGTGCGACCAGCTCCTGTTCGCTTTGCAGCTCCAGAACCTTCACCCTCCCCGCCACGCAGGAAAGCAGACCGTCCGTACTGCCGTGAAAAAACAGAGCGCCCTTCCTCAATACGGCAAGCTGCTCACACGACTGGTACACATCCTCGACAATATGGGTTGACAGCAGGACGCACTTCCCGTCCTTTGCAAAACGGGAGAGAACGCCGCGGAAACGGACGCGCTCTTCCGGGTCAAGCCCCGCCGTCGGCTCATCGACAATCAGGACGCGAGGATCCCCGACAAGCGCCGCGGCGATCCCTGCCCGCCGCTTCATGCCTCCGGAAAGCCGGCTGATCCTCCGCCCCGCAAACTGCGCCATATCCACCTGCTCCAGCTTATCCATGACCTCCTTCTTACTTCTGACCCCTTTTAAACCAGCCATATAGCCAACAAAATCCGCAACGCTCAGGGAAGGATACAGATTCAGCTCCTGCGGCAGATATCCGATCAGCCTCCGCACCTCATCCCCCTGCCTGCAGGTATCAAAACCGCAGACGGAAATACTGCCTGAGTCCGGCTTCAAAATCGTCGCCAACAGCTTCATAAGCGTCGTTTTTCCCGCCCCGTTGTGGCCCAGCAGCCCAAACACCCCGCCGTCTACAGAAAAAGAAACATTGTTCAGCGCATGAACAATGTTCCCCTTTCTGCCATAATCCTTCTGCAAATCGACTATCTGCAAAATACTCATATTCCTCCTCTTTTCTGCGCTGCTTCCTTTTGACTTTTCCACGGCGCGCAGACGTTTTTGTGACAGGCAGCACGCAGACACAAAGCGCCGCGCGGAAAGTTTATCCTGTATTCAGGATACTCCCGCGCGGCCTCTTTTGCGAAGCTGTCCGCAAACGGTCGGTTTTTGTCCGCGAAAAGGCCCGGACAGCCGAAGCTTATTCCAAAAGCTTTGCTGCGGCAATGAGTTATTGCTCCGCAGGATTGTACAGCGCGTCAAAGCATAACGTCGCCACGGCAAGAAACACGCCGTTTTCGCAGGACAGCTCCAGCGCGCCGTCATATTGCTCTACGGCGGCTCTCACGCTCTTCAGCCCCCAGCCATGCAGCGCCGCGTCCTCTTTCCCTGTCTCCGGGTCTGCGCCGCAGAGACGCAATTCCCGTGCGCAGCCGTTTTCCACCTTGATAATGAGCATATCGTTGATGCGCCGTATTGTCAGGCGCAAGAAACGCGGTCCTTCGCCGGAATCCGCCGCGGCTTCCATGGCGTTATCCAGCAGATTCCCCAGAATCGCGGTCAGATCGGAGCTCTTGATATTCGTATGCCGGGGAAATACAACGTCTGCCTCTGCCGCAATGCCGAGACGCTCCGCCTCCGACAGCTTGCTGCCGATCAGATAATCAACCGCTTCGTCGCCTGTCCGGGCGCCGTACACAATCTTTTCAACAGGCGCGCGCAGACTTTTCAGATACTCCAAAGCGTTTTCGTTTTCCCCCCGGGCGACATAGGCGTACAAAACGTCCAAATGATTGTGCAGATCATGATACAGCCTTGCATTGGCGGTGTAGATTTGATTCAGGCTTTGATAGTCGCGTTCCGACAGCTCTGCCTGTTCCGTTTTCAGACGGACAATCTCCTGCTCCGCTTCATACTGACGGTAAACTCTGTAAAATAAGACCGCCACGAAAAGAATGCCGGAGAGGATGGCCCATGCCGTAGTCTGACCGCCCTGTACGGAACTGTCGGACCGCCCCGCCAGCAGGAGGACCCAAAAGATACCGGCAGCCGCAATCGCCAGACCGCCCCAGCGGATCACCCCGTCCGCCCGGTTTTTCCGCTTTGCAAAATACGCCGCCAGCAGGAGCATCAGAAGCCGGACAATCCACACCGGAACCATATACCGGCAAAGCACGCCGTCCAGCACACTGTACCGGAAGCAAAATTCGAGCCCCACGCAAAACAGATGATCCCACAGCGCCGCCGCTATCTCAAAGCATCCGGCAAAAACGGCCGCCCGCCAGAGCTTACAGCGGCTGTGCCGAACTAAAACAACCGAAAGGACCGCCGCCTCAAAGAGAACCGCCCCTGTGCGCGTTAAGGGTGAGACCGTCAGAAGCGCGGTAAGCACGCCGCAGATCAGCGAGAACCACACGGCGCTTTTCGCAGGCCGTTCCGATTTCAACAGCGCCGCCGACATGCACAAACAGGTTAAAACCCTTATACCGTCTGTGACCGAATAAGAAACGGCCTGATACCATGCAATCATAGCTGCGTCCCCCAAAACCTGTTGATCTTCCGCTTTACCTCCTGTAAACGGGAACGGCTGACAGGCAGCTTTTCGCCGTTCTTTAAAACCGCCGTACCGCCGCTTATTTTCATGATGTGAATGAGATTGACAATGATTCCCCGATCAATAAAAAGAAACTCCGGCGCATTCAGTTCGTCGAAAACCTGCTGCAAAGGTTTTCTGACGTTCGACGTGCCGGAGGTTGTGTAAAATACCGCGTTTTTCCCGCCGTCGCGCTGAATATAGAAAATATCCCTGTAGGGAATTTTTTCCATGTACACACCTGTCCGTATGATATACTCCTGCCCCGCCTCCAATTCTGTCAGCCTTGCGGCCTCGGAAATTGCAGCCGGCAGCCTTTCCGCCAGATCGCTCTTTGGAATATAGCGGAATATCGCCAATTCATAAGCGTCGATCGCATACTCGATATGGGACGTGATAAAAATCACCTTCACATTGGGCAGAAAAGGCTTTACTCTGCCGCACAGCTCCATACCCTGAAAACCGGGCATTTCGATATCCAGAAGAAGCAGATCGTAAAAAATATGATCGTCCGTAATATCGTACAGCAGATTATCGCTGCGGGTATACGTTTTCAGTTCAAATCCGACCCCGCACCGCTGCAGGGCGCTCCGCACGATTTCCGCGTGCCGCGATACTGCCTCCGCTTCGTCGTCACATATTGCAATCCGCACCATGTCAGGCACCTCTCTACTCAATCCCGGCATCCGCATCCTTCCCGCGTCTGCAGATATCTGCCGGGCTGCCGCTTCCCTCAGACTGCCGGTAATGATTTATCGGCATGGCAGTATTATAATCCCTTCATTCGGCCGACACAAGCTTTTCCTGATCCGAAACCTCTACATAAAACAAATAATATACTGTTCCGCCGTATCCCCTTTTTTTAAAGTCCCACTCTGCGGCTACTTCATAAATATACTCGCCCGGCTTCAACTCTATTTCGTATCCGCTGACTGCCGCCTCCTCCCCGTCCGCATAAGGATCCTCGCAGTGCTCCACGCTCCAGCACAGCACTCTTATGACTGCGTCCGGCTCTTCCGCAAAGCGCAAAACTGCCGTTGTTTCGTCTGTCTCATATCGGGAAAGCACCCCTTTACATTCCAGCGGAGCCACCCCACAGGCTTCTGCCGCCGTAACACTTCCGTCGCCGTTTTGCTTTTGCCACGAATAAGATCCTTGCGGCGCGTCAAAAACCGTTTCTCCGCATGTCACGGTCAGGACAGGCGGTTCTTCCAAAACCGCATTTCCCGTTTGACCTGACTGACAGCCGGTCAAAAACAGAGTAAGACACAATGCCGATGCGGCGACGCTTTTTCTTTTGATTCCCTCTTTTACCGTATGCATAAATACCTCTCTTTCCGCTAATCTTTGCCCTTGCGCTGCAACGGACTGATTGCCTCTGAAAAATTCGCGGCGGGAACCCGGATTTGCAGACGGGTCCCCGCCTGTTATGATAGACGGTAAAAAAGGGAAGAAGTTCTTGAAAACGTAATTTTCAGGTGTACTGATGCAGCTACTTTGATGACTTTTACCCCGGGGTAAAAATGTTTACCCCCTGCGGCAGATTTACCCCACCCGATTCGACATTCGACAAATTGCGCTCTTGGCATATCAGAGCAGCCTTAAAAGCTGTACCAACTCATGCGGTTCGGCTGTATCTGATGCGGTCTGTCTGGTATCAAACTGCGAAAAACGATTATTACGATAAAATGATAAAAGTTTTTCCTCGTTTTCCGCTTCCAAAAATGTCACCATGCCACC
>JAMPFT010000030.1 GCA_023664305.1 bacterium | reverse complement strand
GGCTGAACGACAGGATTGCAGACAGGGTGGAGGAGCTGCTTGCGGCATACGACTGTACCGTGCTGCGGGTAGATGATACTACCGGCGCGAAAGACATTTCCCTTTCCACCCGGGTCAAGTCTGCCAATAACGCGGGAGCCGATTTTTACCTTTCGATGCACCACAATGCCGGGCTTGGCGGCCGGGCCGGGGGTGGAACGGTTGTATTTTACTGCTCCGGCAAAGCGGAAAGACAGGGGCAGGCGCAGCGGCTGTATGATGCTGTTGTTGCCCGGACGGGACTGCGCGGCAACCGCAGCCAGAAAGTAGTCAACAAGGGATTTTATGTCATCAAAAATACGAAGATGCCGTCCCTTTTGGTGGAGAACGGCTTTATGGACTCTCCGACAGATGTTCCGGTCATCCTGACAGAGCAGCACGCGGAAAAGACAGCGCAGGGCGTTTTATCTTTCCTAATTTCGGAGCTGGCACTGAAAAAGAAAGCGGAGACGGCGGTCGAAGAAAAACCGCAGACAGTGCCCGAAGAGAAGCCGCAGGAGTGTATCACAAGCCCCTGCATCACCGTCGCAAAAGAGGACACACTCTCCGGACTCGGGAAGAAGTATGGCATAGCCTGGAAGGAGATCGCGGATGCAAACGGGCTCAAGAGCCCGTACACGCTGAAGATCGGGCAAAAGCTTTATCTGCCCGCCGGAACATCTAACACCAACAGCAGCTATTATCCTGCCTACACCGGAAAGAAGACTACCCTGGCAGCAGCCATGACCAGTCTTGGCATCAACAGCAGCTATGCAAACCGCAAGCAGATCGCGACGGCGAACGGGATCTCGGGATACGCAGGAACGGCGTCCCAGAATACGGAGATGTATAACTTGCTGGTGGCGGGGCTGCTGAAAAGAGAATAAATTATACGAATAAAATTCAGGCTGTGGATGTTTCACAGCCTGAATTTTATAGTAAAAGAAGTTTGGAGGCCGCCTTTTTTACGGGAAGTAAAGTATTGACAATATAGCCAAATGGATATATAATAAATTCATATTCAACAGCAGGAGGAAACGGATATGAATTTAGGAGAGAACATTAAGAGGGCAAGGGAGAGGGCCGGCATCACCCAGATCGCGCTGGCAGAAAGGCTGAACGTAAATCAGATGGCGATCAGCAGATGGGAGAATAACAACCGCACCCCGAACGCAATTACTTTTGGGGAAATCTGCAGAGCAATCGGGGCTTCCGCAGATGAAATCCTGGAACTGAGGGAAAGGTGATGTTATGGCAAGACGAAAGAAATTTAAGCACCTTTCAAAATCAGACCGGCTTATCATTGATACGATGCTTCGGGATGGCAAGGGGAAAAAGGAGATTGCGGACAGAATCGGGGTAGATAAAAGCACGATCTACCGGGAAGAAAAGCGAGGGCGGTATCTGCATAGGAATAGCGACTGGACGGAAACAGAGAGGTATTCGCCGGACATAGCAGATCAGAAATACCGGGAGAACTTGAAAGCAAAGGGCCCGGATTTGAAAATAGGCAACGACCAGGAGCTGGCAGATTATATTGAGAATCGGATTGCGAATGACGGCTTTTCGCCGGAGGCGGTGCTGGGGGAGATTAAGCAGAAGGGAATGGATTTTCAGACCACCATCAGCAAGACCACGCTTTACCGTTATATTGATATAGGGATTTTTCTTTCCCTTACCAATAAAGATCTCCCGGTTAAGCGCCGGAAGAAAAAGAAGCATAAGAAAGTGAAAAAGCAGTCCAGGCCGAGCGCAGGGGAGAGCATTGAAAGGCGGCCAGAGTGTGTGGACAGCCGGGAAGAATTCGGGCATTGGGAAATGGATACGGTAGTCGGAGCAAGGGGGAAGAGTAAGCACAGCCTCCTTGTTTTGACTGAACGGAAAACCCGGCAGGAGGTTGTCCGCCTGCTGGAAGAGCATACAACCGAGAAAGTGGTTGAAGCTTTGAACGGATTAGAAGAAGAGTGGGGAGGGCTTTTTCCGAATGTATTTAAGACTATTACGGTGGATAATGGTTCTGAGTTTGCTGATTGCCTGGGATTGCAGAAGTCTATCCTGGGGGATGGGGACCGGACAAAGGTATATTACTGCCATCCGTACAGCAGCTATGAAAGGGGCAGCAACGAAAATCAGAATAAGCTTATCAGACGGAAGATCCCTAAAGGCACGAACTTTGACGATAAGACGGTGGAGGACATCCAGCAGGTGGAGGCATGGGTCAATAACTATCCCCGGAAGATATTTGAGTATGAGACTTCTCAGATGAGATTTGACCGGGAACTGGCGGCCATTGCATGAGGTGAATATAGGGGGTGGATTCATGGGGTAGGGGATATTTTGTCTATTGTTACCAAAAACAGATGGCTACCATTGTCTAAAATGTAGAAAAGATATTTTGCAAAAAAATGTTTGCATTTAATGCTTGACTTTTGAAACCGCTGGAAAATGCAAAAAAACGATTGACAAAGGGGGAAGTGTGTGATATTCTGTTTGAGTGTGTGAAGGCGCACAGGCAAGCAGAGTATCCGCTCTCACCTTACGACAATCGGGTCAGTAAGTGTTATCATTTTCATACGGAAATCATACGGCGTTTTGACGCGCGTTCTGTAAGAGTGATCGAAAGTGGATAGGTATCTGTCCGCTTTATTTTTTTATGTATGGAGGGTACAGCCATTAGCGACTTAGTGATTAACGAACAGATCAGGGACAAAGAGGTACGTTTGATCGGCGAGGACGGCGCGCAGCTGGGAATCGTGCCGATCCGGGAAGCCATGAGGATGGCGGAGGAGGCGGGGCTTGACCTGGTGAAGATCGCGCCCACGGCGAAGCCGCCCGTCTGCAAAATTGTGGATTACGGCAAGTACAAGTACGAGCAGCTCCGCAAAGAGAAGGAAGCCAGGAAGAAGCAGAAGATCGTGGAGATCAAGGAGATTCGGCTTTCTCCCAATATTGACACCAACGACCTGAACACAAAGACCAACGCGGCGAGAAAGTTCATCACAAAGGGAGACAGGGTCAAGGTGACGCTGCGGTTCCGCGGCCGTGAGATGGCTCATATGAACAACAGCAGACATATTCTGGACGATTTCGCGGAAAATCTGTCGGACATTGCGGTGATCGAGAAAGCGCCCCGGGTGGAAGGCAGAAGTATGACAATGTTTTTAACTGCAAAGCGCTAGCCTGTCGGCCGGCGGAGGTTAAAATAGATTATTTAAAGTTTAGGAGGATAATGTTATGCCCAAGATGAAGACAAGCAGATCAGCTGCAAAGCGTTTTAAGGTGACAGGAACAGGTAAGCTGAAGAGAAATAAGGCTTACAAGCGCCATATCTTGACCAAGAAAACCAGGAAGACAAAGCGTAATCTGAGAAAGCCTGCGATCACGGATGCAACGAATGTAAAGAACATGAAGAAGATTTTGCCCTATTTATAAGTCTGGTAAGGAGGAAGAGGAGACATGGCAAGAATTAAAGGCGGCATGAATGCCAGAAGAAAGCATAATAGAGTATTGAAGCTTGCAAAGGGCTACAGAGGCGCGAGAAGCAAGCAGTACAGGGTGGCAAAACAGTCCGTTATGAGAGCGCTGACCAGTTCTTATGCGGGCAGAAAAGAGAGAAAGCGTCAGTTCAGACAGCTTTGGATTGCCCGTATCAACGCGGCGGCAAGGCTGAACGGACTTTCCTACAGCAAGTTTATGTACGGACTGAAGCTGGCGGGAGTTGACATCAACAGAAAGATGCTGTCCGAGATGGCTGTAAACGATGCGGAGGGATTCAAGACCCTTGCGGAGCTTGCAAAGTCCAAGGTGGCTTAAAAGCGGCAGGAGATACCCGGCGGAGCAATCTGTCGGGTATTATTCATCTTATGGGATATTCTGCCGCAGCCAAAGCCGGTTTACCGGCTTTGTGCCACGGGGGACGCTTTTTTATTCTATAGGAAACCTCGTCGCAGCCAAAGCCGGTTTACCGGCTTTGTGTCACGGAGGGACGTTTTTTATCTTATAGGAAACTACGTCGCAGCAAGGGAAGAGTGCGAAGCATTTTTCTAAGCCGGTTTACCGGCTTTGTGCCACGCAGGGGCACTTTTTTATAACAGAGAGATTTCGGCGAGGCGCGGATTCTGTTGTTGTATGCAGAGTCGGGTCGCGCCCGGAAGCGGAATGCCAGACGGAGGAGAAGGATGCTGATCTTTTTTGACATAGACGGAACCCTGATCGGGAAAGATTCCGGCATAATTCCGGAGAGCGCAAGAAACGCCATACAGAAAGCGCGGGCGTCCGGACATATCTGTATGATCAATACCGGCAGAAGCCGAAAGCTCGTAGGAACAGACCTGACCGGACAGACAGAGTTTGACGGGCTGGCGTTAGGCTGCGGGACAATGATTGTCTACCGCGGCGAGGTCCTGCTTCACAAGTCCTTTTCCGGGGAAGAGGGGCGGCAGATCATAGAGGGCCTGCGCAGAAATAAGATTGACGCATGCCTGGAGGGCAGCGAGGATAATTTCTGCGAGAGGGATGACAGAATCGTTACGAATGTTTTCCGCAGATTTATTCACCGCTTTGACCACCTGTGTTACAGACCCATGGAGGAGGCTGTGGGACACTTTGATAAATTGTACGCCTATGCGGACAGGACGGAGAAGATGGAGGCTTTCCGGGAGGAGTTTGGGGAGCTTCTGGATTTTGTGGACCGTAAGGAGGGATATTTTGAAATTATGCCGAAGGGATATTCCAAGGCCAGCGCAATGGAGTTTATGGCCCGGAGGCTTTCTATCCCCATGAGTCAGGTCGCGGCGGTGGGCGACAGCAGCAATGATCTTTCCATGCTGAAATGTGCCGGTATCAGCATTGCCATGGGAAATGCGACGGAGGATGTAAAGGAAATGGCGGATTTTGTTTCGACGGATGTGGAACACAACGGGATCCGAAATGCTTTGAACTGGCTGGAAAAGACTGTCCCTTCCAGCAGAATTTGACGGAATGGGAATGTGAAAATAGTCAACGCAAAAATTTGATTTTGGTATGGACATTTTCCACGGGATATGATATATTAATTGTATTGAATATGAAACATCCCTGGGAGGTGGTATTATCACGTTGACAAAGGAAGACCTGCAGGCAATTGCGGGGCTGCTTGACAGTAAATTAGATGAAAAAATGGATCAGAAGCTACAGCCTATTAATGGTCGGCTGGACAGGATAGAAGGCCGGCTGGATAAGATCGAGGTCAGGCTTGACAAGGTGGAGGGCCGGCTGGATAAGATAGAAATCAGGCTTGATAGAGTGGAATCTGAAGTTTCGTCGTTGAAGATAGGGCAGCTTGAATTAAAGAAGAAAGTAAAAGAATTGGATCAGAAAATTTCCGATACCTATGAATTGGCGCTTGAAGCGTGGGGACGGAGTACGGAAAACAGAGTGTTGCTTGAAACGGCAAGGTAAAGGGATATCCTGTTGCATGGAATGTAACAAAATAAAGTAAACAGCCTCAATTCTCTGATTTTCAGAATTGAGGCTGTCTTGTAAAAGCAGATAACGGGAATCGAACCTTTTATTATACATAAATAAACCCCTTAAATATCAGTTTTTTCAGCATTTGTGACAAAATTCATGACAAATTCAGACGAACAGCGCATTGCGCAGTTTTTCAGCCGCCTCTCTTTTGGCTGCCTCTTCTTTATCGATCATGGCGTGCCGGTAAACAGATTTCATTACATAATCCGTCTCCCAGCCACCCATGCGCAGGATGTCAGCCTCTGCGACGCCCAGGGAGGACAGCTTGCTGGCAAAATAGTGCCGGAGCTTATGAATTGAAAAATCCGGGATCCCCAGCTTCTGCTCCGTCCGCTTCAGGTACTGCGTGATCGAGTTCGGATAACCCTTATACACATATCCCTGTTGCCGGATTTTATCAGCTATATCCATCGGGATAATGATCTCGCGGGTACTGGCTACCGTCTTCGTTGTCTTCACGATCCAGTTCTTTTCCTCATCCTGCACCAACGCCTTGTTAATCCTCACAACGTCTCCATCGATGTCTTCCGGCTGCAGCGCGCAGATCTCCGATCGGCGCATGCCGTAGCAGGCCAGTACGATCGGCACCTCGTATTCTGTCCCGCGGGCACACTCGAAGATCTGCCGGAGATCCTCTTCCGTCGGAATGTAGGGTGACTTCTTGATTTTCTGCGGAAGCGTCGTGTAGAGCTTCAGGCTGGGGTAGTAAGCACCCAGCACGGCGGACAGGAAACCGTGGTAGTTACGGACGGTTTTCGGACTGTGGGCCTTTGCCAGACGGTTGATCTCTGCCTGAACGTCCATCGCCGTGACGTCATGGAGGCTCTGATCCAGGAGCTCGGAAGACAGATTGCTGAGGTAACCCTTGTATCCCCGGATCGTGGACGGTGAGATTACATTCCGCTTTGATTCGATGTAACCTTCTGCGGCTTTTCGGAGCGTCATGCTGCGGTGCTTCTCCGGCACATGGTCCAGTTCCTTCGCCATAGCCTGCATGGCTTCCTTTTGTGTGGGCCTTCGGTCAAAGGTGACCGTGTACATCTTGCCCTGGTACATTTTCCGGATGCGGTAGGATCCGGATGGCAGCTGTTCGATTTTCATGTTGTCTCCTTTCTTTTGGGCATAAAAATACCCGGGAATCTTGATTTTTTCCCGGGAAACTGATACAATCCAGTTGTGGGTTGGTTTGTATCGGGTCTTCCCGGTATTGTTCTGAGAATCCGCTTCCGGTTGGCGCCGGAGGCGGATTTTTCTGCTTACCATTTTGCCGACATTGGCAAAATGGTCAGATTGTAGCTGTTGCGACGTCGCAACAAAAGTTGATTTTGTTGACATCAACCAAATGGTGGGAAATGGAATTATGTCAATTTTGAAGTATACGCTTTGTCACAGGTCCGTAGTCCGTCTATATGCTCAAATAAATCTGGCTTAATAGGAGCTCCTAAGGGATCCAGTATAAAGTCGATCCCTTCGCGGCGGGCCAGCTTTGCGGCAGAAACGAAGTCGCTGTCACCGGAAATAAGTATGATCTGATCCACTTGACGCTTATATGCCATCGAGGCAATATCAAGACCGATCTTCATATCAACGCCTTTTTGCTCTATTTCGATACAAAAATCTTCTTCAGATAAATCTGAAAAAGTCAGGCTGCCATTGCAGAGTTTCTTTACAATTTCAGGCCGAATCGTATAATGTGCCTGCTCTTCAGCAAGCTTTCCCAAACGTATAGCAAACTTCCTCTTTTTCTTTAACTCATCAAGAAATTGATTCATCCAGATAAAAAGGTCTGTTTTAGATAAATCAACCTGTCTTTGCAGAAAAGGATGAAAAAGACGTTTTGATGTAGGAGGACAATCGTAGTAAAAAATCCGGTATAGATCATTGTTATGTTCACCGTGTGAATTTAAATGCTTTTTACAATAATTGGATAATTCAGTTGCTCGATCTTGTGCGCTGATGTCGCCAAAGGTTTTTTGTGCGCGACGCCGATAAAAGCCGCCATCTACCAAAATTGCTGTTTTCATATGTACCTCCTGTCTAAATAAAAAAAAGCCCCAGGGTTCGGTCGTTCTCATATATTGAGAGACGTACAACCTGGAGCATTATTAACGTGCAACCTTTGTTACACCTTTATATTATACGCCTAAGGTCGTTTTGTCAATCACTTTTTTAGAAAATGTGGATAATATGTGTACAATCACAATATATAGAGTTTTGTTGCGACGTCGCAACTACTCATTTATTATCTCATAGTCTTCTCCCAGCTTCCCGATTACTTTACCCATGCAGACAATATTGTCATATTCCCGGACGGGGATATTGTCGAAATCAGGATTTCTGGAGATCAGCTCCGTCTCACCGTACTCTTTGATATAAGCTTTCCCATTTACCACAAAGATACCAATATCCCCGTGGAGCAGCTCCACACGCTGGGAGACCATGACGTTGTCACCGTCGCGGAAATCCGGTTCCATAGAGTCACCGTTCACCCGGATCACATAATCGGTGCGCTCATCCCAGTCGGAGTCTGATATCGCGATTCGGGACGCTGCCTCGTTCCCCAGAATAAAGATTCCGCGTCCAGCGGAAGCGTCATGGAAATATTCTGTCAGGTGCCTCATCCCGGAACGGGACGACAGTTCGATAACAGTGGATCCGGCCTCCAGCTCCTCCCTCCGGGCGGCCTCCCAGGAAAGGACCGTGTCAACGTGAGACCGTCCGGTAGCGTCAAGGGAGCGGTAGGATTCGACTAATTTCCACTCTCTGTTAGTAAATAAAATATCCTCGACCGTCTCTGAAAAGGTTTCCATTATGTTGTTACATTTATAAATTCTACATAAGGATAGAAACATATCTGCATTAGCAGAGTTTCGACCACTCTCATAACCATAGAGAGTCTTATCTGAAATATCTATCCCCAGCTCTCTTAACTTGTCCGCAACTTCTTTTCTGGTTAGGCCGTTATCTTCGCGAAGTTTCTTTAATGTATCCCCTATGTCTTTCATAAGTGCGCCTCCTGTTTTAGCTACTATAACAAATTTTTTTCTCATAGTCAATAAAAGTCTTTAAAATAGAGAAAATTATTTTCAAAAGTCTATTGACAATCTTTGAAACGGCGACTATAATACAAGAAAAATCTTCAATTCAAAGAAAGGAGAGATGAAGAGTGGCTGTAACAGAGAATCTGGCACAGTATGCAAGAGACAGAGCTGTAAATCTATCTGCAATGGCAAGGGCGACGGGATTACCTTATGCGTGCTTATATGCGAGCTTAGGCGAAAAAGGAAGAAACAGACCCTTGTCTGTTGATGAGGCTATACTGGTTTGCAAATTTTTAGAAGTAGATCCGCGGGACTTTGCAGAGAGGAGGTGAGAGAGTGGAAATAAAAGAAAAAAAGATAGAGTTTTCTCTTATCAGATTAGATAGCCGGTTTGCCTTAAAAGTGTGCGGAGAAGGACTTATCCCAGTATCTGATTATAAGATACAGAGCTCCGAACATGGAGAGACGGAGCTCTGCGTGACCATTAGAGGTGTTCCTAATGAACTTGAGTTAAAAGCCAGTTTAATAGGATAGACGAAACCGTTCCAGTTATCCAGGAGTTACGCTCCATGACAGCTGAAAATTTTGAAAGTAACCCTTTTTGAGCGGGAACTTGATTAGTTACGACCATTTCGAGCAAAGCAACTATCTGTTGAAGTTCTTCTTTATCGTTTGAATTACTTGTGGCTATCTGTTCCCTTGCTGACTGGATCGAACTGTTGATATTCAAGGTTACCGTGGATTGTGTACCGATTACAGAATTATTGGCTGTCCCGATGTTAAAAGTCAACTGCTTTTGCATGGTAACTTTTTGCACATATTCTGATTCAGTTAAATAAAAAAGCTTATACTGCTGAAACTCACCATGAGCATAGTCGGATACTTTATCCTCAACAAGGAACCGCTCATTTTTGGGATTAATAAGCCAGTCACCGGTATTTACATCGGCACTTTCAAGCATTCCAATATAGGCTTTTGAAGTTGCTGATTCATGATTTGGAAGCCCTAAGGCCTGGGAAATTACTTCTCCATTACGTTCAATCTGGAATGTAATTCCGTGTTGTTCAATAAACTGCTGGGCAATATTCATGCTGATATCTCCTTTCCTTCGTACTCAGCCATGGCAGTGGCTTGTAAGGAGATTATAGCAGAGGGACATAACAAAGCGCAATAGCGGACGGATGGCAAATATGGAGCGAATGACAGCGTAGAAGGGAGGTAAAAAGCTGTTGAGGTAATGAAAGGAGTGTGGCGGTTGGCAAAACAAAAAACTGACAGTGCGTCTTCACCGTCAGTTTTTGCCCAAATTTTTTTACCCTATGTATTTTGCAGGCTTTCACCACTCTGTAAGACGCCAGAGCTTCTATAAAATACTTTGTCACTTTCGCAGTTCTGGTTCTGCAACATGCCTAATCGCTGACAAATTATAAGGAGTACCCAGTACAGTGGGACAATTTTTACGAGTGCCGCTCAAAATTAACGCTGTACTGATTACTGCATTTTACGCCAGTTTATACTGTTTTGGCATCCAGTATTGCGGCCTTATAAGAAGAGAGCAGGCAAATTCAAAAGTTTGGTCAATCAGACCACGCTCCTTTCATTGCCTTAACGGCATGAAAAAAATTTTAGCATAGTGTAAAAATTATTTCAAGATATGCAAATTAAAATGATCTACAAATTTAAAAACTGCGGATGCCAGCATAGAGAGGAGGTGAGATCATGCAGCTTAAAGAGTTGGTTCGCAGCAGGTGGAAGGAGCACGGTATAGACTATGACAAAGTCCGGAAGACCGTCTCCAGCTATTTGCGGATAGCCAGAGACAATCACCTGAATTATAACGAATTACAGAAAGCTCTCGCCATAGTTAAAGGCACAATGATTCAGTCTTTGAACAGCGCAGATATTTCGGTTTTGCCTGATACCACTGTTGATGTAGCAAAAGAGTAATCCGTTATGAAAATTGTGTTTTTCAACAGAAGAAAGGAAGTAAGAAGTATGTTTAGAAAGATTCATCAAGAGCTTGCGGCGATCAGGAAGGAGCTCCGCACGATTAAGGAAGCGCAGGACAAATACACATTTATCAAGGAGCCCTACAGCGGGAACTATCGCTTGATCAAAGTCGAAACAGACAGTTCACAGCCAATGGAGTGGAGAAGATTTGAGTTGATGACGGACGGGGAGGACGAGAGGATCCGCCTGGAAAGGGTTATTAGAGAGCACTGCCTTTCCAGACGGGATCTGGCAATTATTTTACTTGGTCTTCGCGTTCGGCCTGGACTCGGGAAAAAAGATCTTGGTATCTGACGGAGCAGTACCCCAGCAGATCTCTCAAGTCTTCCTTGCTCCGGATGCCGTGATAGATACCGAGCAGTTCCTGATGCGGCTTTGTCATCCAGACGTAAAGGGAACAATTCAGGGGCTTTCTAAGAAGACCGGAGATCTCAAATTCGTGCGATTCAAGGGTGCGGCATATAACCGGTTCGTCTTCCCTTGTTGTGCTGAAGTAAGGCTCGCCGAGATACGCCAGAATCTCATTAAGTTGATCCATGATACGCCCTCCTTTCTTTTGTACTCGGTCATGGCAGTGACCTGTAAGGGGATTATAGCAGAGTAAGGTGGCAAAGCGCAATAGAACAAGATTTCGCAGGGAGAAAGGTAAGACCGTGACGATGCATGAAAAGATGGAACGGCTCAAATGGAAAGCAGCAAGCCTTGGCTGCGACAAAGTCCGGCAGGCAGCTGCCGGTTATCTGCAGATAGCCAGGGACAATCAACAGAGAGGAGGTGAGCGGGGTGGCAAGGGTCGCGCTGACCGCGGAACAGAGAAGGAAATACAAGCTCCGGGACTTTAAAGGCTGGGTCGTGAAGCAGATGAAGCTCAACGGGAAACGGCAGGCAGATGTCGCGGAAGCATTAGGACTTTCAACAGGCCGGGTGTCGCAGATGCTGAAGATCCCGGATCCGGTAAAGGACAAAGGGAAACATGTAACGGAAGATCCGTTTACCTACGGACAGGTTCTTATCCTGTGCGATCTTTTTGGGGTAAGCGGCGAAGAAAGAGAACGCCTGTTGACCTTATAGGCGAACAAGAGAGGAGGACACATTGTGGTAATCAAAGGAGCAAAAAGCATTGCGGAATATCAGATCCGGAAGTATCTGGTCCAGGGTGGCCTGGTAGCGGAAGAGACGCAGATCAAGATGATTGGCCGGGAGGCACTGGTTACGGACCGTAACGGGGATACCATGGAGCTGATCTATGATGAGACGACGAAACAGGTCTACGAGAAGGAGGACACACATGAAGAACACATTACAGGATCTTAACAACCACCTCTTTGAACAGCTGGAGCGGCTGAACGATGAGGAGCTGTCTGGTGAGCAGCTGGAGCAGGAACTGAAACGCGCTGATGGAATGGCTAAGATTGCGGCCCAGATTATCGAAAACGGTGAACTCGCCTTCAAGACAATGGTACATATGGATGAATACGGCTACAATGCCAGACATGTCGTTCCGAGTATGCTGGCAGCGCCGGATCAGAAAGAAGGTAATAAATGAGAAATCGAATCACCACCCCGGAGATCGACGCTTTTATCCGGCAGCATTACAAAGGCACCGGTCCCACCGCAATGACAGCGCTGGTGAATGAGCGCTTCGGGAGCAGCTACACCAGAGAGCAGATAAAAGCATACTACAACAGGAACAAGCTCAACAGCGGGGTGTCTCACCGTTTTGAGAAAGGGTGTATACCGGCAAACAAAGGAAAAACCTGGGATGAGTTTATGAGCCCGGAGGGCCAGACGGCCGCCCGGAAACACCTGTTCAAGCCCGGGCACGCACCCCACAACAGCGGGCTCCCGGTAGGAACAGTCAGACTTCGGTATGAGGGGAGTGCCAAAGCCAGCTATTGGCAGAAGGTCGGGCAGCCTGACGTCTGGCGGCCGAAGCATATCGTTGAGTGGGAAGAGCACAACGGCCCGGTGCCGGAGGGATACATAATAACCTTTGCCGACGGCAATACCTTGAATTGGTCTGTTGACAATCTGATTCTGGAAACCAGGGCCCAGCGCGCTGTGAAAAATGCGTCTCACATCCATGGTTATGACCGTGAGAGTGCGCAGGCGGCGAACCTGATCGCCGATCTTAAAATGGCGGGACGGCGTAAAAGAAGGCCCCGGGCGTAAACCCCGGAGCCCCCAAAAGGACACAGTATTATTATAACACATAAGGAGGATATAATCAATGAAAATTAACATCACATTTGACTCTCTGGAAGAGTTTGAGAACTTCCGGAAGCCTGTTGCGACGTCGCAACAGCGGGGCGCAGAATCTCAAAAAGTTTCGGAGCCCGCACGGGGCAGCTGCGTCAGCCCTGACAATTCGGAGGAATCTGCGGCCGATATCCCGAAGGCGACGGAGGATTTCCGCGTGGACGTCCGGAAAGTCCTGGCACAACTCAATAAAAAATCCGGGAAAAACCTCGCCAGCGAGTTGATCAAGGAATTCGGCGCGGACAAGCTGACGGAGGTCGCGCTCTCTGACCTTCCCGCACTCATGAACAAGGCAAAGGAGGCCCTCGATGCCCAGTAAACACGCAAAACTTTCCGCTTCCAGCGCGTTTCGCTGGATTAACTGTCCCGGCTCCGTTGCCCTGTCCGAACAGGTCCCGGCTCCTGCGCCCAGCTCTTACGCGGAAGAGGGAACACTGGCGCACGCACTTGCCGAACTGACACTCAGACGGGGATCCCTGTCCCCCAATGCTTACAAGAAAAAACTGGCCAAAATTCAGGCGGATCCGCTGTACTGTGGAGAGATGGTTGAAGCGACTGCCTATTATGTTAATCTGGTCTATGAACACCTGGCTGCGGCCGGGGAAGATGCCGAGCTGATGATTGAGCAGCAGTTCAGCCTTGCCAGGTGGGTGCCGGAAGGGTTCGGGACGTCCGACGCCGTGATCATCGGCGGTAACACGATTGAGGTCATCGACCTGAAGTATGGCAAGGGGGTCAAGGTGGAGGCAAGCGGGAACCCGCAGCTGAGGCTCTACGGACTGGGTGCGGCCGGCCTCTTTGGGGATCTTTATGACTTTGACACGGTACGGACAACAATCGTCCAGCCCCGGCTTGACCATATCAGCAGCGAGGAGATCCCTTTGCAGGATCTGCTGCGTTGGGCAGAGGAAGAAGTAGCCCCGAAGGCTCAAATAGCCATGGAGGGTACTGACGATACAGCCTGTGGCGACTGGTGCCGGTTCTGTCCGGCAAAAGCGATCTGCAGAAAGCGGGCGGATTATAACTTGGAGCTGGCGAAGGAAGAGTTTAAGACTCCCCCGCTCCTGACGGACGAGGAGATCGGTGAAGTCCTGCGCCGGGCGGAGGATGTGCAGCACTGGGTCAGCGACATCCAGGAATATGCCCTGTCGGAAGCCCTGAACGGGAAGCATTACGACGGCTGGAAGCTTGTCGAGGGACGAAGCGTCCGGAAGTATGCAGACGATCTCAAGGTAGCAGATACTCTGATCGCCGCAGGCTACGACGAAGCGCTGCTCTATGAGCGCAAGCTCTACAGCATCACGGCGATGGAGAAGCTTGTAGGGAAGAAGAAGCTCATCGAGACCCTGGGCGACCTGATCATCAAACCGGCGGGTAAGCCCGTCCTAGTTCCGGAGAGCGATAAACGGGCAGCCATTAACACAACTGAGGCCGCAAAGGCCGATTTCGCGGAGGAGGCTCCGCAACTTTAAGGAGGAGAAATCATGAGCACGAAAGTCATTACTGGAAAAGTCCGCTTTTCCTATGTCAACATCTTCAAAAGCCGCGCCTTCCAGAGCGACCAGGAGGCAAAATACAGCATCTGCCTCCTGATCCCCAAGGAAGACAAGGCTACCGTCAAAAAGATACGGGCGGCCGTTGAGGAAGCCGTCCAGGAGGGTATTTCCTCCAAGTGGAACGGAAAAAAGCCCGGGAACCTGAAGCTTCCGCTGCGTGACGGCGACGACGAGCGGGCCGAGGAAGCGCCGGAATATGAGGGAATGTATTTTCTGAACGCCAACAGCACACAGAAGCCCGGAATTATCGACAAGGATCGGAATGAGGTTCTGGATCCTGACGAGGTCTACAGCGGATGCTGGGGCCGTGCCTCCATCAACTTCTTCCCATTCAACTCGAACGGTAACAAGGGCGTTGGTGTTGGCTTGAATAACATTCAGAAGCTGAAGGACGGGGAACGTCTGGGTGCTGCCCGTGCTTCCGCAGAGGAGGACTTCGAGGACGATTTCGAGGATGACGAGGAGGATTTCTAAGATGCGCAGGCGCATGGGCGTAGATATTGAGACCTATAGCTCTGTGGATCTGTCCGAGGCGGGCGTCTATGCCTATGCGGAGGCGCCCGACTTCGACATCCTGCTGATCGGGTACAAATTCAGCGACGAGGAAGAAGTTCATGTGATCGATACCCTTGCGGTTGACCGGGACTTCGATCCGGAGCTCTATAAATTTCAGGAAGCGCTTGCTGATCCGGACGTCATCAAAACTGCCTTTAATGCAAACTTCGAGAGGGCGTGCCTGGCGAAATGGTTCGGCAGGCCCATGCCCCCGGAGGAGTGGCGCTGCACTATGGTTGAGGCTCTTACGCTGGGCTTGCCGGGCAGTCTGGCGGGCGTCGGTGCTGCGCTGGGCCTGCCGGAGGAAAAGCTGAAGGATCCCAGGGGCAAAGCGCTGATCCAGTATTTTACAAAGCCCTGCAAGCCTACCCGGACGAACGGACAGAGAACGCGCAATTTTCCGGCGCACGATCCGGAGAAATGGAAACTTTTCATCGACTACAACCGGCAGGATGTCATTACGGAACAGGAGATTCTCCAGCGGCTGGCAATTTATGAGATCCCGGAATCCGAGCAGCAGCTCTGGACGCTGGATCAGCATATGAACGATGACGGTGTGAAGCTGGATCTTCCGATGGTCGAGAAGATTGTTGCCTATGACGTCCGGCGGCGGCAGGAGCTTCAGGAGGAAGCCAGGATCCTCACGGGACTGACAAACCCGAACAGTCTGGCGCAGCTGAAGAAATGGCTGGAAGAGCAGGGCGTTGCGATGACCAGCGTCACGAAGGACACCATCGCAGCCGCGCTCCAGTCCGATATTCCGGACAACGTCCGGAGGGTGCTGGAGATCCGGACGGCTCTCGGCAAGACATCCGTGGCGAAATACAGCGCCATGCTGGACGCCGCCTGTAAAGACCACCGCCTCAGGGGGATCCTCCAGTTTTACGGAGCAAACCGATCAGGACGCTGGGCTGGACGGCTGGTACAGACGCACAACCTCGCAAAAAACAGCCTGCCGGATCTGGAGTTGGCCAGGGAGCTGGCTGCTACAGGTGATTTTGAGACTCTGGCGACGCTTTTCGGCGAGCCGGCCTTCGTCTTCTCGGAACTGGTCCGGACGGCCTTTATTCCATCTGACGGCTGCCGCTTTATTGTGAGCGATTTTTCCGCCATTGAGGCCCGAGTGATCAGCTGGATCAGCGGCGAGGAGTGGCGGCTGAAGGCTTTCCGGGAGGGCAAGGATATCTACTGTGAGACCGCGTCCCGGATGTACCGGGTGCCAGTGGTAAAGCACGGTGAGAACGGTCACCTACGGCAGAAGGGAAAAGTCGCAGAACTGGCTTGCGGCTATCAGGGCGGCGTCGGCGCCATGCTGAGCATGGATAAGGAGGGCAGCATCCCGGAGGAGGAGCTGCAGGCCGTTGTCGATCAGTGGCGCGCTGCTAACCCCCGGATTGTGAAGCTCTGGAAGATCTGCGAGCTGGCAGCAAAGACGGCGATCCGGGAACATCGGATTCTTCGGCTGCCCCATGGGATTGCTTTCAGCTATATCAATCGGAATCTATTTATCCAGCTGCCTGGCGGGCGGAAGCTCTGCTATTGGGACACGAAGCTGAAGTTGGATGCCAACACCGGCAGGGAATCGATCATTTATATGGGTGTGAACCAGACGACAAAACAGTGGGGAGAAATTGAGACTTACGGCGGGAAGCTGGTTGAGAACATCGTTCAGGCCGTCGCGAGGGACTGCCTGGCCGCGGCCATGACCCGGGTCAGCGCCCTGGGCTACAGGATTGTCATGCACGTCCACGATGAAATGATTGTTGATGTGCCGAACACGGACACAGAAGCCCCCGACAGGATTAATGCCATCATGGCCCAGCCGCTTGCATGGGCCGCCGGGCTTCCCTTAAAGGGCGATACCTACGAGACGCCCTTCTACAGAAAGGATTAGCACACAAGGAGGACACACATATGCAGATATACAACAGTGACATAACGCTCAGAGTCAGCCGGATAACGGTTATTCAGGACAGGCGGATCATGATCGGCGACCAAATCCCGGTCGGGAAATATACAGCCACCTGTCAGGCTGCCACGCAGGAGGGCGCGATCTTCCTGCTGGATCAGTGCCTCGACCGGGCATACCCGATGAATGAAGAGGGCGCCAACGGAGGCCGTTACGACCGCAGCAGCCTCCGGAGAGTACTCCAAAATGAGGAAGTACTGGCCATCTTCGAGGAATACCGTGACCGGATGCAGCCATTCAACAACAGCGACCTGCTGAGGATCCCTTTTGCGGGCGAAATTTTTCAGTATGTTAATTCCGTGCGCGTTGAGTCAGACGCCTGTAAGCAATGGCCGCTCATGAGGGAACGAAGGAACCGGATCGCGTTCCGAAACGAGGCTCCGGAATGGAGCTGGCTCCAGAATAAGATGCTGGGTTCCCGGGATCGTTTCGGGGCTATTGACAACAAAGGCTGCAGCAGTGAGTGGGACGCATCGAGCCCTCTCGGTGTCCGTCCTGTATTCTGCATTAAGTAGGGAGGGGAGGCATATGGACCGAATTACTATCGTTTATCTGGGAAGGAAGGGGCGCATGACTATCCTGCTGGACCGTTTCTTTCCGACAGATTCTGCCCGGGTTCGGAAGTTGCTTAAAACTATTAACGCGGATTATGAACATCGGGATGAACTCAGGGAGACGGTTGTCCGGCATTGTCGGGAACGGGCGCAGAAGCTTATGGACTCCCGACGGGAATTGGCGAACCGTCTCGTAAATTACCGGACAGAAGCAGAGGAGCTGCAGCCGCGGATCGACAGGCTTTCCGGTCAGACAGAAATGCTGCAGCAGTATGTGGCTACCTTTTGTAAGCGGGGAAGCTGCTATCACCGCCAGCTGAAAACGCTGGAAGCTGAGTTGAAAGGCTTAAAGGATCGGCAGCGGTCTCTTTTCAGTATGGCGGAGGACTGCAGGAGGCAGTTTAACCGCGCCGGGAAAGAGGCAGAGCGGTTGCTAAAAAATGTAGAGGTGATTGCGCATGAGCGAAAATAGAATACAATACGACAGCGAACTTCTGATTTCTACCGGCAAGAGCCGCTTTGAGACTGCCTGGAAGAACAGGCGGATCCTTTGGTCTGATCTCCTCTCCAGACTGTCGAAGTCCGTGGAGACGCCGGAGACCCATGCCGAATATCTGAAAATGCCAAAGGAGCGGCGGGATCGGATCAAGGACATTGGCGGCTTTGTCGGCGGTCACCTGAAAGATGGCCTGAGGAAGTCCGGCAGTGTCCGCGGGCGCCAGATCCTCACGCTGGATCTGGATTTTCCGCCTGCGGATTTCTGGGACACTCTTATGGATAACCTTGAAATTGATAACGCCCTTGCGGTTTATTCCACGCATAAGTATGCACCGGAGATGCCGCGCTTTCGGCTGATCATGCCTTTAGACCGGGAAGTTACGCCGGACGAGTATGAGGCAGTTGCCCGGAAAGTCGCTGAGAAGATCGGTATCGATTATTTTGACGACTCTACCTTCCAACCGACGCGCCTTATGTACTGGCCCAGCAACAGTGCCGACGTGGAGCCGTTCTTCCGATATTATGACGCGCCTTTTCTGGCCGCTGATGCTCTCCTGGCAGAGTACCCGGACTGGACGGACACAAGCTATTGGCCGGAATCCTCCCGAATGAAGGGGATCCGGAAAAAGCAGGCGGACAAGCAGGGAGACCCGCTGGAGAAGAAAGGCATCGTCGGCGCTTTCTGCAGGACATATACCATCACCGAAGCCATTGCCAGGTTCCTGCCGGATGTTTATATCCAGACGGCAAAAACGGACCGCTACACTTATGCTGCGGGTTCTACTGCAGCCGGGCTCGTTGTTTATGATAACGACCTTTTTGCCTACTCCAACCATAGCACAGACCCGGCAGGCGGGCAGCTCTGCAACGCCTTTGACCTTGTCCGAATCCACAAGTTCGGCGGGATGGATGAAGGCAAAGAGGACAAATACGGCGCAGAGCGGCCAAGCTATAATGCCATGGCTGCCTTTGCCTCGGAGGATCCCGGCACGCGGCTTACGCTGGCCCGCGACAGGAAAGCACAGGCTGTTTCTGACTTTGCAGAGAACCTTTCGGAGGAGTTCGATCCAGACTGGGAGGCCCTGCTTGATTTTACGAGGGACGGTCGGCTCCGGGCGAGTTTGGCCAATGCCATGCTGATCTTAAAGAACCATCCGGATTTAAAAGGGATCTGCTTCAACGAGCTGTCCGGCGCGATCGAGGTCGAGGGTTCCCTTCCCTGGGATCGGCCGGGGCGGTACTGGCGCGATGCGGACGATGCACAGCTCTATGGCTGGCTGGCGGAGCAGTACGGCGTTCAGTTCCCGGAAGTTATTTTCAAGAAAGCCCTGGTTATTGTCACGGATCAGCGGCGTTTTAATCCATTAAAAGACTACATCCGGAATCTGCCGGACTGGGACGGGATCCCTCGAGTGGATACGCTGCTGGTGGATTACCTGGGGGCGGAGAATACGCCTTACACACGGGCAGTCACCCGGAAGACGCTGGTTGGGGCGATCCAGCGCGTGCTGGAGCCGGGCTGCAAGTTTGACACGGTTCTGGTGTTGGACGGGAAGCCCGGGATTGGCAAGAGCACCCTGCTCCGGAAGTTGGGCGGGAAATGGTTCAGCGACAGCCTGAACCTGGCAGACACTAAGGACAAAACGGCAGCAGAGAAGCTGCAGGGCGTCTGGATCATGGAGATCGGCGAAATGCAGGGCACCCGGAAGGCGGATATCGACGTCATGAAAGGTTTTTTGAGCAGGCAGGTGGACGAATACCGGGCCGCCTATGGCCATGTGGTAGGGCACCGTCCCAGAACGGCCATTATCTGCGGCACGACCAACAGTACCACAGGATTCCTCCGGGATACCACCGGGAACCGCCGTTTCTGGCCCGTTGCAGTGAATGGTGGGAGTTTGAGCGTTTGGAACATGACAGAGGCCGTCAGGGCCCAAATTTGGGCCGAGGCGCTGGCTTATACAGCGGAGGGAGAAGAGAGCTATCTGGATCCGGAGATGGAGAAGGAAGCGGCAAAGGCCCAGCAGGCGGCGCTGATCCGGGATGAACGGGAGGGACTGGTTACGGATTATCTTGACACGCTGCTGCCGGAAGACTGGTACAGCTGGGATCTTGACCGGCGCATGGACTACTTCCAGCAGCGCGACGCCCTGGCCCCGGAACAGCAGAAAGGCACGATGCAGCGGACGAAGGTCTGTGCCATGGAAATTTTCTGTGAGTGCTTCGGACGACCAAAACAGCAATGGACGCGCCGGGACGGCGACGAAATTGTCTCCATCATGACGAGACTGCCGGACTGGGAAAGACCCCGGGCAACCAGAAGGGATAAGGTCTATGGCAAGCAGAGAATCTTCGTCCGAAAAGGGTGACAAAGCCCGATGGTCGGTAACCAGAGGCCGCCAAACGGGAGACAGGCAAAAAGTAACGAGGTAACGCCTGAAAAGGGGCTGAATCCGGTGGCAGTTACCAAAAGAAACGCAGTAAAATTAAGGGTTTTGCAGGCAAATGGTAACGAGGTAACAAAAATTTTCTTATAGAGTATATAAAAGTATGATAAATACAGGCCTATACGCGTGCGCGCGCGTACACGCGTATATATACACGCGTATAGGGGAGTATTCTGCCAGTGTTACCGGCAAACCGAAAGGAGAAAATATGGAGAGAGAAAGGGATGTGGAGCGGTGGCTGCGCCGCCAGATTGAGAACAGGGGAGGGATGTTCCTGAAGTTCACCAGCCCGGGCAACGCAGGAGTACCGGATCGGATTATCATTCTGCCGGGAGGGAAAATTCACTTCGCGGAATTGAAAACGGAGCGGGGGAGGCTGTCAGCGGTGCAGAAATGGCAGGTCAGGCGGCTCCGGGATCACGACGCGGTGGTCGTGCTGATTTCCGGCAGGGCGGCCGCCGAAAACTATCTTGCGGCGGTGGATCTTTATCTGCAGAAAGGGGGTGGTGATGAATGAAGTTCATACCTCACGACTATCAGAAACGGGCGATCGAGCTGACCGTAAAGCTCCCCCGGCTGGGCCTGTTCCTGGATATGGGCTTGGGTTAGCAAGACCGTTATCACAATGACGGCGATCCAGGAGCTCATGTATGACCGCTTTGAGATCTCCCGTGTCCTGGTTATTGCCCCGAAGCGTGTGGCTGAGGACACCTGGAGCAGGGAACACGCCAAATGGGATCACCTGGAGAGCTTAAGGATCTCGAAAGTGCTGGGCGATGTACGGCAGCGGAT
The DNA here is from genome assembly GCA_023664305.1 of bacterium. Taxonomy (GTDB): domain Bacteria; phylum Bacillota; class Clostridia; order Lachnospirales; family Lachnospiraceae; genus Acetatifactor. Next base: position 7,474 of record JAMPFT010000030.1, on the reverse strand, counting down.
CCAGGCGCTGAAAGCGGATGCTGACATTTATGTGATCGGCCGGGACAACGTCGTGTGGCTGGTGGAATATCTGCAGGCAGCCAGAAAGAGCTGGCCATTCGACATGATCGTGGTAGATGAGCTTTCCAGCTTCAAGAATCCACAGGCCAAGCGTTTCCGGGCACTCAGGAAGGTTCTGCCGCGGGTGAGACGGATTGTTGGGCTGACCGGCACGCCGAGTCCCAACGGCCTGATGGATCTCTGGGCGGAGGTGTACCTTCTGGACGGAGGCGAGCGTCTGGGGCGGACGCTGGGAGCTTACCGGGAGAATTACTTCCGGCCCGGAGCCCGCAACGGTTACGTTGTCTACAAGTGGGAGCCTTTCCGCAACGCGCAGAAGGAGATCGAGGAAAAGATCAGCGACATCTGCATCAGCATGAGCGCGGCGGATTATCTGAAGCTGCCGAAGCGGATCGATAACGTGATCCCCGTGCGGCTCTCTCCTGCAGAGATGCAGATCTATCAAACTATGGAGATGGAGCAGCTTTTGCAGATCGAAGGAAATGACGTCGTAGCCCTGAATGCGGCAGCTGTCATGACCAAGCTTCTCCAAATCGCAAACGGCAGCGTTTATACGGCGGATGGTGATGCCGTCCGGATCCACAGTGCAAAGCTGGAGGCCCTGGTGGAAATCATTGATACGACAGACGGCTCCGTATTGGTTTTTTACAGCTATCAGCATGACCTTACAGCTATCCGGGGTCGCATTAAAGGGATCAGGGTCCTGAGCGGTGCAGAGGACATTGCCGATTGGAATGCAGGGAGGATTAAGGTGCTTCTGGCGCATCCGGCCAGCGTTGGCTATGGCCTGAACCTCCAGGAGGGCGGCCATGTAATCGTCTGGTACGGTCTGACTTGGAGCCTGGAGCTGTACCAGCAGGCCAACGCAAGGCTTTACCGGCAGGGTCAGGAAAAGCCGGTCATCATCCACCACCTGATTGCCGAAGGCACGGCGGATGAGGACGCCATGAGGGCGCTGCAGCATAAAGATACCAGCCAGGCGGCGCTTCTGGCAGCGCTGAAAGAAAGGAGACTGAAATGATTGTTTATTTGAGCGGTCCGGTCACGGACAATGAAAACTACAGAGAACAATTCACGCTGGTTGCGCAGCAGTTGGAGGCGAGAGGGCATGACGTCATAAATCCGGCAGAATTGGACTGTGTAGTTACGGAGGGCGTCCTGAGTTATGAGGATTATCTGGAGATCGATCTCCTGTTGCTGAAGAAGGCGGATATGCTGGTTCAGCTGCCGGGCTGGGAAAAATCCAGAGGGGCAAACCGGGAGCTGGGTTTTGCCCTGGGCGTGGGAAAGGGAGTCTGTACTCTGAAAGAGTTGTTGTAAGGGAATCCTGTCTGAGTCAGATTTGACAATATAAGTAATTGTGATATACTTAAAATCAGAATTTAGAGCCAAAGAGCCAATGAGCGGAGTAATCTGCGCACTGGTTCTTTTTTGTTTTGTAAGGGTGGTAGGTGATGGAAAAATACGAGAGGGCCGAAGCTGATTACATAGCCGGAATGAAATATAGCGAAATAGCAGATAAGTACGGAACCACCGTCAACACCGTAAAGAGCTGGAAAAAAAGATATGACTGGAAACGGAATAAGGATGCACCCCAAAATGCACCCAAAAAGAAAAAAGGGTGCAAACAAAATAAAGAGGGTGCAGCTGCCCGGTCTGATCCGATAGATGACGGTACGAAGGATACGTTGCAAAATAGCGATTTGACGCCGGAACAACGCATGTTTTGCGTTTATTACATCAGGACGTTTAATGCAACGCAGAGTTACCTCAAGGCCTACAAATGCAGTTATGATACTGCGAATGCAGAAGGGTATAAGACCCTTGTAAAACCTTGTATAAAAAGAGAGATCGAACGTCTCAGGGAAATCAAGCACAAAATGATTATCGCGGAGGCGGAGGACATCGTAGAACTGCAGATGCGGATCGCCTTTTCTGACATCGGCGAATATCTTTCTTTCAGCGGAGAAGAGATACACCTGAATGATTCAAGCGAGGTTGACACGCAGCTGATACAGGAGATCAGGCGGGGAAGAAGAGGTGTCTCTGTAAAGATGGCAGACAGGCAGAAAGCGATAGAATGGCTTTCCAAATACTTTCTTATGCACCCGGAAGACAAATACAAAGCGGAGTTCGACCGGAGACGTGTTGAACCGGAAAGGCCGGATGATGGAGAAGCTGTACCGAACAGTTTTATTGACGCCCTGAAAGGCCAGGCGGAATCGATTATAGCGGGGGCCGGTGAGATAATTGAAACAGAAAACAGTATTCAGATTTAGCCCTTTTACGGTGAAGCAGAAGGCCGTGTTGACGTGGTGGCTCCCGGAGAGCAAATATGCGTCGAAAAAAGGAATCATATGCGACGGAGCAATCAGAAGCGGGAAAACAACGGTCCTGTCACTGTCGTTTGTAATGTGGGCGACGGAGACTTTTGACGGGGAGAATTTCGCGCTGTGCGGCAAGACGATCCAGTCTCTGCAGCGAAACGTGATCGTACCGCTTAAAAGGATGCTTGTTTCGCTGGGATACAGAGTAATAGAGCATCGTTCCGAGCATCGGATAACCGTCAGCAGGGGCGGACATGAAAATGAGTTTTACCTGTTCGGCGGAAAGGATGAGAGCAGCCAGGATTTAATTCAGGGTATTACATTGGCCGGTGTGTTTCTTGACGAGGTGGCGCTGATGCCGGAAAGCTTTGTCAACCAAGCGACGGCGAGATGTTCCGTGACAGGGTCTAAATTCTGGTTTAACTGTAATCCGGAGGGGCCGGATCATTATTTCAAAAAGAACTGGATCAATAATCTGGCGGACAGGAACCTGATCAGGGTTCATTTTGAAATGACGGACAATCCGAGTCTTTCCAAAGAAACGTTAGAGGAGTATGAGCGGCAGTTCAAGGGAGTGTTTTATGACAGGTTTATCCGCGGCCTGTGGGTGCTTGCCAGCGGTCTTATTTTCCGATATTTTGCCGAGGATGACGAGCCATACCTGTATGACGATTCCGACCTGTTTGACGATCGGGGAAGGCTGAAGGTACTTTTCAGCAAAATAACCATGGGGATTGATTTTGGCGGGAACGGTTCCAGAACGACGCTCTGTCTTATGGGATATTTGCACGGATATCAGGAGTTACGCCTGTTAGAGGAGGGCGGGCTCCCGCTGTTGGAGGAGATCGGCGCGAAAGAGATATGCAACCTGTTTGTTGATTTTTACGGCAGGGCATTGAAAAAGTATGGGCGTGTGGACTGGGTCTTTCCCGACAGCGCGAGTCCGACAATGATAAACAGCCTCCGGAGCGCGGCCAAGGCAGCAGGACTGCCCTGGCGGAATATCGCCGGATGTCGTAAGAATGAGGTCACAGAAAGGCCCAAAACAATTGATTTGTTATTTAATACCGGGCGGTTAAAGATAAACAGACGGTGCGTCCAGGTGAGAAAAGCAATCGGATCCCTGCGGTGGGACGAGAAGGAACCGGATCGGCCGGAGGATAAAAACATAAGAAACTGTAATGACTGGTGGGATGCGTTTTGCTACTGCCTGTTAGACTTTATTGAGTTCATCGATTTGAACAGATAGGAGGCATAAAGGGAAAAGTGTGTACAGGAGTATCTGCAAAAAGAAGGTTATACCGTCAACACGGAAGCGCAGACAGTGATCAAGCTGTGTGATGACTGGTACTCAAACCGGGAGATGGATTTTCACAGGCGGAAAACGGTCCAAGGGGAGGGATACCGGCTGCACCGGATGAATTTTGCAAAGAGATGCTGTGCGGACGATGCAAACCTTTGTGAAATCATAGAGATTAACGCCAGCAAGAACAAAGAGCAGCACGAATATGTCAGGGATATTTTGGAAAAGAACAATTTCGACACGATGTACCGCAGGCAGTTAGAGAAAGTTTCTGCAAACGGTACGGTTGCCTGTTATGTAAGGATTGAGAATGCGCAGTTTTTATCCAACGGGAAGACGAAGGGCGGCACGGTGGAATTAAACTATGTGGACGCTGACTGCTATATTCCGCTTACGGTGAAAAACGACACGATCACAGAGGCGGCGTTTTCGGGTTCGAGTCTGGTAAGTGGGAAGAAACAGACGACATTAGTGGTATTCCGCCTGGATAAAAACGGGAATTATTCATCCGACACGCATGTGTTTGACGAGTTCGGGAACGAACTTGAGGATCGACAGCTGACGGTAAACCTCGGCAAAGTGAAGCCCTTTGCGGTGATGCGTACGGCGGAAGTAAACAGCTTTGACAATATGGAAGGGTACGGGTTCCCGAAGGTGCTTAACTCTATTCCTGTGTTTGAGGGGCTGGACCTTTGCTATAACATTCTTTTCGGGGATCTGGATAAGGGTGAGAAGCTGGTGCTTATTAATGAGATGCTCTGTAAATTCGATCAGAACGGGCGTCCGATTACGCCGAACGAACAGATCAGGAAAACCTTTGTCCTGTTGGGAGAGAAGCTGCCGGAGGCTGACAGCGTATATCATGAGTATAATCCGGAAATCAGGGTGGAGCAGATAACGAAGGTGTTTGAGCTGCTGCTGTCGCTGTTATCGATGTCTTTTGGGTACGGCACGAAAAAATATACCTTTGAAAACGGGCAGATCACGACAGCAACGGAATATATCGGACAGAAGCAGGATCAGATGCAGGATTTGAACCGACAGCGGTTTGAGGCGTCGCAGTACATAAAGGACATTGTGCGGGCCGTGCTTTGGTATTCCAACACGTTTCTGGAAGGTAAGTGGAATGTAGAGGAAGAGATTTCCGTCGATTATGATGACTCGTATATTACGGACAAAGAAGCGGAGCTGGAAAGAAAGCGGAATGACGCCCTGTCCTTTGATATCCCGGAGCTGATGGTCTGGTATTTGATGGACGCGTATTCGCTGAGTGAGAAGGAAGCTCAAAAGCTGTTGAGCCAGAAGGAAAATGAAAAGCCCGAAGAGGATGAAGAGGAAGACTGATGCTGACGACGGAACAGGAAGAAGTGATAGGAAGAGCGCTGTCCCCTTTGTTTCAATATTTGGAGCATGAGGTTATTGTCGATGTGGCGGAGAGGATCCGGGAGACGATGGCTTATTCGCGCACGGCTGAAATAGAAGCCCAGAGGCTGAATGAGCTGGGTTTCAGTCCGGTGCGGATACGCAAAGAAGCCATGAAGCTCCTGAAGGCTGACCCGGAATACAGAAAAGCGGTAGCGAAAAACACGCTGGAGCACAAAAAGACGGTGAAGAAGCTGTTGCGTGAGATTATGGCTCCGGCAAAAGAGATGCTGAAGCGTATCATGAGAGAGGCAGCAGATTTATCCTATCTGGATGACCTGCGTGTGTGGAGGCAGACAGGGAAGAAGCTGACGGACCAATCATTCCTTCCGCAGCTGGTGGAGGCAGTGGAGAAACAGACCGCGGGGACGATGGAGGGTCTGGCGCAATCCACAGGCTTTAAGACGATGTCGGGATATGAGGCCATGGAGAACCTGTACCGGCGGGAGCTTGACAAGGCCATGATTAAAGTATGTACCGGCACGTTCAGCCGCGAGCAGGTGGTTTATGACACCGTGCATAGCCTTGCGGACAGCGGGCTGCGGAATATCGACTTTGCTTCCGGCTACAGTATGCAGCTGGATACCGCCGTAAAGCTGGCCGTAAGGACGGGAGCGCATCAGGTTTCAGCGAGAATAATGGACGCCAATATCCGGAGCACAGGCGAAAATCTGGTATATGTATCAAAACACTGGGGCGCCAGGAATACCGGGACGGGACATGCGAATCATGAGCAGTGGCAGGGAAAGGTCTATTTTATCCGGGAAGGGCAGGATTATTCCGCGGAGGCGCGCCGCATCGGACAGGATCGGATTATGTCTTTGTGGTATGCGACCGGATACAGCGCGGACGGGACCAGAGAGAATGACCCGCTGGGGCTGAACGGTTATAACTGCCGCCATAAGCATCATGTCTGGTTTGAAGGGACGTCCTCTTTACCAGCGGAAGATCCGGAGCCGGAGCCTGTCACGGTCAACGGAAAAACGTATGATTATTACGGCATGAGTCAGAAGATGCGCTCCATGGAACGGCGGATCCGGGCCTTGAAGCGGGAGCGGGAAGCGCTTTCGTCTTTGGAAATGGATACAAAGACGGTTTCCGCCCAAATAAAGGGCAAAATAAAGGAGTATGAGGAGTTTTGTGAGAATTGCAAGGTAAAGCCGGACAGCAACCGTCTGCGGTATGAGTGCGGGACGTCTGATCTGACGAAGACGGAAGCCTGGAAACAATATGAGGATAAAAAAGCAGCATGTTCAAATTTACCAGGAACGAGGGTTTTTTATGACGAAAGTAAGAGCTATACAATAAACTTAAATGATTATCCCGAAGAAATAAATGAAGGCTTGAGCAAAGCAGCGCGGGAAGTTGCAAAAGAGGGAAGCGAAACGGGATGGGAGCATATGCGTCTGGTAAATTTGCAAAATGGCGCTATAGAATGCGCACATACAGATGGCGAGCCGTCACAGGTAGGAGGGAAAATGCTTTGGGATTATCTGAAGAACCACACGGAACAGAAGTATGCTTTTATCCATAATCATAATATGGCGACGGAGCTATCACTTCCAGATGTTGAGCTGATGATGACAGAACCACAAATTTTAGTAGTTGCAGCTGTGCGAAATGATGGTATAATTTATCTTGTAGAAAGTAATGGCAAAAAATGCAATGAGATTCCATACATAAGATACGAAAAGGAAGCAGAAGAATTTACACAGAATTACGGTGAAAAATCAAATATGGGAAAATATTCTGTAGATAAGGAAATTTTTTATAGAGACCATGTAATAAAGGAATTTTCCAAAGAGGGAATGAGAAGATATGGCGAGTGACGATTTGGAGTTAGACGATGTGATCGATAATTGGAGTCCGCTTATGCTGGAATATCCGTTTGTTAGAAAAGGAATGACGCTGAGAGAATATTTTCAAGAAAAAGATTATTATAATCAGCATAGGCAGGAGGTCAAAGATGGCACATATCTGCCGCTTTGGAAACAAAATAAATATCTGTAAAAGATATCATGTCAAAACGAGGGTATATAAAGTATGAGCGGAAAACAATTAACAGCAGACCAGCAGGCCAGGATTAAGAAATTGAAAGAAGAGGCAATTAAGGAAGTTGAAAAGATACCTGAGGGACCTAAAAGGAATGTTCTCGATGGGGGCCGTTCAGAGCCTTATTATTCGATAGGAGAAAAACTCAGGGCTGATATAAAGGCAATTCTGGATGAGCAGTAAAGGAATTACTGGGGTGTATAGAGTATGAGCGGAAAGCAATTAACAGCGGATCAGCAAAATAGAATTAATAAGTGATGTTGGGGTCAAAAGAGTTGATAAAGGACTCCATGACCTTCCATATAGCACC
>JAMPFT010000002.1 GCA_023664305.1 bacterium | reverse complement strand
CTCTGAATAATTCTTTTCTGGAATTTTCAGGGTTGCATTACTGTTTACTTGTCAAAGAGCAGAACACAGACCTTCGTCTGCGGGAACCAGAACGCTGCCGTCTGTTTCCGAACGGAGAAGGAGGGATTTGAACCCTCGCGCCGCTATTAACGACCTGCACCCTTTCCAGGGGTGTCCCTTCGGCCTCTTGGGTACTTCTCCAAGCAAACTGAATCGCATCAACTTTCTATTTGTTTATCGGGGCTCCCTGTTCATCCCCAGCGGAGAGAGTGGGATTCGAACCCACGCGCCCTTGCGGACAAACGGTTTTCAAGACCGCCTCGTTATGACCACTTCGATATCTCTCCAAGCGAGCCGCTATTTCAACGGCAAAAAATATTTTATCAAAAAGGCGTTTACCTGTCAACCTGTTTTTTTCATTTTTACCAATTTTTCATAACAAATCAATTCCTTTCAAAAAATCCAGTATCACTGCATTTACTTCATCGATCTGCTCTCCCACAAAGTGCGGTCTGTGTCCGCCGTTTTTGATCTCGCAGCTTCTCGAATGCGGTACTTTTTCCTGCAGCTCTGCGCAAGTGCCAAAAGGATCGTTTTCGCCGTTTATAAAAAGAGCCGGGCATTTTATGCTCTTCCATTCGTCCTCAGACAGATTGGGATGTTTCTTCCAGTCGGCGACAGTCATTCTGAGATATGTCCGCCAGTCGCCCCTGTGAGCCTCAAGATGCCTTAGCCGCATGTCTTCAATAAAGCCCGTCTCCCCTTTGGCAAGCAGCTTTTCAGGCAGAAAGTCATCCGCCCCGTCCGGCCTCGGGTAAGCGCCGCCCCCTATCGTCACAAGGCTTCTGACCTTCTTCGGATATTTTGACGCCATATAGCAGCCTACATAAGCACCGCAGCTGTAGCCGATCAGATGCGCATGTTCTATTTTCAATGCGTCAAGAAACTGTGCCATGTCATCTGCAATTTTGCGGCTGTCCCAGAAAAGATTTTCTGAAGTTGTACGTCCATGTCCGCGGAAATCGGGATACAGACAGCGGTATCTCCCGGCAAAGGGCAGAATCTGGCCGGAAAACGCCAACAACGCCCTGCTGAAATGGCTGTGCAGAAACAGAACGGTTTCTCCTTTTCCAAACTCCTCATAAAATATGTTTACATCTTCTAAATTTATGTATGGCATTTTCTTCCTCCAAATATTGTCGTTTTGCTGTCATCGGTACGGATGCGCCGTCAGAATCCTTCCTTCAGAAAACTCTCCGCAATCCGCAGATCCTCCACCGTGGTCACCTTGAGGTTGCGGTAATCTCCCTGTACCAGCCGGATCCGTGCGCCGGTGTAATGACGCACCACGCTGACGTCGTCCGTAATCCAGGAAAGCTTCTCCCGGCCCTCTGTCTCCAGCTCCGCGGCCATCCTTTCAAAGGCAGGCAGAAGAATTTCCCGCCGGAAGGCCTGGGGCGTCTGTACGTTCCAGACATATTTCCGTTCAGGCGTCTCCGCCTCAAAGCCCTCGCCGTCGGAAAGAGTAACCGTATCCTTGGACGGAACCGCAGCCGTACACGCGCCATACTCCAGCGCGCCGTAAAGACATCTCTCCAAAACCTCCTCCGTCAGGCAGGGCCTGGCCCCGTCATGGATCATCACGATCCGGGACGCCTCCCCCGGTCCACGCTCCGTCAACGCCCGGATTCCGCGCCACACGGACTCATACCGCTCCCGGCCTCCCGCCACGACGGCAAGCACCTTGGAAAATTGACCCGCTTGAACTATTTTTTCCTTCGCGTAGTCGATATCGCCCTCCGGCACCACCAGGATACAATCGTCCACAACGGCAGATTTCTCCAGCGCATACAGCGGATACCAGATTAACGGCTTTCCGGCAATTTCCAGATATTGCTTCGGCCGTCCGGTCCCCATTCTTTTTCCGCTGCCGCCTGCCAAAAGGATCACGCTGCAGCCCGGTCTTTGTCCCTCCGGTTTCCTCTCCATACCGCTCCCTCTTTTATCCCATCGCCATCGGCCTGAAACGCCGCACGACGGCTCCGACCAAGACAAAATTTCCCAGCAAATACGCTCTTTATAATTTCAGATTCGGCGCCGCGTTCAGGTCAAGTCCATGGCGGACGCCCTTTTTATACTCATAATAACCGGCCACGCCGATCATCGCCGCATTGTCGGTGCAGTACACAGGCGACGGGTAATAGAAGTCGATCCCTCTCGCCCCGCACTCCCGGCAAAAAGCCTCCCTCAGGGAAGAATTGGCGGCAACGCCGCCCGCAATGGCAAACTTCCGATACCCGAAAGCGTTGACCGCATGAAGAGAATGCTCTACCAGGACATCGATGACCGCCTTCTGGAAGGAAGCCGCCACATCCGCCCGGTTTACTTCCTCTCCCCTCATCTTACAGAAATTCAGATAATTTAAAACCGCCGACTTCAGCCCGCTGAAGCTGAAATCATACTCGTTTTCCGCCACCTTCGCCCTGGGAAAGGGAACGGCATCCGGATTCCCCTCCTTTGACAGTCTGTCGATTTTGGGGCCGCCGGGATATCCCAGACCGATGGCCCGCGCCACCTTGTCGAAGGCCTCCCCCGCCGCGTCATCTCTCGTCCGCCCAATAATCTCATACACACCGTAATCCTTCACAATCACCAGATGGGAATGCCCGCCGGACGCCACCAGACACACAAAGGGCGGCTCCAGCTCTTTGTGCTCGATGTAATTCGCGCTGATGTGACCGCTGATATGGTGTACACCTACCAGGGGAATCCCCGTGGCAAAGCTGATTGCCTTGGCTTCCGCAACCCCGACCAGAAGCGCCCCCACCAGTCCGGGGCCGTAGGTCACCGCAACAGCCGTAATGTCCGCCAGCGCCGCATCCGCTTCCTTCAGCGCCTGCCGGATGACCTGATTGATCTTTTCGATATGCTTTCTGGACGCGATTTCCGGCACCACGCCCCCAAACTGTGTATGCAGCGCAATCTGCGAATAAATAACATTAGACAGCACCTCTCTGCCGTTTCTCACCACAGAGGCTGCTGTCTCGTCGCAGGAGCTCTCTATGGCCAATATCAGAGAGTCCTCCGTATTCAACTGTTCCAAACCGTATTCCCCCTGTCCTCCGCCCATACTTACAACAGGCAGTCTTACTTTCCTTCGTCCTGCCCGGCTTATATCTCCGCTCATCCGCGGCGGTCGGTTTTGCTTTCCTTCGTCCTGCCCGGCTCACGTCTTCGCTCATCCTTGCAGTCATGTTTTGCTTTCCTTCATCCTGCCCGACTCGCGTCTCCGCTCATCCTCGCAACGGTCAGTTTCCTCCCGGATTCACCAGATCGGACGACTCCCATCCGTAAATCTTCCACCGTCTGTTCTCGTCCCGGCGCAGCAGGAAAACTCTGCCTTCGGACGCGCTTGCCTTATTGCCTTCCTTCACCGTGTACCCGCAGTAAATCCTGGCAAATGTGTATCCGTCGTCGGTAAAGGTTTCCACATTGGCCGCCGACGCCACCGCCACGCTGTTCAGTCTCTTCTTTGCGTTCCTGATATTTTGGATATCGGTCTTGAGCCGGATCAGATAGGTATCCACATCATTGGCCGCCAGCAGCTCGTCGTCATAAAGCTTTCTGGCCTGCATGCCAAGCTGTTCGATCTCCTCCTCCGTGCAGTCTTCGTTATAGAAGCACTTTTCGATCTCCGTATACAGCTTGACTACCTCCTTCACCGTCCCGGGATAACTCCGGTCCAGATCCACTGCAAGCACCTTCTGCACAGGCGTCATGGCTGCCTCAAGCGACTCGGTTCTGGCCTTTCCCGTCAAAAAAGCAAAGATGCCCACCACGCCGACAATTACTACAAGAAGTATTACTGTCACTGCCACCGTCGATTTTTTCATGCGCCACCTCACTGTTCTTCGTCAAAGTTAAGTTCCACCGTCCTGCCGTCCCTGGCCGCTACCGTCCCCGGAAAAATCTTCCGGACCTCGTCCAGATACTCCTCCGGATGCATCAGGGAAGGGCTGTAATGCGTCAGCCAGAGCTCAGGCACGTCCGCCTCCCTGGCGATCCTTGCCGCCTCGTACATGGTCATATGTCTGTTTTCCCTGGCCTTCGTGAGCTTGTCGGGCTCGCCGTACATGCCTTCCAGAATCAACAGATCCGAGCCCGCCGCGTTCGCCGTTATGGAATCCGCAGGCCGGGAATCGGTGCAGTATGTCACCTTAATCCCCTTTCTTGCCGCCCCCAGCACCATCTCCGGCGTAAAGATGCGGCCCTGCTCCTCGATGACTTCTCCCTTCTGCAGCCTGCTCCAGAATTTCATGGGAATCTCCTGCTCCAGGGCCCTGTCTCTGTCAAAGCGTCCCGCTCTGTCTACGATCACGCTATATCCATAGCATACCACACTATGGTTCACCTTGAAAGCCTTAATCCGAAAACCTTCAAAAGAAAATTCCTGTTCCTTCTCCTCGATCTCCCTGTAATTTATTTCAAAGGGCAGCTCAGGGGCAATCGTCCGAAGAGCGTTCACCGTCCTTGCAAGGCCTTTGGGGCCGATCAGCAAAAGGGGCTCTGTCCGCTCCGCATTGCCCATGGTTAAAAGCATACCGGGCAGTCCGCTGATATGATCCGCGTGATAATGGGTAAAACAGATAATGTCGATAGGGTTGGGACTCCAGCCCTTTTCCCGCAGCGCAATCTGCGTGCCCTCCCCGCAGTCGATCAGGATACTTCTCCCGTTATACCGCAGCATCAGGGCGGTGAGCCACCGATAGGGCAGCGGCATCATCCCGCCTGTCCCCAGCAAGCTTACATCCAGCATTTCAAACCTCCGCGTCTATACCTCCCAGACAAGCTCCGGATCCTCCGCGGTCTCCGCCGGGATCCGAAACCGGGCTGTCATCTCGTCATAACAATCCTCACACAGGTCAAAGCGCTGCAGCGTCCCGTCCTTGCGGCTGAAATAGCCGAACGCCGCCTCTCCCGAAAAGCATCCCTCTCTCAGGCAGCCGTCCTCAAGCTTCAACTCTCTCCCGCACATGTTGCATACAACCTGCGTTATTTTCTTTTCCGTGCCTTTTTCGAATTTACGCATCCTGCTCTTCCTCTCGTATCCGTCCGGAACCGTTCCCGCTTTTTCTCACCGGGACCGTTCCCGGCTTTTGTTTCCGCCGAACCGTCCCGACTTTGTCTCCCGCCGGACCGTTCCCGGCTTTGTTCCCTCCGGACTGTCCCGACTTTGTCTCCGCCGGACCGTCCCGACTTTGTTCCCTCCGGACTGTCCCGACCTTGTTTCCCTTTGTCCGCAGCTGCCAAAACCGTGCAGCTGCCTCTATTTTATCAGAAGAAAAGCCGATGCGGCTGTGGTAATTGTTGTTACCGTTATTTCCTGCGTCTCCACATAATATTGGCGTCCTCCGTCGGCTTTTCATAAAATTTCGGACGGATTCCCTCGGAGACGAAACCAAGCTTTTCGTACAGGTGAATGGCGGGCGCATTGCCGACCCTCACCTCCAGCGTAAAGGCTTCCACGCCCTCCGCCTCTCCCCGGGCGATCAGCTCCCGCAGCATCGCCTGAGCAATCCCCCTGCCCCGAAACTTTGGCGCAACCACTACATTGTCAATGTTGGCCACACCGCAGCTATCGGTATACCCGCAGCAGCCGACCGGCTTTCCCTCCGCCAGCGCCACAAGATACCTGCAGTAAGGGCGGGAAAGCAGCTCCCGGAACGCCTGCTCCGACCATGGCATAGAGAAAGACTCCGCTTCTATTTCAGCTACCCCCGCGATATCCTCATCCCGCAGCGCGCGCACCGTAATATCCATCCCGACTCCTTCCCGCGCCTATCGCAAATTATCCGCAGCTGTCTCACAAAGCAGCGCAGCCGCCAATACCGGCCGGAATCTCCGCGGCAAGCATCTGCTTTACCGTGAAAAGCGGCCCGGCAAAACAGTTACCGCCCCTCCCGCGCCCTTTCGTCCTGCTCACGCTCCGCCTGACTCTTGCGCAGATATTCCGGCTGATGCAGATCCGCCTCCACCGTCCGGCCACAGCTATAATAAACCGCTCCCAGCGCGGCGATACACGCGGCCCGCTGTCTGTTGCAGCCCGCGGGAGCAACACGGTATTCCACCCGGATCAGCTCGCGGATCTGCGGCAGATACACAGGGACGCCGTCTCCCAGAAAGATCACCTGTCTCCCCAGTTTGTTGACGGTTTCCAAAATGTCCCCGATCTCTCTGGGACTCTGAGGAACAACGCTTTTCAGCGCAAAGCCCTCCCCCTCCGGAACAAATTCATACACCGCGGTGTAGACCTGATTTCTTCTGGCGTCCATCATCGGACAGACAAGGCTTTCCGTTCCCCACAGATTCCAGGCAAGCCCTTCCAGCGTCGGCACCTCCACAAGCGGCTTTTTTAGCGCAAGCCCCAGCCCCTTTGCCGTAGCGGAACCGATGCGCAGCCCGGTAAAGGAACCGGGACCGGACGCGACGGCTATCGCGTCGATGCTGTCAAGCTCCAACTCAATCATTTTTTTCAGTTCGTCCAGCATGGGCAGCAGCGTCTGCGAATGCGTCTTTTTATAATCGGTGGTATACTCCCCCACAAGCCGGTCATCCTCCACCACAGCCACGCCTGCCACCAGCCCCGAACTGTCAATTCCCAATATCTTCATCTCTATCCTTCTTACACGCTTTCCAACGTAATCCTGCGATAGTCAAATCCTTTTTCCGGCTCCTTTTCGATGGTCACACGCCGGTAATGACGCGGCAGGATCTCCTCTACCAGCCCCGCCCATTCCACCACGGACACACCGTCCCCGTAAAAGCAGTCCTCGTAGCCGATCTCTTCCATCTCTTCCACGTCCGCAATGCGGTACACGTCAAAATGACAGAAAGGAAGACGCCCCTCCTCATAAATCTGCAGAACGGTAAAGGTAGGACTGTTTACAGGCTCCGTAATCTTTAAGCCTGCGGCAAAGCCCTGCGTAAACACGGTCTTTCCCGCGCCGAGATCCCCGATCAACGCATAGACCTCCCCCGAGACCGCCTCTTCTCCCAGGCGGCGTCCCAGTTCAAAGGTCTCTTCCGGACTCTGCACCTCATACACCAGTTTTTCCCCCGCGCTCAAACGCTTTCCGATCTCTTCCATGCTTCTCCCCATGCGTCCGACTCAAAAGCCTCCTCCGGACTCTGCGCCCGAAACATCCTTTTTCCGCGTACAGCGACTTCTCCGCCTCAGCTGCGTATTTTCACTTTTCCGGGCGGCATGTGGGTCGAAATCATCTCAATCACCGCGGTTCCCTGATCCCCCATCTGCTTTCTGGGAAAAATCGTCGCGTTGATCCGGGACGTGTAGACAATAACGCTCCTTCCCGTGGATACCGCCTTATACATTTCCCCCCACAGATACTGTACGGAATCCTCCCCCTGGGAAATGGTAAGGCCCTGATCGTCCAGCATATAGTGAAGGGGCTGCTGAAAGCTGGGATTGCTCACCACCTGCTGCTTACTCCGGATATACAGCGTCCAGGGCAGGTAAAGTAACATAATTACCCCCAACACCAGATACAGCCACTGTCCTTTCATTACCGCAAACACGATCAGGAACGCGCCGAAACAGCTTCCGATAATTCCCGCCGCACTGTTGTAGGAGTGCCTCAGCAGGTAATCATACAAATCCTTCGCCCCTATCTTCACATCAAACTCTATCATCGTATTCTCCTTTTATATCGCATCCTGAAAAAGCACCTGTCAGGAGGTGCCTGCTAAAATATTACTCTAAAAGCGGATAAAATGCAAGCATAATCTGCGCGGGTTTGATTTGACGGGTTTGATTTGCCGCTTAGAAACGTGCGCTGCCGAACGCACCTTCAAAAAGCGGCGGGGCAGAAATTTGCTTCCTGCCCCGCCGCTTTATACTCTGTCGGAAACTTTATGACGTTTTTTTTACAGAATATAATCGGTGATGCAATCGTACCAATGAACATAGGTTACGCCGTTTACCGTAAGCCTGTCGTTGTCCGGCAGCTGTTCGCTCCATTTTTTCCCGTAACTGTCGATCGCCCAATCGTCACGGTTGTATCTCCGCCAGAGAACCGTCCTTCCCTCTCGATCCAAAAACTGCTCGGATACCACGCCGCAGTTATAGGTTTCAATATCCATCACGCATACCGTGTCATAGCTTTTGCCGCCGATCGTAACGGTATATCTGCCGACAATATCCAGGAGGAAGTCCTTGTCCGCGCTTGTAACCGCCGTCCCGCTCCTCCTGATATCGCCTTTTACCGTCAGATTGGTTTCGTTGCCGCAATTATCTTCCCCGAATCCCCAGTTAAGCATAAACTCGTCCCCGTCCAGAAACGTGATATAATTGCGGACGTCGCCGTCGTTTCGAAGCGTCGCCAGATAGCGGCAATGCGTATCTGTCAGCTGTGCCACAAAGGTACGGTTGACCACATCCTTCTGATCCGAATACGGCGCTTCTCTTGCCGTGAGTTCCACTCCCTCGATGCCGTGAACCTTAGCTTTCCCCGTAACCTGCATGTCATAAATATGGCTGCATTTCCGGGAAGGAATATCATACATACCCCAGGACAGTTTTTCGCCGGGCTTCGGAACCAGGAACCACCCCATAAGCTCCTCCCATTTTACCGGGAAGGGGGCCTCGGCGCTTGCTTCGATTTTGTATTCGGGAATAAATTCAGGCAGCTTTTTCATAGTGCTTTCTCCTTTCGATACTTCGGTGCGATGCGGATATTTGACTTTGAAATTCTGTTTTGCCTTATGCAGTCTGCTTTTCACCGTCCCGACAGGAATGTTCAGTTGTCTGGCAATTTCGACCTGCGGAAGCTCTTTCCAAAAGTAAAGATACAGAATTTGCCTGTCTTTATCGCCCAGCAAGCTTAAGGTTTCCCTTACTGCGGCGACTACCGATGCGCCGTGTCTGCCGTCCGACAATTCCCTTTCGGCTATTTCATCCACCGGGATTTCGTACTGCGCCGCTTTCCTGCGAAAGTAATCGTTACATTTATTTCTCGCGATACTGATCATCCATGCCTTAAACGATTCCCTGTTTTTTAACTGATGAAACTTCTGACAGGCGGCAAGGTAAACCTCCTGTAAAACGTCGTCCGCATCCGCTTTTGAGTTCAGCCGGAACCGCACGAAACGCTCCACGGACACCCGCTCCGCTTCCAACATTTTTTCAAATTCATCCACATCCTCACCTTCTTTCGTCTACAAGTGATGAAAACCGGTTTCACCTATATAGACGCGCGGCGGTATCGAAAGGTTCATTTTGCAAAAATATTTTCAGGCTTGCGCCTTCTCTCTTTTCAGACGCCGGATCTCCTCCCGCTGTTTTTCCACCTCTTCTCCGGAGCTGGTCTGGTATTCTTCCTTCAGGCACTGCAGGATCCTTTCCCGATCCCGGATCGCCCCGTCCAGATCCCCCAGCCGCTCATGAAGCTGGGCCATGGAATACAGACCGTCCGAAATCCGCGGCGGCTCCTGCATGGTAAAGCATTCCTCGTAATCCGCCAGCGCCTCCTGATAACGCCCCAGCTTTTTCAGACAGTCTCCCCTGTCGCAGCGGGCCTGCCAAGCCTTGGGGAAATGCTCCACCGCCGCGTCCAGGTACTCCATGGC
Source organism: bacterium (assembly GCA_023664305.1). Lineage (GTDB taxonomy): Bacteria > Bacillota > Clostridia > Lachnospirales > Lachnospiraceae > Acetatifactor. The sequence goes on along the minus strand of JAMPFT010000002.1, from coordinate 200,794 downwards.
CTTCTCCCCGTCGCCCCGGCCCAGCATGACCTCGCCCATGTACACCTCGTACTGATGGTTTTTCGCCACTGTCCGAATCTGCTCGATATAGGGAAGGGCCTCCTCCCCCCGTCCGTCCGCCAGCAGATTTTCGATGATCCCGTAAAGCCCCAGATAATTTCCCGGATTTGTCTCCAAAAACTTCTTAAAGTACTCTATCACCTCGGCGTGGTTGTCGTACCACTCGTCCCCGCACACGCCGTTGTTCGCCTCCAGGAAGGCTACCCAGCCCGCCTTTTCCTCCGGATTCAGCTCCAGCACCGTCCTGGCGTACCCGTCCGCCGCCCTGTGGTCGCTCCTCGCCCTGTGATTGTAAAGCTCCGCCAGGCAGAGATAAGCCCGCTCGTTTTTGGGGTCGTTTCGGATGACCTCCTCCAGAAACGTGACGCTGTGGTCAAAGGTCTCCGGCCGGATCCGGCTCTCCTGCCAGACCATATTTTCAATCCGTTCAAACTCCGCCTCGTCCGGGAACTGGAACAGCTCGTCGATGGTCACGCCGAAAAAGATCGCCAGGTTCGGGAGCAGCGCGATGTCCGGCGCGCTGGCCCCGGTCTCCCACTTGGAAACCGCCTGGGCCGTCACGCCCAGATATTCGGCTAATTCCTCCTGCTTCACCTTCTTTGCGATGCGCAGGGTTTTGATTCGTTTTCCCATATCCATTTGATTTGCCTCCGCTTTTCGCTGCCCGGCCGGTTTCCCGCGCGCGGCCGACGACAGGTTCTCCTGCGTTTTAAGTCCGGCGGGCAGCCCTTGCTCAACTACTGATTGACTGCGTTTTTTTATCAGCTGATAAACACAGTATATATCAGGTTTTTGCAGCGCGCAATCGAATGGAATTTCATTGAAATCTACCGGCGGTTGATTTATTGGTGCATGGACGAAACGTCAGCAAATTAATTTCTGTGAATAAAAACTCATCACAGCTTAAAGCATAATTTTAAACTTATATTCCCCACCGGTGATGATATGTGTCTCATTGTTCGGTAAAATAACTTCTGCCTCTGCATTTTGCGGAATGCGTCCATAAATGCAAAGTACATTTCCACTGTAACGCCATCCTGACTGAATTTCGCCAAGAGGCGAACGATAAGCCGCCTCCACAAAACCCAGCCGCCTGTCAGGATAGGGCTGAATGACAATCCTTCCGTTTTCCGCAACGATGCCAGCCGCACGGTCAAAAAGCCAGCCCACAATGGAGCCGAAAGAGTAATGGTTGAGACTGTTTTTCTTTTTGCCGTCCGCCTGATACCCGTCCCAGCTTTCCGGAATTGTAGTCGCCCCCATTTTCACGGGGTAGAGCCATGAGGGTTCGGTATCCTGCAGCAGAAGGTCATAGGCTGTTTCCGCGTGGCCATTGTCGCAGAGTACACGGCACAGCTCATGGGTGGTCAGGAAACCGGTATTCAGGTGATTCCCGTTTTCCCGAATCATCGCGGCCAGCGTATCCGCAGCCGCTTTTCGTTCGCCGTCTTCCATAAATCCCATGGAAAGAGGACGGACATACCGGCATTGCCGTCCGGTTTCCTTTACCGCTCCGTTTTCCAGAAAAGCATGGCGGTACGCATCTAACGCCAGACGGGCGTGTTCCGCAAAAAGTGCAGCGTCGTCCGCTTTCCCCAGCTTTTCGGCCAGTTCAGACATGGCTGCGCAGCCGTAGGAAAGGTACGCCGTGGCTACCTCCGGCTCACCGTGGAGCACGACCTGTTTCATCTGAGCTACAGGGTCTGCCCCCGGCTCCAGCCACTCGCCCCAGTGGATGCCCGTGTCCACAAAGTGCTGCTTCAGTTCCCCGGGCAATTTCAGGGAGCGGTTCAGCAGATTGCTCTTTTTTGCCCGCTTCAGACAAAACAGCAGCCACGCTTTGATTTGATCATAGGTCTCCTCCGCCAGCGATATGTCATGATACCGGCGGGTCAGACGCCACGGAATCAACTCAAAGGAATCACACCAGCCGACGCCGCCGTCCCACAGGCTTTTTTTACCCCCGTAAGGCGCAATCTGCCTGACCATGCCGTCCGGGCTCTGGGTGGCAGCCTGCTCCCGATGCCATTTGGCAACCACGGGATACACATCCATCAGATACATGGCCGTGTGGAGGAATGTGACCAGATCGCCTGAATAACCGCTTTTCTCACGGGTCGGGCAGTCTGTCGGCACATCCACAAAATTAGACTTCATGCTCCAGAGGGCGTTGTGGAACAGCTGATTGATCTCGGCGTTCCCACAGATGAAGAAGCCGGTCCGGGGCATATCGGAATAGATGGCATGGGCAGTAAACTCGCTGCCGTCGATGGCCACATCCCCCTCCACCTTCACATAACGAAAACCCATATAGCACTTGGTGGGGTGATACTCGTTTTCCCCGTCCTTACAGATGTAGGTGATTTTCTGAAAGCAGCGGGGCAGGCGGGGATTCTGGAAATTTTCAACCGTGAAATTACCGTCTTCATCCAGCGCCTCACCGTGGGTCAGGATGAGCCGCTGCCCTTTCCCTGCGTTCAGGCAAAAGGATACAAAGCCCGCCATATTCTGCCCGAAATCCAAAACCTTTTCACCCTTCGGTGTGGTGATGAACCGGGCTTGGAAGGTTTCATGCGTCGTGACGGGAACTGTGTCCGTCCCAATCAGATTCTGATAGCCGTAATCACGCACCGTGACGCCGTGGTAATCGGTAACGACTTCTCTGGTCGCGTCATATTCCTCGCCCATCATGAAATCGTTAAGACCCAGCGCTCCGTTCTGGCTGGCCCGCCAGCTTTCATCCGTTTTCAGAATAACTTTGCCCCTGACCCGCAGCTCTGCCAGCAGGGAAATGTCTGTGCCGAAGCTGTTTGTCTCCATCCCGTTGTGGCAGCTTCCCCGATACCAGCCGTCACCCAGAGTGATCACGATTTCATTTTCCCCGGCTTTCAGGTACTCGGACACATCGTAGGTCTGCACCTGGAGCCGTCTGTCATACTGGCTGTTGCCGGGAGCGAGGAGATATCCGTCCACATGGCGGCCATTGAGAAAAACATCGTAAATTCCGTGGGCGGTAATATAAAGCCGTGCCTGTTCCGTGCCGCTCACGGAAAAAGTTTTCGTCAGATAGCTTGCCCTCTGCCGAACCCTGGGGTTTCTTTTTCCCTCCGGATCAATCCACTCTGCCGTCCAGTCTGCAGGGGCAAGGGTGGTTTCAAAGGAGATGGAAGTTGTCCCGCCCTTAACGCCGTCTTTGTCCCAGAGGGTGAGCTCAGCCTGTCCCGCCGCAGCGCCGGAAATGCGGACAGGACATACCGCACGGTTTTCCCCTCCTTTGACCACACCGGAGTCCCACAGGCTTCTGCCGTCCGCATAGACCACGACACGCCATGCGCCCTGAATACCGTCAGGTATCCAGTTCAGGCGCAGGCTGCCTGCGCTGATCCCCATCGGCCGACGCAAATGATTGATTTGTAAATTTGTGGCTGTTATCATAGGCTCCTCCTGTGTGTGTACAGGGCCAGCCGGACAATGCGCCGTGTACTGCGCTCCAAATCGTCATGGCTGATCTGTCCCGCCTTCAACGCCTTCCTGAGCTTACCGGGAATATTGGGAATCCCCGGCATAATAAGGTCAGTGCCCGCTGCACATCCCAGTTCATCTATGCTCTCATCATGTCCGGTGGCAAACCAGTCGGTCATCACTACGCCGTCAAACCCCCACTCATTGCGCAGCACTTTTGTCTGCAGATCATGGCTCATCGCCGCATACACGCCGTTTACCTTGTTATAGCTGCACATGACAGCCTTTGCGTGTGCCTTTTCAATGGCGATACGGAATGCCTTGAGATAAATCTCCCGCAGGGTCCGCTCATCCATATTGCTGCTGGATTTGTTGCGGTGGGTCTCCAGGTTGTTGGCGGCGTAGTGCTTCAGCGTCACGAAGCAGCCCGGGTGGGACTGTACGCCTTCCGTGACTGCGGCGGCCATCAGGCCGGTGAGCACCGGGTCCTCGGCGTAATACTCATAGTTTCTGCCGCAGAGCGGATTGCGGTGGATATTGACGGCAGGCGCCAGCCAGAATACAACGCCAAATTCCAGCATTTCTTTCCCGATGGCATCTCCCTGCAGACGTGCAAGCTCCACATCCCACGTCTGGGCCACCAGCGTTTCGCTGGGCCATGCAGTGCAAAATTGATAGTACACGGCGCGTCTGCCGGGGTTTTCCGCCGACACGCCTCCGAGACTTGAAAAAATGTCGCTTCCCCTGAGCGCGTCCGGGAACGAGGGGACGGAGAAGAAATTCTGCCGGGGCTTGAAGCTCTTTTGCGTCAGATTCAGGCCCTGCGGCCCGTCCGACATGGGCATCCCCGCAACCCCTTTTTTCACCAGCGCGGAGGTGGTGTATCCTCCGGCGCCAAATACACGGTGCTGGAACGGCCCTACATAGCTGCTGCCTGTCAAAAGCTTTGCCATGTCCTTCTCGCTGAGCCTCGTCATGACGGCATCCATTTCCGGCGAATGGGGCATCCCCGGCGTGCTGTAGTTATGGGTAACTGTTTCAATCTCCGCCGCTTTGACCAAAACGCGGGAAAGGTCGGAAACATGGCGGTTTTCTTTGTCCGGAGTGAAAAAGGCGATTTTTCTCTGCATGGGGCAAATCGCCTCCACCCGCTCCGTCACGGCATCCGCGTCCAGCTCCAGAACGGAAACATCCTTGCCGTTCATGGTAAGGATATACGCGCCCTTCTCCAGCAAAAATTCATGGGTATTGTTGTCAAACCCCGCATGATCCCGCAAATCAAAGACCAGCGTGGCCGTTTCAGCTTCCCCGGGAGCCAGCAGCTTCGTTTTGGCAAACGCCGCAAGACTCCGGGACTCCCGATGGAGCCTGCCCTCCGGGGCGGACAGGTAAAGCTGAACCACTTCCCGCCCGGCAGCATCGCCCGTGTTTTTCACCTCGGCGGTCACGGTAATTTTTGTCCCCTCCGCCTCTGTCCCGACATGGGAAATCTCAAAAGAGGTATAGCTCAAGCCATAGCCGAAGGGATAGCGGGGCTGGATGCGGTTTTTGTCAAACCAGCGGTAGCCCACATAGATGCCCTCCCGGTAGTCCTCCTGCAGAGGTTCCGGGCTGCGCTCGGAAAACGTGTCTGCGGAAGGGTAGTCAGAATAACTCCGCCCCCAGGTATCGGCAAGTCTGCCGGACGGATTCACCTTTCCCGTCAGCACGTCTGCAAGGGCATTCCCGGCCTCCATGCCGCCCTGCATGAGCAGCACCACGGCTGAAAATCTGAGTTCGTCGAGGAAGCCTAAGTCTATCACTGCACCCACGTTCAAAACCAGAATCATACGCCGGTAATGCTCCGCCATGGAACGCAGAAGCGCCAGTTCCCCGTCCGTAATGTAGTAGTCGCCTTGGGCCTCCCTGCGGTCTGCTCCCTCCCCGGGCTGGCGTGTGAGGACATAGATTGCGGTATCCGCATCTGCGGGGGATGCGACCGGTTCTCCGGCTGGGAAAGGGAACGGATGCTCCATGGCGTAGTCCATCTGCTCCATGCGGGGCACCTTTTTCAGCCCCGCCGCCAGCTCAGCCCGATACCCGGCATACTGTTCGGCGTAGAGCGCATCATACTTGTCAAGCCAGTCTTTGTTGGCAATCTGCAGTCCTGCGTTTTCAAGCCCCTGTTCCACATTGACCTGATAGCGGGGATTGTTTTCCCCGGAACCCGCGCCGCCGAAGGCCGTGTGACGCGCGCCGGTTCCGTAAAGGGCTATCTTTTTCGTATTCAGCGGAAGGACACCGTCATTTTCCAGCAGCACGATACCCTCCGCGCATATCCTCCGGGCCAGCGCGGCGTGAATCTGTTCCCGTTCCGTCACTGCGTCAGAGGTGGATGCATGAATGATAGGCTTCATCGGAATACCTCCTCCAGTGTCTTTTCAAACTGCGGCAGCCACCAGACCAGATAGCCCGCTTTTGTGGGGTGAATGTCATCAATCATGTAGAGGGAACGGTCGCTTTCACTGGTTGCGTTCACCTCCGCATCATTCCACATATCAATCACGGTGATGTCCCACTTTTTCTGAATATCCAGCAGGAGGCTGACCATTGCGCCATAGGCTTCGCTGTCATACCTTGGGCTGATATGGAACACTACGGGACAGTCCCATGTCTCCTGCGCATAAGCGATGATATACTCGATGCTGCCCGCCACGGTAGCGGTATCGAAGTCCTCCTTGTCCGTACTGTCGGATACCGCACCCAGCGGCAGCTCTTTTGTGGCGTCGTTCGTTGAGAGCTGACACACAAACGCATCGGCGGCAAGGCCGGTGTCAATCGTTTTCATGCGAGAGATATAGGAATCGCCGCCATCATCCACAAGGGTAGTCCCGCCCTTTGCCTCCTTGACCGCGATCACGCCGTCCTTTTTCTCCAGATATTCCACAAATGTCACCTGCCCTGAGCCGTAACCCTCCGTGATGGAGCTTCCGAGAAAAATAATCGTCTTCCCCCGCAGAGGACTCGCAGAATCCGCTGCGACAGCATCAAGGCCGTATTCCTTCCCGTTCCCCGGCTTCCCGGCATACAGTATGTTTACCACCCGGCTCCCGATTACCTTGTATGCGACAAATCCACCCACTGAAATGAGCAGAAATACACACACAATAATGATAAGTAACTTTTTCCATGTTTTCAAACTGATACCTCCTGCCCGCTTCGGCGGGCATCTTCTTTCTCAAATCTGCCGGTTTATTGGATGCTGTCACGGAATCCGCTAAGGACGCGCAGGCTCCGCTTCGGCGCTCGGCGCTGGGTTGCCCTGTCCACCGCAATCAGGCCGAAAGTCTTCGCATAACCCGCCTGCCATTCAAAATTGTCCAGCAGACTCCAATATAAGTAACCTTTGACGTTTGCGCCCTCTGCTTTTGCTGCGGCCACGCCGTCAAGCGCCTGCCGGATAAACTCACACCGGCGGTCATCATCTGCAGTGGCGATGCCGTTTTCCGTGACAATCAGTTCACCGTCAAATTCCGCGGCAACCTTCCGCACCACGTTCCCAATAGCCTGCGGATAGTCTTCATAGCCCATCTGCGTGACTGCCACTCCGTCTGCGGGTTCTCTGGCTCCTCCGGCATCCACAATTTTTCGGGAATAGCTCTGAATCCCCAGAAAATCATCCTCCCTGAAATAAGGCAGATACCACCCAAAATCCTCCTGCCACAGTCTGGCGGCCATTTCCCCGCCGCCGTCTGTCGGCTGGTAGTCAAACAGGGAGAGCGTCAAGCCTACCTTGATTTCCGAACGGATGGCTTTTATCTCCCGCACTGCCGCCCGGTGTGCATCCATGATAAGCTTCTCCTGTTCCTGCCTGCGGGGCTTGAGGAAGGTGTTGACGGCGAAGGGGCTGCAGCGGAAGGCCCTTCCCTGCTCAAACATCCCTAACACGATGGTCTTTAAGTCCAGACCTGTGTTCTGGCCGACCTGGACGCCGCCTTCCTTCTTTTTCCCGGCCTTCATCATGTCTGCGGCGATTTTGTTCAGTTGGTAGCCCATATTGGCCTCATTGATGGTGCAGATATAGAGGATAAGCTCCCCCAACTCCTGCACGGTCCTGCGTACATACCGGGCAAAGGCGGACACCGCATATTCCCTGCGCCAGCCGCCTTTGGAAATCAGCCACGCAGGGCTGGAAAAATGGCAGAGCGTCACCAGGGGAGTAATTCCGTTCTCCCTGCAGCACAACAGCACCTGACGGTAGTGCTCTATTTCTTTCCGGTCAAAATGTCCCTCTTCCGGCTCGACCCGCGCCCATTCGATGCTGAACCGATAGGCATTGCACCCGGCCTTAGCCAGCAGTGCAATATCCTCGGCATAGCGGTTGTAATGGTCACAGGCAGACCCGCTGGGCTCCACAAAATCACTGTGTCTCAGATGCTCCATGACCCAGTAGTCGCTGTGGATGTTGTTGCCCTCCACCTGGTGGGCGGCTGTCGCCGCCCCCAGGAAAAAATCTTTCGGTAAAGTCATTGGAAAACTCCTCACTTTTTCGCTTTTTTGGCCGCCTTTGCTTCTTCCTTTGCCTTCTGTTCCGCCAGCTTTGCCTGATACCTGGCTTCCTCTTCGTCAAAGTTCAGCCCCTTCTTCGCACATTTCTCACGCAGCTCGCGGATGCGGTTTTCTTCCGCGATTCTGTCCTGCTCGGCCTGCTCCATGGCTGCCAGTTCCTCCGCAGAGTGCCATTCAACGCCCCGGGCCGCCGCTTCCGCCTTATGACGGGCAATCACATCCGCCTGAATCTGGGGCAGCTCCTTCTCCACCTTATAGAACCAGAACAGGACGAACAGGATAATCATGCCGATGGCTGCGGCTCCCTGATAGGTAAACACAAAGTAATTCTGTACGGCCTGGCTCTGGGCAACCCACGTCCCATCCGCAGCGGGCGGGACATATCCGAATACGCTCAGCCCCAGATTAAAGATGCCTTGGGCGATACCGGCTGTCAGGGTGAAAATGATGGTGTAGACCGACATGGAGAAACCATCCGCCCGGTAGCCGGCCTTCCACTCCACATGATCCAGCGCGTCCGCCAGCATAGACATGTATATGTAGGTGATGGGAAGCGAACCGAAGGCGCGGACCGCCAGCATGATGAGCACCCAGCCCATGCTGGTGGGATTCATCATAAAGGTAAAGATTGCCACGACTGAAACGACCAGCCCGACCAGCATGACGCGGCGCTTGTCGAATTTCTTGACCAGGGGCCACATAATGAGAATGTCAAAGCCTAATGGAGCGTTGCCGATGGCGGAAACCATGGTCTGAGTAATCCCGTCGTTATAGGTGCCCAGCACCCAGTTGCAGTAATACACAAGGCCGGTATTGGTCAGATTCGTCGTAAGATGAATAATGAACATGGCGACCATCATGATGATCCAATATTTGCTGGAGAAGCAGGCCCTGATCTGATCCCCGAGGGATATTGTGTTTTTCTCCTCGGCGGTGCCGATTTCCTCCGTGACGCGCTCTTTGGTGAAATAGTATTCCAGCATGACGCAGGGCAGCGTGACGACGGCAAAGATGGCAATCATGGTGATCCACTTGCCCTGGTCCACGCCGAGGGCGGGAATGATCACTGCGGGGAACAGCAGCGCCACGAACATGCCGGGGATAATGGACTGCGCCATGTTGGTCAGCATACCGAGACCGTCCCTCTGCTTCACGTTGCGGGTGGAGAGGGGCACCAGCATACTGTGGCTCATGTAATAAATGGTGTAGCCAATCGAATAGTACAGGTTAAAGCTGAAGATGATCCAGATGACCTGTACCGTGGTGCTGGCGTTTGGAATCAGAAACAGCAGCACCGCGCTGATGGCGACAATGGGACCGCCGATCAGCATCCACGGTCTGGCTTTTCCCTGTCCGGTCTGTGTCTTATCAATGATCTGTCCCATGATAACATTCGTGACCGCATCCACGACCTTGGATAGAATGGGGAAAACCGTCAGGAACAGCCCGCCCCACAGCCCGCCGACCTTGATGATGTCCGTATAGAACACATTCAGATAGGTGGCCAGGATACCGTTGAGCAGAATCACACCGGCCGGGCCAAAGAAATAGCCGATGATGCGCTCGCTGGCCTGTACATTGGCAGAACGGATGCGTGAGTTCATTGCTTTGTTGTTGAAAATAGGCATAGATAAGGTTTTCATGCTGCTTTCTCCTCTCATTTTGGGATTTCGAGGATATTCTAACAGATATTGCCTGACCCGCGTTATCAAAATATTTTCTTTTTTGTTAAAATCATATTTACTTCCTGAAACAGTATGTGATATTGACAAAAAAGACAAATAAATTATAATAAATATACAAGAAAGTCCGCTATACTGGAACCACAGGAGGTATACAGATGAAATTAAATCCCAAATGTAATTTTGCAAATTTTCTGGAGACGGTCGAACACTGTACCGGAGATGTGGTTTTCACTACAACGGACGGCGATGTGCTGAATCTGAAATCAGAACTGTGCCGCTACATCTTTGCCGTGGTCGCAGCCAATCCGCTGCTTTTGGAAAAAGGCAGCCTGATCTGCAGAGACAAATCGGATCTGTCTAAGTTAGAGTCTTTCCTTTTATAAGAACAGGAGTTGTATATGGAATTATCACTGGAATTTCGACTGCCCTATTTTGGGGAACTGATTCAATGCGCCCATGATCTGTATTCCTGGAGCTTTAGCAGCAGCTTTGAGCTGATTTACAGCAACTGCCCCAACGCCCCGGTCTTTCAGACGATCCTTTCCCTGGGGCGAATTGCGGATGTGATGAAACAAGGCGGTTTCAACCAAAACCGACCTACGATTTTTACAAACTCACTGGGGATGATCTGGGCTGTGGAGGCATCACAGGGGAACGAACCGGAAAAAACAGTGTATCATCTGATCGGACCGGCGTTCTTTGACAGCGTCACCCACCAATCCCTCTTTGACGTTATGAAAGAACAGGGATTTTCTGCCGTGCTGCAGAACAGCTTTATGGCAGTCATGGAACATATTCCGGTCATCCCGGTAACAAGGATGATGGAATACGCCCTGATGCTGCACTATACGCTCACAGGAGAACGGATCACAAACAGCGAGCTTTCTTTCCACTCGTCCAGGTCCGGTTCCAGACCGGAGCCCCAGCCTGAAAAGCGGCATGGCACCTGGGCCGCAGAGCAGGCGCTTCTGAAGCTGGTGGAAGATGGGAATCTGGATTATAAGGCAATCCGCAGCAAATTTAATCTGGTCGGCAATGTGGGAAAGCTGGCGGCAGACAACCCCCTGCGGCAGGTAAAGAACCAAATCATCATCTATACCGCCCTCTGCACCCGCGCGGCCATCCGGGGCGGCCTTTCCCCTGAGACCTCCTATACCCTGTCGGATCAGTATATCCAGATGGTGGAGGCCGCTGTTTCCGTGTCCGAGCTGGCGGAGATCAGCGGAAATATGCAGGACGATTTCATCCGCAGAGTACACCGGGCAAAGCTTGCATCCGGCATTTCCAAGCCCATACAAGCCTGCCAGGATTATATTCAGCTGCATCTTGCGGAGAAGCTCACGCTGGAAACCCTTGCGGAACAGATCAGTTACTCCGTCACTTACCTGTCAAAAAAATTCCGTCAGGAGACAGGAAAAACAGTCATGGACTATGTGACAGAATGCAGAATAGAACGGGCGAAGGAGCTGCTGGTCTCCGGAGAGGACAGCATCCAGTCTATCAGCGAGCAGCTTGGATTCAGTGCGCAGAGCTACTTTGGCGTCCAGTTCAGGAAAGCTGCCGGGATGTCTGCAGGTGAGTATCGGGAACGATACGGAAAGCAGAAGGAACATTGACTTGTTACCGTAATGCGGAAATACACAAGTAACCTATTCCGATTTACTGTTTTCTACCCCTGCCTCCCCTCGTCCAGATAAAGCTGCACCCTGTTCTGAATTTTTTTCACCGTACTGTCTAAATCGATCTGTCCGGAAAAGTAGCCTGCCGCCTCCTCATCGATGATATTCTGTATGGTCGAATTTACTTCGCACCTGGTTCCCGCACTTTCTACCAGCCTCCGGACCGCATCCACATCTTCCTGCGTCGCGGCATAGAGAAAGATCCCTCTGCCGCCGTCATAATAGTATTCTTTGGGATACTTTTCCTCCTGCCCGTCTTCCGAAACAATATCATCCTCAACCATGGCGGCGTCCAATACCTGATCGAATTGCTCCCGGAGGATCGGAAAGCCCTGTCCGTCATATCCGTGAAGCAAATAAAATTTTACAAACGCCCACGCGCCCGTCAGGTCTTCCTTCCCGGCGTTGACGGCGACGGCGTCTGCCCGGAAGGCGACGGCCGTTCCGGAGCCCTCCGCAACCGGATAGCCCACAAAGCTCACATTTCCTCCGTACAATTCCTTCTGCAGCTGATAATCCGTCACGTCGGAAATGATTCCCACGGACAGCACCGTTTCCCTGCTTCGGATTCTCTCCGAGTAAGGGTCGCCCGGGCCGGGTCCGGTGTACTCCCCGGCAAAGGAAAGCGCCTTCTTAAAATAATCTCCGTCAAAGCTGCAGGTTCCGTTCTCCCAGTCTATAAATTCCTCCATGGAAACCGTGCAGAGCCTGGTCAGCACCGGCTCGTCCGCAGAAAATCCGGCGATGGCATTGATATCTTTTCCGCTGTTCTCCAGCATTTGGAATAACTCCTCAAAGGTAACGCCGCCTTGTCCTCCCGTCACGTCGCCGTATCCCCACATGGAATGGAGCTGGAACGAAGGGCTGATACGGTATAAATGTCCCCGGTCTTCGTAGGCCTCCGCCACCGACCGCACCAGCATCTCCCTGCTGCATTCCTCATCTCCCTCCATAAAGTCGTATAAATCTGCAAGCGCTCCTTTTTCGGCAAAGACACGGTAATCCGTTCCTGTCACCGTGATAATGTCCGGGGCTTTTCCGGAGATTACATCCAGCTTCAGCTGCTCCGCTGCGTCCTCATAATTTCCTTTCTGCGCAATATAATCCACGATCTCTACCCTGTACTCGCCGCTGTACCGGTTAAACTCCGCCACCACCCTCTCCAAATAGGGAAGCATCGAGGTGGAGCCCAGGGTCACGGTCTTTTTTTCGTTTTCCCCCAATGTAAAGGAGACGAACTCCTGATTTCCGGAGCCCTCAGGACTGTCGATGATCTCAATTACATCCCCGTCCTTTTTCAGGAAAAGAATATCTGCGGAAAAGATCCCGTAGGTTGACAGGCTCAATAGCTTTTCTGTTTTCTGCTCGTTTATGCGGAACAGGAAAAGCCCGTTATCCCGGCAATACAGAAAGCCGTCCTCTGAAGGGGCAGTCTGTTCCATGCCGTTTCCGTACCCGGCGTCAAAAACCTCCCCCGCCTTTTCCAGCCTCACGGCGTCTTTGAGCCCTTTCTGCGCCACATCGATTTCCTGTAAGTATCCTCCGTCGAGATCCCTTACGATGAAAAAAGGACTGCCGTCTGTCCCGAGCTGAAAGCTCAATACCTCCGTTCCACCCATATCCGCAATTTTTTCGCAAAAAAGCGTGTTCCACTGTGCGTCCTTCACATAGACGCGGTCTTCCCAGTGCCACGCCCCGCTTTCTTCCTCTTCGACTAACATTTTGCACCAGATAAAAAGGGTTCCGTCCGAGTCTGTACAGATCCCCTTCAGGGAGAAATCCTCGGCCGCCTCTGTGTCCTCCAATTTTAGCTCCGCATAATCCGAAAGCTGCCCCTCCGCATCGATCCTCCAAAGGCCGGCGCTTTCCTCTTTGCGGTCTTCTTTTCGTCCCATAAAATAGGCATTGCCCTCCTGATCCGCTGCCATTCCCAGGACAGAGGAGACGCCTGGAACCGTCAGGGTCTGTTCTACATAGAGCTCTTGCTGATCATTGATAGCCCCGTTATCATTGTGATCTTTTTCTGCGTTGACATCCTTTCCGTCACTGACATCCTTCCCGTCATTAATGTCCCTAACATTATAGACATCGATTACAACCTGACGATCCCGAATCACGCAACCGTATAACCGGTCTGCCGACAGCACAAAGTCATACCGATCCGCCATCTGATAATACCTTGCCTGCCAGGAAACGGCATTGCGATTCCCGCCGTTTTCCGCCGCTTCCTGTCCCGCATTGGTATGATCGAAGCCGCTCTGCACACCCTGCTGCCCGCCGTCTGTATTCGCACCGTCCGCTTTCCCGCATCCGGCCGTCAAAAAAAGTCCAATCCATAAAAACAAGATGATTTGATATCTTCTCTTTCGCATCGTTATACCCTCTGCCCGCATCAGCGGTCATAATTTTCAATAGTGGCACGCGTACCCGTCAACCACCTCACTGCAAGCAACGAACCGCCGGTCTTGCAGCGCTGCAGACCACAATGCGTCCTTCGGACGCTATGGTATGTGAGCCCCGCGTCATTCGCAAAACGCCGCGCCCGGTCTCTCAAAAGGACATGAAGCCTCCCCGGTTTTCCCAAATCAGTTCGCCGCTGACCGCATTTACCGCTAAAATCTGTTCACACATCCTGCTTCTCTCCTCCTCGTCGCCTCCGGGCCAGAATCTCCAGACCGGCACGATCTCCGGCGTCCCTTCCGAAGAGATGACAGACAGATATTCCAGAGTGATTTTTGTGATCCGCATCTGCGTTTCCTGTATTTGCGTTGCCTGGGTCTGCGTTGCCTGGGTCTGCGTTGCCTGGGTCTGCGTTGCCTGGGTCTGAACGGAGTCGATCTGTTCCTGCACGGCTGCGGCGGCTTCCTCCGGCGTCAGGATCGGCTGATCCAATCCGATTTCTTCCGTCGAAAACAGGCTGCCCCATGCTTTTACCGGCCAGAAATCGTCTTTAGTCGTTACCGTTGTAAAATTATGCCAGACCGTTACGGGCATCCCGTCTACCGTTTGTTTAAATACGGTCTTTGCATACTTATTGCCTCCGCTTTCCTCGCAAACATGCATATAATTGCACGAATACACATCCTCGTCCATATCATCATTTGTTCCGCCGCTGGCGGCATGGTAACAAGTTTGAAGGATGATCAACCCTATTTGCCGTATTTCATCCGGCGAGCGGCCCGTCGCATCCTCTGTCAGCAAAATTTCTTCTACGATTTCAGTAAATTCAGAGGTAAGCCGCACGGGGAACAGAATGCTTTCCCCCGTATAATCCGGCTGTTCCGATATCACTTCCACGTTCAGGATCTGCTCCTCCGGATTTTCGGAGCCGATGACCTGATAGACACAGCTTCTCCCGCGGGGAGTGGTAAATTCCCACCTTTCTTCCTCTGCGTTATACACTGCCGCTTCGTTTACATCCCAGTTCTCCGCCGGAAACCATTTCTTCAATAACGCTTTCCGACCATCCTCCGTAAACTGCATCGGCAGATACCGATAGCAGCTCACACGGCTGACCCCTTCCACATCCACCTGCGCCTCAACGGATAGGACCCCTCCGGCGGAGGTCTCTATCGTCCGCGTCACCGTTGTCCCCGCGCAGGCGGCAAGAATGTCCCGGTTGGAAGCATCCGCCGCCTGCCGCGCGGCATCCTGCCTGTCGGTATTGTTTCCCTCCCCCGGAGCCTCAGAGCGGCTTCCCGCTTCCGGGGTATCCGGGCTGTTTTCTGCTTCCTGCGTACCGAAGCCAAGCTCTGTCGTGTCTGAGAAGGCTTCATCCGATCCTTCCCTGCTTTCCCGCTGTGAACAGGCCGTCAACAAAAACAGCAATAGCAGGAGCGGTACCTTTTTCCATAATCCTGTTTTTTTATACATGCTTATACCTCCCGCCCGCTTTAGCGGGCATTCATTTAATATTTGGAAGTTTACTTCCAAACTTTTCTCCTCCTTGCAAACTGATTGCAGCACGAAAACCTTGTCGCGCCTTTTTCTGCACGAATCTGGCTGCATTTATGTCATAACAGGATTTTGTATCCGACTTGTATTTGATTTGTATCTGCTTTGTCTCAAAATCCGGCGCTCCGGCAATATCGCACGATAATCCATAAAAACCGTGTCCTGTACTACTTTGGGATTTTATGAAAATGCTATAAATTCAATATTTTTCTGTGCTTTAATATTGGAAATCCGGGAACGCTAAGCTCAAACAGTACAACCATAATTTAACTCATTTATCCGATTTCAACAGAAAATACAATATGATATGGACATTGCATTCCGCATGGTCTGTGCCGAAATGGTATAAAGCGATCTCATGGTCATGCACAAGAGTGCCGGTGTATCCGGCAAGAAATCCGATCTTTTTTAAGGCTTCCATGGACTTGCTGTCCATTGCGTGATATACAACGGTTTCCCCTGTGCTGAAGTTCCGTATATAATTCTGCTCCCCGTTTACCGTCACGGTAATGGCATCTGTTGCAACGATTGTCTGGTTTGTCAAGTTTTCCTCCAGATGTGCAATGCTTTCCGCCGAATTTTGGGACATTTTTTACAGAAGTGGTAGATGCTTCCTTCCGAAAGCTCCAGTGCATCCCCTCATGCCGCATTTAAGAAAGCCGCGATCCTGTCATTGGACATGACGCCCTCCGCATAAAGCATGGCTGCCAGTGCCTTTACATTTCCTCCGTATGTGACATCAGAGAGAACCTTACATAAAGAATGACATGAAAAAGCGCTACAAAACTTCTTGAAGAAATAGCGGGGTTGCTCTGGAAATCCGTTGGTCTTTGTGATATAGTAAATATAAGAACATGAGGAGGGTTAACTATGGCAGTGCCAAAGTATGATGAATTGATGAAACCCTTATTGGTAGCAGTAAAGGACGGTGAGGTGTATAAAATCAAAGATCTCACTGCTGTGTTAGCGCAACAGTTGAATTTATCTTCTGATGACCTTATGGAGCTGCTCCCCAGTGGACGACAGACGGTATTTAGAAACAGAGTTGCATGGGCAAAAACCTATTTGAAGAAAGCTGGACTCCTTGAAAGTCCTGCTCGTGCGTCTATCGTTATCACCGATGCCGGAAAGAAGGTCGTTGCTGAAAATCCAGATAAAATAGATTCCAAATATCTGGAGCAGTTCCCTTCTTTCGTAGACTTTACGTCAATGGGTGGAACGACAGATAGCGATAATCCAGTAGCGGTCACGCCTAAGCCAACAGACCTGACTCCTGACGATCAACTCGAAGATGCATATAAGCAGATCAATGCCAGTCTCGCCTCTGATTTGCTGAGTGAAATATTGAAAATCACGCCGTATACCTTTGAAAAACTTGTCGTTGATCTTCTGTCCAAGATGGGATATGGCACCGTGGCATATGGTAGTCACGCAACGGTCGCTTCTGGGGATGATGGTATCGATGGGGTAATCATGGAAGATAAACTCGGATTCTCCCTGATTTATATGCAGGCAAAGGAGTGGGCGCCAGATCGGATTGTTGGTCAGCCGGAGATTCAAAGTTTTGTCGGTGCGATTGCAGGAAAACATGGTGATGGTCTTTTTGTCACGACTGCAAAGTTTTCACAGAAAGCTAAAGATTACGCAAATACACACCACATTATTCTTATTGATGGTGAACGACTTGCTAACCTGATGATTGAATATAATTTCTGCGTATCTACCCGTAGGACCTTTGAAATTAAGGCAATCGATACAGACGCATTGGCAGAGTATCAGGACGAGTAAGTTGTCCGAAAGGAATACGAAGCCAGAGGATACAAACTGGAACAGCAAACTCTACGCCGCCAACCCAAAACACGAAGCAAACCGGAAACAAAAACATAAGACGGATGCGCTGTACGGCTGGTACAGATACGACATCAGGTTTGCCTTGCCTGTATGTGATGATAAGACGGGCAAAATAGCAAGGCATAACATTTATTCAGCAAGTATGTTAGTCCGCCATGCGGACAATGGGAAAAAATATCTGTATGATATTTTGGCAGTAAAAAAAGAAACGAGCAGCCCGCTTGAGTGAAAACACTGTACGGTAAAACCCATTTCTTTCTTATCACCAAGAATAAGCTATTTTTCCCGCCCTGTCAATCCCCCAATTTTGATTTTTTACTTCAAAATATTTCCGTCAACACTTCGTTTTCGCATAAGAAAATTCCTTTCAGTCTATAAATAGCCCCGCCTTGCCGCCTCGTCTATCAAATGCGGCTGGATATCGGGATATGTCCACTTTTTTGGAAATTCATCCATTATTGCGATTTTCTCAATTTCATTATGTAATTCCGTTTCAAAGCATTGGATATCGGCAAAAAACAACATACCAAACGATTCCTCGCCGTCAAAATTATCCGGTTTTGTAACAGAATATACGCAAACAGGTTTTATTTCAAATTCCAGGGCACCGGTTTCCTCATATAGTTCCCGCTTTGCTGTATCCACAATATTTTCCCAGTTTCCATCCGGAAACTGTTCCCTGTGTCCTCCGGGGATTTCCCATGTATCCCTATCCTTATGTTTGCAGAAGACGTATTTATTTTGTGTTTTGGATATAATCACGGCAAACCTGAGCCGTTCATCCTCTATACTCTCATAAAATTTAACCTCTGTCATTTCAGTTATTCCTCCTGATTTCGGAGGAATTTTCCTCCGTCCGCATCTTTCTGATCGCAAAGTTTTCATGAATAATCTCACTTCCACTTTTGTAAATGTTCAACTGCAAACCTATCATATCATATTTGGGAGCGTTTATCATCAAAAAGTTGTCCTATTCCGGCATATTGCTGGAAATGAGCGCGTGCTTGTGGTAAGATAACAGCATGAAACAATTCAATAAGTGTAAATTTAAAACATAATATCAGAGGAGACATTGCAGTGGAAGAATGGCTAAAGCAAATCAAAGATAGCTGGAATGAAACGGCAGAATCAGACTGGTATCAATCGCTCAGAACAGATGCGAAAATAGAAGAATTGGTTAAAGAGCCAGCCAGCGCCTTTCATCCCGCAGTATATCAAATGATAAATAACTATATACCTGAATTGCGTGGAAAGAAGGTGCTGTTACCTTCAAGCGGGGATAATCATGCCGCTTTTGCTTTTGCATTATTGGGTGCAGAAGTTACTTCAACTGATATCAGCGAGAGACAATTAGAATTTGCGCAGGAAATTGCAGATAAAAAGAATCTTAACATTCGTTTTATCTGTGACGATACAACGCAGCTTTCAAATATTGAAGATAACAGCTTTGATTTGGTTTATACATCAAACGGTACACACACTTGGATTGCGGACATAGCGGCAATGTACAAAAGCATATACAGAGTATTAAAAACAGACGGACTTTCGATTATGTTTGATATCCATCCCTTCAATCGTCCATTTACAGGCGAACCCTGGAAAGAACCCCGGATTAGGAAGCCATATGAGCAAATTATGCCACATTGCCATTGGCGTGTACAGGATTTCGTAAATGCAATGATACAGGCGCGATTATCGATAAAGGAAATGGAAGAGTTACAGGCTGTAAACGCATCCTTTTGGTTTTCCTATGAGGAATTAATAAAACAGGACAAAGAAAAATCTGCAAAAATAAATAACTGGAAATATAATCCTATGGCAGCGCTGCCGGCGTGGATTTCCATTGTTGCGCAAAAATGAGCTGCTTTTTTATCTCTATGGATAACGTATTGGGCGTGACGCGGACGCCGTTCCACCTGCCGCTCATTCCGATGCTCTCAGGGCTCGCGGTAAGATAATCGCCCGCAACGCCCTCAACCGTGACATTCTCGCTTCGCGGGATTCTATTGTCATGCATCGCGGCGCTTCCCGTATCCTCGTCAACCGTAATCATGCAATAAAGAGTCTGTCTGTATAAAAACATACCGTTCTGCCAGGTATAGGATGCAGAATTTAAGGTGTAATAACAGATCCCGTTTATCTCTTTCACATCACAGCCGTGATCATGACCGTTTATACATAAGAGAACCCGCTCCTTATTCTTCTCAAGAATATCCTGAATTATCTTTCTGTTCCGGATGCCTCTGGATTTGCCGTCCGGCGTCACAAAATCATTGCCAAGGCTTTGATGGGTAAGAATCACAAAGTAGTGATCGGACGTCAGCTCTTCGTGCAGCCATGCGATCTGTTCCTCCGGAATAACAGGCCCGCCCTGTAGCTCCACGGTATTCAGAAAAAGAAACTTCACATTATCCCTTACCATCGAATAATATGTCTTTGGAAGCCCCCAGAAGCTTAACACCTCCGCTTCCGACCAGATATCGCTGTCATGATTCCCGGGAATCATATAACAGGGAATCCCGCAGCTTCGTATCGTTTCCACAATCTTTTGATTCTCAGCCTTTGGATGACAGGTATCGCCAAGATTCAGAATGAAATCCGCCTTTTTTTCTCTGGCTGCCGCTATCAGCTCCTCCAGTCTTTTGTCTCCGTCCGGAACCGCGTCATAATGTAAGTCGGTAAAAACCAAAAAGCGCATCTGCTACTCCTTTACCGTCCGCCCTTGATAATCGGGCTCAGCGGTTTATAAATCAACAGCGTCACCAGCGAAACGCTGCCCCCCTTGATCAGGTTCATGGGCGCCACGCAGGCTGCCACAAAGCTGACGATGCTCCCCTCCGTCATCAGCGGGTTGACGGCGCTTCCCATAGCCAGAATATCCTCCATGGACATATGAAACAGGGCGGAAAACGCCGGGAGCAGATAAACCGCGTTGAAGGCCGTGCCGAATACTGTCATGCAAAGCGTCCCGAGCACGCAGCCGATAATCGCATTCTTCTTGCTCTTCCGGAAGGTATAGACCAGGGAGGCAGGCAGGATAAAGCTACAGCCCACCACAAAATTCGCCAGATCTCCTACAAAGGCCGTGCTGGTTCCCTTGACGCAGAGCTTCAGCAGGATTTTGACAAACTCCATCAGCACCCCGGCGGTAGGGCCGAAGGCGAAGGTCCCCACCAGAATCGGCAGCTCGCTGAAGTCCAGCTCATAAAAGGCCGGGGCGAAGGGCAGGGGAAACTCAAACAAAAACAGAATCATCGCCACGGCGGAAAACATACCGATCATCGCGATCTTTCTGGTGTTGAAAACCGGTTCGTTAATCCCGTTCTTCTTCTGCGCCGCCTTTTCCAGCAAGAACGCCGCCGCGAACAAAAGCGCGATAATTACAAAAAAACTCAGGACATACGCGGCGTGCTCCGCCACATCGGTAAATAGTTTACTCATTTCTTTTCCTCCTATCTCTTTCGGGGGCGCTTGGCGCAAATCAGTCTGCGCTTCCGTGAATCAGCAGACTTAAGGTTCTTTGCCTCCCTCGTCCGCGTTGCCCGTCCGAACCTCAGCTTGCGAAAACCTCGTGCAGGCACGGTTCTCGCAAACTAAGCTCCGCACTCAGCCGATTCGCGCAAAAAGACCCCCGAACTCTTCCGTTCGGGGGTCGTCTGGTCTGCATACTCATGCGGACTTTTCGTATGCCCTGCTCTCCGCACGCGCGGAAAAACAACATACGAGCCGCCTTTTCTTCTCTCATCCAGACTTTACTGTTGGTCCCGGACTTTCACCGAGTCAGCCTTCGCGGAGCCGGGCGCATACGCCCTTCCTCCGCTCCGGGTCGCGGACTTTACCGCCAGTAGGGAATCGCACCCAACCCCGAAGAATTTTCTCTTTTGCTATTGTAATGCCGTCCGGCTCAAAATGCAAGTATTTTTTTTCGCCGTCCGCTGAGGTGCCGCCTGCCGACACTCATGCAGACTCCGGACAACGCCATCCCCGCGCTACCCGAACTCAGGCGGCAGACGGCGGGCGTTTCTCGTCGGACTGTGCGCGACGTCGGTGCTTAGCAAGCGTACTTTGCTTGCTTACGCACCGCTACGCTCGCGCCCCAAGCGAGAGCGTGTCCGACGGGGAATGACCGCTGCGTGCCGACCCGAGTGCAAACGTGTCCGTGAATGAATTGCACCCTGTAAGATACCAGCTTCCGCAGGCGCAGGTCCTTCTGCGGACCGTAAAGGCACGACGGCGCTTAGCGAGGTCTTTTCGAGCTTAGCGTCCGCTGCGTGCCGACCCGAGTGCAAACGTGTCCGCAGAAGGACCTGCGCCTGCAGGAAGCATCCCTTTCAGCCCACGAACGCCGCCCGCTAATGCGCCGCCGCGTTCCCGGTGTAAAGCTGATAATACTTGCCCTGCTGCTCGATCAGCTGGTCGTGGGTGCCGCGCTCGATGATGCGGCCCTGCTCCAGCACGATGATACAGTCGCTGTTTCTGACCGTGGAAAGTCTGTGCGCGATGACAAAATTGGTACGTCCCTTCATCAGCGCGTCCATTCCCTGCTGCACCAGCTTTTCCGTTCTGGTGTCGATAGAGCTGGTCGCCTCATCCAGAATCAGAACCGGCGGGTCCGCAATAGCCGCCCGGGCGATGGCAAGGAGCTGCCGCTGTCCCTGGCTTAAGTTTGCGCCGTCGCCCCGCAGCATGGTCTGGTAGCCGTCCGGCAGTCTGCGGATAAATCCGTCTGCGTTGGCAAGCTTTGCCGCCCGAATCACTTCCTCGTCGGTAGCGTCCAGCTTTCCGTACCTGATATTCTCCATCACGGTTCCGGTAAACAGATGAGTATCCTGCAGCACAATCCCCAGGGAGCGCCGCAGATCGTCCTTCTTGATCTTCGTCACATTGATACCGTCGTAGCGGATCTTTCCGTCCTGAATATCGTAAAACCGATTGATCAGATTGGTAATCGTGGTCTTTCCCGCGCCGGTAGCGCCCACGAAGGCGATCTTCTGGCCGGGCTTCGCGTAAAGCTCGATATCGTGCAGAATCATCTTCTCGTCATTGTAGCCAAAGTCCACATGATCGAACACCACATCCCCCTTCAGCTCCTGATAGGTCGTCGTGTCGAAATCCTTGTGATAATGCTTCCAGGCCCAGAGTCCGGTTCTCTCCTTGCTCTCCGTCAGCTCGCCCCGGTCGTTCTTCACCGCGTTGACCAGCTCCACATAGCCCTGATCCACCTCCGGCGTCTCGTCCATCAGCTTAAAGATTCTGTCCGCGCCGGCCAGCGCCATGAGAATACTGTTGAACTGCATACTGATCTGGTTGACCGGCATACTGAAGGACTTGTTCAGCGTCAGGAAAGCCGCCAGGTCTCCCAGGCTCAGTCCCGACACGCCGGTGATCGCAAGGATTCCTCCGGCCACGGCGCAGACCACATAGCTCAAATTCCCCAGCTGCGCGTTGACCGGCCCCATGATATTGGCAAACTTATTGGCCCTGTAGGAGCTGCTGTAAAGCTGATCGTTGAGATCGTTGAACTGCTTCAGGCTCTCCTCCTCGTGGCAGAACACCTTGACAACCTTCTGCCCGGTCATGGTCTCCTCGATACATCCGTTCAGACTGCCCAGGTTCTTTTGCTGCGCCAGGAAGAACCGGCTGCTCTGAGAACCGATCTTCTTTGAGGCGAAGACCATCCCCGTCACCATGACAAGAGAGATGACGGTCAGCGGGATATCCAGAATCAGCATGGAAATCAGCGTTCCCACCACGGAGGTCACACTGTTGACCAGCTGAGGAATACTCTGGCTGATCATCTGCCGCATGGTGTCGATATCGTTCGTGTAAACGGACATGATATCGCCGTGGGAGTGGGTATCGAAATATTTGATGGGCAGCCGCTCCATCTTTTCAAACAGGTCATTACGCATATTGCGCTGGGTTCCCTGCGTCACATAGATCATGACTCTGGACTGGGTAAAGGTAGCGACAATCCCCAGGCCGTAAAAGCAGACCACCCGCCCTATGGCTCCCGCCAGCGGCCCGAAATCCGGGTTTTGCTGACCCAGCATGGGCGTAATGTAATCGTCGATCAGGGTCCTGATAAACAGAGTTCCCTGCAGGGACGCGAACACTGCCGTCACAATACAGATCAACACGACAATCCAGCAGACGGCATAATCTTTAAAAGTATATCCGAGAACCCTTTTTAACAGCTTTCCGGGATTCTCTATCTTGGGTCTGGGACCTCTGGCGCCCCGCGGGCCGGGTCCCTGGTTTACTTTGGGGTTTCTTTCCTCTGCCATGGTCACATTCCTCCCTTCTCGTCAAAGTCGCCGCTTCCGCCGGTCTGGGACTCGTAGACATCGCGGTAGATTTCATTCCCGGCCAACAGCTCCTCATGGGTGCCGAAGCCGTCGATCTGGCCCTCGTTCATGACAATGATCCGGTCGGCGTGCTCCACGCTGGAAATACGCTGAGCGATGATCAGCTTGGTCGTCCCGGGGATCTCCTTCGCAAAGGCCCGCCTGATCTTTGCGTCCGTAGCGGTATCCACCGCGCTGGTGGAATCGTCCAGAATCAGTATTTTAGGCTTCTTCAGCAGGGCTCTGGCGATACAGAGACGCTGCTTCTGTCCGCCGGACACATTGGTTCCGCCCTGTTCGATAAAGGTATTGTAGCCCTCCGGCAGCTTTTGGATAAATTCGTCGGCGCAGGCAAGCTCACAGGCACGTCTGCACTCCGCCTCCGTGGCCTCCTTGTCTCCCCAGCGCAGATTCTCCAGAATGGTTCCCGAAAAGAGCACATTGTTCTGAAGCACTACGGCTACCTGGTTTCTCAGGGATTCCATATCGTATCGGCGCACGTCCACGCCTCCCACCAAAAGCCGTCCGCCGCTCACGTCATAGAGTCTGCTGATCAGATTGACCAGACTGGACTTTGCGCTTCCCGTGCCGCCGATGATGCCGATCGTCTCCCCGGATCTGATATCCAGATTGATATTTTTCAGTACCGGCGTGTCCGCGTCCTTCCTGTAGCTGAAGGACACATTGTCAAAGCATATGCTGCCGTCCGCCACCTCGTATACGGGCTCCTCCGGGTTTGTCAGATCGGGCTTCTCTTCCAGCACCTCACAGACACGCTTTGCGCTTGCCGCCGACATGGTCAGCATGACAAAGATCATGGAAAGCATCATCAGGTTCATCAGAATATTCATGCAGTAGGTCAAAAGGCTCATCAGCTGTCCCGTGGTCAGCTCATTCTGCACGATCATATGAGCGCCGATCCAGCTGATCAGCACGATACAGGTGTATACCGTAAGGTTCATCACCGGGCTGTTCCAGGCTACGATTCCCTCCGCCTTACAGAATATTTTGTAAATAGCGCCGCTGGCCTTCTTGAACTTTTCGTTTTCGTAATCCTCGCGGACGTAGGCCTTTACCACGCGGATCGCGGACACATTCTCCTGCACGCTCTCGTTTAAGTCGTCATATTTCGGGAACGCCTGGCTGAAGTGTTTCATGGCCGCGGTCACAATAACCGCCAGAATACAGCCCAAAATCAGCACGGCAATCAGATAGATGCTGGCCAGTCTGGGACTGATCGTAAAGGACATGATCATGGCAAAGAGCAGGCTGAAGGGCGCGCGCATTGTCATCCTCAGAATCATCTGATAGGCGTTCTGCAGATTGGTCACATCCGTGGTCAGTCTGGTCACCAGGCCGGATGTGCTGAACTTATCAATGTTGGAAAAGCTGAAGGTCTGGATATTGTCGTACATGGCCCTCCGCAGATTTCTGGCAAAGCCGGTGGACGCCTTCGCCCCGAAGACCCCTCCGCCGATTCCGAAGGTAAGGCTTAACAGCGCCGTCAGCACCATCAGTCCTCCGACCAGATAAATATGGTTCATGTTACTCTTGTTCACTCCGTCGTCGATAATGGACGCCATGAGCAGCGGAATGATCGTCTCCATGATAACCTCTCCGATCATGAAGACAGGCGTCGCGATGGAAGCCTTTTTAAATTCTTTGATCTGGGCTCCAAGTGTTTTCAGCATATACGCACTCCCTTTCTGAATATGGATAGAACAATGTAATCATACTCACCGTTTCCTGAAATTGTCAATCCGTGTTCCGCATTGTTTTCAGAATTTTTAGATTTTTAGATTTTCACATTAATTTTTAATAAGCCCCGACTTGTAGGCCTCCAGCAGCTCCCGCAGATCGTCGATCCTTTCCAGCATCTCCCTGCCCGCGTCGGTATCGGCAATATTCACCCGCTGCTCCAGCTTTTCCACCAGCATGATCTTCGGCGTGTGCTCGCTTTCCCCCGATATAAACGGCTTATGCTCCGCAAGGCTTAAGCTGTGGGAATCGTAGATCAACGTATAGCCCGCTATTCCCGTGGCCTTCTGATACGCCTTTGAGATCCCTCCGTCGATCACGAAAAGCTTTCCTCCCGCTTTTACGGGGCTCTCTCCGTTTTTGATCTTTACGGGCACATGTCCGTTGATGATGTGACCCTTTTCCTCGTCGATGCCGAACATTCTAAGGATCTCGCAGCAGACCTCCGCCTTCTCCGAAAATCTGTAGTAAGCGTTGTAATGCTCCGCCTGCAGCTCCTCGTCGTCAAGAAAATATCTTTCAAAAAACGCCAGTTTGTCCTTGCCGTAAAGCGGGGATTTGGGGCCGCACCACAAATACCACATAAAGTCGCAGGCATATTCCTTTTCTTTCGAATCGACGCCGAAATAATAAGCCTTGTTTACCGTTTCGTCGATCTTGTTGAGCAGGGCCTTCCCGCTGTAGCTCTTGCCGTCTATGACGACATTCTGGAACCCGCCGTCCTCGTCCATGGGGATGCATCCGTGAAAAAGCAGATTGCCGTTGCACACGTTGTACATCGAGCCCTTTGAAAGCAGGAAATTGATATGCTCGTTGAGCCGCTTACTGTGCATAAACGAATTGGCAAACACCGTCATCAGCTCCTCCTCGCCCTTCGAAAGCGCAAGGGGATTTTCGGGATCGACCGTGGGGAAATTTTTGTCTCTGAGCTCATATTCCGCACCGTTTATTTTCACGGAGCCTTTTGCAAAATCGACGCTACCGAAAAGGTTCCGCTCCGCCATCTCCCATTCGGGATGCTTTTCGATCAGCTGCCCCTCCAGCTTGAGCTGAATTACCGCGATCGCCTTGTGCATCTTTGCCGCCAGCTTTGTATCCACAGGATCGTAAATATTTTTGTCGAGCGTGTGCGGATAATAAAGCGCACAGTCGTCGTCCTTGTAAACTTCGCCCGCAAATACCGCAAGGGCGCGGAGATTGAACCCGTAGCCGTCCTCTAAAATATCGAAATTATTATAGCGCATGGAGATCCTGATGACATTGGCAATCAGCGCGTAGCATCCCGAGGCCGCCCCGATCCACGAAATATCATGATTGCCCCACTGCACGTCAACGTCATGCATGGAAAGCAGTTCATCCATTATGATATCCGCCCGCGGACCCCTGTCAAAAATATCGCCGATGATATGGAGCCTGTCTATGGCAAGCGACCGGATCAGACTGCACAGCGACACAATAAAGTTCTCGGCAATCCCCGTGTCGATGATCGTGTTGATGATCTCCTCATAGTAAAAGTCCCTGTTCACATCATCCGTAATGTTTAACAGTTCGTCAACGATATACACCAGATCCTTCGGCACGCGCTTCCGCACTCTTGAGCGGGTGTACTTTGACGAAACTGCCTCACAGACGAAAATCAGCCTGTAAATCGTGATTTTCTTCCACTCGTCGGTAAGTCTTCCCTCGCCGCGCAGCAGCTTTATTTCCTTTTCGGGATAATAAATCAGGTTGGCGAGAGCTTCCCGCTCCCCGTTGGAAACGGTCTTGCCGAAAACCATGTCTATTTTCTGCTTTATCTTGCCCGAAGCGCTTTTCAGCATGTGGAGAAAAGCTTCGTATTCGCCGTGAAGGTCGCTGAAAAAATACTCGGTGCCCTTGGGCAGGCTTCTGATTGCCGAAAGATTTACCATTTCGCTTGCCACACTGTCAATGGTGGGATATTCTTTAGCCATGAGTCTCAGATATTTGCTGATCATACGATTCTCCTTCTATCACTTCCACAGTTTTATCACAAACCGGAACACACGGTATACCCGCGCATTCCGGTTCCGCCTGAACCCGACTGACCCTCCGGCACAGTCCTTCACACGGTACGTCCGTCCGCGCGTTCCGGTTCCTTCCTGTCGGTCAAATATGTCGGGAATGATCCGCAGCCTGGCGGTTTTGGCCCAGCTTCATGGTCAGGGAAATCCTCTTTTTGGCGGTATCCACCGACAGCACTTCCACCTCCACGATATCTCCCACGCTGACAGCTTCCAGAGGGTGCCTGATATACCGGTCCGTGATCTGGGAAATGTGTACCAGACCGTCCTGATGGACGCCGATATCCACAAACACTCCGAAGTCGATCACATTGCGCACCGTGCCCTTTAAAACCATGCCGGGCTTCAGGTCCTTCATATCCAGCACATCGCTTCTCAGGATAGGCTTCGGCATATCGTCCCTGGGATCTCTCGCCGGCTTTTCCAGCTCCTTTAAAATATCCGTCAGTGTGATTTCGCCGATCCCCAGCTCCTGCGCCAGAAGCTTTTTATCCTTGATCCGTTTCTCCAGGCCGGATACGCCCGTCTGCTCCGTGCGTCCTTTTCCGCCCTTTTCATTGACCGAACCGGTCTCCTGTTTTCCGACGCTCCTGTCGTCGGTAAGCGTCACTCCTCCCATGGCAGCCGCGAGCGCCTTGCCCATAGCCGTGTTGGTATTGCGTATCTGCACAGGTTTTGCCTTTTTCGCGTTTTGGGAAGAAGCTCCTGACGCGGATGCCGTTTTGCCTGTCACATTTCCCGCGGCCTGCGTCTTCTTTCCGGCCGCTTTCTCCTGCGCCGCCTTCTTCTGGGCCGCACGCACATCCTCCATCGTCATTCCCAGCCTGTCAAGGAGCTTCATGGCCGCCTCGTAGGACTCCGGATGGACGCTGGTCGCGTCCAAGGGGTTCTCGCCGTCCATAATCCGCATAAACCCGGCGCACTGCTCATAGGCCTTAGGCCCCAGCTTTGCCACCTTCAACAGCTGATTCCGGTTGGTAAAGCGTCCGTTTGCCTCCCGGTAGTCCACGATATTCCTGGCGATGGTCTTGTTGATACCGGAGACATACTCCAGCAGGGATACCGAAGCGGTATTCAGATCCACCCCCACCTTGTTCACACTGTCCTCCACCACGCCGTTTAGGGCTTCTCCCAGCTTTTTCTGGTTCATATCATGCTGGTACTGGCCGACGCCGATGGACTGAGGATCGATCTTTACCAATTCCGCCAGAGGATCCTGCAGTCTTCTCGCGATGGACGCAGCGCTTCTCTGACCCACGTCAAAATTCGGAAACTCCTCCGTCGCCAGCTTGCTGGCGGAATATACGCTCGCCCCTGCCTCGTTGACAATCACATACTGCACCGGGCGGTCGATCTCCTTTAACAGCTCCACAATCACCTGCTCCGACTCTCTGGATGCGGTTCCGTTTCCCACGGAAATCAAATCCACGCCGTACTTCTTAATCAGTCTCTTCAGCTCCGTTTTCGCCTCTTCCACCTTATTCTGGGGCGCGGTCGGATAAATCACCTTCGTATCCAGCACCTTTCCCGTGGGATCCACTACCGCCAGCTTACAGCCCGTCCGAAAAGCGGGGTCCCATCCCAGCACCACCTTCCCGGCAATCGGCGGCTGCAGGAGAAGCTGCTCCAGATTTTTCCCGAACACACTGATCGCTCCGTCCTCCGCCTTCTCCGTCAGATCGTTCCTGATTTCTCTTTCGATGGCGGGGGCGATCAAACGGTCATAGCTGTCCTCCAGCACCTCCGACAATACGGGAGTGGTATATTCGTTGTCCGAGGTGACCGTTTTCTTTGCCAGATATTGCAGGATGCGCTCCCTCGGCGCGTTGACCTTTACGGTCAGTATCTTTTCCGCCTCGCCCCTGTTCAGCGCAAGCACCCTGTGGCCGGCAATCTTCTTCACCGCCTCCTCAAAATGATAATACATCTCATAGACGCTCTGTACCTTTTCATCCTTCGCCGTACCGGTCACAACGCCTTCCTCCACCGTCGCCTCACGGATATAGCTCCTGTAATCCGCGTTGTCGGAGATGCTCTCGGCAATAATATCCATCGCGCCCTGCAGAGCCTCCTGCGGCGTCCTGACGCGCTTTTCTTCCTCTACCTCTTCCCCGGTGACATACTTTGCCGCTTCCTCCAGCACAGGGGCCTTTGCGTCCTGGGCCAGAAGATACGCCGCCAGACCCTCCAGACCTTTTTCCTTCGCCACGCTGGCTCTCGTCTTTCGCTTGGGGCGGTAGGGCCTGTACAGATCCTCCACGACTACCTGCGTTTCCGCCGCCAGGATTTTCTCCTTCAGTTCCTCCGTCAGTTTTCCCTGCTCCTCTATGCTCCCCAGTACCTGTTCCTTCTTCTCCTCAAGGTTGCGCAGATACGTCAGCCGCTCATACAGATTCCGAAGCTGCTCGTCATTTAACGATCCCGTGACTTCCTTTCTGTATCGCGAGATAAAGGGAATGGTATTGCCCTCGTCGATCAGCTTGACGGCGGCCTCAACCTGCCATTTCTCTACCTGCAATTCCTCTTTGATCTTCTGTGTGATATCCATTTTTAAGCCCCTCTTTCCGTCCTGTATCACAGGCGGGATTTTCTTCCCGCCCTATCTCTATTTTACTAAAAAAAGGAAAGAACTGCAATCCTGAATTAATTTCCTAAAATCTTTATAAATGCGGCTTCCGCCTTTGACATTATCCGAATAAAATGGTACATTATAAAAAAGCGAGCTTCGCTCGCTTAGAAGAATGCGAAGCATTCTTCCCGGCTGCAGCAAGATTTCCGTTACCAGTAAAGGAGCCGAACGCATGGATTATGATCAGAACGGGCAGGACAACCGAGAGAACAGCTGGGAAAACGCCCGGGAAAACTGGGAAAAGTGGCAGGAGCAGGAAGCGAAGAAGGACTGGGACAAATGGGACAGCAACGCTTCCAAAAGCAGCTATTACAATCAGCCGACCCATCCGCCTTACGACCAGAGCTTTTCCCTGGCGTCGATGATCTGCGGCTTTTTGTCCGTCACATTAAGCTGCTGTTATCTGTCGCTTCCCTTTGGCGCCATGGGAATCCTTTTCGCGTTTTTGTGCTGCCGAAAGAAAAAAGCTTTAAACAGCAACTGCCGGTTGGGACTCTGTCTGAGCATATTCGGATGCTTTTACGGGGTTTTCGGTCTGTATGTCGCTTACACCCGGCTCCTGGCAGCATCTGTGAATCCGGCGTTTATTTCTCTTTTGTAAGACGCCGCGGCAGCCGCTTTGCCATCCTTTTCAACCCCGATACTCCGGGACGCAGATGTCCCCCGAAAAAGAAAGGCAGTGTTTTATGAATCTTTCCATTGGAAAATACAACGATATGACATTCAAAAGTGCAGGCTTCCCTTTCCCGTCCGAAAAAAACGCAGACAAAACCGCCCCCGCTCCCCTCTCTCCCAAAAAGGAGAAGGACACGGAAAAAGAAAGCCGTGAAAAACGCGCCGGCCTGAAGGATCCCAACGAGGAGTGTGAAACCTGTAAAAGGCGGAAATATCAGGACGGCTCCGACGAGATGGTTTCCTTCAAGAGCGCCGCGCACATCTCTCCGGAAAGCGCCGCGGCGAGAGTGCGGGCGCACGAACAGGAGCATGTCTCCAACGCCTATAAAAAGGCCTCCGCAAACAACGGCAGGGTAATCTCCGCTTCCGTTTCCATCCAAACGGCCATATGTCCCGAATGCGGCCGTACCTATGTGTCCGGCGGGACCACACACACTCAGATCAAATATTACAACGAAGACAACCCTTATCAAAAGGGACTGAAATCAGCGGACCGCGCAAAATACAGCGGCAGGAACATCGATTACGCAGTGTAGGAGCAGCAGAATGAATCAGTACGCAAAGCTTTACAAACTGAAGGACAGCGCAAAAGACCGCCTCTGTGGCAGCTACACAGATACGGTCTTCGGATGTTTCCTCTTTTTTCTGGTTCTTGTCGGCGCTTTTTTGATCCCTGTTCTTTTTCCAGCGCTGGCCGCCATGCTGACCGGAGTCTTCTCCTTTCGTGCGTTCTATACCGCTTCCGTCCAAACAGGGCTTATATTCTGCCTGATTCTGACGGGTTTTTTCAAACTGGGAATCTCGTATTTATGTTTTCGGATTGCCTGCGGCCAGTCCTGCCGTTACGAAAACATCTTTTACGGATTTTCCGGCGAAATTCTGGGGAAAGCCCTGTTTCTCTCCACGCTGCACCTGCTGGTCGGGATCCTGTTCCAGCTGCCTTTTCTCTATCTTTTCCTGCAATATATCAATTCCGCGGACTACCGTATGCTTATTGCGGCGCTTCTCGCCTCCGCCGCCGGTTACCTGATTTACGTTCCCATCGGTCTGACTTTTGACATCGCTTACTATCTTCTTTTGGACTTCCCGGAGAAGAGGCTCGGCGCGCTTTTAGACGCCACCCTCCATGTTATCCACGGACACCGCAGACGGTTCTTTCTTCTGCGGATCAGCTTCCTGCCTCTGTATCTGCTCTGTATCCTGTCTCTGGGAGTCGGTTTCCTCTGGATCTGCCCCTACGCGCATATGACGCAGGTACTGTTTTATCTGGATCTGATGAAGTCTTAGTCCTTTGTATTAATCCACTTCAGATACCCGTTGATAAAGGGATCCAGCGCGCCGTCCAACACAGCGTCGGCGTTTCCCGTCTCCACATCGGTTCTCAAATCCTTCACCAGCTTATAAGGCTGCAGCACATAGGAACGGATCTGGTTCCCCCAGCCAATCTCCTTGACCTCGCCCCGGATATCCGACAGCTTCTCCACATTGGCCTCCTGCTTGAGCAGATACAGCTTTGCCTTCAACATCTGCATGGCCTTGTCTTTATTCTGAAACTGGCTTCTCTCATTCTGGCACTGCACCACGGTTCCCGTGGGAATATGCGTGATCCGGATGGCGGAAGACGTCTTATTGATGTGCTGGCCGCCCGCGCCGCTGCTTCGGTAGGTATCGATACGCAGATCCTTCTCGTCGATCTCCACATCCAGATCCTCCTCAATGTCCGGCATCACATCCAGCGACACAAAGGAGGTCTGCCGCTTTCCCTGGGCATTAAAGGGAGAAATCCGCACCAGCCTGTGGACTCCCTTTTCCGACTTCAGATAACCGTAGGCGTTGAGCCCGTTGACCTGGAAAGTCACCGACTTGATCCCCGCCTCGTCGCCGTCCAGATAATCCAATACCTCCAGTTCAAAGCCCTTCCGCTCCGCCCATCTGGTGTACATACGGTACAGCATACTGCACCAGTCGCAGCTCTCCGTTCCGCCCGCGCCCGCGTTCAGCTTCAGAATCGCGTTGCTCTTGTCGTACTCCCCGGAGAGCAGCGTTCCAATCCGCAGCTCCTCGAAAGTCGCGATAAAGTTGTCGAGCTCTTCCCGGATCTCCGCCGCCATGGCGTCGTCATTCTCCTCGTACCCCATCTCGATTAGCGTCAGGATATCCTCGTACTGCGTAAACAGCCCGTTGCACTCCTCCACAGTATCCTTCAGGTTTTTCAGCTCCTTCATTTTCAGATTGGAGCTGCCCGGATCGTCCCAGAAGCCGGGCGCCTCCATTTCCATCTCCAGTTCCTCGATCCGCTTTGACTTGTTCGCCAGGTCCAGGGAATCCCGCACCTCGTTCAAAGACGTCTCATAGGCCAGTATCTCCGTTTTCATCTGGTCAAGCTCTACCATTTATGCCACCTGCTTTCTGCATTCTTCCCTATGGGAACAATCCGTTAATAATATATCACCATTCCGCCTTTTTGACCAGCCTGACACATTTTTCGCACGCCCGTCAAATTTACGGCTGCATTTGTAATTTCATTCTTTCCTACGGTAAAATCTCCACCATATCCCGTCTCCGACCCATACATAGCGCTCTTCCATCCATTCGGATATCGTCTGCCACTCGCCTTGCTCTGCCAGAAACCGGCCGTCATAGCACGCAACCGCAATGACCGTCGGGGTTTTACCGTCATATCTGCTCCAATAATCTATCTGATGTCTGCCGAACGTAGGACTGGAAATCACGGACGACGCGGAAACATCGACGCCCGCCTGTACATAATACAGCGGGTCATACCCCCAGCCCCCGATAAAAAAGACGGAGTCATCCGGTTCGATAAAGCTTTCAAAATCCGTCACATTATCCCTGAAAATACAGCTCGTAGTATCGTCACACATAATACCCGCCGCCGGGCCGGTTCGGACAATACTCTCCAATTCCGTCACAAAGGTATGGCGGCCCACCTGATTATAACCGCATGTTATCAGGCCCCTGTGAAGCAAAACCACCAGAAGGACAGTACCCGCGCAAAAGAACCCTTTTCGGAATTTGGAAAGCGGTATCATGGAGACAGCCGCAGCTAAAGGCAAATAGGCCACGACTGACATCAGCGCGCAATTCGTGAGCACCGCAACCGCAAAAAACGAGGAAGCGGAAATCAATACGCCGGAAACCCATATCTTTTTTTCCATATCCGTCAGGAGCCTGTGCCCCCCCCAACCGAGCAAAATCAACAAAGCCAGCACGATGCAGTAATGCCATTCCGACGCGCTCAGCTTTCCGCCCATCCACAGCGGAAGCGTTACTCCCGTCACGGCGAGCAATGTCGTCCCGAAAACCGCCAGAAAGGGCATATCCCTGTCTTTCTTATGCCTGCAAAGCAGGAGCCATACCGCCGCCGCAATCGCCAACACCCCCGCCATGTAGGCCGCCCCTTCCGCAAACACCTGAAAATACCGGGAAAGAGACATGGAAACCCCTGTGTGGGAAGCGTCTGCCCGGATCAACAGCGACAACACCTCCGCAAATCCCGTCAGACCCCTTGTCAACAGAAAATAACCCACATACAAAGTTCCCAATGCGGCACACACACCGCTGAACGCCAATACATTTCTTCCCTTTCGCTCCGTATAAAGCAGGAGGATTCCCACTGCCGCCGCATAGGCAATGATACAGGTCGGATACGATATGATCTCCAGGCACAGGAAAACCGCCGCCAAAATCAGGTGCTTCCACTGCGTCTGATCACAGATAAATTTGATCAGAAATACAAAAAAAAGCACGGAAAACCCTATCTGCATATTGGAAAACTCAGGAAATACGGTCTGCTTTGCGCGAAAGACAAACAAAAAAATACAGATCAAGTGCGACAGTTCTTTGCCGATATGCTTCGACAGCTCTTTGTGCAGGACAAAAACAATGGGAATCCACAGAAGAACCCCCATTATCTGAAGATATATCGCCACTCCGGTGAAAGACGGCACAAAGACCCTGTAGATGAGCATTAAAACATCAACCAGAAAGGATGAGGTCTGGTGAGGCTCCCACATCTCCCAAAACATGCGGTCGCCCGAAATATGCCTGTATGAGGCTGCAACCGCATAACCGTTGTCTACACCGAAGTCCGTAAAAATACTCTTAATACTGACAAGAACAGCCCCAAACCAAAGAAGATACAGGAACCGCCTGCTATTCTTTTGAAGTTCCTGCCGCATACAGCAACCACCTCTCTACACAGACCGATGACGGTACCGGAAAGAAGCGCCTGTTTTTGGCGCTTCCTTTTTACAGTTCCGAAATTTCCGGTCTACGCCTTCCGTCCGCAGCACTGCTTATACTTTTTGCCGCTGCCGCAGGGACAGGGATCGTTTGGATAAATCTTGACGTTCTCGCGCTTCTTCGGTGCCTTCTGCACGCTGTCGTCCTTATTGGTGCCGGTGACCTTTGCCACCTGCTCCCGCTCCACCTTCTGCTCTACCTTGATGTGGAACAAAAGACGGACGGTCTCCTCCTTGATATTCTGGATCATCTCGTCAAACATCTGATATCCGCTGGTCTTATACTCCACCAGAGGATCCCGCTGGCCGTACGCCTGCAGTCCGATACCCTGACGCAGCTGCTCCATATCGTCGATATGATCCATCCACTTTCTGTCGATCACCTTTAAAAGGATGACCCTCTCCAGCTCGCGGATCGCCTCCGCATCGGGAAATTCCGCTTCCTTGCTCTCGTAGAGCTTCACCGCTTCTTCCTTCAGCTGCTGCTTTAAGCTGTTTTTCTTCGGCTTCTTCACCCGCTCCGCCGTCACAGGCTGCAGAGGGATCGTCGGGATCAGAAGAGTGTTCAGCTCGTTAAAGTTCCACTCCTCCACCTCCGCGTCGTCGTTGATGCTGATATCCACACAGTTTTCCGCGATATCCGTAATCATCTTGTAGATAAAGTCCCGCATGCTCTCGCCGTTCAGCACACGGTTCCGCTCCTCATAGATAATTTCCCTCTGCTCGCTCATAACGCGGTCATACTCCAGCAGATTCTTACGGATTCCGAAATTGTTGTTCTCGATCTTTTTCTGCGCCGACTCGATAGCGTTGGTCAGCGCCTTATGCTCGATTTCCTGTCCCTCCGGCACGCCCAGTGCGTTAAACATACTGATCAGACGCTCGGAACCGAAAAGCCTCATCAGATCGTCCTGCAGAGAAATATAAAATTTTGACTCTCCGGGGTCTCCCTGACGTCCGGAACGCCCTCTCAGCTGATTGTCGATACGCCTGGACTCGTGACGCTCCGTGCCGATGATCTTTAAGCCCCCGGCAGCCCGTGCCTCCTCATCCAGCTTGATATCCGTACCGCGGCCCGCCATGTTGGTCGCGATGGTAACGGCCCCGTGGATACCGGCGTCCGCCACGATCTCCGCCTCCAGCTCGTGGAATTTTGCGTTCAGAACCTTGTGCTTGATGCCCCTCTTGGTCAGCCTGCGGCTCAGCTCCTCGCTGGCCTCGATGGTGATGGTGCCCACCAGCACCGGCTGCCCCTTGTCATGAGACGCCTCCACAGCGTCAACGATCGCTTTCAGCTTCTCTTCTCTTGTCTTATACACCGCGTCCTGCAGGTCGGTACGGATCACGGGACGGTTGGTCGGTATCTCCACCACATCCATCCCGTAAATCTCCCTGAACTCCTTCTCCTCGGTGAGAGCCGTACCCGTCATGCCGCATTTCTTTTCAAACAGATTGAAGAAATTCTGGAAGGTAATGGAGGCAAGCGTCTTGCTCTCCCGCTTTACCTTTACATGCTCCTTTGCCTCGATGGCCTGATGAAGGCCGTCCGAATAACGGCGGCCCGGCATAATACGGCCCGTAAACTCGTCTACAATGAGCACCTGATCGTCCTTCACGACATAATCCTGATCCCTGAACATCAGGTTGTGCGCCCGCAGCGCCAGAATGATGGTATGCTGGATCTCCAGATTTTCCGGATCGGCGTAATTGGCAATGTGGAAGAAATCCTCCACCTTCTTCACGCCCGCCGCCGTCAGATTGATGACCTTGTCCTTTTCGTTTACAATAAAGTCCCCCGTCTCCTCCTGGACAATCCCCATAATGGCGTCCATCTTCGACAGCTGCTGCATATCGTCGCCCCGCTTCATGCGGCGCGCCAGCAGATCGCACATTTCGTACAGGGCCGTGGACTTCCCGCTCTGACCCGAGATAATCAACGGGGTTCTCGCCTCGTCGATCAATACCGAGTCCACCTCGTCGATGATACAGAAATGCAGCCCCCGGAGCACAAGCTGCTCCTTGTAAATCACCATATTGTCGCGCAGATAGTCAAATCCCAGCTCGTTGTTGGTCACATAGGTGATGTCGCAGCGATAAGCCTTCTGCCGCTCCTCGCTGGTCATGCTGTTGAGCACAACCCCCACCGACAGTCCCAAAAACTCATGCACCTGACCCATCCACTCCGCGTCACGCTTTGCCAGATAGTCGTTTACCGTGACGATGTGGACGCCTTTTCCTTCCAGCGCGTTCAGGTAAGCGGGCGCGGTGGAAACCAGCGTTTTTCCTTCACCGGTACGCATTTCGGCGATACGCCCCTGATGCAGGATAATCCCGCCGATCATCTGCACCCGGTAATGTTCCATGTTCAGCACACGCCTTGCGGCTTCCCTTACCGTGGCAAAGGCCTCCGGCAGGATGTCGTCCAGCGTCTCGCCCTCCGCCAGCCGCTTTTTAAACTCCGGCGTCTTCGCCTTCAGCTCCTCGTCGGACATCTCCATCATCTCAGAACGCATCCCGTCGATTTTGTCCGCCAGGGAAGTGATTCTCTTGATCTCCCGCTCACTGTGTGTACCGAATATTTTGTCAATCACTTTCACGAAAATATCCATACCTTTCTGTAATCCGCGGACGCAAACAGCCGCCCGCACACTCTGTCATTCCGAAAACCTAAACTTAATTGTAACAGAAAACGGCGACAGATTCAACAGAAAGGTTTGACAGGAAATTAACAATTTGTGAATTTCTTCCATTCGCCCATGAGGACATCAAAGATACCGTTCAATCTCCTGACTACAGTTTCATTTACGGGAACCACCTTATCGAGAAACTGCATACCTCTTTCCCCCATAAAATCCACGCAATAAATCAGGCAGTAAAACAGGAACGCTTTATACTCTGCTGCATTTGGATGAATCTCATCCAACAGATAATCAACATACCTGGTATCCAAATCCATATTGAGCAACGCCACCCTCGTCAGTGCCACAAAGGTAAGCATATCGCCCAAACCGATCCAATCTATGTCAACTATTCCGGACAGCCTGCCTTCATAAACCAGTAAATTTTTTGTAGTGATATCATCCAAATACGGTATTGGCCGCACCGCATTCAGGTACTCCCGCATTTCGTACTGCAAATTTCTTATGATCCGAATCCTTGCAGCGTCAAAATACCGGTTTTGTCTTATTCGCTCTTCTGCACGGTTCAGCATTTCATTTATAACATCATTCCAAGTCCAATCAGTATCCGTTATGATATCAATTTTTGAAACTTTTCTCTGTATCGCAACGACTTCCCCGGCAATCTGCTTTTTTTCGCGGTCATTTAACTGACAATAAACATTCCCGATATCATCTCCGCGGATATAGGAAAGAATCAAATAGGAATAATCCTGATATGTTCCCTGTGATAAGACTGCCGGAATCGGGATTTCACATACAGACAGCTTGCCGAGCCAATAGATGCTGTCTTTATAGGCATTTTTGTCCTTACTGCATCTGAGAACAAACTTTTCAGTTGTAGTGGAAACTATAAAAACATAATTTGCAATACCTGTGCTGCAGCGTTCTATCTGAGCAACACTTTTTGAGGTGTCGTTTTCAAATATTGCGATCGCTTCTCTGCAGTCCATACCTGTTTGTACTCCAACCGAAAATCCGATTTGTCCGTTTTTTGCAATTTCCATGCACCGCTATTACTTTAACACGTCAAGCTTCCTGTGGCAAGCTTTTGGTGAAGCTGCCGGGCTTTCCCCGTCAATACCGCCAACCCACAAGAGAAAGGAGCCAATACGAACTTGCACGGCAAAATTCGCCATGGTATAATGTTGACACGGAAAGATATTGTGTCAACTTCCGATTCCATGTGCGCTAAAGCGCACAAAATCATGGTATAATAACTTTATTCGAGATAAGTTTCTCATACAGCAAAGGAGGCCCCCTATGTTTCACCAAAACGATTTCCCTGTGTTGGAGCTTGACGACGCTCTGACCGCAAAGCTGAATCCGATGAATTTTGCGCCGGACGGGTTTGGCACGGATAAACTGGTGATTACCTTCTTCCCGGAGGTAGTAAATAAACTGGCGGCGGAAGGCCGGATTGCGGAGGAATGGACGATTCCCGGCGAAAATCCCGTTGTCGTCTACCGCTTTGCGGAGCAGCCGGACGTCCTGTTGACCCTGGGACAGGTGGGCTGTCCCGCCTGCGCGGGAAATCTGGAGGTCTTCCACGCCATGGGCATCACGAAGGTCATGTTCTGCGGCGGAGGCGGCGTTCTGGACCGAAATATCGAAGTCGGACAGATCCTTGTGGTAGACGGAGCGATCCGGGACGAAGGCTTTTCCTACCAGTATATCGCCCCCTCAAGGGTAATTTACACGGATCCGAAGGTTACGGATAAGATCAGACAATATCTGGATGAGAACGGCGTCTCCTATCTCAGCGGGCTGACCTGGACCACGGACGCGATGTTTCGGGAGACCGCCGATCGGATCAGCCGCCGAAAAGAAGAAGGCGCAAAGATCGTGGAAATGGAGCAGTCCGGCTGTATTGCCGTGG
Organism: bacterium; assembly: GCA_023664305.1. Classification (GTDB taxonomy): domain Bacteria; phylum Bacillota; class Clostridia; order Lachnospirales; family Lachnospiraceae; genus Acetatifactor. The sequence goes on along the minus strand of JAMPFT010000002.1, from coordinate 161,282 downwards.
CGCAGTTTCGGGGCTTTGCCTACGGCGCGCTGATCTACGGCGGAGACGATCTCTCCGGAGAGGAATGGTCCGGAAGAGGCTGGCGCAGCCGGGAGGGCGTCCGGTATGATTTGGTTCAGCTGTGTAAGGAGCTGGTGAAGCTTCTGTAGCGGAGCAAAAGGAGGAAGTCCGTGATGAGACGAATTAGCGACTCGGTGCAGTTCAAAATCTGACAGCAGATTGCATCGAGGAGAAACAGCATGTTGTCAGGAACTGCACCTGTCAGAGAGTGGAACAATTCTATGAAAAGGAGCGCAGTTTTATGAACAAAGAAAAATTAAAACAAATCTGGAAGCAGGAAGAGGAAGCCGCCCACATTCACGGCTGGGACTTTTCGCATATTCACGGCAGATACGAGGTAGAAAGGGATTTGTCCTGGAATTATGAGGAAATTGTCAGACAGTACCTGAAAAAGGATCTCAAAATAATGGATTACGACACGGGCGGCGGGGAATTTTTATTGTCTCTTCATCATCCGCATGACAGGACCTCCGCAACGGAAGGTTATCCGCCGAATGTTGAACTCTGCAGGGAAAAGCTGCTGCCATTGGGAATCGACTTCCGGGAATGTAACGATCCATCCCAGATTCCGTTTGAGGACGAAGCCTTTGATCTGGTGATCAACCGGCACGGCGGTTTTGATGCAAGGGAGCTGTTTCGGCTGTTGCGTCCAAACGGATTTTTTATCACAGAACAGGTCGGCGGGGACAATGACCGGGATTTGGTCGAGCTGGTATTGCCGGAGGCCGAAAAACCGTTTCCGCACCTGAATCTGGCCGAACAGCGCAGGCATTTTGAGTCCGCCGGATTTAAAATAATTCAGGCGGAGGAAGCCTACCGTCCTATTAAATTCTATGATATAGGAGCGTTCGTCTGGTTTGCCCGTATCATAGAGTGGGAGTTTCCGGATTTTTCCGTCGATAAATGCTTCGAACAGCTGTTAAAAATGCAGGAAACGCTTTTTAGAGACGGTAAGATCGAGGGGACGATTCACCGATATCTGATTGTCGCCGGAAAACAAACATAGAGCTGTCGGCGACTGACTGCTGCCGGATCAGCAAACATAGAACCGACGACGGCTGACTGCTGTCGGGAAAACAAACATAGAGCCGCCGACGGCTGACTGCTGCCGAACCGGCAAACATAGAGCTGCCAACGTCTAACTCCTGCCGAACCGGCGGTATAGTATGCGCGAGCAATCCGCGGGAAAGCGTAGCTCTTGCAGTTACCGATATATAGCTTAAAAATAATTTCAGGCTTCTTCAAAAAGGAGATTAGAATGAAAAAAGAAACGATTCACCGATACGTCAACATGCCGGGGCACACGCCCTGCTACAACACCATAACCGCCGCCCTGGAGGGGTTGGGCGGCGCAGAGACGGAAAAAACCTATCCCGCCGTCTTTTCCGACCTTCCTCCCGCCGTTCTCCATATCGGCAGCGGCGTCTACCGGGAAAAACTGGTGATTACCCGCCCCAACCTCACCCTCCAGGGAGAAGGCGAACGCCGCGAGGATGTCGTGCTGGTGTACGGCGACGCCGCGGCAGATATAATGCCGGAGGGGGACAAGCGAGGCACCTTCCGCACCGCCTCCGTCCGAGTCGATACCCATGACTTCACAGCGAGGCATCTGACCTTCCAAAACGACGCGGGGTACGGCCACGCCGTAGGACAGGCCCTGGCCCTCTATGTGGACGGCGATCGGAATTACTTCGAAGACTGCTGTCTGCTTGGCAGTCAGGACACCCTCTTTACCGCGCCCCTGCCCTTAAAGGAGGCGCAGCCCGGCGGCTTTAAAGGCCCCGGAGAATTTAAGCCCAGGATTCTGGGACGGCACTGCTATAAAAACTGCTATATTCAGGGGGATGTGGACTTCATTTTTGGCGGCGCGATCGCCTGGTTTGAAGACTGTACAATCTTTTCCGGTTTTCCGCGGGATCGGAAAACGGAAGAGACTCCCAACCCAAACGTGGTTTACGGCTATATTACCGCCGCCTCCACGCCGAAGGAGGAACCCTTTGGCTATGTTTTTTATCACTGCAGCCTAAAAAGCGACTGCCCGCCTCACACCGTGATGCTGGGGCGCCCCTGGCGGGAATGGGCAAAGACCGTCTTCATAAACTGCCGGATGGATGAACACATCCACCCTGCGGGCTGGAACGACTGGAACAAGCCCCACGGCCATTTCTACTACGGCGAGTACGGCTCCTACGGCCCCGGGGCAAGCCCCGATACCCGGGCGGATTTTTCCTGCCAGCTGACAGACAGCGAGGCCGCGGAATATACGTCGGAAAATGTGCTGAAGGGCTGGAAGCCGGGGGAGTAGGCGGGAAAACTTTCCAAAACAGATTGACATACTTTTCTTGTCTGTATATAATAATATCATAAGGCAGGCAACGACGTGTGTCTGTCAAAGCGTTGAAGTAAGGGCGTGTGCCGGTATGCATTGCCTTACGGAGCTTTCGGGAGGGGTTGTGCAATGAAACCTCAAACCGGCGTAGGCTGATAAAACCGAAAGAAAATGCACGAAAAATCCCTGTTTTAGAGCAGGGATTTTTTATACAGAAAAGGAAAAAGCATGGATTTACTATTACAATGCGCACAAAATTTTAAGCGGCTGATTCCTTACCAGTATCGTATGGTAATTGGACGCAAAGGAAAAACATTAGATTTCACCGTATCATTCAGCAATACCGATTTTCACCATCTTGCAGGACTACATAAATTGCGGGATAATGCCCGCTTCCAAACCGGAAAGCGGGCTGACATTTTGCAGGAAATTCTGGATGGCCGTCTGACATTTTCTACAGCAAAGCAAAGTGATTTCTTTTACGAAATGGAACCTCGTCTCTTACCGCTCGCAGAGTTGGAAAATTTTCTGGACAGCAATAAACTCATTTTTCGCTATAATCCAAAAGCCAACCCTTTTTCAGCTATCAAAGCGGACTATCTTCTTGAAAATGATTTTCGCGGTACTCCCGTCTATTTGTTTCTGGCACAGCGCTCCGGGGAAAACACCCTGTTCTGCCGCACCTTTTTCCCAAAATCAGATAAAGACTATACACACGGACACCCCCGCTATACCCTGCTCAAAAAAGAAAAGCTCTGCCTGACTACCGGAGAAATAATAACTCAATACGACAGACTCACTCCATAACATAATTATTCTTTTCCTTCTCCCTGACACCATATTTATCGATTTCCTGCGCCATCTGCCGATCACACCGAAATAAATTATCATTTTTTCATCGACATAAATACGGGGGGGCGTAAACTATAAGAAAAAGAAAGGGGATCAGCAAATGACATGCGGAAGGCTTTTGTCTACTGCGTGGCAAAGCCGTTAAAGACGGCAAAAGAGTCTATGCGAACTACAGGATTAAGAGATTAAAAACGATAGGAGAGAAAAGAAAATGTTGTGTGAAAAATGCGGAAAACAAATAGAAGATTCCAGCAATGTATGTCCTCACTGCGGGGCTATGGTCGAAAAAGATGTATCCGTCGGAAATGACAGTAACTATACAAAGATATTCGTTGAACCGGACGAAAACTACATAGGCTCTCTCGGAAACGGATATATCGGCAGCTATCTGACTGCTAAATCAATAAAAAGGTGTATTGCCTTTCTTTCCGATAAACGCGTATATCTGCGCGGCAATATGATCGATACCAACAGCGGCAAAATTCAGCGATTTAATATGCAAAAAACAATTGATTTGGAAGATATTACAGGCACCGGCTTTATCTATAGCAACCCATTATGGAAACTGATACTTGCCGTTTTATTGTTTATCGTTTCATTGGTAATATTTGTTGTAGGGGACATAGACTATACAGCCGCTCCTATTTCAGCGCTCATTATTTCGGCAATTTTGCTGATCGTTTCATACATAAAAGGCAGGACTACACTTTTCTCAATCGAGTATGCCGGAGGCTGCATTCAATTTGACGCCGCCATCTACGGTCTTGCAGAATCACAGGATTTTGAGAAGCAGATCCGCCGGGCAAAAAATCATCTCAAAGGACAAAACTGATATGCAGTGCAGTAAATGTGGAAAAACAGTAGCTGCCAGAGCCGCATTCTGTCCCCAATGCGGCATGGCAATCGATGAGACAGGCTTATCTTCTGGCAATCAGCTGCTGTATCAGCTTACAGAAAATGCCGGGCGTCACTACACGATAACGGTCAACAGGGAAACTCTCCTGTTGACCGGGGACTTTTGGTACTTAAGAGACAAGGAATTTGTAAAATCCCATGGCAGCAGCGACAGCGCCCAGATTAAGAATTTTATCGGGATGGGGTATCTGGCAAAACGCTCTTTCAAAAAATGCCTTCTGTTTGTCATTGCAGGTTCCGCACTGGAAGTCGTTAAGACGGTAATCGATAAACTCACCGAATGGGTGGATAAAGCAAACGATTATCTGAAATGGATCGATCAATCGGTCAGCCTGCCGGGATGGATGAACGGAACCATGAACGTCCTGGCAATCCTTTGCATTTTGCTCGGTATTGCCCTGTTCTTTTCCAAAAAGAAAGTGATTGAAATATCATTCACAGATAAAAGAATCTGTGTGCCGCAGAAAAGCATGTCAGACAGCGAGTATAGGTCGCTATATCAGGCTATTATGAGCGCCAAAAACAGCAAATAGATTAAAGCACCCTGCAACAGGGATATTTCAAAAAGAGCCACGTTAAAATATCCCTGCTGCAGAAAACAACCTCAGACAGCTTCCTTCTTCTCCTCCGTCTCCGCCGCGTTCTCAGCGCTCATATTTCCGCCGACCTCGCTCTCCAGATCCTCGATCTCCTTCTCCATGGACTGAATCCTGGTATCCTGAGCGATGGCGCGCATAATCCGATTCAGGTCCTCCGGGGAAAACATCCCTACCGCTTTGGAAAGATCCCCGATATTGCTTCGGTTCACCTTCAGATGACCTCCGCCGGACAGCGCCACGGTAATCACTTCCTTCGGATCCGTCATGTCTCCCAGACAGATACTGTTGGTTTTCTCATCACAGACAAAGACCACGCCGTTATATTCGATGATTCCGTCCTTCGCCAGGTACGCGTAAGGGACTTTTCCCGCCGTTCTCAGATTAGCCAGCGGATTTTCCCTGCCCGCGGAGGCCGCCTCAAAAATTTTGGCCGCCTCCGAACGCTCTCCCGAGGTTTTTGCTTCTTCCGGCTTTTCCGCGCTCTCCGTGGCCGACAGCAATTGGGATGCCTCCCCGCCTGCGGCTTCCGATGTTTTCCCGCTCTTTGCCGCCTCCGCTAAGGAGGCGATCCAACTCCCCACCGCGGAGTCCTCCCTGCGTTGCTGTGCCGTCCGCTGATAGTCCGCCCCCGCAAGGCGTCCGTTTATTCCAATCTGCATATCCGTTTCCTTTCCGCGCGGTCCGATTCCGAGACCGCTTTCCATCGCTTTTGGAGTCCCTTGGCTGCCGAACCTTTTTCTTTATATCGGCAGGCCGCGCTGCTCTCATTACAATTCTTCTCACATTAGCCCAAAAGATTGTATCTGCTCAGATAGGAGTTTGTCACATTTCCTCTGGCGTTGTACGCGGTACTCAGATTCTGTATGTTTACCTTGGCATTGTCCGCCGCCCGGGACGCCACATAACTCACCCTTTTGACAAAATCTCCCTCTGCGCCCAAAAGCTTCTTCACCTTCTCCGTGTCCGCCGCCGCAAGCTTTTCCGAATCCAGCACAAGCTTTCCTGCCGTATTTCTGGTAATTCCCAGCTCCGCCAGCTGGGCCTGATTGTCCGAAAACGTCTGTTTCATCATCTGATGATAATAACGGTTCAGGACATCGGTTTCACTTCCCAGCGTATCCATGGCCTGATTATACGCCTCCACAAAGCTTTTTGCCTCCCGGGTGCAATCCGCATCCCCGTCCGCCCTGCGGGCCAGCTGATCCGCGCCGTCTATCAGCCGGTCTGCCGTGCTTTTTAGCTTCTCATAACCGGCCTTCTGCGTCCGCTGAAGCGCGCCGGAAGTCCTTGCCGTTCCCATGGCCGCAAGCCTCTCGGCTCCTCCCGTCTTGTTTTGCTGTACATAGCTTAACAGGGATTTCCGGCTTCCGATCATCCCGTTGTTCCTGTTTAACATTCCTGTCGTAACTCTCATTTCTACCGTCTCCTTCCGCTCTGTCCGATATGCCGGTCAGCTCTTTCTAAACTGTAAATCGGCCGGACTGCCCGGCGACTTTTGCAAAATGTCACCAAATCCGTTCCGGCCGACACCAATCCTCTATACGTCCGCTATGTGCCGACTTTGTGTACAAACGTGTCACCTTGGCCGGACTTAGGTTTTCGGCGGACCGTAAAGGCATATCGGCGCTTGGCGAGGTCCTTTCGAGCTTAGCGTCCGCTATGTGCCGTCTTTGTGTACAAACGTGTCACTTTGGCCGGGCTTAGGTTTTCGGCGGACCGTAAAGGCACATCGGCGCTTAGCGAGGTCCTTTCGAGCTTAGCGTCCGCTATGTGCCGACCCGAGTGCAAACGTGTCCGCAGAAAACCTAAGCCCGGCCGAACCAACAGTTTCCCTTGTTCTTTTTCCCCTCCGGCGTTATAATAACAATATGCAAAAGCAGCTGAGACAGCTGAAAAAATCAGGAATCAGGAGGAAACCACAACATGAGCAGCACCCTTGAAAGCATCAGAGAACGCAGTTCTACAAGAGGTTATACCCCGGAAGCGCTGACGGAGACAGAGCTTAACACCTTAATCAGCGCAGGGCTTCAGGCTCCCACCGCCGCCAACAAGCAGGAAATTCACTTCACCGTGTTAAAAGGAGATCATCCCGTCCTGCAGGAGCTGGAGGAGGAGAAAAACCGTCTGCGCGGAATTTCCGAACCGCCTCACAATTTTTACTATGAAGCGCCCGTCGTAGTCATCATCAGCGCCGACGCCACGTTCAAATGGGGAACCCTGGACGCCGGTATCGCCGTGGAAAACATGGCCCTCGCAGCGCAGGAGCTGGGTCTGGGCAGCCTGATTATCGGCTGTATCCTGGACGCGATCAACGGCGAAAAAAAGGAATACTTCGCCGACGCCCTGAAGCTCCCTCCCCGTTTTGAATACAAGATCGCCATTGCTTTCGGCCATAAGGCTGTGACAAAGGAACCTCACACCTATGACGCTGCCGCGCAGGTCACCTGTCTGTAAGGATTTTGGCGGGGCAGGCCGGGAAAACTCCCGCCTGCCCCCGTCTGCTCTTACGGCATGCTTTTGCAGCCCGTTCCTTCTGTCACTCTCTACGGCACGCCTCAGCCGCCCCTTTTCCCTGTCACTCTCTGCGCCACTCCTCAACCGCTCCTTTTCCCTGTCACTCTCTGCGCCACGCCTCAGCCGCCCCTTTTCCTGTCACTCTCTGCGCCACGCCTCAGCCGCCCCTTTTCCCTGTCATCTTCTACAGTATAATCCGCACCTTGCCTTCGCTCTTCAGGTACTCTATATAAGTCCTGTCAAATTCCGTATACTTTTCCCTTGCCATCAAAACGGTCTCTCCGTTCTCCAGCAGGATTTTGTTTGTCTCATACTCCGCCACGCGGGCCAGATTGACAAGATATCCCCTGTGACACCTGTAAAAGCCGCTTCCCAGCTGCTCCGCCAGACTGTTCATGGTGGCGTAGACCGTCACGCATTCCCGCGGGGTATGGATATCCACCTTCCGCCCCCGGCTTTCCACATACAGAATATCTCCTTTTGGAACGGTAATATTTCTGCTTTTCGTCCGAAAAAAGATCTGTTCTCCGCTCTTTTGTTCCCGCCTGACCGCCTCTTCCCATGCCTTTGCAAATACCTTCCGGAACTTGTCCTCCGACACCGGCTTCAGCAGATAGTGAAAGGCCGACACGTCAAAGGCTTCAAACACATATTCCTTCAGCGCGGTCACAAAGATCAGCACTGCCGTCTCATCCTTCCTCCGCAGCGCCTTCGCCGTCTCGATCCCGCTCTCGCCCTCCATACGGACGTCCATAAACACAATCGGAAAGCGTTGCCTTGACGTTAAAAGCTGCCTGCCGGAGCAAAAGCATACCACCTCCGCATCCGATCTTTCCCTGCGGATCAGACGTCTCAATTCCGCACACGCTTCCTTCTCACCGTCGCAAACTGCAATTTTCATGCTTATACACCCCCTGACCGCTTCATAAGAGGATGCGTAAACACCCCTCTTTGGCGCCAATTCAATATTTGGAAGTTTGCTTCCAAGCTTATACCCCTTTGCGCGCTCCGGCGCACATCAATCAATATTTGCCCTATGTTGACAGACCGACAGGTCTGACATTGGAAGTTTACTCCCAAGCTTTCCCAAAAAAAGACCGGATATGTTGACTCAAGTTCCTTCCTCAACACATTCGGTCATCTATGCCCAAACAAAATACCGCTACCTTTTATTTCGACTCATTTTTCCAAAACCTTTGACAGTTGTCACGAAATCCCCCGCAAAATGTTACCAATCGCTGAAGCTTTCTCTCGTATTGATTGCACATTTTCCCTTTTTATGATATTATCTAATAAAAGCGCAGGAGGAAACGAGCATGGTGACACTTCACGATATTGCCCGCAGCGCCGGCGTCTCCATCGGGACGGTATCCAATGTTTTAAATCACACGGGCCGCGTGGGCGACGCAACCAGAGATCGGGTACTCAATACCGTGGCGGCTCTCAATTATGTTCCCAACAAGATGGCAAAGAGCCTCAAAACCAGTCAGACCAATACCTTTGGCGTAATCGCGGAGGATATCACCGCATTCGACACCCCCGCTATCGTAGACGGCATCAACGATTTTTGCGAAGCCCACGGCTACTCTATCTCCCTGTATAACCTCCGTATCGACAATAAAGTTCACGACCATTTTTACCTGCTGGAGCAGTATAACGATATTTTGACCAAAAACATTCTCGCCCTGTCCTCTGCCTGTGTGGACGGACTGATTTACATCGGTATCTACAAGCGAAATATCGAGCTTCTGCCCCTGATCCGGGAGCTTCGGCTTCCCGTGGTATATGTCTACTGCTACAACGCAAAAGAGGTTCCTTATGTCACCTACAATGATTATCAGGGCGCGCTGACGGCCGCCCGGTATCTCCTGAAGAAAAACCACCGGAAAATAGGCCTGATCTGCGGCCCCGCCAATACGATGGTCTCGGACAATCAGATTGCGGGCTACCGTGCGGCTCTGGAGGACGAAGGGCTGCCTTTCTGCAGCGACTATGTCCGCTACGGCAATCTGGAGATGGAAAGCGGCGCGTACCACGCAAAAAGGCTGCTGACTCTCCCGGATCCCCCCACTGCCATCCTCACCCTGAATGACATTATGGCATACGGCGTCTATCGGTATGCCTCGCAGACAGGGCTGCGGATCCCGGAGGATCTTTCCGTGATCGGCTTCGGCAATCTGCCCTTCTCCAGCTATACGATACCGCCTTTGACCTCCGTCTCCCTGCCGCTGCACGAGATCGGCTACACGGCGGCGCAGGCGCTGTACCACCATGCCGAAAAGCCTCAAAATCCTCAATATATTCTGGACTGCGGCCTGCACGAGAGGGCTTCCGTCCGTTCCCTGTAGACTAACGTCTGCCGCTGTTGACGGCTTCCTCCCCATTGCGGCGGCAGAAGCTTTCACCTCAAAACATTCGTCAAACCGGAATGACTCCCATCAAAAAGAGAGCAGACACAATCGTGTCCGCCCCGTTTTGCAACAGTCTCTCTTTGCATTTTCTCACAGATTCTCTCTGCGCATCCCAAAGGCCTTACGCAGGATCCGGTTTTCAGTCTGTCGTTATCAGCCTCTCCAGCACCTCGGCCACGCCGTCCTGTCTGTTGCTCAGCGTCACATAGTCGGCGATTTCCTTGACCTCCTTCGCCGCATTGTCCGTAGCCACGGCAAGCCCTGCGGCGCTTAACAGGGAAATATCATTCGTACCGTCCCCGAAACCGATGATATTCTCCTTCCGGATATTCAGTGATTTCGCCAGAAGCTCTATGGCGCTTCCCTTGTCCGCCCTGCAGTCGTTGACCTCGATATTCTTCTCCAACGAATAGGAGATTGCCAGAAACGGGTATTGCTTCAGCATCTCGATTCCCTGATTCCGCTCCTCCACCGTCCGAAAAAAGATATTGAATTTTTCTACCTCCTTACGTCCGTCCTCCAGAAATTCTCTGGCGTCGTCGATGGGGACGAGATGAGGATCGTACCAGCCCTTCCGGGCCAGCTCCGGCTCCATTTCATCGATGTGCTCCAGATAATATTTTTCCGAGAAAATATGATCGTCCAGATTGATTTCGAAGCGATGGGGAAGCTCGATCCCGTTGATGATATCCAGCGTCCTCAGCGCGTTTTCATGACTGATCATCATCCGCATGATCTTCCTGTTCTCCCGAAGATCAATGGCCACCGCCCCGTTGGATGTGATGATAAAACGGATTCCCTTCGTATCCAGAACCGCCTCCGGCAGCTGGCAGACGCTCCGTCCCGTAGCCACGACCACAAGAACCCCCATCACATCCGCCAGCTCCAGAATCTTCCGCGTCCGCTCCGTCAACTGCGACTCATTGTACAATAGCGTGCCGTCCAGGTCCGTCACGATCATCTTAATCTCATGGTTGTAAACCAGTTTTTCCATATTCTTCCTCCCTGTCGCGCCCCCTCAGGACTTGATCGCGCCCGCGATACCGGACACAAAGTATTTCTGGCAGAATACATACAGCACGACAATCGGCGCGATCGACAGGATCGCCGCGGCGCACTGCCCGGCATAGTCCACCATATCGCCTCTGGAAAAGACCATCATCCCTACCGGAAGCGTTCTCAGGCCGGTATTGGAAAAGGTAAATACCAGCGGCAGCATGAAATTATTCCAGGCTCCCATAAAGGTCATGACAACGGTCGTCGCCGTAACCGGCCCCGTCAGCGGCAGCATCACGGACAGGAACACCTGCAGGAAGCCCGCGCCGTCGATCTGCGCCGCCTCCATCAGCTCCCGGGGCGTCTGCTCAAAGAAGCCCTTGTACAGGAAAATCGAGGCGACCTGTCCCCCTCCGGCTAACGCCAGAATCAGTCCCGTCCGCGTATTCAGCAGCCCCAGCGAGTTGCTGAGGGATACGGTCGGGATCAGCGTCGTACCGGTCGGCACGAAGAAGGTCACCAAAAGCACCATCATAATCAGCTTTTTACCGCGGAAATCATACATCGCCAGCACATACCCCGCCAGAGCGCAGCGGATCACTACGATCAGAACCGTGGCGGAGGTCGTGATAACCGAGTTCAGAAAATAAGTATCAAAGTGCGCGTCCTTCCAGGCCCGCCCATAGGCGGCAAAATTCAGCGCGTCCGGAATCAGGTTCAGCCCCTTATTCAGGATTTCCAGATTCGTCTTAAAGGAACCGGAGATCATCCAGATAAAGGGATAGACCCAGACAATTCCCAGCGCCAGCAGCAGAAGAAAGATAATCCAGTCCCCGGGTCTTACGCGTCTTCGGTTCATCGGTTTTTTCCCTTCCATCTCCTACTTCCCCACTTTCTCAAAAACAGCCTTCACACCGCGCTGCACGATTACGATCACCATGAAGAACAGCCCGAACACCGTCGCTGCGGCGGAAGCGTAGCCCATACGCGGCGACGTCGCCTGGAACGCGTGCCGGTAAATAAAGACCTCCACCGTCTCCGTCGTATAATAAGGTCCTCCGTTGGTCAACGTCAGCATCAGGTTAAACACACGGATCGCGTCGCTGACCGTCAGGACGAGGATGATCGCCGCAAAGGGCATCAACAGCGGAACCATGATACTCTTAAACATCTGCCATGCGCTGGCCCCGTCGATCTTCGCCGCCTCATACAGCTCCTCCGGAATACTCTGCAGGGAGGCAATCCAGTAGATCAGCGAGTTTCCAAGCCATTTCCACACCCAGATTACCCCGGCCGTGTTCAGCGCGGTAGAGGCGTTTCCCAACAGGGACAGGGTTGCCCATTCCGTCAGCCCAAGCTGCTTCATCACCGCGTTGATCGGCCCCATCGTGGGATCCAGAATCATAATAAAGACCACGCCGATCACCGCGGAGGTCGTCAGAACCGGCAGGAAAAACATGGTTCGGAAGAAGGTCTTGCCCTTGCAGCGCTTCCAGTTCAGCAGAAGAGCCAGCCCCAGCGACAGCAGGAATCGCGCCGGCACCACCGCCAGCAGAAATTTTCCCGTCACATACAGGCTGTTCAGAAACTGCTTATCCTTGAACAGCGCCACATAGTTTGCCAGCCCGATAAACTGTATATTTCTGCCGGTAAAGCTCCTCATATTCGTCAGGGAATACCAGACCGTAGCCCCGATCGGATACAGGGTATACATCGTAAACAGAATCAATGTCGGCGCCAAAAACAGATAAATCCATCCGTAGGGCGTCCTGCTGCGTTGAAGCGAGCGCTGTCTCCTCATCCTTCCATCCCACTTTCTTTTATGCCTGCGGCGATACCCGCCGCAGGGAGTCTTCTTTTACAATGCGGAAGGCCCTGAAGCCTTCCGCAGCCTTTTCTTTTCTATTGATTTTTCATACTTTTGTCATGCCGATGTAAACTTATTTCAGCTCTGCGTACTTATCCGACGTATAGCTTTCTCCCAGTACAAAGTTCGGGAAAATCCAGTCGTCCCGGGATACCTCTACGCCCCTGTCCTGACATGCCTTGATCGCACGGTCCAGCTCTTCGTTCATCAGCCGGTTGTACTCGTCCAGGGCAGCCTTCCAGTCGCTGACCGTTCCCGTCACATAGCCTACATAGATATCGCCGATGTTGGGCTTGATCTCAATCAGCTCCGTATACACTTCGGCCACGTTGGGATTGCGCACCTGGGGCTCCGGATAATAGCTCACCTGGGATGCCATGATATTACAGCCCTCCACATATACCGGCGCTACGTCCGCCTTCTCGATCGCCGCCGTATTCAACGGAGGCTGATCCATCGCGCTGGCCAGTGCAATCGCGTAATCATCATCCAGCAGCTTTAACATAAGCTCCGTAGCCGCCTCTGTATCCTCGCAGTCCCCTGTCACATAAAAGGTTCCGGTCTGAGGAGCCGTACCGTAAACTCCCCTGACATTGGGGTCTACGACAGGCATGGCGCTGACGCCCAGCTTATCCAGGGATTCCGCGCCGAACGCGCTGTTGATGGAGCCGGGATACCAGCATCCGTCGATGGCGTAAGCCGCCTCGTTGTTCACCCAGCGCTCACGCACGGTACGAGTCTTCAGCGTGGTCGAAGCGGGATGTACGGATCCGTCCTCATAGATATCCACAAAGAACTGAAATACTTCCTTCAGCAGATCGGAATCATAGACATACTGACCTGTGGTATAATCGAAATCCACCGTTCCTCCGGACAGAGCCGTGATATACCGGATCAGATTGTGCATACGGCCCGTGTCGGTCAACGGCAGCGCGATACCGTACTGGTTTGCATCCACGTTCGTCAGATCCTTCAGCTGCTGCCGAAAATCCGCCAGAGACTCGGGCACCTGATCCACCATCTCCGTATTGTACCAGAGCAGAGCCTGATGGTTAATATTAAAGGTCGGGAAGGAATACACCTTTCCGTCAAACATCGTATAGCCTTCTACCAGCGTGTTCTGCACATACTCCGGCAGATCCTCCTTCTTGACGGTCAGAGCGCTGAAGCTTCCCTCCTGGTACTTCGCCACGGCGTTATTCTGATCCCACGCGTAGGACAGGATGTCGGGAGCCTGATGACTGGTCAGCGCCAGATCAAAAGCCTCCTTGAAGGAAGCGGCGTCAAAGTTCTCGTAATTCACATGAATCCCCGTCTCCTGCTCATAAGCGTCGTAGAGCGCCTGATGGGTTTCCTCCAGGTTTGCAAAGTGATCCCACCAGTCCAGCGAGTCAGTTTTGGTCTTGCCGCACGCCGTGCTAAGACACAGAACTCCGGCCAGAGCCAATACAAGTGCTCTTCTCTTTTTCATAAAACATTTCCTCCTATTTGGATTTTATTAAATCGGAAGGCTCTTTGTCCTTCAAATTTTCTGATCTTAAGTTTGGTTAAACGTTTTACCTGTTTATAGTTTATACTTGTATCGGCAATTTGTCAATCCTATTTTCATTCTTTTTATGATTTTACTGACAATTTGTTGCTGCGCGGAGTTCGGACAGCGGTTTGGAAAGCAGTTCGGAAGGCAATTCGGACAGACAGGGGTTCTTCTGCGGACACGCAAAGGCTCATCGCGCTTGACGAGATCTTTTTGAGCCTGGCGTCCGCCATGTGCCGACCCGAGTGCAAACGTGTCCGCAAAAGCACTGATATCCGGCAGACGGCTACCCGTTCCGGCCGGGCGACAGCCCTTCTGCGGACCGTAAAGGCACATCGGCGCTTAGCGAGGTACTTGCGAGCTTAGCGTCCGCTATGTGCCGTCCCGAGTGCAAACGTGTCCGCAGAAGGGCTGTCGCCCAGCCGGAACTCCCTGACAACAATTGCCTCATCCCCCGAGAAGCTCCCCGACAGCCCGCTCCAAATATTTTTCCGGGACATCCGGCCAGTTACAGGCTCCCGTATCCTGCCTGCAAAGCTCCATGGCGCGCTGCAGCACCTTCCCGTGACCGACCTCTTTTTTGCCCTCTCCGCCGAGAAGCAGGCGCTCCGTGATCCGGCACCAGTAAGGCGCCCTGTCCCACAGCCCCGATTCTTTCATCTCCCTGACCATCCTTTCCCGGTCGAAATCCAGGCTGATAAACTCCTCCTTCCACTGTCCGTCCGTACCGCTTAAAACGGCAAACTGCGCCATCCCTCCGGCTCCCAGGGACAAGCCCACGGAACCGGGGTTTAAGGCTGTCCTGCCCGAATGGCATGTTTTTCCCTGCAGATGCGTATGCCCGCAAAGAACATACTCTTTCTCCTCCCGATCCAATATCCGCTCCGCGGACCCGTCGTCAAACCGCATCGATTCCCGCACACTGACCGGAGAGCCGTGACATGCGGTCAGAACAGGCAGCCCCTCGTGCGCAATCTCTGCAGTCACGGGAAGCCCGTCCAGAAAATCCAGATCTCTTTTCGACAGGTGATGATACGCGTAATAAAGCGCTCCCGTGACAGAGCTGTACTCGGGCCATCCCTGCTCCCCTCCTCTCCTGTACCCCGCCCAGTAATCCTCCTTGTTGCCTCTGATGAAAACACAGTCGTATTTTTCACGGTACTGCAGGAGCTGCTCCATCGTCCGCTCCGGATATGCAAATTCACCGATGTAATCCCCCAGAAACACAAAACGGCTGATTCCCCGCCCGAAGGCATACTCCATGCACCGTTCCAAAGCGACATAATTGCTGTGGATATCCGAAAGCACCGCCAATTCCATTTTCTATATACCTCTCTTTCCAATCTGCTTTTCCCGAAGCTGTCCGACGGAAATCTGCACCCCGTTGTTTCCGGCGCTTCTGCCACACAGCTCGCCCGCTGCTTTAGACTCCTGCTCCACAGCCCCGCTGTTACAGACTCCTGCCTCCACGGCTTGCCCGCAGTTTTCAAAATGTCAAAACCATAGTACAAAACAGAAATTAAGATTCCGCGTCCTCTTTTCTTAAAAAATTGTTAAATAGA
Source organism: bacterium (assembly GCA_023664305.1). Taxonomy (GTDB): domain Bacteria; phylum Bacillota; class Clostridia; order Lachnospirales; family Lachnospiraceae; genus Acetatifactor. The sequence continues at coordinate 145,643 of JAMPFT010000002.1, read as the reverse complement.
ATACCGGGACATAGCCCTCTCAATGATCGCGCCCTGAAAACTTCACCCATAATTTCCGCCATCTTCTGAATCGTTCCCGATATCGTTCCCGAATCGTTTCCTGAATCGTTTCCCGAATCATTTCCTGAATCGTCCCCGAATCATTTCCTGAATCGTCCCCGAATCGTTTCCTGAATCGTCCCCGAATCGTTTCCTGAATCGTCCCCGAATCATTTCCTGAAAACGCGGTAGAAAAAAGAGCAGGATTGTGATATTCTGTCAGTGGAGATTTTAAGCGCATCCGACTGTTTCAAGGTGCATTAAACACAAGCGTTCCCTGTATTCTGGCGGCCGTGCATTTTTACACAGGCGTGACGGAAGGCATAAAAGAAACATGGCAGAGGAGAAAAAAAGAATGAGCAGGAAAAAGACTGGTATTCTGATCGGGGCCGGGGCGGCAGTATGTGTGGGAGCTGCGCTGTTTATCCTTTTTGGGATTCATCGGCATGAATGGACTGCCGCAACCTGTACGGAGCCGGAAATCTGTCCGGAATGCGGGAAGACGAGAGGAGAGGCTCTCGGACATGTCTGGGAAGAGGCCACCTGTACCCTGGCCGCCGCCTGCAGCGTCTGCGGAGAGACAAAGGGGGAGGCTCTGGGACATACCTGGGAAGAGGCCACCTGTACTCTGGCCGCCGCCTGCAGCGTCTGCGGAGAGACAAAAGGGGAGGCTCTGGGACACACCTGGAAAGCGGCAAATTATCAGGACGCATCTGTCTGCAGTATATGCGGCGAGACAGAGGGCGAACCGCTTGCAGGCGGTTACGAAGAGAACCGGATTCTATGTGTGTCCGGGGAAAATGAGCCTTATGCTTATGTGACGTCCACAAGCTACACCTTAGAAGAAAAGACGGCCGCAACCGTGATAATGTCCGGATACCGGACTTTTGATTCGGACGAGACACATCCCGCTCTAAAAAATTATGAATGGGTTACGGCTCGGTTTGAATTGCTCTTTTGGGACCAAAATGCCCGGAGATACGGCGGTTCTCCCGGTTGGGCCCTGAGCGATTATTTCACCCCCGAGCTGTGTGAAGAGAGTGCGGGAACTCTGAAAGAAGAGGTGAATGCAACGGAAGAGCTCGATGTGGCGGCACAATATACGGTAAATTATCATGGCGTGGATTACGATCAATGTATCGCCCTTTTTACGGCGCCCCGCCAGAGTAATCTGTATGCGGTTCACTCCATGGCATTCGAGTGCTATCTGCGGGTTCCGAAGGGATACGACGGCACGGTGGTCGTCTTTTACGATCCGGCTCTCACAGCGGAGGAGGACACAGAGGAATCGGTATTGACAGAGGATTTGAACCAGATGGAGAATGCTGCCGTTCACATCCGTTTAAAAAAGGACGGCTCGGATTCCGATTTTCCAGGTATGACTGTCCTGAGCGGCATCCTTCCCGTGCAGCCCGGAGAGCTCCTAAAGGCGTCCTCTGTCATCAGGAACGACGGAAACTATAAATCCGGCTTCTATGGCTTACAAAAAACAGCTACATTTGACGACTACGACAAAGATACTGTGTGGAACAGAGAGCCGTCGTATGAGGTGACGACACTCACGGCTGAGACCAAACTGCTTTCTCAGATCGAAATGCCGGAGGAAGAAGGCATATACGAGATAACCGCCGCAGCTGCAGGCGAGGACGGAAACGCCGTCATCTCCAGAATTACGGTATTGGTGGACGGAACCGCGCCCACGATCCATGTGCCAAAAGAAAAAATTACCGTAAGACCCGGCGATGTCTTTTTTGTCCTAAAGGATGTCTACGGAACAGACAATCTCTGTCCGAACGAAGACTGTATGATTGAGATTGATCCGGATGAATTGCAGAAATTGGCGGACGCAATGCAGAGCGCAAAAGCGGGCACTTACAACCTCACTTATTATGCGACGGATTTAGCGGGAAATGTGGGAACAAAAACAGTCAGGCTCACTATTTCGGGAAAAAGCGGCGGACAGCAGAGCAGCCAAAACAGCGGACAGCAGACGCAGGCGGCCGTTGAAAATCAATTTATGGAAAGTATGGCAAAGGATGCTTTCGACATTGTCAACCAATATCGGGCCGACGCAAATTTACCCGCCCTGACATGGAACGATTCCGTTTATGAGGGAACAAAAATCAGGGCCCGGGAATTAGTCTCGTTATTCAGCCACACCAGACCAAACGGTGAGAGTTGTTTTACCGTGTTGAGCGGCTTTACGGCTTGCGGTGAAAATATCGCTTCCGGTCAGAGAAGCGCGAACCGGGTCTGCGAAGCCTGGTATAACAGCGAGGGACACAGAAACAATATGCTGAACGGCAATTTCACGCAGGGAGCCGTCGCATGCTGGTACGAAAACGGTACTTATTATTGGGTAAATTTGTTTACGGATTGACCGAAATCCTTTTGCCGAATAATCGGTTCTCCGGCTTACAGTTGCAAAACGGTTCACAAAATATCGGTTTTGTTAAAGTATCTTACGCTTTCGGCAATACTGACAATACAAACCAATCCTATAAGCAGACATGCAATCCCCTGTGCGCTTCCGCTCTGCCCCGTTACGAGCAGATAGGTTGCCGTCCAGGGAAAGTATGCCGCAATGGGAGAACCTGTCAGAATAACATCGCTCAGAGAAATAACAGCGGCAATGAGGACAGGTGCAAAAAAGCCTTTGGAGCGAATTGCAATATAGGCGATCGGAGTAATGACTGCATATAAGAGCACAGCGCCTTGTAGCATTATGAGCAAAAAGTGGATTGCGACCGTTGGAGTCAGCTGCCGCACTCCAAATATCAAATTGCAGATAACTGCCAACACTAAAATTTCTGCCCATGTGAGAACCATCAAAATCAAGATACAAAAAAGCAGCGCTATATGCTTTCCGAGCAAAAATTTTACTTTTGACACAGGTACGGCAAATATTGTTTTAAGCGTTTTTTCCGTATACTCCCTGCTGAACAGAAAAGCTGCCACAATGGAAAAAAGCAACGGTGCAAAAAGAGGAATCAGGAAAACAAAAGCGCTGTCGTAAAAGCCAAACAGGGGAACCTGCTCGCCTGCAGCCAATCTCCTTATCGTCAGCGTCAGAACCAACAACGGTGTGACCAGCGTTCCCAAAAATGCGATCAGACATATTCTTGAATGCTTCAGTTTCAAAAATTCACAACAGACAATTTCAGCCAATCTCGCCACCTCCTATCAAGTCGGAGAAGTAATCTTCCAACGTTTCCTCTTTCCTGCTCATACCGATCACTTCTATGCCGTTTTTGACAAAGCTCTCATTTATCTTAGGGCAAAGCTCTGTCTTCTCAAACAAACGGATAGACTGCCGTTCCATGACGGAGTAATCCGAAAGCTGTAATTCCTTTTCCAGCACATACGCTGCCCTGCCGACATCCGACACCTGAAACTCTGCGTACTTTCTGTTTCGCCTGCGCAAATCATCCATAAAGGTTTCTTCCAACAAGTGCCCCTCATGTATAACGCCTATGATATCCGCCATTTGCTCCATTTCACTTAAAATGTGACTGGAAATAAGGATGGTTGTTCCTTTATCCCTGCACAGGCTGATTAAATAATTTCGTATTTCGTGAATACCAATCGGGTCAAGACCGTTAATAGGCTCATCTAATATTAAAAGCTCCGGCTCATGCATGATTGCCGCCGCTATACCTAATCTCTGCTTCATGCCGAGAGAATATTTTCTGAATGGCTTTTTCGCTTCTTTTTCCAAACCGACAATCTCCAAAGCATTGTTTACGGTATCTCTCCGATGTTTTCCTCGAAGTCTCGCAAGAATTTCCAGATTCTCACTTGCTGTCAGATTTTCGTAAAAGCCGGGATTTTCTATTAAAGCACCTATTCTGTGGTATGTTTTTCCGGAACAAGACCGGTTATTCTCGTGAAACAAAAAAACGATACCGTCGGTTGGCTTTGCAAGATTTAATATCATTTTCATGGTTGTTGTCTTGCCTGACCCGTTTCTTCCCAACAATCCGTAAATTTTACCCCTCGGGACATGGATGTTCAAGCGGTCAACACTTATCTGACTGCCATACTGTTTTGTTAAATTCAGTGTTTCGATCACATTATCGCCCATAAAGCCGCCTCCTTTTTCTTAACAGTATAAATGCAGATTATGACACACCTCTTTAACAAATATTACTTTTTTCTTACTTCCCTGCAATCCGGACTTTTGGGGAAGTCTACGGTAAAAGCCGTTTCCTGCACGGAACTGGTCACATTTATTTTTCCGTTCATAGAAAGAACCAATTCCTTTGCTATGGATAGTCCCAAACCGGATCCTTCCTCTGAACGCGCCTCGTCGCATTTATACAGACGTTCAAAAATAAAGGGAAGCTTATCCTGCGGAATCGGCACGCCGTTATTGGAGACACAGATACTGATCACTGTTTCTTTCTTTTTAATGCTTACGCTGATAACAGAGCAGTTTCCGTGATATACTGCATTTTTTATCAGATTATTGATAATTCTTTTATACGCCACGCCGTCAATATTTATTAAAAACTCGTCCTCCGACATATCCGTCTTCAGTTCAATGTTTTCCTTTTCCATTATCGGTATCCACTCGATCATGATTTCTCTCGTCAGTTCATTTACGTCTTGCTGCAAAATCCGATACGGTTGTTCATCCGAAGCTATTTTACACCACTCAAACAGCATATCTGTCAGGTTCTTCAATGCAAGCGCCTTTTGATAGGATATTTTGACATATTCCTTCGGATTATCCGCCAGATCATTATCAAGCGCTTCCAGATAGCCGATTAACGATGCCAACGGCGTCCTCACATCATGTGATAAATTCGTCAGCATTTGCCTGTTTGCCGCATCTGCCTTTTTTAACTGCCCGATCTGCTTTCGGTTATCGCTTAATATACCGTTAAATTCAAATGTTATATCCGATAAAATTCCCTGATTCACAGTGAACAGCTTCTGATCCGCACTGCTATGTATTTCCTTCAGATCAGATAACCATTCTTTTAACTGCGTATGCATCCGTTTGATATACAGCAGCTGCAACAGGCAAATACAAAAAAGCGCAACAGTAAAGTAAATCATCTTAACTCTCCGTTCAGTTTATACCCGACACCCCAAACCGTCAGAATATAGACGGGCACATCAGGATTGTCCTCAATTTTTTTTCGCAGTCTTCGGATATGGACAGTGATATTATTATCGTCAAACGCGTATTCATCCTTCCAGACATTATGATATATCTGCCGTTTTGTAAACACCCGTCCCTGATTCGTTGCAAAAAAGACTAACAAATCAAATTCTTTTGCCGTAAGGTCGATCAATACACCGTTCTTCTCCACCTCATGCTTCTCAATATCTACTGACAACCCGCCAATCTTTAATACTCTGTTCTGATTTGACATACTGTGATTTCCCAGTACAAAATAACGCCGCAAAAGAGATTCTATCCGGGCGGATAATTCGCTGCTGCTGAACGGTTTTGTAATATAATCGTCTGCGCCCATCCGCAGGCCGGAAACCTTATCCCCTTCACTGTCCTTTGCCGTCAGCATCAGGATCGGGATATTACTGTATCTGCGAATTTCGGTCAATACCTCGAAACCGTTCTTCACCGGCAGCATAACATCAAGAATAACAATTTCATATTCGTTTGTCATGGCTTCTGTTATTCCCGTGTCCCCACTGTGTTGAACCGAGACGGTATATCCCTCTCTTTCCAGGTTATTCTTAATCAATCTGCATAAATCTTTATCATCGTCAATCAATAATACTTTATACATCGGACAGCCCCTCCCATAATGATCTTCCGATTTGATTATGTGTGCTCAGGAAGATAAAGTCAAGCGTCATGCACAGCCGTGTCCGGTAGAAATTTTGCAGTTCCCTCACCCTTGACATCTTCCTGAAATTCCTGTAATATGTAGATGCTTGCTCGGAGGGCGGATCATTCGGGAAGAAATGATAAGCCGGATAAGGCACGGACTGAAATGTCCGAAACTTATCCGGCTTTTTTGTTTACGCGGTATATTAGCCCTTACCTGTAATATGCCGTTTTCCGCGGGCTTTCTTTCCGGGCGGCAGGCGATGTAAGGAGCGTCGGAAAAGATGAATCAACTCAATGAATTTACAGAAGGCAAAATTATAAAACCGCTGATCGGTTTTGCTCTTCCGGTTCTGCTGGCATTGTGCCTGCAGTCCCTGTACGGAGCGGTCGATCTGCTGGTGGTAGGCCGGTTTGGGACGTCGGCGGACGTATCGGCCGTTGCAACGGGAAGCCAGATGATGCAGATGGTCACAGCCGTCATCACGGGGCTTGCCATGGGAACCACCATCCTTTTGGGCCAGGCCATCGGAAGGAAGCACGGTTCGGACGCGGGAAACATTATCGGAAGCAGCATCTGTTTCTTTTTTGTGCTTGCAATGGGGATCACCGCAGTCATGCTTTTCCTTGCGCAGCCTTTCACGGCCGTCATGCACGCGCCTGCAGAAGCCTTTTCCAAGACGGTGGGATATGTGAGTATCTGCTCCGCAGGAACGGTCTTCATTGTCGCCTATAATGTACTGGGAAGCATTTTCCGCGGGCTGGGAGATTCCAAAACCCCCATGCTTACGGTAACCGCCGCCTGCATCTTTAACATTGCAGGAGATCTGCTGTTTGTGGGCGTATTTGATCTGAGGGCGGAAGGTGCGGCGCTTGCAACCGTTCTCGCCCAATGCTTCAGCGTCATTTTATGTATTCTGATCGTCAAAAGGCGGGGACTGCCGTTTTCCTTCGGGAGGGAAAACATACGCTTTCACAGGAGCATTGTCGGCAAGACCGTAAAGATCGGACTGCCCATCGCCCTGCAGGACGGCCTTGTAAGCATTTCCTTTCTTGCCATCAATTCCATTGTCAACACGCTGGGCGTCACCGCCTCCGCAGGCGTCGGGGTCGCGGAAAAAGTATGCGCGTTCATCATGCTGGTGCCCTCCGCCTTCTCACAGTCCCTTTCCGCCTTCGTGGCGCAGAATGTGGGAGCCGGCAAAAAAGAACGGGCGAGAAAATCCATGCTCTGCGGCATGTTCGCATCCCTGTTGACCGGAACGGTCATGGCATATCTGGCGTTCTTCCACGGCGGCATACTGGCCGGTATTTTTGCCCGGGAAGAAGCGGTTATTCTGGCTGCGGCGGACTATCTGAAGGCTTACGCCATCGATACGCTGATTGTATCCTTCCTGTTCTGTTATATCGGCTATTTTAACGGGTGCGGAAAAACCGCCTTTGTCATGCTTCAGGGCATCGTCGGCGCATTCGGCGTCCGTATCCCGGTTTCTTATTTTATGAGCAAAACCGCGAATGTGACTCTGTTCCGGATCGGCCTCGCCACACCGGCATCCACGGTTGTACAGATCCTTTTGTGTTCCGTATTTTTTGGTTTTCTGTGGTACAGAGACAATTTGAAAGGTCAGGCGCAGCCTGAAAGGAGGAGTTTATGATTCTGTTGATTGCCGGGGCTTCCCACACGGGCAAGACCGCCCTTGCCCAGAGATTGCTGGAAAAATATCATTACCCCTATCTGTCTGTAGATCACCTGAAAATGGGACTGATCCGCAGCGGTTATACGTCTCTCACGCCCGTAAGCGACGATCAGGCGCTGACGGCCTATCTATGGCCGGTAGTCCGTGAGATGATCAAGACAGCCATCGAAAACAGGCAGAACCTGATCGTCGAAGGCTGTTATATCCCCTTTGACTGGTCAAAGGATTTTGAGGCGGAATACCTGGAGGAGATCGCCTACTGCTGCCTGGTGATGAGCAAAGAATATATCCACACTCATTTTCAGGACATTAAAGCACACGCGGGTATCGTGGAAAACCGGGGCAAGGATGAAGACTGCACCCCCGAATCCGTGCTTCGGGAAAATGCCCTGGTTCTGAGCATGTGTAAACAGCACCGGGCTCACTATCTTCTCATCGACGGGGAATACCGCGTGGACGCCGATCTGCGGATCTTTGACAAAAATTGCGGGACGGCGGAAGCAGACGGCCGCTGAATTTACATGCGGCGCAGCTGATCCATGATATAAGTTACGCGCCTGATCGCGTTATCCACCTGCTTTTTCGCGTCGTTGATCCTGGACTGCACCAGCCAGTCCGCGATCAGCCCGTCAAAAAAGTAATCCGCAAAGGTAAGGAAATCTCCCGTCTCAATGTGAAATTCCGAGACATTGTCCACATCGGTCAATTCCCTCTGGAATCTTTTCAGGGCGCTTCTGGCCTGCTGTACCAGCTCCTCCGCATCATTCATCTTGGAATGCTTTACAAAGGTGGAGATCAATCCGCCTCCGAACATGTCAAGCAGCCCCCAGTTTCCCGCGCTGTTCAGACAGTCTTTCGCCTGATTGAGGTATCGCAGCGCTTCCTGTCCCGCCTGCATGGCCTCGGTGATTTCCTTCTGCTGTAAACCGTTTCTGTCGCTCATATCGGTCTCCTTTCTGATCCGGGCAGCCGTGATATCCGGTTTCGAAACCCTTCCGCAATATCTTGCCTCTTTCTTCCGCTGTTTTTCTATTCCTTCTCTCTTCCCGTTGCTTTTTCTTTTGTTCCTTTGCTTTTTTTCTTTGCTTCTCCTTTTATCTTACTTCTCCCTGCTTTTCAATGGCAGATTATGCACAATAAGGGCATCTAATGACGCAAAAACCGTAAATCCGTTCCGCACTCTTTCCCGCTGTTCTTACACTCTGTTCTTACACTCTATTCTGTCTTCCACCCAACAACCCGCTCTTGCCAAAGCATCTGCAGCATAGGGGATCAACATGATAAAATAGGGCATGACATACCTTGATCCAGCCTCCCACATCATGCTAAACAAAAAGCCTCCGATAAATGTCACAAGAAGAATCAACCTTTCCAGATCTTCTCCTCCATCACTTCCTGCCTTCCCTGTCCTGTTTCGCCGGCGAATCATTGCAAACACGCAAAAACAGCAAGCGCCAATATATATAAGACTCTGATGCAATGACATGATATTCAGCAGGGAATCTTTCCTTTTGCCCTGATAAATCTCCCACGCTGCCGCCGTCCGTTCCCCGTAAAAATTTAATGTCCCATAAAGGCAGGCATAGTCTTCCCTGCACCATTGTTCCACCTGTTTGTGATAAAAAAATTCAATTAAGTAGTTGGGATGACTTACCATATACTGCAGGGAATCCATGGCATTTTCTGCGCTGATCCTGGCAGTTAATTCAGCATCATAAGAACAGGCCATGTAGAGATCCGAGTGATATCCGTTCCATCCGCCAGGGCTGCGTCCTTCACTCCACTGTAATCCCATCGCAATGTACGCAATGGCAGGCACGCCTTCACCCATTGTATTTCCTGCCCGTAATTCATAAAACTTTTGCGGTATAATGATCCCTGCTCCTGCCGAAAGCATCATCACCAACATAATCGCAAGATACCGGATACGACGTTTTTCCGCCAATAATACCGCCCATACAAGAATACCCGCAATCACAAAAATAAGAATATTTTTCCTGAGCGCCACTGCTGCCGCCAGTCCTACCCCCCCCCAAAAGGAGCGTGTAATAACGGGACGGTTTTTTCGAATACTCCAGGAACATCCATAACGCAAAAAGCATTAATGCGGTGCTGGGGACCTCCCCATACATGTTATTGACATACAGATAATACGGAATGCATAAAAGCATTAATACACACCAAAAAAATCTCGTGCGGCTCGATATAAACATTTTCCTTACCACCATATAACCCGCTATCAGGGAAAGAGCCATAAAGGGAAGATATACCCATTGTACTGTCATCTCGTCCGCACCGGGCAGTAATCGGAATATCGTCTCAAAAAACAGGACAAGTCCCGACTGGAACGGCCACAATGACATATAAGAACCTGTTGGAGCAATAGCAAGCAAATCATGATTTTTTGCCCGATAAGCAATATCATAAATTGCTTTTGCATCACTTTGGGGCAGATTTGCCGAATTAACAATCCACCATGCGGAAAAAAACATAGCCGTAAGAAAGAAAACGCTTATAACGATAATGCGGAAAACTTTTGACATTTTTTCCCACAGACAAGATAATATCCATACGATTCCCAATAGCAGAACAACTCCTGCCAAATCCTGAAGAACCTTTTCAACATTATTCTTTCTTATTTCGTAGCCATCCGAAGAATAAATAAAAGAGGTAACGCTCAAAAACAATAAAAAAGCCAAGGCACTTCCATATATCACTTTTTTCGCTAATATGCAACACTTTCCATTCATTATCCTCGATCACCCCTCAATTATATTTGGCGTATATTATATGACCCAAACCATACCGTTAATTATAGGCTGATTTCAAATTAATGGCAATACTCTGAAACCCTTTTCCCCAAAATCCCGTCATTTTGTTTATAAAGGAAGCCACACTACCATCACCCCAAAGGAGGAAGCATTCATGAAGAATTTTCACCTCACCGAGCTCTTTTCCCGACGCGGCAAAATCACCCTGTCGGAAGCGGCGAAATACGGATGTATCTGCCACAAGGCAGCGCGCAATCCCGCAGAAAGTCCCCGGGACAAAAAGTACCGTCAAAAAAGAGGCATTCCGGCGGCCCGTATCTGCCTTATCCTGGTGCTCTGCGCCCTGACCCTTCCGGGCTGCGCCGGGCCGGGCGTCGGTAAAAGCAATTACAGCCCGGACAGCAGCGAAAACAGCTCTGTCCCGAGTGACAACGTCAAAAACTCCGCCGCGTCCGACTACAGTGCCGACGGCTCCTGGCGGACGGGGGATTCCACTCTCCTGCCGTCCCACCGGGAGGATTTCACACAGGAGCTTTCCGCCGAAGAACAGGCCGCCTTCGAGGGTATGCCGGAAGTCATGAAAATCTACCGTACCCTCTATAACGACTGGTATCTGGCGGAGGATCTGACCGATTTCAGTCAGGCTTTGACGGCAGATCCCTATTATATTCTCCACGGCTACGTCTGCTATCAGTCCGACGGAAGCGACGGCGAGGCGCGGGAAGGCGCTTACGGCGTCTATACTCTTGACGAAAGCGGTCAACCCCGCTGGGGTATGGGCACCTCCGGGCCTGCCACCAGTTCTCTCCCCTATGAATTATGCGGATTGACCCGGAAAGTCATTGAAGAGGACCTGGCCGGAATCGACTGTGAGGATTATATCGTGGCCCAATCCACGCTGCTTTACACCGTATTTGTCTGGGCCAGATGTCCCGGCGGAGAAGACAAATTCGTGACTTATCCTGCCACGCCTGCATTTGTGGGACTGGAAAACCGCAGGGTATACACCCTAAATGAAATCCTGCAGATTCTGAAGGAAACTCCTTTCTGACCGAAACCGCGGCGGAAGCTCCCCGCATCCCGGTCCTGCGCCCAAAATTATTTTGATTATCAAACTATCTTGACATCCCATCCTCTTTTCTGTATACTGGTCTGACAGTAAAGCGTGCCGATACGGCACAGAAATGAGGTTTATTATGAGCGTAAGGATTGTCATCGATTCCGCTTCGGATATTACAAAGCAGCGTGCAGACGAGCTGGAACTGGATTTTATGCCATTAAAGACGATTTTCGGCGAGGAAGAATTTCTGGACGGCGTCACCATCACCCACCGGGAATTTTACGAAAAGCTGATCGAGTGCGGCACGATTCCCTCCACCAGCCAGGTCACGCCCTATGAATTTGAGGCAAAATTCCGGGAAATCCGGAAGGCGGGCGACACCGCCGTGGTAATCACCCTCTCCTCCCTGCTCTCCGGCACATACCAAAGCGCCATCCTGGCGGCGGAGCCTTACAAAGACACTATTTTTTTGGTTGACAGCATGAATTTAAGCCTCGGCATCCAAAACCTGATTCTCTATGCGGTAAGGCTGAGAGAGCAAGGTCTTGACGCAAAACAGATTGCCGACAGTCTGGAACAGGTCAAAAAGAAAATCGTCGTTCTCGCGGTCTTCGATACCCTCGAATACTTAAAGCAGGGCGGCCGAATCTCCAAAAGCGCCGCCTGGGCAGGCACCATGCTTTCCATCAAGCCCGTGATTTCTATCGTAAACGGAGAAGTCGTCATTCTCGGGAAAGCCCGCGGCTCAAAAAACGGCAACAACATGCTGATCCAGAATATCGCCCAGTGCGGCGGCGTGGATTTCTCCATGCCGTACTGCCTGGGTTACAGCGGCTTGGACGACACGCTGCTGCAAAAATACATCCGTGACAGCGCCTTCCTCTGGGAGGGAAAGACCGACACCCTGCCTGTCAGCACCATCGGCGCCGTCATCGGCACTCACGCCGGCCCCGGCGCCATCGGCGTCTCCTTTTTCCACCTTTAAAAGGCCGCCATCAAACGGTCCAGACCGTCCAACTGCTCCTCTGTAACGTGCCCTCCGAATTTTTCCGCCATCTCCCGCATGGAGAAATCGCCGTACTGCTCCGGGATCTGTTCGAGTGAAATCACCTCGGACAGCTTCTCCGCAAGCTTCCGGTTCCGCAGGATTTCCCGGATGGAAGTATGTGTGCTGTAGTTTTTCTTTAACGGTTCCGCGGTTTCATAGCTCACGCTGTAGGTTCCGGGCCCCAGGTAACAGATTCCCTCCCTCACATCCGCAAATATGGGGTTAGCCTTATCCCCGTAGGTTTCCTCCTTCGCCAGAGGCAGGCGCAGGGTGGCGCTGCAGCCGAAGGGCACCGTGACCGACAGCTCTACATGAGAAGGGTCCGTCAGCCTCCAGGCGCTTTTGTACAGGCCGGAGGGCGAGTCGTATTCCGCCTCCATGTATCTCAGCTCCCAGTTCAGCACGGGCTGGAAGCTCACCCGGGTAAATCCGGGAGCGTCGTCCACGGAATTGATCCCCGCGCTGTGGCGGAACATCCACTCTGCCACAGAGCCGTAGGCGTAATGATTCATGCTGTTCATGCCGATCCCGGAAATCGTTCCGTCGGAGAGCAGGCTGTTCCAGCGCTCCCAGACCGTGGTCGCCCCCAGCTTCACTTCATTCAGCCACCCGGGATATTCCTCGTTCAGCAAAAGCTCGTAGGCCAGCCTGTCAAAGCCGTTGTCCGAGAGAACGTTGCACAAAAGCGGCGTTCCCACAAAACCGGTCTTAAGCTTATGTCCGCTGTCCTCAAAAAGCTTCCTAAGCTGTGCCTTCGTCAGCTCCGCATTGTCGGAAAGATGATATTTCAGGGTCAGGATCAGAGCCGTCTGCGTCTTGATGCAGCACCGCCCGGTGGCGCTGTAATACTCCTTTTTCACCTCCGCAAACTGCTCCTCCGACAGTCTCTGATATTTCTCCTCTTCTTCCTTTTTGCCGAGAACGGCAGCCGCCTTTGCCACAATCCCCGCGCTGGCCGCGTAGTACACATTGGCGATAAATTCCTCGTCCGTAGCGCCCATCACCTGTTCCGCGCCGCCCTGGGGGTTATCCAGGGCAAGCCAGTCGCCGTAATGGAACACATACCGCCAGCCGTGATTGTCGCCGTCTACCGTTCCGACATAATCCACCCAGGATCGCATGCTCTCAAACTGATCCTTTAGGATACTTTTGTCCCCGTAAAACAGGTACAGGTTCCAGGGAATGATACAGGAGGCGTCTCCCCAGACGCAGGCGCAGGACTCCACGCCGCAGGAGGGCACCACATCCGGCACCTTTCCGTCAAGAGCGCTCTGCTCCTTCGCCATGTCATAAAGATATTTTGCGTAAAAGGCATAGGTATCCTTCAGGTAAGTGGCCGTAGGCGAAAACACCTGAGCGTCCCCGGTCCAGCCCATGCGCTCGTCTCTCTGGGGACAGTCCGTGGGCACATCCACAAAATTACCCTGCAGTCCCCAGCGCACATTTTCCACAAAGCGGTTCAGCAGCTCATGACCCGTGTGAAGCTTCCCCTTTTCCTCGATGTCGCTGTAGTACGCCCAGCCTGTAAAGTCTTCCTTCCGCAGATCGCCGACGCCCTCCACCTTCACATAGCGGTATCCGAAAAAGGTAAAATGCGGGACTAACAGCTTTTCCTTCCCGTCGCTGGTATAATAATACTCCGATTTCGCCGAGCGGAGATTTTCGTTGTAAAAATTCCCCTGCTGCAAAATCTCTCCCGTCTGAATATGAATCACGGTTCCGGCAGGCTCCCGCACCCGCAGGGCAAAGATCCCCGTAAACTCCTGTCCCAGGTCAAACACCAGCTCCCCGGCGGGCGTCCGGATCAGCTCTACGGGCCGGAAGGTCTCGTGTACCGTCACCGGAAGACTCATCCGGTCAGTCAGCGCGCCCTCCGGCGCCTGACAGAGGACGGCGTCCGTCACGGGAAGCTCCGCCAGCGTATCGTCCCGCCATTCCCCGTCGTAGAGATTGGAGAAGGTGATATTGCTGCGGCGCACCTTCCAGCTTTCATCCGTGCCGATGACCTGCGTCCTGCCGTCGGCATAGGTCAGGTGCAGCTCCGCGATCAGCTTCCACCGGTCTCCGTAAAAGCCCATGTCTTCCTTTGTCGTAAAGCCGAACCGGCCCTTATACCAGCCGTTTCCCAACAGGACGGACAGCTTTCCGGCCCTCTGCAGCTGCTCTGTCACGTCAAAGGTCTGATACTGCACCCATTCCTTATAGTCGTTGCTGTAGGGCGTCAGATATTCCTCCCCGATCCGCTCAGGCTCCCCGCCCTCAGGCGTAAAGTAAGCCTCGTAAAGCCCCAGCCCGCAGATGTACAGGCGCGCCTGCGCCACCTCGCCCGCGGGCACGATCTCTTTTTCAAACCAGGGATGCCTTTTGTCGGAAACCACGCCTTTGGCTTCGTCTTCCTCTGCGGTCTCAAGGGGCTTACAGCTCACCCATCTGCCCGTCCAGGGTTCTTCCCTCTTTCCCGTCTCAAACCACTGAACCTCTCCGTCCGTTTCCTCCCCCGCGTCCGTACATACCGTCACGTTCCAGTAATAGCGGGTTCTGGGCAGAAGCGTTATATCCGCTTTATACGCAAGAGCGTCCGCCCCGCTGTCAAGGCCGGAGTCAAACAGCACATTTTGAAGCTCCCTGTCTGAAGCCACCCGTATTCTTGCCGCCGTCTGCCTCTTCCCCTTCGCCTCCGCCGTCTTCCAGGAGAACACACATCTCTCCATGCGGAATCCCAGGGGATTTTTCAAGTGATTCACCTTCTGATCGTAAATTTTCATGCGACATACATTCCTTTCTTTGATTTTCTTCGTATTAAAACGGCTTTTGCAGGCCGCTTTCCACACCGCTTCTTACTCATAGTCCTCGATCCGCCACTCGTCCAGCCAGTCAATCAATACCGTGCCCTGAGGATGCTGCGCGTCCGGCTCCGCAAACCTGAGCGGCAGCCAGACATAATCCGCCAATGAGGTATTCGCCTCCAAGTCCGCGGGATGTTTTTTCTTCATCTCTTCCAGCACGCTTTTGTCCGCGTCCGGGTCAAACATGGTCTCAAAAAACCTGGCGTACTCTTCGTATTTCTGATCCATATGTCCCGGAAGCCATCTGTCCGCGCAGGCGATATACAGATCCTTTTTTCCGGGGACCCGGAACACGGAGGAAATCTGCGAGTGATAAGAGGTATTGCTCGGATCGCCGGGATGGGGGTTCCCCAGCACCGTATAGGGACCGTGCCAGGTGTCCGCCGCCGCGATCTCGGAAGGATTGGGCAGATAACCCGTGGTCCCGCTGGTCACGAGATAATGACGGCCTTTCCGGACAAAATGCGCCGTGGCCTCCCGGACATAAGGCGGATAGCAATGCGGAAAATGGGTGCTGTAGAACCCTGTCACATCCGTATAATCCTCCGTCAGATCCGCGCAGATCGTCTCCGAGTGTACCCGTTCAAAATAGTAATAAGCCTTGCCGTCCGGCGCGACCGCCAGGTCAAAATCCCCCGCCGACATGTTCAGCGGCCGGAAGCCCTGCCGCACCTTTGTATAGGGGCCGAGGAAGCTGTCCGCCGTAAGTACCGTCTCCGTCTGCTCCCCGTTCCGTTCCATGACCTTCAGCCACGCCACATACTTCCCGGTGCGGGCATTGTAAATAATATGCGGGCGGTCCATCATGGACGAGGGATGAAGCGGAGAATCGGGGTTCTCCGGCTCCGGGGGAATGATCACTCCCTTGTCCTCCCAGTTATAGAGATCCCTTGAGGCATATGCCCGGACCCCCCAGTGCCAGATACCGTTCTTTCCGTCGGTCTTCTCCTTATTTTCCCCGTAAAAATAGTAAACCCCGTCAATACAGATCACAGAGCCCCCATGGGCCTGTATCCGTTCTCCCTTTGTGTCAAGCCAGACCTGTCCCGGTCTGATACAGTCGTATGCCATCCGCCGTCCCTCCGTTTTTTGTCATGAATCGATCCGACGCCTTTTACGCAAAGCACCGAAAGATCCTCCTTGCCTGTCACAGGCCATGCCTACGATGCTGCAGCTAATAAATAGTTTGAAAGGTACTCCTTATGATCAGCATAACACCTTCCGCCGGAAAAGTCATCCAAAAAACGCTTGTTCTGCATCCCGATATCCCTTATACTGATATTGACACGAAAAAACAAAACAGGAGGGTTTACCATGTATTATAACGATCAAATCTGGATTGGCGATTCCGACGGCGAAAAGGTCTGCATCCTGCCGCAGATGGCCAACCGCCACGGACTGATTGCGGGCGCTACCGGCACCGGCAAGACAGTCACCTTAAAGGTTCTCGCGGAATCCTTCAGCGACGCGGGCGTACCGGTGTTTCTCGCGGACGTCAAGGGGGATCTGGCCGGAATGTGCCGCCCCGGCAGGGACAGCGCGGATATGCAGGAGCGCATCGCCCGCTTCGGCTTAGACCAATGCGGATTCTCTTACCAATCCTACCCCAGCGTATTCTGGGATGTGTACGGTAAGATGGGAATCCCCCTGCGCACAACGGTTTCCGAGATGGGGCCGATCCTGCTGGGCAGACTCATGGAGCTGACCCCCGCCCAGACGGATGTGCTCAATATCGCCTTCAAGATCGCAGACGACAACAGCCTGCTGCTGATCGACACCAAGGATCTGAAATCCATGCTGCAGTATATCGGTGAAAACGCCGCCGATTTCAGCATGGAATACGGCAATATTCCCAAGCAGAGCGTGACCACCATCATCCGCCACATTGTCGCCCTGGAGTCCAAGGGCGCGGAACAATTTTTCACCGAGCCCGCCCTGAACATTGCGGACTGGTTCTCTCTGGGCGCGGGCGGCAGGGGCGCAATCAATATACTGGACTGTCGCGAGCTGGTCAACGATCCGACCATGTACTCTATCTTCCTTCTGTGGATGCTCTCCGAGCTGTTTGAGACGCTTCCCGAGATCGGCGACCCCGTAAAACCCCGCATGGTCTTTTTCTTCGACGAGGCTCATCTGCTCTTTGACAGCGTATCCAAAACGCTGCAGGAAAAAATCGAACAGATCGTCAAGCTGATCCGTTCCAGAGGCGTGGGAATTTACTTTATCACCCAGGCTCCCAAGGATATTCCGGACGGCGTATTAAGCCAACTGGGCAACAAGATTCAGCACGCGCTGCGCGCGTACACCCCCGCCGACGAAAAGGGAATCAAGGCGGCCGCGGCTTCCTTCCGCACAAACCCTGCCTTCGATACCAAAACCGTACTCTCCGAGCTGGGCACGGGAGAAGCGCTGATCTCCGTGCTGGACGAGGGCGGCATTCCCACCGTTGTAAAGCGGTGCAGGGTGCTCCCGCCTCAAAGCCTCATGGGGCCGATCTCAGACGAAGAGAAAAAGCAGGAGGTTCTGATGAGCAATCTTTACCTTCGCTACAAAGATTCCCAAGACCCCGACAGCGCTTATGAATTTCTCCAGAGAAAGCGCCAGCAGGACGCGCTCGATCTGGAACGGGAAAAACAGGAAGAGGAAGCCAAAAAAGCGGCGGAAAAAGAAAGAATTGCCGCCGAAAAAGCGGCGGAAAAGGAACGGCTTGCGGCTGAAAAAGCCGCCGAAAAGGAAAAGGCCGCAGCGCAAAAGGCGGCCGAAAAAGAACAGCTTGCGGCTGAAAAAGCCGCCCAAAAGGAAGCGGAGCAGAAAAAGCGGGCCGTAAAATCAAGCATTAAAAGCGTGGCCAACTCCGCGGCAGGCACCATCGGACGGGAAGTCGGCAACAATCTGGGAAAATCCATCGGCGGTTCCTTCGGCAAAAAACTGGGCGGCAACGTGGGCGCACAGTTAGCCCGAAGCATCCTCGGAACCTTCTTAAAGTAATCCGTCCGCAATATCAAAGTCTTTCCGGTGACCAGAGAGGCGATATCGGGTCCCAACAGCTCGATCGCCTCCCGGGTCACCGCCTCATCCGTAGTCGGAAACTCCTTTATCACCTCTATCAGCGCCAGACGACCGCAGGAAAATCCCAATTCGTGAACCTACGCGAACCGCCCTTCAAAAGAAAAGCTTCAAAAGAAAACAAAAAAGGAATAAATTCCGTCTTGACTCATAATAAAAATTTCTGTAATATTAAATTGTACGTTAGTTAGCTGACACACGGAGAAAATTTTAAATGGAAGCGACGCAGGAACACAATATATTGCATACAATACAAAAGAGCCAATACGGTTTTGGGCAATCCCTGCGTTATATACGCGTTGCGCGGGGCATATCCCTGCGCGAGATTGCCAGAGCAGTCGGCAGGACTCCCACTTATATCAGCGATATTGAGAGGGGGAACAATCGGCCGCCGGATTCCGTTCTTTTGGGAAAACTGATCCATGCTTTGGCTCTGGATCAGGCATCTGACGAAATACAGGACTACCTGTATGATCTGGCAGCCAGAGAACGAGGCGAAGTATCCGGAGATATTATAGAATATATCATGGCCCAAGCCGAACTGCGCAAACTCATCCGTCTGGCGCGGCAAAGAGAAAATGATGAGGAAATCTGGCAGGACTGTATCCGCAGGCTGCAGCAGCCATACTAAATATATATCCCATCATACTATATGTAGCGATTGAATTAACCTGTAAAACATGATAGAATAAAAAACAGGTTTAAAAAAATAAAATTCGGAAAACATAAAATGATACTCATTCATACGGCTGGAGGATGGCAATGAGCGAAAAGAGCAGAATATTTGGCAATAATTTACGGGTTTTCCTGAAAGAAAGAGGCTTAAAGCCCGATTATCTTGCGAAACAGCTTGGATATTCCGCCCAGGAAATACGCCGTATCATGGACGCCCGCCTGTTCCTCACCATGGAAGAGAAGCAGGAAATTGCCAATGCCTTAAATGTCACATTGGATTCTTTCTATCAGGTTCGGGACGATAAGACCTATGAGAGGGCCGGCTGTCTGGAATGCAGAGGGGAATTTTCCGATCCGGAGCACAAAAAGAAAGTTCTTGACCTGTTTGATATCTATTGCGATGTGCAGGAGCTGCTGGCCGAGGAAGAATTAAAGAAGATATGCACAAAGTAGGCATCCGGCAGACTGTTCAGGGGACCATCCTATGCCCTGGCATAATCTCTGAGAACTCATCCCGGGAGGATATAAAATGATTGGCAGGGACATGGAGACTGTAAAAGCAATACAGGATTTTGTCAATCGGAAACTCAAGGAGGAACATATTGTAAATCAAGTCATTCGAGACGACGTGTTTGCACTGTTGGAAAAGCATTGCGTCGTGTTGTATTATCCGCTTGAGGACGATAAAATCGAAGGCTGCCACATCATGAAGCCTCTGGGCACAACCGAAGAACAATTTGTATTTATCAATACCACAAAAGCCGTGCAGGAGCAGACATGGATCGCAGCCCATGAACTTGGGCATGTCTGGAAGATCGACCGCTATGTAACGGATAAGCTGGGACGTCCTGATTTAGATCCGGAAGCTGTAGTCAACCGTTTCGCTGCCGAACTGCTTCTCCCCGAACCCATTTTCCGTGCAGAAATTCAGCAGCGCCTGCGGGAATACGACTACCGGGGGGCAACCATGTCAACTGAGACAATGGTTCGACTGGTCACCTACCTGATGAATTACTTCTGCACACCCTACAAGGCAGTTATTCGCCGATTCATTGAGCTGGGTTATATCGAAGAAGATTCCGAAAACGCATTTCTGCAGGGCTTTCAAAGGCAGGAGGCCCTTTATCAACGTCTGCGAACAGAAAACCAATATACCCGTCTGGAAACCGTGAACAAAGCCTGTTCCATGGAATCCATCGAACAGGATATCTGTCTGTTAGAACGCAATTCCGTGTACCCGGATGCTGCAAAAACAAATTATCTCAGAAAATTGTTTCACCTGGAACAGACAGAGCATACTGAAAACGATGAAAAATACCAGTTTGGGGAATAGATATGGACAACCGGATAATGGCTGTAATCGATGCAGACTTCTTTATCAAGACAACTGAATACGACCATGGACATAATCTCTTTTTACAGATCATGCGGGATCTGAATACATATCCGGTTATGCATCGGTTCGTGGCCGACACCGAATTAAAAGACAACCCTTATCTCTCCTCTCTGATCAGCGCCTGCGAAATCAAAATAATGGATTATGAAGATTATCTGCTTACCGATACAGACCGACAGGAGTATGATGATTTTTTTCGAGATGCCTATGAAAAACTGAACCGATTTTCCTTTCCGGAAAAAGAAAATGTATACGAATACAGACAGCCGCATGAAAATCTCGGCGAAATCCGATCGCTTTATATGGCTGTCAAAAAGGGATATCACTATTTCATGTCTGACGATTGTGGCGCCAAATTTCTGGCAAAGACTTATTTCTCCAGAAAACATGCCATACTTGTAGAATCTCTATACGAAGTCCTCATCCGATGCAGGAAAAAAGGCACCTGCCTGACCTGGAAGGATATAAATCCCACCGTGACAAATGCCATGCGTTCTCATCAGGACAGAATCACTGCCCTGAAGGAACTGTATCGAACGCCTCCTGAGACCGAGGCATAATCGGAAAAAACAAAGCTCCTGTCTCACAAAAAACGGTACTGCTAACCGCGCCTCAAGACGCCGGCTATCATTATTTTCATCTGTGGGACGAGAACAGGAATATGATCCTGATCGGGATCACCGGAGGCTTTCCTTAAGCCTCCGCATACTTTTTGAGAATAAAATCCCTCACCTGCCGGTTATTCTCCGGCTTCGTGTCCTCCAGCGTCGCATGGATAAACGGCTTGCGCTCCTTCATGAACTTCAGGATGTCCGTGTAATCCATCCTCCCCAGCCCGCAGCCCATGGAAACCATCTTTCCGTCCACAATATCAAAGTCCTTCAGGTGAACCATGGCGATATCGGGCCCCAGCAGCTCGATGGCCTCCCGGAACACCGCGTCCCTGTCCTGATAATTGGCCATATCCAACAGGTTGACCGGGTCAAAAATAATCTGCAGGTTCGGGGAAGCAATCTCATCCAGCACCTTCCTCGCCTGTACGGGATTCCAGACAATGTGACGGTACACCGGCTCGATGGCAAATACTACTCCCATCCGCTCCGCGTATCTGACAATGGGCTTCAGATTTCGGATGAACAGCTGCAGCGCCTCCTCCGTATGGCATTCCGGCGTAAAGGAATAAGTCTCGTTCGGCGCTCCCGTCTCCGTTCCCACCACGCCACAGCCCAGCCAGGACGCGAAACGGATATGCGCCATATAGCGATGAACATTCTTCTCCAACTGCTCTCTGTCCGGAGTGGCCAAATTTAAATAGCATCCCAGCACGGCGATATCCACCTTGTTTTCGGCAAACACATTTTTGATGTACATAGCCAGGCCCGGAGTCAACGCCTCATCGGTAGTCGGAAACTCCTTTATCACCTTCGCCAGCGCCAGATGACCGCAGGCAAATCCCAATTCGTGAACCTCCGCAATCCGCTCCTCAAAGGGGAGCTTTGTCGTGTCATGTAATCTGATTCCTAACTGCATTTTGATCCCTCCTGTGTTTTCTCTTTCCCGTTTCGGAAAGGATTCTTCCTTAACTGTTTTGTTAACAAGAATTTTACAGCCGTTTTCCTGCTCGTCTATGGTAAATTTAATAATTTTTGAAAGATTTTTTGCCCTTGTACTTCCATGATTTGCGCATATCCGCATTTTTCATAAAAACCAACCGCGTTATCTGCTGCTCCCAAAGTAATGTACTTAAATCTCATTTCCCTCGCATTGTTTTCAAATTGTGTCATTAAGGAACGCGTAATGCCTCTTTTTCGAAAATCGGGATGACACGCAACACAACCGCACACAAGACTATCTTCACTTTCGGCTCTTCCTAAAACAAGTGATAGGATTTGATTGCCATCTTGCGCATAGAGCATAAGTTTACTAAATTCACGCATCCTGTTTTTCCATGCTTCATAACAATACAATTCGCTTTGCGCCGTCGCCTGTCCTAAAATATCATAACACAATTTTAAAACTTTAGACAATTCGTCTTCATTCTCAATGTATTTTATTTCATACATTACTGCTCCTCTTGTAAATACCACGATTGCTCCGCAATCACGGCATGGATGGCCATTCGGCCGCCTCCTGACCTGAATGTGATACTTCACTTAGGCTCTCCTGCACTCGCAAGCTCGCGCTTCGCGCTCCCTGTCCTGCTTCGCAGGACGCTTGCTCGTTAATAGCGCAGGAAAATCAAATGTCTGCTTCGCAGCCGCTCGATTTTCCTCTGCGCTCATTATAACATAAAATAAACCGGACGAAAAGAACTGATTGAAAATTCGGTGAGCCAGGACTTATAATAAAAGCAAGCAAAAGCCTCTGGATACGGCGCCCTGAAAACTTCGTCCGCAACCCACAGTTGCGGCGATTCCAATTTAAATTGGTAGAATATCCTCCCCGGAACAGATATACTGAATGCAAACAAAAAGGAGGACGAACCTATGGAACAGACAAAGACTGAGGCGGAATTGAGAATCTGCCAGAGCTGCGGGATGACGCTTACCTCAGAAAGCGATCTCGGCTCAAACGCGGACGGAAGCAAAAGTCAGGAATACTGCCGCTACTGCTTTTCCGGCGGATCCTTTTTAAAGGACGAGACGCTGGAGGAGATGGTGGAAAACTGCATCCCGTTTTCCCTGAAGGCGGGCGAATACCCGGATCAGGAAACGGCAAGACTGGGACTGACAAAGCAGCTGAAAATGTTAAAGCGATGGGCCTGACACACGCCGCGCATCCTCCCGCCGCCGTGCTTCCGCTTTTCGAAAGCGGCAGAGGCGAGATATCTCGATCGACTGCAAAACGGACATGAGGGTATATTTGTGCCGCCTCGGGCGGCATGGTAACAAGTTTGAAGGTTCCTTTCATACAATAGAATCGTTCTTTTGATTCTATTGTCAAGTACTATTGATTGATATGCGCGTTAAAGCACGCAAAGGGGTATAACTATGGGAATTGGCGCAAGGATTCAGAAATTGAGGATTGACAACGGTCTGACCCAGGAACAGTTGGCGGAAAAAATGAACGTGTCGAGGCAGTCCGTCTCCAAATGGGAGATGGATCAGTCGGTTCCCGACGCGGAAAAAATCGTTCAGATGAGCCGTCTGTTTTCGACGTCCACAGACCGGATTCTGCTGGACGAGGCGGAAATCCGGCGCAATGACCCGCAGCAGCTTCACCTGGGCAGCATTTACCTGATTGTACGGGATTTTGAAAAAGCCATTGCCTTTTATGAAAAGCTGTTATCCATGACCGTCTCCACCCGAAACTGCGGCAACCGATTCGCGGAATTTTACTTTGACAACAAGTGTCTGGCGCTGATGAACGAAGAAAACCTGATCGGACATCACTACTCGGAGGGCGACTATAAATTTGTTCTGAATTTCTGGGTGGAGGATCTGCGGAAAGAATACGACCGCCTGAAAAAATTGGATCTCGGGGAGATGACCGAGATCCAAAAGGTACACGAGGGCTATTACTATTTTCATCTGTGGGACGAAGACCGGAATGTGATCGAGATCACGGGGGGCGTCATTTAGGCTTTCGATCGTCCTCCGGGACATCGTTTTCCAAAGCCCGCAGCACTCTGGCAGGCACGCCGCCTGCCGCCACGATCACGTTATTGCCTGTTCCGTCATACCCATTCTTTCACAGCTCCTTTTCTTATCATTTTTTCTATTTTGGCGGCTTCCTCCGCGGAAAAAGTCCCGCTTAAATATTGCTTTATTCTTTTCAGGGAGTCTTCCGGCTCCCTTTGATAGACCTGTTTTGAGAAAGCCTCCCCAAACCGGTACTCAGGCGTTTCATACCGCGCGATGCCCCATCCGTAGACGTTTCCAAATTTATCCTTCTGGTACTCAAAATCACTGACCAACACATACCCCTGCATCTGCAGCCGGGTGATGATGGAATCAAACCCTTTATTCCCGCCCTTTCTGAAATTTCCCTGTTTTTTCAGGTCTTTTGACAATACCGACTGGTTTTCTTCAATAAGGCCAAACACCTGTCTATCCGTATGCCTCGCCATGCCGTCGTCATAAAGGGCGTCAAAATCATAGCCATTCCTGCGGAAATTGGCAAAATCAGGAAACCACTCCCTGCTGATGAATCCCGCCCTTCCGCGGAAGAATTTTCCATAAGCGCAGTCCGCCCCCGCGATGACCTTTCCTTTCCACTCCCATGCCCCTTCACCCTGTTCCGGGAACCAATATTCCCTCGCAATGCATTCCTCCAACGAAAAGCCCTCTACTTCGTTTTGGAAAAAGGGCAGGAAGCCTGTCTGATTGATCAGTTCTATAAGGGTTTCCGGAGACGTTACTTTCATCAGTTTCATTCTTCCAGGGTATCTCCTTTCCAGTTATCCGCCGCAGCCTGCCCCACAGCGCCTGTACGTTTCCTTCCGGGTCTTCAGGAAATCCGTTCCAGTCCCTTTTCCTTTACATATTTTGCCAGAAACGCCTTGGATATATTACTATCAGCTGCCTCATTCGATAACAGATATCCATTATTACTCTCTGTCAATTGCTGTAGAATATCATTTTTATCCATAAAATGCACCTCTTTACTTTCTCGCTTAAATTGTACTTCATTTAAGCGAGAAGGTAAATGCAAAATTTTTCCATTCTAAAGACTTCTTCCCGCCATACGACAACCGGCCGCAGAATGCTCTCATTCCGCAGCCGGTTTCATCTTATTAGCGCTCCGCTTCCAACTACCTGTTTTCACGGATCAGTTCGTCCACTCCGTCAAACTCAAAGGCTTCTCCGTCCTGTCCCTCGATGGTGACGTTTTCCAGAACCAGTCTTTCCACGTTTCTCGCGTATAGTCCCCTCTTTTGGCTCCTGGGCACTCCCTCCGACATGGCGGGCACGTCGCATCTGGGATCCTCCGCATAGCTGACCGAGATATTCCGCATGATGATCTCCTCGATCTTTCTCTCGGGCAGGCCGTCAAAAAAGGCCGCCGCCACATGGCAGTTGGTACACTTCATATTCTCAAACACCAGTCTTCTGACGGACGGCGTCCTGTCGTCCACCGGATACACCTCTCTGGACTGCACATAGGGCGTCCTGCCGTCCGGGTCGCAGAAATAAAAGGAATTGACCACAAGCGGCGTCATGACATGATCCAGATCCAGATTGCGGAACACGATGTCGTTTAACACCGCGTCCTTTCCCCTGCCGCGTCTGGTCTTGATCCTGAGTCCTCTGTCCGTATGGCGGAAAATACAATCCTCCACCGTGAGATTGATAATTCCCCCTGCCATCTCGCTTCCCAGCGTCACGGCCCCGTGGCCGTCCTCCATCAGGCACTGGCGGATCCGGATATTCTCGGAGGGCGTCTTATAGGTCTTTCCCATATAAATCTTACCGCTCTTGACTGCAATACAGTCGTCGCCCAGCGAGAACCGCACGCCGAGGATCTCCACATTCCTGCAGGACTCCGGGTCCAGGCCGTCCGTGTTGGGAGAGTCGGAAGGATTCTTGATATTCAGGTCAATAAACCTTAAGTCGTTGCTGAAATAAGGATGCAGCGTCCATGCCGGCGAATTACAGCATGTCACGCCCTGCAGCGTCACATTCCTGCAGTTGTTGATAAAAAAGAGTCTGGGCCGGAACACGCCGCGATAGCCCTTGGGGTTCTTCCACCAGTTTTCTTTGGACGCGTTTCCGTTGATCGTTCCCTCTCCGTAAATCGCCACATCCTCCGCATCGACGCCGCAGATGATTCCGGTGTAGATCGGCAGCGGGTTTCCCTCCCAGCTTCCCAGATTATACTGCCCGCACTCGTCATGGCTTTGGATGATTCCGGGGAAGATCGGGAATTTCTCTTTCTCCGTAAAGGCCTTCAGCTCTGCTCCCTTTGCCAGCTCCAGCTTGAGATGGCTCTTTAAAAACAGCGTCGTGATCCGGTAAACTCCCTCCGGAATCAGCACGCGCCCGTTCCTCGGGCAGGCCATGATCGCCGCCTGGATCAGATGTGTGTCATCCTGCACCCCGTCGCCCTTCGCGCCGAAATCCCTGACGTTCAGGGTCACAAACTCGTCTTCTGTCCGAAACTCTGTCTCCGCGACCTTGTCTTCGCCGTCAAAAATCTCCACATGGCAGGCCGTGTCCGGCTTCAGGCCGTACAGGGAAGTGATCACCTTCTCCGTCGTCAGCTCTTCCTTGCCGTTCACGATCACCCGATAAGGCTTTTTCGTAAAGTATTTTCCGCCGTCCGCGATCTCGATCACCGCGTTGCGGGCCGTTTTCCACACAAGGCTGACCTGCGGCTTCGCCGCCGTCCCCGCGTCGCCCGTTCCGTCAAAGCTGCCTCCGGTATCCTCTTCACCGCCGTCCGTTCCGCCAAAGCCGCTTCCGGCATCTTCTTGGCCGACATTCGCTCCGCCAAAGCTGCTTCCAACGCCTTCTTCGCTGCTGTTCCTTTTGCTCAAGCCGCTTTCAGTGTCTTCGTCGTCATCTGTCTTCTTCCGGCATACTCCCGCCCCGGCACAGGTTTCCTTCCCGTCCGAAGCTTTGCAGGCCCATTCATATTTCTCGCCCAGCAGCACATGAATCTCCGCCGCGTGCAGGACAGCCGCCCTGATCAGCTCCTCCGCCTCGCCGTTTTCCCGGCCGTCCGGCCCCAGGAAGCGTCCCCCGCGGCAATAAATCTGCTCCGTTTCCCGGACGGTCTCCCGAAACAGCTCCTCCAGCTCTCTGTAATATTCATAAAGCTGGGGACTCACATAGTCGATCACGCTGATCAGCATATCCAGAAAAACCGCTCTGTTCTTCAGGGTATCCGCTTTCCGCAGCTCCTCCTTCAGCAGCCTGATCTGCTGCAAAAGGTCAGGATACCCTTCCTTTTTATTGCACTCCGTCTCATAAACCGCGTACAGGGGGTAAACCAGCCGCGCCGCCAAAAACAGATCCTCTTCCACGCAGGACGTCTCAAACAGGCCGTCTTCCCTTCTGGGAAGCGCCTTGATCCGCGCCGCAACAGGCGTTGCAGCCTCTATAACCCCCGCCTTCACAGCCTTTAGGCTGCTTATCAACTCTTCCTTCATCCCTATACCCCGTGTCCGCTTTAGCGGACATACCAGTCAATCGTACCTGACACCGGAAGCGCCCTCTTGCCGCATTACGCTCCCGATACCGCCGTATTACAGTGTCACGCCCTGCTTGAAGATCGCCATATCGTGGAATCCGGCCTCCTCGCTGCAGACCTTCTTCCCGGAGGCCACCTCCACCACATAGCGGAAGAATTTTTCCGCCTCCTCCTCCGGATTCCCATCCTCCACCAATACCCCGGCGTTATAATCGATCCAGCGGCTCTTTTTGCCCGCCAGCGCGGAGTTGGTGGAAATCTTTACCGTGGGAACAGGAGAGGCGAAGGGCGTTCCCCGCCCTGTGGTAAACAGTACGATCTGTGCGCCCGCCGCCGCAAGCGCCGTCGCCGCTACCAAGTCATTGCCCGGGGCGCTGAGCAGGTTCAGGCCGGAAGCCTTCACCGTCTCGCCGTACTGCAACACGCCTCTGACAGGCGCGCTGCCGGACTTCTGGGTGCAGCCCAGAGATTTGTCCTCCAGCGTCGAGATCCCGCCCTTCTTGTTCCCGGGGGAGGGATTCTCGTAAATCGTCTGGTTATGGCTCTTAAAGTAATTCTTGAAATCGTTGATCAGATTCACGGTCTTGTCAAACAGCTCCCTGTCGGCGCAGCGGTTCATCAGAATCGTCTCCGCGCCGAACATCTCCGGCACCTCTGTCAAAATCGTGGTACCGCCCTTGGAAATCAAGAGATCCGAGAACCTTCCCACCAGCGGGTTCGCCGTGATGCCGGACAGGCCGTCGCTGCCGCCGCACTTCATCCCGATGATCAGACGGCTTACGCTGACCTGCTCTCTCTCAAAGCCTGCGGCGTAATCGATGAGTCCTCTGATTACCTCCACCGATTCGGCAATCTCGTCCTCATACTCCTGCGCCACCACAAACTTTACCCTTTTCTCGTCATACTCGCCCAGATAAGGCTTCAAAACGTCAATATTGCTGTTTTCGCAGCCCAGTCCCAAGACCAGGACGCCGCCCGCGTTGGGATGATTGATCAGGTCGGCGAGAATCGTTCTGGTGTGCTCCTGATCATCCCCCATCTGAGAGCAGCCGTAAGGGTGGGGAAAGGCGATGACCTCCTCCACGCTCCCCTTCACATACTGATTCGCCTGCCTGGCGATGGCCTGGGCCACATTGTTGACGCAGCCCACCGTGGGGATCACCCAGATCTCGTTGCGGACGCCCACCTTGCCGTCGGGACGCACAAAGCCCATAAAGGAAACATCCTCCGTCCTTTTTTCCTCCATCGCGACCGGCTCATAGGTGTACTCCAGCAGGTCGCCCAGCGCCGTCTTCAGGTTGTGGGTGTGGATCCATGCGCCTGCCTTGATCTCCTCCTTCGCGTTTCCGATGCGGCTGCCGTATTTGATGACCTCGCCGCCCGCAGGGATATCGCAGACCGCCATCTTGTGACCCGCAGGGATCTCCTCCAGCGCGGTGATTTCTTTTGTCTGCCCCTCTACCTCCACCGTCACGGTCTTTCCCGCGGGAATGGTTTTCAGGGCTACAACAACCTTATCCTTCTCATTGATCTTTAAGAAATCCTGCATAACGCCTCCCTCATACCGTTCTCTCTGATATCCTTCAGATAAGCGGTCACCGCTTCCGTCAGCCCGGGAACCTGATTCAGATCCTGGCCGTGGAAGTCCTCTCTGCCCAGATAGCCCTTTACAAACTCCTCAGCGTCCTTGCCGCTGTTGTCACGGAAGAACTCCAGCACGCTCAAATCGTCCTTGATATCGTAGGGCTGGCCGTTTCTGCTGCCCTTCAGCACGCCGTCCTGAATCTCGCTTCCCTGATAGAACGCCATCAGCGCCGCGATGGAGAAGGTCAGATGCGCCGGGAGCTTTCCGAATTTCTCCACATAGCCCAGCAGGCTGGGAAGGCATCTCGCTCTCCACTTTGACACGGAGTTTAAGGAGATCGCCAGCAAGGCGTGATCCACATAAGGGTTATTGAAACGGTTTACCACCTCTCCCGCGAACTCCTTCAGCTCGTCCTCGGGCAGGGTCAGGGTAGGAATCACCTCGTCAAAAATCGTCTTGTTCATGAAGTCGCGGATATCCTGATCCTCCATGGACTGTCTCACAATATCGTTCCCGCAGAGCCAGGAAGCCAGCACGAAAGAGGTATGGGCACCGTTTAAGATGCGTACCTTTCTCTGCTTGTAGGGATGATGGTCATCCGTAAAGACGACGGGAAGACCCGCGCCGGGAAGGTCGAACTCCCCGCTGATATCCCGGTCGGACTCGATGACCCAGAGGGCAAAGGGCTCGCCCGTCACCATGATGCGATCCTCGTAGCCCAGCTTTTCCCACTCTTCCTGCTCTGTCGCCCTGGGATATCCGGTGACGATACGATCCACCAGCGTCGCCGTGAAGACGCAGGCCTCCTCCACCCAGGTCTTAAATTCCTGGGAAAGTCCCCAGTTCTCAATCTGCTGCATCACGCATTTGCGCAGCATGATCCCGTTGTCATCGATGAGCTCCACGGGCAGCATCACAAGTCCCTTGGTCTTATCGCCCCCAAAGGTCTCAAATCTATGGTACAAAAACTTGGTCAGCTTTCCGGGGAAGCTCCTGGGAGGATTCAGCTCAAACCGGTCTTCCGCATCGTACACGATACCCGCCTCGGTCGTATTGGAGACCACAAAGCGCAGGGTATCGATTTCCGCCAGGCCCATGTACTTCTCGTATTCGTTGATGGCGTCCACCGCGTCCGCGACGCTGGTCACCACCCTGTTTATGATCTTCCCCTCGCCGTTCACATTGCCGCGCAGGGACACGGTGTACTGGCAGTCCTGCCTGTGAAAGCTGTCCAGATTGCCGAACTCGATGGGCTTGATCAGCACAATGTCTCCGTCAAATTTTCCCTGCTCGTTGGCAATGTCGATCATATAATCCACAAACGCCCGGAGAAAATTTCCCTCTCCAAACTGGACTACTTTGATCGGCCTTTCCTTTTTGCCGGTCATCGCCTTGTTCAATAATTCCATTTCTGCTCCCTTCCGCCCTGTCCCGGGCAACCCATACCAAATTTTTGCCGTCTTACCGCATAATTCCTGTAAGTACCTTCCTAAAATCATTTTACTTCCTAAACCGTCTTTCGTCAACCTGAAATCGGCGGATCGAAAAGCCTGACAATACAAAATACACCTTGAAAAAAGGCTCCCTGTCCGCTATAATCTTGAGTAGAGGCGCATTCACAAACACCAAACGGAGGGCAACTACATGAAAGCATTTATGGACAAAGACTTTCTTCTCGAAACCGAAACGGCAAAAAAGCTGTTTCACGATTACGCAAAGGACACGCCGATCCTGGACTATCACTGTCACATCAATCCCAGGGAAATCGCCGAGGACAGACAGTTTGAAAACATCACCCAGGTATGGCTGGGAGGCGACCATTACAAATGGCGTTTCATGCGCTCCTGCGGCGTGGACGAAAAATATATCACCGGGGATGCGTCCGATTATGAAAAATTCTGCAAGTGGGCGGAATGTCTGGGCAAGGCCGTCGGCAACCCTCTCTTCCACTGGAGCCATCTGGAGCTGCAGAGATACTTCGGCTACAACGGCGTCTTAAACGGCAGAACCGCGGACGAAGTATGGAACCTCTGCAACGAAAAGCTGGCGCAGCCCGATATGAGCGTCCGCAACCTGATCAGAAGAAGCAATGTCACCCTGATCTGCACCACCGACGACCCCATCGACTCTCTGGAATGGCATAAAAAGCTTGCGGAGGACACAAGCTTTGAGGTAAAGGTCCTTCCCGCCTGGAGACCCGACAAGGCCATGAATATCGAAAAGCCCGAGTATCTGGACTATCTGGATAAGCTCGCCGCCGTCTGCGGCATGGCGGAAATCAACACCTTTGCCGCCCTGAAAAAGGCGCTGAAGATGCGCATGGAATTCTTTGTCTCCATGGGCTGCTGCGTTTCCGACCACGCTCTGGAATACGTCATGTACTTCCCGGCAAGCGAAGACGAGATCGAGGCAATCTTCTTAAAGAGAATGAACCGCATGATCCTCACCCGTGACGAGGAGATGAAATTCAAGACTGCCTTTATGCTCTTCGTGGGCAAAGAATACCATAAACTGGGCTGGGTGATGCAGCTGCACTACGGCTGCAAGCGGGACAATAACACCCTGATGTACAAGGCCATGGGCCCCGACACCGGCTACGACTGCATCAACAACTACGCTCCCTCGTCCCAGATGGCGGATTTCCTGAACGCCCTCAACATCACCGACGAGCTGCCGAAGACCATCCTGTACAGCCTGAATCCCAACGACAACCAGTCCATCGGCACAATCTTAGGGTGCTTCCAGGATTCCACCGCCGTGGCAAAGATCCAGCAGGGCAGCGCGTGGTGGTTCAACGATCACAAGACGGGGATGCAGGATCAGATGATTTCCCTTGCAAATCTGGGCAACCTCTCCGGCTTTGTGGGGATGCTGACCGACTCCAGAAGCTTCCTGTCCTACACAAGACACGAGTACTTCCGGAGAATCCTCTGCAATCTGCTGGGTAACTGGGTGGAAAACGGCGAGTTCCCCGCTGACTACGAGATCCTGTCGGAGATCGTGAAGAATATTTCTTACTACAACGCAGTAAATTATTTTGGATTTGAGCTGTAATTTATAGAATTTAAAAAGCAGCCGGACAGGTCGTCTTGCCCCGTCCGGCTGCCTTTTTATGGTTTCGTCTCTATCGCTGAATACTCTTTCTTAGTACTCCTTCGCCTTCTCTTCGCCCTTTAGCACGCGCAGCGCTCCCTGCGCCAGCGCCAGCAGTTCATCCTCGCCGGGATATACCGTGAAGGGCGCGATCCACTCCGCCCGCTCCTTCAGGGCCGCCACCACGTCCGCGCCGTAGGCGATGCCGCCCGTGACGATGATCCGGTCTACCTTGCCGTTTAAAACGCAGGCCATGGAACCGATATCCTTGGCGACCTGGAGCAGGAAAGCTTCCTTCGCTTCCGCCGCCTTTTCGTCGCCCTCCTCCGCGCGTCTGGAAACCTCCCGCATGTCGTTGGTTCCCAGGTAGGCGTTAAAGCCGCCCTTCCCGATCAGCTTGCCGTACAATTCCTTCTCCGTGTATTTTCCGGAGAAGCAAAGCTTCACCAGCACGCCGGCCGGAACGCCGCCCGCCCGCTCCGGGGAGAAAGCGCCGTCCCCGTCAAAGGCGCTAAAAACGTCGATGACCCTGCCGTTCTCGTGAGCGCCCACGGACACGCCGCCGCCCATATGAACCACGATCAGCCGCAGGGATTCATAAGGCTTTCCAATTTCCGCCGCGTAGCGCCTTGCCACAGCCTTCTGGTTTAACGCATGGAAGATACTGCCTCTAGGCAGCTCCGGCACGCCGGAATACCTGGCGATCGGCATCAGCTCGTCCACCACTACCGGGTCTACGATATAAGCGGGCACGCCGATCTCATCCGCGATCTCCTTTGCCAGGATACCGCCCAGGTTGGACGCGTGCTGCCCCTGGACGCCGACCTTCAAATCGGCCAGAATGGCCTCCGTAACCTCATAAGTACCGCCCGGAATCGGCTTCAGCATACCGCCTCTGCCCACCACTACATTCAGGGACTTAACGTCAAAATTTTTGGCGGCCAGAAGGTCTGTAATAATCTTCTTCCGGAAATCCTTCTGGTCAAAAATGGTCTCATACCTGGAGATCTCCTCCGTGGAATGTCTTAAGGTTTCCTCAAACAACAGGTTCTCATCCTCAAATACACCGATCTTGGTGGAGGTGGAACCGGGATTGATAATCAGGCTTTTTACGGACATAAAATTTCCCTCCTTCTTTTTTCGTTTCTTCCCTTTCAAAAAGGCGCGCCGCCGCTGTTTCCTCAAAACTCCGGGAAAGTTCCCTCACTATTTTCCGGAAAGCTTAATTCTGTTTCATTATAGTAAGGAACGCCATCTTTGATTCCAAATTCAAGAGCAGTAGGCCCGTCGAAGTAGTAAGCTTTGTATGCGTAGTCAATCGGTTCTGCCTGTCGGACATAATCTACTAAGGCCTTTGCGGCCTTCCTGGATTTTTCGTCCGACATACCGCCAACTGCGGGGCCTGTGCCTGCGCAGTAAACATCTAAGTAAACTTCTTCCATTTCTTCCGATGTCGCACAAATACAGTATAAAAAAAGATTCTCCAGATCTTCCGTTTCATAAATTGGTTGACCGAATAGCGCTTTAATTTTACCGCATATAAGCGGAAACTGTTCTTCATCATCTCTATAGTCTTCTATAAAATTACAAATATTACTGCTTTCTGTTAATTTCTCCCTGCTTTTTACCGGCTGAAATGTATATGACATTCTATCCTCCTCCGCTTTAAGGCGTGTATGAAAAATCCCAATTTATCAGCGTCATGATATCCGTTTTCTGACGGACAAAATCCCTAAAAAGATTTTCGACACGGCTTTGTTCTCTTCCCGGGTGCTCCCATTTCGCTTCGGGCCTGGTTTTTTCCCCGGCCTCCCTGCTTCCGTCTCAGGCGTTCTTCCTCAGTTCCTCCGCCACAACAGCCGCCAGCGCGATGGAATGCACCTTGGTCTCAAAGGTATCGGAGCGGCTGGTCAGGATGACGGGCACCTTTGTCCCGGTCAGGATACAGCCGTTCTTAAAGCCCGGAACCGTGTGTACCAGACACTTGTATACCAGATTGCCCGCGTGGATATCCGGGAACAGCAGTACATCCGCGTCTCCCTGAATTTTTCTGTCCGTGGCTCCCTTATGCTTTGCAGCCTCGGGGTCGATGGCCAGATCAAGGGAAAGAGGACCGTCCACGATACAGCCGGGAAGCTGCCCCTCCTCGCACATCTTCGTCAGCTCCGCCGCCTCTACGGTAACCTCCATCTTGGGATTGACGACCTCTACCGCCGCCAGCGGCGCGATCTTCGGCGTCTCGATACCGCAGGCCCGGCAGACCGGGATGGTATTCTGAATAATATGTACCTTATCCTCCAGCGTGGGATAGGTCATAAACGCTACATCCGTCAGGAACAGAAGCCTGTGGATGCCGGGAATCTCAAATACCGCCACATGGGACAGAGGGCCGCCGGTTCTTAAACCCACCTCTTTATCCAGCACGCTCTTTAAGAAGTTCTTGGTATCCACCAGCCCCTTCATGTACATGTCTACCTTGCCCTCATGGGCCAGCTTTACCGCCTTTAAAGCCGCCTGGATCATATCCGGCTCGTCGATGATCTCATACCCCGCGAGATCCATACCGATCTGCCCGGCGATCTCCCGAAGCTTTGCCTCGTCGCCCACCAGCACGGCTTCCGCAATCCCCTGCGCCCTTGCTTCCTTCACCGCCTCCAGCACAGCGGAATCCTGCGCTGCGGCCACGGCAATCTTCTTCATCCCGCAGCCCTTCACTCTCGCGATCACGTCGTCAAAACCCTGTTTCATTTTCTCTTCTTCCTTTCTGCCCGCGGCATCTCCTTTGTCCTGCGGCGCTCCCTTTTCGGTCAAAAAACGAACGCCCCGCCTGAGAGAACGCTTCGCGTTCTTTCAAGCGTCGCAAGGAGACGCTTTCTGCTGCGTCTGAATTTCCAAAAGCGAAAACTCCGGAAAACACCGCGCCCTTTCCAGACATCATCGTTAATACGGTAGAATTTCTGCTTCGCAAAAATTCTGCCGGGTAGAATTTCTGCTTCGCAAAATTCTGCCGGGTAGAATTTCTGCTTCGCAAAATTCTGCCGTCAAAAATCATAACACGCGCCCCCGCAAAATGCAATATCAGACAGAAGAAATCTTGCCGGGAATCTTATAAAAGATGAAATCGTTCGCCTTTCTGCAGAGCGCCAGCCATGCGGGCCTGACATCCTGCAGAACCGGACTGCCTCCAAACGAAAGGTCACTCTACAGCTACAGCTGCGCCATGCAGGGCCGATGCCCGCACGGATAAACTGCCGATGGAACCTCGCCCTACAGATACAGCTGCGCCTGCATCCGATACAGCCGCGCGTAGGTTCCTTCCGCCTCCAGCAGCTCCTGATGACTTCCGGTTTCGATCAGCCTCGACGCGGAAAACACCAGAATTTTCGACGCGCTTCTGGCTCCAGCCAGCCTGTGGGTGGTGCAGACAGAGGTCGTGTCCCTGGCAATCTCATCGAAATTTTGAAAAATCTCCGCCTCCACCTTCGGGTCGATGGCCGCCGTGGGTTCGTCCAGCACCATCACCCGCGCCTTTTTGCACATGGCTCTGGCAATGGCCAGCCGCTGTGCCTCGCCGCCGGAAAGCTCCACACCGTTTTCATCGTAGATCCGGTACAGGTAGGTATCCAGCCCTTTCTCCAGGCTGCGCACCTTCTCCCCCAGACCGATCCGCTCCACCGCCCGGCGCACCTCGCCCTCCTCCGCCTCCTGCAGAGCCGCCACATTTTCCCGGATCGTGCAGGCAAAGGTCTTGAAATCCTGGAACGCCGCGGAGAAAAAGTCCAGATATTCCGAATAGCGCAAATTTTTGATATCGACGCCGTTCAGGCGGATCACGCCCTCCGTGGGATCGTACAGACGCATCAGAAGCTTGATAAACGTGGTCTTGCCGGAGCCGTTTTCCCCTACCACGCAGATCCTCTCTCCCTTCCGCACGGTGCAGTTGATATGCCGCAGGGCATACACCTCCGTAAAGGGATAGCGGAAGGAAACATCCTCGAAGGTGATGACGAAATCTTCGCCCGCCGCCTCCGCCAGCGGCATGTTCCCCTGATCGAAACGGTTCGCCAGATTCATAAATTCAAAATAATCCCCCAGATACTGCCCGTTCTGGTCCAGGTCAGCAAAGGCCGCGCCGATATTGGTCAGCGCCGTCTTAAACTGCAGAACCGCCGTCAGGTACAGGGTAAAGTCCCCCACGGTGATCGCCCTCCGCACCATCAGCTTAAAGCCCAGCAAAAGGTACAAAAGCGCCTGCAGAACCGTATTGGTGAGGATGCCGATTCCGTTGGTAACCGTCCACCCGGCAAAAACCTTCCGCAAAAAGGCGCTGATCTCCTGCAGAAGCCCGGCCTGTCTCGCAATCAGGGCCTCTCCCATGTGAAAGACCTTGATTTCCTTCATATAGGAAAAGTCAGAGCTGACCGTGTCGTAATAGTCGATCTTCCGGTTTACCGGAATCGCCGCGCGGAACCCTTCGTATTCCGCCTCCTTGCGCCTGTATACGGCGGCGGTGTTCACTCCGATGACAACCGCCGTCGCCAGCAAAATCCAGATGTCCGCAGCCGCTACGGTCACGGCGATTCCCGCCAGCGTCAGAAGCCCCGCCGCCAGAGTTCTGAAATTGCGGATCAGATTATTGAAGCTTCCGCCCTCCACCGTTTTTTTCGCCAAACTCCGCTTCTCCTGAATATCCTTTCGCGCCAGAAGCTCATAGTCCATCTCGATGCATTTTCGGAAAATTTTTTCGTTCATCTTGTTTCCGATCAGATTTCCCTTCACAGAAGTCACATATTGCACCTGATTCTCCAGAATACCGATCACGAAATCCGCCGCCAGAAGCGCCGCCGTCACCAGGATCAACTCCCGGAAGGAGCGGGCCGGATCCGTCAGAATATCCACGGACTCCCTGGCGAGAAAGAGCAGCGGGAAGGGCTGCATCGCCCCCAGCAGCACGTCCGCCAGAATGAAAAACAGAAACGCCCTGTCCGTGTTCCAAAGCACACGGAACATCTGTACACAGTACCCCAGTCTGCGCTTTATCTTCCCCGGAATCATACCTGCGCCTCCTTTCCCGCAGCGCGCGCGACCTGCTTAGGTTCCCCTGCTTCCGGTTCGCGCTGGCTGACGGTCTTTTTTCCTGCCGCGCCCTGCTCGGGTTCCCTTGCTTCCGACCGAGTCTGGCTGGCGGTGTCCTCTCCTGCCGCGTTCCGTTCGTTTCCGCTCACATAGAGACTTAGCCACTTTCCTGCATTTTCGTCTGGCTCACACAGGTTTCCCCGCTTAAGCCCTTCGTCCAGGGAGCAGGTAATCAGATAGTTCAGCTTAAAAGAGAGAATGCAATCCATCTGCCAGTACAGATGGGGCGGTATGGATTTTACATACTGCCGCAGGATGATATCGTAGGCCTTTTCGTAAAACTCCGCCGTCTCCTCGTAAAAATCCTGCGCCATCCTCTCGATCGCGTCATGCTCCTCTCCCGCCACATAAAAGAAATTCTGCGAAAAACCATCCACCGTTTCCACAAACAGCTTCCTCTCCAGGGCGACGCTGAACAGATACTTCTCCTCTCCCTCCAGCTCTCCTATCTTAAGCTTTCCTTCCGCCACCCGCCCGCACAGCGCAAAAACCTCTCCGGGAATCTCTAAAAATTCCTCCGCCCCGCAGCGGCTCCAGCCGTGAATCAGACATACGGCGCAGGTTTCCTGCCCCACTCCGTATAAGGGGCCGTTGTACTCGTAGTACGCCTTCCCCTCCCCGACATTTCCCGCGTCGGCACTGCCGTCAAAGCGGGAGGTCTCCCTGCTCTTCGTTGCTGCCGTCCCCGCATTTCCCGTGCCGGCGCTGCCGTCAAAGCGGGAGGTCTCCCTGCTCTTCGTTGCTGCCGTCCCCTCATTTCCCGCGCCGGCGCTGCCGTCAAAGCCCAGAGCCACCCACTGCCCGCCCCTGGGGCGCAGCGGCATTTCCCGTCCTCTTATGCCGACTCCGTGGAGAACCTTGTATCTGGCGGCCGCCCTGTCCGTGATGATAAACAGATAAACCCAGAGCAGCCTTTCCCAGGAAAACCCGGCGGTGTTGAATCTGCCTTCCGTCAAAATTTCCTTTCTTTCCTCCAGGAAACGGATCAGCTTCTCATAATAGGCCGGGAAAAGCGCCTCCCGGATTTTGTCCGCAGTCTCCGCGCTGTCCCACGGCAGAATCACAAAATCCGTCTGATACCTTCCCCTGGATACCTCCCGCATTAGCTGATTTTCCGTCAGATACTCCAGCTCGTCCTCCACATAAGGGGCGGCGATCCCCAACTCCGTGCAAAGCTCGCCCACCGTAACCGGGGCCTTGTACGCCGCCAGCAATATGTTCTGCGTGGACTTTCTCGTCACGCAGCTCATGGGTTCAAACCGGTCTCCCGGCATTCCCTGGCAGGACACGTTCAGCGCGCCCGGATGAAAGCTCTTTTCTCCAAATTCCCTCACTGTGTTCATTCCTTTCCCGATTGTCTTTCTCGCGTCGTGAAGCCACCATCTGACGGTGCCGGGGCTTTTTCCCAGCGCCGCGCCGATCTCCTCGCAGGAGAGCTCGTCAAAATAATGCATGATAACGGCCTTCCTGTAATCGCCGGTCATCAGAGCCAGCTCCCTGCGCAGAAGCGACTTCTGTTCCTTTAGGATACACTCCTCCTCCGGGTCGTCCCGCGCCGAAAGCAGTTCGGAAAGATATACATCCGCGCCGTGCCTTTTCCTGCGCAGATAATTGTAGAACATATGATTTGACACACTCCACACAAAAGCGTTCAGATTCTCAATCCTTTTGCCGCTGCGGATCGCCTTCAAAACCTCCGTGCAGATTTCCTGCGACAGGTCCTCGGCCTCCTGCTGCGTATTCATTTTCAGGACGCAGAAGCCGTATATTTTAGGCAGCAGCTCCTTTTCCAGCGTCTGCAGCAGCTCTTCCTTCTCCGTCAAGCTCTTCGCCTCGCTTTCCTCTTGAAATCTGCGGCGTTTTACCCACGCAAAACCGTTTCCGGACCGGCTTTTTGTCACGGTAAAACTGCCGCTTCCCTGATAGAGTAACCAGAACGCTGTTTTTGTTGGCAAAAAATTTAAATATCTGTGTCTTTCGAAGAGTCTTTTCTGCGGCGGCGCTTCGAACGCTTTGCCGCGAACAGCGCTGCCGCCACGGCCGCGCCGCCTCCGGCTGCAATGCCGATCAGTTTTATTTTACTGCCGTCCTGCAGAATTGTCACCCTGTAAATCCCGGAGACCGGCAGGACAAATCCCACATAACTGCCTGTCACCGAGGTCTGTGTCTGTACCCAGCTGCCGCCGTCGTACACCTCCACCGCCGTGTGCTCCGCATCCTCACAGAGGATCCGCACCGCAAGCGGCTCCGAATACTTTTCCGTCACCCGGCCCGTCTCCTCCCGGTATACCACCTCCAGCCGCTGTCCTTCTTCCTCCTGCGTCAGAACGAGCTCCGCGCCCGGTCTGAAATTTCCCTGCGCCAGGACGAGCGCCTTTCCGCTTTCATCCTTATCCGCTCCCGCCAATGCGGAAATCCAGGGCTGATACTGCGCATCGATAATCAGGTTTTTCCTGACCGTTCCGTCGCCGGATTCCGGCCAGAAGCCGTAACAGCCTTCCTTCTCCGGCACCTGCGGAATCTGCGCTTCCTCCAGAGAATCCCCGTATTTACAGGTAAAAACAGCCAGCTCCTTCCCGTCTGCCCTGAAGATCACCGTAAATTCCCGAAAGGCCTCCGGCACCCCGTCCATACTGCAAAGCTCCCCGTATTCCACCGGTGTGGCCCCGCCGTCATATCCCACAGAGTCCACCCCGGCCATGCATCCCTTCACATAATAATTCCCCGTCAGGATGCCCTCTTCGTCTGCCTGTCCCGCGACAGAACCGCCGCATTCTCCTTCCAGCTGCAAGTCCGGATAAGCGTAACAGTAAAAGATATCACACCCTCTGCCTGCGATACCGCCCACATAATTTTTCCCGCTCAGACTTCCCAAAAAGGAACAGCTTCGAACGGCATAACCGGAAGATCCCGCAATGCCTCCCACATAGCTGCCGCCCGCGCTGGACACATCGCCGTAGGACTCGCAGGAAATGACGGCGCCGAAATCCGCCTTGCCGACCACGCCTCCCACATAATCCTTCTTGCCCGTAATCACGCCGAAATTGACGCTTTCCCGCACGATGGCTTTCACCGTCTGTTCGATGTGAAAGCTTTCTTCTCCGCTGAGGGTGATATCGTCCTCCGGGTCAAAATCATACTCCGTCGCCACCTGCCCCACGATTCCTCCCACAGCGGTATCCGCCGTCACATTTCCTTTGTTGACACACAGAGTGATCTTTCCCTTCTGGAAAGAGGCGGTATCATAATATACCTCCTGCCCGGCCCCGGGTTCGACCGGTTCTGTTCCCGCCGCTTCATCGGAGGTATCCTCCACCGTAATCCCTTCATACCGGAACAGATCGTCCCTCAATTCGTTGACGGATTTCCGCAAAATTCTTATCTGCTCCGCCACGGCGTCCACATCCTCTCCGGTCTGATCCGTCTCCTTGAGCAAAACATCCGAAAGCTGCTGCAGATCGTCTGCCGCATCGCTCATCTCCCGATTCAGAAATTCCAGGCTGCCGGTAATCCCGCCGCTTCTGTCGGAGGTTGCTTTCGTGACATTGTCCACACGCGCGCCCGCGCTGTCGCCGAAACGCCGAAGCGCCGCCTTATAGCTGTCATAATCGTCGGGAACCTTAACGGTAATGTCTCCCGCATCCCCGCCGCTGACCGTATACTCCGTAGTGCCGCCTGTGTTTTCCAGCTCCGTGTTCAGCCGTTTCAGATCGTCACCGGCTCCCGTCAGCTCCTGATTGTAGACATACCAGAGTTCCACCGCAGTATTACTCAGATAATTCGCCGCGTCAGACACATTCCCCAGATGATCCGTCAGCGACTTCGCCAGATTCGAGGCCTGTTTGCCGTAGCCGCTCAAATCCTCATGAGCCGCATCCAGAAGATCGAGCAGCTTCCCCGTCTCCCGGTCTATCTCGCTCAGCTTATCGTTTAAATAAAGGATCTCCAGAAAGGGCTCCATCTGACCCGCGATTCCTCCTACATCCTTTCTGCCGTACACTTCGCCGCTGTTGGTACAGCTCTGCAGATACCCCTGATGCAGTCTGCCCACGATTCCGCCCGTATTATACCCTACATGCTGATACCCTACGGTGCCCGTATTGGTGCAGTAATAAATCTTTCCCTCCGAATATCCTGCAATTCCGCCCGTATCCGTATGAGCGCCCACATTCCCCATATCGTTCAGATTCTCCAGGTTTTCCGCGGTGATGTCATCCAGACTGTAAGTCGTTTCCCTGCTGTAGGCATTGATCTTTCCGTCATTGGAGCAGTTATTCAGCGTTCCGTAGTTGACGCCGCAGATACCGCCCACACATCGGTCGCCCGCCACCAGAACCGCTGCGCTGCACCTGCGGATCTCCCCCGACGCCTGATTCGTCCCCACAAGGCCGCCTACCGCCTCCTCGCCCGTCACGCTCCCTGCCGCGCTGCAGTTGACGATTTCTCCATAATTAACACCGGCCAAAATTCCCACATTGCTCCGGCTGCCCTGGGGATGCACCCTTCCCGAGACCCGGAGATTGCGGACGACGCCTCCCTCGCGCACAGAGCGGAACAACCCTACGGAAGAACCGTACGCTTCTGTCTCCAGATTGGCAATCCGGTGGCCGCAGCCGTCAAAGATTCCCCCAAAGCCCGGAATCGTCAAATCCCGGTATTTCTCCAGCACAATGTCCTGATCCAGTATGACATATTTATCCGTGGACCAGGAGTCCAGCTCACAGTCCTCGGCCAGCTTTGCCAGATCCTCTTCCGACGAGATGCGGATCCGGATATACTCGCTCTCCGCCAGCTCCTGCCCTGTCCCCGCAAGATAATCCTCATAGGTCTTCCCGCTTTCCGCCGCTGACACATTCAACTGTCCAAAGATCAGCAGCGTCCCGCACAGGATAAACGACATAATTGTCATAATATTTTTATTTTTCCTCATTTTCCGCCACCTCCCGCGCCTGTGCTTCTGTGTCGCTTTTTGTGTCAGTTTCGTTGACCGCATCCGTCTGCGACACCTCCCCGTTCATTGTTTGACTATTTTGGTCAATATCTTCCACCTCGTCCCGTACACGGACGACGGCCCCCATCTCTCCGTCTATCACACCGCTGAACTCTCCGTCTATCACGCCGTTCACATAACCCCTGATATGCCCCGACATACGGATCCTTCCTCCCGCCGGCAAAGGCTTTACCGTCTCCCGCTTCAGCGTGAACGCTGTCTTTTCTATGATGATATCTCCCATGAGCAGCGTCTGCGGAAGCACCAGCAGCACCAAAAGAATAGACGTCAGTGTCCCCCGGCCCAGCGCCAGTCCGATCGCTGCCACAACGGCATTGGAAGAGGTATTGCTGATAATAAAGCCCGCGGCCACCAGCATGGAACCGCTGGTCACAATGGTAGGAAACGCCTGATTCAGGGTCTCCACAATAGCCTCCTTGATCGGCATATAGGTCTTCAGCTCCATGTAGCGGCTGGTAATCACAATCGCGTAATCAATGGTAGCGCCCATCTGGATGGCGGATACCACCAGATATCCCAGAAAATACACTGACTCCCCCGTAAGATAAGGCAGGGAAAAGTTCATCCAGATGCTTCCCTGGATGGAAAGCACCAACAGCACCGGCAAGCCTGCAGACTGGAACGTAAACAACAGGATGATCATGACGAACAACGCGGTGAGCACCGTAATGATCGTGTTGTCCGTGCCGAAGGAATCACTCAGATCCTGATTGCTGGTGGAATTTCCCGCAAGGACAATGTCATCGTAATTGTAATACCTCGCCACAGTATCTCTGATCTTTTGAAGCGCCGCATAAGTCGTCTCTCCTTCCGCCGGGACGGAGAGATCCAGTACGAAACGACTGTAGCTCTCCCCTGACAGCTGATCTTTCGCAATACTGATCCGGGAATAGGCCTCCGTCAGAGTCTCCTCCAGGCCGTCATCCAGCGTAATGTTTCCCGCCTCCTTCTGATTGTAAATAAAGAGGAACATGTCGATCAGCGGAACCCTGTATTCATTTATGCCGTTCAACAACGCCCCGTAATTGCTGTGATCCACCGCATAGGCGGAATAAAGCAGATCCGCCACCTCGATATCCATATCGATCAGCTCGGCAAACTCTCTTGGCGAAAGCTGCTCCGTCAGCAGATAACCGTCCATGGCCTCTATATTTGCCAGCCCCATGCAGGAGTTTACCTCCTCCATAGACTCCAGCGCTCTCAAAGCCTCTCCCTCCCGCTCATAATCGCCGTTCGGAACCATGACCGCCAGCTGGTTCACCGTCCCAAATTCCCGGTTCACCATAGCCTGGGAAAACTTATTGTCACTCATTTTCTTCGCTTCCAGAGCATTTACATCGTACACATAATTCGTCTTGCCCGAAATCACCGCCGCCACAATCACAACCGCCACAAAGATCGGCGGCACAAAAAATCTGGTGGCCACACAAAACCTTCCCACTGCCGTGATCTTCGGAACGAAGCTTCTGTGATGGGAATTGTCAATCGCCCCGGCAAAGGTCAGAAGCAGCCCGGGCATCAGGAAGAAAACGGACACCAGACTGAGCACGATTGCCTTCGCCAGGACGATTCCCATGTCATAGCCGATCCGAAACTGCATGAACATCATGGCTACCATGCCGGAAACCGTGGTCAGAGAGCTGGACGAAATCTCCGGTATCGCCTTGCTTAACGCCACGATCACCGCCTCCCTGGCATCCTTATCCTCATGCTCCTCCATAAAGCGATGACAGAGAATGATCGCGTAATCCACTGCCAAAGCCAGCTGCAGCACTACCGCAATGGAATCCGTGACAAAGCTGATTGTACCGAAGATAAAATTACTTCCTTTATTCAGGATAGCCGCCACGATAAACGTTATCAGAAACACCGGGATTTCCGCGTAGGTAGTGGACGTGAACAACAGCACCGCCACGATCACAACTCCCGCCAAAATCAGGATCAGAATCATATCCCGGTTCAGGTCGTCCGCATCCCTCTCCTCC
Source organism: bacterium (assembly GCA_023664305.1). GTDB lineage: Bacteria > Bacillota > Clostridia > Lachnospirales > Lachnospiraceae > Acetatifactor. Next base: position 101,298 of record JAMPFT010000002.1, on the reverse strand, counting down.
TGGCCGATGTCCGAGGAATAATAAGTATCGTACCCTTTTAATTCCTCCAGCACTCCGTTCAGATACTCCTGCGACACCGCCTCCTCTGCCTCCCCGGCAAAGGTAATATCAAACAACGCCTCCATATCGTGATAATGCTCCGCGGAATCATCAAAGGTCAGCATACTGACTCCTTCCAATTCCTCCAAACGCTCCGCAATATTCTGCGCTTCCTCCAGCGTCACATTACACACCATGACCCTTGCCGTGCCATATGTAATAAACTGCTCCTCCATCAAATCCAGACCGATCCTGGTTTCCGTGGTGCCCGGCAGATAAGACGTCAGATCATTATTCACCCTTACCTTATCCATGGAAGCCACACTGAACAAAATCAACATGATAAAGATCAGATAAAAGCCCTTCCGTTTATCCACGATCAAGGTAGACAGCCTGATCATAAAGGACTCATCCTTCTTCCCGTTTTCCCTCGCCATAATTTACTCTCCTTTCGCCATTCTGTTTTATTAGCAACCATGTCTTTTACTAAACATGTGTTGATTTTCTTTTTAAAGGCTATTATAATAAAACTGATTTAAAAGGCAATGCACACTTTCCGCGCAGCTGTATATTTCTTGACATTTTAGCGGTTTGTGTCAATCAATTTACATTTTTTTTAGAAATCAGCCGGAGAACGCCTGTCTATGATAAAAAGGAAGAAGTTTGGAAGGAAACTCCAAACACTGAATTGATGCCAAAGGGGGGATAAAGATGACAGAAAACACGAAAAAAAGCGCCGGCACCGACCGACGCGTCCGCAGAACACGCTCCCTGCTGCAGCAGGGACTGATACAATTGATGGAGACAAAGGACGTCAAGGATATCTCCGTAAAAGAACTGTCCGATCTGGCAGATATCAACCGCGGAACCTTTTATCTGCATTACACCGACATTTACGATATGCTGGAGAAAATGGAAGACGAACTCTTTCTGGAATTTAACGAGATTCTGGATCGCACACTCACCTGCGTACCCGATTCGTCAGAGACCACCTTAAACGAAATATTTGCCTTTCTGGAACGCCACAAGGCATTTGCGAGAGTGACAATGGGCCCCCACGGAGATCTGACCTTTGTGAAGAAAATGAAAAAGCTGGTGCAGGAACGCCTCTACAGTATCCTGACAGTGGCCCAAAAAGAACAGGATCTTATCTACATCGAATCCTTTATCGTTTCCGGATGCACCGGCGTCATCGAAACCTGGCTGAACCACCCCAGCCCGAAACCGCCGGAAGAAATTGCAAAAATCTGCGAAGGACTGTTGAGAAAAGGCTTTCATTTGATATAATGCACCAAAGGCTCCACCTGCCGCATCACCCCGCCATATATAGCATCGCCCTGCCTTCCGACGCCCTACAGGCTTTCGGGACAGGCAAATTTCCAAACACTCTCCTTTCATAAGCCCGTGTAAAGCTTCCGCCCCTTGCCGCCAGCCGCCCTCTTCTGAATTTTCAAAAAGGCCCTGACACCAAACACCCCTGCCCTTCCCGGGAGCCGCGCCATTCACTCCCTGCCGTCAGCCGCCTTCTTCCGTCAGAAATTTCAAAAGAGCGCGACATCCCCGCTCCACATCCCGGTAAGCCGCACCAAACTCCCCGGTATACCAGGGATCGGATATATCCGCCTCCGATCCCGCAAAGGAAAGCAGCTTAAAGATCTTTTGATCTGGGTCTCCTCCCAGCATACGGTACATATTGCGGATATTGGCACTATCCATGCCAATGAAATAATCGTATTTTTCGTAATCCGATCTTTGCAGCTGCACCGCCCTCTTTCCTTCACAGCCAATCCCATGCCTGGCAAGCTCCGCCTTCGCGGGAGGATATACCGGATTACCGACTCCGTTCCAGATCTCTTCCGTGCTGGTCGCCGCGGATGCGATGAAGAACCGGTCTTCAAGACCGTTTTTTTGAATTATATCTTTCATGACAAATTCCGCCATGGGAGAGCGGCAGATGTTGCCGTGGCAGACAAATAGTATTTTTACCATCGTTTTCATAACTCCTTACAGGTTCCTTTTTTGTTGTATTTCCGGGCTTTCCCGGCATTTTCAGGATAACCGCCTGCTTCCGTTATCGCCTCAAAAAGCAGTTCAAACCGACATGTTTTGGAGGGCAAAAGTTGTAAAAAAAGTTGTAAAACCGATGTCCGTACAACTGGCTGTTTTCCGCGGTTTTTCGACATTTTTACCCATTTTTGAGACGTATGCTACAGGTTCCGGCAGGGGCAAAATATACTGTATTTTATAAGCAAAACATACAGGATTCCAACAACACGCCGGAATCCTGATTTTCAGTATATCATTTTTCAGCCCCTGCCGCCACCCTCATATCTTAAATTTTTGATAATTTTTGCTTCCGGCAATTCAGCCTTCCGCAATCCGCAATTCGCGGAAACTCAATGATTTATTTTCTTGACAATAATACCCCCAAAGCGTATGATTTGAGCATGGAGATGTTTCATGAAAAAAGTTTGCAATTGGTGGAAATATAACAAACGATATATCACTTTCATCAAGGCACTGTTGCTGGCTTTGCTACCGGTAACGTGCTGCGTCGTAACCTGCGCCGCGCAGGGGCGCCGAATAGGCGACGTCTATTTACCGTCTTCGGAATGGAACGACGAACTTCTCTATTACAAACAAGTAGAAGCGATTATAAATTATGGGTATCCTCAGGGCTACTTCGGTTATAACGAGAGCCATGCCTTAAACTTATCTTTCGGGGCATGGAGTCCTTTGCTGTTTTTTCCCTGGGTTGTCTGGGGACTTCTCTTTGGCTGGAATCTTATGTCGCCGATTTTATGCAATATTTTTCTGATGTCCCTTAGCTGCTTCTTATTTGTATGGCTGGTAAGGCCGAGCTGGAAACAGCTGGGTATCCTGACGGTGCTTTTTAGTCTTTATACCCTGTTCGTGCGTTATATGCTCTCCGGTATGCCGGAGGTTATCTGCTTTAGTATGCTGATCCTTTTATATTCTCTGGCTTTTAACTATCTGAGGCAAAAGAAGAGCTATAAATTAGTGCTGCTTTTTTTACTTTCTGCTTTGATGGCTGTGATGAGACCGTATCTTCTGCTTTTTATGCTGCTCCCCGCATGGCTTTGGATCCGGGAGGGCGGAAATTCCTTCAGCAAAGGAAAAAGGCTCGCCGCTTCCTTTTTGCTGATCCTGGCTTCACTCGGTTTATATGCATGTATTAAACACTATTTAGGAACGGAGTATTTTTGGCCCCTGTTCTTTACGGACTGGATTGTCGCCTTTTTCGAACAGGGATTCTTTGGCGGCATCCGCTATACATTGTCCAAAATAATTTATCAGGGGCAAAATTTCATTACACACATTCAAGAGGGAATTCACACAGGATTGGCGTCAGGAGCATTTTTTGCAGGATATCTGGTCTGTCTTGGCGTACTGATAATACAGAGTATCCGCGATTTACTGGAACTGCGGCGCTCGCAGAAAGCTTTTTCGGCGGATCGTTATAAAAGGAACTTTGCGACGACTTCGCAGCCGACGAAGCACTCGGACATAGACAGGATAAAAACTGTGCGCGACCGCCTTTGCATAGAGGCGCACATGGTCTTCAGCTTCCTTGCAATGCTTTTGGCCTTGCTTCTTATGTATACTTTAACGGAGGGCAGCAAGCATCTGTTGACATTTATAGCGGCGGCTGTTTTTGTAATTGCAATGTTGGAAACCCGCTTTTACAAAAAAGCCGTTTTGGTCGGCGTCACCTTTGCCTATTTTTATATTCATATGGCTATTGTCCCCTATGATTATCAAATCCCGTTCCGGCAGGAAGAGCGCGCAGCTGCCGTAGAAGAGTGGCGAGAAATATTTGCGGACGCTTTGGAGCTTAACCAAGAGCAGGTTCCAAGTTATGATAATACGCTTATGTGGGCCTTTAACGACACGGTAGATACAGTCACAATAAACGCGCAGTGGCAATTGCTTTACGCTCTTCCGGAAGGCTTTGGGATCAGCTGCTGTATGCCCGATTACGTCATAGGGCATATCGATTCCCTGCGCTGCCGCTATCTTTATGCGCAGCGCGGAGGACTTGTAGAAGCCCAATGCCTCCAGGCAGGATATGAAAAAATAGCTGAGGATGAAAACTCGGTTCTTTTTCAGATCAATTGAGCCGTTTATCTGTCATCTTACTTGCCGTATTTCCCTCTACTAAGTTTGTATCATACTTGTTGCCTTGTTTCCAGCTATCGTAATCGCTATCCTCCCAAGGCATATTTCTCTTAAAATAATATCTCTTTTGCTTTTTTTGACAATCCTGTATTCCGTCCATCCGTTTTTCGCCCAGGATTACATTAGCGCCTATATACGAATCTTTCCCAACATGAACATTGTTGCGGATAATTACATTATCTTCTATAATACAATTCTCTCCGATCTCTGCTCTTTCAATAATGCAATTATTTCCTATCTGTACGCCATAACCAATCGTGGCCTCCTGACTAATTACACAATTCCTTCCTATTATGCGCTAAGGGAATTACCCCCCCCAAATGTTTTCGCCGTCTTTTTTTCTTCATAAATAATCATATCTTTTAGCAGCGGGTTTTCCTCTTCAAAGGTTTCCCTGTCGATTTCCATATCAATCTCCAGCCCACCGCCCACAAAAGCATGTCTTCCGATTTCGTGAAATCCGGCTTTTTCATAAATTCGATATGCGGCGGCATTGTCCTCACATACCTGTAATCTAAATTTCTGAACGCTTAACTTTACAATTGCCACTTTCATCGCAAGCAGCAGAGAGCGATATCCTAAATTCCGCCCTCTTTCCGTAGCGTCGCCAATGACAATCTTCCCAACTTTGCAAACCTCTTTTTCAAAATGGTACAGCGCGACGGTTCCTATGGTCTGGTCTTTTTCCATATCGATAACCGCGAAAAATATTATATCCTCGTCTACCAGATAATTTTGATACCATTGCTGCTGCATCTCTTTCGTAATTTCCGGAATAGGTGTGAGATATTTTGACAGCCCCTTATCATTTCTCCACGTCCTCAGCAATTCCAAATCATTTTCGCCGAGCGCTCTGATTCCTATGTTTTCATAGATTCCGCAATAATGATGCCTCATTTTTTGTACTCCTTCTCGATGCTATTTCTCATCTGCGTTGCCCTCGTCCTCAATGATATACGGGGGCCTGTTTCTGGAAGCGTCAAAAGCCCGCCATAAATATCCTCCCAGGATTCCCAGCGTCAGCATGGTAACGCCAAAACTGAACAAATTAAAAATGAACAGCGTTGTCCATCCGCTGACGTCAATCATTCCTAAAAGCTTTAAGACAAAGACCAATGTAGCCCATACAGCCGAGCCCGCGCAAGAGCATGTCCCGATCACACTTACTACCGTAATCGGCAAAGAGGAAAAACTAAACAGCGTGTCCGATACCAACCGAACCTTTTTCTTCATCGTCCATTTACTGCTTCCAATCTCTCTGGCAAGTCTTGTGTAATATACCTTTTCCGTCCGAAAACCGCTCCATAAAATCTGTCCGGTCAACGCACTGTTTCTTTCGTCTAGCCGCATCAGCACCTCTATCACCTTCCGATCCAAAAGATATACATCGAATCCCCCCTTCGGCATATCCGGCAAAGCGGTTTTCCGGACCATCCAATAGTACAAATTGGCAAAGACCGTCTGGCTTTTTTTCTCATTCCGTTCCTTCCTGACTGCAAGGACAACATTATTCCCCTTTTTCCAACTTCCCACCATCTCAAGCACCAGTTCCGTCGGTTCCTGCATGTCTGCTGCTTTCACGACCGCGCAGTCGCCGGTACACTTTGACAAACCGCATAAAATAGCGGCGTGGGAGCCAAAATTTCTGGAAAGGCTGAATATCCGGATTCTTTTGTCCTCCCTCGCCAGTTCCTGCATGACACGATAGCTTCCGTCTCCGGAACCGTCATTTACCATCACAAGCTCCCATTCATACTCATCCTGCGACAGAAGCTTTTCCTTTATATCCGCATACAGCGGTTTCAAATTGTCTTCATTAAAATAGACGGGAATTACGATAGATATTTTCATGGACCCCTTCCTCCCTGTCATTCCTGCTCCACTATCTTCTGAAAGTCCTCGTAGCTGCGGATGTATTCTTCAGGATCGTAATATTCCGATGCAAGACACAACAATACAGAATCGGCGCTGAAGTCATACATTTCCTTCCAAACCATTGTAGGAAGGTAAATACCCGTATGCGGCCTGTTCAGCACAAAGATCGCTTCATTTCCTTTGCCGTCCATTACCCTTACCTTGCTCGTTCCGGCGACATTAATCAAGACAAATTCACTGTTCCGATTGGCATGCTGCCCCCGTACCACAGAGGCATCGGAACCGTAAATATAAAAGATTCGTTTGATTTCAAAAGGAATATCTTTCATGCCTTCCACAATGACCAGATGTCCCCTCTCATCTCCCTTTTGTGCAAATTCCAACATTTTTGCGCATATTTCCTGCATGTAAACCCTCACTCTCCTCCAAATTACTGTACACTGATTTCCGTCCTTCTCCATAATACTCCGATCCGCATCTAACCGCTACTAAAATTGCGGAAAATACTTTTGCGCGCGGTCAACTCCCACAAGCTCAATAATAAGTCTCCCCGGCAAAAATATTCATAAAATATGCGATCCCGCAAACCACATGGTATGCGTACAGCAGCCACTGCAAAGCAATAAATATCTTATCCATTTTTTCCCTTTTCGCGCCGGAATTTTTTCCTCCGTAAAACCTTTTTGCGGTCACTCGGAGCAATACCAACAACGCCCCAAAATGGCAGAAAAAGATGCCATACATATATCCCCACGAAAAATTGAAGTCAACCATCCGAAACCCTTTTTCATAGAGAAAAAAGGCTTCCAGAAAACTCATCAGATAAAGCAGCCATGAAAAACGGAATAAAGTACTTTTACCGCATTCCTTATAGTTTAATATCAATACCGACAGTGGAAACGCAATCACCAGCCCCACAGCCAGCGGAATACTGTCACAATATAATGCCCATACATACCCAAAACAAAATCCTATGCCACGCTCCGCGCCGTCTCCCCCATAGAATACTCCCCGATACTGATACAGCAGGTCAAGAAAGGTGGGGATAAAACACAGTCCCAACTGCACGGTAGGAATGAAATTGCGAAACCTCGCTCTCACCAGCCGATACAACATGAGAAGCCCTGCCGCGCTCACCAGAACCAGTGTAAAACTCGGCTTAGTCATTGTGGCGATTAACAGGAAAAATGAAAATAAAAAGTAATCGGGAAGCCTTCCGTTTTTCTTTGTTCCCATCTCATACAGGGGCAGCAGCTTTATATACCATAAAAAAGCCAAAATAGCGAAAGGCCGGGCCGCCAAGTAGGTCGCGTTGTGAAAAGGATTGGGGCTGAAAACCCCTACATATTTAAAGCGAATCCCCGGCAGATAAATACCCTCCGGCGGATACAGCATAGAGACAAAAAACAGAGAGACGGAAATCAGACTGACCGCAATGCCAGCCATCCATGAGATATCGGATCTTTTGGAGAATGCTTTCAGACCGTTCTCCAACTCCGTCAAAATCAACCGATTGAAAATCAGCTTTGTCACAAGGATTGCCAAGCTGTTCAAAAGCATTGTTGCAATCGCCACAGCAAGTTCGGGCGACGCAAACAGATGAATCATCGCCGCAAATTTAAAGAAAATCGGATAAGGAAAACTATATCTGCTGTCCAATCCCTGCATTTCCTGAATATATGCCGCCATATCAGAGGCATATTCTTCATCATTGCCACATGTCTGCCTGTAAAAGAGAATCAGCATGACAGCCGATACAATTACCAGCATCACGACAAAGGCAGTGATATCAATTATTTTATTTCTTTTTCGAATGTTCTCTGTATGTTCCATATTGGCTTTTCCTTCGCCCTGAAATTTCTCTTCCCATACAACTCCAAGACCGCCGTGATTGCCCGGTCCCTGTCATAATACCGGCAGTTCCCCGCCTGCCCAAAAAACAAACCAGCCTCTCCCTGCTATCAACAAGGACCATTATAACAGATTCTCTTTATAATTCCAATGTATTTTACATTTTTTTCTAAAGGCTCTTTGTCTGGTCCGAACGAGGAACGGACGGCTCCGCTAAAGCTGAAGCCGTCCGTTTCGTTTCCTCTTTTATGATTCAAACTTCTACTACACACTTTAATAATCTGCATGCTTAAAAATTTATTAACGACATAATTCATTATAGGATATTTCTTCCGCCCTGTAAAGAAAATTTCATCGACAAAATCTTACCATCATTTCTTTAAAGCAAAGATAAAACGCCACTGTAGCAATCATACCTGTTCCCCATGCAAACTCAAAAAGTCCAAAAACAGGCGGAACAAGAGTAATAAGCAGACAGCTGAATATCTCTGCGTCCCGTGACTTGGAGCCCAGCACGGTAAGCCGCCCTATTCCCCACCATATAAAAATAGTGAAAAGAATCATGACCGGATATCCAAAGTTTATTCCGTAATCTAAATAGATATCATGAGTATTCTGTATCCAATGAGTTTTTGTAAGTTGAAAGCCCTGCTCCTCATACGGCATGCCCCTTAAAGATAAATGATCAAAATACCACTTATAAATTGTATATCTTACAAGAAATGCATTTCCCGCATACTCTCCGTCTAAAGCAGGAATTTTATTAGGATTTATCGCTTCTTCTGTAGAAACCATATCAGCATCCGCCAGCAGAATGTTGAATGGAACTTTATCCGCCGCCGCTGCCGCCACAAGGAAATTTTCTGTCTTTGAGGACTCCTCCTTTCCTTCTCCAGAACCACTTATCTCCGTCATCGTATCTTCCATTCTGCCAAATATTCCCTGTATCATTTGCTCAAAGGTAATGTACTTTGACGAGCTCCTTTCATCCCAGGAATGAACCCTTGATTCAGAATAGCCTTCCTGAAAATAAAAAAGTACATGAGGGTGGATGGTAGGAATATACCGAACGGCAAGGTATGTTACAGGAAGAAGCACCGCAAAAAGAGCGACTAAAATGATGCCTGTCCTAAAGAAAACTCTCTTCTGCTGAATACTACAATAAGCATAAAGGAAAAAAAGTGTGACAACAAAAGTCGCGAGATATCCGGAACGGCACATAGTCATACAAATAAGAGAATAACAGATCCCTGTAAGCAAAAAGCAAAAAATTCTGACAACTTTTCCTTGATTTTCTCTGGTCACTATCAAAATTTTAGCAAGCAGCGCTGCAAGGCAAAAACACAGAAATGTAGAATTCTGATTCGGGTTACAGAAATTTCCGTAATATCTAAGCCTGTCATAAGGACGGCACAACAATGCATGTGCCTGAATAAGGATAAAACCCAGAATGATTCCGTTTACTATCCCAATATATACATTTGAGCGTTGCTTCGGTGTCTGGGGCGTCATATAATAGCATAAAAACAATACAAAATAACATTCCGGCCAAAGATAATTACTTTTTGAAAAAATCATCAAAAGAAGCATCACCACCCATATGATAAATAATGGTCGGTAGAACTCCGGACGACATTTTTCGACAAAAAAACTGATAAAGGTATGAATCACACAGTATCCCATAAAAAAGATACCCAGAGCAATTACTATTGTATCCGCCTTTAAAAAGGCTTCCCTTTTGTCAAAAACCATAGGAACTATAAGGATTCCCGCTATAGCCCCCACAAGACTCCACACAATATAAGGAATTTTAAATTTAGCAAAATCACTCCATTTATAATGTGTGAACAAAATAGCTGCCATCAGAACACCCAGAGAATCTCTGGCAAACTCTATGACTCCGGTATCCCATTTTACCGTCTGCATCTGCTGTGTACCGATGCAGACATAAAGAATACAAAGTGAAACAATCCATCTCTGCAAATTTACTCTCTCAAATACTTTTTTTAATAAAGACATCTTATATCCTCTGTTTCTTTCTGTTCTTCTGTCATTTCAGACAATTGGTTTTGCAAGTTTTGATCAATTATGAAATGGCTTTCTCTTTCACCTTATCGCCAATCAATATTAGTCCAAAGCCTCTTTTTCTAATCCCTATTATATCACTTTTTACTGCTCCTTACTTCTTAAACTCTCGAGTTATTTCCATTTTGCTTTTCTCACCCGCACACACCCCAAAAAGTGTAGTTCTGTTTTCAAACATTTCTCCCTTTTCAATCTTTTACCGTAACACAAAAGCGCCTTAATCATGTTAATTTTCTCTCTTAAAACGCTGTATTCTACATCGCTCCTCTACCAAACAAAAATCTCCTTCCCCGTCAGCTTCCAGATCGCTTCTATAAAATAATAATCACCATAAATAATCGAAAACTCATGCTCCGCGTCATGATATGCCGCCGTGCATTTTTCCACCAGATTGTCCGTGTTCTCATCCCAGTTACAGCGCTTATCCGCCAACGCCTTGAGCAGCTTCAGCGCGGCGTCCCCGTATTTGGCCTTTTCCCTTTCAGGCACATATTTTGCAAGCTCCAAAAGGCCACACGACACAATGGCTGCCGCCGTGGAATCCTCATAAGCCGGCGTCTCGGGCTGTCTGAAATCAACGGGTATCAAATTCGATTCCGGAATATTGGCAATGAAATAGTCCGCCACTCTCCTGGAGGCTTCAAGATACCGTTCCTCCTTCGTATGAATATAGCTTAAAATAAAGCCATATACAGCCCACGCCTGTCCCCTCGTCCAGGAAGAACCGTGGCCGTAGCCCTGTCCTCCGACAGAATGCAGATATTCCCCTGTCTCGGCGTCGATCTCAATAATATGCTTCACCGAACCGTCCTCGCGGATAAAGGTTCTGACGGCAGTGTCCGCATGCATCTTTGCAATGTGATAAAACCTCGGGTCATGGAGTTCATCCCCCGCCCAATACAGAAGCGGCAGATTCATCATGCAGTCAATGATCGCGCGTCCCGCAAAAGAACCGTCCTCGTTTCCGTCCCAGCTATTCCACGCGCGGATAAATTTTCCCACCGGATTAAAACGGCCCGCAAGATTATCTGCCGCAAGAAGCGCTCTGTTCCGGGACGCCGCATCCCCTGTCAGACGGTAGTGTACCACCGATGTGGGCATCCATTTAAAGCCGCTGTCATGGTCCATTCCCTGGCGGTTCATAAGGTTTTCGTCCAGCCTGAGCTCTGTCCGCAGGGCATTTTCCAGATAAACAGGCTCCCCCGTCGCATGGTAGAGCTGCCACATCATGCCGCCCCAAAAACCATTTGTCCACCAGCAGATATCCGTCTTTCCCCTGTCGTCAAAGACGCCGTTCTCTGTAGTATACGGGATTTTGTTCCGGTTCCGCTCCGCTACCTTTTTTTCCTTTGCGAGGATTTTGTTGTAGACCTCGCCGATCCATTCTCTTTCCATATACAGTCCTTTCCGTTTAAACAGTCTCCGACCGTATCCCGGTCCTGTTTGCGCTTTCTGATGTGTTGCAGATCCGTATCCTGACATGTCCCGGCGCAGTCTTCAGGTTTTCCGTATCATAATCTTACGCGCGGCCTGAATACCGATTTTATAAGGCAGGGGTCTGAGACCGTGATCGGCTTCCTTTGATTTTTCACGGATATTGATGTGCTGCGGGCAGTGCTTTTCACATTTGCCGCATCCGACGCACTGCGATGCAAAGCCGGGCTCTCTTCGCAGTCCCATATTCTGCGCAAATTCAAAACGGGCCGAGGACTTTTTCTCCATATACATCAGGTTATAATAGTAAAAATTACCCGGAATATCCACTCCCTTAGGGCAAGGCATACAATACCGGCAGCCCGTGCAGCCTACCTTTTCCCGTTCGCGGATAATCGCCTTGATCTGCTCCACAATCTTCCTGTCTTCTTCGGTAAAATGTCCCGGCTCCGCCTCCGATGCGATGCGGATATTTTCATTTATCATATCCTCGGAGTTCATACCGGAAAGCACACAGCTGACCTCCGGCTGATCCCACAGCCAGCGCAGTCCCAGTTCGGCGGGCGTATAGCCCTTGCTGTCCGAGGCAAGCGCTTCTTTCGCTTTATCCGGCAGATTGACCAGCTTTCCGCCGCGGAGCGGCTCCATAATGACAACCGGAATACCCTTTTGGGCCGCCGCCTGAAGCCCCCGTCTTCCGGCCTGGGTGTGCTCGTCTAAATAGTTATACTGAATCTGGCAGAAATCCCAGTCATACGCATCCAGAATTTTCAAAAACATTTCCGTATCGCCGTGGTAGGAAAAACCAATGTTGCGGATACGGCCCTCCGCTTTCTGCCGCTCGATCCATTCCTCAATTCCCAGCGTCTTAAGGTGCTCCCACTCCGCATAGTCCGTAAACATATGCATCAGGTAATAATCAATGCGGTCCGTGCGGAGGCGGGACAGCTCCTCCTGAAAGGTTTTGTCAACCGCCGCAGAGGAACGCATAATATACTGCGGAAGCTTGGTGGCAATAGAAACCCTGTCCCGACACTGATTTTCGTCCAGAATCCGTCCGAGGCATTCCTCGCTGCCGGGATAAACGTAAGCGGTATCAAAATAATTGACGCCTTTTTCAATGGCAAGAAGGACTTCCCTCTCAGCCTTTTCATAGTCGATGGCATTTCCCTTTCTGGTGAATCGCATACATCCGTAACCCAGCTGGGAAATCGGATTGCCGTATCGGTCCGATCTGTATTTCATACTTACACCCCTTTGCGCTCTCCGGCCCGCATACTAAATTTCATACGTCGAACGAAGCGTCTGAGCCCCCTCGAAAGCTGCCGTTTCCGCGACAGCATTCGGAAGCGGTTTTTAATAAAACAATACTCTTTCCGGGTATATTCGTCAATATGATTTTCCGAAAACCTTGACGGCGGTATGCCGGAAAGCTATAATAATAGTGGATTTTTGTATGCTACAGCAAGCTTCCGGAAAGCCGCTTTGAGGAGCGTCAAGGTTTGAGACGAACTTTCAGACAATTGAACGACACGCGTGCTCCGGACACGCAGAGGAGTATTATTATGAGGCTGAATAAGCGAACCGCCCCCGCCGGCTGGCGAGGCAAGGCATTTTTGCTGCTGTCCTTGATTCTTGCGGTTTTTACAGGAGTAGCAATTCTCTATTCTGTTGTGACGAGCAAGGTGATCAACCTGGCAGTGCAGTCCATGGACGAGGTGGCGCTTCACGATGAGGCGGCCATCTTAAAATCACTGGAATACCGCTGGAACACCTTGTCCAGCGTGGGAAGCGAATGCCGTCAGGCAAAGTGCCAGACAACTTACGAACTGTTGGAGCTGCTGCACTTGAAAGAAAGCGGCATGGACTGTCTCGACCTCGCGCTGATCGACGAAGAGGAAAATATTTACTACAGTTCCCTGTTTATCTCCAAAAGCGAAAGTATCGCTTCCCTCTGCCGGGGGGAACAGGAGCGCTTTGTAGCCAGGTACGACGGAGAAGGCGAAAGTGTGGAATCCCGGAACGAAAGCCTGTTGTTCGGGGTGAAAATCAAGCCCTTCACGGTAGAAGAAAAAACATTTACCCATATTGTCTGCCGCTTTCATATCAACACGCTGGCCAATGAACTGAAGATCGACAGCTACGGCGGGGAAGGCTACAGCAACATCATCGACCAGGACGGCAACTACATCGTGAACCTGAACCGCAGCCACAGCATTCAGGTGCGGGAAAACTTTTTCACCGACATTGAAAAGTACCGGCTGGAGGACGGCGCTGCCGTCGAAAATATCCGGGAGCGGATCGCACGGAACGAATCGTTCACCATTTCGTTTGAAACGGACCGGGGCAGCGCCCTGATGCGCTTTACGCCCATGCCGGAAATGGATTGGTATTTTGTTACATCGGTTTACCGGTCAGTCTTTGAGGCGCAGAGTATGGAGCTCCTTCAGATTGTGCTGCTGATATTCATTGCCATGGGGTCGGCGGTGGTGCTCGTTCTTCTGCTGACTCTGCGCGGCCGTCAGGCTGCGGTACAGGCCAGACTGAACCAACAGCATCAGGAGGAGCTGAATGAGGCTCTGGCGATGGCGGAGTCGGCCAATCGGGCCAAAACCGCTTTCCTCAACAATATGTCCCACGATATCCGCACGCCGATGAACGCGATTATCGGCTTCACCGCTCTGGCGTCAAAGCACATTGAAAGCACGGAACAGGTGCGGGGATATCTGGAAAAAATCACCCAATCCTCCAACCATCTTCTCAGCCTGATCAACGATGTGCTGGATATGAGCCGGATTGAATCGGGAAAAGTGGTCATTGAGGAAAAACCGGAAAATCTGGCCGAGATCCTGCAGAATATCCGCAGTATCATCCAGACGGATATCCTTTCCAGGCAGCTAAAATTATACATTGACGCGGAGAATGTCACAAACGAGAATATTTACTGCGATAAGCTGCGTCTGAACCAGATTTTACTGAATCTGCTTTCCAACGCCATGAAGTTTACCCCTGCCGGCGGATCCGTCACTCTGTGCCTGACCGAAAAAGAAGGTCAACGGCCCGGCTGGGGCGATTATGAACTCCGGGTCAGGGATACCGGCATCGGCATGAGTCCGGAATTTGCCGCCACCATCTTTGAACCTTTCACCCGGGAGCAGACAAGCACCGTCAGCGGTATCCAGGGCACAGGCTTAGGCATGTCGATCACCAAAAGTATCGTAGACATGATGAAGGGGACCATCGAGGTTCACAGCGAAAAAGATAAGGGAACCGAATTTGTCATAGAGCTGTCTTTCCGTCTGTGTGCCGAGGCTGTCGGGAAGAAGGCTCCGGCCGAGGAGGAAGCGGTATCCTTCCAGGGACGGCGGCTGTTGTTGGTGGAGGACAACGAGCTCAACCGGGAAATTGCGACAGAGCTTTTGCAGGAATGGGGCTTTTTGATCGAGACGGCAGAAAACGGCCGGGAGGCAGTGGAGGCGGTACAGGCTTCCGCGCCCGGATACTTCGACGCGGTTTTGATGGATGTACAGATGCCGGTCATGAACGGCTACGAGGCCACCCGGGCGATCCGTTTACTGGACGACCCGAAGCTGTCCGGGATCCTGATCATCGCCATGACCGCAAACGCTTTCGAAGAAGACAGGCAGGCCGCTCTCGACGCGGGTATGAACGCCCATGTCGGCAAACCGATCGATATTCCCGCACTGTTGAAAACTCTGCGTCAATTCTTATCATAACGGAGGAAACACTATGAAAAAACAGCCTGTAATTTTGTTTTTGACAATTCTGCTGTGCGGACTTCTCGCCGGGTGCGGAGGACAGACGGCACAGAAGCCGTCTGTGGTTCTCAACGTCAAATGCCCCACGCTTCAAATGAACGATCTGACAGGGACAAATGTTACGTCCGCCGCCCAATTTCTGCAAAAAGCCGCCGACGCCTTCTGTGAGCAGTATGAGGATGCGGATGTTACCGTAAATCTGATCGAGTTTGAACTGACCGGCGAGGACGCGGAGATCCCCGGTTGCTTCGATACGCCGGACGCCGCAGACGTGCTCTACGAGGGATACTTTAATATGTCTACCTACATCCACACGGGACGGGTAGCGCCCCTGGACGACATTATCAGCGAAGAGCTTCGTGCCGACATTTATCCCAGCTATTGGCAGGAAAGCTCCTTAAACGGAAAAACCTATATGATGCCCTTCGTCACCGCGCAGAACACCCTCTCGTTCAACGCGGATCTGTTCCGTCAGGCAGGACTGGAAGAATTTATCAGGGAACCCGATGTCGTTCAGAACTGGAACCGGGAACAGTTTGAATATATCTTTGAAACGCTGAAAACCAATCTGTCCGACCTGGTCTCTCCCATGATGATGTACGCCGGAGACAATCAGGGCGACACCCACATTATGACGCTTCTGCGGGCTTTCGGCTGTCCGCTGTTCGATGAAAACGGCCGCTTCTGCGTCAACACGCCGGAAGGGATTGCGGCTCTGCAGTGGATTAAGGACTGTAACGATAAGGGATATTTCCCCGCCGGAGCGGATACCCTGGTCATCATGGACAACTATCACCAGTTTATTAACGGGCTGCTGGCGCTGTATATCAACAACGCCGCCCAGGAGGAATCCTGCCGAAAGGAGGCCGGCTTTGACATTTATTCCGTCAATTTCCCCAATTTTGCGGATCCGGAAGCGCCCGGTTATGCGACGGTCTTTACCACTGGCTTCGAAGTGTTTGACAACGGCGACGAAACAAAGCTGGCGACCGCCAAAGCGTTTGTCCGTTTTGTTTATGAGAGCGAGTATATCGACTACATGGCCGGCTCGATACCGTGCAGCGCCGGTGTGGCGGAGAAATATGCCGAGGAACTAAAAGGTCTGCGCAAATACATCAATAACAGCAGCGCAAACGTAAATCTCACCGGAAACAATCCGAACTGGCGCGGCGTCCGGTCTGCATTCTATCTCAACATACAGGATTTGCTTTTCGGCGACAAAACCCCCGAGGAAGTAGCCGCAAGCATTGACGCAACATGCAACGCCGCCATTGAGGAGGGATATGCCGACAGCGTACTCCACGATTAGACGCTGTCCTCAAACCGCGTTTTTCAGGATTTATCCCGAAACGCCCACAATTTGTTCAACAGAAAATTGACCGGGACGGTAAAAAACAGATTCAGCAGCGGCGCGATATATTTGGAAAGCCCCATCCATTCGATCCAGACAAAGGACAAAACATTCTCCAGGATATAACCCGTAAATCCGTAGGAAAGGAAGCATTTGCCCAGGGCCCTCCAGAGATTTCGCCTGCTGCCCTCCGCCTTTGTAAAAACATACTTATTGTTCCAGTAAAAGGACCAGAAAATGCTGACGGTAAAAGCGACGGCATTCGCCAGAATATAGTCCCGCTTCCACTCCAACCCCCGGAGAAGGAAGACGATCATGGCATATAAAAGGTAAAAGACCGCCGTGTTGCTTACTCCCACCAGCCCGAATTTGACAAATTGGAGCCATGGCTTCCATTTTTTATTTTCCAATATCTTTTTCAGCATCCCAACCCTCTCTAAAACCGATTCATCCAATGAATGACATAATCCTGCTCTTCTTTTGTCATTCCGTAAAACAGCGGAATCGACAGAACGGACTTCGCGTACCGCTCCGTGATCGGCAAAAAGCCTTCCGTAAAGCCCAGATAACGGTAAGCCTCCGACAAATGGGGCGGAATCGGATAATGAATGATGGTGCCGATCCCCTTACCTTTCAGGTATTCCGCCAGCTCGTCCCGCCTGTGGGATCTGACTACAAACTGGTGCCATATATGCGTTGCGCCCTCCCTGATCCTGGGAAGCTCAAATTTTTCTCCGTCCAGTTCCCGCAGATATCTCTCGCAAATATCCCGCTTCTGCGCCTCCAGCTCCTGCATATGTCCGAGCCTTACCCGCAGAAGCCCCGCCTGCAGCTCGTCCAGCCGGGAATTTGCGCCCACCACTTTATTGTAATAGCGCTTTTCGCTGCCGTAATTTCGAAAGACCCTCACATCCTCCGCAATTTTGTCGTCGTCTGTGACAATGGCTCCCGCATCTCCGAAAGCCCCCAGATTTTTAGAAGGATAAAAGGAAAAGCAGCCGATATCCCCAAAGGTTCCCGTCATCCGGCCGTTAAATTTTGCCCCGTGGGACTGGGCACAGTCCTCCACGACACGCAGATTGTACTGCCCGGCGATCTTCATGATCTCCTCCATATTGGAGGCCTGTCCGTAAAGATGCACCACAAGGATTGCCTTTGTCCTGTCCGTGATCTTCTCCTCTATCTTCGACGCATCCAGATTATAATACTCATCCGGTTCGACAAACACCGGCGTGGCCCCGTTTATGGTGATCCCCATCACGGAGGCGATGTAGGTATTGCCCTGCACCAAAACCTCGTCGCCCGCGCCGATGCCCAGAATGCGGAACGCAATCCAGAGCGCGTCCAGCCCGCTGGCCAGGCCCACGCAGTGTCTGCTGCCGACATAATCGGCAAATTCCGTCTCAAAGGAGCTCACCTCCCGGCCCAGCACATACCAACCGGAGCGCAGCACCTCCAGCGCCTTTTGTTCAAATTCTTCCTGATACATGTAAAATCCCCTGTCAAGGGTGTTTGCCATTATATTCATTTTTCACCTCCTGCACGCTTCAGCGCGCACTCTCCGTTTCTTCCGAAATATCCTGCCCCTCCTTCGCCCGGTAATAGCGCCAGTTCCGGCCGTCTCCCACCGCCTCGTAATTCTCGTTTATCCACCGCATAATCCAGGAGGCGTCCTGCATCAGCATGGCGTTGGAGGACATGCTGACCGCCACTACGGTAGGCTCTTTTTCGGGATAAAGCTCCAGATATTCCAACAGCAGTTCATTGTAAGCAGGGACATCAATGGTTGAGTAATTGCTGATATCAGCATCAGTCAGCAGAAATTCCATAGAATCTACCAGCCAATCTCCCACCAACAGCAGGGAATCCTCCGATGTAATAAACTGATTGTGATCCTCCGTATCAAAAGCAAGCCGATGATAGGTATTATAGTCACAGATAACGCCAAGGCACGGGCCGGATCTGACAATTGTATCCGCCTCATGTACCAGATAGATGCCCTTCTGATTGGCATAGCCCCAAATCACCAGCCCCCGGTGCATGACAACCAGGCCGCAGACAAAGAACAAAAAAGTCCAAATCTGCTTTTTCCGGTGCCGGAGCGCCGCCAGTGAAACCACACCGCCCAATACCATATAGGGAACCATGGTAATCAGCCCCAGAGCTGTCAGCAGACAAGTGGCCAAAAATGCCCCCAGGGCAAAAAGGTTTCCGGCAAGCCAGACGGTTTTTTCCAACTCGTCCATATCCTTGTAGCAGGAACAGCTGAGCGCCATCAACAGAGCGGGCAGGATATAAAAGGTGCAGGTCCAGTCCAATCCGGTTTTCTTCTGCAAAAAGAGGAGAGCAAGTTCGGACACAAACAATACCATTCCGTAGACGGCAAAAAAGTCAAAGGTTCTTTTCAGCAGCCTGCGCAGCGCCCATATCAAAAGCCATGCAAAGACTCCGCAGAGAACCAGCCAGGAAACGGCCACGATAACGCCGTAAAAATAATTCCACGCACTGACAACAGCCCCGTCGCTGTGGGGATCTGCGTAAAATATATTTCTCAGGTTCCGGATAAAAGCAGCAGGCCCTGTCTTGCAGACAAAATAACCTGTGTAAATTCCTCCGAACAATGCACATACGCCTGTAAACAGCCCGATATTCTTCCACCGTTCTTTTGTCCTGAAAAACAGGATCAGAACCGCCGGAAAGTAAACCAACAGGCAGGACGGATAGGACAGGACCTCCAGACAGAGAAAGAAAGCCGCAAAGCACAGATACCGCCTTTTCTGCTGCTCTCTGACAAAGGAAACCATGCACAGAAAAAGAAGAACCGAAAATCCTATCTGAAGATTTGCATACTCCGGAAAAGGAGTCTGCTTTGCCCGAAACAGGATAAAAAACGCGGCCGCCAGCTGGGCGACATCGCTTCCCGCAATTGTTTTCAACAGTCTGTAGAGCAGGAACCCAATGACAGCATTAAAAGCGGTTCCGACAATCTGCAGATATAACATCACTCCCGTGTAGGAAGGGACCAGGAAACGGTACAGCCACATAAAAAAATCTGTAAAGAATATGGAGGTCTGGTGAGGCTCCCACATCTGTCGGAACATCCCGTCCCCCTTTAAATGCCGGAAGGACATTGCCACAGTATAGGCATTGTCAAAACCGGTATCCGTAAAAATACTTTTTATGCTGGCTAAAACTACTGCCGTCCACAAAAGAGCCAGACATAATTTCCTGTGTTTTTCCAAAAAACTTATCATATTCCGCATCCTTATCCTTTTCTGAGAGATCAGGCGACATCGCTTCCTGCAGCGTTCTGTCACTGCGTCTCCTTCGCCCGATAATAGCGCCAATACCGGCCGTCTCCCGCCAATTCATAATTTTCATCCACCCACTGCATGATCCAGGAGTCAGCCGGTATCCGCAGAACGCCGTAATAACTGCTCACCGCCACTACGGTAGGCCTTTTCTCCGGATAAATCTCCATGTAATCCAGCAGTTTTTCATTGTAAACCGGAGTATCTATAGTAGAATAATTGCCGATGTCGGCATCCGTCAGCAAAAACTCCAGAGAATCGATCACATAATCCCCTACCAGCAGCAAAGTGTCCTCTGACGAAATATACTGTTTATGGTCTTCCGCATCGCAGCGCATCTGATAATAGGTCATATAGTCGCAAAGCACGCCCACAGAAGGCCCGGATCTGACAACCGCAGCCAAATCCTGCACCATCCAGATATTGTCCTTGTTGGCATACCCCCACACCACCAGCCCCCGGTGTACGGTAACCAGCGCGCAGACAGCCAGCAAAAAGGTCCAGATCTGCTTTTTTCTGTGCCGGAGGGCCGCCAGCGAGACCACGCCGCCAAGTACCATATAGGAAGCCATTGTGATCAGACCCAAATCCGTCAGCAGCCAAGTGGAAATAAAAGAACATAAGGCAAACAGATTTCCCGCAAGCCAGACCGTCTTTTCCTGCTCCTCCATATCCTTATAACAGGAACAGCTCAGCGCCATCAGCAGAGCGGGCAAAATGTAAAAAATACACGTCCAGTCCAGTCCCGTCTTTTTCTGCAAAAACAAAAGCGCAAGCTCCGTTACAAAAAGGACAATGCCGTAGACGGCAAGAAAATCAAAGCGTTTCTTCCAAAGCTTTTTCGCCGTCCACAGCACAAGCCAGACAATTCCCCCGCAAACCGCCAGCCAGACGATCGCCGCCGTGATGCCGTAAAAATAATTTCCGGTACTGATATAGGCTTCCCCGCTGTGGGAATCCGAGTAAAAAATATTTGCAAGATTACGCAAAAAATCCCGGAAACCGATCCTGCAGACAAAGTAACCCGCATAAATCCCGCCGAACAGCGCGCACACTCCCGTAAACAGCCCGATATTCTTCCAGCGCTCCTCCGTCTTGAAGAACAAAATCAATACTGCCGGAAAATAAGCCAACAGACAGGAAGGGTAGGACAGAACCTCCAGACAGAGGAAAATTGCCGCAAGGCACAAATACCGCTTTTTTTTCTGCTCTCTGATAAAGGAAACCAGACACAGAAAAAGGAGAACCGAAAACGCAATCTGAAGATTGGCAAACTCCGGAAAGGGAGTCTGCTTTGCCCGGAACATGATAAAAAAAGCGGCCGACAGCTGTGCAATATCGCTTCCGGCAATGTTTTTCAATACTTTATAAAGCAGAAATGCGACAAAAACAAAAAAGACGGTTCCCACGACCTGCAGATACAGCATTACGCCTGTGTAGGAGGGTACAAAAATGCGGTACAGCCACATGAAAAAGTCCGTAAAGAAAATAGAGGTCTGGTGAGGCTCCCACATCTGCGCAAACATCCCGTCTCCCTTTAAATGACGGAAGGACATGGCAACCGTATAGGCATTGTCGAAGCCTGTATCCGTAAAAATACTTTTGATACTGGCCAAAACTACTGCCGTCCACAAAAGGGCAAGGCACTTCTTTTTATGATTTTCCAAAAAGTTTATCATTTTTCCGAGTCCTTATCCTTTATCTCATCCACAATATACGGGGGACGGTTCCTTGCTGCGTCCAAGACTCTCCAGATATATTCACCGATAATGCCCAACATCAGCATCAGCATTCCGAACCCGAACAGCAGCACACACATAATGGAAGCCCAGCCGCTGGGGGGGGTATTTGTAGTAAGCTTTTCCACAAAAACGGAGATAAAAAGAGCCAGCGCCGCAAAGTCAAAAAGCACGCCCAGCCCCATCATCAGGCGAAGCGGCAGATAAGAAAAGCTGAAGATGGAATCCGCCACCAGCTTTACCTTTTTGGAAAGCGTCCATCTGGATTTCCCCACTTCCCGGTCCTGGCGCACGAAATAAATCATGTCGGTCTGAAACCCGACCCACATCACCTGCAGGGTGAGCGAGGAATTTTTCTCGTCCAGACGCTCCAGCACCTCGATCACCTTGCGGTCGATCAGGTAACAGTCGCAGCCGCCCGCAGGCATATTTTTATTGACCATCTTCCGGATCAGCGCATAGTACAGATTTGCAAAAAATACCTTGACCCTGTTTTCTTTACGCTCTTTACGGACCGCCAGGACAACCTTATTTCCCTTCTTCCAGCTTTCATACATTTCCAGAATCAGGGAGGAGTCCTCCTGAAGATCCGCCTGCTTGGTCACGGCGCAGTCGCCCGTACACGCGGAAAGTCCTGCCAGAATTGCCGCATGTTCCCCATAGTTTTTCGACAGCTTCACACAGCGCACGTTTTCGTCCCTCAGACGGATCCGGTTCATGATCTCCCAGGAATTATCCCCCGAGCCGTCGTCCACAAAGACAATCTCGTACTCGCCCAGCCTGTCCAGTATTTTCGCCTTCATATCCTCATATAAAAGCTCCAGCGTATCGGAATTGTAATATACCGGCACCACAATAGAAATTTTGCTCATGAAATACTCTCCTGCTTATCCCGCTTCCGCGATTGTCTCTGCCCTGAACATGACGGATAGCCGTTCTGTCGCTTTCCTATCTCGAATAAGACATGATATCCTGGCACGGCATCGTCCGGCGGATGGCCATTCGGTCTCTTCCCGCCCCGAATAAGGTCATGATATCACAGAGCGCTTGCAACGGTCAAGATATATCGTTAAACATCATCCCTGCTCAAAACATAATCCTTGCAGTCGGGGCCGACGAATGCTATACTTGTGAACGAAAACAGACGATACCGGAGGTATAAAATTGAAAGCATTGGATCATCTGAAAAAAAAGAAGCTGTTTCTGTTTGATATCGACGGCACGCTTGCGGTAGGCGATACTTTGTATGAGGGAAGCGCGGCGCTGTTGACCTATATAGAACAAATCGGCGGTAAAGCGTATTATATCACCAACAATTCTACCAAAAGCGGCAGAGATTATGTGGAAAAATTCCGCAGGGCCTTCGGCCTGGAAACCGCAGAGGAACAGTTTATTACCTCCGGCTATATGACCGTCCGCTTTCTGACCCGCCATTTTGCCGGAAAGAAAATCTTTGTACTGGGAACGTCGTCTTTTCTGGCGGAGCTGAAAAGCAACGGGCTGCATGTGACGGAGGAAGCGGAGAAAGATGTGGAATGCATTGTGGCCGCCTACGACAGCGAGCTGACCTATGAAAAGCTGGCGCGGGCCTCAAGGCTTTTGCAGACTACGGACGCGCCCTTCTACGCCACGAACCCCGATCTGCGCTGTCCCATCGACTTCGGGTTTATCCCCGACTGCGGCGCTATCTGCGATATGCTCACACAGACCACGGGGAAGAAACCTGTTTATCTCGGCAAGCCCAGCCGGGAGGTGGTGGAGCTCTGTCTGGAACGGTCCGGTTTTTCCCCTGAGGAAACCCTTGTCGTGGGGGACAGGCTTTACACGGATATCGCCTGCGGCCTTAACGGCGGTGTAGATACCTGTGTGGTCTTTACGGGAGAAGCGTCCCCTGAGGACATAAAGGATACCCCTTATCCGCCGGATTACGCGTTTGAAAACATAAAAGAGCTCCTGGCATACTGCGCAGGAGCCCACAAAGTGTCCTAACGGACACAAAGTGTCCGTAGGACACTTGGAAGAATGCTTCGCATTCTTCCCTAACTGCAACAAAATTTCCTATAAGATAGAATCAGTCATGAATTGCCTTCTCGATAATACCGAAGCCCAGCGGATAAGGGCCTGTGTGAACCCCGATGGTAGCGCCGATCTGATAGGTGGGAATCTCATCCACCTTATAGCCCTTGCCGCGCAGCACCTCCAGCGCATGATCCCGAAATTCCTTCCCCTCTTCGATATCATATCCGTATCCCACCGTGATGCTGAAGCAGTCTGCCCTGACGCCGCTTTCCTCAATATAACGCAGCAGCAGCTCCAGCGCTTTTTCCGTGGTCCGCTTTCTGCCCCTGCCGATCCCCGACGGATATATTTCTCCGTTTTTCAGCGTGATAACCGGGCGGATCCCAAGCACGCTCCCGGCCACGGCAGCCACCTTGCCGATGCGGCCCCCGTGCTGCAGATATTCCATATCGCCAACCGTAAAAAAGATTCTTCCGGTACTCTTGATCTGCTCCAGACGCTTTACCGCGTCCTCATAACCCGTTCCCGCGTCGCGCAGCCTGACCGCCTCCAACACATAGATTCCCTGTAAAACCGTATCGACACAGGAATCGATTACCGTAATCCGCGCGCCCGGACACTCTTCCAGCACAAGCTCTCTCGCGTTTACCGCAGACTGCATGGAGCCGCTGAATTTTGTAGTGATGCAGATACAGATTACGGGCATGTCCTGTTTCGCATAGGGCAGAAATACATCGACATAGTCCTGTGCGGACGGCATGGACGACTTCGGGTAAACGCCCTTTTTGTCCACCATCTGCTGATAAAACTCCCGGATGCCGATCTCTACATTTTCCTTTAAATAGGTCGCATCGTCAAAGGAAACATAAAACGGAACTACTGTAATATTTTTTCCTTTTGTCAGTTCTACAGGCAGATCGCAGGAACCGTCGCTGATAATGTGAAATGCTTCATTCATATGCTGATATAACCTTTCATGTATGTTTACAATGTAAAGGATACCACGTCTGCTCAGAAATATCAACACATTTTGCTTCTTTAAATTACATTTTGTGGTTATTTTATCTTTTTTTAATAGTTTTCATAACCACATGCGCTCTCATTCCTTTTTATAAGCCCCTCTGATCATATTCTGCTGCCGCAGCACGGCATCCGCCACCCGAGGCGAAAATCTGGATCCGCTCAGCGCCGTCAGTCTCTTCAGCATCTCCTCGAAGGAGACCACATCCGTCTGGTAATCCGCCGCCGGATTACAGCTTTCGTCGATAAAATCAGCCACGCTGACGATATCCGTCAACACCGCGTCCCGTACCTCTTCCCTGCGGTATTCCTGCGGATAGCCGCCCCGGCCGTCAAACCATCTGTGATGTCCCAGAGCAATCGGCGCGAAATCCTGTGTAGAGACACAGTGCTGTAATATTTTTGCACCGTAGAAGGCATGCAGACGGTGCATCTCTTCCTCCTCCGCCAGCCGCCCTCTGTTGGGAATATCGTAAAGCTCCAGCTGCTTGAATTTCCCGATATCGTGCAGGACGCCCGCGTCGTAGATAAACTGCAAAAGCTCCTCCTCCCGCTCTTCAAGCTCCTTCAGGCTTTCCGCTCCCCGGACGCCCAATAAAAGCGCAGGATCCTCCCGCAGGATATCCTTCAAAAGGATCCGGGCGATACCCGCCACCGTCCTGGAATGCACATGAATCTCGGGATGCCACCCACCGATCACCTGTTTGATATATTCCCGGAAGCTGTTCTCTCCCGGATATTCCAGATAAATATCCAGGCAGCTCCTGATATAGTAAAACAGCTCGTTCATGTTTTCATCCTTGGGCACCCGCTTCAGATACTCCTGCTGCCTCCGGTACATCAGCAGCACCACGGGCTTTTTCTTTTCCCGCATGACCCCGGTCCCGTCCCGCATCACATAATCGGAATAGATCAGGGGAAGGAAAATGTTGCCGTACATCCCCTCCTGGCTGTAATCGTCGTGGGAAACCGCGGCGTAAACCTTTTCCAGATTGTGCAGAAGCTCCGGCAGCGTGTGGATCCCGCAGTGATAGTTGGAGGCATAATAGGCGTAAAGCCATCTCACGCCGGGCCTGCCGCCCCGCCTGCGCGCCTCCTCCATCTGCCGCTCATAAACGTACTGGGCGGATTCCATGACCTCCCTTACGTCCCTGCTGGTAGCCGTCCCGCTCCTCAGATAGGACAGCATGGTCGTCCGCTCCTGATGGCTTTTATAAATATACAGCTCCCAGGGAAGCTCCGGCGTCTTCTGCTGGTACGCGGGATCCGTCAGCACCTTCAGCGAACGGCGGATCGCGTCAAATTTCTTCTCCGCGGATCTCTCCCCGTCCACAGAGATTCCCAGCGCGATATTTCCCATGGCCCTGTGTATGTATCCCCTGATCTGGGCGTCTTCGATCTCGTCATAATAGCGCAGATACCCGGCCGCCTCTCCGAACAGCATACTCAGCTTCCAAAGACTGTTTCCCGTCCGGCTTTGATCCGTCTTGCTCAAAAACTCATAGAGCGCCATTCCGGTCAGGTAGAGCTCCTTGATCAAAAGCTCCCGCCTGCCGTTGACTCTGGCGTAGGTGATCAGCCCGTTGCACACATAATACCGGACCCCCGCGTCCATCCGCTCCCGCTGCAGGCCGTCGGCAAAATCCTCCAGCTCCCGGATTTCCTCCTCTCCGGCCGCAAGGATGTTATCCAGCAGCGGAAAAAGACTTTCCCGCAGGATCCGGGAATTTTCCTCCCGCAGTCCCCGGATTCTGCCGCTGCCCTCCCGGAGCCTTCTGCCGGTCTCTTCCGCGGTAAATTTCCAGAGCCCCGTATGCTGCATCAGCTCCGTCACTTTTTTCGTATTCGCGATATACTCCTCCTGATACTGACGCATGACTACCTCCCGCCCCACTTGTCCAGGCACTCCAGCACCTGCTTCACATCAAGTGGCTTTGTGATATGGTCGTTCATTCCCGCCTCTATGGATTTTCGCCTGTCCTCCACGAAAGCGTTGGCTGTCATGGCCACGATCGGCACCCCGGCGGCATCCGGCCTTTGCAGGGCGCGGATCCTTCTCGTCGCCTCCAGCCCGTCCATCACGGGCATCTGGATATCCATCAGAATCAGGTCGTAATAAGCCTCCGGTTTGTTCGAGAAGGCGTCTATAGCCTCCTGCCCGTTGCCTGCCGTATCCACCTGAGCGCCGGTGCTCCCCAGGATCTCCACGGCGATTTCCAGATTCAGTTCATTGTCCTCTGCCAGAAGAATACGGCAGTTTTCATAATGCGCCTCCGGCTTCTCCGGTTTTTGCCGTCCTTCCTCCGTGCAGGCATACAGCGCCTCCGCCAGACGGCTCTCAAACAGCGGCAAGGGGACAAAGGCCGTGACTCCAGCCTGCTGCAGCAGATACTCCAGCTCCGTCCAGTCGCTCTCCGCCAAAAGCAGGATCGGAAAATCCTTTCCCTTTCTCGCCCGGATCTCGGGAAGCAGCAGCGACAGCTCCAGATCCGACAGCTTATCGTTGGTCAGCATGGCAAAATAGTCGTCGCCCTCTATTTCCGCCTCGTTTAAAAACTCCACGGCCTCTGTCCCGCAGGCGGCCACATCTCCCTCCATGCCCAGCTTCTCAAGCATCTCCGGAAGATGGGACAGCTTTTCCTCCTCGCCCTGCAGGATCAACACCTTCTTTCCCTGCAGGGACCGGCGCTCAAACCCTTTCTCCCGCCCGGAAAACTCCAGGGGAAAATCAATGTCGAATCTGCTGCCCACGCCTTTTTGGCTCTCCACGGCAATATGACCCCGCATCATATCCACCAGCCGCTTGGTGATACTCATACCGAGCCCCGTCCCCTCGATCTTGCTCAGGGGCGTATTCCTCTCCCGCTCGAAGGCGTCAAAGATATGCTCCACAAACTCCGGCGACATACCGATTCCGTTGTCCTGCACCTCCAAAAACAGGCCGATCCGTCCTTCCTCCGACTCTTCCTGCCACAGTCTCATCCGGACCTCGCCGCCGTTTTGCGTATATTTCACGGCGTTGGATAAAATGTTGATGTAAATCTGCTGGATCCGCATCCGGTCTCCGATCAGCTCCTCGTACAGGATCCTGCCCAGCTCCAGATGAAATCCGATCTCCTTCTTCTCCGCCTGCGGTTTAATCACAATCAAAATCTCATGGATCAGATCCGCCAGCTGGAATTTTTCCTCCACAAGCGTCAGCTTCCCGCTCTCGATCCGGGACATATCCAGCACCTCGTTGATCAGCCGCAGAAGGTGTCCTGACGCCGTCTGAATCTTTTTCAGACAGTCCTCCACCCTGTTTCTGTCCTCGATATAATTCAAGGCGATATCCGCCATCCCCACGATAGCGTTCATGGGTGTGCGGATATCGTGAGACATCTCCGACAAAAATTTGGTTTTGGCCTGATTGGCTGCGTTCGCCGCCTCCAGCGCCCGTTCCATATTCTCCCGATATTCCTCATGGCTCTTTTTCGTCCGATAGCTGAGCCCGCCGTCCTCCACAAGGACATTCAGACACATATCCCCGTCAAGAACCGAGCCGTACACCGCCCGGCCATCCCGCCAGTCCGTTTTCAGGCTGTCTACCCTTCTGCCGCAAAGCGTCTCCGCCGTCTCCCCCAGCATCAAAGCGGCCTCCGCGTTACAGTAAAGGATTCTGGCCTCGTCGGAAAAAGGCAGAGTTGTCACCAAAAAAGCCTGTTCGCCGCCGTCAAAAAGTCTTCCCAATTCTTCCCGTGTCTTCATAGGAATCCTCCCCAGTAGATTGCTCCGCGCCTGCGGCGGATCATTCACCGCAGTGTGTCCCGGTATACCCGCAATACATTCTTCTCAAAAATCAAATCCAGGCTGTCCTCCGAAAATCCGGCCTTTCGAAGAGCCTCCCAAAGCCTCCCCATGCTCTGCGCCCCGGGCAGCTCCTCATGTGTGTCGATACCGTCAAAATCGCTGCCCAGTCCCAGCACCTCGATCCCGCCCACGTTTACAATATGCTTCGCGTGTCTTACGATCGCCGCTACCGTTCCCGGATTTTTCTCCCCAAGAGGCACTTCCTCCAGAAAATCGGCGCAGTAATTCAAACCCATAACGCCGCCCCGCTCGCTTAAGCGGCGGATCATGTCGTCCGTCATATTACGCGCCCAGGGACAGACGCTTCTGGCGTCGGAGTGGCTGGCTGCAAAGGGCTTTTTCGCCGTCTCCAGCACATCGTAAAAGCCTGCGTCCGACAGATGGGAGACGTCCGGGATCATCCCCAACTCCTCCATCCGGACTACAAACTCTCTTCCCTTCTCCGTCAGCCCTTCCGTCTCGTTCGGCGTACAGAACAAAGTCCGAAAAGCCTCGGCCAGCTCTCTCTTTGCCGTCTCCTGTCCGGGCCCTGCGGCGCCCTCCTGCAGCCTGCCGCGGAGCCTGCTCACCCGTTCCCCCAGCTCTCTGTCCCGGTTCGGGCTGCCCAACTCGTTGGGATAATTCCAGGTCAGCGTCAGCATGCGCACGCCCATGCCGTAAAGCTCCTCCAGCCTGGAGATCTCCCCTCCGCATACGCCGCCCTCCTCTACCGTCAGCATGGCGGACAGCTTTCCGGCAGCGCTGTTCTTTTCGATGTCCTCATAGCAGAGCACCGGCCCGATCAGATCGCCGTTTTTCTCCAGCTCCTCCCGGTAAAAGCGGTACAGGGTACACACCCTCTCCCAGGGATCCCCGTCTCTCTTCAGATCCACAAAGAGAGCGAAATTCTGCAGCAGATACTCTCCCTGCTTCATGCGGATCAGATCCAGATGCCCGCTGTTTTCCCGCAGACCTTCCTCTCCCCTTGCTCCCAGGGACGGCAGCAGTCTGCTGACGGTATCGCAATGCATGTCTACAACCTTCATACGAATCCCTCCTTGCCCGCTTTGCGGGTATTCCTTCTATTCTTTTCCGCCGACGGTTCTTCCGTGTTTCTCTTAAGTCCAAAGCAGGAAGGGGCATCTTTCGACACCCCTCCCCCCGCTCTTTCAATCTGTTCGAATCTATTTTTCTTTATTCATAACCGCAAAGTTCACGCCGGTATCCGTGGGTTCTTCCTCGTCGAAGAAATAATCCTTGCCGGGGAGAACCGCGTTCAGAATGATACCCACCAGCGCGCCCACCGCCAGACCGGAAAGGCTGATGGTAACGGACGCCACCTGGAAGGAAATCGCTCCCGCCGCACTGTATTTGATACCGATCGACAGCACCAGAATCAGGGCCGCGATAATGACGTTACGGCTCTTTGAAAAATCACAGTGGGATTCCACCACATTGCGGACGCCGACCGCGGAAATCATACCGTAAAGCACCAGCGACACACCGCCCACCGTCGCGGTAGGCATACAGCCGATTATGGCCGCGAATTTGGGACAGCAGGAAAACAGAATGGCAAAGCAGGCCGCAAGGCGGATTACCATGGGATCGAACACCTTGGTCAGGGAAAGCACCCCTGTATTTTCCCCGTAGGTGGTATTGGCAGGCGCTCCAAAGAGGGATGCCACGATCGTCGCCAGTCCGTCACCCAAAAGCGTTCTATGCAGGCCCGGATCCTTAATATAGTTCGTTCCGACGGTAGAGGAGATGGCGGAGATATCTCCGATATGCTCCACAATCGTAGCCAGCGCGATGGGCATAATGGTGATCACGCTTGTAATCAGCAGAGAAATGTTGCCGTCGCCAAACGCCCAGAACACCGTACTCTCCCAGTGGATCGGCAGCCCGATCCATGAGGCCTCGGCCACGCTCGAAAAATCGACCCTGCCCAGGATCACGGCCAGCAGATAGGAGCCGATGACGCCGACGATAATCGGTACAATCTTGATCATTCCTTTTCCCCAGATATTGCAGACCACGATCAGCGCGATCGCCACCAGGGCGATAATCCAGTCGCTGGAGCAGCTGTCGATAGCCGACTGGGAAAGGGTAAGACCGATCGCGATGATGATCGGCCCGGTCACCACAGGCGGGAAGAACTTCATCACCTTTCCGGTGCCGAACAGCTTGATCAGAAGCGCCAGCAGCAGATACAGCAGCCCCGCGCAGGCGACGCCGAAGCACGCATAGGGCAGAAGCTCGGGCTCCCCGTTCGGCGCGATGGCAAAATATCCTCCCAGAAAAGCAAAGGAGGAACCCAAAAACGCCGGCACCTTTCTCTTCGTCAGAAAGTGAAACAGCAATGTGCCAAGACCCGCAAACAACAGTGTTGTGGAAACATCCAGCCCCGTCAGAATCGGAACCAGAATCGTGGAACCGAACATTGCAAACATGTGCTGCAGCCCCAGCACAGCAACCTTCGGCGCGCCCAGCGCTTTGGCATCATAGATGCCGCTCTCTCCGAGAGCCGTCTTTTTCTCGCTCATGAACTCATCCTCCTGTAATCTCCCCTTTTGTCCCGCGTTTCCTTTTGCGCGCGACATTTCCGGTTTTCGCACAACGAGGCCGATAACCGGCCCCGTTGCTTTTCCTATCTAATCATAATATTTTCCTGTACATGAGTCAAGAAAAAACGCACCGTAACGGATGTTTTTTATTTTACTGTAAAGGAGACCGCATGCTCCTTGAGATAATCCTTCCAGATTTCAATGTAGCGCGCCTTCAGGTGGACTCCGTCGAAGGTGTAGGAATCAACGATTCCGCCCGTCTCGTCGCAGATCAGGGGATTCACATCGAGATAAAAGATTTTTTCGTTATCCGCCAGCTTTTCCAGCTCCAGGTTGCGGGCTTCAATCCCCTCGTTATTAATGTAATCGCCCTGATTTGAGCGCTCCGCGGTGACTTTTATAATTCCCTGGATATAGATGACCGCGTCCGGCTGCAGCTCCTGCAGATGCGCCACAACCTCGCCGTACTTTTTGATAAAGGTTTCCACCGTTCCCGTTCCCATCTCGTTGATCCCGATCATGAGATAAATCTTGGCAAACGAATTGTTTTGCAGCGCCTCTTCCACCGTAATCTTCTGCCTTTGTCCCGGTATCTTGACGATCGCGGAATCAAAAAGCTTATAAACCGTCAGCCCCGTGGAAGCGTAGAAGGTGGAAATTTCCTCCAGTCCCCCGTACTCGTACATCCCGACGGTCCTGGAATCTCCGATGAACACCGCGTCGGCAAAATAGTCGTCCTCCACCGTCACAAACTCCGGTATCCGCACGGCTTCCTCCTCCGGCTGCGTCTCCTCCGAACCGGCCCCTTCCACAGAGTCCGACTCCGAGGGTTCCAAAGCCTCCGAAGGCTCCCCGCCGTCCGGCTCCGGCCGGATATCTTCTCTGCCTGACGGAGATTCAGACGGCGCTTCCTCCGCCGCCCCTCCGTCTCCCTGCTCCGGATCCTTTTCCCTGCTCTCTTCACTCATCCCGGGCGGGACGTCGCCGCTCTCTCCGTCAAAAAAGACCCTGCAAAACTCTCTTGTCTGCTCCAACGTCTGCGCATAGATCTGCCAGTGATCCACAAAACAAAGATAAAAAAGTCCCACCGCCGCCATTAATATCAGATAATTCCATTTTTTCCAGAATTTCAAACAAATCACCCTTTTTGAGCCCTTCGCCGGCTCAGAAACTAAAATACATAAAAGGATTCTGTCCTTCTGTCTGCAGACGCCAGACGCAAAGCCAGAACAGCGCCGTCAAAACCAATACTCCGAGAAACCGGTTCTTCCACTTTTCAAACAGCTTCTGCAAAAGCGGCGTACACGCCAACGCGCCGATTCCGAACAGATACCAGTAAGTCCCCAGCGCTCTCAGCCAGTCTCCCGCACTGACCCTGACGCCCTCCAGCACACCGAACATCCTGCCCAGATACAGCTGCAGCTGAGACACGTCCGTGATTGCAAAGCAGATCCAGGTCACGGGGATCACGGTCCAAAGGTACAGATGCGGGACCGCCCGCAGGACTCCCTTTTCGAATATCCGCTTCATGCGCGGCGTTTCCAGCTGCCTTTCCAGCACGATGAAAAGCCACAGCAGCATACCCCAGATCAGAAAGTTCGCGGTGCTTCCGTGCCATACCGCCGTCAGCCCCCAGACCGCCAGAAGATTACACACCGTTCTGAACTCCCCTTTTCTGTTCCCGCCCAGCGGGATATAGACATAGCGGCAGAACCACCTTCCCAGCGTGATATGCCAGCGGCGGTAAAAATCTCTGACGGAACGCGCCATATACGGCGTCCTGAAATTCTCCGGGAGATCAAAGCCCAAAATACGTCCCAGACCGACCGCCATGAGAGAATACCCGTAAAAGTCAAAATAAATCTTCAGCGAATAGGCAAAGGCGGCCAGCCAGGCCAACGGCGTCGATATGCTCTCAAACCCGGTAACCTGTACTTCCTGCCACAAAATCCCCAATCGGTCGGCCAACAGCACCTTTGCCGCCAGTCCCACGGTAAACACCTTCAGACCTTCCTGCAGATTCTGAGCCGTAAAGCTCCGCCTGTGCAGATCGTTTCGCACCTCCGGGTAACTGACAATCGGGCCGGAAATCAACTGCGGGAACATGGTCACATAGGTCGCCAGCCGCACGAAGGACGTCTCCCTCTTCTGCTCTCCTCTGTACACGTCGATCAGATAGGACAGAATCTGAAAGGTATAAAAGCTGATTCCCAGCGGGAAGCCCACCTTCTCTGCCGCCGCCTTGAAAAAGAGCAGCACTCCGACATTTCCGACAACCGCCGCCACAAATAACCGTTTCCGTTTTCTTTCGTATTTACTTTTCTTATGTTCTTTTCTTCTGTCCCTGTCCTTTTTCCTGCCGGCGAGGTTCAACCCGATCCCGTAATTTACCAACACCGATATCATCAACAGCACCAGATACCCGGGGTCGCCCATCCCATAGAAAAAGAGACTTCCTGCAAGAAGTACCGTGTTTTTCATCCTGTCGGGAGAGAGCCGATAAAGAATCAAAAAAGCCGGCAAGAACCGAAACAAAAATTCTATACTGCTGAATATCAAAAATTATCCCATCTTTCGTTACTTCTATAATTATATAGTAGCGGTAAGTTCTCCGTATGACAAATTAAGATTTCTTAATTTTACTTTCCAAATTGTTACAAACAGGTAGCATTTTTATAATATTTGCGGTACACTGAATACATACGGAGATATTTCGTGCCTTAAAGAAAGGCCGCAATCTATCACGCGGGAAGCGAGGAGAACCAAATGAAAGAACAGCTTTATACCATACCTTTAAACGATGCCGTCAACGCAGACGATGAGTGCCCTTTCTGCTATATCGAGCGCAGTATCGAGCAGGATCTTCTGGACTTTGTGCTGGGGAGCAGCGCTTCCTACATGGAAGCCGACGTCCGTGAGCTGACGGACAAGGCAGGATTCTGCCGCGCCCATTACCAGAAAATGTTCAGCTACGGGAACACTCTCGGGAACGCCTGGATCTTAAAGACCCATTACCGCCGGATGATCGGGGAGATGAAAAAGGAATTTTCCGGCTTCAGGCCCCAGCGAAGCTCCCTGATGGACAAGTTTAAAAAAAGCGCCGAAAGCGGTAATGCCATCGGCGTCTGGGTTCGGAAAAAAGAGGCTTCCTGCTATATCTGCGGCCAGTTTAAGGATACCTATGAAAGATATATGGATACCTTTTTCTACCTTTGGAAGCAGGACCCCGATTTTGTGGAAAAGGTAAAAAAGAGCAAGGGCTTTTGTCTGCCGCATTTCGGCGATCTCTGCGAGGCGTCCGACACTAAATTAAACGACAGGGAAAAGGAAGATTTTTACGGCTCTCTTCTGCCTCTCATGGAGCGAAATATGGAAAGACTCTCTGAAGACGTGGCCTGGATGGTGGAAAAGTTCGACCACCGCAACCGCGACGCCGACTGGAAGAACTCAAAGGACGCCATCCAGCGCGGTATGCAGAAACTCAAGGGCGGCTATCCCGCGGATTCCCCTTACCGTCCCAGCCGCTAAAAAAGCGTCCCTGCGTGACACAAACAATTGGTGCAAATCCGGAAGAACGCCTGCTCAAAGAGGTGGGCTGCGCCCCCTCTTGGCATTCTTCGAGTTGCTTTAGCAACTTGTGTAACTTAGATTTTCTTAGCGGGCGTACTATGCCGAACGCAGTTCGGCAGGCCGCTTAGAAAATCTTTACACACCTTCCTCCTGCCGATACACCAGCTGTCTCATCATATCCAGATAGCCGCAGATCTCCCTGTAGAGCATCTCCGGCTGGAAGGAAGCGTTCTGGAACCGTTCCGTCATCAGTCCCTTAACGGTAAAATCAAGCATCTTGCGCAGCTTGTCCCCGTCCACTCCTTCCGGCAAAAGCGTATAATCGATCCGCGCGTTAATCCCCCGGTACATCTCCTCCAGCAGGC
Source organism: bacterium (assembly GCA_023664305.1). Classification (GTDB taxonomy): domain Bacteria; phylum Bacillota; class Clostridia; order Lachnospirales; family Lachnospiraceae; genus Acetatifactor. The sequence continues at coordinate 66,268 of JAMPFT010000002.1, read as the reverse complement.
TTCTCTTCTCTTCCACCGCCAGCAGCGCCTCGTTGACATCCTCCGTGGCGGACCGGTTCAGGAACTGCTGCATGTAAGGGTATCCGCGCATGGCATGCATACGGGCGCACTCCATCTGCTTCATGATCTCAAAAAGGTCCCGCTCCTTCGGATTTACCGTAGACCGCAGCTCCAGGCTGATAAACCGGACGCTGTAATCATAGGCAAAGCTGTACACCCCGATCTTGCTCTCAAAATAATGAAACAAAAGACCCTTGCTGATGGCCGCCTCCCGGACAATATCGTCCGTACTGGCATGGCGGTATCCCTGAAGGGCAAAAACCTTCAACGCCGCATTGATCATTCTGTCCTGTTTTTCTTTTTTCAAATCAAAGAACTTACCGTTCATATCAATTGCTCCTACCGTTCCTTCAACTGCCATTCGACAGGAATACACCCATTATAGCACGGTTCCGTATAAAAATCCCAGTACTTTCTGAAAAGAATTAATTCCTAAATTTTTCGTAAAATTATACATATTCTCTTTTCAATTCAGCAGAATAGTATTAAAATAAAAATTGGCAGATTCAACCAACCGAAAGGAGCAAACTATGGCAAAAAAATTTGGAAAATTCCTGCTGTTCACTGCTGCAGTCAGTTCAGCTGTCGCTGCCGCTTACTATTTCCTGCAGAAAAAGGACTCTGCAGATACAACGCCGGAAGACGAAGATTACGACGATTTCAGCGAAGATCTGGACGCGGCTTCCGGTTCCTCACAGAATTATGTATCGCTGACTCCTGAAACCGCGCACGACGAGGCGTCCGCATCTCAGGAACAGAAAGAAGGATTCACTCCTCTCTCGGAGGCCGTTGCGCAGGCGGCTGAAAACGTGGAAACAGCTGTGGAAGAGTTTTTTGACGAAGAGGATCCCAGCGACGAGGAACCTCCCATTTCTGACAATTGACAGTCGAAAACAGGCGACGCACCGTCTGAGACGGTGCGTCTTTTCGTCCGGCAAAATACCCTGCCGCGGAAAAGACTTCCCTCTACAGCCAGACCGTCCGCAGCCGTCGGAAAAACTTCCTCTACAGCCAGACCGTCCGCAGCCGTCGGATCCCCTCTTCGATCTGCTCATGGCTCAGCCCGCCGAAGCCAAGCAGCACGGTTCCTCCTTCTTCCTCCGCTTTTTTCGGCTCCGTCCCGCCGTCCTCTTTGACAGCAAACCATTCCTCGTCCGCTGCCTCCTCCCTCATACAGTGGGAAAGACCGTATACTCTGACTCCCTGTCCGGCCGCCCTCTGCACCATCTCTTTTTCAGACAGCCCGTTCTTTGAGGTCAGAAGCAGATGAAGTCCGGCGTTCTCCCCCGAAACCGTGAACGCGCCGCGAAAAGGCTTTAATCTCTCCAACAGCAGCTCATGCTTCGCCTTATAGATTTTACGCATCTTATTCAGGTGGCGTTCAAAATACCCGTCTTTTATAAACTCATTTAAAATACTTTGATCGATCCTGGATACGGTGCAGGAATAAAAAGAACAGTCCTTCCTGTACTTTTCCAGAAGCGCTTCCGGCAGCACCATGAAGCTGACGCGGATCGCCGGAGCGATGGATTTGGAAAAGCTCCCCAGATAGATGACCCTTCCATGGTCGTCGGAAGCCTGAAGAGCCGGTATCGGCTTCCCGTGATACCGAAATTCACTGTCGTAGTCATCCTCGATCACATACCGGTCCGCTCCCCCGCAGGCCCATTTCAGCAGCTCCAGCCGCCTGCCGATCGGCATCACCGTTCCGGAAGGAAACTGATGCGACGGCATGACATAGACGGCGCCCACATTTTCCCGCTCCAGCTGCCCTGCCTTCATACCGTTCTCATCCATATCCACCGTGACGATGGGATAGGCAAAGGACTGGAAGATACGGTAAGATCTGACGTAGGTGGGATTTTCCATGGCAATGCGTATATGACGCCCCAAAATCTTTTCCAGAAGCATCAGCAGATAATCGTTTCCCGCCCCCACGATAATCTGCTCCGGCCTGCATTTTACCCCTCTGGAGGAATGAAGATACCGGCTGATTGTCGTCCGCAGATTGGCGTCTCCCTGGGAACCGCCCCTTGAGAACAGTTCGCTGTTGGCGTCCGTCAGAATATTTTTTGTGATTTTTTTCCACACGCTGAAGGGAAAACCGGACATGTCGATATCATAAGGCGAAAAATCGCACAAAAAAGCCATTTCCTGCCGTTCCTTCTCCGGCTCCTGCAGGGATACCCTTTCTTCGGCTGCCACAAACAATCCCTCCAGCGGACAGACAAAATAACCCCTGCAGGGCCTTGCTTCAATATAGCCCTCGTCCTGCAGCTGTCCGTAGGCGTAATCCACCGTGCTTCTGGCCACCTGCAGATATTCCGCCAGAGAACGCGTAGAGGGAAGCCTCTCCCCCTCGAGAAGCTTCCCATCCCTGATTTCTCTCTTGATATGCTCATAAATTTGCTCATACAGGCAGACTCTGCCGTCCGTCTGCAGCCGGATCGTCATGTCATACATAATCGTCTCCCCGGACGGGTCTCATTCGCCGGACTGCTTTTTCATATCCGCCAGTATCTGTTCCTTCAGGTCTCTCGCCTTCTCCTTGATCCTTGCGTTGGCCGAGGAGGAAGTCAGGATACCCGCCACCAGCTTGCTGGCCACATCATACTTCCTGAATTTTGACGCCAGCACCGCCAGAAGATAATCCACGGTGATCTCGTCCATGCCGCACATCGGAAAGCTCTCCGACTTTCTGGCCTCCACAAATCCCTTGTAAGCGTTCTGCAGATATTCGAGTTCCTGCTTCGCCAGTTCCTCCGACAGCTTTGCGTCCTCCTTGGCGCTTTCCTTCCCGTCTTCCTGCAGGCTCTCCCGCCAGCCCCGCAGCAGCCAGGCGCTCTTTAAGCAAATGTACGCTTTTTCGCTGGCCTTTGCCTTCTTCACCACCGCGCAGGCAAGCGCCAGCTGATACCGCTCAAACGCCTGCTCATAGCTGTAGGTCTCGCCGGAGCTCTCATCGATATGTACGCCGGGACTGATTTTCTCCCGAATCAGCTTGGACTGCGCGCTGATAATGCTGTTAAAATATCTGCTCAGCGCCGAATAACCGCATTTATTGCAAAGCAGCACGTCATATTTTACCGCGTCGATTCCGTCGTACCTGGCGCGCAGATCCCAATCGGTGCCGACCAGCTTCGCCTTGCCCGACTTCATGATTTTGGCCGAAAACTCCTGACCGCAGACCGGACAGGTAAAGCTTTTGTCATAAATCAGATCCTTTTCCTCAACCTTTACGGGCACGGCGGCCGCCGCGGCCTTCTGCTTTGTCTCCTCCTCTTCATAAATTTCCATTCCCTCGAGCCCGCCCAGCCCAAGCTTTCGAAGTCCTGATAACAATCCCATTCTTAACTACCTCCAATCCGCCTCTGCGGAAGCTCCTTTTCCTGTTTCCTGCTGCCTCCCTGCACCGCTCTCCCTGCGCTGTCTTCATACCGTCGGCTTCTCTCTGCACCGCTTCCGGCTGTCTCCTTCTGCAGTGCCCCCGGTTTCGACTGCCTCCTTTTAGCACACCGCTTCCGGTTGTCCGCGCCGTAACCGGCACTTTCTCTGCCCACTCAATCGGGCTGTTTCTCTTCTGCTGCCGTCCTCACTGCTTCGGCAGCACGAAGGAACTCTTCAGCGATACGATCCTGTTGAACACAAGATGATCCGGCGTGGAATCTTTGGCGTCCACACAGAAGAAACCCTGTCTCACAAACTGAAATCTGTCGTAGGCCGCTGCGCCCGCAAACGCAGGCTCCAGGTAACATTTCTTCACTACAAGGGAATCAGGGTTAAGATAAAGCTCCCCCGCCTCGTTATAGATTGCTCCCTTTTCGTCGGCCTGCTCTTCGTCGATCAGGTTCTCATAAAGACGCGCCTCCGCGGGTATCGCCGTCTTAGCCGCCACCCAGTGAATCGTTCCCTTTACCTTCCTGCCGTCGGGGCTGTTTCCTCCCTTCGAAGCCGGGTCATAGGTGCAGTGAACCTCCGTCACATTGCCCGCCTCATCCTTGACGCAGCCTGTACAGGTCACAAAGTAAGCGTTCATCAGCCGGACCTCGTTGCCGGGGAATAAGCGGAAATACTTTTTGGGCGGTTCCTCCATAAAATCCTCCCGCTCAATGTACAGTTCCCTGCCAAACGGAATTACCCGCGTGCCCAAAGCCTCATTCTCCGGATTGTTCACGCCCGAGAGCAGTTCATTCTGTCCCCCGGGATAATTGTCGATCACCAGCCTGATCGGATCAAGCACAGCCATATAGCGCGGCGCGGCGGTCTTCAGATCTTCCCTGATACAGTATTCCAGCGCCGCATAGTCCGCTACCGACTGGGCCTTCGACACGCCGCACATCTCCACAAACCTGCGGATGGACTCGGGCGTAAAGCCCCTGCGCCGCAGCGCGGCAATGGATACCAGCCTGGGGTCGTCCCAGCCGTCCACAACGCCGTCCTGCACCAGCTTTTTGATGTAACGCTTCCCCGTGACCACATTCTTCAAATACAGCTTCGCCTGCTCGATCTGTTTGGGCGGGTGCGGATACTCCAGCTCCCTCACCACCCAGTCGTAAAGCGGCCTGTGATCCTCAAATTCCAACGTACAGATGGAATGAGTGATTCCCTCGATCGCATCCTCGATGGGGTGCGCAAAGTCATACATCGGATAAACGCACCAGGCGTCCCCGGTATTGTGATGCGTCATATGCGCTACCCGGTAGATCACCGGATCCCGCATGTTAATATTGGGTGACGCCATGTCGATACGGGCCCTGAGCACCTTTTCCCCGTCTCCGTAAACGCCGTCCTTCATCTCCTGAAACAGCTTCAGATTCTCCTCTACGGAGCGTGTGCTGTAAGGATCCTCCCTGCCCGGCTCCGTAAAGGAACCCCTGTATTCCCGGATCTGTTCCGCGGTGAGATCGGACACATAGGCCTTTCCCTTCCTGATCAGCTTCACCGCCGCCTCATACATCTGTCCGAAATAATCGGAGGCGAAAAACAGCCGGTCCTCCCAGTCGGCCCCCAGCCATTTTACATCCTCCTTGATCGACTCCACAAACTCAATATCTTCTTTCGTGGGGTTTGTATCGTCAAAGCGCATGTTGAACTTCCCGCCGTACTCCTTCGCCAGACTGTAATTCGTCAGAATCGCCTTCGCATGACCGATATGCAGATATCCGTTGGGCTCCGGCGGAAAGCGCGTATGCACGGTGTCGCAGGCGCCCTCCGCCAGATCCTTATCGATAATCGTCTGAATAAAATTCCTTGATTCCGTCTCACTCATAGGTTCGTTCCTTGCCTTTCCAGCATTTCATTTCGTTTTTTCAAACAAATCTCCTTCTTTTATCATATCACAAATGCCGGTATATTATCAAGTATTTCGCCGCACTGAAATCCGCGATCGCGTCTGATCTTTTGCACCGCCTCTCAATGATGGAACAGCCTGATCCCGGTAAAAGCCATCACCATATCATACTTGTCGCAGCATGCGATAACGGCGTCATCCCGGACGGAGCCGCCCGGCTGGGCAATGTATTTCACGCCGCTCTTGTGCGCTCTCTCGATATTGTCGGAGAAAGGAAAGAAAGCGTCGGAGCCCAGGGTAACGTCCTGCAGACGATCCAGCCACGCGCGTTTTTCTTCCCGGCCAAACACAGGCGGCTTCGTCCTGAAAATCTTCTCCCACGCGCCGTCCGCCAGGATATCCATGCATTCATCGCCCATGTAGACATCGATGGCGTTGTCCCTGTCAGCCCTTCCCAGTCCCTCCAGAAAATCCAATCCCATCACCTGAGGGGACTGACGGAGGAACCAGTTATCCGCCTTCTGCCCCGCCAGCCTGGTGCAGTGGATGCGGGACTGCTGACCGGCTCCGATCCCGATCGCCTGCCCCCCCTTTACATAGCAGACCGAGTTTGACTGCGTATACTTCAGGGTGATCAGCGCGATCTTCATATCGATCAGCGCCTCCTTTGGAATCTCTTTGCTTACGGTGACGATATTGGAAAGCAGGCCGCCGTCAACATCCAGTTCGTTTCTTCCCTGCTCAAAGGTAATTCCGTAAACCTGCTTTTTTTCTACGGAGGCAGGCGTGTAAGAAGCGTCCATCCTGATCACATTATAATTTCCGTTCTTTTTTGTTTTTAAAATTGCCAGCGCCTCCTCGGTAAAGTCAGGCGCGATAACGCCGTCGGAAACCTCTCTCTTGATCAGCCGCGCAGTATCCCTGTCACAGGTGTCGGACAACGCGATAAAATCTCCGAAGGAAGACATTCTGTCCGCGCCCCTCGCCCTTGCGTAAGCACAGGCCAACGGGGAAAGCTCCCCCAGGTCGTCCACCCAGTAAATCTTCGCCAGTGTTTCGTCCAGGGGAAGCCCTACCGCCGCTCCCGCAGGAGACACATGCTTGAAAGAAGTCGCCGCGGGAAGTCCTGTAGCCTCCTTCAGCTCCTTCACCAGCTGCCAGCCGTTAAAAGCGTCCAGAAAGTTAATATAGCCGGGCCTGCCGTTGAGCACGGTTACCGGCAGCTCGCTGCCGTCCTCCATAAAAATCCGGGAAGGCTTCTGGTTCGGGTTACACCCGTATTTCAGTTCGATCTCTTTCATGGTTTTCTGTTCCTTTCTTTTTCAGCAATGTCAATTTACCGGTTCTTGTTGCAAATTCATCATTCTCTGCTTCTTTCCGCAATGTCAGTTTACCGATTCTTGTTGCAAATTCATCATTCTCTGTTTCTTTCCGCAATGTCAATTTACCGGTTCTTGTTGCAAATCCGTGTCTCGTACTCCCCTGTCCCGATCTCAATATACCGCACAAAAAGCGATACCTTGTTGTCCTGATTTAAGCTCTCCCAGACTGTCTGCGTAAAGCTGTCGATATCCCCCCAAAGCCTTACCCGCTTCGGCTCTCCCTCGAAGCTCGGCAGCGGATTTCCGTCATGCATGTAAGTATGGAGAAACCTTCCCTCCCCCGCCGCCGGATGATCATAGGTAAAGGTATATCGGTTACAGCAGGAAGGATCCCCTCCGTTGCTCTTTAAGATTGACATGGAAAAATCATAGCTGCCTTTTTCCACATGCAAAAGTCCCGAAATCCTGGGAGTGTAATTAGGGCCGTCCGGCTCAAACTCTCTGCTTCCAAGCGCCTGTTCAAAGGTCAGTCCGCTTTGCAGTCCGTCGTATACCGTATCCGTCTGGTCGCCGTTCGTCACGATCGTCCGGCTCCCCAATACACGCACCGGCGCATAAATGACCAGACTGGGATCCTCCAGCTTCGAAAGATCAAAAGCCTGGGTGCGGATTCCTTCTCCTTCCGTCACAAAGACACGGTTTCTGCTGTTGGAGCTCCTCCCCATGATAAAATACGCCGTCACCGCGTACTTACCGTCCTCCGAACGCCCGATCACAATCCCACGCCCGGGGTACTCGTTGTTTTTCAGTTCCTGATCCAGTTGTAACATTCTTCTCCTCCTCTTCTGAGAGCGGCAGACTCCCCTGCTTTTCGGGGCTCCGCCGGTTCGGAATCAGCAGAGTCTGCTGATTCGCGCAAAAGACCGCCTGAGCATCACAAATTCAGGTGGTGCCCAGGCGGTCGGCTTATCTTCTTCTGCCACACTCCCCGTAGGTGCTCCTACTTCCGCCAGTCATGCAGCCGTTGACAATATCTTACACTCTTTTTTCGGAAAACGCAAGAGGCATGCGAGCATATCACAAAGCCTTCAACCGATTTTCGTGCATATTGATAAAAATATCCTGTATCTCCTGTTTATCCTTAATTTCGCCGGAGATCCGAATACATTCATTCAGCTTTCTCGACAAGTCGAAATGCCCTTCCGCTACACGCATGATATTCACGCGAATCTCATTTTCAACGATCACTTCCGTCTTGACTACCTTCTGTTTTACCTCCTTTAGCTCTATACCAAGGGCATTTACCTTCCTGTCAAGAGTATTCACCTTCTCATCCAGGGCGTTCACTTTCCCGTCCAAAGCGTTCACCTTCCCGTCCAAAGCGTTCACCTTCTCATCCAGAGCGTTCACTTTCCCGTCCAAAGCATTCACCTTCTCATCCAGGGCGTTCACCTTCCCGTCCAAAGCACTCATCGCCTTCAATATCTGATCCAATTTTTCACTGTCTGTCATAGCAATCTCCCTTCTGTCAAATTCTCTTTCCTGTTCCCCGATGACCCTCGTTACGGCCTCTTTGCCTTTTGAGCGTCGATCTTTTTTTCCGTCTTCCTTCATGTACCTCCTTTTCCATAGGGTACGCAAAAGACACCTGAACGGCTTCTGCCTCTCCGACCCTATGCCTGTTTAAAATAATGTGATGAAAAGCATAGAATTCGTTGAGACCATACAGATAGATTCTGATAGAATAAAAGATGTTTGTTCAAAGAATTATGCTTAAAAAAATTATAACAGATCGTCCGAATGTTGACAATACATTTCCGGAAATAATTATTTATATTCTTTTGTCGTTTTTTTGTCATATTTTTATGTCGTATTTTCTGTTGATCGACCGGACGCACCCCCTTTGACAAACTCCTTTTTCCCATCACTAAAATCACTGTTAAGGGAATCCGAAACAGCATGTAATATAGTGAAAACCCATGTGACTTAAGGGCATATTTTCAGGGGAACCGGCAATGCCAGCTCCCCTGCTGTTTTTCCATCTGTGCGGCCGCTTTTGGGGCGCGTTATACAGCAGTATTTTTCTGCATAAGGCTCAGCTCAATATAGGCATTTCGGTAGCGATCAGCCCGTTTTGCATTTCCTTTTATCCTGCCACAGAAAAGGAACAGAGCAAATACGATTCCGATGATTGCCACAATCGACAGCCCGGCAAATACAGCTACAAACAAGTAGGAAATGTGTACGTCCTTTACCAGCGACATCACAGTTGCCGACGCTGACAAAATCAATGATAGCACGGAAACACACAGCGCATTTAACGCCGTACTTACATTGATGGTCTCTACGCCATCCTCCCGCAGCTTCAGGCAGGCGTCCTTCAGCTTCTCGATTTCCGGCTCGGTCAGTTCAATTTCCGATTCCCTCGGTATCAGACCCTCCACCCTCAGCAGCTCTTCGATCTGTTTTCCGCCGTCAACGATACTCTCCGTTTTCTGCTTTTTGTTACGCTTCTTCTCCTGCGCTTCTCCAATCTTCTCCAGGAAATCCATCAGCTGCTTCTGTCGATCGTCCATAAGATTCTCCTTTTCTTTATCCGTAATGTTTTCTGACTTTTATCTCCTGTAATTATCGTTATTCCGCATAGGGATTGACCCAAAAATAAACCATAATCCCCTCCACTTTTAATCCACTGCCGCCGTCCACTGATTCTGTGCTATCTATTGTACCCCAAAGGCCAGGATATTCCTTCGTTAGGTAGTAAAGACCCGAAATCTTATTCTTTGCACGGCCAGTATGATCGTCATGATACAGAAGTGTTTCAAAGGAATCAACATTTCCACTGCTTCTATAAAAGCCAACAGGAGCTTGCCATAAAGCAATGTTTTTATTCTCCTTCCATTTATTAAATGTATCAAGCCATGCATCCGACAATAACGGCAAAAACAGCTTATCCTCTGTTGTCTCCAGTTCCTGCCTGACATTCCAGATATTATCCTCGTCCACCACATGATATTCCGCATCTATCTGAAAACTTTCATTTTGTATCGTCTTAGTCAAAATCAGCGCTTGCTCCTCCGCGCTAAAGTGTTCCTTCAGATAATCTGTATTAAGCCATTTTCGGATAAAAGAATCTTTCCAGGAAGACTGAAACGCATTGATGGAGAAAGAATCATAATGCTTCCAATAAAGAAGCACTTCGCCGTTTTCATTTCTTTCAACAACAGTGCAAGAACTCCCATACTCGCCTGTGTGTCCAAAGGAAACCTTTTTCCCCACCGACGCTCTCGCCAATTCGACTTTCGTATCCTCTATCGGGATCCGATAAGCTGCCATAGCTTCCTGTTCCATCAAGGCGTAGGGTGCCTCCGCTTTTTCATTTTGATTTTCTTTCAGATAATTCAGCGTTGTACGATAGATAATCTCCGCCAATCGCGCACCTTCTTCCGACCTCTTTACCGTATCTGGAATTTCTCCGATTAGCGAGAACAATTCATCTACCCTCGCATACTCTTCCAAGCTTACACACTGCTGTACCGCCAGATACATAGCGTCTGCAAACCGGGTGGCCGCCTCCGACCTGTCTGCGGTACCAGGCAGCTTTCCTATCTCACGGAGCAGCTGCTTCGCGGAAGCAGATTCCCCCGCGTCGGCATCTTCCTGCGCCATTTGATACATGGCATTGCTTAGCTGTGCCGCCGCTTCTGACGTGTCTATGGCAACCGGTATCTTCTCAAGCAAGACAAGCGGTTCGCTCACCTTAGCGTATTCTTTTGCATTTACATATTGCAGCGCAGCCTGGTATATTCCGTTGCCGAACTGCGTAGCCGCCTCCACCGTATCTGTACTTTCCGGCAGCTTCCCGATCACAGCCAGCAGCTCCTCCGCTTTCTCATATTCCCCGGCGCTGGTATGTTCCTGCGCGGCCTGATACAGTGCGCTTCCCAGCCGGGCTGCTGCCTCCGTAACGTCCGCCCCGCCCGGCAACGCTTCAATAGAGGAAAGTAATTCGTCCGCCTTATCATATACCCCCTGCCTTACATACTCCTGCGCCGACTGAAACATGGCATTCCCCAACCGCGTCGCCTCTTCCTCCGGATCATTCGCATATGAACTCATTCCTCTCAGCAGCTCGAAAACCCTTCTGTATTCTCCTTCCTCCACGGCTTTCTCCGCCACATCCCCCATCGCCTTAGCAACTTCTTCCTTCGCCTTCTCCTCCCCTGTCAAATCCGCAAACTGCCGGTAAGCACCGTCATAGTCCCCCGCCTGCAGCAGGCTCTCCGCCGCCTGAACCGCCTGGTTATACTGATTTCTCTTCACTGCCGCGGAAGCAATAACCGCCACAACAACCACAGCCGCCGCCAGAACGATTCCAATCCTTGTCGCCTTCCTCTGCCGCTTCTTCCTCTCTTCCCGCTCCTTCTTCTCCAGCTGAGCCAGCTTCTCTGCGGCCGCCGCGAGTCTTTCCGCCGTGTCCTTATAACCTCCCAGGAGCTTCAGTCGGTTGATTCCCTCCTGAATCTGGCTGCTCTTTACCGCCGACTCCAGCAGCTTCAGCGCTCCCTGATAAGAGTCCTCCCGCTGCTTTTCCTGTTGCTCCTGCAGGCGCTTGCGGATCTGCTGATTATAGCCCTCCAGCTCTTTTTTGACGGCGTCCCCGCCAAAGCGCATGACCTTCTGGTAGGCGTCTTCCTGCTCCAGAGTATTCGGGTTTTGTGCCAGTCCCTCCCGCTTCCGTATCTTCAGCTGCGCCATCAGCTTTCCAAGATACGCTTCCCCGCTCTCCGGATCCAGGTTCAGCACGCGCTCGCAGTACTCATCCCCCTTCGCGAAATCCCCGTCCTCCAGGAACAGAAAGGCTCTCTTTAAGAGCGCCGCCGTCTCGTTCCCGGGCGTCCCGGAGGCCGCGGCGGCGGTCTGCTTCGCCTGATCCGCCCCTGTCAGCTTCCGGATTCCCCGAATCAGATCCTGCATAAAGCCCAGCTTGCCCATATCCTGAGACTGCAGATGGGAAAATTCCTGGGGCAGGTCATAGGGATCCATATCCTTGTAGGCGGGAATTAACACCTTCTTCGCGCCGCCCTTGATCAGGCTTAAGTACCTGCTCCATTCGTTCCTGACCCAAACCGCGTTAAAATATTCCGGCTTCGTGCCCAATACGACCATCACCTTCGCGCTGTTCAAGGCCGCGAAAATATAGGGCTCGTACGCGCTGCCCAGCTTATCTTCCAGAGTAATCCGGGCAAAAAACACCTTAAAGCCCTCCTGGGTCAGCTGATGGTAGAGATCATTCGCCAGGACGGAGTCCTGGGTTCTCTGGCCCGCGGCATCCGTCTCCTTATAGCAGATAAAGACGTCAAAGGGCTCCTCCTGACTGGAAATATCGAGGATCCCTTTCTGGATGCCGTCGATCTGCCTCGCCTCCGCCTCGTAGAGCTGTCTCTGCTTCTCGTCGGCGTATTTCAGGGCCGCCTTATAATTTTCATCCGCAAAGACCGAGGTATACTGGGTTCTGTTTACGGTGGGCTTTCTCGTGTGATCCGTCGGATCCTCCACATATTCGATCCCGTAGGTACAGAGCACCAGCGACCAGTACGCCTCCGCGTCCTCCCGATCCTCCTCCAGAATCTGCTCATACATGGACATCGCCTTGTCGAACTCGTTATTCCGGCGGAAATGATTCGCCCGGTCGTACAGGTTGGCCCGGCGCTGATCGTTCATCTTCGGCAGGGTCTGCTTCGTCCCGCAGTATTCGCATTCACAGATGCTCATCCCCTCCTGTACCTCAAGGTTTCCGCCGCACATCTTACATTTAAAAACAGCCATTTTACTATCCCCTCTCCGCTTTTGTTATTTGCGCTTCAAAAAATATTCCATTCCCAGAAAGGACACCCTCATCTCGTCCCCCTGCATCTCATAATCTATCTGCAGGGACAGCAGATCCCCCAGCAGACCATCCGCCTGTGCCTTCAGGTACAGGGTATCGCCGCCCTCCTCGGTAAAGGTAAACAAATCGGCCCCCAGGAAACCGGAACCGGCTCCGATGCGCACCGTGCCGTCCTCCCGGAAGGTCATGGACAGCAGACCGTTCTCGTCCGACCATTCCCCGTACAGCTCCGTCTCCGCTTCCGTCCGGCTCCCCGCCGTCCCGCCCTCTGGATTCCGAAAAGCGCCGGGACCCTGCATTACTACAAGAAGCACAATCACGGCGATCAGAAGAATCGCTCCTCCCGCCGCGGCTAAGTACCATTTTTTACGGCCGGTTTTCGATTTCCCGTCCTCCGGCCCTTCCGCCTCCTGACCGGTCTCCTCCCTGATCAGCTTCTTTCCGCACTTTTTACAGTAGACGGCCAGCGTCTCATCTTCAACCTGCGCTCCGCAGTATTGGCATACCATGTCTTTTCCTCCCCTCCGCGCAGCCTATTTCAACAGCCTGCATTTACTGTTCCTTTCCTCCAGAAGCTTCAAAAACGTCTCCGCCTTCTCACCGCAGGAAGCTTCATCCCCCGTCTGTGCCGCCTCGGAAAATGCCGCAAAGGTAACGTACAGCCGCCCCTCCAGCTCCTCGAGAGCCGCGTTGCCGCGGGGATCGCTGTAACGTACCGCTTCGCTCACCTTCTTTACGATGGGAGCAATTTTCGGATTCTCCGTCTGCTTTAACAGAAGCTCTGCCTCTGTCCGCAGGGCGTACAGAAACCTTGTCTCCTCCTTCCGCTCCCGCTCCTTTTCCTCGATTATCTTCGCCCCGGAGACCGACGCCGCTACGGCGATGCCGTAGCAGGCAAGGATCAGAAATCCCAGGGCAAAGCCCAGCCAGTTTTTCGTCGTCGGGACGACTACACAGACAATTTCCACAATCAGCGTAATCAGAAGGGCCAGATAGCTCACAGAAACAATCGGAAGCTGCAGGAACCTCCGCCCGGGATCCGCCTTGCGGAAGAGGAAAGCGCTGCAGCCCAGCTGCCCCGCGAACACCAGTAAAATCATGACAAATGCCGCCCAGAAGGAGCCCTCGTTTTTGCTCCAGCTCCCGATTTCGTTTGGAATCAGAAGCGCCGTCCCCACAAACAGGACAACGGCGATCCCCCAGGCGATCCGATAACTTTTTTGATATTTTTCCATCCTTGTACTCCTTCCCTCGCTCATAACCTCTCACCGCATTCCGGGCAAAATTTGAACCCTGTCACATCACTCCCGCATTTCGGGCAGACAGTTGGCGCCTGTTGTACCTTCGCCCCGCACTCCGGGCAGAATTTAAACCCTTGCGGGACGATATGACCGCACTGTCCGCAGATTATCCCGTCTCCCTGCGGCTGTTCGTTCCCGGACTGGGGCGGCATCCCCGAAACCCGTTCGCCTCCAGACTGCTGCATCCCCTGGAATTGCCCGCCTTCTTCCCGGGGCATCCCCTGAAGCTGCCCGTTCCCGGTCTGGGGCGGCATTCCCTGCGCCGTCGTTCCCGCCCCAGCCAGGGCGTCCCGGAACATCCCTCCGACCGTATTTCCTACGCCCGCCATGGTTGCCAGACCCACGCCCAGGTTTGTATACTGTCCCATTCCCTCGTTCGCTGCCGCCGCTCCCGCCACATCGAAGCTGCGCTCCTGAGCGTAGGTGTAGCCTTCCTGCAGCCGCTTCTGCGCGAGGGCCTGGGACTCGATAATGATCTTTTGCGCCTCCGTCTGCTGCTTGATGATGTCTACCTGCTGGCTCAGTCTCGCCTCCGCCACATCCGCATACTGCCGGAAATGAAGGTTCTTAAAGCGTTCGTAGGTCTCATCCCCCTCCGGCCGCATGACGGTAGTTACGAAAAAATGCTCCAGCGCTACCCCGTATTCCGCGAAATCCGGCGCAAGCAGTTCCCGCAACGCGCCGGAAAGCTCGTCCAGATGCTCGTCCAGCTCGAAAATATTGAGGGACTGCTCCCGGATCGTCCTCGCCAGACAGGACTTGATCCTCGTCATCAGAAATCCCCTGAAATACCGGGTCAGCCTGGACTGGTCGAGAATATCCTCCGTCCCTACCAGCTTCAGACAGAGCCTCCTGGAATCCTCAGCCTTCAAGCTCATCTCCCCGCAGGCGCCGATCTCCATAGGAAACCGGTAGACAGGCTCCAGAAACTGTACCTTGCTGTCCGTCCCCCATTTGACCGACATCTGCTCCGTCTTGTTGATAAAGTAGACCTCGCAGTGAAAGGGGGAGACGCCTCCGGTCACCAGATGAAAGAGCCTGCCGATCAGCGGTATATTTTCCGTCTCCAGGGTGTATCTGCCCGGCCCGAAAAGATCCAGCGCCTGCCCGTTCATCATAAACAGCGCTTCCTGATTCTCATGTACCACAAGCTGGCTCAGCGAGTTAAAATCCTCACTGGGATGCTTCCAGACAAAGGTCGAGTTATCCCCCTCATACTTAATGACTTCCGCAATTTTTGCCATATCCGTTTCCCCCTCGTATCGCTTTAATGACATAATTCTACCCCCCCCCGAACGTTTCTTGTCAACAGGATTCTTCTCCGGCTCCAAATCAGCGCAAAAAAAGAAGCCCCTCCGCTTTTTGCAGAGGAACCTCTCTTCATGACAAATATTTTAATTCTCCCGCACAGCCGAACCGGCCCTTTCCACAAGCCAATGGCTCTCTTACTCATCCACGCTGTAATTCGGCGCTTCCTTCGTAATATGGATATCGTGGGGATGGCTCTCTTTCAGGGATGCCGCGGAAATCTTGACAAACCGTCCGTTCTCCTTCAGTTCCTCGATACTGTGGGCCCCGCAGTAGCCCATGCCGGAACGCAGACCGCCCAGCAGCTGGAACACCGTATCCTCTACGTTTCCCTTGTAAGCCACCCGGCCCTCAACGCCTTCCGGCACCAGCTTTTTCGCGTTCTCCTGGAAATAACGGTCCTTGCTGCCGTTTTCCATGGCGGCAATGGAGCCCATGCCGCGGTACACCTTATACTTTCTTCCCTGGAAGAGCTCGTAGTCCCCGGGGCTCTCCTCGCAGCCGGCAAACATGCTGCCCATCATACAGACGTTCCCGCCCGCGGCAATCGCCTTCGTGATATCGCCGGAATATTTGATGCCGCCGTCCGCGATAATGGGGACATCATACTCCTTTGCCACGCGGTAGGCGTCCATAATCGCCGTGATCTGCGGGACGCCGATTCCTGCCACGACACGGGTGGTACAGATGGAACCCGGTCCGATTCCCACCTTGACGGCGTCGGCTCCCGCCTCGATCAGAGCCTTCGTCCCTTCTCCCGTAGCCACATTCCCCGCAATCACCTGTAACTTCGGATATTTTTCCTTGATCATTTTTACACAGTTCAATACATTTTGCGAATGGCCGTGAGCGCTGTCCAGAACAATCACATCCACCTTCGCGTCCACCAGCGCCGACACACGGTCCAGCACATTAGCCGTGATACCCACTCCCGCGCCGCAGAGCAGTCTTCCCTGTCCGTCCTTCGCCGCCAGGGGGTACTTGATGGTTTTTTCGATATCTTTGATGGTGATAAGTCCCTTCAGGTTAAAGTCCTTATCTACGATGGGCAGTTTTTCCTTCCGCGCCTCGGCAAGGATCTTTTTTGCCTCATCCAGCGTAATGCCTTCCTGTGCGGTGATCAGTCCTTCGCTGGTCATGGATTCTTTGATTTTTTTGGTGAAATCCGTCTCGAACTTGAGATCGCGGTTTGTGATAATTCCTACCAGCTTACGTCCTTCCGTGATAGGAACTCCTGAGATACGGAATTTTCCCATAAGGGCGTCCGCGTCGCCCAATGTATGTTCGGGAGTCAGAGAAAAGGGATCGGTGATCACACCGTTTTCAGAACGTTTTACCTTGTCAACCTCTTCGGCCTGCGCTTCAATAGACATGTTTTTGTGAATGATGCCGATACCGCCCTGTCTTGCCATGGCAATGGCCATGCGGTGCTCCGTTACGGTGTCCATTCCCGCGCTCATCATAGGAATGTTCAGCCTGATCTTCTTTGTCAGCCAGGTAGAGATATCTACCTGATTAGGTATTACCTGTGAATACGCAGGCACCAGCAGTACGTCATCAAAGGTAATGCCTTCACCGATGATCTGTCCCATTTTGAATCCTCCTGTATGAATTTGTGTGTATGTATTGATGGGTTGTATAACTCATAACCCCGGACAAAAAACGACGCCGGGGTTACTTGAATTTCATATGAGTGTATCAGAGAAAGGAAACAAAGTCAACAAAAAATTAATCGCTGAATATTTTTCTGGGGGCCACGTTCTTCATGACCTTGATCAGTTCCGGCGACGGGCTTAAGATCAGTTTTTCCCCGCCTTCATAATACATCGCATAGCGCAGATCCGGCTTGTCCTCATAGCCGATGCTGTAATCCTTTTCCTTCACGGTCCTGTTCTTAAAACTGTCGAGATGGTAACTTTTGACCGGCGCAAGTATCTCCACCTTGTCAAGCTGGTAGACAGCTACTCTCTTCCTCCTGGTTTTCGCCATGACCTTATCGATGGTCAGTTCTTTGTCGAGGTAGAGATATTCATACTCCAAATCGGTGAACATATTGACAAAATAAGCGCCAACTCCCGCCGCCAGAGCCAACAGGAAAAAGATGGGGTAAATCATCATGATTATGACAAAGATTACCGTCAGCGCAATCAACAGATATTTCAAAAGCTTTCCCATCACGGAAGTCTTTGCCTTTACTAGGCATTCCACATAAGCGTCACTCATTCCTGCTCCTATCCGCGCGCCATACGCGCGCATCCGAAGATCGGAGAAACCAAAAGCCTTACCTCCGGTTTCTCTGTCTTTTTTTGTATGTATTTATGATATCTCAACTTGCTCCAACTTGCAAGAGAAGTTTTGAAATACAACATTTTTTATCATTTTTTTAGATTCTGGTTAGACGGGATTCATTGACAAGCCTTTCCCGGACCCGTATTATAATAAATAGGATTCGGGATCCGAAGCAGCGGTCCTTTATCAAATATCGGAAGACGAAAGGCGGAAACCACCATGCCGGTAATGGATGAATTTAAAGAAGAGCGTCAGGCTCTGAAAAACGGTACTCTGAAGCAGAAATTGGCATACTTCTGGGATTATTATAAACTACACCTTATCATCGGCATAGTCGTCGTCGCTTCTGCCGTCTCCATCGTTCATCAGGCCGTAACCAAACGGGACACCGCGCTGTACGCTATGCTGCTGAACGGATCCGCGAACGATTTTCTGGCGGACGAATCCCTCAACACCGCCGCGTTTGCGGAGTACGCCGGTATCGACGAGGAAGAATATCAGATTATGTACGATACCTCCGTGCATATCGGGAACGGCGCCGCAGACGAATACACCTCCGTCCAAAAGCTGATGGTCTACATCGCCTCCGAAGAACTGGATGTCATCGTCTCCGATCCGGATTCCATGCAGCTGTATGCGTATCAGGGAGATTTTCAGGATCTGCGCGAATTTCTCTCGCCGGAGCAGCTGAGCCGATACGCCGATTCCTTTTATTACATGGACCAGGCGGTTGCCGATGAGCACGCCGCGGCCAATGAGGCCAACGATTATGATTATGTACCCGTTTACGGCGATCCGCATCACCCGGAGGAAATGCAGAATCCCATCCCCACCGGGATTTTCCTTCCTTCAGACTGTCCTCTGCTGAAAGACTATTCCTTCCGGGGGGACGAGATTGCGGTGAGCGTTCTGATCAATACGCAAAGACCTGAAGCAGCGTCAAAATATATTGATTTTCTCATGCAGGTAAAACAGGACTGACCGTCAAAGGCCGCCGCATTCCACGCGGCGGCCTTTCTCTCTTCAAAGCAGCTCCTTCAACAGTCTGTTGACGGCGGCGGGGTCCGCTTTTCCCTTCATCTCCTTCATGGTCCGGCCCACCAGAAATCCGAGCGCTCTCTCCTTGCCGTTTCGGTAGTCGCGTACCGATTGCGGATTTGCGGCGATAACGTTCTCCACTGTCTTCCGGAGCGTCCCCTCGTCGCTTACCATTGCCAGTCCGTGCTCCTTCACATACCTTTCCGGATCTGCATCTCCGTCGAACATCACCTCAAAAACCTCCTTCGCCACGGTGGAATTGATGACCCCGCTCTCGGTCAGCGCAATCAGCCTCGCAAGGTTTTCCGGTGAAAAACGGATATCCTCCGGATCCGTCTCCCTTTCCCTTAAAAGTCTCAGCGTCTCCCCCATCAGCCAGTTGGATACCTTTTTCGGCTGTCCCCCCAGAGCCACGGTCCTTTCAAACAAATCCGCCATATGCTTTGATTCCGTGATGATCCCGATGTCATACTCCGGGATATCAAATTCCTCCCTGTAGCGCTTCCTCTTCTCATCGCAAAGCTCCGGCTGTCTGCTCTTTATCCCGTCCAGAAAATCCTGGCTGATGCTGACGGGCGGCAGATCGGGATCGGGAAAATAACGGTAATCCCGGGCGTCCTCCTTGGAGCGCATCGCATAAGAGGTTCCCCCTGCTTCGTCCCAGCGTCTCGTCTCCTGTATCACCTTTTCTCCCGCCTCGATCAGACCGATCTGGCGGATTTTCTCTCCTTCGATCGCCCTGGCAACGGAACGGAAGGAGCTTAAATTCTTCATCTCGGTTCTGGTTCCCAGCTCCTTTGCTCCCGCTCTGCGCACGGACAAATTGACGTCTGCCCGCATGGAACCCTCCTGGAGCTTACAGTCGCTTGCGCCCAGATACCGGATAATCAGACGGAGCTTCTCCAGATAAGCGATCACCTCCTCCGCGTTTCTCATGTCCGGCTCGGATACAATCTCGATCAGCGGGACGCCGGAGCGGTTATAATCTATCAGCGTGCAGTCTTCCTCCGCGTCATGAGTCAGCTTTCCGGCGTCCTCCTCCATGTGGATCTCCCGGATGCCGATCCGCCTGCCGCCCTCCTTCGTCTCAATCTCCACCCCGCCGTTTCTGCAGATGGGCAGATAAAGCTGGGAAATCTGATAATTCTGGGGATTGTCGGGATAAAAATAATTTTTCCGGTCAAATTTACAGTAACGGGTGATCTCACAGCCTGTTGCAAGCCCCACGGCAACGGCATACTCCAACACCTTTCTGTTTAAAACGGGAAGCGCGCCGGGCATTCCGGTACACACAGGACAGGTGTGGGAATTGGGGCTCCCCCCGAAAGCCGTGGAGCAGCCGCAGAATATTTTTGTTTTTGTGGCAAGCTCCACATGAACCTCAAGACCGATGACCGCTTCATACTCTCCTGTCATCCTGATCCTCCCTTTTGTCCGTCCGCTTCGGTGTCCTCTGTCTTCTTCCTCGCCAGCCGCTCATAAGCGTAAGCTATGCGGAGCAGCTCTTTTTCCCGGAAGCAGTCCCCGACAAGCTGCAGGCCGATGGGAAGGCCGCGGGAATCCCTGCCGCAGGGCACGCTGATCCCCGGCAGCCCCGCCAGATTCGCGGAAACCGTATAAATATCTCCCAGATACATTCTGACAGGATCCTTCAGGCTTTCTCCCAGCCTCGGCGCCGTAGTGGGAGCCACAGGCCCCAGGATACAGTCATATCTTGCAAAGGCTCTGTCAAAGGCCTCCCTGATCATGGCCTTCACCTTGAGTGCTTTCAGATAATAGGCGTCATAATATCCGGAGCTGAGAACAAAGCTTCCCAGCATGATGCGCCGCTTCACCTCCGGCCCAAAGCCCTGAGAGCGGGTCTTCTTATACATCTGATGAAGCTCTTTTGCATCCCCGGCGCGGTATCCGTATTTGACGCCGTCGAACCGTTCCAGATTGGAGCTTGCCTCCGCCGCCGCTATGGTATAATAGGCAGGAACGGCGTATTCCGTCAGCCCCAAATCAAACTCTTCCGTCAAAGCGCCTGCGCTCCGCAGCAGCTTTGCCGCTTCCTGCACCGCGCTCCGTACCTCCTCCTCTAAGCCGTCCCCCATGTAATCCCGCGGAATCCCGATCCGCATCCCTTTGATCTCCTCTCCGAGAGCAGAGGTGAAATC
The DNA here is from genome assembly GCA_023664305.1 of bacterium. Taxonomy (GTDB): domain Bacteria; phylum Bacillota; class Clostridia; order Lachnospirales; family Lachnospiraceae; genus Acetatifactor. Next base: position 45,611 of record JAMPFT010000002.1, on the reverse strand, counting down.
CGTGTCCTCCCGGGAAAGGGAGGTGGAATCCTTTTCGTCCCGGGCAGCGATCAGCTCCAGCACGGCGGCGCAGTCCTCCACATTTCCCGTTATGGGACCGATCTGATCCAGAGACGAGCCGTAGGCTATAAGACCGTATCGGGAAACCGTTCCGTAGGTAGGCTTCATTCCTACCACGCCGCAATAAGACGCCGGCTGTCGGACGGAGCCGCCGGTGTCCGACCCCAGGGCAAAAAAACATTCCCGAGCCGCTACCGCCGCCGCGGAACCGCCGGAAGAACCTCCCGGCACATGCTCCGGATTTCCGGGATTTTTTGTCGCGCCGAAAAACGACGTCTCCGTGGTGGAACCCATGGCAAACTCATCCATATTGGTCTTGCCGATCAAAATCACGCCGGCCTCCTCCAGCCTGCGGACAGCCTCAGACGTGTATGTGGGAACAAAGTGCTCCAGCATCTTAGAGGCGCAGGTCGTCCGCAGCCCCTCCGTACACAGATTATCCTTTACCGCAGCGGGGACTCCCGCCAAAGGCCCCGTAAGCTCTCCCCGCTCTATCCTCTCCTGTACCCGTCTCGCCGCCGCGACGGCCCTGTCCGCCGCAACGGTGATATAACAATGATACTGCTCTTCCGTCTCCCCGATCTGCTCCAGAACAGCTTTTACCGCATCCACCGCGGTAAGCCTCCCCCGACGGATGGCCCTGCCCAGCCCGACGGCGCTCATGCGCAGAATCTCCGTTCTCTCCATCTTTTTCCTCTCCGATCCCGGCAGGCGCGCCTTAAGCGTCAAAGGTTCTGGGAACCGCAAACATGCCGTTTTTTGCCTTCGGCGCATTTTGCAGCGTCTTTTCTCTCCCGTCCCCGTTTACCGCCTCGTCCTCGCGGAATACGTTCTGTACCGGAATAACATGGGACACAGGCTCCGTCCCCGAGGTGTCAAGCTCGTTCAGCCTGTCGATACAGTCCAGCATCCTCCCCATATCCTTTCCGGCCTGTACACGCTCCTCTTCGGTGAGCTCCAGCTGCGCCAGTATGCTCACATATTCTATTGTCTCTTTACTTACCCTGTGCTCCATTCCCGATTCCTCCGCCTTACGTCTACAGCTCTCTGATTCGGTCCACCGCCTCCACGGTATTCTCATAGCTCCCGAACGCGGTCAGCCGGAAATAGGACTCGCCGCTGGGACCGAAGCCGGAGCCGGGCGTCCCCACAACATTGGCATTCTCCAACAGATAGTCAAAAAATTCCCAACTCGTCATGCCTTCCGGCACCTTCATCCAGATATAGGGAGCGTTTACTCCGCCGGAAACCGTATAGCCGGCCTCCTTCAGCCCGTTGTAAATATAACGCGCATTATTCCTGTAATATGCAATCTGTTCCTTCAGCTGCGCTTTCCCGACCTCCGAGTAAACCGCCTCGCCCGCCCGCTGTACGATATACGGCGCGCCGTTATACTTCGTGCCGTGCCGTCTCGCCCAGAGAGAGTGAAGCGCAGTTTCCCCGCATTTCAAATCCTTGGGGACAACGGTAAAGCCGAGCCGCACCCCCGTAAAACCGGCGTTTTTGGAAAAGGAGCGAAGCTCGATGGCGCAGGTTCTGGCTCCGTCGCACTCATAGATGCTGTGGGGAATATCCTCCTGCGATATATAGGCCTCATACGCCGCGTCATACAGGATCACCGCCCCCACCCTGTTGGCATAATCCACCCAGCTCTGGAGTCTGTCCCGCGTAATCGCCGCGCCTGTGGGATTATTCGGAAAACACAGATAGATCAAATCCGGCGTCCTGTCGGGAAGCTCCGGCAGAAAACCGTTTCCTGCCGTACAGGGCATATAAATCACATTACTCCAGGTCTCCGTTTCAGGGTCATAGCTGCCGGTTCTGCCCGCCATGACGTTGGAATCCACATAGACGGGATAAACCGGATCGCACACGGCAATCCGATTGTCCCGGCTAAAAATCTCCTGGATATTGGCGGAATCGCTCTTTGCGCCGTCGGAGACAAAGATCTCGTCCGGAAGGATATGGCATCCCCTTGCCCTGTAATCATTGTCCGCAATCGCGTTTCTTAAAAATTCATAGCCCAGATCCGGCGCGTAGCCCCGGAAGGTCTCCGCCCTTCCCATCTCATCCACGGCGCTGTGCAGCGCCTCTAAAACCGCGGGAACCAAAGGCTGCGTCACGTCGCCGATCCCGAGCCGGATAACCTTTTTGTCGGGGTGTGCGGCGCTGTACGCGCCGACCTTCTTTCCGATCGTGGAAAACAGATAGCTTCCCGGAAGCTTTAAATAGTCGTCATTGATTTTAAACATACCGATATCTCTCCTTCATATACCGTAACCGCCGGACCCGTCATATAGACTCTGTTTTCCCCGCGGTCCCATTCGATCAGCAGCTCTCCGCCCGGTAATTTCACCGTGACACGCTCCTCCGTCAGCCCGTTCAGCACACAGGCCACCGCGGCAGCGCAGCAGCCTGTGCCGCAGGCCAGCGTTTCTCCGGTTCCTCTCTCCCAGACGCGCATAAATATGTTCCGCCGGTCCAGCACCTCTACAAACTCCGTATTGACTCTCTGCGGAAACCGGACATGTCTTTCGAACAGCGGCCCGATCTGCTCCAGCTTCTTATCCGCCACATCGCGGCAGAAAATCACCGCGTGAGGATTTCCCATGGAGACACAGGTCATCCTGTATTCCTTCTCGTCCACATAAATCGGCTCATTTATCACTTCCTTGGATCCCGAGACCACAGGGATCTTTTCCGCCGCCAGAATCGGACTGCCCATATCCACCCGCACCGTCTTCACCGTCCCCCGGCTTTCCGGCTGTTTCGGATCCTTCGTCAGCGCAAGCTCCAGATACTTTATGCTCCCGGCGCTGATCACCGAGATCCGCGTGGAATCCGTCAGCCCCTTGTCATAGACGAACTTTGCCACGCAGCGGATGCCGTTTCCGCACATCTGCGCCCCGGTTCCGTCCGCGTTAAACATCTCCATCTCAAAATCGGCCTCCTGAGAAGGATTGATAAAAATCACCCCGTCTCCTCCCACGCCGAAATGCCTGTCGCTTAAAAATCTGACCACCTCCGGCTTTTCCTCCTGAGGCATCTTTTCCGTAAAGCCGTTAATATACACATAATCGTTTCCGCAGCCATGCATCTTGGTAAACTTCATGCCGATACCCCCTTGCGTGCTTCAAATTTTATTTTCAAACCATACCTCCCTGTCCGTTTTGTCGGACCTCGCTCAGTTCTTCATCACGGACAGCACCATAAACGCTGTCTCCGCCAGATTTGTACCGCTGTCCATACTGCATTTCTGCAGATATCTGTGGGCTTCTTCCTCCGTCATATGGTTTCGGGCCATAAGCAGCTCCTTTGCCTCCCGGATCGCCGCCTCTTCCTCCCTGTTTCGGGTTCTGGGGCTTAGCCTTGCGCTTCTGCGACGCCGTCTCAGCTCCTCCGCCATCATTTCCACCGTGCCCACCAGTTCCCCGGTTTTTAACGGCATGGCAAGACAGACGATTCCGCCTCTCTCCCGCTGGCTTAAAAAACGCGGGGACGCTATCAGCAGCATTTCAAATTCAGACGGCAGACATCCGCGTATATCCGCATATACCATATCTGTCAGCTTGTAGCCGCAGATCAGAATCCCGCTTCCCAGTTCATCGGCCTGACTGATTGCCTGGGCGCCCGTGGTACAGACGCCGGTCACCGGGAAACCGTTCCGGACAAGGATATTTCGAATGCCCTTTGCGTCTTCCAATCTCGGCAGAGCAACAATAATGTTCGTCAAGCACCCAACTCCTTCCCTCCGGCATGAGTATCTGACGTTCCCTGCGCCGCAAAATCTTCGCGAAGCGGCTTCGACCGCGAGCGCCGGATTCTTCTCACGCTAATAACGGTACAAATACTCCTCTATCTCCCATTCAGACACATGGGCGCGGTATTTCTGCCACTCCTTTTCCTTTGCCGCAATGTAATTCTCAGCCACATGCTCTCCAAGCACATCCAGAATAAAGCTGTCCCGCTTCAGCTCCTCTACCGCCTCAATCAGCGTCCCGGGCAGATTTCCGATCCCGAGCCGCTTTCTCTCTGCTTCCGCCATGCTGTAAATATTGCCGTCCACACTCTTCGGCGGTTCGATCCCGTTTCTGATGCCGTCCAGCCCTGCCTCCAGACAGACTGCCAACGTCAGATAAGGATTTGCCGCCGAATCCGGGCTTCTCAGCTCGATTCTGGTGCCTGCTCCTCCCTTCGGTATCCGGATCAGCGGACTCCTGTTCGTGGCGCTCCAGGCAATGTACACCGGCGCCGCGAATCCGGGCACCAGCCTCTTGTAAGAATTGACCAAAGGATTCGTGACCGCCGCCATCGCCCTGATATGCTTCATGATACCTCCGATAAAGCAGTACGCCTCCCTGCTCAATCCGTTCGGATCCTCTTCATCCGCAAAAATGTTTTTCCCGTCCCTGCGCATAGACATATTGATATGCATGCCGGAACCGTTGACGCCATACTTCGGCTTTGGCATGAACGTGGCGTGCAGACCGTGCCGCTTCGCTATGGTGCGGGCCGCCAGCTTAAAGGTCATAATATTGTCCGCCGTGGCAAGCGCCTCGTCATACCCCAGATCGATCTCATGCTGGGCCGGGGCCATCTCGTGGTGAGACGCCTCGATGACCAGCCCCATATCCTCCAGCGTCATGACAATGTCGCGCCTCGCGTTCTCCCCCTCATCCAGCGGTCCGATGTCAAAATAGCTCGCCTGCTCACGCGTCTGAGTCGTAGGCATGGCGTTCTCGTCCGTGTTGAACAGGAAAAATTCGCACTCAGGCCCCACCTCGAAGGTGTACCCCAGCCCGGCGGCGTCCTTAAGCGCTTTCTTCAGCACCAGTCTGGGATCCCCGTAAAACGGACTGCCGTCCGACCGGTGTATGTCACAGATCATCCTTGCAACCTTGCCCTGCTGAGGTCTCCAGGGAAAAATTTCAAAGGTTGACAGATCGGGATACAGATACAGGTCCGACTCCTCGATCCCCACAAAGCCGTCAATGGCGGATCCGTCGAACATACACCTGTTATCCAGCGCCTTCTCCAGCTGGCTCGCCGTGACGGCAATGTTTTTCAGATTGCCGGACATGTCCGTAAACTGCAGACGGATAAATTCCACATCCTCCTCTTCCACCAGTCTGAAAATGTCCTCTCGTGAATAATTCTTCATACCGACTCCCATCTGTCCGCTCCGGCGGACATTCAAAACATCCAGCATCGCACATTTTAAAACAGGACAAGAGCAGTCCTATCCCTCAATAGAACGCCCTTGTCCCGAGATCATCATAGCAACAGGCAGGGACACTTGTCAATGAGAAATTACGGGAGAAAGCATATTCTTTCCCGCCTGCTCATATTTATTATAAAGAAACGTACCGTGACGAATCAAGGGGATTATAAATGAGTGCAAAAACAAAAATAGTCGTATTACATATGAAAGAGCTGATTTATACCGCCATCTTTGCCGCTCTGGGCATCCTGTTCATCGTTCTGCTGGTCATGATGCTCCTTCCCGACAAGGAAGACGCTCCCACTCCAAAAGAGGCAAAAGAGGATGCCGTCACCACAAGCTCCGCCTCCCTCTACATACCCGGCATCTACACCACAGAACTGGTTCTCGGCAATCAGACCATCGACGTGGAGGTTATCGTGGATAAGGATTCCATCACTTCCATCCGTATGGTAAATCTGAACGATGCCGTCACCACTATGTATCCCTTGCTGGAACCCGCTTTCGAATCCATCTGCAGTCAGATTTACGAGCTGCAGACACCGGAAGGCGTAACCTATTCCTCCGACAGCAAATATACCTCTCTGGTATTGCTGGAGGCCATCCAAAACTCCCTGGATAAGGCGGCGGCCGGAAAGGAGCAATAGCTCCTTTCCGCTGCACATTTACAGCTTCTCCAATTCCTCCAGCCATAAATCCGCACAGGCATCCGACGGCATACGCAGATCCCCTCTGGGCGATAAGGACACGCTGCCCACCTTGGGGCCGTCGGGAAGACAGGATCGTTTGAACTGCTGCCCGAAAAATCTCCGGTAAAAGACCTTCAGCCATTTTAAGATAACCGCATCCTCATACTGCCCGCGAAAGGCAAGCTTTGCCACACGGTACACCTTTGCAGGCGGAAACCCGCACCGCAGCATGTAATAGAGGAAAAAATCGTGAAGCTCGTAGGGGCCTGCCAGTTCCTCCGTCCGCTGTGAGATTCTGCCGTCTACCGGAGGCAGCAGTTCGGGACTCACCGGGGTATCCAGTATGTCCTCCAAAACCTCCGCCAACTCCCTCCCGGCGCTGTTTTCCGCACAAAATTTCACCAGATGCCGCACCAGCGTTTTGGGAACGCCCGCGTTCACCCCGTACATAGACATGTGATCCCCGTTATAGGTCGTCCATCCCAGCGCAAGCTCCGACAGATCTCCCGTTCCGATGACCAGACCGTTCAGACGGTTTGCCAGATCCATAAGCACCTGCATGCGTTCCCGCGCCTGGGCATTTTCATACGCGGCGTCGTGCTCTGACGGATCCTGTCCGATATCGCGGAAGTGAAGCTCCACTGCCTCGCCGATCTCTATCTTCTTAAGCGTGACTCCCAAACCTTCCGCAAGTCTGCAGGCATTGCCGAGAGTTCTGTCCGTAGTGCCGAAACAGGGCATGGTCACCGCGGTAATCCCTTTCCGATCCAGCTTGAGCAGATCAAAGGTCTTAGCCGTCGCCAGAAGCGCCAGCGTCGAGTCCAGGCCCCCGGAAATTCCGATTACCGCCGCGGAAAGCCCCGTATACTCAAGTCTCTTCTTCAGTCCGTAGGCCTGAATCGACAAAATTTCCTCGCAGCGCTGCCTTCTCTTCTCCTCATCCTCCGGGACAAAAGGTCTGCAGGCAAAGATTCGCTCCACGTTTGTCTCTTCCGTCCTCAGCCCAAAAGGCACCGTCACATAATTCTCCCCCGGTTCCCCGCCGAATGTCCCCATCCTGCGTCTCTGCGCAAGAAGCCTGTGAACATCCAGATCCCCGTAGAGCGTCCCGCATCGAAACCTTTTTGCCTGCGCCAGCACGGTTCCGTTCTCGGCGATCAGATTATGGCCTCCAAACACCAGATCCTGTGTGGATTCCCCTTCCCCCGCCGCCGCGTATACATACCCGCAGATGAGCCTTGCGCTGGCGGATTTTACCAGAAGCTCCCTATACTCGTCCTTTCCCACCGTCTCGTTGGAAGCGGACAGATTCACGATGACGGTCGCGCCCTTGAGCGCATGGCGCGTACACGGCGGCTCCGCAACCCACAAATCCTCGCAGATCTCGCAGGCTACCGTAAGCCCCGTCACATTCCCGCACTCAAACAGCAGATTGGTTCCAAAGGGAACCTCTCTTCCTCCCAGCTCAAGCGCCGCCGGTTCGCTGTTCCCCGCGGCAAAATGTCTTCCTTCATAAAACTCGGCATAAGACGGAATATTTGCCTTTGGCACCAGCCCCAGGACCTTTCCGTCCTGTATCACCGCCGCCGTATTATAGAGGCGTCCCGCGCGCTCTATGGGAAGCCCCAGAATAACCAACGGGTCCCTGCCTTCGGACGCCTTCGCCACCGCAAGCAGCTGCCGCTTTGCCTCTTCAAGCAGCGTCTGCTGCAGGAACAGATCGCCGCAGGTATAGCCTGTAAGGCAAAGCTCCGGAAACGCAATGATTTTGGCTCCCTTTTCACAGGCTTTATCCAGTTCTTCGCAGATCACCGCTCCGTTGTATACCGGATCCGCCACTCTTATCTTTGGTGTCACTGCAGCCACTTTGATAAATCCGTGCTCCATCGTATCCCTCCGTATCACAGATACATTCCATGCAGTCCCGTACCGCCGCCCTGCCCGCCCTTCGGCGCGAAAGCATAAGCCGTCACAGCGTCCTTCACTGCGTTTTCACACATCTGCGATAAATTGCCTCCAGCTCCTCCACCGAGAACTTATAATGCGCGTTACAAAACTGACAGTTCACCTCTATCTCCTGCCCGTCGTCTATCATTTCCTTTATCTCTTTGGATCCCAGACTCACCAGAACCTTCTCGATCCGCTCCCGGCTGCATTCGCAGCGGAAAACTGCCGGAACCGTATCCGTCTTTTCCGGAGAAAGTCCCTCGAGAAGGATCTCCAGCATCTGCTCCGGCGTACATCCGCCGTCCAGCAGAGAAGTCACCGAACTGACCCTGCTCAGATTCTGCTCCAGCCTGTCTACCGTTTCATCCGCCGCAAACGGCATGAGTTGTATGATAAAGCCGCCCGCCTGCCGCACGGTGTTGTCCCGGTTCATCAGCACACCCAGCCCGACGCTGGAGGGAATCTGCTCGGAAGAGGCAAAGTACCAGGTCAGATCCTCCGCAATCTCTCCCGTCTGTAGCAGAGTCTGCCCGATATAGGGCTCTTTTAATCCCATATCTTTAATCACGCGCAGCGTCCCGCGCCCCACGGCTCCGCCCACATCCAGTTTTCCCGCGGAATTAGCGGGCAGAAGCACATCCGGCGTCAATGCGTATCCCTTTACGTTTCCCGTCGGTCCGGCGGTCACCGTCAGACCGCGTATCGGCCCGTCTCCCTTGATCTGAAGCGTGATCAAATCCGTTTCGTTCTTCAGCATACTGCCCATCATGGCCCCGGCGCTCAAAAGACGGCCGAGAGCCGCCGTCACGACGGGGCTGGTATTGTGTACCTGTCTGGCTGCCTCCGCCACGCCCCTTGTACTGCACACAAACGCGCGGATCTGCGCATCCGCCGCCGTAGCCCGCACGATATAATCTTCCATCCGTACACCTCCATGCGTGTCCGCACACGCCGGACACTTTACAGCTTCTTTGTCTTTCCCGGTAATTCTCTTTTGCAGCTGATTTCTCAGGCAAAACGTCCTACGGTTTATTCCGCCCTTTTCCCTGTTCCCTCGCCACAATATAGACTCTTTCGCTCTCCGGCCTGACCGCCTCCCCGGTATCCGCGTCCGTCATCTCCAATACCGTCATTCCCGACTGCTCCACCAGCTCCAGCATTCTCTCCGGCCGATATCCTCTTTGCAGATGCGTTTCCGTAAAGCGGCGGAACCGCTCCCCTTCCTCTCTCACGAATACCGTCAAATCGTATTCGTTGATCTCTTCCTCCGGGTCGTAAAAGTTTTCCCAGATAAAGCTGCAGTCATCCCTGTTTTCGGCTATCGTCGCGTTCCCGATTGCTTCCCGATACTTATACTCGGTGTTAAAATCAAAAATAAAAATGCCCTCCGGATAAAGATAATTGTTTATTAGAGAAAACACCGCCGCCAATTCCTTTTCCTCCAGAATATAATTCAGGGAATCGCAGACGCTGTACACGGTTCCCACGGTACTGTACAGTTCCAGTTCCCTCATATCCTGTTGAAGATAAAGGATCTCGTCTCCGCTCTTCTCCTTCTTCCTCATGGCAATATTCAACATGGCGTCGGAAACATCCACCCCGATCATGTCATACCCCTTCCGGTACATCATCTCCGTCAGAGTTCCCGTGCCGCAGCCCAGGTCCACCACAAGGTTTCTCTCGGAGTCCAAAAGACTTTCCGCGTCTCTCTCCGGTTTTGACACTCCGTATTTTCCGATCAGCGAGTCCAGGCGCTCACTCCACAGCTCATAGGGAGTATTGTCCATCAATTCATCATATACTTCTGCAAAATCCTCATACTGCCCCGCCATCTTTATCCTCCCGTCCCGTCGGTCAACACGCTTCTCTGATCCGTCTGCATCCTTCGTCCGTCTCCCGCGCGGTTTTAGCACTCGCGGACTGTCAAACCGGGCGGAAGTCGTGAATCCCCGTCTCCCGCGCGGTTTAGGCACTCGTCTGCCGCCTGCCGGCACAAAAACGGTTTCCGCCCAAACACATCGGAAAATCCCCGCCGTCTTTTGTCAGAACAACGCGCCCAGCGCGCCAAACAGTCCGGCGCTGACCAATCCCATGATAATTCCCGCCAGCACGACTCCGCAGAGCACCGCAAACACGCTGGACTTAAAGTCCATATCCAGCAGGCTGGCCGCGAGAGTACCCGTCCACGCGCCGGTTCCGGGCAGCGGGATCCCCACAAACAGTAAAAGCGCCACAAAAAGTCCTCTGCCCGCCTTTTCCTTCAGCTTCACACCGCCCTTATGTCCCTTTTCCAGACAGAACCTGAAAAAGCCGCCGATCACCGGCTTATCCGCTCCCCACTCCAGAACCTTTCTGGCAAACAGAAAAATAACGGGGACAGGAAGCATATTGCCTATAATACAGACAATGTAACTGGGAAGCACCGGCAGATTCATGCCGATCGCAGTGGGAACGGCCAATCTCAGTTCAACCAGCGGAACCATGGAAATAAAAAAAACAAACAGGTATTTTTTCAGCATAACAATCTCCGATCTTTTTCTTTATCTTATTTTGAAAATTTCACATTCATAACATGTCTGCGGCATTGTTTTTCAGAAATTCCAGCAGGCTGTCCATCTGACCGTCGGTGCCTACCGTGATCCGCAGATATTCCGATATTCTGGGCTTATCCCAGTACCTCACATAGATATCCGCGTCCCTGAGCGCCCGAAAAATACGTTTTGCCGGAATTTTTTCATGCGTGGCAAAGATAAAATTCGCCATGGAGTCCGGGAAGGAAAAGCCCAGATTTCTCAGTTCTTTCTTTACTCTCTCTCTGGTTTTCACAATCTTCGCCGTGACGGAACGAAAATATGCGTCGTCCCGAACCGCCTCCCTGCCAAGAATCTGAGCGGGGAGATTCATGGTATAAGAATTGAAGGAAAATTTCACATCCTTTAAGCAGTTTATCATCTTTTCGCTGCCGATACAGAAGCCGATCCTCATCCCCGCCATGGCCCGGGATTTGGAAAAGGTCTGCACTACCAGCAGATTATCATACCGTTCCAACAGCTTCAGGGCGCTGATTCCCCCGAAATCGATATAGGCCTCGTCCACAATGACCGCCACCTCCCTGTTGGCCGAAAGGATCTCCTCCACGGTCTCCAATTCCTCGTACACCCCTGTTGGCGCGTTGGGATTGGGAAAGATCACTCCTCCGTTTTTCTGCCGGTAGTCCTCAGGCCGGATACGCCAGTTTTCGTCCAGCGGGCAGGTCTTGTACGGAATCCGGAAGAGCCTCGCCCATACATCATAAAAGGAATAGGTGACATCCGGAAACAGAATCGGGTCCTCCCCGTTAAAAAACGTCATAAACGCCATTGCCAGAACGTCGTCCGAACCGACGCCCACGAACACCTGCTTCGGGCTCACCCGGTAATATTCCGCCAAAGCCTCCGTCAGACCCGCGGCATCCGGATCCGGATACAGCCGCAGCGTCCCGCAATCCAGCTCTGCGGCGAGTCTGCCCACCCCCGGAGCAGGCGGGTAAGGGCACTCGTTCGTATTCAGTTTTATCACACCCGGCTTACCGGGCTGTTCTCCCGCCACATAGGGCACGACTCTCCGCACCTTGTTTTCCCAGCTCATTCTCATTTCCTCCGCGCTTATCCTGCCGCCTGTTCCTTTTCTCTTCCCAACGTTTTGTGCGTTTCCCCCGGCAGGCAGCCGTCTTGTCTGTCCCTTCCTTACGTTTGCCGTTCTGTCAGTTCACTGCGGCAGACTACTGCCCGGCCCTTCGTCCTTCGCCTGCCGTTCTGTCAGTTTACCCCGGCAGGCAGCCGTCTTGTCTGTCCCTTCCTTATGTTTGCCGTCCCGTCAGTTCACTGCGGCAGACTACCGCCCGGTCCTTCGTCCTTCGCCCGCTCGGCAAGCTCATCCCGGTAGACAGCCGCCTGCTCCGGATACCCCAGCCGCTCATAGCAGCGGATCAGACCCTGCAGGGCTTCCCTGCCTCCCGCGGCAATGTTCATGACCGGCTGCGTCTCATACACCGCATTGTAATACCAGACAGCCGCTTCCTCCGCGTCGCCCGTATCCTCGTAAAAATGCGCCAGTTCACAGCATATTTCCGAGTTTGCTTCCTCCGCTATCACCTTTGAGGCATACTTGAAAAACCGCACCGTATCTCCTGCCAGTCGCGCGGCGCGCGCCGCAATACAGCACGCCTTCGCCACTTCCTCGCCGTCACGCGTTCCGTCCGCCGCCGATTTTTCAAAAAACTCAGACGCCCGGGCAAAATCCTCCTCGTCTCCCGCTATGAGAAGTTCCCTCGCGTACATATCGTGAAGTCTCTTTGACAGCCTGTGCCCTCCGCTGTATTTGTAAAAAACCGACAAATCCCGCTTCGCATGGCTGTTCTCAGGGAGATGCGTTATCACAATATCGCTGTCGTATACCAGCGGTTCCAACCGCACGGTTTCGTGTATCGGCTCCTGCCAGACAAACTGTCTCAGCCGTTTAAAAAGCTTGGGCCGGTATTCCTCGTCAAAATTGTATACCGTATTAAACCGAAGCTGTCCCCCGTATCTCATCTGAACGATTTCAATTTCGGGGAGAAGCCCTTCCTTCAACGCCTTGAATTTCTCCCTGTTTTCCTCGTCTAAAACCTCATCCGCATCGGCGGAATAGATATACTCCTTTGTCGCCTTGGAAAAGGCAAAATTTCTTGCCGCGCTGAAATCGTCTATCCATTCAAACTGATAGACCTTCTCCGTGTATTCCGCCGCCACTGCCCTTGTCGCGTCCGTGGAGCCCGTATCCACGATTACAATCTCATCTGTCAGGCCCGCCAGACTGTCAAGGCATCTTCTCAATATTTTTTCTTCATTTTTGACAATCATACACAGCGAAATCGTAATCATCGGTTCCCCGCCTTTCTTTTGGAAAAACGCATTTCAACAGCTATTATAATACCAAAGCAGGCCCCAGAAAGCAAGTGTTATATAGGGCAGAAAGGGAACCGGACGTTTCAGGTTGCCGTCCGAGCCGATATTGTGGCGGATTCCCTGAACAACGGCCAGCAGGGCGAACGCCAGAAGCATATGGTTCAGAAATCCCGCCAGCCCGATCCCTTCCGAGGCAGCCGCCGCAGCGCAGACGCTGAAGGCATAACAGTCCGCCCGTCCGTACATTTTTGAAAAGAAACCGCACTGCAGCGCGGTGAACAGGGCAAGCTCCAGAAGGCTCTCCGCCGTGATTCGGTTCCCGGCAAACAGCAGGAGAACAGCCGCCGTCCCCGCAATCCACCAGGTAAAATTATAAACCTGGCAGGTTCTGCAGTCCGTAGCGCAGGCAAACAGCAGACAAACCCCGATTACCGCCCACAACGCCGGTCTCATCTTAATCTCGTACGAAATTCGCTCAGAACGCTTCCGCCCCCCACTGTGATGCCAATGTCGGAATAGCTGTCAAGTCTCCGCCCGTCCTTGTACGCGCTCACCTTGACGGTATATTGATCCGCCCCGACGTAAAGCGGTACCATAAACTGCAGCCGCGATTCCTGCCTGTATTCCTTGTCCGTATATTCAAAGCATCTGTTCAGCCCGGGATTCATCGCCAGCAGCTCTTCCGGGAACTCTACCTCCACCCTGTCCGCGTAACCGTATGTCGTAACAGATAAAATACCGCTCTCGCCGCATTTGAAAACAGGATCGTGCGGCTCCAAAATCCTCTCCACACTCGTCTCCAGCGCAAATTCCGTTATACTGCAGACAGTCTCCGTGACATTTCCCACTTTATCCACGGCATAGCCCGTGACTGTAAAATCGCCCGAGAACAGGGGTTCCGCCACGGTGATCTCAAGACTTATCACTCCGTTTTCCGGATAACAGACACGTTCGCTGTAATTGTCCTCATTCACCACCTTAAGATAAAATTCCTCCACACCGGACAATTCGTCCTGCGCCGTCACATGAAGGACAACATCCTCCGTCAGACGGTTAATCAGTTCCCCGTCCTGCAGACATTCAAGCCCCCGGATTACGGGGCCCTCCCCGTCTCCGATGATCAAAAGGGCATTTGCGGCGTCCGCTTCGGGATCGGAATACTGTATCCGCTTTATGCCGTCCTCCTCATATTCCGCGCCGGATCGGGGCCGGATTTCCACATACTTTCCGTTATACTCACCGTTTAACGTAAACATCTGCTCGCTTTCCAGCTCCCTTCCCTCCGCTTTGCGGCGGGCAACGGAATAGGGATACTGCCCGAGAGCCGCCGTTCCCCGTACCGACCAGGTCTGCTCCTGTGCCAAAATCACCGCGTCCTTCTCCGCCTCCTCTCCGGACGGCGTAAAAATAATCATCTCTCCCAGGCTGTCCATTTCGCCCCGGATTTCCGACTCATAGACCGTATAATTCAGCTGGTAACCTTCCGTCGGGATCCCGTCCGTGTATCCGCCGTGCAGCAGCGTAAAGGGCGTCGCGCCGTCACACTTTACATAATACATTTTTTCACCCGCCGCGCATACGTTGTCCCCCAGCGCAATTTCAAGCTGACGGGTAAAAAGATTCCACCGCACATTCCCCGGTTCCAGCTTCACATGAACCGTATCGCTGATATTACCCGCCGTGTCTACCGCCGCAAGGTGCAGATAACGCGGCCCGTCTCCTATTTCAACCGTCACGCTTCTGTCACGGATGAAGACGCCTCCCTCTGCGGAGGTGTCCTCTCTCTCATCCAGCACATAGCGATAGCCCTTTACTCCGGAAATCAATGTGTTTTTCGTCACGTTAGACACGCAGAGCACAGATGCGGAGCCCTGTAGACAGGTTTCGGCCCTGTGATAATAATCCGTTCCCCGATCCTCAGGCTCCTGCCACCGGATCAGAACCTTCTTCCCCTCAAGAGGAACCTTTTCCACCGCGCTCTCTTCCACGGGCAGCGGCGCTTCCAGATCCGGCGCGCTGACTCCCTCAAGCGCCGGGACATCCTGAAAGCCGATGAGATCGGCCTTTACGGAGGCCTGTCCGTCTCCCTGCCGGACGCCTGCCGTCATCTCATAGGAAATCGCATACGCCGTGTTGACATAGCTGCCTCCTCCATAGGACGGCTTTGCGGAAAGAACCTGGTGATCGGAAAGCCCATACTTACACTCCGCCGCCGTCCATCCGTCTTCCCTGTCCGCCGCCGCACAGCTGCGCCTGAACACGGTTTTTCTGAAGGTTCCCGTATGCGTATAATTTCCTGTCTCTCCGTTCGTCCAGCCTCTGTGTCCGGCAGTGCATACATACAGCTGCGTTTCTCTGGCGGAGGCATCGCATTCATGATACTCTTTGTAATGCGTCCAGGTCCAGCCCTTATTGCACCTCGTCCCGTCCGGCAGAAGCGCGCTGCACCCGTCCGCATAGGTAACCACATTCGCGATATACCAGGCGACCCTGCAGTTTCCCTGATAGCTTACCTCTTCCCGGATCCCGTAACATCCGCCGCCGTCCGTACTGTTTCCGGTATGCGTATGCAGACAGGTATCCGTCACATAGATCACCTCGCCGTTTTTCAGGACGGCCATTTCTCCCGGCTGCCCACAGTGGTCATGATAGATCAGTTCTCCCGATATGCCGCCCCGGTATCCGCCGCCTCCTCCGGAGGCCCCGTTTTGACCTGTGCTTCCCGAGGGCAAAAGTCCGGCCTCGGAACCGCCCGGATATCCGTCAAACAGCGCCGTCGCGCCTCCTCCGCCGCCTGCCGTGAGCAGAAGCCCTTTCCGATCCGATTCCACACAGGTCATCCCGCCTCCGACTCCGTAATTCTGCGCCTTACCGCCGCCGTTATAGCCGTTTTGTCCTCCGACGGTAACGGTCAGGATTTCCCCCTGATACAGGTAAAAAGAGGCTGTCACGCTTCCTCCTTTCCCGCCCGAGAACCCGCCGCTGCCGCCGCCCTGAGCGCCGGACAGGGAAATCGTATAAATGCCTCCGTACGGAACCACATACTGCTCCTGACCTCCGGAAAAACCAAACTGCCTGTCAACGCTTCTCTCGTTGCCGATATCGTCCACCGCATTGATCCGAACCCAGTCCGTTCCGTTTCTGCTCTGATAGATCCGATAGGTCTTTCCGTTCCCGTCCGCCTGGCTCCAGCTTAAGTTTACCGCTCCCGCTCCCTCATTGACGTCATAATTGTCCCTGGCCTGTAATATCAGCTCCACCCATTGAGCGTAAAGCGTGACATCCTCTGTCGGCGTAAAGCTGTCGCCTGCGCCTCCCGCGGGACGCACGCAGTCCTCGTCATAATACCAGCCGCCAAAAGAAAAGCCTTCCTTCTGCGGCAGCGGCAGCACGATACTGTCTGAAGCATAGCGGGCCCGAAGCGTATCTACCGTCCCTCCGGGCACACGATACCGATAGCCTCCTCCGGAAAACGTTCCCCGAAACGGCTGAACCATGCTCCATTCCACAAAATGCATCTTTGTCCTTACAGGCGCAGCAGATGTTCCGCCGCCGCACACAAAGGACACCCGGTATCCTTCCGGCGGGATCAGCAGCGAAGGATCCGGACTGTAGACAGTACCGTATCCTCCCGTCAGCTGCGTAATCTCCTGCTTCCCGTTATAGCTTCCCTGATTCGGATCTATCTGCAGAATGCTCTCCGAAAGCGCCCACTGAGCGTAAAGCGTCACCGTCCCTGCGGCGTCCGTTTCGCGTCCGTCCCAGTTTTCCGCCGTCAGATTCAAAATTTCCTGACCGTCGGAAAAGCTCTCTCCGCTCCCGTCCGGTCTGGTATTCCATCCGACAAACCGATAGCCTGTGCGGCTAAACGCATTCAGGGTCAAATGTGTTACCGGGGTGACTTCTTTTCCTTCATATTGCTTTGCGTTACCGTACATATGAATGCTGGGGGACATTACTCCCTCCAGGATACCGTTCTTCTCGAACTCCGTTCCCGTGTGATTTGCGTCATATACCACCCGATAACGGTTCGCGGAAATATCCTTACAATAATGCCGGATCGTAAACCCCTGCTCCAGATTTCTGCAAAAGGGACAGAGATAATAATAATCAAATCCGTCCTGAATCTGAATAAAACGGATGCTCTCCGCCGTCTCTTTACTCATGTAAATCAACCCGCCGCTGATCAGCTCGCCGCAGTCGGCACAGTAACCGTTCCACCCGGAATAATGTCTTTGAAAGCAGATCTGTCTTCCAAAGGCAATATTGTGGTAATCGCCGCTCGGATATGTACTGTGAATGCACTGTCCTTCCCTGTACGCCACTTTCCAGACGCTTACCGGCACATTGCCGGTTCTCTCATATTCATAATAGTGTTCTCCCACGCCTGTCTTTGCAAGCTCGGACTTTATCCCCGTATGTACGGCAGTACCGTTCGGATACCAGACGATATCCTTCTTCCCCGCATCGGTGGTCCATGCCATACCGTCCGGAGAAAAGGAAATGTAAGGACTTTTCAACAATGAGTCCTGTGCCTTTGCTGACAATGTATAAGACCACACTCCTGCCAGGAGAATAAGCAGTCCCCAAAGCAGCCGTCCCAACCGTTTTATTTTCTTTTCCGCACGAATCATCATACGTTCCCGCAGCCTCCGTTTCTTTCCGCTTCTTTTCTCCACATCCTGTCTCTTTCTTCATCCCTTCCTTTTTCCCCGCATCTGCTTCTTTTCCCGTCCCGCTTCTTTCCCTGCCCTGCTTCTTTCCCTGCTTCGCTTCTTCCTGTCCCGCCCCGCGCCGTTCAGTTACATTTTTTGACGACCCGCAGCGTCCCGGACGCCAGCTCCGTGTAAAACGCTTCCACATTACACTTATCGATATAGACGTTGATGCGCTGGGCCGCGGTTTCCGTATCGCCGCTTCCGATACGCGCGCCGGTCTGGTCAAACACCTCCTGCACATAGATATTATCCCAGATCAACACGGCCTCCGACTCCTGGGACACACTGTAAATATGGATTCTGTCTCCCGCACGCAGCGTTCCGCCTACCACCTGATAGAGATCCTCCGCCTTGAACCCGGCCACCACAGGCTCCTTCATCCCCGACAGTGCCTCGCTTCGTTTTTCAAACATTCCCTCCGTCAAAAGCACGCCCGGTTCAATATCCAGCCTGGCCGCCATATCCGTTATCTGCTCCGGACTGCGCAGCGCCGAATCCGATATGCAGGAACGGTCCAGTTCCCGCTCCGCAAAATACTGTCCGTAATTTTGTGCCGTGATAATCTGTCCTCTCGGAACCGTCGTTACCGTCACATACACGGTTCCCTTCTCGTACTTTGTCAGGACATTCTTTTCCATCTGCAGCATCACTCCGAAAACCGCCAGCGCCGCCACCAGCGTGGCGACAATCCCGCCGGCTTTCCATTTATCCGGTGAAATGCTTCCTCTTTTTGCTTCCCTTTTTCTCATTCTGCCTCCTATCCGTCCGCTTCGGCGGGCGTTCAAAAATCGTCCGTCTGCAGTACATCTGCCAGTTTCCCTTTGTGGGCTTCCGCCTCCATGCCGAAAAGCCCCCGAATAAAATAGCGCAGCTCGCTGTATATTCCCGTAGATTCCACTACGGTTCCGTCCGGCGCTCTCACCTGTCCCAGCGTTCCCTGTGTGCGGCTCAGGATACCGTTCCCGTCGAATGTGTTAATCTCCACATCGTTTCCGCTGACGTTATACACCGTAAAATTGACCACACTCACCGGCCCGGAAATCATTCCTTTGTTTTCACATTCCCACGCCTCATTCAGACCGAGATTACCCTTCACCGCCGTCATATAACGGTTCCGGGCCCCCTGCAGATCCCCGATCCGCAGGGAGTGAGAAATCCCGTATTCCTCCACGTCGATTACCGCTGCTGCCAGGTTGGAGGCCGCCAGCGCGTCCTCCATATACTGGGCCGAGCTTCTGAACAGGTCCGTCTGAATCAAGGCGCAGAGAAAGCATCCTATGAACAGAATGAGCCACAGACCCGCGGTCCAGCTGACCTGGCCGCTCTCAGTATTTTGCGGTAGAAACTCTTTTTTCTTCAAATTCATAGCTCCCCCTCAATTTTCCTTTGATGCAGAGTATAATGGGTTCCCCGTACCCCGCCCTCTCGAATGTCGATCCCTCCAGGCTGATCTCCGACGCGCCGGCCTGCGCCAGCTCGATACAAAGGCTTGCCCTGTCGGAGTCCGTCAGCATCCCCACCGACTCCATTCTCAGTATGTACTTTCTGGCGATCTGATTCATCTGCGTTTTTTCTTCGATCAGACGGGCGCTGTCCATATAGGCCGTCACCAGCGCAGTCAGCATCAGCATACAGACGCATACCATCATAAAGTCTCCGACATTTCCTTCTTCCCGCTTCATGAGGTCACCCCCGTCAGTATCTGCTGTGCCTTGACGGTCATGGCATCCACCAACGTCTTGATAAAAGCCGTCAGACTGTCCTTCATCACCACGCACAGAAGAAGCGCAATGATACACAGCCCCACCGTCACCAGAATGCCGTCTATTCCCGGTTCCTTCCTGAATGCTTTTTCCGCCATACTCTTTCCGATCCGGCAGATTTTTTTCCTGACTGTCCTGTACATTTTTCTCATTCTGATTCCTCCATTCTGTTTTATTTTCATACTTACCGTCATGCCGCCTCCGGCGGCACAAACCAATCCCACGGAACCATTCGGTTCCGGGAAGAATGCCTGTCCAAAGAGGTGGGCTACGCCCCCTCTTGGCATTCTTCAAGTTGCTTTAGCAACTTGTGAGACTTAGAATTTCTTCGCGAAACAGCCAGGCCTGAGAATCAGGCCTTTGGCTGCTGAGCGAAAATTGCCAACGGCGATTAGAAATTCTTCTCACACTTTTCCGTAAACATCCTTTAAAAGAAGGAGGCGGCGTTAAACATATAGCTTACGCAGGCAAACAGCGCAAGTCCCAGCACTGCGGTCAGTACGCCAAGCTGGCAGAACGTAATCCTCCGATCCAGCGCCGCTTTCTTTCGTTCCAGCACCGCCGCCTCCATGTCCTTTATCTGCTCTCCGATATCCCGAAGCAGCTCCACCGCCTGCCCCGATTCCAGCGCCTGCAGAATCGTAATGCACAGCGAATCCACATACCGATTGTCAAATTTCCCCTGAAAGCGCTCCATGGAATCGTAAATATCCGCCTTCATGACGATATCCCCGGCCAGCTCCAGCAGCGCCTGCCGCAGTCTCTTCTCCTGTACGCTCCCGTAGCACTCCGCCAACGCATCCGTCACATAGATACCCGCCTTGATCTGAATCTCCAGGGAATGATACAAAAGCTTCAGCTCCGGCAGCAGTCTCTCGTTGTCCCTCCTGTTCAGATAAAGCAGCATCCACACCGGCAGGAAAAACAGGATCAGGAACGCGATCACACCGTACCACGGCTCGAATGCGGCGCCGGCAAGGCTCCCCGCCAGACCCAGGATCAGCCGCAGCGCCAGAAAACGCATCGGCTCCACCCAGCTTCCGTAATGAAAAACCGCTCCTGTCTTCTCCAACCACCGCTTACTCCTCAAATAGAAACCGCTTTTACCGCTCTTTTCCCGGAGGAATCCCGACAGTTCACGGTAAGCCTTCAAAATCCTTTTCTCCGGGTGCCATCCGTTTCTGACAAAACGCAGCGCAAAAAACGTCAGGATTCCGGTCAGTAAAGCGATTCCTTTCAGTACAAGATGAATCTGTGCTCTTTCCACCCATACCTCCTAATCTGCTCTGTACATGTGATTCCGAAACGCGGCAAAGATCAGCAGCAGCGCCGCCGCTCCGGCTCTTCCCGGCCATGTGGAAATCATTAGCTGTCTCACGCCGATCCCGGTCAGCTTCTCTACCATAACCAGCGCCACCGCCGACATTCCCATCAGCAGCGCGAGATGAATTATGGCTTCCCGCACCATTCCGCGGCGCTCCTGGGCCACCTTAAGATACTCCCGCAGGCTCCTGCGGCTGCTCTCCACCAACGCGGAAAAGTCCGTGCTGTAGCGCATGCTGATCTCCATATTCCGCGCAAGCTCCTTGAATTTCGGATGCTCGATTCTCTCCGCCATCAACCGCAGCGCCATTTCCGCGTCCCCGGTGGCGGCCGTCTCATAGCAGCAAAGCTCCAGCGCGCCCTTGACCGGTTCTTCCACATATCTGCTGACCTGACGGAATATCCCTGTAATCTCTCCTGCCGTGACGCTGTAATTTCCGAGGAAGTCCAGCAGCTTCATGAGATTTCTCTCCGTCCTCCGCAGATTGCGTTCCCGCAGCTTTTTCAGCACATACCATTCCAGCGCGCCGCAGAAAAGCACTGCCGCAGCCGCTGCCTTTACCCGAAAGACAAGATCGACGGCGAGAAAAATTACCGCTCCCGCGGCGACATTTCCCACAATCCACCACTCCGCCGTTATCTCGGGAAATCTTCCTCTGACCCCGCTGTACTGCAGCAGCCGTTCCACCGAATACCAGAAGGAATGCTCCTCCTGCAGCGTCTGCAGCTGCTGCCTGTCCGCCAGACTCCTCTGTCTGGCGGCTGCGTCCACTCCCTCCCTGGTTCGCTTTAACGCCTCCGCCGCGTATTCCAACGCGCGCATCTCGTGAAACAGCAGGAAAAAACCTGTAAAGATCAGTAAAAACAAAATCACCTTCATCCTTTCTCCCTCCTAAAGTATTCTGTGATAAATCAGGCTTCTGCTCTCCGCATCCCAGCCTGTACACTCAAAAATTTCCTTTACCTTGTAATGCTCCATAAACACCAGCGTCTTGAAGCAATCCAGCATTTTCATCAGCTCGTCTCTGGAATAGCGGCTCTTTCCCAGACAGTAGTCTACCAGCTTGTCCGTCGCCTTGTCCGCCGACGGCGCATGAATCGTCGCCGCGCAGATCTGTCCCGTATAGGCTGCGTTCAGCAGATAGACGGCCTCCGAGCCCTTGACCTCTCCCACAATGAAGAAATCCACATCCATGGTCAGGCCCGCGATGCTGATATGCTCCAGATCGTAGCTGACCTGCTGCTCCCCCGCTCCCGGCAGAGAGTGCAAAAACATCATGTCCGGATGCCGCCTGGTCGTCAGCTCGTCCGCCTGCTGCGCCACCAGCACCGCGCAGTCATCGGGAAGCGTCTCCTTGAGCGCGTTCAAAAGCGTCGTTTTTCCGGAGGAATTTCCGCCGCAGATCAGCGTAGAGCTCTCCCTGAAACGGCTGACCAAAAGCTCCGCCGTCTCCTGCGACATCATCTCCTGTTCAATTAAATCCTTCATCTGCGGAAAAAATTTCGGAACTTTTCTGATACAAAGATACGGTTCATTAGAAGTATTGATCAAAGGCATCGACAGCGTAAAGCGGAGTATGAAATCCGGATGGCTCTCGTTGTCGGTAAACCTCTGGATCGCATTGAGATTAGAAATATTGACCTGATTTTTTGTCGCGATATAATCGATAAACTGTCTGTATTCACGCGGCGTCGGGAAGGAAACTCCCGCCCGCATCCGCTTCCCTTTTCTCTTGACGCGGATATTGTCGTATCCCAACACCCGGATATCGGATACCGTCTTGTCATCGATCAGCTCGGAAAGTCTGGAATAGCCGAAGACATACTGCTCAAATTCCTTCAAAAGCTCCGCGTCCTCCCGCTCAGATCTGTGATAATAGCTCTTTATGTGCTGCTGCACATCCTTCAAAAAGTCCTCTTTTGATACCAGACCCTTTTTCATCTGCATCAGGACCTGCTGCTTTCGGGCCGTGTACTCCTCCACAAGCCGCTGCAGAAATTCCTCCGATGCACCGTATTCCGTTTTGATTCTTCATCCCTCCATTCTCTGCAGCATAAAAAAGTGCTTCTGCGAAGCACTTAGAAGAATGCTTCGCATTCTTCCCTTGCTGCAACGCAATTTCCTATAAGATAAAAATACCGCGCGCTGTATCTCTACCCTGTCTGAATTAAAAATAGCGATACCGGCTGAACCAGCCAACATGAAACAAGAAAGCGACGGAACGGAAATGTCATCCGTCAGAAATGTTTGATAATTGATACATTACACCAGTCAGGAGAAAAAGTCAATACCCGAACGGAAATTTTGTTGTCGATTTTGTTGTCGAATCAAAAAAACAGTGCTATAATAGCTTTAGTTTCGTTTCAGAAGGAGTGATGTGCTTATGTTTATTCTTTTAGCCGGTGGATTACTGGTAATTGTGGTGGCTGTGGTCGTGGCGGTTGTAAGCACGATTTCCTCAGCCGTGGCCGCGGAAGCGGATTCCACGGAGGACTGAAGGCTTGCCGCAGGGTCTTTGAATTGCTTTGGCAATCCGTTTCAGACACAAAAAAGCAGGGGCGGTTCTGTGGCCGATCTCCTGCTTTTTGCTTTTTGTTCTTTTCGTTTTCGAATCTGTCTCCCGGATCCTTTTACCGATCCGGGAATTTACTCTTTCCTCAGATTTCCACCTCCAGCTGCATCACGCTGCAGGCCGGGATCGTAAAGCTTACCTTGTTTCCTGCCGCCGTAACGTCCGCAAAATCCGTCGAATGCACTGTGTCGGGCTCGTCGAAGGTGTTATGCGCTCTCATCTCCCCGGTGATCACCGACGCCTTTACTCCCTTTACCGGAGTCTCCGCAAAAATTGCCTCAATCTCCGCCGCATCGGTCAGCGACGCGTTGGTCAGCGTCACATGCAGCTTCCCGTCCCTGCCCAGGGACACGGACTCTGTCAGCGCGGGAATCAAATAATCCTCCTCCAGGCCGACCTCCGTATTCTCTATGCTGGACTCCACCAAATCCGCATCCTGATGCTCCTTATACAGATTGAACGCATACCAGGTAGGAGTCTTAACCATCCGGTCTCCCTCGGTGAGAATCACCGCCTGAAGCACGTTTACGGTCTGGGCGATATTTGCCATTTTCACCCTGTCGCAGTGCTTGTTGAACAGGTTCAGGTTGATGCCTGCCACCAGCGCGTCGCGCATGGTGTTCTGCTGATACAGGAAGCCGGGATTTGTTCCGGGCTCCACATCGTACCAGGTGCCCCACTCGTCCACAACCAGAGCAATTTTCTTCTTCGGGTCATAGCCGTCCATGATCGCGCCGTGTCTGCTCAGCAGCTCTTCCATCTTCAGAGTCTTCTTCAGCGTGCGATACCAGTCCTTCTCATCAAAGTCCAGAGCCGAGCCCTTCTCCTTCCAGCTGTCGTTGGGCAGGGTATAATAGTGCAGGGACAGTCCGCTTAAGCATCTGCTGCCATGGTCGAATATCGTCTCCAGAACCTTATCCGTCCAGTGATAATCGTCCGCATTCGGCCCGCAGGCAACCTTTTTAATCTTTTTCCTGGAATCATAATCCCGCACATAGGTCTGATATCTGCGGTACAGGTCGCCGTAATATTCCGGCCTCATGTTTCCGCCGCAGCCCCAGTTCTCATTTCCGACGCCGAAATAGTCTACCGTCCAGGCCGCCTCATGACCGTTTTCCTTTCTCAGCTCCGCCATGGGAGAAACGCCTTCAAAGGTCATATATTCCACCCACTCGCTCATCTCCTGAACCGTTCCGCTTCCCACGTTGCCGTTTATGTAAGTCTTGCAGCCCAGCTGCCTGCAAAGCTCCATATACTCGTGCGTACCGAAGCTGTTGTCCTCCACGACGCCGCCCCAGTGCGTATTGATCATTTTCTTTCTCTTTTCTTTGGGACCGATCCCCTCCATCCAGTGATACTCGTCCGCAAAGCAGCCGCCCGGCCAGCGCAGTACCGGAACCCGGATCTCCTTCAGCGCCTCCACCACGTCGGTACGCATACCGTTGACATTGGGAATATCAGAGTTTTCTCCCACAAAGATTCCGCCGTAGATACACCTTCCCAGATGCTCGGAAAAATGCCCCTGAAGCTCGGGATTGATATGTCCCTTTTTCACATTAGGATTTACATAAAGTTTTGCCATTTTGTCTGCCCTTCCTTTTATGTTTACTTCATTTTTTATTGAAACATTAAAGTTTCTCTTTACATTTTCAGTCTATTTCATTATAGTGGAAATGTCAAACAAAAAGATAATAGCAGTTTTCACAAATTTTTTTCCTATCTTTGTCACTATTCATGAAACGCAAATTAGTTCATTACAAATTGAACTAATTACAGAGAAATGAGGTTGCAATGCTCTATTTAACGAATCTGGAAGAAGCTCAAACCGTCATAAAAGCGCTGAGCGCTCCCATGCGGATGGAAATCATGAAAATAATCTACAAGACGCCCGGCGTCAGCATGCATTACCTTGCCCAGACCCTCGGTCTCACCAACAGCTCCGTCTCCATGCATATCAGCAAGCTTTTGAAGGCAGAGCTCGTGACCGTGCAGGCGGCCTCCGGGAAAAGGGGAATCACGAAGCTGGTCAGCCCGCGCCACAACAGAATCATCATCGATATGCCCTCCGAACAGGAACAGACGCCGCAGCAGAGCTATGTTGACGACATCCGCATCGGATATTTTACCTCCTGCAGCGTCGCCCCCACCTGCGGTCTTTCCACCTCCAGCCAGATCATCGGCGCCATCGACGATATCAACGCCTTTACTTTTCCCAAACGCTTCGATGCCGATATCCTCTGGTTTACCAGCGGCTATGTGGAGTATGATCTGCCCAATCATCTGCAGGCGGGCCAGCGTCTGACGCAGCTGCAGATATCCTTTGAAATATCCTCCGAATACCCCGGCTTTAACAAGGATTATCCCTCCGATATCCACTTTTCCCTGAACGGCGTTCCCCTCGGCGTATGGGTCAGTCCCGGGGACTACGGCGACCGCAGGGGACATGTCTCTCCGGCCTGGTGGCCCGAATGTCTGAATCAGTACGGTCTTTTAAAAACCCTGATCGTCAACGGCGAGGGCACCTTTATGGACGGCGGCCAGAAGCTCTCTGATGTCACGCTTGACAGTCTGGGCATCGACTACAACAGCACGCTCTCCCTGCGGATCGAGGTGCCGGAGGATACCGCAAACTGCGGCGGCTGCACCCTGTTCGGCGCAAAATTCGGCGACTATAATCAGTCTATCCTGGTTCGGGCTTATTATGAGTGATATGCCTGCGCAGGCAGCGCAACAGCGCACCTATGTCATGTATGAGCAAATTCGGCATGGCCTGTCTTACTTACCTCTATTCGCGTATACTTGATACAGGCAAATGCGACATATCATCCGGTTCGGCTCATTGCTCGCGGGAATAAGCGTTTTCGAGTCAGGCGGAAGGCTTCGGCGTAAGCGAAACGACACGATCCGCCACCCGCTCCCCGAACGCCGCGTCATGCTCTACCAGCAGCATGGCAGGCCGGTAGTCCAGGATCAGCTTCTCCAGCTGCATCCTGGAGAAAAGATCGATATAGTTTAACGGCTCATCCCAGATATAGAGATGGGCAGAGGTCAGCAGGCTGGCCGCCAGCAAGACCTTTTTCTTCTGCCCCTCAGAATAATCCTCCATCCTTTTCCCAAACTGAACCCGGTCAAAATCCAGCTGTCTGAGCAGCGCCAGCAGAAGACTCTCCTCCAGGCCGCGGGACGCCGCAAACGCAGACAGGCTCCCCCGCAGGAAAGAAGTATCCTGATTCACATAAGAGATCTTCAGTCCGGACGGAACCTCCAAAATGCCGGACAGGATGTGAGGGACAGCGTCCGCCCGGTATTCCGTGCTTGCGAGACCTTCCGCCCTTCCCTCTTTTCCCGATCCGATCACCTCCGCCCTTTCCCGCCGGTTCCCTTCCGCCGCGCACAGAATCGCCCTGATCAGACTGGATTTCCCGCAGCCGTTTGCTCCCCGCAGCAAAATACGCTCCCCCCTGTGAAGCTCCAGATTCAGGTTTTGCAGGACGGTGCGGTATCCGGAAGCCTGCACTTCCTGCTGCGGAGGATCACACTTACACCCCATGCCCGCTCCAGCGGGCATAAATTCAATAGTACTATCCTTCTCCGCCGAACCTTCCTTCCGCGCCGGATACCCCAGACAAAGCTCCCGGGCCAGCACATAAATCTCCTTGTGAAAGGTCAGCGGCATCAGCTTCAGCTCCGCCGGACTCTCAATATCCTGCAGCAGGCCTTCCCTGCTCTCGATTTCCGCCTCCAGCCGACGCTTTGTATTCTTCACCCGGCTCTGCATTTTCTTTGTCTTAGCGCCGATGTAGGATCTTGTACTGATACTCCGGTCGTGCTCCTGTACCGGGTCGAAGCCGATCTTGCTTCTCTCGCTTTGCTCCGCCCAGCGCGCCGTCCGATCCGCCGCCTCCTTCAGCTTCCCGATCTCCCGCAGATGCTTTTCGTTTTCGGAACGCCGGAATTGATCCTGCTTCTCCTTATTCTCCCACCAGCTGCTGAAATTCCCCTTCTCCACCTGTATGGTTTTCCGGTTCAGCACCAGAACGTGGTCGATACAGGCGTCCAAAAGCTCCCGGTCGTGAGAAACCAGAAGAAACCCCTTTTTCGTCTTCAGGTAAGCCTGCAGCGTTTTCCTTGCCTCGCCGTCCAGGTGGTTGGTCGGCTCGTCGATCAACAGGAA
The DNA here is from genome assembly GCA_023664305.1 of bacterium. GTDB lineage: Bacteria > Bacillota > Clostridia > Lachnospirales > Lachnospiraceae > Acetatifactor. Next base: position 18,218 of record JAMPFT010000002.1, on the reverse strand, counting down.
AAAATTCTCCTGAGAAAACAGCAGCGCCAATAACACCTTCGTCTGCTCCCCCTTGCTCAAGGTGGAAAAGGGCCGGTAAAGGCATTCCGGGTCAAGCGAAAGCTGCTCCAGCTCGCACAATACCCTCCAGAGCTCGTAACCCGGACGCAGCAGATCAAAAAGCTCCGCCGCTGGTAATTTCTCCTGCTCCGGGCTTATCTCATAGGGAAAATAGTCAAAGGCCGTAGTGGCGCTGATGCTGCCCTGATACTCGTAAGCCGTCTTTTCCGGAAGCGGCCCGGCTCCGCCTTCAAAACTCCTGTTCCCGGCGGCCCGTTCCTCCCTGCGGCCGCCGAAGCTTCCGTACAAAAGTCTCAGGAACGTGGTCTTTCCCTTTCCGTTCCTTCCGATCATTCCCAGCTTCCAGTCTGTATCCAACACAAAAGATACCTTCTCAAAGACATTATCATAGCTGCCCTCATAACGAAAGGTCAGATCCGATACCGTAATCTGTGACATATGCTTCCTCCTTCTTGGGGCTGCGCCTTTCCCGTTCGCGTTACCCGTCAGAATCTTCCCTGTCCACCGGCTCGTGCCGGCACGGCCTGTGACCGTGAAAGATCCTGACTCTGCTTATGCGCGCAAAAAGACGGTACTCCTGCCGCCGCAGGGATACCGTCCCGTCCCGCAAAGCTTCCCGGCCGTAAAACCGGCCGTTCGGAAGCGTTTCCTTACTGCAATGCAAAAGGAGCGGACACATGGGAAAGAATCCGCTTTTGGCAACATGAATACAAAAAAGGCTGCGCCTTCCTTACGTCAAACGTCGTTTCATGTTCTCAAAAGCCGATTATTTTCGCATGTTTCCCCTCCGTTTTTCTTTTATCAGTATTTCTCTTACAGCCAAAAACAGCATGAAGAGACGCTTTTTACAGGTTTACTATATCACAAATCATTCTTTTATGCTATACTGTTTTTAGAAAAGATAATGTCATTTTTACGACGGAGGTAACGGCCTGTGAAAATAAAGGAAGCCCTTGACAGTATCCAGAAGGAACACCCGGAGGACACACTTCAGCCCCTCTATACGCCCTGGGGCGAAGAACTGATGCAGACGGGTTCCGAAGACGTCTGGCCGGAATATCCACGGCCTCAGCTGGAGCGGGATAATTACCGCATCCTTAACGGAAAATGGCGCTATTGGATCGTTCCCGCAACAGGGGAGTGCGATGCGCCCCAAAAGGGAGAAATCCTGGTTCCCTTTTCTCCCGAATCCCTGCTCTCCGGCGTGGGACGCCAGCTTAAGCCGGACGAATATCTCTGGTATGAAAGAACCGTCTCCTTCTCCGACGAGGAGCTTGCCCTGCGGCAGAAGGGTATGCGCTGTATCCTGCGTTTCGGGGCAGTGGATCAGCAGGCCGTCGTTTATTGCAACGGGACGGAGGAGGCAAGCCATTCCGGCGGCTACCTTCCCTTCAGCGTAGAGATCACGGACTACGCAGACAAAGAACCGCTGCTGCTTCAGGTACGGGTGCGGGACGTCAGCGACACCTCCTGGCATACGAGAGGCAAGCAGACGCTGCAGCGGGGCGGCATGTTTTACACCGCCCAGAGCGGGATCTGGCAGACCGTCTGGTATGAATGGGTGCCCGACAATTATATCGAAAGCATGAAGATCACGCCCGATCCCGATCATCACTGCGTCACCGTCGAGCTGCAGTCTCCACAGGAATTTGCCTCCGTATCCTGTACGGTCTATAAGGCTGCGGACCGTTCCCGGTCCACGACTTCCGGAAAATCCGCCTCGGGAAAGGGACTGCGGCCCGGGGAACGCACCGTCGCTCTGATCGGCGTATCCCTCAGGCGGGAATCCGTGGCTCCCCATCTGCTGCAGCTGACCCTGCCGGAGGATTCCGTCCGTCTGTGGACTCCGGAAACCCCTTATCTTTACAGCTTTACCGTCATGGCCGACAACGATACCGTCCACGGCTATTTTGCCCTGCGCTGCTTTTCCGTGGAGCCCGACGAAAAGGGTATCCTGCGGTTTTGTTTAAACCACCGCCCCTATTTTCTGCACGGCCTGTTGGATCAGGGCTATTGGCCCGACGGGCTTATGACCGCGCCCTGCGACGAAGCGTTTCTCTACGACATCGGGCTGGCCAAAAGAAAAGGCTTTAATATGCTGCGCAAGCACATCAAGGTGGAGCCTCTGCGCTGGTACTACCACTGCGACCGGCTGGGAATGATCGTCTGGCAGGATATGGTCAACGGCGGCACAGCTTACCGTATGCCCTACGTCTGTTATATTCCTACCGTATTTCCCAACACCGCCTTTCACACAAGGGACCGTCACTACAGACTCTTCTCCCGCGCCGACCGGGAAGGCCGTCTGGAATGGGAACAGGAATGCCGGGACACCGTGGATCATCTCTACAGCGTGCCCTCCATTGCGGTCTGGGTGCCTTTTAACGAGGGCTGGGGACAGTTTGACGCGGCCCGGATCGCCGCACAGATCAAACGGCAGGATCCCACCCGCCCCATAGATCACGCCAGCGGCTGGTTTGACCAGAAAAGCGGAGACTTCAAAAGCATCCACAACTATTTCCGCGCGCTGAAGGTAAAGCCTGACAAAAAACGTGCCTTTGTTATCAGCGAGTACGGCGGCTACGCCTGCCATATTGCCGGACATTCCTCCGTAGACCGCGCCTTCGGCTACCGAAAATACGCCTCCCTGACGGAGCTTGACGCCGCATACCGCCAGCTGATCGACAGACAGCTGACCCCGTTGATCGAGAAGGGCTTAAGCGGCGCCGTCTACACCCAGCTTTCCGATGTGGAGGAGGAGGTAAACGGGCTGGTGACCTACGACAGAAGAGTGGTAAAGATCGGAGGCGGGCAGGAGTAGATACGGCCGTCCGGACAATCCGCAGAGCTTAAGCGCCGCTGTCCGGCTGAAGCTTAAGCCGCTTCCCCAACACCTTCTTCACATGAAAATACGCCGGGATCAGAAAGGCATCCGCAAAAATCCAGGCGATGGGGCTGCCCAGACAGGAGCCGGTAAAGCCGATGCGCGGCACCAGCAAAAATCCGGTCAGGGCTCTTGCCGCCATCTCGAATACTCCCGCCAGAATCGCAAACATGGGGAATCCTACGCCCTGTATGGTAAAGCGGACAATGTTCACCAGAGCCAGCGGAAAATAAAACAGCGTGGAGATAATCAGGAAAAACCTCACATCGTCGATAATCGCCGCTTCCGAGGCCTCCAGAAACAGGGAGGCCAGCTTTCTGCCCAGAAGGGTGCTGACGCTCAGGGCAATCAGGGAATATCCCGCCCCCAAAATCACGCAGTCTCTTACGCCCTGTCCCACACGGTCCAGCCGCCCGGCTCCGATATTCTGGCCGCCGTAGGTAGCCATGGTGGAACCCATGGCGTCAAAGGGACAGGCCAGAAAGCCCCCGATCTTTCCTGCCGCCGTCACCGCGGCCACCGCGTCGGAGCCCAGCGTATTGGTAGCGCTCTGCAGGATGACGCTGCCGATGGCGGTGATGGAATACTGCAGACCCATGGGGATTCCCATACCGCAGAGGGAACCGGCCAGATGCCTGTTAAAGGCCCACTCTTCTTTCCTGATCTGCAGAATCTCAAATTTCTTTCTCATAAACGCCAGACAGCACAGCCCCGATATCCCCTGTGAGATCAGAGTGGCCCATGCCGCCCCCTGTACGCCCCAGTGCAGATTCACAATAAAAAACAGATCCAGACCGATGTTGAGAAAGGAAGACATCACCAAAAAGATCACCGGCGTCCTGCTGTCTCCCAAAGCGCGGATAATGCCGGAGGTCATATTGTACAGAAAGGTCACCGGAATCCCCAGAAAGATGACCCAGATATACGAGTAAGAGGCGTCTATAATGTTCTCCGGCGTTCTCATCGCGATCAGAATATAACGGCAGAGCGAAGTCGTCAGTACCGTCATCACCGCCGCAAAAAAGACGGTCAGCCAGACGCAGTTTGCCACTACCCGGCGCAGGCCGCCGTAGTCTCCCGCTCCGAATTTATGGGCGGCAGGGATGGAAAAACCGCTGCAGATCCCCATGCAGAAGCCGATAATCAGAAAATTCACCGACCCGGTGGCCCCCACGGCCGCCAGATTCTCCTTCCCCAGAAATCTGCCCACGATCACCGTATCTACCAGATTATAAAACTGCTGAAACAAAAACCCGAACAAAAGCGGGATGGAAAAGCCCAAGATCAGCTTCATGGGCCGCCCCTTTGTCATATCCTTCGTCATTGCCTTACCGTCCCCTTCCGGTCTTTCGCCTGTGTATTTCCGCGCCGCAGCCGACTATTACCCGGCGGCGCACTTTAGCATTCTCACCGACTTAAGAGTATAGCCACATTCCGCTCACAGCGCAATGTGCATTTTCGCCAATCAAGGAACCTTTTGGGCAAAAAATCTGTCAATAATCGACAAAAAAGGAGCCTTACCCGCTTCCGCTCGGATAGACTCTCCGCCTCTTTGATTTATATTTATTATACCATAATTTCGTGCGCTTCAGCGCACATGGAATCAGAAGTTGACACAACTCTTTTCTATGTTAACATATTACCACAAAACCGGGAAAAAATCAAGTCTGGTAATCTGCCTCTTCCCACACTATACTGGTATAATCACTACTGTACTCACTCTGTTAAGCGCCGGCTCCGGCCGGGTACAGAGCTTCTGCGGACCGTAAAGGCACATCGGCGCTTGGCGAGGTACTTTCGAGCATAGCGTCCGCTATGTGCCGACCCGAGTGCAAACGCGTCCGCAGAAGCCCTGTACACGGCTGGAGCGTCACTTTCGGATAAGAACAGTATCACCCACATTTTATCAGGAGGGAAACCCAAATGCCAATCAACCTGTCGGAAGAAAAAGAATATTTACAGGGTCTGGAAGCAGAGCTGCGCAGGACGGCGGATAAGCTCTTAAACCACATGGACTACTACGCCGCCGGTTCCCATGAATCTCTGAAATATTTCTGGGAACACCAGTGGGAATTTGACGAATACGAAACCAACTTTCATGAGCTTTTTCTGAAGGAACTGGTGAACACCGGCGAAACAGCCAAAAAGCAGTTCCGCCGGATTTTAAGCATGATGGATTCCCCTTATTTTTCCAGAATCGATTTTCAGCCCTTGGAAGACACGGAAATCATGAAAATTTATATCGGAAAATATTCCTTTTGGGACGCCAAAAGCTCTTATCAGGTGTTTGACTGGCGGGCGCCCGTAGCCAGCATGTATTACGAATTTGAACAGGGCGACGCCTGGTATGACGCGCCCTCCGGCAGAATAGCGGGCGTCCTTGGCTGTAAGCGTCAGTATAAAATCAAAAAGGGGGTTCTGGAATATGCCCTGGAGTCCGGACTTACCATCACGGACGACCTGCTGCAGCAGGAGCTGTCCCGGGAATCGGACCGCAGAATGAGAGACATCGTCACCACCATCCAAAAGGAACAAAACCGTCTGATTCGGGATGAATCGGCGGATACCCTGATTGTGCAGGGGGTGGCAGGCTCCGGAAAAACCTCCGTCGCCCTGCACAGAATCGCCTATTATTTGTACCGTTTCAAAAATGAGATTACCTCAAAAAATTTTCTGATTATTTCGCCCAACGGTATCTTTATGGATTATATCTCCGAGGTGCTGCCGGAGCTGGGCGAGGAAACCGTGCGAAGCCTATCCATGGAGGACGTCGCCGCTCCCTTTCTGCCGACGGATCTTGTGGCAGAGCCCTTTGCCGCTCAGTTAAACCGTTTCCCGGGCGCAAAGGACAGCGCCTGGGCGGAGCGGACTTCCTTTAAAGCTTCCCCCGAATTTGTCCGCAGACTGAAGGAATATTTCGATTACTGTGACAGGCATTATTTTACCGTTCAGGACTATGTATACAGAGACGGCGTCGTAGACAGGGAGTTCATCGGCAAATGTCTCTCCCGGCAGACCGCCCTTCCCGTAAGGCAGAGACTGTGGGAGACCGCAGGCATGATCGCAGGTGAAATCAGAAGCCGCAGGGCCGAACGAAAATACTGTCCGCCCAAAAATGAAATTCTGGACTGGCTGACCTGCCGGTTTCGGTATAACGACCCTTTGACGCTGTACCAAAATTTCTATACCTGGCTCGGACGGGAGGATTTGTTCCTCCGTCGGGAGGGACAGCCGTTGGAAAGCGCCGATGTCTTTCCTCTGGTTTATGTGCGCCTGTATCTGGAGGGCGGCGCCGGAAACCCGGATATCAGGCACCTGATTATCGACGAGATGCAGGATTATACCCCGATCCAGTACGCCGTCATCAACAAATTATACCGCTGCCGGAAGACGATTCTGGGAGATTTCTCCCAAAACGTCATGCCCTTTGCGCAAAGCTCTCCTGCCTTCCTGAAAGAGCTGTATCCGGCGGCACAGGTGACGGAGATTACCAAAAGCTACCGTTCCACCTTTGAGATCATGGAGTTTGCGGGCCGCATCCGCCCGGACATCTTCCTGGAGCCGGTGCTGCGCCATGGAGAGCTGCCCGCCGTCGTCGCCTGCCGGGATGCGGAACAGGAACGGGAAACGGCGCTGCGTCTGATCCAAAGGACAATAGAGGAAAACCCCGGCGCAAAGCTTGGTCTGCTTTGTAAAAGCCACGATCAGGCAAAGCTTTTGTACCTCTGGCTGAAAAGGCGGATCGCGGACGGCAAAATCCTGCATCTGCTGGACTTTGACAGCGCAGAGTTTTACGGCGGCGTCATGATTTCTTCCGTCTTCCTGTCAAAGGGCCTGGAATTTGACGAGGTAATTATTCCGGAGGCAGACTGTAAAAATTACCGCTCGGAATACGAAAGGAACCTGCTGTATGTAGCCTGCACCCGGGCCATACACCGGCTGACTCTCCTGCACAGCGGGGAACCGAGCCCGTTTCTTCCCGGGCAGGACGGTGAGGAAGGGATCTGCTGCGTTCGGTCTTGAAATGCCGGGGTTGCATCCGAAACCTGTCAAATATAAAACATCCCCGCCCGATAAAATATCAGGCAGGGATACCACATATCAAAACATGCATCAAAGTCAGCTGCCGGGGTTTACGCTTCCCGTCCCGGACAGCTATGCCTTACGCCTCTCTCAGCAGAACGGATTCTCCGTCGGGTAAGGAAGAGACTTCGGCTGATTGTAGTTCAAATCCTCTACAGGAACGCCGACATACTTGAACACCTCATACAGAGCCTTTCCAAAGTGGCCGAATGCTACCGCGCCGTGATGAGGATAATTCTTCTCGATCAGCACATGGCGGTAGAAGCGTCCCATCTCGGGAATCGCGAACACGCCGATGGAGCCGAAGGATCTGGACGGTACGTTCAGCACCTCGCCCTGTGCGATGTAAGCGCGAAGCTTGCAGTCAGCGGTGGACTGTAAACGGTAGAATGTGATGTCGCCGGGCGCGATATCTCCCTCCAGGGTTCCGTTGGTCACCTCGATGGGCAGATTTCTCGCCATGATCTTCTGATACTTCATCTCGCAGAAGGCCAGCTTTTTGGAGCAGGTGTTTCCGCAGTGGAAGCCCATGAAGGTATCCTTGTGCGTATAGCCGAACTTGCCCTCGATAGACTCCTTAAACATATCCGCAGGCACGGAATTGTTGATGTCAAGCAGGGTAACGGCATCCTGGCTCACGCAGGTGCCGATGAACTCGCTCAGGCAGCCGTAAATATCAACCTCGCAGGATACGGGGATTCCCATACCGGTGAGACGGCTGTTTACATAGCAGGGAACGAATCCGAACTGCGTCTGGAACGCAGGCCAGCACTTACCAGCGATCGCAACGTACTTGCGATACCCTCTGTGCTCCTCCACCCAGTCAAGCAGTGTCAGCTCATACTGCGCCAGCTTCTCCAGAACCTCGGGCTTTTTATTGCCTGCGCCCAGCTCCTCAGCCATCTCCGCAACCTTCGCAGGGATTCTCTCGTCTCCCGCATGCTTGTTGAAGGCTTCGAACAGATCCAGCTCAGAGTTCTCCTCGATCTCCACGCCCAGATTGTAAAGCTGCTTCACAGGCGCGTTACATGCCAGGAAATTCAAAGGTCTGGGGCCGAAGGAAATGATCTTTAAGCTGTTTAAGCCTACGATCGCCCTCGCAATGGGCACGAACTCATTGATCATATCCGCGCATTCCTCGGCGGTTCCCACCGGATACTCGGGGATATAAGCCTTGATGTTGCGCAGCTTCAGGTTATAGCTTGCGTTCAGCATACCGCAGTATGCGTCGCCGCGGCCGTCCATCAGATCCGCCTGGCTCTCCTCCGCAGCGGCGATGAACATGGAAGGCCCGTCAAAATGCTTTGCAAGAAGCGTCTCGGAAATCTCGGGGCCGAAGTTCCCAAGATATACGCAGAGCGCATTGCAGCCTTCCTTCTTGATATCCTCAAGAGCCTGCACCATATGGATCTCGCTCTCGACGATACAGATCGGGCACTCATAGATGTCAGCTGCGCCGTACTTGTCCGTATAAGCCTTTACCAGAGCCTTTCTTCTGTTCACGGACAGACTTTCCGGGAAGCAGTCGCGGCTGACAGCGACGATGCCGATTTTTACCTGGGGTAAATTGTTCATGTCTTGTTCCTCCTGTTTTTTAGATTCCATACTCATTAAGGCCGCCTGAGGCATGCCAAAATTTCTGTCTTTATTATAACTGTTTTTGCCGTCGGTTTCCACCTGTTTTTCAAATCATTCTGTGATGTCCGGATTCTTCCCCTTGAGTCCCAGGAAGCTGCCTTCCTTCAGGCCGCCCTCCGGATGGCCGATCAGCCATTTGTTCACCGCGGTGATCAGGCAGTCCTCGTTGTCAACTACAGCGCCCGAAGCCTGGGGATGCGCCGCCTTCAGCGGATAGTTGGTGCCTCTCGGCAGCACGATCGCCACCTGGAATCCCCTGCCTTCCACACTGCAGGGCGCATAGTGCAGCGTCGTAGCGTATACCTCCACCCCGGTTCCCGCCGGGACAAGAAAGGCCTCGATTTTGGATGTGTCATAGGTATGATCCGCTTCCACGTCCTGCAGCATCCCCAGCAGCAAAATCGCGTCCGTGGCTGCGACATTGATCTCGGAATCCCTGTGATACTCCACCGCGTTCAGCTTCGTGTTATGACCGTTGCAGTAGCCGATCTGAATCGGCATCTCGCCGTAGACGACCTCAGAGAGCTTTGCCATCACGGGAAGCGCCTCCAGCTCGGGAATACTGGGTTCATACGCCACTCCCTCGGGGACGGGCGTCTTTTTCATCGCCTCCACCAGCCCGCTAAAATCCACATTGTCAATCACACGTCCGTACTTCCCAAAAGCAGGATCCTTTACCGATAAAATTTTCATTTTCCTCTTCCTTTCTCTGAATTTCTCCGATATCAGACCGCAAATAACCCTTTTCCGCAGCCTACAGCAGCTTTTCAAACAGCGGTTTGCAGGTCGGATAAATCTCCTTAAACTGCGCGTAACGGGCCTCGTACTTCTCTACCAGCTCCGGCTCCGGCTCCACCGTATCGACAATCTTTACTACTTTGGCTGCAATCTCTTCCACATCGGCATATTCGCCGCAGGCTACCGCCGCCAGCATCGCGCCGCCCATGGCAGGCCCTTCCTCGCTCTCGATCACGTCCACCTTCAGGTTCAGCACGTTCGCGACGATCTTTTTCCAGAGCGGGCTCTTCGCCCCGCCTCCGCAGATCTTGGTGCGCTTCAGGTCGATTCCGAGAGACTTTGCCACCTCAAGGGAGTCTCTGAGCGCAAAGGCAACGCCCTCCAGCACAGCCTGGGTCATGTCCGCCCGGGTGGTATCCATGGTCATGCCGATAAAGGCCGCCCTTGCGTTGGGGTTATTGTGCGGCGAACGCTCCCCCATCAGGTAAGGCAGATAATACACATGGTTCTCGCCCAGCTTCTCAATGCTTTTCTGCTCTCCCGCATAGTCCTTCGTCCCGATAATTTCATCCATCCACCACTTATTGCAGCTTGCGGCGCTGAGCATACAGCCCATCAGATGGTAACTGCCGTCCGCATGGGCAAAGGAGTGCAGGGCATTAAATTTATCCACGCCGAACTTTTTGGAGGAAATAAAGATGGTTCCGCTGGTTCCCAGAGAAATATTACACATATTGTCTCCGACCGTGCCCGTTCCCACCGCGGCAGCCGCATTGTCCCCGGCGCCCGCCGCCACCTTGCAGGAAGCGGGAATCCCCAGCTCTTTTGCAATTTCGGGGAGCACCGTCCCCACCGCCTCATAGCTCTCGTAACACTTTGCAAGCTGCTGTGTGCCAATCCCGCAGATCTCGCACATTTCCTCGGACCATCTGCGGTTCTTTACGTCGAACAGAAGCATGCCGGAAGCGTCGGAAACGTCGGTGCAGTGTACCCCCGTCAGCTTATACGCGATATAATCCTTCGGGAGCATGATCTTTGCAATTTTTGCAAAATTTTCCGGCTCATTCTCCTTTACCCAGAGTATCTTGGGCGCGGTAAACCCGGCAAAAGCAATGTTTGCGGTATACTCCGACAGCTTTTCCCTGCCGATCACCTGATTCAGATAATCCGTCTCCTTCGCCGTCCGCCCGTCGTTCCAGAGGATCGCAGGACGGATCACATTGTCGTCCTGATCCAGGATCACCAGCCCGTGCATCTGCCCGCCAAAGCTGATGCCTGCCACCTGGCTTTTGTCTGCGTCCTTTAACAGCTCCCTGATCCCCTCCACGGTCTGCGCATACCAGTCCTCAGGCTTTTGCTCGGACCAGCCGGGATGCGGAAAATACAGGGGATACTCTCTGGATACAATGTTTACGATCTTCCCCTCGCTGTCCATCAGCAGCAGCTTGACTGCCGACGTCCCCAAATCAATACCTATGTACAGCATTTGTAACCTCCCAACTCATTTTTGCGCCTCGCGGAAACCCTTTTTCATGAACCGGGGTTCTTTTTGTGCGCGGGCACGCTTTAATTTTATGATACCGGGAATCCGCTCAAAATGCAAGGGCAAAATAGAAAGAAAACGCATAATTCAAAAAGAAAACGCGGCAGGCGAAAAAGCCATGCTTCGAAAGAGAAACGCGGGACAGTCAAGGGGAGCCGCAGCCAAAACCGCTGCCGCTCCCCTCTTAAAGGATAAAGCCTGTTCTGTTATTATTCCGCTCTCTCCATTGCCTCTACAAAGTCCCTGGTTCCTGCAAAGATTTCGTTCTTGTAAGGATTCTTCTTCGCAGCGATCGAACGCTTAACGATCACGGAGAGACAAACGATATTGATCACCAGCGCCAGGAAGGAGATCACGCCCTGCGGCACCGCGTTGGGCTGGATTCCCGCCATCTGGGAAGCCGTCATATTCGCCAGATCCAGTCCGGTCACCGCCCCCGTGTTCTCATACAGCGTGGGCAGGACGGAAAATCTGGTTCCGATCTGGAACAGCGGGAACACCTGTGCAAACATACACCAGGTAGCCAGGGTGTTGGCCCGGTTCTGGATCCAGCCGCCCTTGTTCCAGAATGCGTTGGCAAAGGTAGGAGCCAGCAGCAGCGCCACGCCGCAGTACCAGGTATGGGTCGGCAGATTGTTGTAGGTATAGGCAAAATTCCAGATATCGTAAGCAACAATGTACCAGATCGTCATATCCGGCCAGAGCATATCGGATTTGTTCTTATCCTTGGAGGAGTAGATGCCCCACCAGCCGGTCATACAGAAGATGTTGATCAGTCCGGCAATACCGTTTAACCAGTTCCACCAGCCGCCGTTGAGCCAGACCTTCTCGTTGGAGTACCACCAGCCGTTCACCGCGGAAGCGCCCCGGATTGCGGACTCAAAATCGGAGCCAACCGCAATCAGGATATTGATGGCAACGATCACAAAGGGGAACACCTTAAACCATTCCTTCGCGCCGATTCCCTTCTTGTACTTTAAGAACATGAAACCGATACATCCCGCCACCGCGGCATAAAGCTTCGCGTAATGGAACCACCCGTTCATATAACGGTAGGTCTGATTGTTCAGGGCCCACTGCGCGCCTGTCGCCGCACCGATCTGGATGGCAACAAAGTAAACCGTCAAAGCTCCCAGGATTACCCCGAAAAAGAGAATCCCGCCAAACTTTGTCCGACGCTCGATCTCGTTCGTGATCACAAGTCCCAGGAACACGAGCAGCAGCCCGAGCAGCTGATACATGGCGTTATCGCCGTAAATCTGGAATAACATGTCAATTCCCTCCTCATTCTTTTTTGTGTGCGGAAAATCCGACACACGATAATCAATATACCACATTATACGACCTTTTTTTCCCTTTTTCAATCCTTCTGCGGACATTGTTCCCAGAAAATGCTCGAATTTGATGCTGTTCGGCGGGCACGAGGGCAGCGTTTCAGGCAGGCACAGCCATGATTTGCATTTTCAGGCCGTTTATGGTACTGTGGAGGAAACCGCAGGAGGCAGCATATGGCAACCATCAAAGAAATCGCCGCGCTGGCGGGCGTATCCCGGGGCACGGTAGACCGCGTCCTCAACCACAGGGGAAACGTCAACCCCGCCACCGCAAAGAAAATAGAAAAAATAGCAAAGGATCTGGACTACCGGCCTAACGTGGCGGGCCTGGTTCTTGCCGCCCAGAAAAAGAGACTCCGCCTCGGCGTCATCCTTTTCTCCCCGGAAAACCCTTTCTATGTGGACGTTCTGGCCGGAGTCAACGACAAGGCGGAAGAGCTGGCCGGTTACAACTGCACCGTGCTGATCCGCCAGATTTCCTTCGGCGTGGAGGAACAGCTTCGTGCCATAGACGAGCTGGTTGCGGAGGGAGTAAGCGGCATCGCCCTTGCTCCCTATAACGACGGACGGATCCGCCGCCGTATCAACCAACTGCACGCCCGGGGGATCCCCACCGTCACTCTGAACACCGATATCGAAAATTCAAAACGGATCGCCTATGTGGGCAGCAATTATGCCAAAAGCGGCTCCACTGCCGCCGGTCTTCTGCAGCTTATGACCCACGGGCAGGTAAACGTCGGAATCGTTACCGGCTCCTCCAACATCCTCTGTCATACGGAGCGGATCGCCGGTTTCACCGAAACCCTCAAACCTTACCGGGACACGATCCGCATAACGGATATCATCGAAGTACACGACGACGAGATTGAAAGCTATGAAAGAACGACCGCCCTTTTAAAGGCGCATCCCGAGATCAACGCCCTGTACTTTACAGCAGGCGGGGTATACGGCGGCTGCAGGAGCGTAAAAGCCCTGGGGCTGCAGGGAAAAATACGCATCGTAGCCTACGATCTGGTGCCCACCACGAAGGAGCTGGTCGAAAAAGGCACCGTCTCCGCCGTGATCTGCCAGCAGCCAAAGCTGCAGGGCAGTAAGCCCCTTGCGCTCCTCTTTACCTACCTTACCACCGGCGAGCTTCCGGAGAAGGAACACAATTATGTAGCCGTAGATATCCGGATCCGGGAAAATCTATAGACAAGGGTCTCTCCGAACCCGATTTCCCGCGCGCCTCAGGAGAGCCGGTTTTTCCATCGCCTGCGAAGTCTCCCGGCTTGCGATTTTCCCCGCGCCGCAAGACATCCGGGCGCGGGTCAGATCCTTACCCACACGCTCATCTCTCCCTCGCCGCGGTTATTCCAGGCGTAGTAAGGGATAAACGTCAGGACTGCGTCTGTCTCACGGGCCGCCCTGTACTCATGATACAGTGCGGCATCGTTTCCGCTCTCCTCCGTCCTTTTCCCGGACACCTTCAGCACGCGCATCTCATGACCCAGCTCCTGCGATTTTTCCACGGTAATCCCGGAAAGCTTCTCCGCATCCGCCCGCAGCAGATGGAGGTTCTTCCCGTTATCCGCCTCCTCCAGGCAGAAGCATATGGGCCCTCTTGTGAACGCCGCCTTCCCGATATCCTCTCTGACCCCGGTATTTGCCAAAACACAGCGGGGCTCCATGGGCATGCTCAGACGGATCTCATCGCCGTCCTTCCATTCCCCCGTCAGATAGAGATAACCGCTTTCCACACGCGCCGTCAATCTGCGGGGCTCTTCCTGTCCGCAGCCGCGGGATTCTTCCCCGCCCGGCGTCACGGCTTTTGTGTCTGTCCCTTCCGGACATACCGTAAAGGAAGACAACTCCTGCCTGCCGCTCTGCTTCCCGATCCGGCAGCTTATCACGCCGCAGCCGCCGTTATGTACCTCTGCGCTCATCTCCGTACACCAGCCGGGAATCCGGAAGGCCAGAGCCGCATGTACGTTTTCCTCCGCGTGGAGCGCCGCCCTTACGCTGCCGTCCCAAGGGAAGCCGCTCTCCAGCTTCAGATCCAGCGCTCTTCCGTTCAGAGTGCAGCTGACGTCGCTTCCGACGTACAGATGCGTATAGAGAGTATCCTCACTCTGCGTAAACAGATACGCTCCCAGGGAGCTTACAATTCTCGCAATATTGGGCGGACAGCAGGCGCAGCCGAACCACTTCTGTCTTACCGCCTTTACATGGCGCTTCCTCTCGTCCTTCTCACAGGCTTCCGGAAGCACCTCCAGGGGATTCACATAGAAAAAGCTTTTGCCGTCCAGCGCCATCCCCGCCAGCACCGTGTTATACAGCGCCTGCTCCATCACGTCCCCGTAACGGCTGTCCGCCCGGATCTCCAGCATTCTTCTGGCAAAAAAGGCCAGGCCGATCGCCGCGCAGGTCTCCGAATAAGCCGTGTCGTTGGGCAGATCATAGCCGAAGGAAAAGGCTTCTCCCACATGTGTTCCGCCGATGCCGCCCGTGATATAGAGCTTCTTTTTCGTGATATTGTCCCAGAGCCGCTCACAGGCCTCGAACATGGCCTCATCCCCGGTAAGTCTCGCCACATCCGCCATACCGCTGTACAGATAGACCGCCCGGACCGCGTGTCCCACCGCCTCGGACTGCTCCTTTACCGGATAATCCGCCTGATGGTACGCGTGGCGGATTTCCTTCGGATCCGGCTCCCTGTAGGGTTTGCCGTCGTGTGCCGCGCGCTCCTTTTCCTCCAGGTCAAAATAGTACGGCTTTGTCCCACGCATCTCCAAAAAGAATCTGCCAAGCTCCAGATATTTTTCCTCGCCTGTGGCCTCATACAGTCTCGCCAGCGCCATCTCCGCGATCTCGTGGCCGGGATAGCCCTTCCGTTTTCCCTCCTCCGGCCCAAACTCGGACAGGATAAAGTCGGCGTATCTCTCCGCCGCTTTTAACAGTTTATCCTTGCCGGTAGCCTGATAGTAGGAAACCGCCCCCTCCGCGAGATGTCCGAAGCAGTACAGCTCATGGTGATCCCGCAGATTGGTAAAAATCCGATCCATGCCGTTGATGATGTAATAGGTATCCAGATATCCGTTCTCCGCCTGGGCGGCGCAGACAATATCAATCGCTTCGTCCGCCGTCTTCTCCAGCTCCGGATCCGGGCAGTTGATCAGGGAATACCCCACGGCTTCGATCCATTTGGAGAAATCGCTGTCCTGAAAGACAAAGCCGTAAAATTTGTCGGGATCCGGATTTTCGGGATCCTCCGGCAGGGCCTCAAAGCCCCGGAACGTATAGGAAGGCGCAGCAAAGGACGTCCCCTGCTGCCGCTTTTGTTTCATCAGCCGGCCGGCCACCTTAAAATTGCGCATACAATAGCTGGGCGCGGCGCCCGGCACCCTGTCGTTTAACGCCTCCCACTGATAGGGAATCACTTCCCTGCGGACCAACTCCTGTTCCCTTCCCCAGAATTTGTCCGTGATCCGAATCTGCCTTAAATTCAGCGGACTGCTGTAGTTCTTCTGATCCATTTTCCACCTCTTCCTTTTTTGTCCGGCCCATGAGAAGCTGCGCATCCCAGGGAAACTCAGCTTCCCGGTGCATTTACCGACTCCGGCCGTTTACCGCCCCGGCTACACTCCCAGCCAGTTTTTCATGGGATTGACGCCTTTGGCCTCCTGCAGGATCTGATCCCTGTTTTCACGCACATAGCGGCACAGCTTCGTAATCTCTTCCTCGGAGAATCCCCTGTATCCGTCCATCATGCCGTCCGGCACGGTAAATTCCGCGTAATCCTTCCCCCGCAGGAAGCTGACGCGGGCAAATCTGCGGTCCCCTTTTTTCAGGACTCCCGAAATTAGAATCTGCATATCCTCCATTTCCTGTCTCTCCCTTCCTCCCGTTCCGCCGGAAAACGCCTTCGGAAGGTTCCGACCGGCCGGAAAATCCGCCCGCCCTTCCACCCGGCGGACAGTGTGAATACAATGGTTATTATATTCCCTCCGGCCGGTATATTCAAGGATAATTCTACAGATATTCCCTCAAATCCCTAACCAGGGTTTCCTCCGCTTCCGCCACATCCTTCGCCAGCTTTTTTACCTTTGACTCCGCCGCCGGGTACTGGTTCAGATAGCGGTAGAGACTCTTGATCCCCATATTGCAGCCGTCGGTGACCAGCTCTGCCGCCGTGCTGTCGGGGCCCTCGTCATCCAGCTTCATGCTCGTCTTCATCTTGGACATCATCTTTGCCATGGCGGCGGGTTCCTTCCCCTCGTCGTGGTATTCCTGCAGATATTCGTGGGTAGTGTTTCCCAGCCGCGTGTGGGTCTCCTTGCTCTTTGCCAGAAGCTCCCGCAGATTCCCGCTTTGTACATGCTCCATCACATCGTCAAGGGTAGAAACTCCCATCTTGATCCCGGCGTTGCATTCCCGAAGCAGCTTGATTGTATCGTCTTCCATAATGAAAAAACCTCCTTTTCGGGTAACGTTCCCGAAAAGGAGGCGTCTTATTCAATCATTTTGTTCAAACAGCGTACAGCCCATATCCTTGAACTGCCTGATCTTCTTTTCCAGCAATCCGACGGTGACGTCAAAATACGCCGCGCAGCAATCGATGCAATAGAAGGAGTCCGCCGCCCGGTTGAACAGCTTTTTATGCAGCCCCACCTCGTCCGGCGTCAGCCTCCGCCCGCACTTCTTACACCGCGCGTCAGTCACGGACCATCTCCCCGATCAACACACGGCACTCGTTCACCCCGACCTCGCAGCGGTATCCGTCCCGGTACACGCCAAGCTCCTCGCCCGTGACGGCGTCGGTCAGCTTCAGTCCCACGCCCGACTCGGAATGGATTCCCAGGTCGTCGAAGCAGACGCTCATCTTGCTCTCCCAGTCGTTATCGCATTCCAGGTTGAAAAATCCGACGGCAATCCGGTTCCCGCTCAGAATCTTTGCCACAGTGTAGCTCTTCTCGCCGTTATGCCCCACCAGAAACGCCGGTCTGCACTCTTCGTCCTGATTGATATCGATCAGCCCCTTGCAGAGCAGCGTCCTGCGGGTCGCCTCGTCCGCTTCTCTTAAGTCGCTTCCGATGATCAGCGGGGAGCCTAAGAATGCCCACATGGCAAAATGCTGCAGATACTGGGTATCGCTGCAGCCGTCCAGCCCCACGTTTCCCTTTCCGTGCATCCCGACGATCAGCATATCCATATCGTTAAAGCAGCCCGGCGCGTTCCCTTCGATATTTTCCACCTGGCTTCTGAAAATATCCTTATAACTCTTCGGCACGTCAAAAATATCGCCGGTAGAACGGTAGCTGTGAGCGCCCCTGGAACGCATCCAGCCGGAAGGCCCCTCCGCTCCCCAGTTGCACGCCGCGAAAAGGATGTCCCTGCCGCTGCACCGAAGCGCCATTGCCATGGTCAGATAAGCGTTGCGGGCATTGCCGCTGGCGGGAAAATTACAAAAATCATATTTCAGATAATCCACGCCCCACTCCGCGAACTGTTTCGCGTCCTGGAACTCGTGTCCGTAGCTGCTGGGATATCCGGCACAGGTTAAAAATCCCGCGCAGGAATACATGCCGAATTTCAGTCCCTTCGCATGAATATAGTCCGCGACGTATTTCATACCGTGGGGGAAAAGCGCGGGATCCGCCGCCAGCTTTCCGTCCACCCTCTCCTTTAAGGACCAGCAGTCGTCGATAATGACATACTCGTAGCCCGCCTCCCGATAGCCCCCGTCCACAATCCTGTCGGCCATCTCCATAATCAGCTGTTCATTGATATTGCTCCCGAACGTATTCCAGGAATTCCACCCCATAGGCGCCTTTTTTGCAAGCATAGCGATACCCTCCTTCTCGCACCGGTTCCCGCCGTTTTTCCCTGACAGGACCTCTCTGCCTCTCATTATACCCGCGCGGAAAACTTCTGACAAGCCCGGATTTTGCCTGCCGGA
>JAMPFT010000029.1 GCA_023664305.1 bacterium | reverse complement strand
CCCGGTAAAGCCAAGGAGGTAAATTATGATAGTACAACACAACTTAACAGCGATGAACTCCAACAGAATGTTGGGACTGACCACCAAGACCCAGGCAAAGTCCACCGAGAAGCTGTCTTCCGGTTACAAGATCAACCGTGCGGCTGACGACGCTGCAGGCCTTTCCATCAGTGAGAAGATGCGTAAGCAGATCAGAGGTCTGACCCAGGCTTCCGCAAACGCACAGGACGGTATTTCCGCTGTACAGACCGCTGAAGGCGCTCTGAACGAAGTGCAGGATATGCTCCAGAGAATGAACGAGCTGGCAGTTAAGGCGGCAAACGGCACCAACTCCGTTGACGACAGAGAGTACATCCAGAACGAGATCGACCAGCTGGTAACCGAGATCGACCGTGTTGCTGAAACCACGAAGTTCAACGAGACCTATCTGCTGAAGGGCAATAATCAGGTTGACAAGGTGTATACGGCGACCTATAAGGCAGGAGATGCGCCTTCGTCCGCAACTCTTACGGCGGCTAAGCTGTATCAGGCAGATGGCACCACGGAGATTACCACTGTAGACGAGTTAAAGGCATATTTGGACGCTGATCCTGACGCAAAGGTGATCAAGACTCCGGCTACTGTTACGGGCGGAACAAAAGCTGTTGCAACTACGGATTATACAATTAATCCTGAGTCTGTTGTTGATAAGGATGGTAATGCCTTTACTGGTAATGCATATCAATTGGGCTCAGATACGGCTGAGACGGGTACTATACTTGATGTAATAAAGGGAGGTACAGACTTATATAGTGATACTGACGCCAGTGGAAATCAGGGTGCTGACACGAAGCTATCTGTGAAACCGGAATCCGCAACAATAACAAATCCAATTGTTGATGAGGATGGGAATGAAATGGATGCGGCAGCTGTTTTGGCGGCACACAAGGCAAGCGAGGATATGTATACCACTGCACCCACCAAAACCGCAGCAGTAGAAGCAACAGCGGCTGACTACACCTATACTCCCGGCGGCGCGATTGCTCTGTACGATGTAAACGGCAACAAGATTTCCGAGAACGGACTTGACAGCTATCTTGATATCGCTGAAGACGGCACTGCAACCATCAAAGAGACCAAGGAGCTGTTCTCCGACAACAAGGGTCAGAATAAGATTACAGATGCTGATCTGGCAACCTATATTGAGATTGGCAAGA
This sequence comes from bacterium, assembly GCA_023664305.1. Lineage (GTDB taxonomy): Bacteria > Bacillota > Clostridia > Lachnospirales > Lachnospiraceae > Acetatifactor. Next base: position 27,608 of record JAMPFT010000029.1, on the reverse strand, counting down.
CCAAGACGGCTGCTCTGGATCTTGACCTCCATGTAGGCGCTGACGCGACCGAGAACAACCAGATTTCCATGAAGATCGAGTCGATGAGCGCAAGCGGACTGGGCGTAGACGGACTGAAGGTTGACGGCAAGACCGATGAGAATGCGCTGAATGCGATTGAGACCGTTAAGGCTGCCATCCAGAGAGTTTCCACACAGCGTTCCGCTCTCGGTGCAATCCAGAACCGTCTGGAGCACACGATCAACAACCTGGATAACGTTGTAGAGAATACGACATCCGCGGAAGCTCAGATTCGTGATACGGATATGGCTACTGAGATGGTGAAGTACTCCAACAACAACATCCTGGCTCAGGCCGGTCAGGCAATGCTGGCTCAGGCAAATCAGTCCAACCAGGGCGTTCTGTCTCTGCTGGGCTAAGCCAAATAGCTGTTAATTAAACTATCGTAAGAATGACGCTCCGGCCTTAAAAAGCCGGAGCGTTTTCTGACTGTAATAAATTCGCCTGCGGGTCAAGTATTTTTGAGATATATAAAGAAATATCTCCTTCTCTTATTTCAGCAAAAAAAATCAGAGCATACAGATTTTAACCAGCTTTCGGTTTTCCTGTATGCTCTAACGCTATTTACCGTTATTAAATTGACTCCGATGGATATTATTGATTATGCTTGCTGTAATACCGGCTTAACTGTCAATTCAATCTCTTTAATATCTTCTTTAGATAATTCCTGAAAGTATATAGGAATTTCTGTAAGAGTCAGCTTTCCGTCTTTATACATAAGCATCGCTTTTTCTCTCGCTTTACTTCTAACTGCCGCTTGAGCTGCCTCATTTCTCATATCCTCCATCATCTTACACATAGCCGCAACTCCTTTCTCATCCCGCTTGAAATACCTTGCTTTCCTGGCAAGTTCTTCATAATTCATATCATCAGGGTTCACACATGAAAAATCATGCATCAGCTTTCCCATATCATCATCGCCCCGATATTCGCCATTCACATATAAGATATGCGAACCGTCACCGAACAATACCTTTTCGTCATCCATATCTATATATCTGTCGATGCGGTATACTGCTCTGCCATTTTTCATCACATCATTCTGCGTAATAAAAATCACATAGCTTTCCGGCATATCCTCCGGCTCTTCTCCGGGTTTTAGAATATGAGCATCCAAAAGGCTGCTGTTGTGCCTTGCCCTTTTTGCCCCTGCTCCTGCATCTGCTCGCTGGATTTCTATATCATACTCCTTTTTCGTTCTGTCTATTGCATGGGCATCTAAGACCGCTGACCTTCCCTGCAAATTTTTCATCACTTTCTGTACCTGCAGTGACTTGACTTCCAGATCGTCTTTGCCCATGACAATTCGCAGTACCAGTTCAACCGCCTCTATATTGCCGTCAAAACAGGCTGTCATGAAATCATCGTCTATGTAACGGAAATTTTTTATCCGTTCCAAATCCTCCGGGTTAAACTGCTCTTTGCTTTCCATAAAACACCTTCTTCCATCATTACCATTATACATCAAACATATTCGTTTTCCTACTGAAATTTTTGTGAAGTTTACCGTGAAGTTTACAAATCCGGCTTATCCCTCCTCATAATGAACAATTCCCATTGGGTTGATTTGTTTGAAGCATAAAGATAAGCGCTTCCCCCACAAGATACTTGCTTTTTCGACAAAATTATGGTACATATACATATAAGAAGTATACCGTGTTGTTACATTGTCAGACAGAGGGGAGCAAAAACGATGGGGCTGAATGAAGCACAAAAAAAGGAACGTTCCGAATATCTGGAGAAGTATCTGGAGATTACGGAATGCTCTCAGAGAAAACCTTATGCCTTTATCAGTTATGCAAGCGATAACTGGGAAACTGTGTTTAAGACCGTAGTGGTGCCGATGCAAAAAAAGTACGGGCTGCGCGCATACGCGGACAAAGCGTTTGATAAGGTAAACGATAAGTGGATTGTACCGATGCTGCGGAATATCCGGGGCGCGGATGTGGTGATAGCTTTCGTCAGTCAGAGCTATATCGAGAGCTATGCCTGCTTTCTGGAGCTTCTGACCGCGGTCAACAACAAGAAGCAAGTGGTATTTGTTTCCCTTGAGGAGGATCTGCATCTGGGAGATACGACGGATCAGCCCAATGTGGAGCGGGGCGTCAAAATGGAGATTCTTAACCAGGGCGCAAATATTGCCACCAATACCAATAACACCTCAAACGATATCATGCGCGCGATGAAGTCGGCTTATACAAGTATTTCGACCCTGCTCGAACAGGATGCATTGTCGAAATATGATATTTCGGATGCGTTTATTAACTTTTTCCGGGATGCCGCCATAAACAGAAAGACCATTAACGATCTGAATGCGGTAAAAGGTACGATATCCTATGTCAGCAGAAGAGTTTTTGACCAGTCGCTGGTACAACAGCAGGCAGCGCAGGCTCCTGCGGCGGAGTCCCATGCTGCGCCGGTACATCGGCAGGCAGCGCAGACTCCGATAGCAGAGTCCCATGCTGCGCCGGTACATCGGCAGCCCGAGCAGGCTCCCGCGGCAGAACCTTATGCCGCGCCGGCACAACAGCAGCCCGCGCAGGCTCCTGCGGTAGAACCTTATGCCGCGCCGATGCAACAGCAGGCAGCACAGGCTCCTGCGGCAGAACCTTATGCCGCGCCGACACCTGTACAACAGCAGCCCGCGCAGGCTCCAGCAGCAGAATCCTCTGCTGCGCCGATACAACAACAGTCCGCGCCGACTCCTGCGGCGGAACCTTATGTCGCGCCGACACCTGTACAACAGCAGCCCGCGCAGGCTCCAGCAGCAGAATCCTCTGCTGCGCCGATACAACAGCAGTCCGCGCCGACTCCTGCGCCGGAACCCAATGCCGCGCCTGTTTACCAGCAGCCCGTGCAGTCCTCGGCGTTTCAGGCGGAATCCGCAGCTGCAAATCCGGCGACGGGAGCCGGAGGCGTTAAGATGCCGGACGCAAAGGCAAAGAAGATGATTATCGCGGGCGCAGCCGGCGTTGTCGCTTTGCTGGCGCTGATTTTGATTCTGGTAGGAGTAAACTCATCCAAAAAAGTAACGGATATGCCATGCATGGCTTACAACGGATATGCGGCTACCTATACCGGCGAATGGAAGGACGACCAGCCAAACGGCCAGGGCACTATGACATGGGAAACCGGGTCTACCCACGAGGGAGAATGGAAGGACGGTGTTCCGAGCGGATACGGCGTCAGAAAATACGCTGGCAGCGGCGTATGGGAGGGCGAATGGAACGGCGATGAGCTGCACGGCACGGCGACCCTCGAATCAGGAGATGTCTTCGAAGGAGATTGGGACTCGAATGGAAAATTTGTCCACGGGAAGATAAACTTTGCGAGCGGTTCTGTTTTTGAAGGAGACTGGGACGCAGGAAACGGAAACTTTTCCAAGGGAGTTGCCGTCTATCAAAACGGCGATAAATATGAGGGAGAGTGGGATGTGAATGCCGGATATTTCTCCTACGGAACGATAACCTATGCAAACGGGGACGTTTACAAGGGACAATTTGCAAACGGATACCGCAACGGAACGGGAACCATGACCTATGCGGACGGCAGCGTTTATACCGGCGAATGGAAGAACGGTCTGGCAAACGGATACGGAAAAAGAACGACTACGGACGGCGCGTACTATGAAGGCGAGTGGGTGGACGACAAGGCGAACGGACAGGGCACCCTCAGGTATGCGGACGGTACAGAGTATACGGGCACATGGGTAGACGGGAACCTTGTAGAATAGGTTGGTTGCGGCCGCTTTGGCGGCCGCTTTTTTCTGGGGAAATTACATTATGCTTTTCATGAGTTGAACACGCACAAAGTATTTGCGGAAACGATTGACTGTGAAAAGTCGGTCGGTTTGATGGAAAAGCTTGGTATGCGGTTGGAAGGAATCCAGCGGAGCCATACAAGGGATAACGATGGAAATTGGGCGGATTTATACCTGTATGGGTTTTTTAAGGAGGATTTGCGGACTGTTTGAAAGAACCTGTAAGGGACTGATGATTTGAAAAGCACGGAGACAGGGCAGTTGGCGATTTGAAAAGCAAGCAGAAAGCAGGACGACAAAACAGAAAGGAAATGGCAGGGTATGCTTCCGGAAGCTTTTTTAGACAGAATGAGACAGATGCTGGGCGAGGAATACGACGCGTTTCGGGAGGCTCTTGAGGAGGAACGGTATCAGGCGCTGCGGCTGAATGCGTTAAAGCAAAATGATTTGGGAAGAAGCGCCGCGGAGGTGTACGGGGCGCGAGGCGGTACGGGAAAAAATGCTGCGGAAGCATACGGAATACGAAATGATGCGGGAAAAAGCGCTGCGGAAGCGTGCAGAGCGCGAAACGGTGTGGAGAAAAGCGCCGCGGAGATGTACGGAGCGCGAGACAGTAAAAGAAACACATCGACTGCATATGTCGTGGAGGACGGCCGGGCAATTCAAACTTGCTTCGGCAGCCTGACTCCCGTACCCTGGGCGGAGGATGGATATTATTACGATCCGGAGGATCGGCCGGGCAGACATCCCTGTCACGAGGCCGGAATTTATTATATTCAGGAGCCGAGCGCCATGCTTCCGGCCGAGCTGCTTCAGGTGCAGCCCGGGGAGAGAGTTTTGGACCTCTGCGCCGCACCCGGAGGAAAGTGTACGCAGTTGGCGGCAAAGATGGATGGAGCGGGCTTCCTGCTATGCAATGAAATCCATCCCGGAAGGGCGCGGATTTTGTCGGAAAATGTCGAGCGGATGGGGATTCGGAACGCCTGCGTTACCAATGAGACGCCGGAACGGCTGGCGGAATATCTGCCGGGGTTCTTTCAGAAGATACTGGTGGACGCGCCCTGCTCCGGGGAAGGAATGTTTCGGAAAAATGAGGCGGCCTGCGGGGAGTGGAGCCCGGAAAACGTCCGGCTCTGCGCGGAGCGGCAGGACGGGATTCTGGATCAGGCGGCTGAGCTGCTTGCGCCCGGGGGAAGGCTGGCATATTCTACCTGTACCTTTTCGGAGGAAGAGAATGAGCGGTGCATCGACAGATTTCTGGCGCGGCATCCGGAATTTCATGCGGCTAAGCTGCAGCTGGCGGAGTCAGGCCTGACGGGCTGCGAGGGAGGGCGGGAAGGAACGGTTCGCCTTTGGCCTCATAGAATAAAGGGAGAGGGACATTTTGCCGCGGTGCTGGAGAAGGAAGGGAGGCTGCCCGGAGACGACAGAAGGGATATGACGCACGCTTTCGACAGCGGCGGAACAGGAGCGACGTGCGTCTCCGGGAGCGGCGGAAGAGATATGGCGCACGCTTTCGACAGCGGCGGAACAGAAGCGACGCGCGTCTCCGGGAGCGGCGGAAGAGATATGGCGCACGCTTTCGACAGTGGCGGAATAGGAGCGACGTGCGTCTCCGGGAGCGGCGGAAAAGGTTTACCGCGCATTCGCATTCCGGGAGAAAAAGAAGTTCCCCGGAGTGAGCTGGACGGGTATCTGTGCTTTTGCCGGGAGAATCTGCGAGGAGAACCGAGGGACAGCTGGGGAGGACGGTATATCCGCTTTGGCGATAATCTCTATCTGGCGCCGGAGGAAATGCCGGGGCTGAAGGGATTGAAGGTATTGCGCCCCGGACTGCATCTCGGCGAGCTGAAGAAAAACCGTTTTGAGCCGTCCCATGCGCTGGCCCTAACTCTTTCTCCGCGGGAGGCGACGCATGTGTGGAACCTGAACCCGGAGGATGCGACGACCGCGTTATACTTAAACGGGGGAACCTTTCCGGCGTTGGGTGAAAAAGGCTGGTATTTGATCTGTATCGACGGTTTTTCCCTTGGCTGGGGGAAGCTGGCGGGAGGCGTGATGAAGAATCATTACCCCAGAGGACTGCGGCTGGTATGAAGCGGGACGGGGAGAGGAGAAGAAGAATCATTATCCCAGAGGACTGCGGATAGTGTGACAGTTGATGTGATTTGCAGCGGAATCCCCGGACAAAGAGAAGGTGTGGCGGAACCTTTGCAGAAGAGGGTAATCGTCGATGAGAGGAGCGGAAGAAAGGAAAAAGTTTTCCGATGCCAGACCTGTCGATCTGTCATCGTAAGACAAATATTGATTGGTATGCGCGCCAGAGTGCGTAAGAGGTATGAGTTTGAAAATAAATTTTCAAATTTTGATTGGTATGCGCGCCGAGGCGCACAAAGGGGTATAAGCATGAGAGCGGAGATCGTATACGAGGACAGAGATCTTCTGGTTATATGGAAACCGGCCGGCATTGCGACTCAGACGGCGAAAGTAGGGCAGGCGGATGCGGTCAGCGAGCTGAAAAATTATCTGGCTGCCGCCGGAGAAAACAGGCCTTACCTGGGAATCGTCCACCGATTGGATCAGCCGGTGGAGGGGCTGCTTGTCTTTGCAAAAAATCAGAAGATGGCGGCTGCCCTGACAAGGCAGCTGGGCGGATTGGGAAACGAAAACCTGATGAATAAACAGTATTACGCCGTGATTTGTGGAAAACCTCCCTGCTCGGAAGGAACTCTTGTGGATTTTTTGAGAAAAAGCCCCGACGGGAAGGCGGTAGTGGCGGACGGGATGCCGGAGACCGCGGGAAAAGAAAAGTATCAAAAGGCGGTGCTGCATTATCGGCTGCTGCAGACGGTGAAGGTCTCCAAAGGAACCGTTCCGTTTAAGTCTGCTTCTTCCGAGTCTGCTTCTTCCGAGTCTGCTTCTGCTGAGTCTGTTTCTTTCGAGCCTGCTTCTGCCGGGTGTGCTTCTCCTGAATCCGCTTTATCGGAGCGCATTTCTCACGGGTTGGTCTTTCCCGAAAAAGAGATTTCGCTGGTGGACGTTCGCATCGATACAGGCCGTTTCCATCAGATTCGGGCGCAACTGGCGCACGCCGGAATGCCGCTTTTGGGGGATCTGAAATACGGAAACGGGGATTCCCGAATCTGCGGGGAGGTATTGGGCGTCAAAAGCGTGGCGCTCTGTGCTTACAGGATTACTCTGACACATCCCGCGACGGGGAAGCGTATGGATTTTGAGAGAAAGCCGAAAATGGGAGCGTTTATACTTTTTGACTATAAATGATTCAAACTTCCGGAATTAAAAGCGGAATAAAAGACGGTAAATACCCGACTTTTTGTGTATAATAAAAAATACAAATTTCCTACTATTCAGAATACTGAATCAGTGTTATACTATGAATGTGGAAGGAGGGCGAAATAATGGCAAATATTTTTGATACGGCAAAGTATATTCTGGAACAATCCGGGTCTATGTCAACAATGAAGCTCCAGAAATTGTGCTATTATTCTCAGGTATGGGCGCTTGTTTGGGATGATTCTCCTTTATTCGAAGAAGATTTTCAGGCATGGGCTAACGGCCCGGTGTGTCCTGAACTTTTCTTCAAAACGCGGGGTAAGTATACGGCATGTGCCAGTGATGAAACTGGCGGCGAGGGAGACTTGTCCGATAATCAAAAAGACACGATTGACAGAGTATTGGAGCATTATGGCAGCCATAATGCGCAGTGGCTCAGCCAACTGACGCACTTGGAGGATCCTTGGATTAAGGCGCGGGAGGGTGTTCCGGCGGGGGCAGGATGCAATAATGTGATTACAAAGGAAAGTATGGCATTGTATTATGGCGGTCTCTAAACGAAAAAAAGAAATTAAGCAAAAAGAGTTTCCTGATGAAAAACGTATCGCTCAGGGTGGAGATCCTGAGCGATACTATTCAGAGAATCCGGCATGGACTTTCGCAAATGCAGATCAGGAGATGTGGGCGTTCTCGCAGGAGCATATTGAGAAAGTGTTTTGGATAGAAATACTTCCAAGATTAAAGGCGCTGGAATCTGAAACCTGGGGCGAGATATTAGTCCGTGATAAAAAACAAAATCATTCGCTGGATCTGAATGACTTAAACAAAGCTGCACAGGATAGATTGGCTTCCAAATATATAGAGGCCGAGTCACTGATATCTTTAAGAATAACCGGGAATCATCGGCTATACGGGTATATGACGGGAAGAGTGTTTAATGTGCTTTGGTATGATGATAATCACGGCGATAACAGTACATGCGTGTGCAGATCCCGGCTGAAGCATACATAATTTTCCCCAAAACAAACCATACTAAAACGCGAACCGGCAGTTTTGCCAGACTGCCAGATGTTCGGGAGGATTCCTGGTATGGTAGAAAAACTCAGAGAAAACAGACTTGTGATACTGCTTCTTTTGACAGGAGCAGTATATTTTTTCCTGAAATACATCGTTCCGCTGACGGCGCCGATTCTGACGGCCATGCTGTTCGTGACGATCTTCGGTCCTTTGCTCCAGAAGCTGCAGAAAAAACTGAGGCTGCATAGGCAGGCGGGAGCGGTGCTTTTGCTGTTGGCGGCCTGCGTTGTCGTCGGGCTGATTGTGTGGGTGCTGTTTTCCTGGATTGTGGGAAGCCTGCCGGGATGGCTTCAGGGACTGGATTCTCTGGAGCAGGAAATCTTTACCGTGATACATCATGTCTGTGATGTGGTCGGAAGGACCATAAAAATAGACAGCGAGTATTTGGAAAGCACCATTTTTTCCGGAATCAGCGACGGACTGGACTGGTTCCGGCTGCAGTTTGTTCCGGGTGTGTTGTCCCAATCTCTGGAATTTCTGAAAAAGGCCGCGGCATTCGGCGGATTTCTGGTCAGCTTTCTCATCGCGACGGTATTGTTGGCAAAGGATTACGATGAAATCATGAATCGGCTGTTGGATCGGGAAGAGTGTCATGTGTTTTTGGAGATTATCTGTGGCATCATCCGTTACATTGCTACCTATGTCCGGGCGCAGGTCATCATCATGACGGTTATCGGCGGACTGGCGGCTGCAGTGCTGGGGATCAGCGGGATCAGACAGGGGATACTCTGGGGGCTGCTGGCGGGGATTTTGGATGCGCTGCCCTTTATCGGTACGGGAATCGTTCTGGTGCCGCTGGGAATCCAACAGCTTTTTGGGGGGCAGTATGTCCGGGCGCTTTGCTGTCTGCTGCTGTATATAGCCTGTATTTTTATCCGGGAGATTCTGGAGCCCAGGCTGATCGGGAGGCGGGTAGGCGTATCACCGGTGGCAATTCTTTTATCGCTTTATGCCGGGATCAAGCTTTTCGGCGTCTGGGGTATCATCGGCGGCCCCCTGGGATTTATCATCATCCATCAGAGCTACGCGAGTCTGGAGAGGCGGCGGGAAAAGCATTTGACGCAGGGGGAAGCATAGATTATAGTAAGGGTGAGAAGAAATTTACGATACCGTAAAGCATTGCTATAGGAGCCTGTATGCGCGGACAGAGGAAGAAAACCGGGACAGAAGCCGGAAGGAAAACTGAGGAAAGAACCGGGGCAGAAGCCGGAAGGAAAACTGAGGAGAAAACCGGGATAGAAACCAAGGGGAAACCCGGGAAAAAGGCTGGAACAGAAACCGGAGTAAAAGAAGAAAGCAGGAAGAAAAAATTCAGCGGAAGGAACGGCGCGGAGGCCTGTTTTGGGGAGAGCCTTCGGGCTTTTTCCGAGACCGCCGCGGACTATTGTTTTTGCGCCTATCTGTTTTTGATGCTGGCGGTGTTCCCGCTTTACTGTCAGGACGGTTATTCCCATATCGGGACGGATAAGGCGTATTTTTTCTGCAGGGTCAGCGTGTATGCGGGAGGCGTTCTGGCCTGCGTGCTGGCACTCAGGCTTGCGGCGGAGGGAACCGTTTTTTGGAATGAGCGGAAGAAAGGGCGCAGTTTCTGTTCCGGAGACAGTAAGGCAAAGGCCTTTGGGCGTGAACGGAGTAAAAGCCGCGCCGCAAAGACGCCCGTCCCGTCTCGAAGCTTTTTTTCCCGCAGTCGGGAGGCGGCGTGCCGTTTTTGGGGGAAAATCCGGCAGAATGATTTTCTGCGGACGGATTTCTTTGCGCTGTTTTATGCGGGGGCGGCGCTGATTTCCTATGTCTGCACGGAGTATAAGGAGGAGGCGCTTTGGGGCGCAACGGGCTGGTATATGGGGCTGATACCGCAGCTGATATTGGTTTTGATCTGCCTGCTGACGCCCAGACTTTGGAAGCCTGGAGAGCGGATGGCGATACCGCTGCTTACGGTTTCGGCGGCGGTGTTCCTTTTGGGCTGTGTGAACCGTTTCGGAATTTATCCCGTTAAGATGCGGTATGCTTCGCCGTCCTTTATTTCTACCGTCGGAAATATCAACTGGTTCTGCGGCTATGCTGTTGCCACGGTGTTTTTCGGAGCCGCTCTTCTATGGGTGAAAAGGGACTGGAAACCGGTGCGTAAGGTACTTTTGATGCTCTATGTCGGGGTGGGATTTGCGGCGCTGGTGCTCCAGGGGAGCGAAAGCGGACTGGTGGCGTTGGGAGCTGTGCTTCTCGTGATGTTTTGCATGTCCGTAAAGGACGGCGGAAGGATGGTGGCCTTCTGGCAGGAGATGACGCTGCTCTGGGGCGGATGTCTGCTTATTTTTGCGGTGCGGCTGCTTTTTCCGGACAGCATGAATTACCGGGAAGGCCTGGTAGACAGGCTGACCTGGGGGACGGTTCCCGTCATTATGACCGCTGTATCGGCAGCGGCGCTGACGCTGCTATTGCTGGAACGAAAGCGGGGAAGGTATCCGAAAAGAATTTTCCTTTGGACGGCGTATATCGCGGTGTGCGGAATCACTGTGACAGCCGTGTCGGTTCTGGGACTTGCCGCTGTCAATACCGTGCATCCGGGCAGTATCGGTACACTGTCGGAGTACAGCCTGTTTACTTTAGACGAAAATTGGGGAAGCTTTAGAGGAGCAACCTGGTCCGTGGGATGGAGATGCTTTGCCGGGCAGAATGTCCTGCATAAGCTTGTGGGGGTCGGCCCGGACTGTATGCCGGAGTACCTGTACGGAGGAGCCAGTGAGGAGCTTCTGGCGGCGGTGCGGGAGCGTTTTGGCGAGGCGAGGCTTACCAACGCTCACAATGAATGGCTGACGGTTCTTGTGAATACCGGCATCCTCGGACTGATCGGATATGTGGGAATGATGCTCGGCGGGATCCGGCAGCTGCTGCAAAGGGGCAGCGAGAACCCCTTTGCCTGCGCCTGCGGTTTCTGCCTGCTGGGCTATACGGTAAACAATATTTTCAGCTTCCAGCAGGCCATGAGCGTGGGAACCGTGTTTGTGATCTTTGGAATGGGAAGAGCGTTTTTGCAGAGGGAACGCAGAAAACGACCGGTCAATCCTGCGTAAACCGTATTGCAAATTCACAGAAACGTCCCGTGACATCTCCGTTTACATAAATGCCTGTCATGGCGCCCGTAAAACGCTTTCCCTTCTTTAAGCCTTCGCTGCAAAGGTAGACCGTATTTTCGAAGACCGCCGCCTGCTTCCAGCTATCCTCCTGACGGAAGAAAAGGGTTCTGCACAGGTGGTTTGTGACGATTTTCAGCTCTGCAGACCGGATGTCGGGGGCCAGAGGAAGAAAGGAATCCGTGGCATAGCGGTCGTCGATATATTCCGCGCAGAGAATACCCGTCTGTCCGTCCCTGCGGGCCAGGGCAAGCTTCAGGTAGCTGTTTTCGTCGTAATAGCAGGTCATTCCCGCGTCCCAGTCCGTGTCGGCCGCGTCGCCGGGAACGTCAACCGAAAGCCGGGCGGAGGCTTCAAAACAAAATTCCTCCTGAGGTCTTGCAAGGATTGCAGCGTAATCCGTCGTATTGAGATCCCGTCCGTTTCCGTGGATGAGCACGGCACCTTCCTGCTGTTCAAAGCAGCCCTCGGACACGCCTCGGACGGTAGACCAGTCCGCCCAAAGCCCGATGTGTGTGTCGGGAGACGCTCCGCCCGTAAGGGCCGGTTTTTTCTGCAGCTCCGAGGGGCCCTTGAGGGAGTTGACCAAAGGCCAGCCGTCCGCGGTCCAGACGATCGGATCAAGGCAGGTCTCCCTGCCGAGGAAAGAGTGGCCGGAAATGCCGGAACGGTTACACAGATAGACCATGTACCAGCTGCCGTCCGGGGTTTCCACCGGCATACCGTGGCCGCTGCATTGGATCAGGCGTTTGTCGTCCCACTGGCGTAGAATCGGATTGTACGGACAGGATTCATAGACGCCCTTAAGCTCCTTTGAGCGGGCGACCGTGACGCGGTGTCCCATGCCGGTGCCGCCCTCCGCCATAAACAGGTAATAATAGCCGTCCTTGTAAAGCAGATGCGGCCCTTCGGAGGCTTTTTTGTTCTGGCCGTACCAAAGCAGCATGGGCTCGGACAGAATTTCCGTGCCGTCCTTACTGATCTCGAAAATTCTGGCTCCCCGGTTGAGCAGCATATATCTGCGGCCGTCCACATCTGTGAAAATGGAGGGGTCGATTCCATCCTCATCCAGGAAAACAGGCTCGCAGTAAGGTCCCTCCGGCTTATCCGAGGATGTGACCATCTGCAGCCGCTGGGGCATTCCGCCCTCGTTCAGACGCCAGGTCGCGGTGATGTAAAATCTCCCCTCATAATAGGAAATGTCGGGGGCCCAGTAGCCTCTGCCGCCCTCCAGACCCTTCAGCCGCGCCCAATCCGGATTGGTGATGGCGTGGCCGATCGTCTTCCAGTGGATCAGATCCCTGGAATGGGAAACGGGGATCGCAGGGAAGAATACAAAGGAGGAATTGACCATGTAATAGTCCTCCCCTACCCTCACGATAGACGGATCGGGATGCATTCCGCGGCAGACCGGATTGTGATACAGCTCCTCCTCCGCCGCGCCCAGCTGCTTTTCAAAATAAGCCTGTATTTCACGCCGCCCCAGCCTGACTGCCCGGTCAAAAGGAGTCTCGCCGTGGAGATTGGCCTGATCGATGGGGGAATCCACGCGCTCGGTCAGATACCGCACAAGCTCAAGATTCCCGGAATCCACGCCGTAGTGCAGGACGGTGTTCCCTTCGCGGTCCAGCAGATTCAGGTTGACGATGGCGTACTCCGTGACATACTTTGCCATCTTCAGATCGCCCTGCGCCATCACCTCGTGGAGAGCCCAGACGCCCGATGCGGTCTGTACGTCCATTCCACGGGGATATTCCACCAAAAATTCCTTCAGAGCGTCCAGATCCCGAGCCCTGATAATTTCAAATAAGTCTTTCATGCGGATACCTCCTCGCCTGCAATTTTTGATTCTGTTGTTTTTGATTCTATTATACACACGGCCTGCCCGGAAAGACAAGGCAAAAAAGTGCCTTGTCGTGACACAAAGCGTCCTATCGGACGCTTAGAAGAATGTTCCGCATTCTTCCCCTTGCTGTGACGAAATTTCCTGTAGAACCTATAGAATAAAAGGTAAATCGGGAGAATTTTTATGGGATAAAATTATACCCGATCGGGTATAATAAAAGTGTTTTGCGTTGAAATTATACCCGATCGGGTATAATAAGAGCGTTTTGCATTGAAATTATACCCGATCGGGTATATAATTTTAGTATCATTTTAAATTTCGGGGGCATCCTGATGATGAATAAGATTGCAGAGTTTATCAAAGAAAATCGGAAAGCGGCCGGATTGACTCAGGAGGAGTTTGCGGTTCGGTCCGGACTGGGGCTCCGCTTTATCCGGGAACTGGAGCAGGGGAAGGAGACGATCCGGCTGGATAAGGTCAACGCAGCGCTGGCCATGTTTGACATGGAGGCGGTGCCCGGCAGAAAGGATGAGAGCTGATGGAGATATTCAGGACGGCGTATGTCTATGTGAGAAACATTTTTGCGGGAGAACTGTCGGAGACGGACGAGGGTTATTCTTTCCGCTACGATGAGGAGTATCGGAACAGTAAGGGGGCAAGCGCCGTATCTCTCACTTTGCCGCTGGCAGAGCAGCCTTATGAGTCCAGGACGCTCTTTCCCTTTTTCGACGGGTTGATACCGGAGGGCTGGCTGCTTGGAGCGGTAAGCCGGAATTGGAAGCTGGATACGAAGGATCGGTTCGGGCTGCTGCTGGTAGCCTGTAAGGACGGAATCGGGAATGTCAGTATCAGGGAGGAACGGATATGAACTGTTTATGCTGCGGAAAGCCTCTTGAAGCAGACAATGAGCGGACGGGCTGGCATAAGGGCTGTATCAGACGTTTTTTCGGCACGGCTGAAATCCCGGAAATCGAGATCGACGACAACACGCTGGAGCGGCTGGTGACCGAAAATACAAACAAAGGCTATACCGTTCCGGGCGTGCAGAAGAAGCTGTCTCTGCACCTCTTTTCGGAAAAGGGAAAGGCGCGGCTGACGCTGGTGGACTATCCGACGGGGTATATCCTGAAGCCCCAGGTAACGGAATATGAAGCCATGCCGGAGGCGGAACAGACGGTGATGTGCATGGCGGACGCCGTGGGGATCGCCACGGTTCCGCATGCCCTGGTTCGAGGGAGCGCAGGTCTTGCCTATATTACCAGGAGAGTGGACCGGATTTTTCAAAAGGACGGCTTTCAGATGCTGGCGATGGAGGATTTCTGCCAGCTGGATCTGCGGTTGACACAGGATAAATACAGGGGCTCCTATGAGAGATGCGCAAAGGTTATCGAAAGGTATTCTTCCCGCCGGGGGTTGGATTTGACAGAACTGTACCTGAGGCTGGTTTTTTCTTTCGCTGTGGGTAATTCCGACATGCACCTGAAGAATTTCTCTCTGATCGAGACCCGGGAGGCCGGCGGAGAATATATTCTCTCTCCGGCCTATGATCTGCTGCCGGTGAATGTAATCATACCGGAAGACAGGGAGCAGTTTGCCCTTGCCATGAACGGGAAAAAGGCGGGGATCCGCAGGAAGGATTTTCTGGCATTTGCGGAGGAATGCGGTATCTCCCGCAGCTCGGCGGAGAAGATGATTGCGAAGGTAGTATCCATGGAGGAAAGATTGGCCGGAATATGCGGCGAATCCCTGATGCCGGAGCGGCTGAAGGAGAGGTTTGGCAGACTGCTGAAGGAGCGGATGGATACGCTGCGGGGAGCGGAGAGCGCGGGATTGTCCCGATGACCGGGAAGGGAAACAGGGAGTTGCTTGTAAAAAGCCGCCTTGAGGGTTATAATCTATGCAACGCTTCAAGTTCAGGGGGGTAAATCATGGAAATACGCGAAATACTTAAAAATTTGCGGGAGAGACGCAGCCGAACACAGTTACATTAAAGCTGTTGTCGCAAAAATTCAATGTGTCGATAAATACGCTTCTCGGCTCTCCCAGACAGCTGATTTGTCAATGCTGCGGTATGCCGTTAAATGATGATGGCATAATCAGCCGCGAAAAGGACGGAAGTACAGCTATGTGATTAAAGTACAGGTTTACAGAGACAGCCCACCACACCAGACGTCAAAAAGAACAAAGCACCTGGATTTATGAACGGCAATGCCATCGGATTATCCGGGTGCTTTGTGTCAGATCAATTATGGGGACGCTGTAATATGTTGTGTCAGATGGAGGATAGGTTATGAAGCGATCTGAAATAGTCGGAAATCATGAGAAACTGAAAAAAGGGACTGCTGCCTTTACACTCCTTGCGGCGGCCGTCCTGCTTCTGACCTCATGCGGGAAAAGGGAGGAGGGCGGAGGGGAGCGAAGCACCCAGGATACGGAATATTCCTATATAGCGGAATATACGGAATTGACAAAAGGCCGGTATACCAGTTATCAGGACGTTCGGTATGTGGGGCAATGCGTATATTACAACCAGAACTTTTTCGATGTGGTAAATCAGGTCAATGTTCCGGTTCTGAAGGAATACTCTCTGACGACGGGGAAGGTGCTGCGGGAGATGAATCTGTCGGACAGCATAGAAGACGGATGCAGGCGGATAATAGAAAATTACTGTGTGCGGGAGGATGGGAGCCTGTACACGGAAGAAGCCGTCTATTCGGGTTCCGACAAGGATATCCTTTTGTGTACCTATGATGCGGAATGGAATCTGCGCAGGGAACAGAATATCACGGCTGTCATAGACGGCGCGAGGAGGCACGGCAATCCTGCGCAGATGGCCTTGGACGGGGAGGGGAGAATCTGCCTTGTGGTGGAAGACATCCTCTGCCTGTTTGACGCGGATGGCATGCATCTGGGAGATGTGGAGCTGACAGATGCATGGATCGGTGCTTTGGGGACAGGCAGGGACGGCAGAGTGTATGCCGCCTATTTGGAACAGGGAAATGCGGCGGGAAACGGATATTGTCTGGCGGAGCTTGATTTTGAGAAAAGAGAGCTGGGAAGCGTATTCCTCAATTTCCCCGAGGTGCTTCCCGGCAGGACATTTGTGGCAGGACAGGAAGCGGATTTTTTGGTCTTTGATGCGGAGGGCGTGTATGAATATGACCTTGCGACGCAGAGCGTGAGAAAGCTGTTAGCGTGGGTGGACTGTGGCATGAACGGCAGCGGTGTGCAGGCTGTGAGCGGCAGAGAGGACGGAGGACTGTCGGTATTCTGGGGGGACGGGAGCGAGAGCTTTCTCGTCTCTCTGAATAAGGTGGAGGCGGCTCTGCTTCCGGAAAAAACGGAGATTGTCATCGGTTGCCTGGGCGACAGCTATGAGCTGCAGCAGGAGGCTGCCGCATTTAACAGACAGAGCGGAAGCTGCCATGTGACCGTCCGAAATTATGCCGAAGGGGACGGTGATGCGGAGGATTTTACAGCGGCGCTCAGCGCGGCGCTGGCAGCCGGGACAGACAGCCCTGACATATTGGACTTGGGGCAGATGGAGGCGTACTGTATGGATTTGGAAGCCATTGCCGGAAACGGAACTTTCGCGGATCTGGGCCCCTTTTTGGAAAGGAGCGGTCTGCTGAAAAAAGAGGATTACCTGGAAAATGCTCTGGAATGTTATCAGTTTGACGGAGTCCTTGTGGGGATTCCCTGTTATATTTCCCTTAACACGGTGGTGGGGGAGACCTCCGATGTGGGGGAGGCGCCGGGCTGGACGCCGGACGAAATGATTGCATACGCCGCCGCACATCCGAAACAGATGCTTTTTGACGGGGCAGACCGGGAAAGTATCCTGCGCGACTGTCTGGTGTTTGGCCAGGATATATTTATTGATTCCGAATCCGGGGAATGTCGTTTTGATTCCGAAGCGTTTAAAGAACTGCTTGCCTTTGCGGCGGCGTTCCCTGAGGAATATAATCCACTGGCCGACAGCCGTTCCACACAGAGGAAGATTCAGGAGGGGGACGTTCTCCTGTACAAAACGCAGATATTTGATTTTTATACCATACAGGAGCATCAGGCCATGTTCGGATCCTCCTTGACTTATATCGGCTATCCGGCAGCGGACGGAAGCGGCTGTATCGCGGAATGCGGCGGCGCGCTGGCGATTTGGGCCGGATCCGGGCATCCGGAAGCCGCTTGGGAATTTATCGAATATCACTTGGACAGGCAGTCGGACAGGAGCCGCCTGGGCGGTTTTTCCACCAGAAAAAGTGTGCTGGACCAGCAGATGGAAGACGCGACTGCCGTCTCCTATTATCTGGATGACGACGGGAATCCTCTTTTAGATGAAGAGGGCAGGCCTGTCCCGCAGGATCTGGGAGGGGTGCAGTGGTCTTTTGAAGATTCCCCGGTGGAGTACCGTACCGCCACAGAGGAGGAAGTGCGTTGCGTGAGGGATCTGATCGAATCCGCGTACCCGGTGCGGGCGACGGATGAAAATGTGATGGAGATTATCCGGGAGGAAGCACAACCTTTCTTCCTGGGGCAGAAATCCGTGGAGGAAACGGCCCGGTTCATACAGAACCGTATACAGCTGTATATGGATGAGAGAGCGCGGTAGGAGCAGCGGATAGAGAAGACGGCGGAAAAAAGAATAATGTCTCCGACTCGGTGGGACAGGAAAGAGCAGCCTGAAGCTGCGGAATAAAACAAAAAAGCCCGCCCTCCTGAAAACAGTAAGGATCTGAGCTTCTTCACCATAATCGGCGCGACAAGATTTGAACTTGCGACCTCTGCGTCCCGAACGCAGCGCTCTACCAAGCTGAGCCACGCGCCGCCGGAAAACCGTGCTGCTGTGACGAAAAGCAAAAACAACGGTAACAGTAAAATAATAAATAAAAAGAGATTGATTGTCAAGTAAAAAACGAATAAGATGAAAGAAAAGTTGTATAAACGCAGGAAAGGGGAGTCAGATGAACGACAGTCTGGAATTATTTGACCGGCAGACCGCGGAATGGTTTCGGGACAGGCTGGGGAATCCGACGGCAGTACAGGAGGCGTCCTGGCCGGCGATCGCGGCGGGGGGACATGTTCTGGTTTCCGCCCCTACGGGAACGGGGAAGACGCTGTCTGCCTTTCTGGTATTTTTGGATCACATGAAGCAGGAGGCCCTTGCGGGAAAGCTGAAGGAGGAGCTGCAGTTGATCTATGTGTCGCCCTTAAAGTCTCTGGCGGCGGACATTCGGGAAAATCTGAGGAAGCCTTTGGAGGGAATCGGCGGCGAGAAGCTGATTTCGGCGGCGGTCCGCACAGGAGATACGACGGCGCAGGAGCGGCGGCAGATGATAAAGAAGCCGCCGCATATTCTGATCATCACGCCGGAGTCTCTGTACCTGATGCTGACGGGTAAGACGGGGCAGAATGTGCTGTGTACGGCAAAGGCGGTGATCATAGACGAGCTGCATGCGCTGATCGATACCAAAAGGGGCGCGCATCTGATGCTCTCTTTGGCGAGACTGGACGCACTGTGCGGCAGGCCCTTGCAGCGGATCGGGCTGTCCGCCACGATCGCGCCTCTTGAAAAAGCCGCGGAATATCTTGCGCCGGAGCCGGTGACGGTTGCCGCTCCGTTCATAGAGAAAAGGAAGGAGCTGCGGATTTTAAGTCCGTATGCGGACGCGGGGAAAAAGAAAAAGGATTCGGTGTGGGAGGAGCTGTCCGCGCTGGTGTATCAGTACTGTCAGGGAAACCGGAGCGTTATCGCGTTTGTGGAGGGGAGGCGGTATGCGGAAAAGCTGGCTTATTATGTGAATCTTCTGGGAGGAGAAAATTTCGCCAGAGTACATCACGGAAGCCTCTCCAGGGAGCAGAGACAGGAGGCGGAGGAGGCTCTGCGGGCGGGAAGGCTGAGGCTTTTGTGCGCCACCTCCTCCATGGAGCTTGGGATCGACGTCGGGGAGATCGATCAGGTGCTGCAGGTAGGATGTCCCCGCACGGTTTCGGGGACCATGCAGAGACTCGGGCGGGCGGGACATAATCCTTCCCGTACCAGCGTTATGTACCTGTTTCCCAGGACGGCGGCGGAATGCGTTCAGTGTGGGATGACGGCGCAGCTGGCGAGGGAGGGAAGGATCGAGGCCTTAAATCCGCCGGAGGGCTGTCTGGATGTGTTGGCGCAGCATCTGGTATCCATGGCGGCCTTTCGGAGATACCTGGTGGAAGATGTGCTGGAGCTTTTGCCCAGGGCGTGGCCCTTCCGCAATGTGACGCGGGAGGATGTGGAGTCTGTTCTGGGAATGCTTGCGGGAGATTATGAGCACAAAAGGGATGTCCCCGCAAGGCCCAGGATTTTGTACGACAGGATCCACGGGCGGGTGGAGGGGGACGCCTACAGCAGGATGCTGGCAGTCTCCGCCGGAGGAACGATCCCGGATAAAGGGCTCTACACCGTGCGCACGGAGGACGGCGTGAAGGTGGGCGAGGCGGACGAGGAGTTTGTCTATGAGACCAGAAAGGGCGACCGATTCCTTTTGGGCGCATTTGCCTGGAAGGTGACGAATATCGGGCGGGACGAGGTGACGGTAACACAGACCTCCGTAGAAGGAGCCAGACTTCCCTTTTGGAAGGGAGAACTGAAGGGAAGAAGCAAGGAGACGGGAGCCGCTTTCGGCAGGATTCTGGGAGAGCTTCAGGAGGCGGAGAGCGATGGGAGACTGTCGGAGGCGCTGGAGAAGCTTGGACTGGATCAGGCCGCGTCAAAGCTTGCGGGAGACTACTTAAAGAGACAGATGGACGCCACGGGCGGGCTGCCGGACGACAGGACGGTTCTGGCGGAGCATTTTAAGGATCAGTCCGGCAACAGCCAGCTGATGATCCATTCTGTTTTCGGGCGGCAGATCAACGGACCGCTGGCGCTTTTGGCGGCGCGGAAAGCAGGAGAGGAGCTGAGGATGAATGTTGGAAGCGTGGACGAAGAGGACGGGTTCCTGCTTTATTCCTATGCAGACAGAATGCTGCCTGAGGGACTTTTGTACCGAATCGACGCCGATACGTCGGAGGAGATATTGGCGGCAATGCTGCCGGAGACGCCTCTTTTTAACATGGCCTTCCGTTATAACTGCGGAAGGGCGCTGATGATGGGAGTACGGAAAAACGGCAGGAACCCGCTGTGGATGCAGCGGCTGCGCAGCGCGGAAATGCTGGATCAGGTCGTGCGGGAGGAAAACCATCCGCTGATCCGTGAGACCAGACGGGAGTGTATGTGTCAGCTCTGGGATGTCGCCGGGGTGAAGGAAATTCTGGAGAAAATTCAGGCCGGAGAGATCCGGGTGCGGGAGATCTATACCGATACGGCATCTCCCATGTCGCTGCCGCTGCAGTGGAGTCAGGAGGCGGCGGTCATGTACGACTATGCGCCCACGCCCCGGGGGATCCATGCGGCGGTGGAGGAAGCGCTGTGCCGGGAGAAAGCTTTGATACGCCCGGGGAGCGAGGAGCTTGCCCGCCTGCAGGAGAGGGAAAGGCTTCCGGAGGATGAAAAACAGCTGCACTCGCTTCTGATGACGGAGGGTGATCTGGCGGCGGGGGAGCTGGACGTCCCTGTGGAATGGCTGGAAAGACTGGCGGCGGAGGGGCGGGCCATATACCTGGAGCAGGGGCTTTGGATTGCCGCGGAGCAGTGGGAGGAGTACGAGACGGCGCTTCAGGATGCCGGAAGCGTAAGCGCCTCCACTGTTGTCCGCCGTATGCTGCGCTACCGTGGAGGCGCGTCCGCGGTGCAGACGGCGGCACGGTACGGCTGGACGGAGGAAGAAGCCGGGAAGGCGCTGGAGGAGCTCTGCAGGCGGGGAGAGGCGGTAAGGCAGGAGACGGACAAATCGGAAGTTACCGGGCGGAAAGGCATAGAGAAGGAGACGGAGAAATCGGAAGCCGTCGCGTGTTCCACCTATTATCATGCCGAGCTTTATAAACGCGCCAGAATCAGAACCCTGAAAAACCGCCGGGAGGCGGTGGAAACCTGTCCGCCGGAAAATTATGCGGCGTTTCTACTTTCCAAGATTCGGCATTCGGGGCCGCCGGAGGAAGCTTTAAGGGAGGCGGTGGCCGGTTTGGCTGGGATGGCTTTGCCGGCGGCAGCCTGGGAGGATCTGATTTTTCCCGCCAGGGTGAAAAATTATAAGGAGAATCTGTTGGATACGCTGCTGGCCGGAGGCGAATATTTCTGGCATATGGAAGAGGGCGGGAAGCTGCGGTTTGACCCGGTGGAGGAGATCGACTGGGACGGAGAGAGAAGGATTCCCTGGGAGGAGTTGTCGGACAAGGAACGTATTTTGGCGGAAACGCTGGAGAGACGGGGCGCCAGTTTTATGCAGGCGCTGAACGGGGCGCTGGGCGGCGAGTCCCCTTATGAGACGCTGCTGTCTTTGGCGGAAAAGGGACTGATATACGCGGACAGCTTTGTCCCCGTGCGGCAGTGGATGAACCGGGAGAAGCTTAAGAAAGCGGCGGTACGGCAGAGGGTCGGGGCCCGCGTAAAGGCCCTGCAGGCCGGACGGTATGATCTGGTGCGGCCGCTTCGTGCTCTGACGGTACAGGAGCAGATGGATCGCTGCTTTGACCGTTGGCGGATTTTGTGCCGGGAGACGGCGGCCGCCTGTGGGCTTTCCTGGCAGGAGGCGCTGCGGCTGCTGCGGGTGCAGGAATATACCGGACAGGTGCGGCGGGGATATTTCGTGAAAGGACTTTCCGGGGCACAGTTTGTCCGCAGGGCCGATTTTGCGGGGGTGACGTCGGCGCTTCTGCATCCTCGGGAGGAGGTTATATGGCTGAACGCGGCGGATCCCATGCAGCCTTGGGGAAAGGTGCTGCCCCACGGCGAGGGAAGGGGATTTCTCAATGTCCCGGGAACGCTGACCGCTTTCCGCTGCGGTCGTCCCGAGTTGATCTTTGAACGGCAGGGAAGCGTTTTGAGGGTTTTGGAGCAGGAGAAGGCGGCGGAGGATTTATGCCTCTTTGCGGAGGAATTTCGGAGGGGAAGAATCTTACCCGGAAAGAAGCGGATCGTGGTGAAGGAATATCCCAAAGAGGCTGCGGAGGCTCTGGAAGCGGCCGGGTTCCTGCGGGAGATGCAGGATTATGTCCTGTACAGATAGGTCGGGCAAAAGGGAGTGGCCGAATGAAGGAGAATGCCGGGCGAAGGAGAATGGACGGGTAAAAAGGAATTATCGGGGAAAAGAGAACCGCCG
Source organism: bacterium (assembly GCA_023664305.1). Taxonomy (GTDB): domain Bacteria; phylum Bacillota; class Clostridia; order Lachnospirales; family Lachnospiraceae; genus Acetatifactor. Next base: position 5,204 of record JAMPFT010000029.1, on the reverse strand, counting down.
GGCGAAGAGAATTGTCGGGTGAAGAGGAAATCGCCGGGTAAAGAGGATGGTCGGGCAAAGAGAATTGTCGGGCAAAGAGAATTGCCGGGCGAAAGAGAATCGTCGGGTAAAAGAGAATCGCCCGGCGGAGGGATGAACCCCAACGGGAGCGGGGAGGTGAGAAAGGATGAGCTGCAGACCAAGGGATGAAGACGACTGGAGTAGATATCGGGAACCGTCTGACCGGAGCGGAGAAAAAAGAAAAAGGCTGGCCATGCGGATTTCGACGGCAGCAGCGGCAATCCTGTGTGCGATGAGTATTAGCAGCCGTTGGATAGAGAAGCCCCGGGAAACGGCGGAGCCGGGCTGGACGCAGATGCGGGGGAATGACGGCAAGTTCTGGCAGGGGACGCCGGACGACAGTCATTATGCCGACACAGAGGGCGTAGAGCTGAGAACCTATTATCAGTATTTTTATGACAAAGAAGACAGACTATCTAAGGTAAATACCTTCCGACCGCACGAGAATTACAGGGATGTGTGGGTTTTATCGAATGAAGAAACCTATCAGTATGACCGACGGGGAAGGGTCAGCGTGCGGCAGGAGACACAGGGAGATACGAAAAAGGTTTATGAGTATACCGCGGAAGGATGTACGGAGACAGAATTTAGCTCTTATGCTTCTGCAGGGAGAACGGCTAAGTATGACCAGGCGGGGAATCAGATTTATTTTCGAAACGCTGTCAACTACCGGTATCCTCATGTGACCCGCTCTGAATATGACGAAAAAAACCGTCTGGTGAGGAAGACGCTGGAGGTAGAGGGGAAGGAGCCCTACGGTGTGCCGGAGTATGTGGTTTATACGGCGGAGTACGATGAAGAAAATTACAGGTCAGTGGAGACGGAATACGACAGCCAGGGGAATATCGTATACATATGGCACAGTACCTATGATGAAAACTGGGAGAAAGAAGGGAGCGTATGGTACGCGCCGGAGGGATATAATCAGGATGGGGGATCCGAAGGGTATACCTCGGGAAAGGAATCGGAGGGTTATGACCCGGATGGGGGATCCGAAACGTATACCTCGGGGAAGGAATCGGAGGGTTATGACCCGGACGGGGGATCCGAAATGCATATCCCGGGAAAGGAATCGGAGAGTTATGACCCTGACGGGGGAACTGAAGCGCATACCCCGGGAAAGGAATCGGAAAGCTATGTCCAGAATGGCTGGGAGGCGTATGCTACGATGGGCTACTGGAGGTATGTATCGGACGGAAAGCTTTTGGAGGAGATGGAGAATGCGCCCTGGAAAGAGGATCGGAGCGACAGCGAATACACAGCCTACGATTATGACGACAGTGGGAACTGTATCCTGGAGCTGAAGGTATACTCGAAGGGTTACGCATATTTATACCGATATGTCTATAATGACGAAAACCTGTTGACAGAACGCTTCGACTATAATATGGATGATGTGAGGTTCTGGGAGATGCTGCAGTTTGACGGCAGCAGGCTTACGCTTCAGGTCTCTGACGATGAAGTCTTAAGCATCACGCGGACTGCGCCGGACGGTATGCCGGTCAACCGATTTGTCTACGGGGAACAGGAGGTAGAGATACAGCAGACTTCGGAGGAAACCGTAAGCTGGCGGCGCGCTCCCTCTTTGATAACGGCGGAGAAAGAGCCGGAAACGGACAGGACACAAATCTCCGATCCCGAGGAGACAAAGCCGGAGAAGCCGAATCAGGACAACTCCTCCGGGCCTACGACGCAAGTCTATATTGTGAAAAAAGGAGACAGTCTCTGGAGCATTGCAGAGGAGCTTTTGGGGGACGGACACAGATACAGGGAAATTTACAGGTGGAACAGAGACGTGATCGGAGACGATCCGGGACGGATTCTGCCTGAGATGAAATTGTATCTGGAGATTCCGTAAGACGCGCGGAGACAGAATGCAGAGGGCAGCTTATGCAGAACGGTATTTTGGCATAGAATCTGTAAAGCGCAGGGACAGAATGCGGAACGGTATTTTGGCATAGAATCCGCGAGGCGCGCATGGACAGAATGCAGAATGGTATTTTGGCATAGAATCTGTAAGGCGCAGGGACAGAATGCGGAACGGTACTATAGGAATAGAATCCGCGAGACGCGCATGGATAGAATATACAGGGAGGCAGATTATGAGTCAGGCGATTGTGACGTTGAAAAAGGGTGAGGGACGCACACTGAAAGCGGGCGGCATGTGGGTATACGACAACGAGATCGACTCTGTTTCAGGCAGCTTTGAGAACGGCGATACCGTAGAGGTCCGCGATTTTGACGGCTACTGTATGGGCAGAGGATTTATCAACATGAAATCAAAAATTACGGTGAGAATGCTGTCCCGCAGAAAAGATACTGTCATCGACGCCGCTTTTTTTGAACAACGCGTCAGAGACGCGTGGAATTACCGCAAGGAGACGATCGACACCTCCAGCTGCCGCGTGATCTTCGGGGAGGCGGATTTTCTGCCGGGAATCGTTGTGGATAAGTTCTCCGACGTACTGGTGGTGGAATCCCTGGCGCTGGGCATCGATCGCTGGAAGCTGACGATCGTAGAAGCGTTGAAGAAGGTTCTGGCGGAGGACGGCGTCGGAATCCGGGGCGTTTATGAGCGCAGCGACGCAAAGGTGCGACTGCAGGAAGGGATGGAGCGCAGCAAGGGATTTATCGGAGAACCCTTTGACACAAAGGTAGAGATCACAGAGAACGGCGTGCGGTATGTTGTCGATGTGGAGGAAGGGCAGAAGACGGGCTTTTTCCTGGATCAGAAAAACAACAGGGCTGCGATTCAACGTCTCTGCAAGGGGAAGCGGGTTCTGGACTGCTTTACCCATACCGGCTCCTTTGCCCTGAACGCCGGAATCGCGGGCGCGGACAGCGTTTTGGGGGTAGATGCGTCTCAGCTTGCCATCGACCAGGCGGAGGAGAACGCAAGGCGCAACGGCCTGGAAGACAGGGTAAAATTTCGCTGCGCGGATGTCTTTGAGCTTCTTCCGGAGCTGGAGGCGGCGGGGGAAAGGTATGACGTTGTAATCCTGGATCCGCCCGCCTTTACCAAGTCTCGAAATTCCGTGAAAAATGCGGTAAAGGGTTATCGGGAAATCAACCTCCGGGGAATGAAGCTGGTAAGGGACGGCGGTTATCTGGTGACTTGCTCCTGTTCGCATTTCATGGAGCCGGAGCTTTTCGCAAAAACCGTGCGGGAGGCGGCCGCAGGGGCTCACAGACGCCTGCGTCAGGTGGAATTTCGCACCCAGGCGCCGGATCACCCGATCCTTTGGGCGGCGGATCAGTCGTATTATTTGAAGTTTTATATTTTTCAGGTGTGCGGGGAACGCTGAAACGTTCGCCGGAACGATAAAACCGAACAGTGCCGAAAATGGCGGATTTATGCGGAAAAGCGGGATTTTGTCAAAGGCGGGAAACTATCGTAAGTTATCCCAAAATGGTGTAATTTAACAGAAAAATGGTGTAGTAAATGGTGTAAAAATCAGAGGGAGCATAGTTGTACCAACAGCCTGTCAATCCCTTTACCGCAGGCACTCACAGAGTGGGGATTGACTGGCGGATAAGTGAGAACATAATGGGAAAAGGGATATTTCAACGCACTTCTTTGAAATATCCCCTAATTACAGTTTTTAAATCATATTTTTGGCCTTCATAATACTCTGATACAACATGTTATATTCGCCGCCCGTCATGCTTTTCTGCGGCACACAGATTCTTTTGTCCGTAAATGATATTTCAATCACTTTCTTTTTGGAAAAGAACAGGGCAATGCCAAACAGAATACAGAGGATTGCAAGGGCATTCACGGTTACATTCATCCACCCCGGCAAACTGATCGATTGATCAATCCACTTAAGATAATTGTTTGCCTTATCCACCCATTCCGTGAGTTTATCCACTATCATCTTAACGACTTCCAACGCGGAACCTGCAATGACAAACAGAAGGCATTTCCTGAAAGAGCGTTTTGCAAGATACCCTATTCCGATGAAATTTTTAACCAAAGCGCTTTCATTCCTGCCATGGGATTTTACAAATTCCTTGTCCTTTAAATACCAAAAATCCCCGGCAAACAGGACATTTTCCCTGTTGACGGTTATCGTGTAGTTACGTCCGGCATTTTCCGTAAGCTTATATAGCAGTTGATTGCCCGAAGATAAGCCTGCCTGATCAACCGCCGTGCCGCATTGGGGGCAGAATGCGGCTCCGGCAGTTACTATTTTCCCACATTTGCTGCATTGCATCTCAGTTTCTTCCTTTGACATGATTTTTTGCCCTGCGGATTTGTTTCTCAAAATCCCGTGATTCCGCCAGACCGTAGATGGCGGCGTCAAATTGAATGCAGCCACCGGCGTACTCAATAGAGAAAAGAGTAGTCCTGCCTTTTATGTATGATACAACCAGCAGAATTGCTGAAATAATGCACGTTGAAATGAATACTACTGTAACACCATAAATACCTCCTGTTAGAGATATTACAGAAAGAACAAGTAAAAAAATGGAAAGTATGAGCTTCCACAGCGGATTGCTATAGATAAAGCCCGTGCCTGTGACATCTTCTAAATCAATTGTTTTTTGCATATTAAATCGTTGAACCTTGCCGCTGTTGGTATCTATCATATTGCCGCGCAGATATACACGTTTATCGGAAAGAAAGGCAATGCACCTTTTTATTGACTTAGCAGTCAAATAGCTGCTGATATACCCATTTCCCAAGGAAGCTATATAGTTTTCGTCCGATTCAACGAATATTTTGGTATATTTATTGTCATTTCCGACAGGTATTTCCTTCTCGACCATAGCCCCGCAGTGAGGGCATACATTGCTGGTATCTTCGATTTGTTTTCCGCAATTTCCACAAAACATGATTTTTCTCCTTTATTCGATTTTTGCGCCACAGCTTGTACAGAAATTTTTGCCGTTTTTTACGGGCTCACCGCATTGCGGACAAAGGGTTTCTTTTTGCGAATTTTCACTTTTCCTTTTGAGTAAGATTACAATAATAGCACTCAATATTAGTATTACTGCGGCAATGACAAAGATGATAATTGGCATCGGATTTAGTGGGGCGGCTTCGGCAATTGCTTCTGCCGCTAATGCAGTTGAAAAAATAATCACTCAAACTTCGCACTTGAATAAGTGCCTATGCACCTTGAAAATTCAATAATAAC
>JAMPFT010000028.1 GCA_023664305.1 bacterium | reverse complement strand
GCTTCCGCCCTGGCCGGGCCCTTGGCTTCGATGCTTCCGCATCCGGTTATTATCCTGTCTTGCAGCTCTTTCCGTTCCCTGTCCGAACGCCGTCCGGCGGCTGCCTCTTACTTTTCTTCCCGGGACTGCCGGTCGGAGGAATTGTCCTGTCCTGCCGCGCCCGTTACGATTACTCTCTTTTTCCGGTACTTCATCGGTCTTTCCGGCTCGGCGTAGTATTTCGGAAGCTTTGCCTGCAGCTCCGGATCCTCAGCGAACTTTTTCTCGATCACGCTGCTGCGCACGATGTTTACATCCTTCGGGGCGTCTATCATGATCCGCATGTGCTTTCCCGTTCCTCCGAGAAAGACTACCTTGATATCGTCCCCCAGCATCAAATACTCTTCCGTGCTTACCGTCAGTCTTAACATCTCAACCTCCCTGCCGTCCTCCGGCTTCCCTGCCAATCTGCGTTTGAAACGCGCTTCCTTTTTCACCGTCCGGCAATCTTTCGAATGCAACATTTGATATAATATGTTGTATTCGCAGACCAAAGAATGGAGGAAAAAGCATGAGCGCTGCAGAACCAATCAGAAACACGGAAAAGTTACAGGATTTTAAGGATTATTATCTACTGGGGAAAACGAATGTCAGAAATTATACCCTCTGCGTGATGGGGCTGAATACTGCCCTGCGGATCTCCGATCTGCTGGGATTAAGGTGGGGAAATGTCTACGACCTTTCCCGGCAGACCTGTTTTTCACATCTTTGTGTTACGGAGCAGAAAACGGGAAAGGTCAATCAGATCGCCCTGAATCAGGCTGTCATCGACGCGCTGCAGGATTACTTTTCTCTGCTGCGGACAAGTCCCTCTGAGGAGGATTATCTTTTCCCCAGCAGGAAGGGCGTCAACCGGCCGCTCAGCCGCAGTCAGGCCTTCCGTATCATCAGGGAGGCCGCGGACGCCAACGGCATGAGCAGGCATATCAGCTGTCATTCTCTCCGCAAGACCTTCGGCTATCACGCCTGGCGGCAGGGTGTGTCCTCCGTGCTGCTTATGGATATCTACAATCACTCTTCTTTCCGGATCACCAAACGGTATCTTGGAATCGAGCAGGATGACAGGGACAGTGTTTTTCTGAAAATTTCGTTATAAGCGTAACACAGGCCGATTTTCAAGACAGGGTCGCATCGGTCGTCAGCAGGGAGGCTGTATGCTCGTCGGAGCATAATATGTTTTGTCGGACAATTCATCAAAGTCAACGGGAATACCGGATATTCTTTCAAGATACGTTTCGTCTTTTCAGTACACTGATCTCAACAGAGCGTTCGCAAAAACAGACACGGCCTCCCGCCGATTGCTGTTCCGGAAGCTATGCTGCGCCAAAACAGGCTGCTGTGCAGCGTCTCAGGGGTGGAAGTTAGACAAGTGAGAAGGGATTTTTGCCGAAGCAATTTTTGCATTTGAAATAAATGGGGGTAGAATTTACTCTGGCAAATGAGAAAGATATAAAAAATTTTCAAACAGGGCTAAAGTTTTTTCGGATTCATCCGAAATAGATAGTGTAAGGCAGGAATACAACAAATTATATCTTTTGTTGCATTCTTTTTTTTATGCGTTCCAACCGACATTATACTAAAATAAAACTGTCTTTTCATTTATCCCCTTATTTGTTATAATGATTTTGTTCCTGATTATAATAGGATTATTATCTGCTGAAGGAAGGAGACTTTTATTATGCAGGGCAGGATTCACTCATTGGAAAGTTTTGGCACCGTGGACGGTCCCGGCACGCGGTTTGTCGTGTTTGTACAGGGGTGTCCCATGCGGTGCGCTTACTGTCATAATCCCGATACCTGGGAGATGAACGGCGGTACTCTTATGGAGCCGTCTTATATTATCGAGCAGTATGAGAGGAACAGCGCCTTTTATGCCAACGGCGGCGGCCTTACGGTCACCGGCGGGGAGCCACTGATGCAGATTGATTTTCTGATCGATCTGTTCACGCTTGCAAAGGAACGTGGGATCCATACCTGTATCGACTCCTCCGGTATCGCTTACAATCCGGAAAGCGCGGTTCAGCGCGAAAAGCTGGATCGGCTTATGAGCATGACCGATCTGGTGATGCTGGATATCAAGCATATCGATCCGGAGAAGCACCGGGAGCTCACCAGTCAGCCGAACCGGAACATTCTGAAATTTGCGGAGTATCTGGACGAAAAGCATGTGGATATGTGGATCCGGCATGTGGTGGTGCCCGGTATCACGGACGATGACAAATATCTGTTTGACCTGGGTTATTTCATCGGTCAGTTTGGCAATCTCAAGGCTCTGGATGTGCTCCCCTATCATACGATGGGTGAAAAGAAGTACGAAAGCCTGGGCATGGCTTATAAGCTGAAGGGGGTTCCGGCGATGGATAAGGCCAGGCTTCTGGAAAAGAAGAAGGTGATTCTGGACGGGATTAAGGCCAGGAGGGCAGATGCGTCTAACCACGGTTAGGTATACCTAATATATATTTTTGTTAAAATGTTGTTGTAATTGGAGCGGATTTATATTAAAATGAAGTGAAAGCATGAAATTCTATGTACCAACAAATAAGGAGGATAAGGTCATGGCATATGTAATCAGTGATACTTGTGTAGCATGCGGCGCATGTGAAGCTCAGTGCCCTGTAGGCGCGATCAGCATGGGAGACGGCAAGTTTGAGATTGACGCGGATAAGTGCATCGACTGCGGTTCCTGCGCAGCTCAGTGTCCCGTAAGCGCGATTTCGGAAGCTTAAAAAGGAAAAAGGGCGTCCTCAACGGGCACCCTTCTTTTTTTTCTCCGGCAGAAGCTTTCTGCGGCTCTTCTTCCGAAGCAGCTCGTCCATCTTTTTATAATGCTCCTCGTCCCGCTCCGCCAGCTTTCTGTCCCTGGCTTCCTCCCGCTCTTCCTGCATCCGGAACTGATAGTCCAGCTCCTTTACAACGCTGTCCCGGATTTCCCTGCAGATTTCCGCATTGTTCTCCTGCAATGTCTCACGGATCAGCTGCTGCAGCAGCCATTGCAGCCTCTTGGACTTGTCCTCTCTAAATTCCGCCTCCGCAGGCTGTCCGCCGGTCTTTATGATATCGATGGCCAGACCGCCGGACGGCTGCGCGTTTTCTTCTTCCTCTCCCCTGTCCGGCGTCTCCTCCGGCGACAGCACGTCCAATTTGCCGTCCTTTAAAATCATTTTAATCGCTTTCAATTGGAGCCCCCTCTCTTTCATCCCTTTTATCTGCTTAAAGCGTTCTACATCCTCTTCCGTATAGTAGCGGTGCCCCAGCTCGTTGCGTTTGATGGGAAGATGCAGCTCCTCCTCCCAGTACCGCAGTACATGGCTTTCCACTCTGACCTCTTTGGCTGCATCGGAAATCAACAGATAGTCGCTCATTTATTCTCCTTTCTGAACGCGGAAAGAGAATGAACTCCTGTTCATTCTCTTTCGTAAATAGTATCTATATCAGTTCGTCGCCCTTTTTATGTTCCAGGTTCGCAAACTTCGTATACTCAGGCAGCCACGCCAGTTTTACGGTTCCGATCGGGCCGTTTCTCTGCTTGGCGATGATTACCTCCAAAATCCCCTTTTCCGGCGAATCGTGATTGTAGTAATCGTCCCGGTACAGGAACATAACGACGTCCGCGTCCTGCTCGATCGCCCCCGACTCACGCAGATCGGAAAGCATGGGTCTGTGATCCGGCCTCTGCTCCACTGCCCGGGACAGCTGTGACAGCGCGATGACAGGCACGTTCAATTCTCTTGCAAGAGCCTTTAACGACCGGGAAATCTCCGAAATTTCCTGCTGTCTGGACTCCGCCTTCCCGCCTCCTGACATAAGCTGCAGATAGTCAACCATCACGATGGAAAGGTCATGCTCCAGCTTATACTTTCTGCACTTGGAGCGAAGCTCCGCAATACTGATGCCCGGGGTATCGTCAATGATCAGTCTGGATTTCCCGACGGTTCCCGCGCCCTCTATCAGTCTTTCCCACTCTCTGTCGTTCAGCTGTCCCGTGCGCAGCTTCTGGGCGTCCACGCTGGATTCCAGCGAAAGGAGACGGTTCATCATCTGTTCCTTGCTCATCTCCAGACTGAACAGAGCCACGGTCATATTCTTCCGAAACGCCATATACTGCGCCAGATTGGTCTCAAAGGCCGTCTTTCCCATGGAGGGACGGGCCGCGATCAGAATCAGGTCGGAGGGCTGCATCCCCGCCGTGCGGTAATCCAGATCGACAAATCCGGTGGGCACGCCCGTGACGTTTCCCTTGTTTCTGGAGGCAACCTCGATCCGGTCCATGGCGTTCATCACGATCTGCCGCACCGGGACGAAATCGTCCACGTTCCGCTTCTGTATCAGCTGGAAGACCCGTTTTTCCGTGTCCTCTAATATGTATTCCAGGCTTTCCTTCCCCGCATAGCAGGTATTGGCAATCTCCTCGTTCAGCCGGATCAGACGCCTGAGAGTCGATTTTTCCGCCACGATATTGGCATAGTATTTGATGTTTGCCGACGTAGGCACTGCCGTGATCAGATCCCGGATAAACTCCAGGCTGCTGATCTCCGGCGGGACATCCTTCTCCTTCAGCTTATTCTGGAGCGTCACCAAGTCCACCGGGCTCCCGGCATCGTTTAACTCAACCATCGTCGCAAAAAGAATGCCGTACTGTTTATTATAAAAGTCCTCCTCCGAAATCAGCTCCGACGCCACCACAATCGCCTCGCGGTCCATCAGCATGGAACCGATCACGGACTGCTCCGCCTCAATGCTGTGAGGCAGTATCCTCTTTATTACATTTTCATCCATACCGTCAGCATCCCTTTTCCCTCAGGCTTCCGTCACCTTTACAGTCAGTTTTCCCGTAACCTGGGGATGCAGCCTGATATTTACCTCGTAGCTGCCGCAGCTTTTCAGGTTCTCCGCAAGCTGAATTTTCTTCTTGTCAAACTCTATCCCGTACTGTTCCTTCACGGCAGCCGCAATCTCCTTCGACGACACGGAGCCGAACACCTTTCCGCCCTCTCCCGCCTTGATCTTGAGCACTACGGTCTTTTCCTCCAGAGAAGCCGCCAGCGCCCTGGCCGCGTCCAGCTGCTCCTGGGCAATCCTTTCCTCGTTGGCCTTCTTCAGCTTCAGATCGTTCAGATTCTTCGGCGTAGCCTCCACGCCGATCTTCTTCGGTATGATATAGTTTCTCGCGTATCCCTCGCTGGCTTCAATGATATCGCCCTTTTTCCCCAGCTTTTTCTCGTCCTGTAACAGTATTATTTTCATGATATCTCTTCCTTTCTCCTCAAATTTCGTGATTTTCCAGCATGGTATCGATGGTGCGCTTCAGCGCGCCGATGGCCTCTATGATACCCACGCCTTCCATCTGGCAGGCCGCCGTACTCAGGTGACCGCCTCCGCCCATCCTTTCCATGATGATCTGCACATTTACCTCGTCGATGGAACGGGCGCTGATATAAATCTTACCCTGATAATCCGTCAGCACAAAGCTCGCCTTGATCCCCTTGATATTCAACAGCTCGTTGGCCGCCTGCGCCCCGATGACCGTAGGACTGGGCAGCTCGTCCGCCGTACAGATGGAAATTGCAAAATACTGCTTATAAATCTCCGCCTGGCTGACCGCGTCAGCCTTTGCCTTATACTCTTGGGCGTCCTCCCGGAACAGCTTGCGCACCCTGGTCACATCCGCCCCGTTTCTGCGCAGGAAGGCCGCCGCCTCAAAGGTGCGCACTCCCGTCTTGGTCATAAAGTTGTTCGTATCCACCATGATACCGGAGTACATGCAGTCCGCCTCCTCCGTGCGTATCTTGATATTGTCATAGGTGTACTGTAAAATCTCGGATACCATCTCGGACGCCGAGGAAGCATAAGGCTCCACATAGGAAAGCGTCGCGTTTTCGACGGTCTCCGTGCCCTGCCTGTGATGATCCAGCACCACCACGGACTTACAGAGCCGCAGCAGATCCGGACATTCCGTAATCGACGGCTTGTTCACGTCCACGACCACAAGCACGCAGTTGCCGCCGCTCAGCTCGATGGCCTGCTGGCTGCCGATGATCATATCCTCCTCGTATTCGGGATTGTTCTTGAAAAGCTCCACCATGGGGGCGATGGCCGAGGTCACTTCATTCAGGACGATATGGACCTTTCTGCCCAGCGTCTGCGCGATCCTGTAGATTCCCGCCGCCGCGCCGAAGCTGTCCGCGTCCGGCATCCGGTGCCCCATGACCAGCACGAGATCCTTGGCGGTGATGATCTCACAGAGCGCCTGCGCCTTTACCCTCGCTTTTACTCTCGTATTTTTTTCTACCTGCTGGCTCTTGCCGCCGTAATATGTAATGCTTTCCGGTATCTTGATAACCGCCTGGTCGCCGCCCCGCCCCAGGGCAAGGTCTATGGCGTTACGGGCAAACTCGTAATTCTGCGCGTAGGTGAGACCGTCCAGGCCGATGCCGATGCTGATGGTCACCGCCATCTCATTGCCGATGTTTACGGTTTTGATATCCTCCAAAAGCTCAAAGCGCGACGACTGCAGCTGCGTCACCGACTGCTTTCTCATAATGACAAGATACTTGTCCTTCTCCAGCTTCTTACAGATACCGTCGAACGAGGAAATATACTTGTTGATCTTACGGTCGATCAGCGCGGTCAGCAGGGAACGGCGCACCTCCTCCACGCTCTCCATGGATTCCTCGTAATTATCCAGATAAATCATGCCCACCGCCAGGCTCTGATCGTCCACCTCCTGCAGGGCAATGCGGAGCGCCGTCTCGTCGTACAGATACACCGCAATCAGGTATCCGTCGTAATCCTGCGCGTCGATCATATCGCTGTGCTGTGCCATCTCCTTCAGGGAAATCTTTTTGAACTTTGCCACATATTCGCTTCCCTCATACTCCAGCTCGTACTGCGCCTCGTCCAGACCGTTGTCGTCCGGCAGCCTGTCCCGGGTAATGGACGGGAAAAGCGCCGTAATGGATTTGCGGTATCCCTTCGGCTGATGCGTGACCGTTTCAAAGGCGATATTGGTCCAGATCACCTTCCCGTTGTCGTCCAAAAGGGCGTAGGGCAGATCCATATCCCGCAAAAGCTTCCTCTGGATCTGGCCGTACTCCGTGGCAAAGCTCACAAGCTCGTTCATGATAATGGGCTTATTGCAGAAATACAGGGACAGGGTGATCGCAAAATAGACCACAATATACCCCGCAATCAGCGCGCCCGCCCGCACATCGATCAAAAAAGCCGCGGCGTCGATGCCGCAGAGGAGCACCCCGAGGTATATCCCGAACTGTAGATAGGTTTTGATACGGCCTTTCAGTTTTATTCTTTTCTTCATATGCACAGACCCCACAAAACAGGCCCGCGTCCCGCAGCCACCTGTTTTCCCTTCCAACCATTATAGCACACTTACGGCGGCTGTGCCACCATTTAATTTGTCGAAAAAGGAAAGGTTTTGTGTCGTCCGAGTTTACCGCTGTGTAAAAATTTACACAATTGAAAAAAGGAGTCTGTATAGGCTCCTTTTTCACTTCACAGGCGGCAGACTCACGGCGTGCCGCACGCTCCTGATGATTGCAGGGCAGCCCGGCAAAAAAGTCGGAAACTTCACTGCATTTTTTATTTGGCGGAAGAACAGGCTCCGTTTACATAGATATCCGTCTGCTCAAGAACCTCCCGCTGTTCTTTCTCATCATAGGAATATATATTCTCTGTGTATGAATTTGTGGCGCTGTCATAACCGATCACATCCGAGTAATAGACCAGCTTATTATTTTCATCATAATATTCAACACGAATCAACGTAGCGCCATCATCGGCATAGATAGAAGTCGTATGGCCGATACGAAAACCGGATAATTTGTCCTGCGTCCGGCTTCCTGCCGCTTCCATCCGAACCTCTTCCGCCCGGCTTTCGGACACGACGGAGCTGCTCTTTACCGATACTACGCCTCCGCTCTGAACCGCACTCTCCTCCATTGCCGCCGCAATATCTTCATAACCTGCGGCAGTTCCCGCAATCCGATTTTCCTTTACCCCGTAAGTCACATAATGGGAGACTATAGCCAGCACATCATCTCCGAATGCATCCATGATATCGTCGTAGCTTTCCGCATAAGCTAACGGGTCGAAGAGAACGCCCTTTCTCCTCTCCTCCTCATAAACACCCGCAGTCAGATAATGCTTTATATAAGCATCCTCATCATCGCCAAAAGCCTCTTCCAGATCGCTGTAAGCCGCTCTGTATGCCTCCACATCAAGGATAAGGTCAATCTGCCCGCTTTCCTTCAGACGGTTTATATATTTGTCTACAGACGACCTCGCCGCGGAAACATTCAGGGACATACTCATAAATGTAACTATCGCCGCGCTCATCATAACTATTTTCTTACACTTCATAAAATACCGCCTTTCCTAAGCCGCTCACTGCTATACTTATATAATCGGCTTTCTTTCCTTGAAAATTAACCGATTATCAAAACTTTCAACTATTCTGGACGCAAAAAGACAATGCCGGCAGAGGCTCGAACTCCTGACCATTCCCGCTAAATCTCTCACCGGCCCGCCGGAAGCCATGACGACCAGGGTCGGAGCGATCGTCTGAATCTGCGGAAGCGGGTTGGAATTGTAAGCGCCCTCCACCGTCCGCGCCAGCGTTTCCGCAAAGAGATCGTAACTCGTCGTTTTTCCCCTCCGGGCTCCTCAGATCTTCCATAATACTCTGTTCCTTAATACCTTGCTTCATAATCTACCCGATATCCGGCGCATCCCAAAAGCAGATCTCCCCCGTCGCTTTTCCTTCCGTCTCAAACACAACAATCTCATTACCGCCCTTTTTCAGCAGCGGCCCGGGAACATACAGTCTCCTCTGCGGCCCGATCTCCCAGAACCGCCCCAGGTGGAAGCCGTTCAAAAAGACACAGCCCTTCCCCCAGCCCTCCAGCTCCAGAAAGGTATCGCAGGGCTCCTCAACCTCAAGCCGGAATCGATAAAAGGCGGGCATTCCTGCCGTATATCCGGCGGAGTAATCTACCCGGCTTACGTTATCCAGAGGAAGCGTATACTGCTTCCAGCCGGTATGCATGTGTCCGTTGATCTGGACGCAGCCGTCGATTCCCTTGCGCTGCCGGTTCATCCTGGGACCGAAATTTACCCGCCCCATATTTTCCACGAGGATCGCAAGCTCTTCCCCTTCCGCGGTCTCCTGATCCAGCTTATGCTCCTCTGACAGCTCCCTGTCGTAAAGGTTCAACAGCCTCTTTTCTCCCAGAAAAACGTTCGCCCGGTCGTTGGCGTCCCAGAGGCGGAGCTTCTCCAGCTTCCTCTCGTTCCGAATCGGGGAGGTATATAAAATATACCCGTAGCTCTGCCCCAGCCTCTCCATACTCCGGGGCTGTCTGCTCTCCACGGGAACGGCCAGTTTCGAAAGCGTCTGCATAAGCCCGACTCTTTCCTGTACCGTTACCCTTCCGTAAGCCTTCTTTTTGCCGACAGCGTTGACCGTCAGCTCCGGAAGCTCCCGGTATTTCCCCAGAATTTCCCGATAACGGTAAAATTTTTCCGTCAGATCCCCCGCCTCCGTCAACACGGCGTCGTAGTCGTAGGATGTGACGTCCGGCGTCAGCTCATCGTAATAGTTGGAGCCGTTCATAAACCCGAAATTCGTTCCGCCGACAAACATATAGATATTCACATGTCCCAGGCGGATCATATCCTCCAGATCCTTTGCGCTTTGCTCCAGATTGCCGGTCATATGACCTCCGTTGCCCCAATGGTCAAACCAGCCCACCCAAAACTCCGCGCACATCAGCGGCCCTCCGCCGGTAAACTCCTTCAATATACTAAAACGTTCTTTCGTTCTCGATCCGAAATTGCCGGTAGGAAGCGCGCCCTCTACCCGGCCTCCCAGAATGCTTTCCGCCTTCGGCTCATCGGAGGTAATAAACGGCACGTTAATCCCGCCCTCCCGAAGCATCCGCTTCAAGGTCTCCGGATAGGAAGCGTCGTCCGCAAAATACCCGTACTCATTCTCCACCTGCATGAGGATGACATTGCCGCCCTCCGTCAGCTGCAGGGGTTTCAGGATCGGCAGCAATACGTTATAATACTCCCTGACATGCCGCAGAAAGAGCGGCGAAGAGCTTCTTACCTCCATCCCGTCCTCCGCCAAAAGCCAGCCGGGAAGTCCGCCAAACTCCCATTCCGCGCAGATATAGGGGGACGGCCTTAAAATGACATACAGTCCAAGCTCCTGAGCCAGCCGGACAAAACCGACCACATCGGCCATCCCCTCAAAACAAAACTCTCCCTTTTTCGGCTCATGTACGTTCCAGGGGATATAGGTTTCCACCGTATTCAGTCCCATGGCCTTCAGTTTTTCCAATCTGTCCCGCCAATACTGAGGAACAACCCTGAAATAATGTATACTTCCCGACAAAATCTGAAAAGGCTTCCCGTTCAGGTAAAAGGTATCCTTGATCTCAAAGTTTCCAGACATATGCATTACCTCTTTCATGGCGGCCGCTTCCTCCGGCGCGGCCGCCGTATTTCTTATTCGTGCTGTTGCTTTCCTTGCCCGACGCAATCATTGTTTTCAACGGCTCGTTTCACGACACAGCTGTCATTTTTTGCGCTTGTTCGCTATATGCCCACGCCCGCCTTAGTCAAAAACTCTCTCACTGCAGGTCAGCCATAACAGAACGCCTCACTGCAAACACAGACTCACTTCCCCTTCGTCAGCACAACCGTCGTCACGCTTCCGCCCGGAACGGTCACAGGCCTGGCCGGGTCAAATTCTTCCTCCAGCACGCACTCCAGATCGTAATCCTCCGAGGTCACATACACGGCGATTCTGCTATAGCCTTCCGCTCCCGTCAGCAGGAACTCCTGATCCGCGTACTCTTCCTTCGTCGTCTTTTCGTCCGGCTCCTGTCCGTCCTTCGTCTTGTCGTTGATAAGCACCATCACCAGCTCCTGCTCCCCGTTATCGTTCGTTCCCGTAAAGGCCACGGGAAGCATTGCCTCATGATCCTTCTCCTGGGTCTGCACGTCCACCCGCACATAGCCCGGACGGATATATCTGCTGTAGTTTCCGTAGCTCCAAAGTCTCTTCAAGGCTCTGTACTTCTGGCTGGACTCGTCAATATAAATCAGACCGTCCCTGTAGCCGCCGGGCGCTACGCCAACCCAGTTCTGCCAGGACACCACGTCCAGGACCTTTAAGTCCTCCGCAATCTCCTGAGCAATGTGGATGGCGGAATCCATGGAAAAATCGCTGCCGTTCACCATCTCGCACCACTCGCTGGCCCGGATCTTCACATCCGGATAATGCACCGTCATCCAGTTTTTAAAGCTCTTCTTATCCGACGCGTCGGACCAGTAGGAGTGATTGTCGATAGCGTCAAAATGCTCTCTGAGCCGTGCGTTGTTCAGGATGGCGGAGGTATAGCCCACCGCGTCTCCCTTCCACTCGCCGCTCTCCGGCCCGGCCAGCTTTACGTCCGCCAGCGCCGGTCTGCTCTCCAGTTCGTCCAGAAAAGCAGTATACACCTTCGCCACCTCCGTCTTGGCATAATGACAGCCCTCCTGCCCGTTATACCAGTCCCACTGCGGCTCGTTGATCGGGGAGAGGAATTTCACGGGAATCCCCTCCTCCACAAAATGCTCTATTACATCCATACAGTATTTCGCCCACTCCGGGTACTTTTCGGGTGAAATATTCGACCTGCTGCCGCCCTCGGTCATATGAGGCAGGCCGTTATCCGTCAGCCGCACCAGAGGGCTGTTGCAGAAGAAGATTACCTCCTCCACGCCCAGCTCGCAGGCCTTCTCCAAAAACCACACCGCGTTGGCATCCTTGGTAAAATCGTATACGCCGGGCTCCGTCTCAAAGCACTGGGCCTTTCTGTGAGGATCCCAAAAGGTGCCGGTTTTGCTCTCCACAGAGCCCGCCCCCAGATTATACCGATAGCAGGTCAGGCCGATCCCCTTTTCTCGGTCAAACAGCAGCGTGGCGATATCCTCCCTCGTACTGCCGCCCGTCCCGTTGGCGTCCTTGGTAAAGCCCCCTACATACTGGCTCCACCAGCATCCGCTGGTGCCAAAGCTCTCCATAGTCTGATAAGTAACGCTTTCGTCCACGGTGATTCTGCCGCAATTTACTTCTTCCGCGTCGGCAGTACCGTTCTCTGCGCTCTCACCTTCCACCTGTCCGCTTTCGGAAGGGGGCGTCTCCGCCCCCCGCGCGCCGCAGCCGGCCAACACGACAGCCAGCCCCAGCGCAGCCAAAATCATTTTCTTCTTTTTCACGTTCTAACCTCATCCTAAATCTGCCGCACACTTCCCGTCATGCCACCAACGGCGGCACAAACAATCGCTGCAAGTCCGGAAGAATGCCCCCTCAACAAAGAGGTGGGCTACGCCCCCTCTTGGGCATTCTTCCGCGTGAGTAGGCGCTTCTTTGCGCCGTAGAAAATCTTCGCGAAGCGGCCCTTGCCGCGAGCGTTAGATTTTCTTCTCACGCTTTAACCGACTAATCCGGAGTTCTCCATATTCTCCACCAGCTTTCTCTGACCGATCAGGTACACGATTGCCAGCGGGATCAGGAAGATCAGGACGGCCGCCTGTTTCACGGCGTCAAAGGCCATATCCGTCACCAGCGGTATCTCGTACCAGGTCCGCACGGCGTTCTGGATATACTCCTTATTGGCCGTGTTGAAGGTGGTAGACAGGATCGTGCTCATGTACGCCCCGTCCGGGTTAAAGTAGTTGGTGAGATAGGTGTCTCCGTAATTCCATACAAAGGACAGGATTCCCACGGTGGAAATAATCGGCACCGCGTTGGGAATCATAATCTTGAAATAAGTTCTGTAAAAGCCGCAGCCGTCGATCAGCGCCGCCTCCTCCAGCTCCTTGGGTATGTTCTTGAAGAACTGGCTGAAGAGGAAGATAAACAGGCTTTGATTGACGCCGAAGCCAAACACCGCCATCATCACCAGGGCAATAGGGTTGTTAATCAGCTTAATCTCCCCCGCCGCCGTGAAGAGGTTCATGATGCCCAGGACGTCAAAGTGCGTAAAGTAAATGTACTGCGCCAGCAACAGAGACTGTCTGGGAAGCAGGAACACTACGATTACCAGCACGAAAACCAGCTTTCTGCCGGGGAAGTCCACTCTCGCCAGCGCATAGCCCACCATGGCGGAAAAGAAAACCTGAATCACCATGATACCCGCCGCGTACACCACGGATTTCACCATCGTCATGATTCCCTCCGGCATGGCAAGCCGGACGGCCGCCTTAAAGCTTACCGTGGAGCTCTCCAGGGGGATCCAGATGACATTCGGATTTCCCAACTCCTCAATCGAGGAGAACACCATAGGCACCAGGCTTAAAATGGGATACAAAATGGTAAAGCACAGTCCCAGGATCAGGATCATGGAGAAGACGCTGACAACTCCCTTTTTCGCGCGGTTTTTAAACAGATAGATTGCAAGGGACGCGTCGTTTCCCGCTTTGATTTTATTCTTCTTAAGGCGAACATTTTTCTTATTTTGCATTCTTCTTTACCACCTTTCCCATCAGCAGCATGACCAGCCCCAGGACGGCCAGCACATTGAATATGTAGACCACCGACAGCGCCGAGCCGATACCGATCTTATTCTGCGTAAATGCGAAGCTGTAAGCCTCCTGCGCAATGGCCGAGCCCAGGAACAGCTCCACCACGGTGTAAATAATGACAAACAGCGTGATGTGGATGATGGAGGGGATGGTTACCTTCCAGAAGGTCTCGTATGCCGTAGCCCCTTCCATCTTTGCCACCTCGTAAAGGCTGGGGCTGATGGACTGCAGCGCCGTCAGATACACAAGAGTCTGAACGCCCGCCTGGGAAATCAGATCGAATATGTTCTCCACATAATTCATGATGGGGAACAGAATCCTTCTGGGCACATTTAGAACCTGCATCATAAACATGGTGATATAGCTTCCGTTTAAAAGTCCGCTGCCGGTATCCAGCGCGTCCCCCGTACCGGTCGTCATGGCAAGCATATCCACCACAACCTCGATACCCAGAATGATGGGGAGGAAGAAAATCAGCCGGACAATCGCACGTCCTTTAAATTTCCGGTTTGCCAGCAGCGCCATAAACAGACTGAAGATGACAATCAGCGGCAGGCTGATGAGCATGTTGGTGTTTTCCTCCGTAAAGAGCCGCGCCATGGGCTGGGAGTTCGTGGTCACCTCCGTGGCAAACAGATCGATATAATTCTGGATGCCGATCCATTCAAAGGTCATGCCTCCCTGCTCGCCCACGCCGATTTTATTGAAGGAATAATATATGGTATTGACCAACGGCATCAGGAAGAAAGCAATAAAACCGATGAGAAAGGGCGATGCGAAGATCAATCCGTTTATTTTTTTCTTTGTTCTGTATGGAAGCTTCTTTTTACTGCCCTGCATCACTGCACCTCCTCTACAAGATAGCCTTCGGCCTCGATGGAGCCGCCGTCCTCCAGTGTCACGTCGTACAGGTTATAGTTTACGGTCACCTGCACTCCCGTAGCGTAAGTCGTTCTGTACACGCCATCGGCAAGACATTCGTGATTCGTGATCTCCGAGGTCCCGATTTTGGAGCGGATTTCGCTGCACTCTCTGTACACTGCATCAATCTTATCTTTAATCAGCGAGAACTGAACGGAGTAGAGATAGCTGTAATCGCTGTCCTGCAGCACATCCACGTTTCCCGCCGTCACGACAAACTTCGGATACGCCCCCGTCTCCGCGGCCTGTAGCACAAAGTACGCCGGATTTCTGGAAGAAAGATTCACATTTTCCGTCGTGTAGTCGATCAGGCCGTTCATCACCAGCTGCCGGAAAGGAATTGTTTTGGCAAAGGTCATGTAGTCGCTGTTCTCCCGGGAGATATCCACCGCAACGCTGCCGTATCCGATCTTGTCAATATGAGGGTCGGTCAGCGCCAGCTCTCTTCCCTCCGCCAGCTTCGCCAGATTGTTCTCCAGCACCTGATTTCCCTGTTCGCCGCTGATGAAGCCGTTGAAGCGGTAGTCCGCGTAAAACATACCGGCCATATCCTCCACCGACAGGTATTTATAGTCCCCCGCCCCTTTCAGGAAGCCGTCCGTCACGGCATCCAGATACTGCGGCGAAAGAGTGTAATAGGTATCGTGCTGCATCCCGTCGGAAAGGGAAGCCAGCTGGATCCCCAGCACCGGCATATAACGCGAGTTCACCGCCGGATCGTTGGCAAAATCCCGAATCGCCTGCCTGGAGGCACGGAACCCGTTTCCGCTCTCCCATACCTTTGTGAGGGAGGTTTCCAAAAACAGCGGAATATTGTTGGCCTCCGCATACTCCTGCACGGCCTTCCAGTCCTTTTTGCTGCCGTTGCTGGAGGAAAGCTTTGTCTTATTGTTCATCTTTCCGTTCCAGCCGTTGTTAAAGACGCCGTCGTACTGCATGAGGTAATCCGTCCCCTCAAGCTCCTGCATCATCGCCAGCAGCTCCTTATAGTTCGTCATGGAGTGCTCGCTGCTGTAGGGGATGCCCACAAAGCGCTTTGTGATATTCAGCGCGCCCACAGCCTCCAGGTACAGCTTTGTAGAACCGTCGTCATAGCTCTTTTCGATTCCTTCCCTTGCCGCCAGATAATCCTGATAGCCCTTTGCCAGATCGAAATATCCGGCTTTCGCGCCGTAAAACTGATAGCGCACCGTGCAGTCGATATTCTGGGTTCCCGTGTTTACCAGATAGTTTGCGGAGCTCTCGCTGTACGCGCCGTTAATCTTGACACGGGTATACTGGGCCACCTCGAAGGAAGCAAACACCTTATTGTACTTGGAGCTGTCTGCCCCCTGGCTTGCCAGCTTCATGTGGATGTAGCCCGTCCGGTCTCCCTCCTCCACGATGGCAAGAAAGCCCTTTTCCGTCCTGTCCGCGGGGCCGTAAAGCATACCGAACACCGGCATGTTCAGCTCCTCGCCGTACTGAGGCTGGAAATAATAGTCCTTATAATAATCGTTGTCGTAAAGAGGTCTCTCGTAATCCCGGATGTCCGCCTTGTAGGAGTTGAAATCCACCAGCGCGCCGCTTCCGTCGGGAATTAAAATCTGTCCCTCCGCATACTGCGCTTCCGTCACCGCCCCGAAATTGGGAAGCAGATCGATCTCCTGTATCGTATAGAAGTCGTTTGCGGAGACACACGCGCCGCTGGGAATATGAGCCTTCAGCTCTCCCTCCTCCAGCGTCACCTCCAGCACAATGTCAAACTGCGCCGGTTCCGTGAAGGACACGGAGAATCCGAAGGTATCCGCATCCTCCAGCAGCATTTCCTGGGTATAGCCCACCAATCCCGCGATCTCGATCATCTGCGTCACGGCGCTGGCCGGGGGTGTGCCGGTATAGGTCACCGCGTAGCACTCCTCCTGTACGCTTCTTTTATACACCAGAGAAAGGGTCTGCAGATACCGGTTTGCCCTTGTCTCGTCCAGCTCGCCGCTGTCCCGCAGCTTCTCGATCCCGCCTAAAAACATTTCCTCGTATCTCTCGGGCGCTACCTTTCTGGGCAGATACTCGTAGAAACGGTTGGATTCCCCTTCGTTCAGGTTCATGTCGATCCTGACGCCGTTTTCCAGACGGTACAGCTCATAGGAGCCGAAGACTACGCTCTGGTCGTAGGAGTTCCACTCGTACAGATTGTTATTGTCCCCCAGATAGGTTAAGATCAAAAGCGCCCGCTCCGTTCCGGCGTCCGTTCCCGACACCGCCGTGGAAAAAACATTGCCCCTCTCGTCCTTTACCTCAAAGGTCAGGGTTTCCGTATTCAGGGTCAGGGTTTTGCCGCCGCTTTCCGCAAGCGTCACCTTCCCCGCGTCATTGGCAAGCTTTTCTCCCGTCAGGGGCTCTCTGGACGCCGTCTGCGGCGCCGGTGTCTTCCTGACGCTCCACACCGGAATGCTCACCAGTACATAAATCAGCACAGCCGCCAACAGGATTGTCAGGAAGATCTTACCTATGGTATGCGCTGCATAAAATGATTTTATTTTGTTCACCATACTCCCCTCCTACATCCTGCGGATAAATTCCTGAACAACATCCACAACAAAGGTAACCATCTTCTCAATCAGGGTGAAGAACAGCACGCCCAGGAAAATGATGATAACCGCCGCCACAAAGCTCAGGAAAACCGACGCGATATTCTTCCCGAAGGAATACTCGTGAATGGTACACAGCCCCGCCACGATCATGAACAGGAACCACACGATCCCGATTCCGCTGATGACGTTGACGATCATGACCTCCTCGCGGATGACAAAGTTGCTCAGTATAATCTGTATCACCATCGTCAGCTCCACAGGGACAAGGGAGTAACCGATCACCTGGGTAATATCCCCCAGACCGCCCTTGCCGTTTAAAAGCGTGGTCACCGACCAGTTGCTGACGATGAACAGCACAATCCCGGCTACCCAGGTCGCAAAGACCGAAAGACTGTTCATGGCCGCGATCTGCGTCATATTCATGACGAACCCCGTGTACTGATACTTCACGCACTGCAAAATTCCAAACAGCACGATGGAAATTACCGCGATCAGCAGACTTCCCTTTCCCCGGAACCGCATCTCGTAAAAAGCGTCAAAGGGATGGAAAAAGGAATATTTCAAATAATAAAGCTTTTCTTTTACCTGTGCCTTCATTTTTCCGCTCCTTTCCCCCGCATTGCCGCAGCCAGCTTCCGCTTTCTCTCTTTGTTCAGGCCCATATGGTATCTTGCCTCAGACCAGACCACCGCTCCCACCAACAGCAAAAGCAGCGTCATGATGATTCCGAAATGCTCCTCCATCCACTCGCCTCTGTAGCCGTTGTAGGCCTTGGAGTAAAACTCCCTGTTGTTGCCCAGCTTGAAGTAGTACATCGCCGTCTTGTAATCATCCTTCATCAGGTAGTTTTTGCCGATGCCGCTGTAGGCCACCTCGTAGTTGGCGTTTAACGCCACAGCCTTCTCAAAGGAGACCAGCGCCTCGTCCCATCTTCCGAAATAGTAGCTCTCATTGCCGTCCAGCACAGCCTGCCCGAAAGCGGTAGGTGCCAGGATGTAGAGGCATTTCAGCGTCTTATCCGCCGTCACCAGCTTGTCGCCCAGCCAGGCGATGGCCACGGGGTTCTTATACTCGCCCTTTAAGTTTCCGGTGCTTCCGAAAACGTTCAGCATCTGACCGTCGAAATCGTAGAGGAAAATGTGTCCCTTGTTTCTGTCCAACAAGGCGTAGGTGCCGTAATCCGTCACCGCAATATCCACAAACTGGCTTCCCATATCGTCCGAATGCATGGACCATATGTCTCCCTGCACACCCATGTTTTCCTGCTCTCTGAGCACGTTCTCGCCCTTGGAGTTCAAGCGGAAGACGCTGTCCTGGGCGGAGGTATCGTAGGTCACCGCCATGACGAAGCCTTCCCCGTCCAGGGTGATATTGTTGAAGGCAGGCGCGTAGGTCTTTGACATCTGGGCCTTCTGCTCGTCGCTGGAGATGGACTTCCAGAAATAATCCATAAAGCTGTACATCGGCACGTTCACGCCGTAGTAACCGCTGAAGTCTCCCTCCGCCGTCAGCTCCAGGATTCCCTCATAGCTGGACTGCACCACCACATAGATCCGGTTTGCAAAGTCCACCGTAATTTTGGAGGGCTTAAACTGGGCGTCGCCGGACAGATTGTCGGGCCGTCCGATGATTCTCTTTAAGCTGTAGTCGTCCAGGTTCAGCACCACAATCCTCTGCGCTCCCGTGTCAGCAATATAGAGCTCTTTTTCCTGCTCATGCACCCATGCGCCCTCGGGATTGGTCAGCATGATCTGGTTTCCGTCGTCGTCCAGAGCGATCTTTCCGTCCGCATTTCTCAAAAGCTTCACGGAGTGAATATAGTTTCCTTCGCTGTCTACGATATCCACACGGCTCTCCAGGGAATCGACGATAAAGATCCTGCCGTCCTCGCTGGTAGCCACGTCGTCCACGCTCGCCAGCTTCGTGCCGCCCAGATTCGCCTCCGTGACCGTCCTCTCCAGCACAAAGGCCGCGGGACTGTCCTTGGCATTGCCGTAATAGTCGTAGGTATAGCCGTCATACACAACATTGCTGCCGTCCGCAGCAGACGCCTGAGCAGTCATGGGAAGCATCATGACAGCCGCCAGAACCGCTCCAAGGCATTTCCAACTTTTTCTTTTCATGCCGCCCCTCCTATCCTTTGATTCCGGACGTCGCCATAGTCTCGATGACGTTGCTCTGGGAGACTACGAACACCGTGATCGGTACGATAATCATAATCAGAGACACCGCCGAGGTCACGCCCGTCCTGGAGATACCGCCGCTGGCCAGCTGAGAAAGCACATAGCTCAAAGGCTTAAGCTCCTCGGAATAGATGAACACGCCGCCCGTGGTTCCCCACATCTGCTGGAAGGAAAGAATCACCAGCGTAATCCACGCGGGTTTACACAGGGGCATTACCACCTTGAAGTAAATTCCGAACTCGGAAGCGCCGTCGATCTTAGCCGCCTCCAGCATATCGTCCGGCACCTGCACCATAAAGTTTTTCATCAGGTACAGCCCCAGGGTTCCTCCCACCGCCGGCAGGATCACCGCCCAGTAGGTATCGATCATATGCAGTGCGCTCATGATCAGATAGTTCGGGATCGCCGTAACCGACGTGCTGAACATCAGGGCGTACACGATCAGGTTGTTCATGAATTTAGAACCCGGAAACTCGTATTTTGCCAGCGGATACGCCGCCATGGAGCCCAAAAACACGGTTCCGAAGGTTCCCACCCCGGTAATCACCAGCGTATTGAACAGATAACGGGAAAGAGGCACCGTGAAGTCCTCGATGATGGTTCCCAGGTCAAAAAAGTTATCCAGCGTCGGATTATCCACCGTAAGTCTCGGCGGGAAGATAAAGATTTCCGACAGAGGCTTGAAGGCGCTGACTACCGTGTACACCAGCGGGAACAGGCTGAACAGCCCGAACAGTCCCAGCACAAGGATCAGGACGATATCGCCCCCAAGGCTCCTGTTTCTCCTTTTCAGCTTACGCTGTTTCAGTTTATGACTGATAAACTTGAATATTTTCATACCATATTCCCCCTTAACCCAACTTCCGCAGCAGCTTCTGCACAACGATGTTGCAGAACATCATGATCAGGAACAGAATCACCGCGATGGTGCAGGCATAACCCAGCTCATAGCGGACATTACCGAAATCGTGCAGATGGGTCAGAATCGTGTGGCCCGCATAGCTCACGGACGGGAATCCCACCAGGTCGATGGACAGCTGGGATACGGACAGGGAGCTTGTGATCTGCATCACCGCGCCGAACATCAGCTGAGGCTTCATGGAGGGCAGAATAATGTACCAAAGCTCCTGCCAGCGGTTCTTGATTCCTTCCACGGAACCCGCCTCCAGCAGGGATTTATCCAGATTCTGGAAGCCCGCGATGAAGGTCAGGAAGCTGACGCCGAGGCTCAGCCACAGCTGTACGACGATCAGGATCGGCATGATATACTCTTTTGTCACCAGCCACTGAATCGCCTCCTGCGTAATCCCCAGCTTCATCAGCCACGCGTTCACCCATCCGTAGGAGTCGGAGGAGAACAACAGCTTCCAGACCAGGTACGCGTTACCTGAGATGGACGGCGCGTAGAACACCAGCGTCATGATCGCTCTGGGAATCCTGGGCAGGTCGTTCACCATCCAGGCGAACAGGAAGCACATAATGTAGCTGACAGGCCCTGTGATGATAGCAAAAAACAGGGTGTTCTTGATTGCCGTCAGGAAAATCGGATCGTACACGATCAGATCCAGGTAATTGTTCCAGCCCACAAACTCGGGCGGCTCCACCATATTGAAGGAGGTAAAGCTGAAAACAATGGATACCACCACCGGCAAAAAGGTAAAGATCAGAAATATGAGTCCGAAGGGGGCGACCATCAGGTATTTATATTTATGCCTTCTCCAGGCATCGGCAACTTTGCTCTTGTTCTTTTTCATGTCCATACCCCCCCTATTCCTTCACCGACAGATGCAGCTCTTCCCGTTTTCTGGTGAGCTCCTGGTTGATATCCTTGATATTCAGGTACAGCGTTTCTCTGGGATTTGCGTGGTCGGAAACCACATCGTTGAAGGAATACTGCACCATACGGGTCGTCATGTAATTTCCGGGAACCGCCTCGATGCCCGCGGTCTGCTCAAACTGGCTTAAGAGACTGTTCAGCTCGACGTTGCTCCAAGGCAGCTGCCTTAAGACCTCCGGGTCCGCCGCCGCATATCTGGCGGAGGTTCCCATCAGCGCCTCCAGAGAGTTTGCAAACTGAAGCTGGGTGTCCGTGGAGGTCCACCATTTCAGGAACTCCCAGCAGGAATCCAGATCCCTGTTCTTCGCCATGATGACGGACTGGGTCGTGTCCACCGTGAAGGATCTGTCGATGGTGCCGTCCTCCTTTTCCACGCCGGGAATGGGATGGAAGCTCCAAAGGCCCTTGATTTCAGGGGCGAAAATTTCCAACTGGTTGAAGGTGGTATAGCCCGTGATGCCGACCGGAATCTCTCCCGTGCGGAAACGGTTGCTGAAGTCTACCTGTACGTCCAGCCCGTAGCCGGTAAAGAAGTCCGTATAATCCTTAAACGCAATCATGGCCGCGTCGCTTGCCAGGCCGCTCTCGATCCCGTAATCGTCCCCCGTCCCCAGATAAGGGTCGCCGCCGTTCTGCATGACCATCCCCAGGTAAAGATTCATATTGTAGGCGATGGAGCTGCTGTTTGTGGTGGCCTCCGTCTGCTGTACGTTAGGAATGTAAATATTGTAATTGTTTTTCTGCAGCTCCGGTATCATCTCACGAAGCTCCTGCCAGGTATCGGGAACCTCCAGCCCCAGCTCCGCAAGGATATCGTCCCGGGTAAACAGCATCATAAAGGTGGTCTGCTCCGGGATTCCGTAATACCCGCCCTGGAAGACCGACGCCTCAAGGGAGCTGTCATAAAACCGCTCCGTGGCCTCCTTGTAGCCCT
The DNA here is from genome assembly GCA_023664305.1 of bacterium. GTDB lineage: Bacteria > Bacillota > Clostridia > Lachnospirales > Lachnospiraceae > Acetatifactor. The sequence continues at coordinate 12,560 of JAMPFT010000028.1, read as the reverse complement.
CCAGCCCGGACAGCTCCTGCACCGCATTACGCATGGCGAAATCCTGCAGCGTCCCCTGTCCGAGACCGATTACCACGTCGGGACCGTTGCCCGCCAGCGCCGCACGCAGCACCACGTCCACGGGAATCAGCTGAAGGTTTACGGAGATATCGTTGTTGGGAGTGAAATCCTCCTCGATCATGTTCTGGATCATCTGCGCCTGCTCGCGCCCGTAGGAGGCAAGCCACACCTTGATGGATTTCGCGCCGCTTCCGGAATCGCTCTCCGTGATCTGGCTGTTCTTGATAAAGAAGGTGGAGAAAAACCGCACCGTGCCGTTGCCCAGCCCCGCGAAGAAGGAATCCTGCGCCTTCGGCAGCTGCGCGTTTTCGCCGCTCAACACCAGATAATCCAGCTCCAGCGGCATGGACGCCACGTTGACAAGCCAGGTGCCCAAAGCGGAAACGTTATTCTTAAACTGTCCCAGCTCCATGATGACGCTCTCCGGGTCATCCGCCAGCCAGGAGGCCTCCATAGCCATCTTCTCCAGCATGGCCGTGTTTTCGCCCTTTTCTCCGGTGATCGCCACGATCTCGTCGATGATGGAGTAAAGGACCTCGCTCTGCTCCTGCATGGTATCCTTGAAATCAGGAAGCTTTTTCATGATTTCATAGTCGATAAAACGGTTCGGCACCTGTCCCGTCAGCTGAATCACGTCCAGATAAGTGCTGTTTAAAACCGTCATGCTCTCCTCCACCTGGGTGATAATGCTTCCCATGGGACCCATGACGTTTTCCAGCGTGATATTGTTGACGCCCGCCTGCAGATAGAAGAGATAGGGATTCCCCTCCTCGTCCGCCACGGTATAATTGTTCATGCCGTTCTGATAATCAAAGCCGACGGCCTGCATCTCCGCATAGGGAACCTTGCCGTTTATGTAAAGCCTGCGGTAGCTGGTGACGCCCCTGTTCAGGTTCTGGCGTCCCTTAAAGGAAAGCTCATACAGTCCTTCCTCGGCCACCTCCACCTGCCAGGTGATGGAATCGCCGGGCTGTGCCCAGTTTTCCGCGCCGATCGTATTATAAACGATATAGTACGGATGGAACGGCTGCAGCTCGCTGTCCGAATAATTTTTCTGAATATTGATGGAGGAGGAACTCTTGATGATTCCCGCCGTCCCGTCAATCTGGCGCTCCGCCTGATAAACGGCTATCTCGCCGCCGTACACGGGATACTGCCCCTTCAGCGCGCTGATCGCTTCCGCATATGCGACGGGCTGCTCCGCCGCCTTAAAGGTGATGGAGGTAAATTCCAGCGGCTCCTTGATGACCTCAAAGCCTACGGTGTGCTTACCCTTTTCCAGATAAACGACCAAAGCGCCGTTGTTTCTTCTCTGATAATCCTCCAGGAACCACTTGGTTTCGCTGTAAACCTCAGCCGCCTCGGGACGGATTTCATTGTTGTTTTTTACCCGGATCTCCCCGTCCTGCCACCAGCGTTTGATCACGATCTGCGACAAAGCCTCGTAGGGAATCTCTCCGTCTATGTACACCTTCCTCTGGATATCGGACGTCGTCCCGGGCAGGGCGATATAACCCAGCTCCACATTGTAAAAGCCCGATTCCGCCACCTGAAATTCCCAGGTAATCGTTCCGTTATCCTCGGTCAGGACCCCTTGCTCGCCAATATTTGCAACCATATCCGCCGACAGGGTAAATTTTTCCAGATTTACCGCCACTTCACTGCCGGACAGACTCCCGTCATAACCGTTTGCCTCCAGGTATTCCCTGTAGCTGTCTTCGTATGAGGCTGTCATCTGCTTTGGAACAGCATTCGCCTCATGATGCGTTCCTGACCGGACTCCTATCACCGCCAACAAAACGATGATCACCGCCGCTGCCGCCAGTATCGCTATTAATTTACTGTGCTCTTTCCATTTCATAGGGCGCCCTCTCACTTCCCGTTTTCGGTTTCCTGTACTGCGGCCCGACCGCGCGAAAGCGCTTTGGCCGCGGGAAAAAAGTGCCGCACAGCGGCACCTGGAAGAATGCTTCGCATTCTTCTCTTGCTGTGACAAAGTTTTCTATAAGGTATAGCAAGGGGCGGGTAGGTTCCAGCCTCCCGCCCCTTCTTAGAACTGAAAATCTTTTATTATTCAGCCGCCACTGTGATTTCCAGCGTCACGCTGCTTGTATTGCCCGCATAGTCCGTCACGGTAACCGCCACGTTGTAAGTGCCTGCGGTAGTGGTATCCAGCTCGGACAGATCTGCGGTCACGCTGTCCTTCACGTCAAGGCCGTCTGCGTCTACCGCCGTATCGATATAGTTCTTCCAGTCGATGGAGGAAGCATCCGTGTCAACCTTTACGGTATCCAACTCAGCCTTAGGGGTGATGACGGGAGCCGCGGTATTGTCGGGGTTGTATACTACAACCTTAAACCGGGAGGTCTCCTCGTTCCCTGAGGAATCGCTGATATGAATCTTCACGGAACTGTCGCCCTCGTAGATGCCTACGGTATTCAAGCTATCCTGGAAGCTTCCGCCGGTCATGTCCTCGAAGGTTGCGCTCGCGGGATCCAGAACGCCGTCAACGGAGTCCTCTGCGGTGAAATACTGCGTCCAGTCGATATCCTCATACTTGGTTCCAACGGGAACGACAACCGTCTCCTTGGTGATGGAAGGCTTCTGGTTGTCATGGATGGCGTCGGATGCCAGGCTGTTCGCGATATCGCTCATCAGGTTGTTCATAGCGTCCTTGTTTGCCTTGATGGTTACATCGTAGGAAGCGGTTCCGTCCACGCCCGTCAGGGACTTGCCCAGCAGAGTTGCGAAGGAAGCGTCGTTGTTCTCCCAGATGCCCAGAAGGCCTGCCGGGTTGCCTGCCAGATTATTCGCAATGCCCTGGAAGCAAGCCAGCGCAGCGTCGCCGTAAACCTCGTTGTAAAGGTCAACGCCGTATCCCGCCAGCACGTTGGCAGATGCGGAATTTTTATACTCCGTCACGGAGTCCACGCCGCCGAGGGTCTTATAATAGGTCTGCCAGTAAAGGATGTATGCCTTCAGTGAAAGCTCGGTGTCTACCTTGCTGCCCTTTAAGATACCTACGCTGTCGCCCATGTTCAGAACCTGCTTGTAATCGTCGCTGTCAGCAGACAGGCGGTCAGCTCTGGGCCAGGGGATGATGGCAATGCTCTCTCCGCGGTCGCCGCAGGAGGATGCATATCCGCCGATGGACCAGTTGGGCACATCCGAGAATACGGTAGCGCCGCGGCCGAAGTCGTTTCCGCCCTCACACCACTGAGGCACATAGCCGTCGTCATAAAGTCCGCAGTCGGTCAGAAGCTCTGCCTTCCTGAGCTTGTCGATAAACTGCACCGCCTCGATGGAAGCGTCGGAGTCCGCCGCAATCGCGCCGTCTCTGTAAATACCGCTGCCGTTGGAGTACATAGCCGCCAGAGCCGCGTAACGGAAGTCTGTCTCGTAAGCCTGCACCGTATCATAGAAGCCTGCGTCCGCGGGAGCCGCCACATTGCTGTAATAAGCGTCCACTGCGGTCAGGTACTCCTCAAACTTGCTCCAGGTCCACTCGCCGTTCAAGTACAGATCCATCGGGTAAATCGTGTTGCCGTCCGCATCCTTCAGAGCGTCTACCTTCTCCAGAAGGGTCAGGTTTACCACCAGAGGGAAGTAAGGCACATAGTCCATGTCGTTATCCAGCAGATAATAGTGTCCGAACAGTGCCTCGTCCAAAAGCCATGCCGCCTCGTCATCCTCGAAAAGGCCTACATAGTCGTCCAGCTTCTGCAGAATATTCTGCGCCAGAACCGTAGACTCGGAACCGCCCCAGAGCACCGCGATATCGCAGACCGGGTCGCCTGCCAGCACGCTGGTCATCAGCTCCGTCCGGGTATCCTCCGCATACTGGATAAACTCAAATTCCACATTCAACTCGTTCTTGATGGCGTCCAATCCTGCAAGCGCCGCCTGCCTCTCCGACTCGCCCATGGTATACTCGCCCGTCACATCGTCCACATGATAGGGATCCAGCGCGTTTACCCAGTGCGTACCGTAACGGATCGTAACCGTTTCCGCCGGAGTCTCTACCGACGGTGCAGAGCTTTCCGGAGTCGATTCTTTGGACTCTTCGCTGCTCGGCGCAGAGCTGCTGGGGGGGGTATCTTCTCCGCCGCAGGCTGCCAGTGAGAATGCCATGACGGCACTCATCAGTAATGCTACAACCTTCTTTTTCATTCTTTTCCTCCTTTACCGCACTTTTCAGTGCATAATTTCCGAATCCGTTTTGAAATCGGTTTCATATTTAAATGATAGTTTTTTGCAGGCATTTTGTCAACACATTTTTTACAATTTCTCAACTGCTCCGGTAATTTTGTTGTTTTTACCAAAAACAAACCGGTTGTTTTTGTATATTTATTATAATTTCCTTCTTTAAAGCAGGAAAGCGGTTGCCGAATAAAAGTAATTTCCCTTAGTGACAAATCCCCTGTTTTCCTGTATAATAAAATTGTTTTATAGAGGACAGCCTTGAAAGCGTTTTCAAACAATGTACTATTCCGAAGGGATTTATCTGAACTATGGAAGACTTAAGAAATCTGGAAGGGAAAAAGATCACTATTTACGATATCGCCCGGGAAGCAGGCGTATCGCCGGCCACCGTGTCAAGAGTGCTTACCAATAACGCGGGCGTAAAAGCGGACAAGCGCGAAGCCGTTCAATCCATTATCGAAAAGTATAATTTCCGGCCCAACGCTCTTGCAAGAAGCCTGTCGGAAACGCGCCGCAAGGTCATCGGCATCATCATGGCAGACGTGCGCAACCCTTACTATGCCAAGCTTTTCGTGGCCTGCGAACAGGCGGCCCGAAAGGCGGGGTATTCTCTTCTTCTGGAAAATTCCCTGGGCCAGCAGGACATCGAGGAAAGACAGCTTGTCCTCATGGAGGAACAGCGGGTAGACGCCATCATTCTGGTGGGCGGCCGCGCCGACGATCTGCATTCCAACGAAGCCTTTGTCGAAAAGGTAAACCAGATCAGCAACTCCATTCCCGTGATCCTCACGGGTAAGCTGGACGGCACCTCCTGCTATCAGGTTCGGATCAACTCTATTCAAACCATGGATCTTGCGATGGAGCATCTGATTTCCCTGGGACATCAGGATATCGCTATCGTCGGGGGCTGGGATACCGTGGCGTCCTCTTTTGAAAAGCGGAGACGATATAAGCAGATTATGGCAAAATACCAGCTGCCCTGCAGACCTGAGCTCTATGAAAATTTCGGCGGTTACGACTACGAGACGGGATACGCCAGGATGACGGAGCTGCTCCGTCTGGATCACGTTCCCACCGCGGTCATCGGTATCAACGATCCCGCCGCCGTGGGCGCCATGAACTGCATTCAGGATCACGGCTTAAAGGTTCCGGACGATATCTCCGTCATCGGCTACGACAACACGTCGCTCTGCGATATGGTGACGCCAAAGCTCACCAGCATAGATTATAACTATGATGTGTTTGCGGAGACCCTGATTAAAACCGTGGACGGTATATATGCGAACACTCCTCTTCCGCCCCTGCAGTATATCGAACCTTCCCTCACCGTCAGGGCCTCCAGCGGGCCGGCGAGGTAAGGCGTAATTTCCTGATTATGTAAAAAGCCGGATCGCCCAAAAAGCAATCCGGCTTTTTTCTACAGCCTGTCAGTCCTGAACGTAAGGCATCAGCGCAACATGGCGCGCTCTCTTGATCGCAACGGTCAGCGCTCTCTGGTGCTTCGCGCAGTTGCCGGTAATCCGGCGGGGCAGGATCTTGCCTCTCTCGGACACATATCTCTTCAGCTTGTTCGTGTCCTTGTAATCGATCACATTATCTTTGCCGCAGAATACGCAAACCTTTTTCCTTCTGCGGATCCCGCCTTTTTTCCTCATCGGCGCATCGGATTTCTCTGTCTTATTATAAGCCATTTTCGTGCCTCCTATCTTGCATACTCAAATTTAGTTAAACGGTAACTCCTCGTCAATGCCATCCGGGATGTTCATGAAGCCGTCCCCCGCTCCGGAAGCCGCAGGCGCGCTGCCGCCCCCGTAGCCGCCGTTATTGTAGCTGTTATTGTTGTAGCCGCCGTTATTGTTTCCGGCGGAAGCGTTTTTGCTCTCGGCGAACTCGATCTCGTCCACCATGACGCGGACGCTGTAAACCATCTGTCCGTCCTTGTTGGTGTAATTATCGTTCTGGATCCTGCCGCACAGCACGATCTTGATCCCCTTGTGCAGATACCTTTCCACGAACTCGGCCTGCTTGCCGAAGCAGGTGCAGTTGAAGAAATCCGCGTCAGGCTCTCCTTCACGCTTAAACCTTCTGTCTACCGCTACCGAAAAACGCGCAACCGCGGTCTGGCTGGCCCCCTGGGAATACCTCACCTCAGGGTCTCTTGTCAAACGTCCCATAAGAATTACTTTGTTCATATTTTACTTTTCTCGCTTTCTAATTAAGCCTCGTCCTGTCTTACGACCAAGTATCTGATGACGTTGTCCATGATGCGGACACGGCTCTCGATCTCGGCGGGCACCGTACTCTCAGCGTCGAATCTGATGAAATAGTAGAAAGCTTCCTTCATCTTCCGGACTTCGTAAGCAAGTCTCTTCTTGCCCCAATCGTCCACCTCTGTGATTGTACCGCCGAATCTTTCGATCAGAGCCTTGCACCTGTCAACAACTGCAGCTCTCTCTTCATCTTCGATATTGGCGGACACAACTACGGCTAATTCATACTTGTTCATGCCTGTTACCTCCTTTTGGTCTCTGGCCCGCAGCTTTCTGCGAGCAAGGAATTTGATTCATCACGAATTAACATGATACCACACTTCCTACGGCTTTTCAAGTATTTTTTTGACTTCGGACACGATTTCGGACACGGTTTTGGGACATGTTTCCGTCTACACTTCTTCCTGCAGAATCTCTTTTACATTCTTTTCCAGCAGCCTTCTTGCAATCATAACCTGATGCCCGCAGCCCTTACATTTGATCCGAAAGTCCGCCCCCACCCGGAGCACCTCCCATTCTCTGCTGCCGCAGGGATGCTGCTTTTTCAATTTTAAAATATCTCCGATATTGATCTCCATTTTACAGTCCGCCTTCTTACCTTTCTATTATTCTTTCAGGCGCAAACATTTTCTCAGACAACACATTTGCCGCTGTCTCGGAAAATCCCCGCCCTTACATATTCCCTGCCGCAAAATCCTTCAAAACGCCCAGAAACTCTCTCAGAAGATTATTCGGCAGCATCCATGCCACGGAGTCCGCCGCCAGTCCTTCCGCCTGATACCCCTGTTTTCGGGCAATCCCCAGCGCGCGGAACATATGAAAATTATTTGTCACGATAACCACACGGTTATCCTCCCCCTCTATCAGTTCCGCGCTGAAAGCAAGATTCTCTCTCGTATTGACGGACCGGTCCTCTGTCAGAATCCGCTCTTCGCCGATCCCCGCCTCCAGAAGATACCGGCGCATACCCTCCGCCTCGGAAATCCTCTCATTGCTTCCCTGTCCCCCGGAGACGATCACTTTCGTATCCTGATTTGCCTGCAGATACTCTATCGCCCGGTCCAGTCTTCTCCGAAGCACCTCGCTGGGGCCGTCGTCCTTCCACTGCGCTCCCAGAACGATACAATAATCCGCTCCCGGCTGTGCCGAAGCGCCAAAGCGGCTCAAAATCATCCCCTCAACCGCCAAAAACACGAGCAGTCCCAGACAGAATAGCCCTATGGCCGCGCCTTTCAGCCATCCCGGCACGGCGTTGATAAACTCCCGTCGGCTCAGAATCAGGCCAAGCAGAACAGCCGCCGCTCCGAGCACGCCCCAGATCAGGAAAAATCTTGTGCCGAATCCGGAAAACCCTATGGCGGTACAATACAGAAGACACAATGCGCCAACCGTTAAGAATACCACACTGCTCACAGATATCCGTCCTCCTCTTCGCCCGCGGTTTTCAGGATAAATAACCGGCTTTTGTCTCTGTCGTTTCATCTTAAGAACCGTGCCTCTCCTCAATCTGTATCCTGCTTTTTGCTTCCCATCTACTATAGCACAAAACGGGAACCCGCCTCAATAGCCTGAAGCCGCTGTTTTTCTTAAGATTTTCTGATTTTTTCTTCCTATGCTTTCCCGATTCTGGTATAATGTTGACACAGAAAGACATTATGTCAACTTCTGATTCCATGTGCGCTGAAGCGCACAAAATCATGGTACAATGTACGCGATGGCAATGAGCAGTGCGCAGACAGAGGATGTGCGAAGAGGGGAGCTTGCTCGCCGAGGCGCATATCCGAATGGATGCATAGGGCGAAGCCCGCGAGCGAGGAAAACCGTAGGTTTTTCGAGCATGCACTGCGGGTATGGTACAATGTTGACATGCAAATATTGAAAAACAGGAGGAAAACCATGGAAAATTACACGGATGCAATTAACGCCTTAAAGGACATCGTTCAAAAATACAACAATATCGTTTTTTTCGGCGGCGCAGGCGTTTCCACGGAAAGCGGAATACCGGATTTCAGGAGTGTGGACGGGTTATATAATCAACAGTATGATTATCCTCCCGAAACCATCCTCAGCCATACCTTTTACCGCAAAAATCCGGGTGAGTTTTACCGTTTTTACCGCAACAAAATGCTTTTTACGGACGCACAGCCAAACGCCGCGCACCGTAAACTCGCAGAGCTGGAGCAGGCCGGAAAGCTTCGCGCAGTCATCACCCAGAATATCGACGGGCTGCATCAGGCCGCAGGGAGCAAGGTCGTCCTGGAGCTTCACGGTTCCGTGCTGCGCAACTACTGCGAGGCCTGCGGACAATTCCACGATATGAACTATATTCTGCATTCCGAGGGCGTGCCGCGCTGCAGCAAATGCGGCGGGCCGGTAAAGCCGGACGTAGTATTGTATGAGGAGGGGCTTGACCAAAAGACCATAAACGCCGCCGTCCGCTACATCCACGAGGCTGAGGTTCTGATCATCGGCGGAACTTCCCTCGCCGTTTATCCTGCCGCCGGGCTTATCGACTACTTCCAGGGCGATAAGCTGGTCGTCATCAACAAGGCCCCCACACCCAGAGACGCCTATGCCGATCTGCTGATTCAGGCGCCTATCGGAGAAGTGCTCTCGCAGTTATAAAAAAGTGCCCCTGCGTGGCACTTAGAAGAATGCTTCGCATTCTTCCCTTGCCGTGATGAAGTTTCCTATAGAGTAAAAAGCTGACTGACGCCCGGTTTCTGTTTTATCACTATACCGGCCGTATCATTTCCCGCCGCTTTCTGTCAAGCGCTATCCACTCATCCAGCGTAAGCGGTTCATAATCCGAATACATACAGAAACAGTTTATCATATTGCATGGAATGTGCCGCTCTTCTCCCCGCGCGTCCACCGTCACCGTGTTCCGGGTTATCTCCTGAAACTGCTCCAGTAGCCTCTGGTCCTGCGTATCATGAACGTGCCCGTAAAGCATATAGGTTTTGGGATTTCCATCCTCATCCATCCGGTACTGCCCGTTATAGCACATGACAGGATAATGGCATAGGACTACCTTGCGCCTGTTGTCTGAAAGCTCCTCATAGGGCTTGATCCATGTAAAACGGCTGCTCCTGAAATCCGGCTGTCTTACATACCGGTCATGGTTGCCTGTTATCAGAAACAGCCTCCCATGAAGCTGCTCCAGCAGGCTGTTGGTCTGCTGCGCTGTTCCCCATGAAAGGTCCCCGATAATGACCACTTCATCATTCCTGCGGACCTTTCTGTTCCACTTATCCATCATGTATCCATTCATTTCTTCCACGCCTGCAAAGCCCCGGCAGTCCATCTTCGTGTTCATGTTTGTGTGGAAAAAATGCAGGTCTGCAATATAGTATCTCAATTTATCACCTTCTATTCCTCCAGAAGCCGCACCGCTTCTACAAGATAACCATATGCCTCCAGCTTATGCTTTTTTATGTAGGACAGTTTCCTATACCTGCTCCCTGCCATGGTTTCAGCCATATATCCCTCCGGATTTACTATCTTTTCAAATGGTTTTCTTTTTAATACACAGGCCGCAAGGTACATTACCCGGCAGGCATTTATGGCAGCCATTTCCCCATTATATTTTCCCTGCAGGATATGGCTGTCAAGGGCATTGGCGCCTTCCACATACATAGGGTATTCCTCCGGGTCTGTGCTGCCCCTCCCAATAATGCAGGCTGTTGCACGGATCGTATCCCGCAGTACACTGTCCCTGTCTTCTGCAATATCCCGGAAAGCGATCTCCTCTGCCACCACCCTGTCATACGTTTCCCACAGCTCCTGCTGGTTTGTGAATATCTCTGACAGGATATTTACATCATATAGCTGCTTCATGATTTCCAGTTCCTTCTTTACCCCAAGCGGGATGCCTGTGGTGTGGGGTGCAAATGCAGTCATCTTGTCACCCAGGATGCAGTCTGCGCTCGGCATCACAACCTTTGACGGTTCCCCGGAGATATGCAGTATATCGTTCTGTATTTCCCTCTCTGTCAAAGTAGTATATGGATTCTCCATAAATACTATGTCCAGCAGGATATAGAAATCCTTTTTCCGGATTGGCGAATCGTACATAAACTTATAATGTGCCTTTTCTATTTTATTTTTTCCTTCCCGGACCTGTTTTTCATGGCGCTTAAACGGGAAGATTTTTGACGCCTCCATCACAAATTTTTCTACATCTGTTCCGGGTTCCACAATAATATCGATATCGGTGGAGAGCCTCAGCGGGTGCTCCGTAAGCAGGAGAAGACTGGTGCCTCCTTTAAAAATAAACCTCATGCCTGCCTGCGCCAGCGCCTCCAGCAGCCCAAAAGCGTACATGACCCTTTCCAGCAGCCCCGGATCTTTTTTATACCGTTTCTGCAGCCCTCTGATGTACTCCAGTGTAAATATCTCTTTTGAAAGCATCCTGGTCCTCCTGACTGTATTTTAATGCTACGTTTGTATTTTCCTCCAGAAACGTCTTTATCTCTGTTTCCAGATGCCTCCGCCTTGCATACCGGAACATTTTCACCTCATCAATGCGGTATCTGGAAAACGCCTCTTCATAAATTCCCTGATACTCGCTTCTGCTAACCAGACTGCCTGTCAGCTTTTTGGAAAACAGGTCCACCAGCAGCTTCTCCAATGGGGCAGAATGCCCTGTAACAGGTCTGGGCGCTTCTGAAACCAGTTTCTGGACCACCACCGTATCATCATTTCCCCTCTGCCTGTAATACATATCCTTATCCGGGCAGAACAGCACATCCGGAAATTTTTCATGCAGCATTTCAAACACCGGGGCTTCACACATATTTTCCACTTCCACAAATACCGTGTTTTTCCCAAACAAATGGTTTACAAATTCATTCATCTGGTACATCTCCCACATCTGGAATTGTACCAGCGGAAATTCACGGCTGACCGCCTGCTCGATTTTCAGGTATGTTTCGAGATGTCCATAGTGATATTCCTGTTTCCGGTTTTCCCTCTCAGTACGCATATATACTCCCCGGCCAACACTGGCAATCTTCTGCTCCCTCTTCAGCTCTGATAACAGCCATGAGACAGAACTCCCCGAATAGCTGGCATTGGCTTCCCTTACCACGCTGCTAAACTGCTGCTTTGTAAAACTTTCATCCATGGGAAGGTATTCAATAACATCCTTCATGTCCATAGCATCACCTCATTATATTTTCGGCACTTTTTATCTTTTTTTGCCGAAGTTATAATATTATTATATGCAATTTCCGAAAATAAGTCAATATTAGAGCTTCGGCAATTTCCTTTATTTTTGCCGAAGTTCCAATATCCTCTGTTATTCCAGCCTTACCTCCAGCCCCTCCATCTTCAGTCCCGGCAGCCCGACAAGATACCATTCCCTGTCCATGCCTTTCAGCTGGCTTATCGCGGCGGTAAATAATGTCCCTCATGGCATAAGAAGAATCTCCAGGGACGTGGCTCTTTCCTATAAGCCCGACGGAACACTGAATTGCCGTTATGGGCCTGCCCTTGTATTCGTTTTGAATACCGGACTAAGGGAAGGGGAACTTTTAGCTCTTTCCAGGAATGGAATCCAACAGGATATGGAAGGCTGTAAAAGCATCCATTTATAAGACCTATGCCTTTCCACCTGCTTACCACCTTATGAAAAGATTTTATTCGATTTTGAACGGTCTAAAACGATGCTTGTAAAAAATGAAATTTTGAAAAAATAATGAAAAAAAGAACGGAGGCTTAGGTCTAAAAGGACAATGAGAGAAAAAGTGGGTAACAAAAAACCCCGGAAATTCGGGGTTTTTGAGAGGCGCAGACCGGATTTGAACCGGTGCGTACTGGTGTTGCAGACCATTGCCTTACCGCTTGGCTACTGCGCCATGTAGTACATTTTATTCAGCTTTTTATAGGTGATATAGATGTTGCAGACCGGGGCCTTACCACTTGGCTATCGCACCATATTCTATTTATATGCATCTGACATAAAGCTGATGACTCCAACGGGAATCGAACCCGTGTTACCGCCGTGAAAGGGCGATGTCTTAA
>JAMPFT010000027.1 GCA_023664305.1 bacterium | reverse complement strand
TCCGCTCAGGAAAAATTAAAATTTGCGGGGAGGAAAATCTGGTTCTGCAAGAACAAAGGAAAGAAAACTCCTACCTACTATTGATAGCCGCCTGTGCTGCCGCCAATCTCGCGATCGGTACTCTGAACGGCGAGCAGGACACATAATCCAGGCCGATCTTATGGCAGAACTCTACGGAAGCGGGATCGCCGCCGTGCTCGCCGCAGATACCGACGTGCAGCTTCGGATTTACGGGCTTGCCCAGTTTGATCGCCGTTTCCATCAGCTTGCCGACGCCGGTCTGATCCAGCTTTGCAAAAGGATCGCTCTCCAGAATCTTCGCGTCATAATATGCGCTCAGGAACTTACCCGAATCGTCGCGGGAGAAGCCGAAGGTCATCTGGGTCAGGTCGTTGGTGCCGAAGCAGAAGAAGTCAGCCTCCGCCGCGATATCGTCAGCGGTCAGCGCGGCTCTGGGAATCTCGATCATGGTTCCCACTTCGTAGTCCAGTTCAATTCCGGAAGCGGCAATTTCCGCGTCCGCAGTCTCCACAACGGTCTTCTTTACATATTTCAGTTCCTTTACCTCACAGATCAGGGGGATCATGATTTCAGGCTTCAGCTTCCAGCCGGGATGCGACTTCTGCACATTGATTGCCGCACGGATAACGGCTCTCGTCTGCATCTTTGCAATTTCCGGATAAGTCACCGCCAGACGGCATCCCCTGTGTCCCATCATCGGATTGAACTCGTGCAGGCTCGCGATCAGGTTCTTGATCTCTTCCACTGTCTTGCCCTGCGCCTCGGCCAGCTTTTTAATATCCTCTTCCTCGGTAGGCACGAACTCATGAAGCGGAGGATCCAGGAAACGGATGGTAACCGGGTAACCCTCCAGAGCCTCGTAAAGCTTCTCAAAGTCTCCCTGCTGATAAGGCAGAATCTTCTCCAGCGCCGCCTCTCTCTCCTCTACCGTATCCGCGCAGATCATCTCGCGGAACGCGGCAATTCTGTCCTCCTCAAAGAACATATGCTCTGTACGGCAAAGACCGATGCCTTCCGCGCCCAACTCGCGGGCTTTCTTCGCGTCCGCGGGGGTATCCGCATTGGTGCGCACCTTCAGGGTTCTATACTTGTCCGCCCAGGCCATAACCCGTCCAAACTCTCCGGCGATGGTAGCGTCTACCGTCTTGATCTGTCCCGCGTAAATATTGCCGGTGGTGCCGTCGATGGAGATATAATCTCCCTCGTGGAACTCCTGTCCCGCCAGGGTAAATTTCTTATTCTCCTCGTCCATTATCATCTCGCCGCAGCCGGATACGCAGCAGGTTCCCATGCCGCGGGCCACTACAGCCGCGTGGGAGGTCATACCGCCGCGGACGGTAAGGATTCCCTGTGCCGACTTCATGCCGGTGATATCCTCGGGAGAGGTCTCCAGACGAACCAGAACTACCTTCTCGCCTCTCGCCGCCCAGCTTTCAGCGTCCTCCGCCGTAAATACGATCTTGCCGCATGCCGCTCCGGGAGAAGCGCCAAGTCCTTTTCCGATGGGAGTCGCCGCCTTCAGGGCCGCCGCGTCAAACTGAGGATGCAGCAGTGTATCCAGGTTACGGGGATCGATCATGGCAACAGCCTCCGCCTCGGTCTTGTGTCCCTCGTCCACCAGATCGCAGGCAATCTTCAAAGCTGCCTGCGCGGTTCTCTTGCCGTTCCGGCACTGCAGCATGTAAAGCTTCTGATTCTCAACGGTAAACTCCATATCCTGCATATCGTGATAATGATTTTCCAGGATCTCGCATACCTTAATAAACTCCGCATAAGCCTCGGGAAATTCCTTCTCCATCTGTGCGATCGGCATGGGTGTGCGGACACCCGCCACCACATCCTCGCCCTGGGCGTTCTTCAAAAACTCGCCCATCAGCTTTTTCTCGCCGGTTGCGGGATCTCTGGTAAAGGCAACGCCGGTTCCGGACTGCTCGTTCAGGTTGCCGAATACCATGGGCATAACGTTTACCGCGGTACCCCAGGAATAAGGAATATCATTGTCGCGGCGGTACACGTTCGCACGGGGGTTGTCCCAGGAACGGAAAACGGCCTCGATCGCCAGCTTTAACTGCTCCACGGGATCGGAAGGGAAGTCCGTGCCCAGCTGGTTTTTGTACTCTGCCTTGAACTGTGCCGCCAGAGTCTTCAGATCCTGCGCCGTGAGCTCCACATCAAAGTGAACGCCCTTTTCTTCCTTCATTTTGTCGATCAGCTGCTCGAAATACTTCTTGCCGACCTCCATGACCACATCGGAGAACATCTGGATAAACCGTCTGTAGGAATCGTATACAAAACGTTCAAACGCAGGGTCGGAATTGCCTGCGATCATAGTCGCAACCACCTCGTCGTTTAACCCCAGATTCAGGATAGTATCCATCATACCCGGCATGGAAGCGCGGGCACCGGAACGGACGGAAACAAGCAGCGGATTTAAGCTGTCGCCGAATTTTTTGCCGTTGATCTTCTCCATCTCGGCCACATACTCCATGATCTGACCCATAATTTCATCGTTAATCTTGCGTCCGTCCTCGTAATACTGCGTGCAGGCTTCCGTTGTAATCGTAAAGCCCTGAGGAACAGGCAGGCCGATACTCGTCATCTCAGCCAGATTAGCGCCCTTGCCGCCGAGAAGGTTGCGCATGCTCATGTCACCTTCACTGAATAAATACACCCATTTTTTCATTCTTGTGTTTCTTCCTTTCAATTTTAATTTGAAACGGCTGCACCGGTTTGCCGTCTACACCGATCCGTCAAACCGCTGTCTTATACCTTTCATTTTAACAATTCAAGGCCGGAATATCAAGTATAATCCGACGATTCTTTGTCACTTTTCCTGTTTTTGTATATAATGACAGATTTTTGCGTAAAAAAATCGTAATATCCGCACAATGACAGTGCAGACAGCCCGCTTTACTTCTCTGCGGAAAACCCCCGGATTTTTCGCCTGCGACTTTCGGCGCGTCTGCGGCACGGACTGTCACTGCGGATTCTGCCTGCATTCCGCCGCGTCAGGCAGAAAGCTGTCAAAAATAAAGATGTCAAAGCTTTTTCTTGCCGTCTTTAGCTGCTCCCGGCTCTTAATTGTCCAGGCAACCGCCGTATTATGATACAGCTTCCTGCAGATCCTTCGGGAGAGCCCGTCCCGGTGATTGTAATTATATGCCACAAAATCCGGCTTCGTCAGCCAGTTAAACAAAAGATTCTGCAGCAGAAATCCCAGGGGTGCGGACAGATCTGCAGTCTTCAAAAAAAACTCCGCCAGCTGTCCCCTGACCACATCCTTTCGATGTCTGCGATACCAGAGCAGACAAAGCGGGTTAAAGGATTCGATGCAATACATTCCTTTGTACTCCGCAAGCAGTCCGTCCGCCGCCGGGCAGACGGAAAGGTCTGTCGATTCTACCTTTAACTCCACGATCAAAGGCGTCTTTCCGGCAACACAGTCCAGCACATCCTTAAGTCTCGGTATCCTCTGGTCGGAGCCGCAGAGCGGAAAACGCTGCAGCTCCTCATAAGTATAATCGCACACCTTCCCCTCCGCGCCGCAGATTCTCTTTAAAGTAAAGTCGTGGAACACGACGGGAATGTGATCCTTCGACATCTGTACATCCAGCTCGATACCGAATCCGGCGTCCACCGCCCTCTGAAAGGCACGCAGAGAATTTTCCGGTGCGATCTCTTCCGCTCCGGATACGTTTTTTCCGCCGCCTGCAGCGGTTTCTCCCGAACGTTGCGCGCCTCCTGCCGTTTCTCCGACTATTTCCGTCGGCTGTCGGACGCCTCCGTCCGTTTCCTGGCTTGATCCCGCCGGGTTCCGGCCGCCTCCTGCCGTTTCCTCCGGATTACGCGGCGGCTCGTTACAATGCAATCCTCTGTGAGCGTACAGCCATTCCCGAAAGGGCGCCGTGTCCGGCTTTCCCAGCGTCCTCGGCATAATCATCAGCAGGTACAGCGCCACCAGCACGGCTGCGCCGACCAATAAAACAATCAGTATCTTCATAAAATCCTGCTCCTTCTTACGTCAGTCGTCCACGTCGAAATTCTCCAACAGACTCTTCTTTTTCGGAGGCTTTACATCGCCGTGGCGCACCTGGGACATGGTGCAGAAGGAAGCCAGCGCAAAGATCAGCGCGTAGGGAAACAGCGTCCGGTAGGACACGTTTTCCAGCAGGAAGCCCGAAAAGATCGGGGTAAAAATCTGCGCCGCCATGGAAAAGGTATAGTAGGTTCCCGTGTATTTTCCGATATCTCCCCCCTGGCTCATGGCTACGATCATGGGATAGGAGTTCACGTTGATCGCCGCCCAGCCCACACCGATCATGGCAAAGGCAATATTGATCAGCGGATGATAGGCTCCCACGAAAACCGCCGCCAGATAACAGGCAGCCATAATCAGAATCCCGCCCAGGATCGTCTTCTTCCTTCCGATCCGGGAGGAAATATTTCCGATCGGAATATAGCTGAGAATCGCGGCCACCGTCGCCACCATCAGGCAGTCCGCGTAGCTTCCGCCCTCCATTCCCCAGACCTTCTGAGTATAGCGGGAAAAGGCGGTGGTCACTGCGTTATAGGCCGTAAACCAGAAGAAAATGGATAACAGCAGGAAAATCATACTGCGTTTTACGGCGGAGGGAAGCGCCTGCTTTTCCCGGAATCCGTCCGCGGCGGCGGCCTGCAGGGTCTCAGCAGCCTCCTGCTGCTTTCCGGCCTCCTCTACAAGCTTCTCCTCGCGCTCGGCCTCCTGCCGCAGCCGGTTCTCCCGGATTGTAATCAACAATATTCCTACCGCTACGACCATCAGGGCCGCAACGCTGACAAACAGCGGGCTGTAGTCCGGCCGATAGCCTCTTCCCACCAGAAACCGTATCATGATCAGGGCGTAAACGCCGCCCACCGCGCCCATGAGATTGATCACGGCATTAGCCCGGCTGCGCCGGTAATTCGGCGTCAGATCCGGCATCAGCGCCACCGCCGGAGAGCGGTACAGCCCCATGGACAGCAGGGTAAAGAACAAAGCCGCCACAAACAGGACAAGGTTCTCCGTCTTATCCGCATACGGCAGAAGCATCATAAAACACACCGCCAGAACCGTACCCGTCAGGATAAAGGGCATCCTCTTTCCCAGCCTGGTATCCACCTTGTCCGACAGCGAGCCGAACACCGGCAGAAGCACCAGCGCCAGCACATTATCCATGGCCATCAGAGCTCCCGTTATCGTTTCTCCCAGGTTAAAGGTTCTCTGGAGCATCAGCGGAACCACATTGTCGTACATCTGCCAAAAGGCGCTGATGCTTAAGAAAGCCAGCCCGATAAAGAAGGTTCTTCCGTGCTTCATGATAAATTTCAGCACGGCACTAAGCTTCCCCACACATTTTAAATTTGACTGCATAATCTCCCCTCTCTTGCCTGCTTCGGCAGGCGTCGTTTCATCTGCTCCTTTTTCGGAAAAGCATTCCCATCCATTGCTCCAAAATTTCCAAAAAGGAGTTACTCCCTTAATCATTCTAACAGATTTCCCCGCTTCCCGCAATGAAAACCCCCAGTTTTCCCTTGAAAATTGAGATATCTTGTGTATAATGAAAGGAGCGGCCTGAAAACACAAAAGTTTCCCGGCCATGCATAATAGAACTAAAAAGCGGATTCTATTATCCACATTTTATCATTTCCTGTTAAATAAACTGAAAAGAGGGTTCCGAATGATCAGTGCAAACAACGTAACCTACAGAGTAGGAAAAAAAGCCTTATTTGAAGACGTCAATATCAAATTCACCGAGGGCAACTGCTACGGGCTCATCGGCGCAAACGGCGCGGGGAAATCCACGTTTTTAAAGATTCTCTCCGGGCAGCTGGAGACGACAAAGGGAGACATCGCCGTCACCCCCGGGCAGCGTCTCTCCGTGCTGGAACAGGATCACTTTAAGTACGACGACTGGGTGGTCATGGATACGGTCATCCTCGGCAACGAGCGGCTCTATCAGATCATGAAGGAGAAGGACGCCATCTACGCCAAGGAGGACTTCTCCGACGAGGACGGAATCCGCGCAAGCGAGCTGGAGGCGGAGTTTGCGGAGCTGGACGGCTGGGAGGCGGAATCCAACGCCGCCATGCTGTTAAACGGTCTCGGCATCGGCACGGAATACCATTATTCCGTCATGGGAGATCTGGACGGCAGCCTGAAGGTAAAGGTGCTGCTGGCAAAGGCGCTGTTCGGCAACCCGGACATCCTGCTTTTGGACGAGCCCACCAACCATCTGGATCTGGACGCCATCGCCTGGCTGGAGGACTTTCTGATCGACTTTGAGAACACCGTCATCGTGGTCTCCCACGACCGCTATTTTTTAAACAAGGTCTGCACCTATACGGCGGACATCGACTACGGCAAGATCCAGCTCTACGCCGGCAACTACGACTTCTGGTACGAGTCAAGCCAGCTGCTGATCAGGCAGATGAAGGAGGCCAACAAGAAAAAGGAAGAAAAGATCAAGGAGCTACAGGAATTTATCTCCCGTTTCTCCGCCAACGCTTCCAAATCCAAGCAGGCCACCTCAAGGAAGCGCGCCCTGGAAAAAATCGAGCTGGACGAAATCAAGCCCTCCAGCCGCAAATACCCCTATATCGATTTCCGTCCCGACCGGGAGATCGGAAACGAGGTGCTGACGGTAGAGCACCTATCTAAAACCGTAAACGGCGAAAAGGTGCTGGACGACGTTTCCTTTGTCATGGGACACGAGGATAAGATCGCCTTCGTGGGAAGCCAGGAGCTGGCGAAAACCACGCTCTTTCAGATTCTCATGGGAGAGCTGGAGCCGGACGAGGGAAGCTACAAATGGGGCGTCACCACCTCTCAGGCCTATTTCCCCAAGGACAGCACCGCGGAGTTTGACAACGACCTGACCATCACCGACTGGCTCACCGGCTACTCTCCCGTAAAGGATGTCACTTATGTGAGAGGCTTTCTGGGGCGTATGCTCTTTGCCGGCGAAGACGGCGTAAAGAAAGTAAAGGTGCTCTCCGGCGGCGAGAAGGTGCGCTGCCTCCTCTCGAAAATGATGATCAGCGGCGCAAACTGCCTGGTGCTGGACGAGCCCACCAACCATCTCGATATGGAATCCATCACCGCCCTGAACAACGGCCTGATCAAGTTCCCCGGCGTGGCGCTCTTCTCCTGCCATGACCACCAGTTTGTACAGACCACCGCCAACCGGATCATCGAAATCCTGCCCGGCGGCCAGATCATCGACAAGATCACCACCTACGACGAATATCTGGCGAGCGACGAAATGGCGAGAAAGAGAACCGTCTTTACTGCGCAGAGAGAAGGGGACGAAGATTGATGCCACTTTGCTGCGGTTTATAGAGAAACGCTGATAAAGACGTTTCCCGCAACGAATTTGCGATGCGGCTGAAAGGAATCGATATGGAAACGCTTTTCGAATGTGAATACACGGTGGATAAAAAGAAGTATATCTCCTGGGGAAAGGAGCGGCTGCTCCACTCGCCGCAGCTTGCCTTTAGCATCTTCTGGTGTGCGTTTGCGGCGCTGATTCTTGTCGTCGTCATCTTCACACGAATGCGGCTGCTGCTCTGGTTCTTCCTTTATGCCCTGTACCGCGGTCTGCTCCGCTGGATACTGATTCTCGAAAGGCAGTACAGGCTTCTCAAGAATCAGTATCATGCCGAATCCTGGACTCGAAAATATACCCTGACCGACGAAGGCATTACGCTCCAGGAAGGAAACATTTCGATCAACACCTCTTATTCCGAGTTGGAGCGCATCGAAGAAAAAGACGGCTGTCTTCTCCTTCACTTAAAAGACAAAAGCTGCTTTCGGCTTTATTGCGACTGCTTTGTCAGGGGAACCTGGGAAGAATGCAGGGAGTTTGTACACTCTCTTATGAAGCGGACAGGGGGACAGATATGAACCTATTACCGATTGATTTACATGTACACTCCACCCGCTCCGATGGGACATACACTCCCTCCGAGCTGGTGGACTACGCGATGGAAAAAGGACTTGCCGCCTTCGCCCTCACCGACCACGATACGGTGGACGGCCTGGAGGAGGCTGTTTCCTATGCGGAAGGGCTGCGGGAATCCCGCACCCGAAGCTCTGCGGCACAGAAAGAAGCCGCTAATCCGAAATACGACTCCGCTCAGGGAAATTTCTTCCCTGCGGAATACGGAGACGCTCCGAAGAACCACTCCCACCCGGAAGATAGCGTTGCCCGAAAAACCTTCTCCTCCGCGGATCCCGGACAGAAAACAGATTCTACGCAACGCTTTACAAAGGTTCCCGAGGTCATCCCCGGCATCGAATTTTCCACGGAATATCAGGGACAGGACGTACATGTACTGGGATATTACATCGACTACCGTCAGGAAGCTTTCCGCGACAGGCTGCGGGAGTTTGTGGATTCGCGCGACCGGCGCAATCAGAAGATGTGCCGCCTTTTACAGGAAGCGGGCGTTGAGATTACCTATGAGGCGCTTTTACAGGAATTTCCGGACTCCGTGATCACCAGAGCCCATTACGCAAAATACCTCCTGACCCACGGCTATGTCTCCGGTATGAAGGAGGCCTTTGACCGGTATGTGGGGGATCACTGTCCCTGCTATGTTCCCCGGGAAAAGGTGACGCCGGTTCAGGCCGTAAAACTGATCCTCGCGGTTGGAGGGATTCCCGTCCTCGCCCATCCCATCCTCTATCATATGAGCGACGCCCGGCTGGACGCCCTGACTGCGGAGCTTACGGAAAACGGACTGATGGGAATCGAGGCGGTCTATTCCACCTACAAGGCCTGCGAAGAACGCCAGATCCGCGCTCTGGCAAAAAAATACGGTCTTCTCATCACCGGCGGCAGCGACTTCCACGGCGGCAATAAGCCCGGCCTGGATCTGGGCACGGGCTACGGAAACCTTTTTGTTCCCTCCACGCTGTTGGATGAGCTGAAGCAGGCGAAATCCGGGAGATGATTTGATTACGTCCATTTTACGGACCAACGCTTCTCATAAATCCCGTCCGGCTGAGAAATCTGAGGTTTTTCCGGCGTCTTCCGGCAGATTCTCTCCTGCTCCTGCCTTTCTTTCAGCAGACGGTCGAACCTCTCTTCTTCCATCGGGAACGTCACCCAGTCGTCTGTCCATTGCGACAAATAGGCCGCATTGCTGAGGATCAGGCTCCTGATCCCTTCTTCTCCGGGAGCGATCAGCTTCTTTCCCTCCAAAATTGCGTCTGCAAAATTCTGCAGAATTTCCGGATGGCCCTGCTCCGGTCTGTCCTGAACAATTTCGTCATAGTTTACCTTTTCCTGCGGCATTGCCTGGCTGCTGTGCATGCAGATATCCCGCTCATCCTGCTCCAGCAGATATGTTTTCAGCTTTCCGTCCTCGATCACCGCTTTTCCGAGCGTACCGCTGATTTCCAGGCGGTTCGTCCCCGGATATTCCCCGGTGGAAGTGATGAAGCAGGCGTTTGCGCCGTTTTCATATTCCGCATAGATCGTCACATCGTCCTCAACCTGAATCCGATGGTACTGAGCCGTCCTGCAAAACGCCCTGAGCCGGACCGGCATCCCCATCATCCATTGCCAGAGATCCAGGTTGTGGGGACATTGATTCAAAAGAACCCCGCCCCCTTCCCCGTTCCAGGTGGCTCTCCAGTCTCCCGAGTCATAATAGGCCTGCGTCCGATACCAGTTATTAATGATCCAGACAAAACGCTTCACGCCGCCCAGCTTTCCCGCGTCCAAATATTCCTTCAGCGCCCTGTAAAGCGGATTCGTCCGCTGGTTATACATGATTGCGAATACCCTGCCGCTCTCCTCCGCCACCTGATTCAGGCTCCTCACCTCTGAGACCGCCACTCCCGCAGGCTTTTCCGTCAACACATGAAGCCCCCGCTCGAAAGCCTCCTGTGCCATCCTCGGATGCGCCGGATGCGGCGTCGCTATGATTACGGCGTCCAAAACACCGGCGCAAATCATTTCCCGATAATCCGAAAAGCACCTTACCTGCTCCCCGAATTTATGATGTGCCCACTCCAGACGGCTGCCGTCGATATCGCAGACAGCCTCCAGCTTCATCCCTTTGATTTTATTTTGAAATACTGTCCATGCGTGGGCGCTCCCCATATTTCCGATCCCGACCACTCCGACTCTGATCTCTCTCATGATACTCCTCCCCGAAAAAACTGCAGGTATTCTTCCCTGCCGCAAATTTCCCGTTCCGCAGGCAATCGCGTTTACGCCTCCTGAAGCCCCTGCTGTCACGAACCATAGAATTTACGCTTCGCGAAAATTCCATGGTCATGAATAATAAGGTCTTCTATGATTTGGATTATATCATAGAAGACCTGTTGTCTTTCATGCAATTTACAGGAAATTTTCTGCGTTTTTTATCTGATCTTATCCTTCCACGATCAGATACCTTCCGTCACCGATATCAAAAACCTCGTCCGCCTCCAGGATCTCATCATCCACAGCCCCGTCCATGTCGATACCTTCCTCTTCGAAGAACTCTATTACTTCGTCAACGGAATTTACCACTACAGCCATGCATTCCTCCAGAAAACCGTCCGCCTCATCCAGCGTTTCCACCACCTTCTCGGGAAAAAGCTGGAGCTGATTATCCAGGAAGCACTCCAATACATCATCGTCAAATATGCGCATACTTCTACCCTCCTTTGCTCACCGGAATATCGCATCGGTCAACCCGACACAGTTCTTTATGCCCACATACTACAATGTTATTCCGGTCATGTCAATAGTGTGATGGGAAAAAATCCGTAAAGACATTCACTTCAGCGTTTTTTCCCGGCGCTCTTGACAAGAGCGGCATTCACAATTATAATGTTACTCATAGTCATCATCGAGGGGGTGGTCGTGTGATACGGAATGCAATCAGCCTTTTTTCTTCGTCAGGGATTGGCGATTTGGGATTAAAAGCCAACGGTATCAACACCGTTATCGCCTGTGAATTGCTCGAAGAACGTATGAACCTTTTTCACAATAACTATCCGGATACAAAATGCTTTCAGGGCGACATTTGGACTCTTAAGGATGAAATTGTAGATTATTACAAAAACACCTATACAGAAGCTCCCTTCTTAATACTGGCCACGCCGCCGTGCCAGGGGATGTCATCAAACGGAATGGGAAAAATGCTTAGCAACTACAGGAAAGGGATCCGCCCTGAAATGGATGAACGAAACAGATTAATCATTCCGGCTGTTGAAATTATTTTATCGCTGCGCCCGGAATGGGTAATCTTTGAAAATGTCGTCAATATGACAAATACTCTCATATATGACGAAAATGATGAGTTAATCAACATTCTTGATTATGTTAAGCGTAAATTGAAAGATATTTATTATGGTGAACCCGCCGTTATAGATGCGGCGGATTACGGTGTTCCGCAACACAGGAAGCGCTTAATTACGGTAATGTCAAGAAATGAAAATGCCAAAAAAATATTGAAAGAGCGGGAAAGGCTGCTTCCGGATTTTACGCATTCGGCAAACGACACCTCATTTACCCGCCATTGGGTTACGTTAAGGGAGGCAATCGGTGAATTGCCTGCTTTAAGAGCGGAAAAGGGGAAAAACAAAGTCCCGGGATTCAACGGATTACACAAGGTTCCTTTACTTGACGGAAAAAAACTGTTTTGGGTTGACAATACGCAAGAAGGCGATACTGCATTTAATAATCAGTGCGTCAATCCGGAATGCGGCTATCAGGGGAACAAAACGCATGGTGCTTCCTGTGATGACGGGATAAACAAATCGCATACCGATACGCCGCTATATTGTGAAAAATGCGGCTTCCTATTGCCGCGACCGTGGGTTGAAGATGCTCAAACAGGCGGAAAGCGGCTAATGAAGGGCTTTGTCAGCGCATATAAACGGATGAAATGGGATGAACCGGCAAGTACATTAACACAAAACTTCCAATATGCCTGTTCTGACAACAAAATACATCCAAGTCAAAGCAGAGTTCTTTCTCTTTATGAAGGGTTGATTCTTCAATCTATTGCAGACTATGACTATTCGTTCTGCATAAATGGGAAAATGTGCTCTGACAGTCTTATAAGAGATACGATCGGGGAAAGCGTACCGCCACGGGTAATTGACTTGATTTGTACCTACATTATAAAAATTTCGTCATAAAAAAGCGTCCTGCCGGACGCTTAGAAGAATGCTTCGCATTCTTCCCTGGCTACAGCGAAATTTTTCGTTATTTCACCCTGCGGCCAATCCATTTTCCGGCTGCAAGCGCATTGATGTATGGCTCTGAATCAATGACGGCAACCCAGCCCTTACACATTTTCTTTACGCCGGCGGAAGTCATAATAGAAACGCTTGTCGTTCTCCCGCCGTCAGATTTCGGTTGAACGATTTTTCCCCAGTCGTCAATTGTCAGATCGCTGCGATAAAAGCAGGCGGCAACCGTCGGAACTTCATCCATAAAATCCCAGAAAATTGACAACAGATTATTTGTTTCTCTGTGATGGGCCTTCCAGTCAAACGAAGTCAGCTTACCGATACGTTGCTCGCCGATTAACGGTTTGGGGGTAACGGACGCTGACGGTGTGCTGCCACAGGTTGCCTTTATCTCTACACCGCCATATTTGAACGGGCTGAACAGCGCTTTATCCTTCGGATACTTTTTCCCGTCAATTACGGTATATAACGACTGATAATAATTTAACCGTTCTGTTGTATTCGTCCGCAGCAAATCAGGATAACCGTCTTGATGTAAATTAGAATGCAAACTGCCGTTTGAAAAACGTTCTACACTTTTAGCAAAGTATTCGCCTACCATGCCGCTAAGGTTACGCATTCCCAAAACTTCAAAAATGTTAATATCAAACTGCTTTGTCTGCTCATCTAACGTGCGGATGGCATTATTACAAAACAGGATTGCATTTATCAGATTTTCATTACTGATAGTACATTCACCCTCAATTAATACGGCGTTATCTTTGTTCAGAATATAATTCATTTCTACTCCTATAACCCCTGAAAGAATATCGCCAGTGTACAATCCAATGCATTTGCAATTTTTTCCAGATTGACAATTGAAATATTTCTTTTCCCATTTTCAACGCTTGCAATATAGGTCCTGTCCAAATCAGCTGCAAGCGCCAGTTTTTCCTGGCTTAACCCTGCGTTGTTTCTAAGTTCCCGAATCCGGTTACCAACCTTTTGCTTTATCATAACGGCACCTCTCTTACCCTTAAATACCGTATCGGATTGTAGATTTTAAATCAACGGATTATACGTCACATGCCGCCATAATTTCAAACAAGCCGATATCCAAAAACAGTAGGATTTGTCAAGAAAAAGGGTCTCGGATGCGGTATGATGTAATAGAAGAATGAATTGAAAAAATACAACTGCTCACAGGACACAGGAGGACACGACCATGAACAATAAAGACCCCGTTTTTCGCTCTCTGGCGGTAATCGAGGAAAACATTCAAAAAAAACTGACTGTCGAAAGCCTTGCGCGCAGTATCCATCTGTCCGGTTCCCGCTACCAACGGCTGTTTCGTGAAGCCGTAGGAGACAGCGTAATGAGTTATGTGATCAGGCGCAGACTCGCACTTGCCGCCGCGGATCTGGCGGAAACGGACGAGAGTATCCTCGATATTGCCCTGAAATACGGTTACGACTCTCATGAAGTCTTTACCCGCAGCTTCCGGGCTCATATGGGCGTATCTCCAAGAGAGTACCGAAAACACCGTTTATCTGTTTGCCCCGAAAAAACCAGGAAGGAGAAATATCCTATTGACGTATTCAAAAAAGATTGACGAAATAATTCGAAACATGAACCGGCTGATCGTTCGGATCCGGGACACAGCAGAGTACACCCGAAAAAACAGGGATGCCGCGCCGGATGCCGCTGCGTTCTACTCCGCATTCCGGGATCTGATTGCCGCTGACGCGGATGACATGGCGGATGAACTTAGCGCAATAATCAACCGTATCACCGATATTCCACAGCATCCTGACGAGATATCAGCCCGCTTTTTGATTCTGAGAACTCTGGAAACCGTCGAACGGAAATCCGGTATTCTGGTCTTTCAGATCAGACTGCTGTTAGCCCGCGCCAGACCGGAGCACCGTGCTGCCTTTAAACCGATATCCGATCAATATACGGAATTGGCTCAAAATGTACAAATAGAGATCAGCGAAATTGCAGAATACTTTCGGGAACTGACTGTCCTCATCTTTCAGGATATGCGGGAAAATGCAGTGAAAATGCTTCGGGAAGCCACAACAGCAGGACGCCTTGCCGCCAAAAGGCTGTCTGCCGCCTCCTCTCTTCCCTATAACTATCTTGCGGAAGAAATCTATGAGCTCACGGACGAACTGTCTTCTTTGACCCTTGAAGATATCAGCGTATCCGTTCTGGAGGATTCCCTGTTCCGACTGGATATTGTCGCTTCCGCCGCCAAGCTGGATCTGCTGCGTATGCCTTCCCACAGACAGCTGCTGGATGGCATTCCGGCTTTTCGGGATCGTTTGGAAGAAGTCGTTTTGTTTTTCCGGGAACTTTCTGCAGATGTTTTCCGCGAACTTACAGGACAGGAAGAAGAAGCTGCCTTGGGACG
Source organism: bacterium (assembly GCA_023664305.1). Lineage (GTDB taxonomy): Bacteria > Bacillota > Clostridia > Lachnospirales > Lachnospiraceae > Acetatifactor. The sequence continues at coordinate 25,648 of JAMPFT010000027.1, read as the reverse complement.
GACAGCCGAAGCTGACCGTGACGGTGCTGTCTCCTCAAACCCAAGTGCAGATACAGACTGCAGCAATATCACCTTCTCCGGCAGCATCCTGCTTTTCTACCTCAAGGGAGAAATCCGGAAGCTGGCGCCCCTGCTGAGCGCGGAGCAAAAAAGTTCCTTTGACCGTATCTGCCGCGAAATGCGTGCGGCAATCCGGCTCTGCCCGGAGGGAAATGAGACCTCCCCGGAAAAAATCACCGAAGCGTTGTGTCAGATATGCGAAATGCTTTTCGCGCAGGCAGAAGAACTGGACTCCTGCGGAGGCCCCGTCCGATTCATCGCGGAGGAAATCCGGAATCTGACAAAAGCTGTTACAGGTTGACCGGCACGACTTCTACCGCACAAAACAACAGTCTGTGCCGTACCCCCATTCTGTTGAGGCGGGAGATTTGGAGATTTTCTGTCAGGATTATAAGGAATCCTCCAATTCCTGACAGATTCTCTCGTCGTTCCATTCGGGATGTTTTCTGATCAGATCACAGATTTCGGAAATGTGAGAAGGTTCTTCCTCCAGCAGAGCAGCAATCTCCTCCGCTGTCTGATTTCGAGCAACTTTCTTCCTTACAAGACTTACCAGCTTCCGGGTCTCGCCCTGAGTAATGCCCCGAACAATTCCTCTCTCCTCCCCGATCGCTATTCCCTCATCCCGCACATACTCCTCCCTGGCCTTCCGATCCCATTGGTTCATCCGCCATGTCTCGTACATCCATCTCAGTGTTTTTCCATAGCTCATGGCCCTGACCTCCCTGATCGCTTCCAACATCCCGGGATTTTCTGTCTTTATCATACTCAATTCCTCCTCTGTCTTCGCGTTAAACAGCCGGATCCAGTCGTCCAGCTTCCCGCCGCTCAGATCTTTACGCAGCTCGATAATATGTATCTCCATCAGATCCGTAAAGTCATTCCCCTGCCTGTCCCGGAGGCGGTATACCCTGTGGTATTCCGGACTGTCATCTATCTCAAAATCCAGGATACTGATATTAATACACTTTTTCAGCTTCCCATAATCCTCCCCGGCCCGCATGTCCTCCGCAAGCATCCTCGCCAAATAAAACGAGACTCTCCTGTCCCAATATTTTATGGATCTGACCTGCAGCTCGATGTTTACCTTCCTGCCGTCCTGCAGCACCAACAGGATGTCCAATACGCCCTCCTTCTGCCAAAGATAAGCCTTCCCTAAAACAGGGCTGGCGATCCGCGCGGACTGAATCTCCTCCACAGGGATTTCCAACACGTCGCTGACAAAATGCTTCCTGACCGCCTCGTTCTCCATCAACCGCTTAAAGGCAAAGTCGTACTTTAACGAAACAAATCCCATCCCGTTCCCTCCTTACTGCAGGAGAAACACACGGGCGCTTTTTCTATCCGGAATCTCCTGCTTAAATTGTAATTGAATTGAAAAGCATAGATTTTCCGGTGATATACAGAATATCTGACCTGACCCCCGGGATCTTCCCCGCCGGGCTTTGACAGCGGCGCCGTAAGAATAAGCTTGCCGCCTTGTTTTGAAATGATTATGCTTTGAATTTATTTTAACACGGAAAAAGAGACCGGGCAAGAATTTTCGAAAAGGATACAAAAAAATTTTCCGAAAAACGGCTCGACACAAAATAATAACTTTTGCAAAAGCAGCCATGTCCCAAAGCGCAAAGAAGCCCCCGCCCTATCCGTCGATAAGGCAGGGAGGCTTCTTTCCCGAGACTGTAATCTCAACTTTCCCGCAGTTTCCCTTTTACATTGCCTGCGCAAAAGAGTCCTGCGCTCTCAATTCCTGAAGGTATGACAACCTTTTTAATTCTGTTCTTCATCGGCTGTGTGTTCAGTCACAGTCTGCTTTCCATCGCTGTCATAGGTATATTCCCACCACCTCCATACACTGCCGCCTGCATCTTTTTCAGTCATCTTTGTACGACGCCCTGCGTCATCATATTCAAACTCCGTCCACATATTTACACTGCCGTCCGAGTTTTTCATGATCGACTTGAGCCACTGCCCGGCACTGTTCAATTCATATTCATACCAATAGGATCGAGCAGAATCGGTATAATTGGTATACTTCACCATTATCTCATTCCCGGCGCTGTCATATTCATGCGCTTTACTTTCGGATACGCTGCCGTCTGAATTATACCGAATGTAACTTTGCGTCAGCTGTTTTCCATTGCAGTATACATATACATATCTGTACCTTACACTACCGTCCGCGTTATAATAAATCTCCTTTACCATCTGACCCGCACTGTTATATTCATACACCATCCAACTCAACATGCTGCCGTCCGCGTTATAATAAGTCTCCTTTACTTTCTGACCCGCACTGTTATATTCATACACACCCCATGCCGACATGCTGCCGTCCGCGTTATAAGAGGTCTGTTTTACCATCTGACCCGCACTGTTATATTCATACACCATCCATCTCGACATGCTGCCGTCCGCGTTATAAGAGGTCTGCTTTACCATCTGACCCACACTGTTATATTCCCGAATATCCCAGCCGTCGTTATAGGTATGATCTACCCGCTCGGTCCATCCGCTTGCCGCCTGCTGCCTCTGTGCCGCGGCTGCCTCCGCTGCCTTCTCCGCCTGCACGACGGTCTCAGCCCTGGCCTCCCGGTTCTCCGTAGCCCCATAAGTATGATAATGTTCCCAGAGAGCCAGAATATCCTCACCGAAGGCTTCCTGCAGATCCTCGTATCTTCCCGCATAGTCCATGGGATTAAATCCCGTCCCGGAGTCTCTCCCTTCCTTCGCCCCATAGTTCAAATAATGCTCCAGATAAGCGTCCCAGTCATTCCCGAAGGCCTCCTCCAAATCGGCGTAGCTCTCCCGGTACTTTACGATGTCGATCATGCCGTTCATGCTTCTGCCTTCCGCCAGGCCGCAGGTTTTGAAATGCTTCCAGAGCAGCTTGCTGTTGTAGCCGAATGCCTCCTTCAGATCCGGATAAGTATCTGCGTAATACTCCGGGTCAAACACATCCTTCAGCGTCACCGCACTGACCTGCATGACGCTGCCGCACAGCAGACAGCCCGCCAGCCCAACCGTCAGAATGCGTCTTGTGCTTTTTGCAATTTTTCCTTTTTCAGTACTCACTTTCGTTTCCTCCTTGTTTCCCCATGCCAAACAGGACACGGATGTTTCGTACCACTATTTTACCCCCCCCCGAAAAAAGATTGTCAATACCCTATATAATTTTTATGCACTGTCTCTTTTAAACATATTCCAGCAGCTCCGGCGGATGCGCGATCAAAGCGTCCGCGCCTCCCTCCTCCAGCTCCTGTCTGTCCCGAAAGCCCCAAAGTGCGCCGATGGTAAAGGCTCCCGCGCTCTTGCCGGTTTTCATGTCCGTGGCGGTGTCCCCCAGATAAAGGATTTCCTCCGCGCCCAGATTCAGTTTATCCAGAATGGCAAAAACCCCGGCCGGGTCTGGCTTGATGGGCAGGCCGTCCCGCTGTCCCCAAATCAGGTCAAAGCAGTCCCTGCCGAACAGGGTATGGATAACCTCCAAGGTCTGCAGATGAGGCTTATTGGAGAGCACCGCCGTCTTCAGCCCCCTTTCCTTCAGCGCCGTCAAAAGCTCCGGTATTCCGTCGTAGGGCTTTACCTGATACATGCAGTCCGCCGCAAAGTAGTCTTTGTACAGGGCAAAGGCTTCCTCAAAGTGTGCCAGCTTCTCGTCCCCCGCCTTAATCAGCGCCCTTTTGACCAGATTTGCCGCCCCGTCGCCCACGAAATATTTGTAGTCGGACTCCGGAAAAGGGCCGTAGCCGAAAGGCGCCAGCGCCCTGTCCCCGCAGTATTTTAAGCTGGCAATCGAGTCGGACAATGTTCCGTCCAGATCAAAAATCACGGCCTTTTTCATGCTCCAAGCCACTCCTTTGCTTCCTGATAAAGCCTTCCCACCGGAAGTCCCACTACGTTATTGTAATCTCCCTCGATCCCCTGTATGTACCTGGCGCAGAAGCCCTGGATGCCGTAGGCTCCGGCCTTATCCAGGCAGTCGCCGGTGGCCGCATACCGTCTGATTTCCTCCCCGTCCATGGGAAAGAAGGTCACCTTTGTCGCCTCATGGAAAATCCTGCTCTCCACGGCGCCGTCAGGCATTCTGTGCAGAAGGGCCACTCCCGTATAAACTTCATGGGTCTTTCCCGCTAACAGGACAAGCATTTGCGCCGCCTCTTTTTCGTCCGCGGGTTTTCCCAAAATTCTGTCCTTTAGCGCTACGACCGTATCCGCGCCGATGACGAGAAATTCCTCCGGAACCGTCTCCGCCTTCCGAGCCGGCAGTTCCTCCAAAACCGCCTCCACCGTCCGAGCCGACAACTCCTCCGGAACCGCCTCCGGCCTCCTATCCGGCAGTTCCTTCAAAACCGTCTCCGCCTTCCGAGCCGACAGTTCCTCCAAAACCGCCCGGGCTTTCTGTGCGGCCAGCTCTTCCACCGCCTTGCCCGGCCCTACGGCGGCAATCTGCTCCTGCACCTTGCTCACACACACTTCAAATTCCAGTCCGATCTGCTCCAGCAGTTCCTTTCTTCTGGGGGATGCGGACGCCAGATATATCTTCACTGATGCACCTCCGGGACAAACGTCCTCGTCATATGCGCTTCCTCTTCCACCGCGCTCTTCGCCTTTTTCTGCGCCTCCTGGCAGAAAGCCTCCTGACACTGGAAACGGGATTTTCCCCGCTTATCCACTCTCTCATAGGAGCCGTCCTCCTGCAGGACGGAGGCCTTGACGTTGTCCTTTAACTGGCTCTGCAGGATATGCAGAAGCTCCTCCTTCAGCTCCGGCCGGTCGATGGGGAAGAGAATTTCCACCCGGCGTTCCAGATTTCTGGGCATCCAGTCGGCGCTTCCGCAGTAAATTTCGTACCGTTCATCATTTTCAAAGTAAAAAATTCTGCTGTGCTCCAAGAAATTTCCCACGATAGAGCGCACCGTTATATTCTCGCTGACCCCCTTGATCCCCGTCTTCAGGCAGCAGATTCCCCGGACGATCAGATCGATGCGCACGCCCGCGGCGCTGGCCGCGTACAGGGCGGCGATGATATCCCTGTCGCAGAGGGAATTGACCTTTGCGATGATTCTGGCGGGATGTCCTCCCAGCGCATGTCTGGTCTCCCTGTCGATGAGGTAGAGGAATTTATCCTTCAGCCAAAGGGGCGCGACGCTTAATTTGTTCCACACAAGAGGCTCGGAATAGCCCGACAGCATGTTAAAGACCGCGGTGGCGTCCTCTCCCACCGCCTCGGAACAGGTGAGCAGTCCGATGTCCGTATAAAGCTTTGCCGTGGCGTCGTTGTAGTTGCCCGTGCCAAGGTGAACATACCGGCGGATCCCGTCTTCCTCCCGGCGCACCACCAGCGTGATCTTGCTGTGGGTCTTGAGTCCCACCAGCCCGTAGATCACATGGCACCCCGCCTTCTCCAGCATCTTCGCCCAGACGATATTATGCTCCTCGTCAAAGCGCGCCTTCAGCTCTACCAGCACCGTCACCTGTTTCCCGTTCTCCGCCGCCTGGGCAAGCGCCGTGATGATGGGCGAGTTGCCGCTGACCCGGTACAGCGTCTGCTTGATGGCCAAAACCTCCGGATCCCTGGCCGCCTGCCGTATGAAATCCACCACCGGCTCAAAGGTCTGGTAAGGATGGTGCAGAAGGATATCTCTCTTTCGGATCTCCTCAAAGATCGCACAGCCCGCCGGAAGCTCCGGCACCGGCTGGGGAATGTGCTTCGGAGTTTTGAGATGCTCAAAGCCGTCCAGTCCGTACAGCTTCATCAGCACGGTCAGGTCAAGCGGCCCCGGAATCCGATAGATACTCTGCTCCTCCAGATGCAGCTCCCGCTCCAGTATTTTCAACAGCCGCTTATCCATACCGTCCTCCGCCTCCAGGCGGATGGCCTCGCCCCACTGCCGTTTTTTTAACTGCTTTTCAATTTCCTTTAAAAGATCCGCCGCCTCGTCCTCCTCAATGCTTAAATCGGCGTTGCGCATAATCCGGAAAGGGTGGGCGCAGACAATATCATAGTTTAAGAACAGCTTGTGCATATTCCGCTCGATGATCTCCTCCAGAAAGATGATCTTTGCGGCCTTTCCTTCCGTCGGCAGCGCCACGATGCGCTCCAGCACGGAGGGCACCTGAACCGTGGCAAACTCCAGCTCTTCGCTGTTCTTTTTGTGTACCAGCGCCGCTATGTTTAACGTCTTGTTGCGGACCAGAGGAAAGGGTCTGGAGGAATCCACGGCCATGGGCGTCAGCACAGGATAGACGTTTTCCTCGAAATACCGGTCGATAAAGGCTCCCTCCTCCGGCGTCAGATCCTCGTGTCTGCTGACCACCGTCAGACCGTTCTTTTTCAGCTGCGGCAGCAGGGACCGGTTCCAGGTGGAGTACTGCATCTCCACCAGCTCATGGATTGCCACGTCGATGGCCTCCAGCTGCTTCGAGGGTGTCATCCCGGCGATATCCTTCTTTTCGTACCCGGCGTTCACCATATCCTTTAAGGAGGCCACGCGGATCATGAAAAATTCGTCCAGATTCGACGCCGTAATGCTTAAGAACTTAAGTCTCTCGAAAAGCGGGATATGTTTGTCCCTTGCCTCGTTCAACACTCTGTGATCAAAGAGAATCCAGGACAGCTCCCTGTTGGTATAATATTTCGGGCTGCTAAAATCAATCTTTCCCATATCTGTTCTCCGTTCTCTCCGGCCCGTATCCCGGATCTTATATCCTCTTCTGCTTCAAAACGGGTTCCACACTGAAGACCTCCTGAAAGAACTCGCACCGTTCCTCGAAAAAGCCCTTTTCCAGCGTGATATCCACGGCGGATTCCGCCGTCAGGATCAGCCGGTCCTCCTGCAGCACGGCCTTCAGACCCTTCAGCTTCTGCTTGTGGCTGCGGTCCAGCCCCCCGGCCAGCCGCAGAATCGCCGTCAGCTTCGCCACCGTCAGGTAAGCTCTCCGGTCCAGGCCTCCGGTCCCCGCCTGCTGCCCGTAATAAAGAAATCTGCTGTGGTTGAAGCGCACCACATTCGCCACGATCTCCCGCTCCGTGTGGGATAAGCCGATGATCTCCGTCGCCATGATGATATTGTAGGAGGTCTCCCCGATATTCATCATGCTGATATACTTCCCGCAGTCGTGCAGGATCGCCGCCAGCCGCAGATACAGCCGCTCCCGTTTGCCCAGGCCGTGGATCCGCTTCATGCTGTCGAAAATAACCGCCGTGATATTTTCCAGCGTCTCGGAGCGTTTCATGCTGCCCATGTAGCGCTTGCTGATATTCATGGCACAGGCGATAATATCCTTTTCAAAGTCGTGCTCCTCCCGGAACATTTTGATCTTTTCCGCATATTCATAGGCGATGCCGTCACAGAGCGTCACACCGGGCGCCCAGATCCTCTCGGCCTCCATCAGCCTCGCCACGCGGCTGATCAGGACGGCGCTGACAAACATGAGCGGCGCTTTCTCCTCCGGGATCCCCATGGCGGCCGCCGTCTGCGCCCGGTTCCGGGATCTGAGCCGCTCCATGACATCCCGGAAATCCTCCTCATCCAGAAAAGCCTTCGCGGTGTCTCCCCCGGTACGCCTGACGGCCCAGGGAGAAATGTAATCGTCGATGACGATCAGATTCCGGATTTCCCGATCCTTTAAGTACAGCTTTTTATAAGTGGCAAGCTGCGCCATCACCATCTCGTCGATAAAGGTCTCCGTCTTAAAATGGCTGACCTCGAAACGGTTCAAATACTCCTGGATCCGCAGAACGCCGAGCCGCAGATTCTGGGTAGATACCAGGGTATCGTTGTCGAACAGGGAAATCTGGATGCTCCCGCCGCCGATATCGAGAATCGCCGTCTTCTCCTCGATGATCCTGCGGAAGCTCTCCCCTTTGGAGGCCACGGACTTATAATCCAGAAAGCGCTGCTCGGAATTACTCAGGGTCTCCAGACGAATCCCCGTCCTTTGCTCGATCTGATCCTGAATAATGGCAAAGTTCTCCGTCTCGCGAAGGGCGCTGGTGCCGTAAGCCTGAAACGCCTCCACGCGGTAAGACTCCATAATCTGCTTAAATTCCCGCAGCGTCCTGCACAGCTCGTCCAGCTTCTCGTTGCCAATCTTTCCGAAGGCATAGGTGTCGGAGCCCAGATCAAGCCGCCTGCTTATGCAGTCGATCTCCCGCATGTTATTTTTCCCCGAAAATTCAAATATTTTCATGGTAAGCTCAAAGCTTCCCACATCAACCGCTGCAAAAGTCCTCACACTCATCCTGATACCTCTACGCCGCCGGCGCACCACGGACAACCGCAGTGTACTCCGCGAACTCTCCTTATGCCTGCACTCTCTCTAAGCCGCCGGTTCCGAGAAGAATTACTTCCGTCCTCTCCGGCCTCACCGCGTCCCGGACAGATAATCGATAAACTGCTGCGCGCTCCGCCCGGAAAGCCCGCCGTGGGACAGCTCCCACTTGTTGGCCTCCGAAAGCAGCTCCTCCTCCGGCAGATTTACGCCGCCCCGCTGCGCCAGCGCTTTGACAATCCTCTGAAATTCCTTTTTGTCCGGCGCGCCAAAGTAAACGGTCACGCCGAAACGGTACACCAGCGAAAGCTTTTCCTGTACGGTATCGCCGGTATGCATGTCCTGACGGATCTCCTCCTTGTCGCCGTAGCTTTCCCGGATCAGATGCCTGCGGTTTGAGGTGGCGTAGATCAGCACGTTTTCCGGCTTTTTTTCCAGTCCTCCCTCAATGACGGCTTTTAAGTATTTGTATTCCGTCTCAAACTCTTCAAAGCTTAAGTCGTCCATATAGATGATAAACCGGTAATTGCGCTTTTTGATCCGGCTGATTACCTCGTTCAGATCCCGGAACTGATGCTTGTAAAGCTCTATAATCCGGAGCCCCTTTTCATAATATTCGTTGGCGATGGCTTTGATGCTGGAGGATTTTCCCGTTCCCGCGTCTCCGTACAGCAGGCAGTTATTGGCCTTTCTGCCCGCCACAAAGGCGTCCGTGTTGTCCGTCAGCTTCTTTTTGGGAATCTCATATCCCACCAGATCGTCCAGCGTCACATGGGCGATATTTAAGATCGGCTCGATCCGCACTCCCTCGCTGTCATGCTCCACCCGAAAAGACTTGTGAAGTCCGAATTTTCCCACGCCATACTCCTGATAAAACCGGGTGAGCGTAGCCTTCATCTCCTCCGGCGTACTGTCCCGGCAAAACTGCTCCGCCAGCTCGCAGATCCGGGCGCAGATCCTCGCGTTATAAACCTTACTCTCCCTGCTGCTCGTCCGATACTGCTCTGTCAGTCTGTATTCCGGGACATGCAGTCTCTCCGTCACGGGAGCAAAATCAAAATCGTAAAGCTCCTTAAAAATCACAATATCGTGCAGCGCCGCTTCATTGATGGTTCCGTCGATCGCTCCCCGCAGTTCGCAGCCGCAGCTGTAGCTGTTCTCATTGTTCACCAACAGATTTGCCAGATAACAGTGCCAGAGATTCCCGTGAAAGCCGTAGCTTCCCGCCAGCTCGATCAGCTGATGGATACAGCCGTAGAATCGCTTTCGCAGGTTCTCCGCGGTCAGGGGGCTGTCCGGCGGCAGTCCCTCCTGACGGTCCTGGTAATGCTCCATGACGCAGGCCATGTCGTCCAGAAGCCTTCCCTCTTCAAAATTGCGATACACGATCAGTTCCTCTATCCGCATTCCTTCCATTCCTCCTGTCCTGCCGGCATACATAAGCAGACTCGGGAAGCTTCACTCCCCTTGTTCGCGTTATCCGCCAGGAGCTCAATAGTTTCCCAGAATCTTCATGTTCCGCGCCTCATCCCGCAGACCCCTCAAGGCGTTTTTCACCGCACTGTCGGCCAAGTTTCCCTCAAAGTCGATAAAGAAGCGGTATTCCCAGTCCCTGTCCTCGATGGGACGGCTCTCGATCTTGGTCATATTCAGGTTATTGTAGATAAAATGCGACAGCATATGATAGAGCGAGCCGCTCTCATGAGGCACTTCAAAGCAGATACTGATCTTCCTCGCGTCTTTTCGGAAGATTTTCTGATTGGTCACGATGATGAACCGGGTGGAATTGCCCCCGGAATCGTTGACGCCCCGCTGCAGCACTTCAAGTCCGTACGCGGCGGCCGCCTGCTCCCCGGCGATGGCCGCCTGGGTTTTGTCCCGGTCCCCCGCCACCTTCTTCGCCGCGAATGCATTGTTCTGCATGCTGATCTGCTGCCAGTCATGATTTCCGAGAAATTTGGCGCTCTGCATCAGGGACTGCGGATGCGAGTACACTGTCCTGATATCGGCAAGCTCCGCCCCGGGAACGCCCAGCAGGCAGTGCTCGATCCGGATGATCTGCTCTCCCACGATATAGTTTTCATATTCCTGCAGCAGATCATAAATCTCGTTGACAATCCCCGCGGTGGAATTTTCGATGGGAAGCACCGCAAAATCTGCGCTTCCCTCGTCGATAGCGCTCATGGCGTCCCGGAAGCTGTCTACATGGAAGCTTCGCACCTGATCGCCGAAATACCGCGTCATGGCCGCCTGGGAATAGGCTCCCTCCGCCCCCTGGAAAACCACTCTCGCCTTCTTCGTCTCCAACTCCTCCACCTCGATAAAGGGCAGCTTTCCCATACTTCCGTTTTCAGTCAGCAGACGGTACTGCAGCTTTCTGCTCATAGACATAATCTGCTCAAACAGCTCCACAATCCCGTGGCTGTTAAACTCATTGTGCGTCAGCGATTTCACCTTCGCCAGCTTCTCCGTCTCCCGCTGTCTGTCAAAGACCTTCTTCCCCGTGCTGATCTTATACTCCGCCACCTGACCGCTGATCTCCATCCGCCGCTCGTAAAGCGTTACGATCTGGGTGTCAATCTCATCGATCTGCCGTCTTAACTCCAGTAAATCCATCCCTTTGTTCAACCGTTCCTTCCGTAGATTTCCAGTATTTATTTTATAACAAAACAAACTTGATAGCAAGCAAAAAGGGGTGTATAGTGGAGGTAAGAGATCGATTTGAAGCGCAGGGAGGAAATCCGGTATGAAAAAGAGCACGAAAAATATTCTGATTCTCGTCATTCTTGTCCTGTTTGTGGCTCTGCTGGGAGTGTTCCTGATCTTTTCGGGCCGCATCCCCATGAACCCGGCGGGCACCGTGGGAAACACGGCGGGAAATTTAAACAACGAGGGGCTGTTCTGCGAACACGACGGCACCGTGTATTTTTCCAACACCTCCGACGGCGGCGTACTCTACGCCATGAATCCGGACGAATCCAACCCGCGGCAGATCAATCGGCTGAAGGTCAGAAATATCCTGGCGGGAGGTCAATATCTGTTCTTCTACCAGACCGAAAGCGTCACAGACTCCCTGTTCGGGCAGTTTCAGGGAAAAAAATCCTTCAACCGCTGCAGACTCAACGGAAACGATCTCACCGTGCTGACAAGAGACGTGGTTGTGACGGGACAGCTGGCAGACAATTACCTTTATCTGCTCACCGCCTCCGATTCCGCCATCTCATTTTATAAGCTGAAGATCGACAAATCGGAACAGGTGGATCTGGCCGATTACAACATCAATCCCGCCTGCGTCTACAACGGCGCCATCTATTATAACGGGACACAGCAGGATCACTACCTGTACGCCCTGAACACGGCGAACGATGTCGTCTCGGAGGTCTGGCGCGGCAATCTCTGGTATCCCGTAGCAGACGGCGACTATGTGTATTATCTGGATGTTGCGGAAAATTACCGCCTCTGCCGTTACAGTCTGTCCCGCAACGAGATCCAGATTCTGACCGGAGACCGGGTGGACTGCTTCAACGTGGGAAACGGCTACATTTACTATCAGAAAAACGGAAGCGAGCCCCAGCTGAGATGTATGCGCACCGACGGCTCGGAGAATTTTGCGGTGGCGGAGGGGAACTATACGCATATCAACATGACCTCCCGCTATGTTTACTTCCAGCCCTACGGCGATGAAACCACTACCTACCACTCGCCTTTGGGCAGCAGCGGCTATAACCTCTTTGTCCCCTGAAAAAAGCGTCCCGATATCTGCCGAAACTCCTCGCTCTCCCGGATGAAGTCGAATATGGGATCCTCCATTCTTTTCAGGATCCATTCCGTTTGGCTCATCTCAGAATTTTTCACGATTCTGCTGCCGGAGTAGCTGAGGGTATCCGCAAAGATTGAGGTGCATTTTCCCTCCTCCATGTGATCCGCTTCAATGGCATGTCTGCAAGCCGTTTTCAGCGCATCCACGGTCTTTTCCCTGTTTCCGCACTCCGCATAGGCCTGCGCAATATCAGTCCAGAGCTGTCCCAAATTGAGATGCGCAAAACCGTAGTTTCCGTCATAAAGGAACAGCTCGAAAAGCTTTACCACCGTTTCGTATGCAAAAACCGTTTCCTCCGGACGATACGGCCGGGTATGGAGCATCCTGACGACAGAAAGACAGATCAGATTCATATAGTTATAAATGTTCTGCTGCGCCAGTTCCCGGCACTCTTCTCCCTTCAATACGCTTTCCAGCACGGCGTTTTGCGTGCAGTAGGAACCCGGCAGCTTTTCCGCATATTCCCTTGCCTTGTCCGGATTTCCTTTTTTGCCGTACGCATAAACGATATTCTGCAATACTTCAAATCGCTGTCTGTCGTCAACACTTTTCCCCAAAACCTTTTCGCAGAGATCGATACATTCGTCCAGATACTCCTCCTTGCCGATATACAGCAGAGAATACGCCAGGCTCGCCGTCAGGGACAGATTGCCCGGAAATTCCTTCAATGCGCCGCGCATCAGGCCGATACAGTCTTCAATCCTGCCCTTGCGCGCGTTTTCCTGATATTCTTTCATAATCCCGTCGATTTTCCTGCGCTGTTCGATTTCACCGCAGCCCAACAGAGCATCCACCGTCCTGCCGTAATATGCGGCGATGGCAGGCAGAAGCGTGATGTCGGGATAACTCTCGCCCCGCTCCCATTTGGATACGGCCTGAATAGAAATTCCCAGATGATTCGCGAGCTCTTCCTGAGTGTTGCCCTGATCGGCGCGAAAGGTTTTCAGATTTTCACAGATTTTCAGGTTCATAAGCGTTTCTCCTTCTGTCGGCTGAAAACAGCGGCTGCACCACAGTATTTCCGTGATCTGAAACCTATTATAGTATATCGCGGCGTTTTTCTTCAATAACGGCGTCGTTCAATTTTCGGTTCCGTTTTCAACCGGGGGTTCAGGGCCGGGGCGGGCTGATATCGGCATGTAGGGAATGGCATTGCGAGTGTGTTTGTGATAAAATATTGATGTCGGACTGCTCAACAAATCGGCGTTTATGAATGGAGAAGTATATGGTAAAGTTTTTTCGTCTGTTTCGGAATTATTATTTTGGAATTTCTTATGCGGGAATGATTGCATTTGTTATTCAGGAAATTCCGTATATGATTATGCCGCTGATAAACATGAACTTTAATCCTATCATGAATATGCCGAATGAAATTCCCTGGATCGAAAAGACACAGGGGGTATTCGGTATGCTGTCTATGCTTTTGCTGATATTGATTGTTAAAGACGGCAATAAATTCTTTTCGATAGCCACACACAAAGAGAAAGTCTTTTTCGCAATAACTGTTTTCATGATACTGATCAATTTTACAGGCTGGGCTTTTTATTACCTTGGCTTTCAATATGGCTGGTTGATTGTGATAAGCCAGTTTGCGGTTGTCCCGTTGTACTACCTGTTTTTCGGGTTATGGAAAGGCAATTATCTATTAGTCGGAACCGCCTCGGTATTTTTTGTAGTTCATACCGTAAACGGCTGTTTGAATTTCGTTATAAAAAGGTGATTTACAAATTCAAGGCTTCTGAGGATTCCGGCTGATATCGGCGGGAAAAGAGGATGGATTCGCGTATGCTTTTGTGGTAAGATAACGGTACAAAGTAAAACGGGGATTTGAGGAAAAATGAATGAATTACAGCAGGATATCAAAAGCTTTCACAACAAATTGAAACCGGTGCTGGAAAAGATTTTGGAACGGTATGAGCAACAAAGCACACCGAAAATTTATGATACGGTTATCAATCCCTGCAAAAAACTGATGCAAAAATGCTCTTACAAAAGCGTTTCCGATACAGACCGTTTATGCGCCCTGGCATATTGGCTCTATATTTACGGAGAGAAAAAAGGCGAAGTGCATTCACTCCTCGATGTGATCCAGCCCCTGGCTTAAAATCGTCACAATATGGCCGTCCGCCAAAGAGTAAAAAACCGTCTTCCCCTCCCGGCGGTTTTTGACAAGATCCATCTGTTTCAGCACTCGCAGCTGGTGGGAGATGGCGGACTGGGACATCCCCAGCACGGCGGAGATATCGAACACGCACATTTCCGCGCTGAGCAGCACATACAGTATTTTCAGCCTGGTGGTATCCCCGAAAACCTTGAAAAATTCCGCCAGATCCTGCAGCTCCTCCTCGGGCGGCATTTTTTCGTCTATGGTCTTCAAAATCTGATCGTCCGCGTGCATATAGATTATCTCTTCCATCGTTTCCTCCGCCTTTTCGGGATTTTCTTTTATTTTACACCCAAACCGACATTTCCGCAAGCGATGCGTCAGCGGCGTCACTCCCGGGAAAAATATCGTCTCATTCCGTCGCTCATCTCCAAACTGCCGTCTTTCCCGACAAAGAGCGCCTCCGCGCCATAGCTTTCCGCCAGAGGGATTCCCCGCTCGGGCCCCAGGATGAAGCAGGCCGTAGACAGTGCGTCGCTTAAAAGACCGTTTTTCGAAAGTACCGTCACACCCGCCACGCCGCTGTCCGCCGGATAACCGGTGGCGGGATCCAGAATATGGTGATACCGGACGCCGTCCAGCTCCACATACCGTTCATAATCTCCGGAGGTAGAGATACACCATTGGCCCTCCAGCGATAAAATCCCGATATTGGCGGACACGTCGGCAGGATTTCTGACCCCGATCCTCCAAAGACTTTTATCCGGTTTTTCCCCGTAAGTCAAAACGCTTCCCCCCAGCGATATGGTAGCGCCTGTTATTGTATCATTCTCTTGCAGAAAGCTCAGGATTTCGTCCATAGCCACGCCTTTTCCCGCCGCGCCCAGGTCAAGCTGCACCCCCTCCGGGAGAAAAAGCCGCCCGTCCTCCAAAACGAGCTTTCCGCTGCCGCAGCGCTCCAGCGCCCTTTGCAGGGCCTCGCGGTCGGGGAGTTCAAATTCCTCCGTATTTTCTTCCGAGGCCCATTTGTCGATATCCCAGAGGGCCACCGCCTCTCCCAGCGTTATGTCAAAGCAGCCGTCAGACCTTTCCCACATCTCAAGACAGGCGGCCACAATCTCCGAAAGCGCGGGGGAAAGCAAAACGCCGTCCTGCGCGCCTACCGCTTCGTTCACGGCAAAAACCTCCGAGGTTTCCAGCCTTTTAGACAAAAGGCCCTGCTCCAGGTCGTTTAACAGCCGCAGAATCTCTTCCGCCTCCCTGCCGTCATCGGAAACCGTATAGAGCACCTGCTGTATGACCGTGCCCATAGCCACGTCCGTACTCTGAACTCTCCGGGGCTTTACCTCTCCACAGCCGCAGGACAGTATTCCCATAAAGCAGACCGCCGCAAGTAAAAAAAATTTCTTCATTTTCACAATCCTTTTTGCTATACTTAAAAAGCAGATACCACCTTACCGAAAAAGGAGGACTCTCTTGAACGAAAAAAACAAAACAAGACGGGCCGCCGTCCTGACCGGCGCATTTCTGTTGATCCTGTGTGCCGCAAGCCTGTGGTCTGTTCTCTCCCCGCGCCGGCCGTCCTCCGGCTGCATTGCCGATATCTATCAGGACGGAAAGCTGATCGCCAGCATCCCGCTGAACGATATTTCAGAACCCCATACTTTCACCGTCACCGGGGAAAACGGCGGCGAAAACCGGGTGGAAGTGCGGCCCGGGAGCATCGGCATCGTTTCCGCAGACTGCCCGGACAAGCTCTGCGTCCGGCAGGGCTTCGTCAGCTCATTGGGGCTTCCCATCGTCTGTCTTCCCAACCGTCTCGTAATTGAACTGCGCGCTGCGGACCGGGACGATATCGATATCACAACCTACTGACAAACGGGAGGGATTCAAATGTCCGTCAAAAAGATGACCTTTTTAGCGCTATACGCCACTGTCTCGCTGGCAGTCTACGCGGTTGAAAGCATGCTGCCTCCTCTGGTGCCGATTCCCGGGATCAAGCTGGGACTGGCAAATATCGTCACTTTGATCCTTTTATACCGTTACACGCTGCGGGAGGCCTCCCTTGTATTAACCGTGCGCATCCTTTTGTCCGCCCTTCTGTTCGGGCAGGCCGTCAGTCTGCTTTACAGCCTCTTCGGCGGCGTTCTCGGCATGTTCGCAATGTACTTTTTCAACCGTCTATTTAAAAAACAGGCGCTATTTATTACAGGAGCCGTCGGCGGTCTGGCTCACAATATCGGCCAGCTTCTGGTCGCCTATGCCTTGACCCGCTCCGCCGGGATATGGACTTATCTCCCTTTCCTGATATTAAGCGGCGTCATCACGGGTTTTTTCACCGGTCTGGCCGCTTTCTTTGCGACCCGGTATCTGAAGCCTCATCTGCCGGAGCTTCCATAAAAAAGTGCCCCTGCGTGGCACTTAAAAGAATGCTTCGCATTCTTCCCTGGCTACGGCGAAATTTCCTATAAGATAAAAAACGTCCTGTCGGACACAAAGCCGGTAAACCGGCTTGGAAGAATGCTTCGCATCCTTCCTTTCCCCTCACTTCCCGGAAAGCTCCTGCAGAAGCCGGGATACGGTTTTTCCCGAGACGGGATGTCTGTAATTTGGAGCAAGGGTCTCCAGCGGCCGTAGCACAAAATCACGGTTTTCCAGATCGGGATGCGGGATAACAAGATCGTCGCTCTCATAGACCAGCCGGTCGTAGAACAGAATATCCAGATCCAGCGTCCTTGGCCCCCAGCGCACCGTCCGCTCCCGGCCCGCGGCGTTTTCGATCCCGTGAAGAACCTCCAGCAATTCCTCGGGACCCAGCAGGGTATCCAGTCTCAACACGCTGTTTAAAAAGTTGTCCTGCTCTATACCGCCGTAAGGCGCCGTCTCAATCCGCTTTGACTCCCTGACCTCCCGGATCAGGGGATGCTCCCGCAGGGCTAAAACCGCACCGTCCAGGTAACTCTCCTTCTCTCCCAGATTGGAGCCCAATCCCAGATAAGCCCGATGCCAGCCGCGGTTTATCTTCACAGACACGCAGCCAAAGGGCTGATCGATCGGAGCCTCCGGCTTTCGGATCTCCAAATCCACGGAAAAAACCAAAGGATATCTCAACAGTATCGCCTCAGACAAATCCTCCGCCACTGTCTCCAATAAATTACGCTTGTTATCTTTCATCCACTGACTGATAAAGGTACAGACATCCCCGTAATCCACGGAAAGCGCCAGGTCGTCCTTTGCGGCCGCCTTACGGATATCCGTGTACAATGCCGCGTTCACATAAAAGGTCTGCCCCCTGCTCTTCTCCTGCGGATAGACGCCGTGATAGGCGTAAACCTCCAGCTTCTCAATTCTGATTTCATCCGTCCCGAATCCTTTGTACATCAGGCTCTTCCTCCTCTCAAAACAGCCTCCGTCATCCTGACCGCCCGCAGATTCTCCCTCACATCGTGAACCCGGACAAACATACAGCCCTTCATCACCGCCAGCACTGTGGTGGCCAGAGTCCCCTCCAGACGCTGATCCACGGGAAGGTCGAGCGTCTGGCCGATCACCGACTTCCGGCTGCAGCCTAAAAGCAGCGGACACCCCAGCGCATGCAGCTCCTCCAGAGAATTGATAATTTCCAGATTCTGTTCATAGGATTTCGCAAACCCGACGCCCGGATCCAGTATAATCCTGTCCCCGGGAATGCCCACTCTCTCCGCCAGATACAAGGTCTCTGCCAAATCCGCCGCCACATCCTGCATAAAATCCGCATAAACCGGGGTCTTCCGGTTGTGCATCAGACAGCAGGGCAGTCCGCTCTCTGATATAACATTCGCTATTTTATTGTCGTATTTCAGTCCCCAAATGTCGTTGATCAGATCGGCCCCGGCCCCGATTCCCGCCTGCGCCACCTTTGCCTTACAGGTATCCAGCGACACGGGTATGTCAAAACGCGCTTTCACCGCTTCGATCACGGGCACAACACGCCGGATTTCCTCCTCCTCGGAGAGCACGGTATACCCCGGTCTCGTAGACTCCCCGCCGATATCGATCACATCCGCCCCCTGCTCTGCCATCTCCTCCACATGCCGCAGGGCGCGGTCTCTGTCGTTCCACCTTCCGCCGTCGGAAAAGGAATCCGGCGTCACGTTCAATATTCCCATCACATAAGTGTGGCCCTTTGTCTCAAATTCCCTGCCGCCTATCTTCATCTTGTTCCTATTCCTCTCCGACGGCACATCCGCCGCGTTTTTCAAAACCAAATCAGCCTGCCATTTTGCAAAGAGATCCGCACCTCCAAAGCCGGGGCACCCCGATCCCTTCTCAAAGAAGCTGCTCTCTCCAAAGCAAAACCGCCCGGCTCCTTCTCAAAGAAGCTGCTCTCTCCAAAGCAAAACCGCCCGGCTTCTTCTCAAAGAGACTGCCCTTCCCAAAATCAGACCGATCGACGTTTTTCAAAAGAACCGCCTCGAAAGTCTATACCGTAATCTTCAGATTCTTCTTGCCCTCTTTCCAGTTACAGTCGGCTTCCGCCTTGCAGGCAAAGCAGGCTCTGCTTTGCTTGTCCGCGCGGTACAACACGCCCCGCAGATTTTTCTCCCGGCTGACGCTGCTGTTCCTGTGCTGCAGAATCGCATCAACAATAACATCTGTTTCTTTATCATCAAACCCGCAGTCAGCCAAAATCCGCGGCGCAATAACCGCACCGGCCTGCTCGTGAGGAATCCCTTCCGCATACTGTCTGTGTTTTCCCAGATCATGCAGCAGCGCCGCCCCATAGATCAGCGCCTTTGGAATCTCCAGCCGTTCCTCCAAAATAATAATCCAGCCGATTCTCGCCACGTCCAGAAAATGAGACATATCATGGCGGCAGAAGCGTCTGCCCGCCTCTGCCGCCGCGTTTTTCTCCAGATTTTCCACAAACAGGGGATGCTCCCGTATTCTGTCTATTCTTTCCATTCCGCTTCCTGTCTTTTCCCGCAGCCCCGCCATCACGGCAGACCGATTTCCGCTTTCTTCCCACAATCCCTGCCATGCCGACAAACCGCTTCCCGCTTTCTTCCCACAATTCCCGCCATCCCGGCAGACCGCTTCCGCTTTCTTCCCACAATTCCTGCCATGCCGACAAACCGCTTCCACTTTTTCCCGAATCCGCTTCCGCTCTCACTTCCCGCAAAAATCATCCGTCTCCAAGCCGCAGCATCCGAAAGAATTGTTCCTGCAGCGCGGCGTTATCCTGAAAAACGCCCCTCGTCGCAATACTCACCGTGCTGCTGCCCGGTTTTTTGATCCCCCGCATTGTCATGCACATATGCTCCGCCTCCAGCACCACCATCGCTCCCTTCGGCGCGAGATGCTCCATGACGGCGTCTGCAATCTGCCCCGTCATCCGCTCCTGTATCTGCAGACGCCTTGCGTATATCTCAACGGTTCTCGCCAGCTTGCTCAAACCTACCACCTTCCCGTCCGGCAGATACGCCACATGCGCCTTTCCGAAAAAGGGAAGCATATGATGCTCACACACGGAATAAAAGACAATATCCCGCTCCAGCACCATCTCTCCGCCTTCCACGGCAAATACCTTAGACAGCGGTACGGCGGGGTCCCCCTCCATACCCGCAAAGATTTCCGTGTACATTCTTGCGATTCTGTCCGGAGTCTCCAAAAGTCCCTCTCTCGCCGCATCCTCGCCGATCCCCTCCAGGATAAGCCTGACTCCTTCTCTGATTTTGTTCTGATCTATCATTTCAATCTCCATTCCTGTAGATTTCAATCAATCTCCCCATAAAGGAAAGAGAGCCGAAAGCCACAATCACATCCTCTTTTCCCGCCAGCAGCCTGCTCATCTCAACCGCTTCCTCCAGGCTGTCCGCCGCCGTCACGTCAGGATGTACTTTTGCCACCTCCTGCGCCAGCAGATAAGCCGGCAGCGCCCGGGCGGTATTCGGAGGCGTCACGGTAATGATCTGATCCGCAAGAGAGTGGGTCAGATCAATGATCTTCCCGTACTCTTTATCCTTCAGCACTCCCATTATATAGATAATTCTCTTATTTGTAAAATAAAATTCCAGCGATTCGGCCAGTCTTTTTGCCGCGTCCTCATTGTGCGCCCCGTCCGCGATGAAATACGGCTTTTTTCCCAGCACGGTAAATCTGCCGGGCCAGACAGTCTGCCGCAGTCCCTGCCTGAGTTGTTCCTCCGATATGGAAAAGCCCCTGCCTCTCAGCGCCTCCACCGCATCCGCCGCGACGGCGGCGTTTTCGATCTGATAGCGGCCAGCCAGCGAAATCTCCAGTCTTTTATAGCCGCGATAATCAAAATACTGCCTCTGCAGACCGTATTGAACATGAGTCAGCTCCTCCGGCCGGGTAACCGTCAGGGGACAGCCAAGCTCCGCGGCCGCTTTCTCAATTACATCCGCCGCTTCCCTCTCCTGACGTCCGCTGACCGCGGCGCAGCCCCGCTTCAGGATACCGGCCTTCTGCCGGGCAATTTCCTTTAGCGTTTTCCCCAAAAACTGCATGTGATCCATACTCACGGACGTAATCACAGCCGCCAGCGTATTTTCCACGATGTTGGTTGCGTCCTCCAAGCCGCCCATCCCGGTCTCCAGCACTACCACGTCACAGGACTTTTCCCGAAAGTAAAGAAATCCCAGCGCCGTCTCGATCTCAAAGGGAGTCGGGTGCGGCAGTCCGCAGGCCGTCATCTCATCGCACACCGCCCTGATCCGCTCAATCCCCTCGCAGAGAGCCCGCCTCGAAATAAATCTGTCGTTTACCTGTATTCTCTCCCGATACTGAAAAATAACAGGCGAAATATATCGTCCCACCCTGTATCCGGCGCACCGCAGCACTGTGGCAATAAAGGCAGAGACGGACCCCTTTCCGTTCGTCCCCGCAATATGTACAAACGAAAGCTCTTTCTGCGGATCTCCCAGCCGCCTGCACAGCTCCCTGATACTGTCCAGGCCGGGGACAATACCGTAATGACTTACCTGTTCTATATATTCCATCACCTGACGTTCATTCATCTGCACGCCTCCTCCCGCCGAAGCGAAACCTCTCTCCTCACGATATCAAAACGCAGAATCCCCTCCGCCTTCCGCAAAACAGGCCGTCCGCGTTTCTGGTAACACTTTCCATGATTTTTTGCCTCCTGCCCGGTCATACTGCAAAAACAGGCAGAGTTCACAAAAGGAGCTACTTCTATGAATAAAAATATCGCTTGTTTCTTTAAAAATTTTCTCAAATGCGGGCTGACCGGATGGTGTATGGAAATCCTCTTTACCGCGGCCGCCTCCCTGCGCAGACGTGATATGACCTTGAAAGGCGCAACCTCGCTCTGGATGTTTCCGATCTACGGCTCGGCCGCCCTCCTCGCCCCCGTCAGCAGACTGCTTCAGAAAAAACCTATATGGCTGCGTGGACTGTCCTACACGGGTCTGATTTTCTCCGCAGAATATCTCACGGGACTTTTGCTGTCGAAGCATAAGCTGTGTCCCTGGGACTACGGCAAAAGCAGATGGAACGTCAACCGGCTGATCCGTCTTGACTTTGCCCCTTACTGGTTTACGGCGGGACTGTTGTTTGAGCGGCTGCTCTCCAAGCCCTCCGACTGACCGGATAACCGCCCCCGCATACCGGCGGCGTAGCCTGCGCTCTGCCTTTTAACGCCGACATCTGCAATATGTCAGACTTCACAGAAGCGTCATCACTTGAAAATTCCCTGCAATACGTCAGCCTCCGCAGAAGCGTCATCACTTGAAAATTCCTGCAGTACGTCAGATTTCACAGCGTCGTCATCACTTGAAAATTCCCTGCAATACGGCGGCCATCCACCGTTGCAGGGAATTTAATAACATCTGTTTTACTCAGGATCGTCCATATCCTGGATCTCACCGCTTCCGATATCCAGCATATTTACCGTGCGTCTCTTCAGCCGCGCCTGCTCCGACTGCTCCAAAATAAAATCCTTCACCGCCCTGGAATTTTTAATATGCTCCAATACCAGCTGAGGATGTGTGGTATCTCCGGTAAAACAGGTCACGGTTCCCAGCCTGAACATCTTTTCCCAAAGCGTCGCGCTGTGCTGTACATCCTGCACCTTATACATATAACAGTCGTTCTCCACCGTCTTCAGCAGACCGGTATCCACCGTAATCATATCCTCTCTGATCCTGTACTTGGTAAAGGTAAAGGGCAGCCCCAAAAATAACCACCGTTTTCTCTCATTAAATTCCACGCTCATCCGTTTTCCCGTCCCTTTCTCTCCGCAGTCCGCTTTTTCTCTTCCTCTTTTTGGCCGGAATATTTTTTCCTTCTCTCCCAGTATAGAAGCATTTGCGGTGATTTGCAACCAAAATTTTTCGCTTTCTCCCATTGCAACCGCTTCGGCGAAGTGGTATCATACTATCAGGATTTGCGTTGCGCCAAAGTCCGGGCACCGGCTGCTTCCGAGATACGGCCGCGCAAAAACGCGTAAAACCAATTTCCACAGAGCGCTTTGTGCCCGCGCTGCCTGCACAAAGCCGCTTATACACGGTCTCAGTCAGAAAACGGGATCCGGCAGCGCAGAAATGAGGGTTAATATGACGGCAAACGAATGCATTATCGGACGCAGAAGTATCAGAAAATTTACGGATCAGCCCGTCTCCCACGAGCTGATTGAAAAGATCGTAGCTGCGGCGGCTTACGCTCCCAGCTGGAAAAACACACAGATCACCCGCTACATTGCCGTGGAGGGCGAAAAGAAAGCGGCGCTTGCCAAATGCACTTCCCTTTACGCCGGAAACGGCGCTGTCATGGAGCAGGCTCCCATGGTAATCGCCGTGACCATGATCACCGGGCGCAGCGGCTACGAGAGAGACGGCTCCTTCTCCACCCCCAAGAAAACGGGCTGGCAGATGTACGATGCCGGCGTGGCCAGCGAAGCCTTCTGCCTGGCCGCTTACGAGCAGGGTCTTGGCACCGTAATCATGGGACTTTTTGACGAGGCAGACGCCGCAAAGGTTCTCGACCTTCCCGAGGGCAGAGAGCTCGTAGCGCTGATTCCCATCGGCTATCCCGCGGAATCTCCCGCCGCTCCCAGGCGTAAGACAGTGGAGGATTTATTATCGTTTCAATCATGACGTGACAAGCCGAAGACTTTCTCTTCGGCTTGTTTTTCTGAAGAAGGGAATCTGAGATTTTCCCTGGAATTGCCCGAATTTTAAGATGATTTCCCGCCCGCCTCCCGGGCAGAAACGGAGTAACTATGAGACACTTAATGAGTCCCCTGGACTTCACGACAGAAGAGCTTGACAGGCTCTTTGATCTGGCAAACGACATTGAGCGCAACCCTTCGAAATACGCTCACGCCTGCGACGGCCGGATTCTGGCCACCTGCTTCTACGAACCCAGCACGCGCACCCGGCTCAGCTTTGAGTCCGCGATGACGAGACTGGGCGGCAGAGTCATCGGCTTCTCCGATGCCGCCTCCTCCTCCGCCTCAAAGGGCGAGAGCGTATCCGACACGATCCGCATCATCTCCTGCTACGCGGACATCTGCGCCATGCGACACCCCAAGGAGGGCGCTCCCATGGTGGCCGCCGAAAAATCCCTGATTCCCGTGATTAACGCCGGAGACGGCGGACACCAGCATCCCACCCAGACCCTCACGGATCTCTTAACCATCCGCAGTCTGAAGGGAAGGCTGAACCGCTTTACCATCGGCCTGTGCGGCGACTTGAAATTTGGCCGTACCGTGCATTCCCTGATCAACGCCCTGGTGCGCTACGACGACGTCAGATTTATCTTCATCTCGCCCGAAGAGCTGCGCGTTCCCGACTATATCACCGACATGCTGCGGGAAAAACAGATTCCCTTCGAAGAGGTCGTCCGGCTGGAAAACGTGATGCCCGACCTGGATCTTCTGTACATGACAAGAGTCCAAAAGGAACGCTTTTTTAACGAAGAAGACTACATCCGCCTGAAGGATTTCTACATCCTGGACGCTGCCAAGATGACCCTTGCAAGAGAGGACATGCTGGTACTCCATCCCCTTCCCAGAGTCAACGAGATCTCCGTGGAAGTAGACAACGATCCGAGAGCCGCTTATTTCAGACAGGCCCGCTACGGCGTCTATGTGCGGATGGCTTTGATTTTGACGCTGCTGGGGCTGGTATAAAAAAGCGTCCTATCGGACGCTTAGAAGAATGCTTCGCATTCTTCC
The DNA here is from genome assembly GCA_023664305.1 of bacterium. Taxonomy (GTDB): domain Bacteria; phylum Bacillota; class Clostridia; order Lachnospirales; family Lachnospiraceae; genus Acetatifactor. The sequence continues at coordinate 1,189 of JAMPFT010000027.1, read as the reverse complement.
CCGGCTGTATCAAGATTTCCTGTATGGTAAAAGAGAGGAGAAAAAATGTTAAACGTCGGAAAAATAGAAGAAGGCTTTGTCCTGGATCATATCAAAGCCGGAAAAAGCCTGGATATTTACGATCATCTGCAGCTAAATAAGCTGGACTGCACCGTAGCCATCATCAAAAACGCCCGCAGCAACAAGATGGGAAAAAAAGATATTTTAAAGGTGGAATGCGACATAGATATGCTGGACCTGGACGTATTGGCCTTCATCGATCACAACATTACGGTCAATGTAATCAAAAACGGCGAGATCGTGGAGAAGAAAGAACTGGTTCTCCCGAAACAGATCCGAAACGTGATCAAGTGCCGCAATCCCCGCTGCATCACCTCCATCGAGCAGGAGCTGCCTCATATTTTCTGCCTGGCTGACCCGGAGAAGGAAATCTACCGCTGCAAATACTGCGAAGAAAAATATACGGAGTCCGCCAGAAGAAACTGACGCCAACAATAGAAAATATACTCCGCGAAAATTCTGTTGTCATGAAAAAACGGCGGGCGGCAATTCCGATTCCCTGCCGCTCGCCCAAAGGCCTTTGAGGTTGTTTGCTATTCCTGATCTGCATCGTTATCCCCTTTCTGCGCCTTGAAGGGTTTCCGGAGGAAATTTTATAATCAAATGCCGATTTCCCCGCGCATCCGCCTCCAAATCGAGAATTTCATAATTCTGAAATGCCTTTTGAATGTCTTCGGTGGAATAATAGTGAAACAACAATCCCTCCCTGCTCTCATCGTATATAGGAATTTACATAAAGGATTTCGACATTCCCATCGACAAACCCGGCGCCAATACCTGATTTTGCCTTTAAAACATCTGCATATTGTCCCCTTTTCAAATATTCTCTTAAAGCAGAAACAATATCATCAAATATTTCTTCCCATTCCGCTTCCTTAATCCAGCGAAACGGATTCTCCCTCGTGTTAAAATCCGTTACCTCATTGCATAACCAATCCTCGTCGTCAACATCAAATTCTGATGTTCCAATCAACTCCATCGACCAGTTATAATTGTCATCCTCATATAAATTAAAACCAAAAGCAGCAATCTCATCCGGTATATCCGTTTTTAATACATCATCTAACCATTTTGAGATGTTGGGGTCAAAAGCCCCTACCTAATATAGCACCTTGAAAACTTCACACAA
>JAMPFT010000026.1 GCA_023664305.1 bacterium | reverse complement strand
CATGGAGTTCGTGAAGCGCATGGCAGAAACAGACCGATGTTCCCGGCATATAGCTGCCGGGATGTCTGAAAACGTTGCTTTTCCTTTCGGATTCCATGAAAAAGGAGGAGCAATGAAAAGAAAAACAAAAAGAAAGTATAAGGATACCGTATTTCGGATGCTGTTTCGGGACAGGAAGCACCTGTTGGAGCTGTACGGCGCTGTCAGCGGGAAAAAATGCGCCGATCCGGAAGCACTTGAAATCGTAACGCTGGAGAATGCCATCTATATGGGCCTAAAAAACGACCTGGCATTTCTGGTGGATTTTCATTTGTATCTTTACGAACACCAGTCCACGGTAAACCCCAATATGCCCTTCCGCTTTCTGCAGTATATCACAGAGGAGTACGGGCGTCTTACCGCGAAGGAAAATTTTTACGGCAGCAGGCGGGTTTTGCTCCCGGTTCCCCATTTTATCGTATTTTATAACGGGAAAAATCCCTGTCCGGAGAGGCAGGTCATGAAGCTTTCGGACGCTTTCCGGTCACGGGAGGACGAACCGCAGCTGGAGCTGCAGGTGCTGGTTCTGAATATTAACAGCGGCTATAACACGGAGATCAAAGAACAGTGCCGAACATTGGACGAATATATGCAGTATGTAGACAGGGTTCGAAAATACGCTGCCGTTATGCCGATGGAGGAAGCGGTAGACCGGGCAGTGGACGAGTGCATCAGGGAAGGAATCCTGAGAGAATTTCTTCTGGCGAATAAAGCGGAGGTGAAACGCATGAGCATCTACGAATATGATGAGGAAGCCACCAGACAGGCTATACGCGTCGAGGAATATGAACGGGGTATGGAAAAAGGCATCGAAGAAGGTATGCAAAAAGGTATGGAAAAGGGTATCGCAAAAGGTATGGAAAAAGGCATCGAAGAAGGTATGCAAAAAGGCCTGGAAAAAGGTATCGAAGCCCTGATTTACGACAACCTTGAAAACGGTTTTGCAAAAGACGTCATCGTAGCAAAGCTTGTTCGGAGATTTGGAATAAGTGAAGCAAGGGCAGAAGCTTATTATGAGGCCGCCGCAGGGCAGAGGGGCTGATTTAAAGCAAGTGCCTTTCGTCCGCCTTATTGAGTTTTCGTCCACTATATTACATAATATGGACGAAAAAGACAAGGGTGGATGAACACATTTCAAGTAAGGAGTCTCCCATGAGAAATTTTGATTATACAAAGCTGGCAAATTATAAATGGGACAGCGAAGTGCTTTCCTATGTCGCCAAAATACATGAATGCAAGGGCAGACAGGACCTGTTTGTGAGACAAAAGCCCATAGAGCTTGACCGACTGACTGAAGTCGCAAAAATTCAAAGCACCGAGGCTTCCAATAAAATTGAGGGTATTGTCACCACGAGTACCCGTATCAGACAGTTGGTGGAGGAAAAAACCACACCGAGAAACCGGGACGAAAGCGAGATTTTAGGGTATCGGGATGTCCTGAACACCATCCACGAAAGCCACGACTATATTCCGATAACACCGTCCTACATCCTTCAGCTTCACAGAGATCTGCTCAAACACGCAGGTCTTTCTTATGGCGGCAATTTCAAGAATACGCAGAACTACATCAGCGAAACACGCCCCGACGGAACGCAGATTGTGCGGTTTACCCCTCTTGCCCCCTATGAAACGCCGGAGGCAGTCGAAAAAATCTGTGAAAGCTACAAACGGGCGTTGAACACGGAAGCGGTGGACGCTTTAATTCTGATACCCGCCGTTATCTGTGATTTTCTCTGCGTCCACCCCTTTAACGACGGCAACGGGCGCATGAGCAGGCTTCTGACCTTGCTGCTGCTCTATCAGAACGGATACGAGGTCGGCAAGTATATCAGCATCGAGAAGCAGATTGAAAAAACAAAGGACGCTTATTACGATATGCTTGCACAGTCCGATATCGGCTGGCACGAGGAAACCAACGATCCAACGCCGTTTATCAAGTATATGCTGCAAATGGTGCTTGCCTGTTATGTGGAATTTGAAGAGCGTGTCGGCATGATGAATGGGAAAGGGCGGGGAAGTACCGCTTATGATATAGTCAAAGCCTATATGATGGACAAAATCGGAAAAATGACCGGAGTTGAAGTCATCGCAGCCTGTCCGAGCGTGGGACGAAGCGCAGCTCTTGGTGCAATCAAAAAGCTGACTGATGAGGGGCTTATCTTAAAATGCGGTTCAGGCAGAAGCACCTACTATGTCCGTGCCGACGCTGTTCAGGAATAGCATCTACGAATATGATGAGGAAGCCATCAGACAAGCCATACGCGTCGAGGAATATGAACGGGGTATGGAAAAGGTATCGAAAAAGGTATCGAAGCCCTGATTTGCGACAACCTTGAAAACGGTTTTGCAAAAGACGTCATCGTAGCAAAGCTTGTTCGGAGGTTTGGAATAAGTGAAGCAAGGGCGGAAGCTTATTATGAAGCTGCCGCAGGGCAGAGGGGCTGATTTTTTGACAGAAAAGATTTGTTTAAAACAAAATGATGCGGCTGCGGAAGATGAAGATAAAATAGATACTGATAAACGAAAAGTTTTGTGGTACAATAAAGAGAATGATAAAATCAAGATAAGATGTTGATAAGGAGTGCAAACGGTATGTTACAGATCAGACCTGTCTCAGATTTGAGAAATAAGTTTCCTGATATTGAGAAAATTGTAAATGCCGGAGAACCGGTGTATCTGACTAAGAATGGGCATGGAGCAATGGTGGTATTAAGTCTTGAGGAGTATTCAAAGTTGACGAATAGTGTGGAAATTATGCTGGATAAAGCGGACAGACTTGCGGCGGAAAATGCTGAACGAATGAGCCATGAGGAAGTTTTTGGAAAGCTGCGGAGAAAAATAAATGCTCAGTAAAAAGTACAGATTAAGTTATCTGCCGCTTTTTTATGAAGATCTTGACGAGAAAGTAACTTATATTGTTGAGAAACTAAAGAATCCCCAAGCGGCAAGCGATTTATTGGATAAAGTGGAGGCGGCTATCATGGAGCGTCTTCCGGTGGCAGAATCTTTTGAACCATATTATTCTACCAGAGAGCGTAGGTATATTTATTATCGTATTTATGTAGATAATTATACAATTTACTATGTGGTGATAGATGATGACCCGAATAGTCCGGTTATGGAAGTGAGAAGATTTCTCTATAGCGGGCAAAACAGGGATGGACTAATATAAAGCGGACTCAGGTTTATGACTTTTACCGCATCTCTTTTTCTATACAAATCATCTCGTTCACACATGATAGTGTGCATAAATGATGTGCGAGTGTCAATCAAATTGTATCGAACACTACTCTTTTGTGAAAACTCAAGTAATTAAAGTATTGCCGAACCGCAGGTAATCTGATAAAATAATTTCAAAGCATATATTCTTGAATCTCTGGCGGCGTAAGCCATTCTGTATCGGGAGTTCTCCCGTATGACTTCAATGAAATCTGTGCTTTTATCCCACATCATTTTATAAAGCATGGAGTTCGTGAAGCGCATGGCAGAAACAGACCGATGTTCCCGGCGTATTGCTGCCGGGATATCTGAAAATTTTGCTTTTCCTTTCGGACTTCACGAAAAGGAGGAGCAATGAAAAGAAAAACAAAAAGAAAGTATAAGGATACCGTATTCCGGATGCTGTTTCGGGACAGGAAACACCTGTTGGAGCTGTACGGCGCTGTCAGCGGGAAAAAATGCGCCGATCCGGAAGCACTTGAAATCGTAACGCTGGAGAATGCCATCTATATGGGCCTAAAAAACGACCTGGCATTTCTGGTGGATTTTCATTTGTATCTTTACGAACACCAGTCCACGGTAAACCCCAATATGCCCTTCCGCTTTCTGCAGTATATCACAGAGGAGTACGGGCGTCTTACCGCGAAGGAAAATTTTTACGGCAGCAGGCGGGTTTTGCTCCCGGTTCCCCATTTTATCGTATTTTATAACGGGAAAAATCCCTGTCCGGAGAGGCAGGTCATGAAGCTTTCGGACGCTTTCCGGTCACGGGAGGACGAACCGCAGCTGGAGCTGCAGGTGCTGGTTCTGAATATTAACAGCGGCTATAACACGGAGATCAAAGAACAGTGCCGAACATTGGACGAATATATGCAGTATGTAGACAGGGTTCGAAAATACGCTGCCGTTATGCCGATGGAGGAAGCGGTAGACCGGGCAGTGGACGAGTGCATCAGGGAAGGAATCCTGAGAGAATTTCTTCTGGCGAATAAAGCGGAGGTGAAACGCATGAGCATCTACGAATATGATGAGGAAGCCACCAGACAGGCCATACGCGTCGAGGAATATGAACGGGGTATCGAAGAAGGTATGGAAAAGGGTATCACAAAAGGTATGGAAAAAGGCATTGAAGAAGGTATGCAGAAAGGACTGGAAAAAGGTATGCAAAAAGGCATCGAAAAAGGACTGGAAAAAGGTATCGAAGCCCTGATTTGCGACAACCTTGAAAACGGTTTTGCAAAAGACGTCATCGTAGCAAAGCTTGTTCGGAGGTTTGGAATAAGTGAAGCAAGGGCGGAAGCTTATTATGAAGCTGCCGCAGGTCAGGATGGCTGATTTTTTGACAAAACCTTAAAGTCGGGAAAAGAAACATATAAATTAATCACTGATTGGGCTGGTCGAAAGGCCTTGGTCCACCTAACGGCGGGGAATCTCCCCGCTATTTTTGTTTCAAAAACGAAACGCGCAAAAAAAATTTGGAAAAAAATGAAAAAAGTTTAATTTTTTTGAGCCATTTTCCTTTCTCAAACACTCTTTATATATGTAAGAGTAAACAGGGCCTCTTTGTGAAGGGGGAGGGGAGCTGAAAAGGCCTTTTAAACTTCGTTTACAATGACAGGCGGAAAATAAATCAAAAGATCATAGGAGGGGAATATGAGCAAGAGAAATCAGAAAACGAGCAAAGTAAACAAGGTTCTGAAAGCCGCCGGTACAGCCGGTGTGGTTCTCGGCGCGGCTACGCTTGACGCTAACGTCGTATTTGCGGCTGAAGCTGAACTGGAAAACACGCTGGAATCGCAGAGTACGCTGGATGATGCGATAAAAACGGCGGCGGAGCTGGAAGAAACAGCCAACGTGCAGGAAAATCTGGACGTCGATTTGGCAGAGGTGGGGGCATCTCCCGTTAGCAAGACCGTTGCGGCAAACGCCCAGAATGGCGGCGGAATCAATCCCGCTTCGCTGGACGATGAGAAAACCACCCTGCAGACGAATGAGCAGCCCGCGGCAGATCAGCAGGAGGAAGATTCCGAGGAAGAAGAGGAAGAGTCTGCAGACGGGATCAATAACACAAACGGAACCGAAGGGGCAGGAAATGAGAATCCCGAAGAGGGAACAAACGGGGACACCGAGGGAGACGGGAACGAGGCTCCTAAGGACGGGGAAGCCGACTCGCCGAATTGGAGCAACAGCTGGAGTGCAGTGCAGTCTACATCAGAGGTAAACTCCACGGAAGCAGTATCCGAGTCCAACAGCTTCACAAGCGAGAGCATGGCGACATCTGAATCCCTGTCGGCGCTTCAGAGCAATGTGGCGAGCACGTCGGAATCCCTGTCGGGCAGCGCGTCGGAAAGCGCGTCGGACGTGGCGTCCACCAGCGAGTCCACCAGTGAAGTGCTCAGCACATCGGAGAGCGAATACAAGCATATGTCCGAGACCTACCAGACGGAAGGTGTTACAAGCGAGGCGGCGTCGGCTCTTTCTACTTACGACTCGGCTCTTCATTCGCTGTCCGAGCTGCATTCCAATTCCGCGTCGGGAGAAAATCTGGCTGATGCAGAGAAAACCGTAGCGGAGAGCATTATCCGGTATCAGATGGCCAGCAGCGGAAGCGCTACCGACAAAATAGAATGGACGGATGCGACAGGCGATCAGCCCGGCTATTGTACGGTTTACTACACGGATTCCACGGGAAGAGAGCTTTCCGAGATTTACCAGTACTCCGTAGATGAGGCGGGGAAGGTAAGCGTCAATAAGGCGGAGATAGAATATCAGGTATCGGGCGGCACGACCGTAACGATTACGGACGATCATGACAAGGAGCCGGATAAGATCGAGAACCTTGATAAAGCGCCGACCGTCAGCTACGAAATCACAACCAACGAAAAGGGCGATACGGATGTTGTGATTAAGGTAGGCGATGACACATATAAGAATCCTGACAGACAGATTAATCCGGATGAGACGATTTCTTATATTCTGAAAGATACCGACAAAGAGAGAGAGATGTTTGTCGTAAAGGCAGACGGATCGAACGGCTATTATACGACGTATAATAAGACAAGTAGCTTGCTGAATAATTCGGATGAGAAAACAAGCACAAGTACTTATGAGATTAATGGCAACAGCTATACTGTTGCAGGAGGAACGGATCATTGGCTTTTAACCAATTATAAGTATGCTGTTGTTCAGGATGAAAATGGTGCATGGCATAAGCTTACATTGGATTCGGAGCCGGGTCGTCAACTTGTAATATCTGATGATGGGAATTTCTATTCTCAGCTGAATGGAAAAGGTGATTATAAAAAGATTGGTAGTGGGTATGTATTAAAGACCGATGCGAATGGCAATTATGGCTTGTACGAAAACGGGAAGAATACACCGGCCTATACGCTTACGATTGGAGAAGACGCAAGCTACACCCCTAAGGCAACTACAACGACCTATACCTACAACAGGAATATCAAACCGGGTGATCCAGTAGAAGGCCATGACAACGCTTTGCAGAACTATCACAGTGAGTTGGAGAGCAAATCAGAGGCGATAGAGGAAACGTCTAACTCAGCCAGCGACAGTGCAATCGATGCGAAGAGCACCAGTACGACAAATTCGGGATCGGCTGAGACCAGCGAAACTGCAGCGCAGAGTGATATCAAGAGCTTGAGCGATGCCGGGTATGAGGCATCGAATAGCTACACCAGTGAGAGCCTGAAAACATCGGAGTCCCATTCGACATCCTATTATAAGGCTACCAGCGAGAGCCTGAGCACGAGTGAGAGCCTTTCCACCAGTGAGAGCGTAAGCACGAGCGAAAGTATAAGCACCAGCGAGAGCGTATCGACGAGTGAAAGCGTATCCACCAGCGAAAGCATCAGCACGAGTGAGAGCGTATCGACGAGTGAGAGCGTATCCACCAGCGAAAGCATCAGCACGAGCGAGAGCGTATCGACGAGTGAAAGTATCAGCACCAGTGAGAGCGTAAGCACGAGCGAAAGCGTATCAACGAGTGAGAGCATATCCACCAGCGAAAGTGTATCGACGAGTGAGAGTGTATCTACGAGCGAGAGCATATCGACGAGCGAGAGCGTAAGCACGAGTGAGAGCATATCCACGAGTGAGAGTGTATCGACGAGCGAAAGCGTAAGCACAAGTGAGAGCATATCCACGAGTGAAAGCGTATCCACCAGCGAAAGCGTCAGCACCAGCGAGAGCCTTGCCACCAGCGAAAGCCTCGCCATCAGCGAGAGCAACAGCGCAAGCGTATCCGCAAGCAATAGCGCAAGCGCGTCGGCAAGCACCAGCGCAAGTAACAGTGCAAGTGCATCCGCAAGCACCAGTGCAAGTACCGCGGCGAGCACAGCAGCAAGTACGGCGGCAAGTACCGCAGCGAGCACAGCGGCAAGTGACAGCGCAAGCGCATCCGCAAGCACCAGTGCAAGTGACAGCGCAAGCGCATCCGCAAGTACCAGCGCGAGCGACAGCGCAAGTGCATCGGCAAGCGCAAGCACCAGCGAGAGCAATTCGGCAAGCACCAGCGTGTCGGATAGCACCAGCACCGCGGCAGCAGACGCGGCAGCGGCAGATGCAGAAGGTCCTGCAGCCGATGAAGCGGAAGACCTTGATCCCGTAACGCCTGAACCCGAAGAGGGCGGTGAGATCGACATTGAGGACGAGGATGTACCTCTTGCGGTAGTTCCCGAGGGAAGCGAGGATGACACGGCAGGAACGGGTCAGACGGTTGACATCGGGGAAGAAGAGACGGCTCTTGTCAGTGCGCCGGGCGGTGCAGGAGAGAGGATCTGGTGGTCCTGGATCCCTGTCATAGGAGCAGTTGCCAGCGCCGTAGAGGGTTACCGCAGAAATCGGGAGGAGAAAGCGGAAACCGTCGATGTCAGGAAAAGGGAATAAGCATAGTCCCGAAAAGAAAAATTGATAAGTAGTATAACGAACGCGTATCTCTCCGGTGTTATGCCGGAGAGATACGCGTGAAGGCGAGTGAAAAAAACTCAAAAAAAATTTTATTTTTTTGAGCCATTTTTCATTTTCAAACGCTCTTTCTATATGTGAGAGTAAGTTAGGGCCTCTTTGTGAAAGGGGGAGGGGAGCTTAAAAGGCCTTTCAAACCGAAGGATTGCGAAAGGAAAGATCGGTCAGAGCGAAAAAAGATTGACTTATTGAGGCAAGACGTGTACGATGAAGTACATATGAAATCTGAATGGCCGGATTAATTCGTTTACAATCACAGGTGGGAAATAAATCAGAAAGATCATAGGAGGGAATATGAGCAAGAGAAACCGAAAGACGAGCAAAGTAAACAAGGTTCTGAAAGCCGCCGGTACAGCCGGTGTGGTTCTCGGCGCGGCTACGCTTGACGCTAACGTCGTATTTGCTGCTGAGGCCGAGCTGGAAAACACGCTGGAATCGCAGAGCACGTTGGAAGATGCGTTAAAAACGGCGGCGGAGCTGGAGGAAACATCCAAAGCGAATGGAGAGCTGGATGTCGATTTTGAGGAAATGGGGGGGGGCATCTCCCGTTACTAAGACCGTTGCGGCAAATGGCCAGAATGACGGCGGAATCAATGTCGCTTCGCTGGATGATGAGGAAATCACCCTGCAGACGAATGAGCAGCCCGGGGCAGATCAGCAGGAGAAATCCACCGAGGAAGAGCAGGAGGAAGAATCCGAGGAAGAAGAGGAAGAGTCTGCAGACGAGAACGAGAACAATGGGGAAGGAAACGGAACCTCCGGGGAAGAGAATCCCGAGGGGGGAACAGACGGAGACACCGAGGGAGACGGGGAAGAGGCTTCTAAGGAGAATGTTCCCCCGCAGCAGACGTGGAGCGATGTAGAGTCAACGTCAGAGGTGAACTCGACGGAAGAGGTAGACGCTTCTAACACCTTTACAAGCGAGAGCCTGTCTACATCCGAATCTCTGTCGGCGATTCAGAGCGGTGTGGAAAGTACATCCGAGTCCATGTCGGCCAGCGCGTCTGACAGCGCCAGCGATGTGACGGCTGAGAGTAATTCTGCCAGTGATGAGTTCAGTCTGTCTGAAAGTGAATACAAGCATACTTCCGAGACCTACCAGACGGATGGTGTTACAAGTGAGGCGGCGTCGGCTCTTTCTACTTACGACTCGGCTCTTAATTCGCTGTCTACGCTGCACTCCAATTCCGCGTCGGCAGCAGACCAGAACGCGGCAGCACAAATTGTGGCGGAGAGCATTATCCAGTATCAGATGGCCAGCAACGGAAATTCTGTCGTCAAAATGGACTGGACGGAAGCGACTGAAGATCAGCAGGGCTATTATACGGTTTACTATAAGGATTCCGAAGGAAGAGAGCTTTCCGAGGTTTACCAGTATTCCGTAGAGGACGGGAAGGTAAACGTCAATAAGGCGGAGATAAGCTATGAGGTGACGGGCGGCACAGAAGTAACGATTACGAATAAGCATGATGAGAAGCCGAAGCCAATTACGACTGAGGGTGCGCCGACCACCGACTACAAAATCGAATCTGATGGAAACGGCGGTACAAACGTTGTTATCACGGTAAACGGTACGACATACACGAATCCGGACAGGCAGATTAATCCGGACGGAACGATTTCCTATATTTTGGAAGATGATGCGGACCATCGTGAGATGTTTGTCGTAAAGGCAGACGGGTCGGAAGGGTATTATTCGACTTATAATAAAAATAATGGAAATGACAATTTGCTGAATAATTCGAACGAGAATACAAGTACAGCAGAAAAGTCGGTTGGCGGCAACAAGTATACCGTAGCAGGAGGTAATGCCACTGGTATAGGTGTCGGGAATTATGTTGTTGTTCAGGATCAGAACGGCGAGTGGCACAAGCTTGAGGATGCAAACAATAGCAATTATACACTTTTAATTAAGGATGGAGAATTTAGACTCCAGTACAAAGACAAGCCTACGTCGTGGGAGTTGACATATCGGAATCTTGGTAGCAACTATGTACTGAAAACGGATGCTAATGGTAACTATGGCTTGTACAGAAACGGTTCTGATACGGCAGAATATACCTTTAAAATCCAGAACGATACAGCGTATACCCCGAAGGCAACCACGACGAAGTACACTTACGACAGAGTGATAACTGGCAGTGAGAAAGTAACCAGTCAGGAGGAAGCTCTGCAGAAGTATCATGACGAGTTGGATCGCCAGTCGCAGTCTATTTCAGAAGCATCCGAGGCGGCCAGCGCCAGTGCATCTGCGGCGAAAGAGGCAAGCGAGTCTAATTCGAAGGCAGCAAGCGAGAGCGCAGCTGCTGCGAAGGAAGCAAGCGAAAGCAGGAGCACCGATGCAAGTAACGCGTCTGATAGCTTTAATTCGGCAAGCGAAGAAGCAGCTGCTTCCAATTCGACTTCCTATGAAAGTGCAAGTAACTCGATTAAGGCGAGTGAGGAAGCAAGCACGAGCGAGAGCTTGAGTACGAGTGAGAGCGTAAGCACGAGCGAAAGCGTATCGACGAGCGAAAGCGTATCGACGAGTGAAAGCGTGAGCACGAGTGAGAGCGTAAGCACGAGCGAGAGCGTATCGACGAGTGAAAGCGTGAGCACGAGCGAAAGCGTATCGACGAGTGAAAGCGTGAGCACGAGTGAGAGCGTAAGCACAAGCGAAAGCGTCAGCACGAGTGAGAGTGTATCCACCAGTGAAAGCGTGAGCACGAGTGAGAGCGTATCGACGAGTGAAAGCGTGAGCACCAGTGAGAGCGTAAGCACAAGTGAAAGCGTCAGCACCAGCGAGAGTGTGAGCACGAGCGAAAGCGTATCGACGAGTGAAAGCGTAAGCACAAGCGAGAGCGTTAGCACCAGCGAGAGTGTGAGCACGAGCGAAAGCGTATCTACGAGTGAGAGCGTAAGCACAAGTGAAAGCGTCAGCACCAGCGAGAGTGTGAGCACGAGCGAAAGCGTATCTACGAGTGAGAGCGTAAGCACAAGTGAAAGCGTCAGCACCAGCGAGAGCGTGAGCACGAGTGAGAGCGTATCGACGAGTGAAAGCGTGAGCACGAGTGAGAGTGTATCTACGAGTGAAAGCGTAAGCACGAGCGAAAGTGTAAGCACGAGTGAGAGCGTCAGCACCAGCGAGAGCGTGAGCACGAGTGAGAGTGTATCGACGAGTGAAAGCGTGAGCACGAGTGAGAGTGTATCCACGAGTGAGAGCGTCAGCACGAGCGAAAGCGTATCCACCAGCGAGAGCGTATCGACGAGTGAAAGCGTAAGCACCAGTGAGAGCGTGAGCACGAGCGAGAGCGTATCTACGAGTGAAAGCGTAAGCACGAGCGAAAGTGTAAGCACGAGTGAGAGCGTCAGCACCAGCGAGAGCGTGAGCACGAGTGAGAGTGTATCGACGAGTGAAAGCGTGAGCACGAGTGAGAGTGTATCCACGAGTGAGAGCGTATCGACGAGTGAAAGCGTCAGCACCAGCGAGAGCGTATCCACCAGCGAAAGCGTATCGACGAGTGAGAGTGTATCCACCAGTGAGAGCGTCAGCACAAGTGAGAGCGTATCCACCAGTGAGAGCATAAGCACGAGCGAGAGCGTATCGACGAGTGAGAGCGTCAGCACAAGTGAAAGCGTATCCACGAGTGAGAGTGTAAGCACAAGTGAAAGCGTGAGCACGAGCGAAAGCGTATCCACAAGTGAGAGCGTGAGCACGAGCGAAAGCGTATCCACCAGCGAGAGCGTATCGACGAGTGAAAGCGTAAGCACCAGTGAGAGCGTGAGCACGAGCGAGAGCGTATCGACGAGTGAAAGCGTAAGCACGAGTGAGAGCGTATCCACGAGCGAGAGCGTATCGACGAGTGAAAGCGTCAGCACCAGTGAGAGCGTGAGCACGAGCGAGAGCGTATCGACGAGTGAAAGCGTAAGCACGAGTGAGAGCGTATCCACCAGCGAGAGCGTGAGCACGAGTGAGAGTGTAAGCACGAGCGAAAGCGTATCGACAAGTGAGAGCGTAAGCACCAGTGAAAGCGTATCGACAAGTGAGAGCGTAAGCACCAGTGAAAGCGTATCGACAAGTGAGAGTGTAAGCACGAGTGAGAGTATATCCACCAGTGAAAGCGTAAGCACAAGTGAAAGTGTGAGCACGAGTGAGAGCGTATCTACGAGTGAGAGTGTGAGCACGAGCGAGAGCGTATCTACGAGTGAGAGCGTATCTACGAGTGAGAGTGTGAGCACGAGTGAGAGCGTATCTACGAGTGAAAGCGTAAGCACGAGCGAAAGCGTATCGACGAGTGAGAGCGTGAGCACGAGTGAGAGCGTATCGACCAGTGAGAGTGTGAGCACGAGCGAAAGCGTAAGCACCAGCGAGAGCGTATCGACGAGTGAAAGCGTGAGCACGAGCGAGAGTGTCAGCACCAGCGAGAGCGTATCGACAAGTGAGAGTGTAAGCACCAGTGAAAGCGTGAGCACGAGCGAGAGCGTCAGCACCAGTGAGAGTGTGAGCACGAGCGAAAGCGTATCCACAAGTGAGAGCGTCAGCACGAGTGAGAGCGTATCCACCAGCGAAAGCGTCAGCACGAGCGAGAGCGTGAGCACAAGTGAGAGCGTATCGACGAGCGAAAGTGTCAGCACCAGCGAGAGCGTATCCACAAGTGAAAGCGTATCCACAAGTGAGAGCGTATCTACGAGTGAAAGCGTAAGCACCAGCGAGAGCGTATCCACCAGTGAGAGCGTATCGACGAGCGAAAGCGTATCCACAAGTGAGAGCGTATCGACGAGTGAAAGCGTAAGCACCAGCGAGAGCGTATCCACCAGTGAGAGCGTATCGACGAGCGAAAGCGTATCCACCAGTGAGAGCGTCAGCACGAGTGAGAGCGTATCCACCAGCGAAAGCGTCAGCACGAGCGAGAGCGTGAGCACAAGTGAGAGCGTATCGACGAGCGAAAGTGTCAGCACCAGCGAGAGCGTATCCACAAGTGAAAGCGTATCCACAAGTGAGAGCGTATCTACGAGTGAAAGCGTAAGCACCAGCGAGAGCGTATCCACCAGTGAGAGCGTATCGACGAGCGAAAGCGTATCCACAAGTGAGAGCGTATCGACCAGTGAGAGCGTGAGCACGAGCGAAAGTGTATCGACCAGTGAGAGTGTATCCACAAGTGAGAGCGTGAGCACGAGCGAAAGCGTATCGACGAGTGAAAGCGTGAGCACGAGTGAGAGCGTAAGCACCAGCGAAAGTGTCAGCACGAGTGAGAGCGTATCCACAAGTGAAAGTGTATCGACGAGCGAAAGTGTATCCACCAGCGAGAGCGTCAGCACGAGTGAGAGCGTATCGACAAGTGAGAGTGTAAGCACAAGTGAAAGCGTATCCACGAGTGAAAGCGTCAGCACGAGCGAGAGCGTATCGACAAGTGAGAGCGTAAGCACTAGCGAGAGCGTATCGACGAGTGAGAGCGTGAGCACGAGCGAAAGCGTAAGCACGAGTGAGAGCGTAAGCACGAGTGAGAGCGTGAGCACGAGCGAAAGCGTATCGACAAGTGAGAGCGTGAGCACCAGCGAGAGCGTATCCACCAGTGAGAGCGTGAGCACGAGCGAAAGCGTATCCACAAGTGAAAGCGTAAGCACGAGTGAGAGCGTAAGCACGAGCGAAAGCGTATCCACAAGTGAAAGCGTAAGCACGAGCGAGAGCGTAAGCACCAGCGAGAGCGTAAGCACCAGTGAGAGCGTATCCACGAGTGAAAGCGTAAGCACCAGCGAAAGCGTATCCACGAGCGAGAGCATCAGCACCAGTGAGAGCGTATCCACCAGCGAAAGCCTCTCCATCAGCGAGAGCAACAGCGCAAGCGCATCGGCAAGCACCAGCGCAAGTGACAGTGCAAGCACGGCGGCAAGTACCGCAGCAAGCACGGCCGCAAGTACTGCAGCGAGCACGGCGGCAAGTGACAGCGCAAGTGTAAGCACCAGCGCGAGCGACAGCGCAAGTGCATCGGCAAGCGCAAGTACCAGCGAGAGCGATTCGGCAAGCACCAGCGTGTCGGATAGCACCAGCACCGCGGCGGCAGATGCAGCGGCGGCAGCGGCAGCCGGTCCTGCAGCCGATGAGGCGGAGGATCTTGATCCCGTAACGCCGGAACCCGATGAGGGCGGTGAGATCGACATTGAGGACGAGGATGTGCCTCTTGCAGTAATTCCCGAGGACAACGAGGAGGACGCGGAAGAAACGGGTCAGACGGTTGAGATCGGGGAAGAAGAGACGGCTCTTGTCAGCGCGCCGGGCGGTGAAGGAGAGAGGGTCTGGTGGTCTTGGCTCCCTGTCATAGGAGCAGTTGCCAGCGCCGTAGAGGCTTACCGCAGAAGCCGTGAGGAGAAAGCGGAAACCGTCGATGTCAGGAAAAAGGAATAAGTAATTAACAGGTTGTAATGAGTGCGTATCTCTCCGGCGTTATGCCGGAGAGATACACATGAAGGGATGTTTACTTGAAAAAGAATAGAACTCATGAATTGAGGAAGAGACTTCTTTTCAGCGTACTGGTTCTTGCAGTCTATATGGTTGGAAGAAGTCTCTTGCTTTATAATGTGGATCCGGCGGCGTACGAGTTAGAGGAACTCAACTCGCAGAATATCATGGTTTCCATGATCAGCGGGGATCGGTATCAGTATACGGTGTTTGCCCTGGGGATCATGCCTTATATTACGTCAACGCTGATCATGTGGATTTTTACGGCGCTGAGGAGCGCCGAATTTAAGGCCCGTTTTTCGCCGCAGAAGAGGGAGCGGTACACGCTGGTCCTGATGCTTGTCATTGCGGCGTCCTTTTCGGTTTCCCGGGCGGACGGGCTGATCTTTAAGGAGTCGAGCTTTGATCCGGTTTTGTTGCGGGCGATTGCCGTCCTGGAAATGATCCTTGGCGCCCTGGTTATCTTTAAGATGGCGAGCTATAATAAGGAGTACGGGATAGGCGGCCATATACCGATTATCCTCGTGAATATTCTGGATAATCTGGTCTCCACGGTGCAGAAATTTACCTGGGAGGAGCTTCAAAGCCCGCTAATTCTGTGTCTGGTCATGGCGGCGGTGATGCTGGCCATGGAAATCATCCTGATCCGTATTCCGGTGCAGCGGGTTTCCATCCACAATGAATTTGCGGACAAGAGCTTTATCGCCTATAAGCTTGACCCCATCGGCGTGATGCCGGTTATGTTTGCCGTCGCCTTTTTTATGATACCGCAGTTAATCATACGCCTGCTTTTGTTCCTCTCAGGGGGGAATGAGACCTTACAGCTTATTTCCGACAGGCTGAACCTGACGGACACGTTGGGGGCGGGGGTTTATCTGTGTGTTATCCTGTTTTTGAATATTGCGTTTTCCTTCCTTATGCTTTCGCCGGGCGAGATGGCAAAGCAGCTGCAAAAGGGCGGCGACAGTATTGTCGGCGTTTATGCGGGGAGAAAGACGAAGAGATATCTGAGAAGGAAGCTTTTTTTGTTGAGCGCTTTCAGCGGCCTTCTTTTCTGTCTGTTGATGGGGACGTCTTTGGGGCTGTCGCTGAACGGCGAGATTTCGTCGGAGCTGGCGCTTTTGCCTGCGACGGCGATGATTCTGGTGGGAATCGTCTGTCCGCTGTGCCGGGAGATCAGAACCTACCGGAAATTTGATTCCTATTCCTTTTTTATCTGAGAGACCGTTATTTTGCCGCGGCGCAGCTTTGTTTTTTGAAAGGATGTAAACTGCCTGATGTTTTACTTTATACCTGCCTGGTATTTAAAAGGAGAATGGAAAGAAAGCGAGCAGCTTTGGTACAGGCGCCGCACCGTGACGGAGACGGACGATACGGTGAAGCAGATTCAGCTGTTCCAGAGGAATCCGATCTGCGAGTATGAGATCCTGCTTTTGTCGTATGCGCCGAATTTCCGGCATTTCCTGCATCGGCAAAGCGCGTTTCGGGCTCCTTACTGGTCCGTGTTCGACGCGATACAGGAGGTGCGCCGGAAAAAGCAGGCGATGCTTTCCTTTCACAACCTGAACTGGCCGAAGGAGATCGAGTTTGTCTATACGCCTTTTTCGGTCATCGCAATGCTTCATCGGGAGAGATACGCGAAGATTGAGTTCGGGGAATACGGGAATCCCATACAGGTGGATTTATACCGCGGCGGTCTGCTCAACCGCCAGAATATTTACGACGACAGGGGGTTTGTCTCCTGTACCTCCATCTATGAAAACGGGGAGAAGCTTTATGAGCAGTATCTGACGGACAAAGGGGTCTGGAAGCTCTGTCATTTTGCGGACGGACATGTGGCCGTGAACCCGCGCAGCAATCAGTATCTGATCCGCACGGACAAGGGGGAAGAAAGCATTCCGTTTCAAAAGAGCAGCTATGCTTCCATGGAGGAGGTAATCGGGGAGGTTTTCGCGTCTTATCTGAAAACCACGCAGGATACGGATATTTTCTGCGCGGCGGCGCACGAACGGCACATGGCTCTGCTGGACAGGCTGCTGGCGGACAGGCGGACGGTTTTTTCCGTTTTCGGCGGGAGAATTTCTCTGGAGGGGAACGGTTCTGCGCTGCGGGCGCTTTCCCACGGCGACTGTATCGTCACGGACTCCGAGGAAAACCGAAACCTTCTGGAGAGGCAGGACAGCCTGAAAAAGACGGAGAAGGTCAATATTCCGCCCTACGACACGCGGGTCGATCCGGGAATCAGCCAGCAGATGCATGTGCAGAAAATCCTGTTTCCGGTGGATCATTTGTCGGCGGGGGTGCTGGAGGAGGCCGTGAAGTATCTGGCGGCCTATCTGACAGAGAATCATGACGCCAGAGTGCATTTGTTTACCAGAAACGCGTCCTTCGAGAGGGAGGACATCCTGCTCAGGCAGGTGAGCGAGGCGCTGCGGCGAAACGGTTATCCGCCGGAGTGGGCGAGAAAAGGAAATACGCATCAATTTGAATTTTTGCTGGACGACGAGGATCAGATTCCGATCCTGTTTACCGTGGAGCAGTGTGTCGATGATCTGTCGGTCAATAAGTGTATGCGGGAGCAGAGGCTTTTGGTGGATCTGGCGGATATGCCGGATCTGTTTTTACAGATATCCTGCGTGAGCATGGGGATCCCGCAGATTCTGCGGTGCGCCACCCAGTACATGCGGCCCGGAAAGAACGGCAGGATCAACGGGGACCTGTCCCGTCTGGGAGAGGATCTGGCCTATTATCTGGAAAGCCTGCGAAACTGGAATCAGGCGATGATTCAGTCTTATGAGCTGGGGAAGTCGCATACCACACAGTACCTGATCGAACAATGGAAAGGGGTTATTGCCCGCATTGAGTACAATACGAGTATTACAGCTGGGAAGTGAAGATTACAGCAAGACGATGGAGATATCGGATTGCGCGGAATGGTATTATGAGCCGGACTTTGCCGAATTGCCGGAAAAGGACTTCGATGTGGCGATTCTGGACCGCGAGGTGACGGAGGAGGAGTTTGACTGGCTGATCCGCTTTTTGAGGGCCTACTGCCTGTTTCTCACGGAAGCCGTCCCCCTGAGAAACGGGGAGCTCACGCAGCAGCTCTTTATCCGGAAGGTGGGCAAGAGAATCTCCGCCGGGGAGCTGCAGCGTCTTATTACCGTGGATCTGCCGGATTATTTTTCAGGCTCCTACGGGGAAAAATACTTGCCGAAAAATCTGGCGGTGGCGCAGGGCTTTGACGGAAGAGTTTCCTGGAGAGGCCTGGAGGGCGTCGATTTGGAGGGGGATTACGGCAGCGAGCTGACGCAGATTGTTTTCTGGCGAAACAATATCCCGATGGAGGGAAAGCAGACCATCGAATTTTGGCTGGAATACGCAAAGGACGATACGGTGGAGATATCGCTGGAGATCACGCTGCTTCAGTACGGGTACGGCACCGATCCTCAGGTGCAGGATGCCCGGGTTTTCGGCGAAAAGGAACTGGAGCATATTGTTTATGTGCAGAATGAAAGCGACCGGACGGTATATGTGTTTGCCTCCCTCAGGGCGAGCGGTAAGGGGAGGCTTACGGTGACGGCGCTGCACGACCGCCATTCGAGAAACGGCAAGGGGCATTTTATGCCGGGCGGAAAAAGGAAGGTCACTTCGGATCGGGAAGAGGTTTTTTACTATTTTGATCCGGGGAATCTGAAACCGCCCTTAAATGTCTATTTCTCCGGTTATAAGACGCAGGAAGGCTTCGAAGGGTATTACATGATGCGGAGAATGAAGCATCCCTTCCTTTTGATTGCGGAATGCAGGCTGGAGGGGGGAAGCTATTATCTCGGCTCGGAGGAGTACGAAAACACCGTCGAACAGATTATCCGGAAGCACATGAGGAAGCTTGGATTTCAAAATTCGGAGGTGATTCTCTCCGGTCTTTCGATGGGAACCTTCGGCGCGCTGTACTACGGCTGCCGGATTCGACCCAATACCATCCTTCTGGGCAAGCCCCTGGCCAGTATCGGGGATGTGGCGGAAAATAAACGGATTAAATGTCCCGACGACTCGCATTCCTGGGTGGACGTTCTTCACAAGACATGCGGAAGCGTGGACCGGGAGGCGGTTGAGCGGCTGAACGATCGGTTTTGGAGCCTGTTTGACCGCACGGACTGGAGTGAGACAAGGTTTGCGATCTCTTATATGATAGAGGATGATCTCGACGGAAACGCCTATGAAAATCTGCAGTTTCACTTAAAGGACGCCGGAGTACAGATTTACGGAAAAGGCCTGCACGGCCGTCACAACGACAATACGCCGGGTATTGTAAGTTGGTTTGTAAGTCAGTATAATAGGATTATAGAGAAGGATTTTGAGGAAGCGGAAAGCGAGGCGGGCAGGCTGCAGCGATGACAGGCGAATCGTGGAAGGTTTATTGGAACGAGTATGCAAGCGAGACTTATCTGTATGGGTCGGAGGTTTCCTTTCATGCAAAGGACGACATAGAATTTAAGAATGAAATGATGTCTCCCGGAACCGTGATAAAACGTTGGTTTTCCAAGGTGAATTATCAGCGTCTGCGGATCGAGCCGTCCCTTCCCATGATAGACGGGGAGGGCCGGTATCGGATCAGTCTGGACGCGTCCGCGGAGCCCTCGGACGGATTGATCCTGAAGCTGATTTTTTTCGACCGCTACGATGTGGAGGCGGAAAGCATGGTGATCCGGGACGGCGAGGCGGAGTTTCAGTGCCCCTTGAAAACCTTCAGCTATGAGCTTCAGCTGATCAACGCCGGGGTGACGCATTTTCATTTTCATTCGATTGTGATAACGGAATTGACTGATGGCGAATAGAAGACTTGAGTACATTTTAAAAAAAGTGAAGAGGGAACAGCCGGCCGTGCGGGAGCTGAGCGATGAGGCGCTCAGCGCAAAAACGGAGGAGTTTAAGGAGCGGATTGCCCGGGGCGAATCCACCCGGAGTATCCTTCCCGAGGCGTATGCGGTGGTGTGCGAGGCGGACAGGCGTATTTTGGGCAAGGAGCCTTACGACTGCCAGATTCTGGGAGCCATTGCGCTGCATTACTGCTATCTGGCGGAAATGAATACCGGGGAGGGGAAGACGCTGACGGCGACGATGCCGCTTTATCTGAACGCGCTGACGGGGAAAAGCACGATGCTGGTCACGGCCAACGGCTATCTGGCGGCCCGGGACGCGGAGGAGATGGGGCCCGTTTACGAGTTTTTGGGGATGACGGTGCGGGCGGGCGTGGGCTCAGACCGGGACGAACCGATGAAGGAGGATGAAAAGCGCGAGGTTTACAATGCGGATATCGTCTATACGACGCATTCGACGCTGGGCTTCGATTATCTGCTGAATAACCTTGTATCCAGCGCGGCAGGCCGCTTTATGAGGGAGTTTTATTACGTTATCATCGACGAGGCGGATATGGTGCTGATGGACGCGGCGACGATGCCGCTGGTGATAGCGGGGGCTCCCCGGGTGCAGTCGAATCTGTACGGGATGACGGATTTTTTTGTGACGACGCTGCAGCCGGAGCGGGATTACATAGAAGAGGAAGGCAGCGTATGGCTTACGGATGAAGGGGTGGCCTATGCGGAGCGGTACTTTGGCATAGAAAAATTTTATGCGGCGGATAATTTTGAACTGAACCGGCATGTGACCCTTGCCATGAAGGCGCATATCACCATGGAGAGGGGAAAGAATTACGTCGTCACCGAAAAGGGAGAGGTGTCGCTTTTGGATAACGGCACGGGACGCGTTCTCACGGGCATGAAGCTGCGGGGCGGTATTCATCAGGCCATCGAGGCAAAGGAGAAGATGAAGCTTACGCAGGAGACAAGGTCGGTTGCCTCCATCACCTATCAAAATCTGTTTATGCTGTTTCCGCATCTGGCGGGAATGAGCGGCACCATCGCCGACGCGAGAAAAGAGCTGTATAAGGTTTACAAAAAAAGGGTGGTGGTCATTCCGCCGAACAGGCCTCTCCTGAGGGAGGACAGGAAGGACTTATTCTTTAAAAACGCGGAGCAACAGTGCGAGGCGGCCGTTGAGGAGGTGCTGAAGTGCCATGAGACCGGGCAGCCGGTGCTGATCGTAACCTCTACCATTGCCGACACGGAGCGGATTTCCCGTCTGTTGATTGAAAGTCAGGTGGCGCACAGCGTGCTGAACGCCAACAATGCCTACTGGGAGGCGCAGATTATCAAAGAGGCCGGACAGAAGGACACGGTCACCGTATCCACAGGTATGGCGGGACGGGGGACGGATATCCGGCTGGGACCGGGAGTAAAGGAGCTGGGCGGGCTCGCGGTAATCGGTATCGGGCGGATGGCAAATATCCGTCTGGAGCGTCAGGCGAGGGGCCGGGCGGGTCGTCAGGGGGATCCGGGCAGCAGCCAGTTTTTTGTCTCTCTGGAGGACGATTCCCTTTCCGCCATCGGGGAGAAAATTCTGGAAAAGTATGTTGAGAAGGATCGGCGGATCTCGAAGCGGAGGCTGAAGCGGCTGATCAACGGGACGCAGAGGATCCAGGAGGAGCAGGCGGTCGCGCAGAGGAAGAGCTCGGTTGACTACGACAAGGTGATGAAGCGGCAGAGAGTGATGATGTACGAGGTCAGAAACAGGCTGCTGGACGGCGGAAGTCTGGAGCTTGAGCTGGTGCGGCAGCTGACCTATGAAAATGTACATGCGTTCCTGAAAACAAAGCGCCGTTTTGCCCTGGGAGATATCACGCGGTATGTGTTGAACAATATATCCTATAATCTGGATAACCGGTTCCTGCATCTAAATTTTGAAAAGGTCCGGAAAAAGACGCTGGAAAAAGTGCTGCTGTCTTATGTAAATACGGCGTGGAAAAATAAGGTAAAGGAGTTTTCCTCCAGAGAGGAGCTGCAGGAATATATCCGTCTGTGTTCGCTGCACGCGATCGACGAGGCCTGGATCGAGCAGGTGGACTATCTGCAGCAGCTGCAGTATGTCGTCAGCGGCCGGGCTACGGCTCAGAGAAATCCCGTGTTCGAATATCATGTGGAGGCGCATGAATCCTTCCTCCGCATGGAAAGCATCATTAAGCAGCAGATCGTGAGAAATATATTTCTGGGAGAAAGGGCATACAGCAAGACGGGAGAGATGTATATTTTGTTCCCGTGATGTCTGAAACCGATAAAAAACTGTCGAAAAAGCGTCCGCCAAAGCGGACAGGGGGGATTGGAATGATTTATAATTTTAATCTGGGAATAGGCTGGGCTTCCAGCGGAGTAGAGTATGCGCAGAGCTATCGGGCGGTTATGCTCCGAAATATCGGAGCTGACGCCAGGTTTGTATTCACGGACATGATCGCCGCGGATAATATCGAGCATATGACGAAAAATATCGGTTTTCTGGATACGGAGGTTATCTGGCTGTATCAGTTTTTCACGGACTATAAGATTGCGCCGGTCTCCTATACCCTTGACGATCTGAAAAAGACGCTTCCCACGGAAGAGTATACTTATACAAGAAACGGAAAGACTGCAAAATTAGTCTTTTCCGGGAACAACAATTATGATACAATCTATTTTGTGGACGAACAGTCGGAGCGGATTCACAGGGTGGAGATTGTCTCGGGAGGCTATCTGATCCGAAAGGATTATTTTACCTACGGCAGACTTTTCACGGAATATTTTGCGCCGCTTGACGGCAAGGCGCATATGTATCTGCGCAGGTATTATAACGAAGACGGCACGGTGGCCTACGAGGAAATCAACGACGACGGGAAGGTGATGTATCAGTTCCCGGATAAGCTTCTTTGCTCCAAGGAGGAATTTGTAGGATATATGGTGTCGTGTCTGAAGCTGACAAAAGACGACATTGTGCTGATCGACCGCACGACCGGAATCGGACAGGCTATCCTGCAGAACGCGGGAGACGCCCGGGTGGGAATTGTCATTCACGCGGATCATTTCAGCGAAGGAAGCACAGACGCGGACAACATTTTGTGGAATAATTATTATGAGTATTCCTTTTCCATGCATAAGCACGTTGACTTTTATGTCACGGCCACCGATGAGCAGAACAGGCTGCTGCGGGAGCAGTTCCTGAAGTATAAGGGTGTAGAGCCGACCGTCTATACGATTCCCGTGGGCAGTCTGGACGAGCTGAAGTATCCGACCATCAACCGGAAGCCCTATTCGATTCTGACGGCTTCCAGACTGGCGACGGAGAAGCATATCGACTGGATTGTCGAGGCCGTTGTAAAGGCGCGGGAAACAGTTCCGCAGCTTACGCTGGATATCTACGGAAAAGGCGGCGAGGAACAGAAGCTTCGGGAGCTGATTCAGAAGCGGGGTGCGGAAAGCTATATTGTTCTCCGCGGCCAGCAGAATCTGAAAGAGGTTTATCAGGATTACGAGTTATATCTGTCGGGATCCATGAGCGAAGGGTTCGGACTGACCCTTATGGAGGCGATCGGAGGCGGTCTTCCGATCATCGGCTTCAACGTAAGATACGGGAACCCGACTTTTATAGACGAGGGGAAAAACGGGTATTTGATTCCGGTAGATGAGAACACGACGCAAAAACAGAAAATCGAGGAGTTGACAAAACGCCTGATCCGTCTGTTTACGGAGGCTGATCTTGACAGCTTCCACGAACATTCTTACGAAAAGGCGAAAGGCTTTCTTACGAAGGAGGTGGAGCTTAGATGGAAAAACATAGTGAGCTGACAGACACGGTTCTTCTGTTGGATAACTACGGAGAAGACAGCGAGATGCTTCACCGGTCTTTTCGAAGGGCCGGGTTCAAGGGACCGGTAATTGTGATCGAGGACGACGGTTTTTTCCCGGAGGACGTCATTTCGGTCTGGCAGTATTTTTGCGGTGATTTTCAAAAAGGCGGAAAAGTACCGGGGAAAGCGCGGTATTTTAATCAGATTAACGTCCCGGATTACTGGGAGATCAGCGGTAACAATTCCAGCGGGAAGGTGCAGGATCTGCATCGCGAGCGGGGGCGCATTTTTTACGCGGAGCCAAAGCATAAGAGGCTGGTGCGCGTTGTAGACTGGCTGGATGAAAAGGGAACCGTCAGATCCAGCGACCACTATAACCGGTACGGCGCGCTGTATGCCAGAACCTTTTTCAGTAAGGACGGAAAGCGCTTCTGCAAGACGTACTTCGATGCGGAAGGCCGGGAGACGGTTCTGGAAAACTTTGTGACACATGATATTATCCTGAACAGGGACGGCAAGGTTTATGTGTTCAAAAGCAAGGTGGACCTTATCCTGCTGTTTTTAAAAGAGCAGGGGGCGATGAGAAGCAGAATTTTCTTTAATTCCCTGTCTACACCGCTGTTTGTGTCCGAGAGAATGCCTGCCGACCGGCAGGGAGACATACTGTTCTGGCAGGAGGGCGCAAGAAACGATATACCCGGCAATATGCAGATGATCCTTGGCGGACGGGCAAAACGCGTAAAAAGGATCTTTGTGCAGAAAAAGGAAAGCTACGAGAAGCTGATTGAGCTCGGCGCGTCCGATCAGGTGTTAAAGCCGCTTGGATTCGCCTATGCCTACAGCAGGCAGAATACCTTCCGAAATGAGGCCCTGATCTGTACAAATTCCGACAGGATTGAAAAGTGCGAAGAGCTGATCAAGGCGCTTCCGCAGATGAATTTTCATATTGCGGCCGTCACGGAGATGTCGTCTAAGCTGATGAGCCTGTCACAGTATCAGAATGTAACGCTGTATCCGGGAGCGCGCACCGAGGCGATAGACAAGCTGTTTGATACCTGCGATTACTATCTGGATATCAACCATGAGGCGGAAATCGTATCCGCGGTCAAGCAGGCGTTTTTACATAATCATCTGATTCTCGGATTTAATCAGACGCTTCATAACAGGACATTCATTGCCAAAGAGCACATATTTGACAATTATGAAGCTATGGCCGCTTTCCTGCATAAGGTGATGGGGCAGGAAGAAATGATTAACAGCCAAATTGATTTGCAGAAAAAAACGGCAATGTCGGAAGAGACGGCGGCGTATGCAGATCTTTTGAAATAAAAACATTTAAATCAGGAGGGAAGAATATGTTAGGAACAGGATTAAGTGCAGTTACGGTCGTGATTATTTTGGAGTTCATACTTGCAATTTACAGTGTGACTCTTGTGTTTGCTTCGAGAAACAAAATTCTCAGGATCGTACATATTGTGCTCGCTGTCGTCTGGGCAGTGCTGGCGCTTTTGAATATTTTCTTTTAAAGCGGCGGGGCCGTTTCGCTTGAGAATAAGTGAGACGGCCCCGCGTTTTATGAAATACTCCAAAAAGAAAGTAATTTCCCATAAATATAAGTCAGCTGAAACGTATGATTTAACAGGAAGGTGCAGGAGAGAAGACGGTGGAGGACAGGCAGTTTCACGCATGCATGAAAAGAATCAGGGCAGGAGACAGGGAGGCGCTGCACGAGATTTATGAGGCATATATCGGCTATGTGTATTCCGTTGTCTTGCAGGTGCTGCAAAACAGGGAGGATGCGGAGGATGTGACCAGCGAATTTTTTATAAAGCTTTGGAAGCTGGCGGATTCCTATGAGAGCCGCAGGGGCCACAGAGCCTGGATGGCAGTCATTGCAAGAAATATGGCGGTTGATCTGCTGCGAAAGAGAAAGCATGAGTTTTTGACGGAGGATTTTGCGGACAGCATTCCGGAAAGCGCGGCGGACGACGACGTGGAGGGCGATGCGTTGGCTAAAGTAAGCCTGGAGAGAGCGTTGGAGATGTTAAAGCCGGGTGAGCGGGAAATTATCAATATGAAAATCATGGGTGAACTCACATTTCAGGAGATTGCGGATATTTTGAAGCAGCCGTTGGGAACTGTGACCTGGCGGTATCAAAATGCGGTCAGGAAGCTGAAGAGGTGCGGATATGAGTAGAAATCTGGAAAAAGAGTATCGGGAGTATATGGCGAAGGATGCGCCTGACCTGTGGGGAAGAATAGAGGGCGGTCTGGAGCCGAAGCGGTCCCGGCCTGTAAGGAAAGGGCTGCGGCAGAGGAACCTGATGTGGGGCATGGCGGCGGCCTGTCTGTGTCTGGCGGTGACAGGATTTGCGCTGCGAACGGTTTTCCTGCCCGGGTTCGGAGAAATGTCCGCAGAAAGCGGCGGCATGTATTACGAGGCGGCGAACAAGGGATCCGGCGGGAGTCAGTATCCGGAAGCGGCGGGAAACGGGCCGGAGGGGAGTCTGTATCAGGAAGCGCCGGGTGTCGGGCCGGAGGGAAATCTTTATGACGCTGCGCCGGGTGTCGGATTGGAAGGAGATCTTTATGACGCTGCGCCGGGTATCGCAGAAGGGGAACTTTACTATGAGGCGGCGAACAGCGGGGGAAGTCCGGACCGTGTGGATTCCGACGGAAATGCGGTGGCTGAAATGCCCGGAGAAGAAGCGGGCAGTTTTCCGCCGAACGGTTCTTTGTCTGTGGGAGGGCAGTTACAGGTGTATCGGCTTCAGGTCAGGATAGAGGCGGTTTGGCAGGAGAACGGCGAAACGGTGTATACCGCACAGGTTTGGGAGTCGGAGGAGCTGCCGCTGCAGGCGGGAGATCAGATTGTGCTTTACGACGGCAGAACCGAGGGCGGCAGTCTTGAGGCGGGCGCGGAGTGTCAGGTAGAGGTTTCTGTTATTGCAGATGCCGACGGCGCGGAGAAGTATCGGATCAGCAGTGTAAAATAAATGTGTGAAAAAAATTGAAAAATATGCCATAAAATTCGGAAGTCCCATCCGTGTATATTACAAAGCGGAAAGTTCGTGGCGCGTTTTGTTCTTCTATAGGAAATTTCGCCGTAGTCAGGGAAGAATGCGAAGCATTCTTCTAAGTGCCCATATGGGCGCTTTGTGCCGCACAGCGGCACTTTGTTCCGACGGCGGTAAGGGCCGGAGACGGTTCCGCGCAGGCGGAGGGCAGGCGGCAGGCACGGACGGAAAGGATGGGAGCAGGATGAAAAAGAGAAAGATGGCAGCATTGATTTTGGCGGCGGCAGTGTTATGTACGGCAGTGTCGGGATGCGGCGATAAGGGGGCGGCCTCGCCGGAGCTTGTCGGCGGAAACCGGACGGAAACGGGCATCGGAGATGCCGGGGCTGTGTCGGGGAAAAGTGAGGCGGACGGCTGGACGGTGACAGAGAATGCCGGCGGGCTTTTTTACGACATGGATTATGACGCAGCGTTCTCTGCGGAAGGAATCCGGAATGTCAGCCCGGAAGAGGAATATTGGCCGATCAACCCGGAGAACGGCAATACGGAGGAGTACAGCAGTATCCGCGAGCAGGGGTACAAGTCAGTGATAAACGATCCTCTCTCCACGTTTTCGGCGGATGTGGATACGGCCTCCTACAGCAATCTGCGCCGTATGATTGAAGCCGGTTATACTATGGAAGATATTCCGGCCGGGGCGGTCCGCATCGAGGAGATGTTGAATTATTTTACTTACGATTATAAACTGCCGGAGGGAGATGAGCCCTTTGGCGTGACGGCGGTTCTGGGAGACTGTCCGTGGAACGGAGACGCGAAGCTTCTGCAGATCGGCCTGAAGACGGAAGCGGTTGATTTCAGCGAAGCGCCGGATTCCAATCTGGTTTTTTTGCTTGACGTGTCCGGCTCCATGTACAGCGACGATAAGCTGCCTCTTCTGCAGAGGGCCTTCATTCTGCTGGCGCAGGAGCTTACGGAGAAGGACAGGGTATCTGTCATAACCTACGCGGGTGAGGAGTCTGTGGTTCTGGAAGGAGTGCGCGGGGATGAAAAATCCACAATCGTCAATGCGTTGGAGGCGCTGGAGGCGGGAGGCTCCACAAACGGCGCGGGAGCCATTGAGGCGGCTTACAGGCTGGCGGAGGAGTATTATATCGAGGGAGGGAACAACCGCATTATCCTTGCCACCGACGGAGATTTAAACGTGGGAGCCAGCAGCGAGAGCGAGTTGGAGAAGCTTGTGTCAAAAAAGAAGGAATCCGGGGTGTTTTTATCCGTTCTGGGCTTTGGCACGGGAAATATCAAGGACAATAAGATGGAGACTCTGGCGGACAAAGGGAACGGCAACTACGCTTATATTGACTCCTTAAGCGAGGCGAAAAAGGTGCTGGTGGAGCAGATGGGCGCGACGCTTGTGACGGTGGCAAAGGACGTAAAGCTTCAGGTGGAGTTTAATCCGGCTTATGTCAAGGGGTATCGGCTCCTGGGCTATGAAAACAGAATGCTGGCCACGGAGGATTTTGACGACGACAGGAAGGATGCGGGCGAGATCGGCGCAGGGCATATGGTAACGGTTCTTTATGAGATTATTCCCGCGGATTCCGCGCAGGAAATCCCGCAGACGGAGCTGAAATATCAGACGCAGACGGGAAGCGCCGGGGTGGAAAACGGGGAGTGGCTGAATCTTAGGGTCCGCTATAAGGAGCCGGAGTCCGACAGCAGTCTGCTCTGCACTTATCCCGTGACGGAGGAAGCTTACGCGCAGGAGCCTTCGGAGGACTTTTACTTTGCGGCGGCGGTGGCGGAGTTCGGTCTGCTGCTCCGGGACAGCGAGTACAAAAAGGACGCTTCCTTCGAGAATATCCGGGAGCTGTTAAAAAAGGTCGATACGGACGCGGACGAGTACAAAGACGAGTTTGCTTATCTGGTGAAAAAGCTGCAGAGAAACAGTTGATACAGGACGGCCATAGAGTGTATAATGAGGGCAAATAAGTGAAAAGGAGACTATACTATGGCAAATCCTATTTTACCCCTGTGGGAGTATATTCCCGACGGGGAGCCCCGGGTGTTCGGAGACCGTGTCTATCTGTACGGCTCCCATGACAGGGTGGGAGGCACTTCCTTCTGCGACTACAAGCTGAAGGTCTGGTCTGCGCCGCTGACGAACCTGAGCGACTGGCAGTGTCACGGAACAGCTTTTCAGACCAGGGACACGGCAAATCATCCGGCCCAGACGCCGTGGACGGATCATGAGCTGTATGCGCCGGACTGTGTGGAGAATGACGGAAAATACTATCTCTATATGTACATCGTGGGAGCGAAGGGATGCGTCGGGGTCAGCGACCGCCCGGAAGGCCCCTTTGAACTGCTTTCCCGGTATCAGTACACCCCGGGCAATGAGGGCGACGACGGTATCTATAACGATGTGGGCGTGCTGGTGGACGATGACGGAAGGGTGTACTGTTATTACGGCTTTGAGGGCTCGCATATGAACGAGATCAATCCGGAGAACATGTACGAGATCCTGGACGGGAGCCTGCAGAACCGGGTGATCGACGACAGGCCGGAGGTTCCTGAGGAAAGGCGCTTCTTTGAGGCAAGCTCCCCCCGAAAGGTCGGGGATACCTATTATCTGATTTATTCGCCGCGAAAAGGCAGCAGGCTGGCCTATGCCACGTCGGACAGCCCGCAGGGGCCGTTCACCTACCGGGGATATATCATAGACAACGGTGTGGATTATCCCGCGGGGAACGATCACGGTTCCATCTGCAAGATCAACGGGCAGTGGTATGTCTTCTATCATCGGATGACCAACAACACGATTATGTCAAGGCGTGCCTGTGTGGAAAAAATCGAGATTCTGCCGGACGGGAGCATCCCGCCTGTGGAAATGACGTCTCTGGGCTTTGAGGAGTCGCTTTCTCCCTATGAGATTGTTCCCGCGGAGATTGCCTGTGTATTGAAGGGCGGCTGCTTCGTCACGGAAAAGGATTTGTTTACCCGTGTGATCACGCAGATTAAGAGGGATAACGTCATCGGCTACAAGTATTTTGACTTTGGCGAGGATTACGGCAGCAAGGTCATGCACCTTTGCCTGAAGGTCAGGGGGATGGGCTGCGCCTGCACGCTGAAGGTTTTGATCGACGGGGAGGACGGCGCGGAGATCGGAAGAGGCGAGATCGGTTTAGGCGACGGCGTTTACCGTCTGGAGGTCAAGGCGGTGACGGGACGCCATGCCCTTTATTTTGTGACCGAGCTGGAGATCAATAGCTGGGCGGATCAGTTTTTGAAGGACCGGGTGCTGTTTGAGCTGGAATCCTTTGTGTTTTTAAAGTGAAGCTTGACGCTTTTTTGACTTTTTTGTTGTACTCTCTTCCAAGGGGGTGTTCGTATGAAGCGCAAAATATTAGTCGTGGATGACGAGACAATGATCACGGAGCTGCTGTCCGACCATTTGGGAGATGAGGGCTATGAGGTTTATACGGCAAACAGCGCAGGCGGAGCACTGGAGCTGCTGCCGAAAAATCCTGACCTGATCATACTTGATATCAATATGCCGGGGACGGACGGGCTGGAGCTTTGTCGGAACATACGGGAGCACATGGCCTGTCCGATTCTTTTCGTGACGGCAAGGATTACCGAACAGGATAAAGTTACAGGTTTACAGTACGGCGGCGACGACTATATCACCAAGCCATTCAGCTTAAAGGAGCTGTCGGCGAGGGTGGCGGCTCATCTGCGCCGGGAGGAACGTGCCAGCGGCTGCGCTTCTGTGCTGACCTCAGGGGAGCTGCTGGTGAATCTTTCCCAGCGCCGCATTTTTTACAAAGATACGGAAATCGAATTTTCAAAGAAGGAATTTGATCTGATTGCGTTCCTGCTGACAAACGCCGGTCAGGTGTTTGACCGGGAGCGGATCTACGAGAGGATATGGGGATGGGACGCGGAGGGCAGCGCGGATGTGATCAAGGAGCATGTACGGAAGATTCGCGCCAAGCTCTATAGGGCCACGGGCGAGGAGTATATCGAGACAGTCTGGGGAGTGGGATATAAATGGAAGCGCTGAAAAAGAAATGGGGAGATTTGCCGCTTCGCCGGTTTTTTATGCTGACGGTTTTTGGCGCTATGGGCATGACAGGAATCCTCTCCGCGCTGATCATCGGAGGCTGCGCCGCTTTCCGGCATTGGCTTTTGCCGGATTCCAACGAAGTCTATCTCACCATTGAGGAAACGCTGTCGGAGGAAAACGTGATTCAAAGCACCTATCTTCTGAAATATGGGGACGATCTCTCTTCCCTGCCGTTTTTGCGCGTGGAGAGCGACGGCGTGCCGGTTGCGGACAGCGTGAGGCAGACCCGGTATTCCGTCGAAAAAATAGAGGCGGGAGTGGATTCTCTGTCCCCTAAAAGGAAGCTTGCCTATCGGCTGTGCGGCGTAGCTATGGTTGTCGCTCCCGCCTTTTTTGCCTTTGGGGCGATTCTTTTCTGCAGCCTGTATTTTTACCGCCGAAAGCTGAAGCGGCCGCTGGAGGTGTTGGCGGACGCGGCAAAGCAGATCGAGAAGCAGAATCTGGATTTCCGGGTAGATTATTCCTGCGGCGACGAGCTGGGCGGTCTGTGCCGCTCCTTTGAGGAGATGCGGGCGGCGCTCTGTGAAAACAACAGGGTCATGTGGGATATGCTGGAGGAACGAAGGCTGATGCAGGCCTCTATTGCGCATGATCTGCGGAATCCCATTGCCATTATCGAGGGGTATGCCGAGTATCTGGAGACAAACCTGAAAAACGGAGAAATAAGCAGGGAAAAAACAGTCCGCATCGCGGGGAACCTATGTATGGCGGCAAAACGGCTGGAGCAGTATACCGAATCCGTCCGGGTTTTGAACCGGACGGAGGAAACGCAGCTTGACAGGAGAACCGTAAACGTGAGAAAGCTTGCGGCGGAAATGGCGGAGGATTTATCCCTTCTGGCGGAGAAAAGCGGAATCGATATGCAGGTGAGAGGCTGTCTGCCGGAAAAAGAGATACGGGTCGATGCGGCCCTGGCGTATCGGGTTCTGGAAAATGTCGTAAACAATGCGCTGCGCTACGCCAGACGGCAAATACAGCTTGCATTTTCCCTAAGCGGGGCGGAGTTTACTGTCTCCGTGACCGACGACGGGGACGGATTCCCGGCGGAAATTCTGGAGAAGCAGGAAAAGAAGCTGCTTATAACGTCTGAAGACGGACATATGGGAATCGGGCTTTCCGTAAGCCGCCTCCTCTGCCGCAAGCACGGCGGCAGGCTGGAGCTGTCGAATACCTCTGAAGGTGCCTGCGTGAAAATCTTTTTGATAGTTTGACGGACTTTTGACTTTTACCGGATAAGATCTCCTTATCAAAAGTAAGGAGGTCTTTTTTGATGAAAAAATTTGTAGTACGTTTTCTGATTGTTGCGCTGGTCAGCGTCTCGCTGTGCGGATGCGGCGGGATAGGTGCCGGTAATTCGGATTCCGGTGGACGGCAGAGCGGGAACAATAGCGAGGCAAATAGCGGCAATTCCGGTTCCGGCGCATGGCAGGGCGGGAACAATAGCGAGGCAGATAGCGGCAATTCCGGTTCCGGCGCATGGCAGGGCGGGAACAATAGCGAGGTAGATGCAGGCAGCCCCGATTCCGGCGCGCTGCAAGGCGCAGGTGGCAGCAGTAGCTCGGCGGGGAACGAAGGTCTGCGCCTCCTGTCTAACCGCTACGGTGAGAGCGCTTGCAATACGGAAGACGGATATTATTATCTGACCGGGGAAGCGGTAAAGCTTCGGGACGGCAGCTACGGAACGCATCTCATGTACATGGATTTTGCTTCCGGTCAAGAGATTTATCTGTGCAGTGCGGCGGGCTGTCAGCATGACTCCCCGGACTGTCCGTCGGTGTTTTCCGACGATGATTTCCCCTCATACAGCACGATTCTCTTTGTTTTCCGGGATCACCTATACATTTTAAGTCGTGAATTTGATAACGACGGCTCCACGTCTCAAAATATTGTGGTTTTCGGCGGCGATGAGAATTTCGGCAGCGGTAACAGTTTGGTAGGAAGAGAAAGCCGACCGGCAGCCGTTTACCGCGCCAATCTTGACGGAACAGGGCGGGAAAAAATTTATGCCTTTGACGGAACGCTCACCCTTGAGGATACGGTATTCGGAAATGACCGGGGAATTTATGTAATTACCAAGAAGCTTTCCGCCGACAAGAGCGACGGTCTGACCTATATCACCTCTGCGGAGAGAAAACTGATGTTTTTGGATCTTAGCACGCTTTCTCTCTCGGAGGTCTGCTCCATGGAGTTCGGAGACGGTATTTCCTGGCGAATGCTCGGGTGCTATGGGGATGATTTTGTGCTGTGCGGAACCGACTTCGGCAGGGAGCTGTCACGGGAGGAGGAATGGAATGACAGCGCGTATAAAGAATTATACGAAAATTCCTCCGAGGTATATGCGCTCCTGAATCAGGGCGGCGGAGGACCTGAGGAAATTCTTCGGCTGTCGAACCGATACGAAAATGCGGTGAAGCTTCTCGGCAATGGCCTGTACTTATCCACGAAGGGAAACCAGAATATTGATGTAGTCCATCTTGACACGGGAGAAAGGAGAACCGTCTGCACACTTCCCCAGAACTGTCTCATGGATACGCTGGGGGATGTGCTGTGTTGCCGGGACTGGAATCTGGGGGCAAATCCTGTCTGGTATTTTGTGGATACGAAGACGGGAGCAATTACCCATTCGCCGCTCACGATTCCCTGTAACGGCTGGGCCATTGATTTTCGCTGTGAAACCGCATCGGATGTTTTGTTTGTCTATGACTACGACGCAACGGGCCATTCGGACGGCTCGTATGAAATTCATCAGTACAGGCACGCCCTGATTTCAAAGAGCGACTTGTTTGCGGGGAGAGAAAACTATCGTATAATCAACATGATTAATACGGGGAAATAAGGGAGAACCAATATGCTGGCACTAAATCATATCACAAAAAAATATAAGGACAAAACCGCGCTGGACGACGTGTCGCTGGAAATGGACTGCGGTATCTACGGCCTGCTTGGCCCCAACGGCGCGGGGAAATCCACACTGATGAATATTATCACCGGCAATCTAAAGCCGACAGAGGGCGAAGTTTTATGGAACGGCAGCGACATCCGGACGCTGGGGGCGGACTTTCGAAGCCTGATAGGCTACGCGCCGCAGCAGCAGGGATTGTATAACAGCTTTTCCGGCAGGCGTTTCCTCTCCTATATGGCGGCGCTGAAAGGGATTCCGAAAAAGGAGGTGCAAAAGGAGATAGAACGGGCGCTTTCCTATGTCAACATGCAGAAGGCGGCGGACGAGAGGATAGGCGGCTACTCCGGCGGCATGAAGCAGAGAATCCTGATTGCGCAGGCTATTCTGGGCGAGCCGAGGCTGATTGTGCTGGACGAACCCACAGCGGGCCTTGACCCGAAGGAGAGAGTGCGGGTCAGGGAACAAATCAAGGCCCTCGCGGGAGACAAGATTATCCTCGTATCTACCCATGTGGTATCTGATATCGCTCCCATCGCAAAAGAGATTCTGCTGATTCGCTCCGGCGGCATTCTTGACAGGGGTACGGTAGAAGAGCTCTGCCGGAAGTACGGGGAAAGTCGCGGCCTGGAAGAGGTGTATCTATATCTTTTCGGAGAGGAGGAGCGCCATGCTGCGGCTGATTCCCTTTGAACTGAGTAAAATCTGGCGAAAGCGCAGCTTTGCGCTGTCGATCGGCATCCTGTTGCTGATTCATCTGTTTTTGCTGTGGTATACCTCCCTGCCAAATGAGGAGACGCCGCCACTTTCCGCTTACAAAGCGCTTCAGGCGGAGCTTTTCGGGAAAAGCGAAGAAGAAAAAGAACAATTTATTGTCGAATGGAAAGAGCAGATCGACGGCGTCTGCTTTGTGCGGGAGATTCTCGCCATGCAGTCCTTTGGAAACGAGATCGGGAGGGCGCTGGCGGAACAGGGGCTGCAAAATCATCCCGGCGTGTTTGAAAAGTATTATGGGCTGTATCAGTCGGGGGAGTATCTGAGATTTACCGATTCTCTGGAACAGGAGCAGGCGTTTCTGGAAGAAATTTATGCCGAACAGCAAAAGACAGCGGGTTATGGGGCGTATCTGCGCTCCGTTCAGGAAAACAAAGAGCTGCTGGAAGGCATTTCGATTTTCAGAGAACAGAATCAAAATTCCTACAGCGCCCGCAACCTCCGGAAGAGCGCGGCGGATTATGCGGGGCTGTCCGACGAAAAAATACGGTTTGCGCCGTCAAAAGGGCTTGTTTCCGCCATGGAAAGTATTTGGACGGATCTTCTTCTGGTTCTGGGCATGATGCTGTTTGTGGGCTGCCTGATGACAGAGGAAAAGGAAAGAAGGCTGTTTTTTATCACCCGCAGCACAAGGCGCGGCATACTGCACAGCATTGCGGCAAAGATAACGGCGCTACTGATTCACTGCATTCTGCTGACGTCCCTGTTTTATGCGGTCAGTCTTGTATTCTTTGGGCAGGGGACAAGCTGGTTTGCTCCGGGGGCAAGCCTACAGTCGATAGCCGCCTATGCGGAAAGCAGTCTGCCTGTCAGCATTTGGGGGTATCTTTTGATTTCCGTGCTGACAAAAGCTCTGCTGCTGTTTGGGCTTGGCGCGGTGCTGACGCTTCTTTGTATCAAAACCGGCGTTGCGGCGCTGCCGTTTTTGGCGGGAACAGGAATGGTCGGCGGGAGCGCGCTTCTGTATTACCTGATTCCGGCGGGGTCGGCGTTTTCCGCGTTTAAATATCTGAGCCCTGTAGGGCTGATGAAAACCGAGAACCTGTACGGCGGCTATCTGAATTTTAATTTACTTGGCTATCCCGTATCCAGAATGAGCCTGTCCCTTTGTCTGATCGCTTTGATTTGTATTTTCGGAACCGCGGAAAGCCTGGTTGCTTTCTGCAGGATGCAGAGTCTTGAGGAAAAAAGGATTCGTCTGCCGTTCACAACGCCTTTCCGCCCGCATACCAATCTCATGCGACACGAAGGCTATAAGCTGCTGATTACAAACCATGCCTTGCCGATTCTGCTGTTGTTTGCCGCCTTGCTGGCCGATCGAAGCCTCAACTGCAGTTACACACCGTCAGTGAGCGAGCAGTATTACCGGAGCGTCATGGAGGAGCTGGAGGGCGGGCTGACGGAGGAAAAAGAGAGGCTCGTCTTATCCGAAAAAGCCAA
The DNA here is from genome assembly GCA_023664305.1 of bacterium. Taxonomy (GTDB): domain Bacteria; phylum Bacillota; class Clostridia; order Lachnospirales; family Lachnospiraceae; genus Acetatifactor. Next base: position 7,414 of record JAMPFT010000026.1, on the reverse strand, counting down.
GTATGAGGAAGCCCTTCAAAAAATCCGGCAGATTGACGGGATGGTAAGCGCGGGAGAGCTGAACGCCGATACGGCGGATACCCTGAAGGCGCAGGCGAATATGACGCTGGCCTTTTACCCGGCATTTCAGCGGGTGGAGGAGCAATATGAGCATATCAAGGCGGAGGGCGGCAGTTTTGTGTACGATACGGGTTATCTCTGTTTTTTCGGCGCGTTGGAGAAATCGTTTTCGGAGGATTTTCTGATTCTGTCCATAGGCGTTCTTCTGGCGGTAAGCGGGGCGGTGGCTTTGGAGTATCAGAGCGGTTCGATTTTCTTAATCAGCGCAACCAAAACAGGAAAGCGAAAAATCATGCTGCAAAAAGCGCTGATCTGCAGCGGGGTGGCGGCAGCGCTGGCGCTTGTCCCGATTCTGTGCCGATGGTATCGCATTTCCTCGGTGTATCCGATGCACAGCCCCCTCGCGGCGGTTCAGGATATTTCGTATTTCCGCGGATTTCCTGTTTCCATGCCAATCGCGTCTTTCGCTCTGCTGTTTGCTTTTTCTCAAGTGCTATCCGTGGTTTTGGCGGCCTTGATTACGCTGGCGATCTCCCTGTGGAGAAAGACGCAGGCGCAGACGGTCTTTTTCGCCCTGCTGCTCTTAGCGGTTCCGGTCATTCTCAAGCTTCTTGGCCTTGAAATTGCCGGGTGGTTTTCCCTGTACCCGCTCTACGGCTGGACGGGGATGATGTAGGGCGATATTGGAATTTTTGTGTTACCGTGTACCCAACGGTCTGCACGGCAAAGTAAAAGGAGACGGCTAATTGCCGCCTCCTGTTTGCGTTTTGTTTACTTTTTCAGTGAAAGAATGCTTTCCTGTCTTTATTACTTCACGGTAACGGAAGTAATGTGGGGATTTGCTCCCTCGTACCAGTAGAGGAAGCCCTCCAGATCAACGACGTCGCCGACCTTCAGATTCTCGACAGCCGCGTAAACGTCTGTGGTATTGTCGCACAGATAGGACTCTACCGCAAAGGTATAGGTCTGGCCGTTCAGGGATACGTTAAAGTACAGATCGCTGTTGGAATCATGGTCGCCGGAGTTGTTATCCTTGTACACGAAAGCGGAATCGTAGGCTACGCCGTCCTTCTCGTAGCTCTCGACGGTCAGACCCTTGAAGGAGACAAACTCGTTCTGGTGCTTGATCAGGTCGTCCGTTCCCAGCAGGGAGGTGACGTCCAGAGCGGGAGCGATGTAGCTGCCGGTCTCGATCGTAAAGGTCGCGTCCATGATCTCGATCTCTCCGGCCCACTCCGCTTTGTGGCCGGTTACCTTGATCTTGGTTCCGGGAACCAGCTTCTCGGAGTCCGCCTCGGAGCAGGCCATGCCGTAAATGAAGTAAGCGCCGTCCTTGTCCTGAGCGTAAACGGTGATCGTCTCGTCCCACCAGGCCTGTGTCGCCTGTACATAAGCCTCGATCACAACCTCAGAGTCAAGCTCTGCCGCCATGTACTCCGCGTAGGTCATAACGCCTTCGGATTTCTTTTCCGTATCGTCGCCGCCGCAGGCCGCGAGGGAAAACATAAGTACAAGAGCCAATGATAATGCAAATAATTTTTTCATAGTTCCTCCTCTTTTTTGTAGGATAAATTTATCAGGAAACAAGGTCTATTATACATAAATTTCAAAAGAAATCAATGGTTATTATGACGGGTTTTTCGCGCTTTCCGGGCGGTAAAACCTACATAAAGGATAATCAGCGCCCAGGCGGCGGCCAGGGAGGAGAGCAGAATCACCGAAGTTGTGGGGAGGCTGCCCAACTCCGCGGGGCCGGAGGTATCCGTATTGCGCTGATTCAGCCGGTACTGGGAGGAGACGCTTTGGAAAAGCTGCTCCATATAGGCGTCGTCCACGGTCTCCTTTCTGCGGACGGATTTGGTCACGTTCTCGATCATCTGGCCCGCCGCGTCCCGGAGGGAGGCGGAGCCGTTGAATACCGGCGTCACAAAGGTGTCGTCGATGTGATCCAGAAGCAGCCGGGAGGCCGTAAGCTTCACGTCGTAGTAAGTCTGGTTGTCCTCGCCGGCCCTGGAGAGGTAATCCTGATATTCCGGCGAATCCAAAGCCCTGAAGGTCACGGGGACGTACCCTTCCGTCTCGGCGTAGGCGATCTGGACGTCATTGGTCAGAAGATACTGGGCAAAGAGCCAGGAAGCCAGAACCTCCTGGGGGTCGCTTTTGTTGAAGATACAGACGGAGGGACCCTGGGAGATCATGCTGAGGTTTTCGGGGTCAAACTGGGGGATGGGAAGCACCGCCGTCTCAAATTCCACAAGAGCCTCCGCACTGATATCCAGCAGCGGGGCTTCGGTGCCCATCCAGGTGGCACCGGCGGTAGAATCGATGGCAAAAATGCACTGTCCGGCGTTCAGAAAGTTCGCGGGGTAGCTGGAAATCTTAAAGGTGGAAAAGGCTCCTGTCCGTGCGTGATCCGCAACCGTGTGGAGAAGCTCGGTTGTGGTATCGTTGAAGATCAGGATTTCTCCTTCGTCCGTGGAGTATCCCGCGCCCTTCTGGCGCAGCATCTGGATCATCATATTGTCGGTGGACTTGTAGATGAAGGGGATCATGACCTGCTGTCCGTTGACCAGGAAGCAGCCCTCGCCGTCCTTTGCCGTGGCGGCCTCGGAAACCTCCCAGATAAAGTCCCAGGTCATGACCTCGGGCAGCGTGTAACCAAGCTTTTCCACATAGGTTTTGTTGACATAGCAGGCCTCCGTGGAGCGCATGAAGGGGAGGGCGTAATAGTGGGTGTTAAAGGCGCATTCGTCGAGAAACTGAGGAATGATCTCCGCCTCGGAGGGCGCTTCAAACAGCACCTCGCTTCCGCCCAGCCCGTATTTCGGGTCCTCGATCAGTTCCTCCAGGGGCACTACGATGTTGATGCCGGTCAGATAGGTCGCAATGTGGTCGGGGTAGGTGATGCATACGTTGGGCGTGGTGTTTGTGGCAATGTTTGTGATGACGTCATTGTAGATCCGCCCGTAGTCCGTGTAAAGCCGCAGATTCACCTTGATATTGGGATACAGCGACTCAAAATCCGCGATGGCCTTTCGGTAGATATCGGTCTGGGTCTTGTTGGTATCGTTCTTTGCCCAGAAGGTGAGCTCGTAATTTTGGGAGGCGTCAAATTCCGCGGGAACGGCAAAGGCGTCCAGCCCCCTGGAGCCGTGACAGCCGGATAAAAGGAGCAGACATCCGACGGCCGCAGCTAAAAGTAAAATTGCTTTTCGTATCCGACTCATCCCTTCGTACCTCCTCTCGCCACGCCGGCCATGATTTTTTTTCGGAAGATCAGAAACAGTATGATCAGGGGCAGGGAGATGACCACCACGGCAGCCATCATCGCGGGAATGTTTTCCCGTCCGAAGCCGTTTTCCCGGATTTCCTGAATCCCGTTGGATACCAGATAATACGCGGGATCATCGGTGATCAGCCGGGGCCAGACATAGGAGTTCCAGCACTCGATCACCTTCAGGATCACGACGGTGATCAGGGTGGGCTTGCAGATGGGGATCATAACCTTCCTCAGATACCGCAGGTCTGACGTCCCGTCCACCTTTGCGGCGTAGTACAGCTCATCCGGCACCTGGGAAAAATTTTCCCGCAGCAGGTAAATGTAGAACACGGAGGTCACGGAGGGCAGGATCAGTCCGGTGAAGGTGTTGCGCAGCCCCAGATTGGTGACGGTGGTAAAATTGGTGATGACAACAAGCTCGTTGGGGATCATCATGAGCGAGAGAAACAGGGTAAACACAAGGTCTCTGCCCTTAAACTGCAGCCGGGCGAAGGCAAAGGCCGCGAGCGTAATCACGATCAGCATGACGGCGGTGGTCACCAGGGTAAAAATCAGGGTGTTGACCAGATATCTGCCCAGGGACACGGTGGTGAAGGCGTCCGCGTAATTCTGCAGCGTCGGCGACAGGGTGAAAAAGGCGGGAATGCGCTCCGCGTTATAGGAGCCGTAGCTTTTTACCGAGGTCAGCACCATCCAGTAAAAGGGGAACAGGACGACGAGGGCCCAGAAGGTCAGCAGAAAATAGAGAACAATGTTTCCCGCGGTCCGTCTGACGCCTGCGGCCTTTTCTTTTTTTTCATAATCCGATAGATTTTGCATACGAATAAGCCTCCCTTAATAATATACATGCTTTTTGCTGACCAGGAGATTGATGCATGTGATCGTCAGCACGATGGCAAACAGAAGGATCGCCGCGGCCGACGCGTAGGACGGAAAGCCGCCGCTGTCGCCGTAAAGCATGTCGTAAACATAGCCCACAATGGTATTCATTCCGGCGGAGTTTAAGTCTGTGCCGAATAGCGCCACCGCGTCGCTGTAGGCCTTGAAAGCGCCGATAAAGCCCGTGATCACCAGATAGAAGATCATGGGGGAGATCATCGGTACCGTGATCCTGTAAAAGATTCGGAACCGGGAAGTGCCGTCCACCTTGGCGGCGTTGTAGTATACCTGATTCACGGAGGCCAGGGCGCTGGTCAGAATCAGGATTTTGAAGGGCATGACCACCCACACGGTGTAAAGGCACAGGACAAACATTTTCGCCCAGTAGGAGCCGTCGATGAAGTCAACGCTGTCTCCGCCGAAGGCGGTGATGAGTACGTTTACAAGGCCGTCGGAGTAGGCGGTCTTTTTAAACAGGATCATAAACACGAGCCCTACCGCCAGCGTGTTGGTCACATAGGGCAGGAAGTAGATTGTCTGAAAAAGATCCCGCAGAGGCTTGATGGAGCTTAGTCCCACGGAGATCAGGAGCGCCAGTCCGGTGGAAACGGGCACGGTGATCACAACCAGCAGGAAGGTGTTTTTCACCGCCTGCAGAAAGTAGGGGTCGTGCAGGACGTAGGAGTAATTGTAGGAGCCTACGCCGAAAAAGGACTGGGAAGCAAAATTGTAGCCTTCCTCAAAGGAATAGACAAACACGTCCACCAGGGGATAGATCATAAATACCCCCAGAAAGAGAAACGCCGGTATCAGATAAAGCCAGCCTTTTAAATTGTTTTTTTCCATGAATCATATCACCTCGTTTGGTTTGAAATCGAATACCCCGACACAAAACAGTTTGACTCATTGCCCGCGAAAACAGATCCGTTCGCCGGTATCCTTTCGGAACAGGAAGGTCTTTCCGGGCTTCAGGGCGAAGCGAACCGTACCGGATTGCGCCTGCGGGGAGACCCGGTCTTCCGCGTTGATAATCGAGCGGATGAAAGGACTTTCGCAGCAGGGATGAGTGGAGACAATGCTGACGTCCCGGCCCATGACCTCCGTCCGGTCCATGGCGCAGTGCAGAGGGCCGTCCTCCTGCAGCAGGAAGCCCTCCGGCCGGATTCCCACCGATACGGGGCCCTCCGGAGCGTCTCCCGTCCGCAGGACCGCATCCTCGCCGATGTAGAGCATACCGCTCTTTACGGCGCCTTCAAACACGTTGATGGGCGGGGTGCCCAGGAATTTTGCCACAAACAGGTTCACGGGATCGTCGTAGACCTCCTGAGGTTTTCCGATCTGTTGTACCACGCCGTCCTTCATCACAACGATAAGGTCGGAAATGCTCATGGCCTCGTCCTGGTCGTGGGTGACGAAGACGGTGGTGATACCGGTCTCTTTCTGGATCCGGCGGATTTCCTCCCTGGTCTGGAGGCGCAGACGGGCGTCCAGGTTGGAGAGGGGTTCGTCCAGCAGGAGAACCCGGGGCATTTTGACAAGCGCCCTGGCGATGGCCACGCGCTGCTGCTGGCCGCCGGAGAGCTCGTTCGGCTTGCGGTCCAGCAGTCCGTCGATCTGCACCAGTTTTGCCGCCTCGTCAACCTTCTTCTGCATTTCTTCTTTGGTCAGCCTGTCCGCGCCCTTAAAATTTTCCAGCGGAAACTGGATGTTTTTCCGAACCGTCAGATGCGGGTACAGGGCGTAATTCTGGAAGACCAGCCCTACGCCCCTGCTTTCCGGCGCAAGGTCGGTGACGTCGTCTTCGCCGAAAAAGATTCTGCCTGCGGTGGGCTTCTGCAGGCCGCAGATCAGGTTCAGCGTGGTGCTTTTCCCGCAGCCGGAGGGCCCCAGAAGGCCGACCAGGCAGCCGTCCGGAATTTCAAAGTTGAAATTGTTGACGGCGACGACTTCCCCGCGCTCTTTTTTGCTGCGGCCGGGAAATTTTTTTGTCAGATGCTGCAATACAATTTTCATGGTTATACCCCCTTGTGCGCTCCGTAAGAGGGTGTGCAGACACCCCTCTTTGCGCATACAAATCAATATTTGCCACCCTATAGGGATTTTTGGCCCCGCTCAGATCCCGTAGACGTCCCGCAGGTCGCTGGAAATGTGATCCAGATCCGGGTAAACCGCGCCCTCCGTGATGCCGAAGACACGCAGGCTGTCAATAAAGTATTTTTTCCGGTCCCCGGGAATGATAATCTTGTAAAGCATATTTTCGCTACAGATATCCTCCAGCCGCTGCAGGGAGTTGTGGACCGTAAAGTTGGAGTGCTGCGAGTACATCCGCAGATTGTTCTCCGTGGAGCTGCAGGCCAGGATTCGGTCCACCAGCTCAAGATTGTGGTGATTGTGCTTGAAGGCGGGCAGCAGCATTTCCTGGGTGGTATCGGCGTCGATGGGATAAATACAGCGTCCGAACCCTTCCTTTTCGTTCAAAAGATCCGGCGCAAGCACCCAGATTGCCGCGTCCTCGAAGGCTGTCGTCCGGTAGGTTTCCGTGGCGAAGAAAGCCGCGATCAAAGGGGATTCGCTCCAATCCAGCATTCTGGTGGGAAGGCCGTAGTGCTGCATCAGGGAAACCCATGCCGCATAGTTATGCTTTGCGGGAGGGTTGTCCAGGATCTGCCTTGCGCGGATGTAAAAGTCGTTTGTGATATAGCGTTCCACATCGAGACGTCTGCGGCTGCGCTGAATGGAGGGCACAAGAGTCAGGGAGGCGTTTTCCATTCCCCGATACCAGAGTCTTGCGCCATGCTTTTCATACAGACCGTTCATGAACTGCAGCAGTTCGTCGATGGTGCGGATCTTTTGAATGATCATGGCCCGGTTCCTTTCTGTAATTTCAGTATTTACATTATAGAATTATTTCCGGAAAATGTCATCTCTTTTATCGGGAAATTTGAAAGGTATTGCCCATGGGGAATGAAAATGACGCTTCCGGCAGGCACAGGTTCCTCTGCGGACACGTTTGCACTCGGGCCGGCACATAACGGACGCCAGGCTCGAAAGTACCTCGCCAGGCGCCGATGTGCTTTTACGGTCCGCAGAGGAACCTGTGCCTGCCTCAGAGGTTGTCTTTGCAGCCGGAATGAGCGGGAAAGACTAACTTCCACTTGCACCCCTAAGAAGTGGAAGTTAACTTTTCACTTCAGC
>JAMPFT010000025.1 GCA_023664305.1 bacterium | reverse complement strand
CCGTGACGTCCTGCCATCTTGTCGCCCACGGAAATCTTTCTCTTCTGCGCAATATAGATCCGGACCGCCATGTTCACGCCGGGAGACAGCTCGTCGCTGTTCTCTCTGGTAAACACCTTGGCGTCCACCACAATACCGTATTCGCCGTGAGGAACCTTCAGCGAAGTATCACGAACCTCTCTCGCCTTCTCGCCGAAGATAGCACGCAGCAGTCTCTCCTCCGCCGTCAGCTCCGTCTCGCCCTTAGGCGTGACTTTTCCGACCAGAATATCGCCGGCACGAACCTCCGCGCCGATCCGGATGATACCTCTGTCGTCCAGATCCTTCAGCGCGTCGTCGCCCACGCCGGGCACATCGCGCGTAATCTCCTCCGGCCCCAGTTTGGTATCCCGGGCCTCGGCCTCGTATTCCTCAATATGAACGGAGGTATATACATCCTCCTGAACCAGTCTTTCACTGAGCAGAACCGCATCCTCGTAGTTGTAGCCTTCCCAGGTCATGAAGCCGATCAGCGGGTTTTTCCCCAGCGCCAGCTCGCCCATGGAAGTCGAAGGACCGTCCGCAATCACCTGTCCTTCCTCCACATGATCGCCCTTCATCACAATCGGCTTCTGGTTATAGCAGTTAGACTGATTGCTTCGCGAAAATTTAGTCAGACGGACTTCCGCCTTTTCGCCGTCATCATAGGCAAGTCTGATCAAATCGGACGCCACATACTCAACGGTTCCGGCCTTCTTTGCCACCACGCATACCCCGGAGTCAACGGCTGCCTTAGGCTCCATGCCGGTGCCCACCACGGGCGCCTCCGTCGTCAGAAGCGGCACAGCCTGACGCTGCATGTTGGAGCCCATCAGCGCACGGTTGGCGTCGTCGTTCTGCAAAAACGGAATCAGCGCCGTCGCCACGGAAAAGACCATGCGGGGAGATACGTCCATGTAATCGAACATGGAGCGGGGATACTCGGAGGTCTCCTCACGGTAGCGGCCGGACACGGTAGTACGGACAAAATGTCCCTCGGCGTCCAGCTGTTCGCTTGCCTGGGCCACATGATAATTGTCCTCTTCGTCCGCCGTCATATAGACCACTTCGTCGGTAACCACAGGGTTCTGCGGATTCGACTTATCGATCTTTCTGTAGGGCGCTTCCACAAAGCCGTACTCATTGATCCTCGCATAGCTCGCCAGGGAGTTGATCAGACCGATGTTAGGACCCTCCGGTGTCTCGATGGGACACATCCTGCCGTAATGCGAATAGTGTACGTCGCGGACCTCAAAACCTGCCCGGTCTCTCGACAGACCGCCGGGACCCAGGGCAGACAAACGTCTCTTATGGGTCAGCTCGCCCAGCGGATTATTCTGATCCATGAACTGTGACAGCTGGGAGGAACCGAAAAATTCCTTCACCGCCGAGGTCACCGGTTTGATATTGATCAGGGACTGGGGCGAAACATCGTCCGTGTCATGAGTCGTCATGCGCTCGCGGACCACCCTTTCCATCCTGGAGAGACCGATGCGGTACTGATTCTGCAGCAGCTCTCCCACCGCGCGGATACGCCGGTTGCCCAGATGGTCGATGTCGTCGCTGTTGCCCAGACCGTATTCCAGATGCATATTATAGTTGATGGACGCAATGATATCTTCCTTGGTAATATGCTTGGGCACAAGCTCATGCACATTCTTTTTGATCGCGTCGGCAAGCTTTTCCGCGTCGCCGCCAAACTCCTCCAGAATTTTCGCCAGCACAGGATAATAAACGCGCTCACGGATACCGAAATCCCTGGGATTGCAGTCAACAAAGCTTGTCAGATCGACCATCATATTGGAAAGAACCTTGACGTTTCTCTCCTCTGTCTGAATGTATACAAACGGCACGGCCGCATTCTGAATCGTGTCAGCCAGCTCGGCGCTTACCTTATCGCCCGCTCCGGCGATAATTTCACCCGTAGACGGATCCACCACGTCCGCCGCCAGAATCTGATGTCTGATTCTGTTTCTGAAAGCTAACTTCTTGTTAAATTTGTATCTGCCTACCTTTGCCAAATCATATCTGCGGGGGTCAAAAAACATCGCGTTAATAAGGCTCTCCGCGCTCTCAACGCTGAGCGGCTCGCCGGGGCGTATCTTTTTGTACAGCTCCAACAGACCCTCCTGATAGTTTTCAGCAGTGTCCTTTGAAAAACTGGCTTCAATCTTAGGCTCGTCTCCGAATACTTCGCGGATCTCATCGTTGGTACCGATGCCCAGCGCACGGATCAGCACGGTAACCGGCACCTTCCTTGTCCTGTCTACGCGCACATAAAACACATCGTTGGAATCGGTCTCATACTCAAGCCATGCTCCCCGGTTCGGGATCACGGTACAGGAAAATAATTTCTTACCGATCTTGTCATGGCCGACAGCATAGTAAATACCGGGAGAACGGACCAGCTGGCTTACGATAACACGCTCTGCGCCGTTGATCACAAACGTTCCCGTCTCCGTCATCAGGGGCAGATCTCCCATAAAAATCTTATGTTCGCTGATTTCTTCCTTCTCTTTGTTATACAAACGAACCGTAACCGTCAAAGGCGCCGCATAAGTAGCATCTCTCTCCTTGCACTCTTCAATAGAATACTTCACATCGTCCCTACACAGTTCAAAGTCCACAAACTCAAGACTTAAGGATCCGCTGTAGTCAGCAATGGGAGAGATATCCTCGAAGACCTCCTTCAGGCCTTCGTCAAGGAACCACTGATAGGAGTCCTTCTGGACTTCGATCAGATTGGGCATCTCCAGAACCTCTTTCTGTCTCGCATAACTCATACGCATAACCCTGGAACCGGCTACCGGACGTATTCTGTTTTTTTCCATTGACATTTCACCCCGTTCTTTCTGATTTGTGCAATTTGCACGCAAAAAAGGCATAGCACAGCACAATAATGCACCATCCATAATAACACAAACCCGTCAAGGGGTCAAGCGGTTTTTTTGCAAATAAGAACGGTCCCGCATGCGTACATGGGAACCGTAACTTACCTTTTCTGCCGTCTGCAAACCGGAAGTCAACCGTGTTGACCCGGCCTGCTGTCAACGGATGGAATCCGCTGATGAAATTACTTCAGCGTTACCTTTGCGCCGACCTCTTCCAGCTTCTTCTTAAGCTCTTCAGCCTCTTCCTTGGAAACGCCTTCCTTCACTACCTTGGGAGCTCCGTCAACAACGTCCTTCGCTTCCTTCAGGCCGAGGCCGGTTACCTCGCGAACCACCTTGATAACCTTAACCTTCTCGGCGCCGATCTCGGTCAGCTCTACATCAAACTCGGTCTTCTCCTCTTCCGGTGCAGCTGCGGGACCTGCCGCCGCAACCACGACGCCTGCCGCTGCAGATACGCCGAACTCCTCTTCACAAGCCTTTACAAGATCGTTTAACTCTAATACGGTCATCTCTTTGATCGCATCGATCAGTTCCTGAGCTGTTAATTTAGCCATTTTATTATCCTCCATTTTATAATTTTCTGTATCGTTTCAAAATTACTCGGCCTGTGCAGGCGTTTCCGCCGCGGCTTCTTCAGCGGCCGCAGGCGCTTCGCATGCGGAAGCTCCGCCTTTTTCCGCCAGCTGGTTCATGACGCGCGCGAAATTGGTGATAGGACTCTGCAAACTGCCGAGCAGCCTGGAAATAAGTACCTCTCTGGAAGGGATGCTTGCGATGGAAGCCATTCCCGCCGCGTCGTACACAGTGCCTTCCACAACGCCGGCCTTGATCTCCAGCTTGTCAGCCTTCTTTGCGAACTCGGACAGCACTCTTGCGGGAGCCGTCGCATCGTCCGTAGAGATAGCCACCGCGCTGGGTCCTTCCAGATACTTGGTCAGGCCTTCGTATGCGGTATCCTTGAACGCACGGTTCATGAAGGTGTTCTTGTACACCTTGTAGACAATTCCCGCCTCACGCAGATTCCTGCGAAGCTGAGTGTCCTGCTCAACGGTAAGTCCGCGGTAATCGACCAGGACAACGGACTGAGCATCCTTGATATGGGCGGAAATCTCTTCTACGATGGGTTGTTTTAATTCAACCTTAGCCATTTTTTTACCTCCTTATAGAATTTTATGGGGATCTCTCCCCCGCCGAAAGGAGTTTTCAAAAGAAAACCCTCCTGAAGACAGGAGGGTAAAAAGTCTCGGTAAAAACTCTTTCCTCGGCAGGCGTTTTCACTTACCCCGAGCCAATTCACACATTTCTTTCGCGCAGCGTGGCTGCCCTTGAAATATCCGAAACGCTCCCGGACCTGCTGTCTTCGGCATCGGCCTTGCGGCCGTTTTGCGACAGGCGCTTGAGCCTGACGCGCTTTGCACGAAACCGTCTGCCGCATTACAGCCGTTCGGTTTCCTGCCGGTAAAGCATATCATAAGGGGCCGACCCGTGTCAACCCCCTATTTACAGATTTTAGTACTTCGCGACGCTTACCTTTACGCCGGGGCCCATGGTGCAGGCCAGTGTGATGCTCTTGAGATACTGTCCCTTCAATGCGCTGGGCCTTGCCTTTACGATAGCGTCCATCAGCGCGTTGAAATTCTCCTGCAGCGCCTCATCCGTAAAGGAAGCCTTTCCGATCGGCACATGCACGATGTTTGTCTTATCCAGTCTGTACTCGATCTTACCTGCCTTGATATCGTTTACCGCTTTGGTGACGTCCATCGTAACAGTACCCGCCTTGGGGTTGGGCATGAGACCCTTCGGTCCCAAAATTCTGCCGAGACGTCCTACGACGCCCATCATGTCGGGGGTCGCCACAACAACATCAAAATCGAGCCATCCGTCATGCTGGATTCTGGGGATCAGCTCCTCGCCGCCCACATAATCGGCCCCTGCAGCCTCGGCCTCATTTAACTTATCTCCCTTTGCAAATACCAGGACTCTTACGGTCTTACCTGTTCCGTTGGGCAGCACTACCGCTCCGCGGATCTGCTGTTCCGCGTGACGTCCGTCACAGCCTGTTCTGATGTGTACTTCAACGGTCTCATCAAATTTTGCGATTGCTGTTTTCTTTACCAGCGCGATTGCGTCAGCGGGCTCATAAACCGCCGCGCGGTCTACAAGCTTTGCAATCTCGGCATATTTCTTACCATGCTTCATTATCTTACCTCCCAGGTTCCAGCGACAACTTCCGTTGTCTCCCAATGTCTGTTATTTTTGTCAGTCTTCTACGGTAATTCCCATGCTGCGGGCCGTACCGGCAATCATGCTCATAGCGGCCTCAAGGCTTGCCGCGTTCAGATCCGGCATCTTCATCTCGGCGATTTCCTGAAGCTTTGCCCTGGAGATGGACGCTACCTTCGTCTTGTTCGGCACTCCGGAACCGGATTTGATGTTGCACGCTTTCTTGAGCAGTACCGCCGCGGGGGGAGTCTTGGTAATGAAACTGAAGGATCTGTCTGCATATACAGTGATCACAACGGGAATGATTACATCTCCCTTGTCTGCCGTTCTGGCGTTGAACTGTTTCGTAAATTCAACGATGTTCACGCCATGCTGACCCAACGCGGGGCCGACGGGCGGAGCCGGTGTGGCTTTGCCGGCAGGAATCTGTAATTTGATGTAGCCTGTTACTTTCTTTGCCATTTTGGCACCTCCTATATTGTGGTAAGCCGCCTCTTAACCCGAAAAACAAATTCGGCGGCATCTCGGCGCAGGAAAACGCATCGTCGCTCCTGCTCCCACTTTGTTTGCCGGGGCTTGCGCCCCATATATCTGACAGCCCATGGCTGCAAATATCAGTTAAAGCTTTCTGACCTCCGCAAAGCTGATCTCTACGGGAGTCTCTCTTCCAAACAGCTCTACGTTAATCGTCGCCGTCTGTTTGCCGTAGTCAAGCTTCTGAACCACGCCCACGGTATCCTTCCAGACGCCCGCCACGACCGCAATGCTGTCTCCTTCCACAAAGTCGATGGAAACATTTTCGGTCTTAATGCCCAAAGGCTTCATCTCCGCCTCCGTGAGAGGAACGGGCTTGCTTCCCGGCCCGACAAAGCCTGTAACGCCGCGGGTATTCCGGACGACATACCATGTATCGTCATTCATCTCCATATTGACAAGGACATAACCCGGAAACATCTTCCGCTGAACAGTCTTCTTCACACCGTTCTTCAGCTCCACAACGTCCTCCAGGGGAACTCTCACTTCCAGAATCTGCTCCGCAAGGTTTTTGTTGTTCTCTATCGTCTTTTCAATATTGGCTTTGACCTTGTTTTCATATCCCGAGTAGGTATGAACCACATACCATTTCGCCTCTGCCATACAATCACCCTCGCTCTAAATTGATGTTAAGAAGTGTACACCCTGTCCCGCAACATAATCAATGATTGCAATGATAACTCCCACAACAATCGAGATTGCCACAACGGCAATTGACTGCTTCAGAGTCTGCCGCCTGTCCGGCCAGACAATTTTCTTAAATTCGGCTTTTACCCCCTTAAAAAACCCGGGGCGCTTCTGCTTCTTTTTTTCCGCGGAATCCGCCATTTTCTGCCCTCCAATATTAACCTTCCGGTCGGTTCCGGCCTGCGCTCTCAGCCGGGAACCCTCGTCCTGTTTCCGAAGAAACGTCTCTCTGTTACCCGGGAAACATTACTTTGTTTCTTTGTGCAACGTATGTGTCTTACAAAATCTACAATACTTTTTGGTTTCCATTCTGTCCGGATGAGTCTTCTTATCCTTGGTAGTATTGTAGTTACGCTGCTTGCACTCAGTACAAGCTAAGGTGATCTTTGTACGCATGTCGGCTACCTCCACTCGTTTTTTAAGCATAAAAAAAAGACCTGAAATCTTATCTCGTTTCATTACTATAACACAGCGCCGGGCTTCCGTCAACACTTTTTTCGCCGCTTTTTTTCGGTCTCTTGTACTTTCCGCAACGGTATGCTATAATGAGTCGTTCAAATCACAAGGAAACTCAGGAGTGGTCCCCATGCTTTTCAGCTCGGTTTTGTTTATATGGATATTTCTGCCCGCCGTACTGACGGTCAATTTTATTTTATCCTGCGTCCGGTTTCAAAAGGAAGAAACCCGGTTCCGTGTCAAGAACCTGTTTCTCCTCATCGCCAGCATGGTCTTCTACGCATGGGGCAGCATAAGCTACCTTTTTCTTATGCTGTTTTCCGTTGCGCTCAACTTTGCCGGCGGGTACACGGTGGCCCGGCTGTCCGGCCGTCCTTCCCGGCAGAAGGTTTTCCTGGGGCTGACCGTAGCGGTCAACCTGGGGCTCCTTTTTTATTTCAAGTATTTTAATATGCTGGGGCTGTGGGAAGTAGCGCTGCCCATCGGGATTTCCTTTTTTACCTTTCAGGCGATGTCCTACGTTTTTGACGTTTACCGCGGGAAAGTACCCGTTCAGAACAATCTGTCCGACTTTGCGCTGTATGTCTCTCTCTTCCCGCAGCTGATTGCCGGTCCCATCGTGCAGTACGGAGACGTCGCCGAACAGCTGAAAAGCCGGCGGGAATCCCTGTCGCTCTTTTTTTCCGGGCAGAAAAGATTCTGCTACGGTATGGCAAAAAAGGTAATTCTTGCAAACACTCTGGCGGAGGTGGCGGATCAGATATGGGAACTGGAAACCGCGCAGCTCGGCGCGCCTGTAGCATGGCTGGGCATGATCGCCTACACGCTTCAGATCTATTTTGATTTCTCAGGTTACTCGGACATGGCGATCGGTATCGGCAGGATGCTGGGCTTCCGGTTTCAGGAAAACTTCAACTATCCTTATACCTCCCTGTCCGTCCGGGAGTTCTGGCGCAGATGGCATATTTCCCTGTCCGCCTGGTTCCGCGAATACGTCTATATCCCTCTGGGCGGGAGCCGCGGGACTCTCTTCCTTACCTGTCGGAATCTTTTTCTTGTATTTCTGCTGACAGGCATCTGGCACGGAGCCAACTTTACCTTCTGGGTATGGGGACTGTACTACGCGGTGCTGATGCTGTTGGAAAGACTGTTTCTGGGCAGACTGCTGGACAAAAATCCCTTTAAGCCGCTGAATTGGATCTACACCGTTTTTGCCGTGATGACAGGCTGGGTCTTCTTCCGCTCGGACAGCCTCGCCACGGCGGTAGAATTTATCCGGCAGCTGTTTCGGTTCAGCGCTTCCGAATACGATATCCTTTCCTTCCTGTCCATGAGAGTGCTTCTGGCGCTTGTGACGGCGGTTCTCTGCTGCGGCTTTCTTCAGCGGATGTGCAAAGGCCTTTGGGAAAGGGTGAAGGACAATATTGTGATATTGGCGGCGGATTCCGTCTTACAGCTGGCGCTGCTTGCCTATTCCATTATTCTTATCGTCAGCGGCACTTATAACCCGTTTATTTATTTCCAGTTTTAATTCGTTGGGGGAACCGGAATGAAGAAAAAACTACAATACATCATGATAACGGCTTTTCTGGCGATTCTGATTCTGCCGTCCCTCGCCTGGGGCGTTTTGCGGCTGTGCAGCCCCGCGGCGGCGGAATCGCTGGACTACGACCTGGGGGAAAACAGGGAAAAAGCCGCCTTCCCGGAAAGCTTCAGTCTGAATGCGTATACCGGGCAGCTGGAAGCCTATTACAACGACCGCGCGCCTTTCAGGAGTATCCTGATCCGATGGAACCAAAGATTTTCCGGAAAGCTGGAAACCGTTTATCAAAACAATATCGAGCCTGCGCTGATCGCGTGGCTGTATGAGCCGCACCGTGTGCCTGAAGAGGTTCCTTCCCCGTCGGCCGAAACCGCCCGGGATCCCTCTCTTAAGCCGTCAGAGGGGAGCAGCCCGTCTGACGACCCTTCCGACTCCCCCGCCGACACCTCTTCCGGAACCCCGCCCGCAGAGGAAGCGCATCATTATCTTGTGACAGAACAGACCCCTCCCTCCTGCACGGAGGAGGGCAGCGTCACCTATCGCTGCGAGGACTGTCAGGATACCTACACGCAGACGCTGCCCGCGACGGGACATGACGCCGAGGCAACGACAGTCGAACCGACTTACTTAAATTACGGCTATACGTCTTACACCTGCACGGTCTGCGGAAAAACCTGGCGCGACAGCTTTGTGGAAAAGCCTGTTGACGATTCCCATTTCCCCGCAAAGCAGGCAGGTGATTATACCATCCTTGGAAGATATAACTGGCTTTTTTACCGGGGCAACGCCACTCTCTCCTATTACCGTGGGACAAACATCCTCACAGAACAGGAAATGGCCGATTATCTGGCGGTTCTGCAGCAGCTTCAGGACGTTTGCGACAGCAAGGGAATCCGGCTCTGCTTTATGATTCTTCCCAACAAGGAAGAGGTCTACTCCGAATATATGCCCACTTATCAGATTAAGGCCACGCCAAAGCGGGATGAACTGCTGGCCGCCTATATCACGGAGCATTCGGACATAGACTTTCTCTATCCGCTAAAGGAGCTGAAAGCCGGGAAAATATGCTATGACACCTATTATCAGTACGACTCCCACTGGAATAATGCAGGCGGTTTTCTGGGTGCTCAGGCGCTGTATCAGGCGCTGGGAATGCCCGTCACGGCTTTTGAGGACTGGAGCATTATCCAGACCGAAGGAGCCCCCACCGGCCTGATCGGCACAGGCGGACTTGACCCGGCCAATTACCCGGAAGACCACGATTACGCCATCGACTACCGGCCCGAGGTGCAGATTCTGCAATCCGAGGGAGAGCAAAGTATTCTCTGCGCCACGGGAATCTACCGCGCCCGGTCCGACTGCGGCAACAGCCAGAAGCTTGTGCTTTTGGGCGACTCCTTCCGCGTCGCCATGCTCCCCTATCTGGAAAAGGATTTTGAGGAGATCTGTGTCGCCCACAGGGACGAAAAGGCAAAGATAAAACAGGATATCAGAGAAGCGGACGTGCTGGTGGTGACCGCGGTGGAGCGCTTCGACAAAACCGTCTTTGAGACAGCGCAGACGCTGATCGGCTACCTGGACGACTGACTGACCGGGCAAAAATCTCAGCCCTGTAAACGGTAATCTTCGCTGCACAATCAGCCGACAAAAAAGCGTCCTATCGGACGCTTCGAAGAATGCTTCGCATTCTTCCCTTGCTGCGACGAAGTTTCCTATAGAATAAAAAAATCAGGAAGCATCTTGTTTCCTTCCGCTCAATGTGCTACAATGTAGGTGTAAAAATGGGGTGTCAGGCCAAAGGCATCCCGCGCCGAAAACGGATTTTCAGCGCACGCTGTCTCATATTGTCACATTTTTTACATTTCACGGAAGAAAGGAGGCGTGACAATGAGTTCGGTTCTCAATACGGCATATAATAACTATCTTACTGCGTACACACCGAAACCTCTTACACAGTTTGACACACACAAGAGAAGCGAGCTTCGCAGTGTATACAATTCCATTGTCAAGATGAACAAAGACGCGCCCTGGTATCTTCCTACCACGAACCGCGAGACACAGAAGTACGCCGTGAACATCAAGGAAGGCGCTCGGGAGCTGCGCAATACCATCGCCCAGCTCGGCGGCCTGGACGGAAATGTACTTTTTAATAAGAAGAGCGTCTATACTTCCGATGAAGATCTGGCTACGGCTTCCTACATCGGCCCCCGCGACTCCGGGAACGATATCCCCGCCGTGGAGCTTGAGATTCATTCTCTGGCCTCCCCTCAGGAAAATCTCGGGATATTTCTTCCGGCCGGAAAGGTAGCGCTCGCGCCGGACACTTACTCCTTCGATGTAAGCGTCAACGATATGAACTATGAGTTTCAGTTTACGGTCGGCGAGGCGGAAACAAACCGGGATGTACAGGAGAGGCTGATGCGCCTGATCAATAATTCGTCCATCGGTATCAGGGCGGAGCTGGCGGAGTCCGAGGACAGGACTTCACTGCGCCTGACCTCCGAGGCCACCGGACTGAGCCAGAATAAAACCCGTCTGTTCCACATCAGCGACGACAGAACCAGCAAAAGATCCGGCACCGTGGAATATTTCGGATTGGATTATATCAGCCGCGCCGCCTCCAACGCCAGCTATTCGGTGGACGGCGAGGAATATGTCGCTCCCTCCAACCGCATCGAGATCGATAAACGTTTCGCGGTTCAGCTGAAGGGAATCACCGAGGAAGAAAAGCCTGTACGGATCGGCTTAAAAACCGATGTGGAGACTCTGGCCGACAATGTCACGCACCTGATCGGCGGATATAACGAATTTTTAAAGGCAGCTTCCTCCTATATCTCCACGCAGACAAAGAGCAAGCAGCTCGTCAACGAGTTAAGGGGAATCGCAGGCATATACAGCAGTTCCCTGGAGCCCATGGGCGTCACCCTGACAGAGGACGGCTCCCTGAACCTTGATCAGGACCTGCTGCGGCGGACGGCGGCGCAGTCCGAAAACATTACGGAAACCTTCGGCAGCCTGAAAAATCTGTCCGGGACCCTGATCCACAAAAGCGACCAGATATCGCTGAACCCCATGAGCTATGTGCAGAAGACAATCGTCGCGTACAAGAATCCGGGACATAACTATATCAGTCCCTACATCACCAGCGCCTACAGCGGAATGATGTTCAACA
Source organism: bacterium (assembly GCA_023664305.1). Lineage (GTDB taxonomy): Bacteria > Bacillota > Clostridia > Lachnospirales > Lachnospiraceae > Acetatifactor. The sequence continues at coordinate 32,443 of JAMPFT010000025.1, read as the reverse complement.
GCTACTGTTAAACCCGGGACAAAATCGAGCGTCATAATTTCCTGCGAGATTAAGCAGCGGACAGCATGCTTCGCAAACTGCCCTTACGTCAACAAAAGAGCTTTTCTGCCCGACCGGCAGGAAAGCTCTTTTTTATTCGTCTTTTGGCGGCTCATTCACGCTTCAGCTCGTCCTCAGCCATCTTCAGCGCCTCCGCGATCACCTTATCCATATCGTAATATTTATACTGACCCAGTCTGCCGCCGAACAGCACTCTTCTCTGCTGCGCCGCAAGAGACGCATATCTTTGATACAGCTGGGTGTTGCGCCCGTCGTTGATGGGATAATAGGGCTCGTCTCCTCTTTTCCACGGGGCCGGATACTCCCTGGTAATCACCGTGTCCGGCTGACTGCCAAACTCAAAATGCTTGTGTTCTATGATCCGGGTATACGGCACTTCCCGCTCCGTATAGTTCACCACAGCGTTTCCCTGATAGTTCTCACAGCCCTCCAGCACCTCCTCCTCAAAGGAAAGCGACCGGTACTGCAGCTCCCCAAAGCAATAATCAAAATACTCGTCGATCATGCCCGTGTACAAAACCTTGTCGAACACATCGCCGTCATGTGACCTGACCGCGTAATCCTTCTCCGGGCCTGCGTTCTTCTCCGCCGCAAAGTCCCTGTAGGATACGCCAAGCCTTACAGGAATCCCCTCCAGCAGCTTCTCCACAATCTGCGTGTAGCCCCCTACGGGAATCCCCTGATACCTGTCGGTAAAATAATTATTGTCATAGGTAAACCGCACCGGCAGTCTCCGGATAATAAACGCGGGCAGCTCCGAGCAGCTTCTGCCCCACTGCTTTTCGGTGTACCCCTTTACCAGCTTTTCATAGACATCCCTGCCCACCAGGGACAAAGCCTGTTCCTCAAGATTCGACGGCTCCGTCTTCCCGGAGCTGTCCGAATCCGCCGTTCCAATCCGGCTTTTCCCAGCCTCTTTCCGCTGCCGTTCTATGACCGCCTTCGCCTCCGCCGGCGTTTTGACTCCCCACATTTTATAAAAAGTATTCATATTAAAGGGAAGATTGAACAGTTCCCCGCCGTAGACCGCCACCGGTGCATTCACGAAATGATTAAATTCCGCGAACCGGTTCACATATTCCCACACCGCTTTGTCCGAGGTATGGAAGATATGCGCTCCGTACTTATGCACCTGAATGCCTTTCTTTTCTTCCGTATAAATATTTCCGGCAAGATGCTCTCTTTTGTCAATGCAGAGACACTTTTTCCCCGCCGCACTGACCTGATGCGCAAACACCGCTCCAAACAGTCCTGCCCCGACGATCAGGTAATCATATCTCATTTGCTCTTCTTCCCCTTCGCCCTGTACTTTTCGAGCTGGGCAAAATCATCCATCAGTTCAAGTATCTTATCTCTGCCCTGCTGGTTCAGCTTAACATAATTCTGCATCACTCTATTTTCCAGAAGCTGCGCGCCGATAGACGCATCCCTCTCCAAAGAAGAGAAATCCACCGGATTCAGGCTCAGCTTATCGCACATCCTGATCACGGTTCCGTATGCCATGCCTTCAATCCCCCGCTCCAGCGCCGTCACCAGGGTACTGTAAGGAATATTCATCTCCATGGCAAACTGCCGCACACTGCGATACTGCCGCAAAATTTCCTTTTTCAATATCTCTGCTTTTGTCATTTTCCTATCCCTCCGCATGACATTCAATATGGTTAATATACGATTTACCTTATGCTTTTTCAAGGAAAATTCCAAAAATTAAGAGAGATTTAATAGTTGCATCTTACATCTTAATCATTCCTTAAGGGACTGATTCCATACACCTGAATCACCTCCAGAAGCTCGCTTTCGTAAAGGTCGTTCGGCGTGACGATCCTGCCGCCGTCGCCGTCCAGATCATAACCGAACCGGGCAAAAGCCGACCAGACCAGATGCGCGCACTGGGTGCCGGAAAGGACGTCCGGCGTTCCCGCCACGGGATCAGTCAGCCGAAGCAGGTCGTAGGGCACATCCGTCAGGTTCTCGGCGGCGTAGGCTGCAATGTCCGCCGCTTCCTCCTCCGTGCAGTCCTTCAGGCGCAAAAGTACAAAACAGGGGTATTCCTTCCAGGAATCTATCGAACAAATGTCGGAAACGCTTCCGACAGAAACCGCCTCCAGCACCAGTCCCGCCTCGCCGTCCACCACAATTCCCGCATGTCCGCTGCGCCACCCAAACACATGTCCGCTGAACGTAACGAGAATATCTCCCGTCCGCACCGTGGGAAGAAAACGGAAGGTCTCCGGTATCGGCTCCTCTCCGGTCTGCCGCAGGCCGTTCGTTCCCGCGTCTGTGTCTCCCCGGGTACTCCTCCCGGCCGCGGAATACTCTGCAATCCCCTGTCTGCAGCGTTCTGCGATTTCCTCCTCCGTCGGCGCAAGCAGACGTTCTCCGCGGCAAAAGACATTTACCTGACGGCATTCGTATTCCACCGGAGCAAAAAAGCGTTCCTGAAGATAAAAAAGCTCCGCCTGCCTGCCTTCTGCAAACAGCTCGTCTATTCCGCTTTTGCTCAGCCCCGTCTGTAAAAACAAAACGGCATAGTCTTCCTCGGAAAGAGCCTCCCTGCGCATAAACGGTTCCAGCTCTTTCCTCTCGTATGCGGGCGTGAAGTGTGCCTTTCTCTCCGCGTTCTCAGTCCATAAAGAGACGGCCGCGGCAGCAAAAAGGATACCGTACAGCAGCCCAAATATGAATTTTCTTTTCCGCACCGTCGCTCCTCCTGCCTGTCTGACTTACCTTTCAGGATGAGCAAAAACGGCGTAAAATATTAGTTACTCTTTTTTATCATTTCAGCCACATTCAGCGGGGCGGCAAGCACCGGCGTTCCGTCAGGCGTCTTCCCCGTGGAAAAAGTAATCTTCCAAAATTCGTAATTGTTCTTACCGCCGAATATGGTCGCAGACATACCGCGGTCCTTCCACACGGGAAGATCACGCAGATTTTCCAAAAAGGTCCTGATATTCTCCCAGATCTGGCCGGGAAGCTTCTGCTGGAACAGATTTTCATCGTCATACATGGCGCCGGTAAACGCAAAATGATTTTTTATGAGAAGCTTTATGTATTGAATCCAGTTGTACATAATTTCTTCTTTGAAAAGACGGCAGGCGATTAAATGGTCGTCCGTGATGGAATTGCCCGTTCCGGTGGCAATCTTATTCTCTATTTTGTTCGTACCGATTTCATCGTTAAACTTATCGATCAGCAGTACCTCGGCGATAATATTACAGAGCAGAACAAGCTGTTCCTTCTCCAGGATCCGCGGATTCAGGCCTTCCTCCAGCTTATAGTTAATGGGTCTGGTAAGAATGGTTTTCGCATTTACAAAGGTAGACAGCAGCGTTTTCTCAAACGTGCTGTAGGAAAGGGGCAGCGTTGTCCCTCTTCCCTCAAAATTGATGTAGGATTGGAGCTTATTCTCCGGATTGCGGGTGATGGCGTTCTTCTGGCTGTTGACAATATAAACCTTTACATTTCCCCTCTCGCCCTTGAAATGATCCACAAGATTCTGTTCGGAAAACGAAAAATTGTCTTCGTCCAGGAAGTGGTCCTTCTGATATTTTCTCAGACGTTCCGCATAAAGCGTATCATGGAGCTGGCGGACGATTGCTTTGTCAAAGGCAATCTGCTTTAATTTGCTTCCGGCGATGGTATTCGTTTCGATCAGCCGGTCCACATCAGGGGAAAGAAACAGTCTCACCGCCACGTTTTTGACCCCGAGCATAATTTGCGCCACAGCCTTATGCTGACCGTCGAAAATCTTGATTTTACCGTCGTCGATCCGGGCAAGACTCAGATGAAGCTGCGGATTCGGTTTATGAAATTCCTTAATCAAAAGGCTGATAGAGCTGTTAATCCCTCTGGGATTGATCGTCTCGTCGTGGTAGAGATATTCGATCGGCACGTTTATAAACGCCGTCTTTTCATTCGCCAGCGTGTCAACAAAGATTTCCGTCCGCTTTACCGCAGTGCTTCCGACGTCGTCAAAGGAGTAGACCAGCTGGCCGTCTTCGATTTGATACCGAAATGTGTACTTTGAGCCTCCGTTCGCGGCTAAAACGTGCTTTAGCGACGGAACCTCTTTTTTGCTCTCGGCATCCTTTATGATCTCCTGCAGGCGGAAAAGCTTCTTTGCCACCTCCAGATCGGCGTCCTGTTTGGCCTTATTGCAGTGCTCATGCGTAATGGCGAAATTAGCCGGCTCGTCCTTACCGCCGTTTGCGAGAGGCCGGATATGATCTATATTCGTGCTGTTTACCTCCAGATGAATCTCCCTCTCGCAGATAAAGCACCTGTGATTTTGAATCTCCCACAGCTTTTCGCTCAGCTTCTTTTTTTCTTCCGCGTTTAACGAGTCAAGGTACTTTGAGTTGCCCATATCAGTCTCCCTTCCTGCTGCCGCCCCAGATCATGGCGCGCAGCCTTTCTTCTTCTGCCGCCGGCGTATGGCCGCTTGAATCGGGGTTACTCTGCCCATATACAAACAAACCGTCCGATATTCATATTATAATATTTTTCCTTTAAGCTCACAATACGAAATCCCTTTAAAAAGAAAAATTTGCGACGTCGCCGAAACTCTGTAAACTTAATTCAGGAAATGTTATCCTCTCTTTACTTTGTCCCGAAATCAGTTATAATGAATTTACAAAAAACATACCATGATAAGGATTATCTTCTATGAAGCTGAGTGTGATTGTACCGGTATATAATATGATGGCCGACGGAAAACTGAAAAGATGTCTGGATTCTCTGATCCGGCAGGATGTGAAAGATATGGAAATCATCGCTGTGGACGACAAATCTACGGATAATTCTCTGAAGCTTTTGGAGAGCTACAGCGCCAGATACGGCGCGCGCTTTGTGACAGTCGCTTCCCCGGTCAACCGGCGGCAGGGAGGAGCGAAAAATCTGGGTCTGCAAAGGGCGGCAGGGCAATGGATCGGCTTTGTGGACAGCGATGACTGGGTTGCGGACAACATGTTTTCCAGGCTTATAAAAAAAGCGGAGGAAACCGATGCGGACGTGGTAGGCTGCGACTATCTTCTCACGGACAGAATCCATCCGGAGGCGGACAGGGTTATCCGAAATAATACGGAGGATCAGACCGGCGTCCTCGGCGAAGCGCAGTATAAAAAATTACTTTTGCAGCCGGGTAGCATGGTAATCAAGATCTATCGGCGGGAGCTGTTTGAAAAGCAACATATTCGCTTCCCGGAATCCATGTTTTATGAAGATAATGCCATCGGAGTATTGCCTCTGTTATACGCTTCCCGGTTCGAGCGAATAGCGGAACCCCTGTATTTTTATTACCAAAGCATCGACTCCACGGTTCATACGGTAACGATTGACCGCTGCAGAGACCGCATGAAAGCCATGGAGATTTATAAAGAAGAGTGCGTCCGGAGAGGTTTTTTCGAAAAATATCCGGAGGAAATCATCTATAAAATCATAGAGCTGGGGTACAAAAACACGCTGTTTTCACATCTTCAAACCACGAGCCGCCCTTCTTTGGCCTTTGTGCGTGAACTGCGGAGCTTTCTTCTGGTGCAGGCACCCGATTATGCGGCCAATTCGTATTATCAGCAGCTCACGGACCCGGAAAACAAGAAGTTAATCGCCCTGCATGTGAAGAGTCCGATTTTCTTTCTGCTTTATTACAAGCTTTTGTACGGATACCGCAGGATACGTTACGGACGGAAAAAGAAGTGATTGTGAGTCTTTTCCTGTTTACTCGTCATATGTATTTCCCGCCGCGGCCCCGCCGAGCGCTTTTTTCTTCCAGCCGCCCACACGATACATGATCACGGTGGCAAACGCGCCCAAAAGCCAGCTGCAGAGCAGCGAGATAAAGATACATTCCTGTCTGCCGATCGGATACTCCGGCGAACGGGTCAGATAAGCGATACCGTAGGCTACCGGTATCCGCACCACAATCGTCGTAAAGATCGAAATCCACATAGGCGTCATGGTATCTCCCGCTCCCCGCATCACGCCGGACAGGGACTGCGTCACACCCATGGCAAGATACCCCAGCGCGATAATCCGCATCATGCTCATGCTCAAGTCTACAAGCTCCGTCGTTTCGGTGAAAATCCCCATCAGATATTTGCCGAAAATCAGGATAATTCCCGTGATCACCGCCGAGGTTCCCACCGCCATCAGCGTACCCTGCCTGGCGCCCTCCGTCACGCGGTCATAACGTTTTGCGCCCACGTTCTGCCCCGCGTAGGTGGTCATGGCCGTGCCGAAGGAAAAGTTCGGCATCATGGCAAAACCGTCCACGCGCATGACAATCACATTGGCGGCGATAAACATTTCCCCGAAGCTGTTGGTCAGGGACTGTACCACAATCATTGCCATGGAAAAGATTGCCTGCGTGATACCGGAAGGGATGCCCAGACGGACAATCGTTCCCATGCTCTCCCCGCGAGGCTTAAAATGCCCTGCCTTCAGTTCATACAGGTCTTTCATACGGAACAGTCTCCAAAGGCAGAGCAGCGCGGAAATTCCCTGAGCGATCACCGTAGCCAGCGCCACGCCCGGGACTCCCATCTGAAATCCTGCCACAAACCAGACATCCAGCACAATATTCAAAACGGTAGACACTAAAAGATACAAAAGCGCCGAGAAAGAATCCCCCAGCCCCCGCAGGATACCGCTCAGAATATTGTAAAAGGCCATACCTGCCATACCCCAGACCATAATGTTCAGATAAGACCGGCACCATTCAAAGATAGAATCCGGCGTGTTCAGCAGACGAAGCAGCGGTCCGCTGGCAAAAGACCCCACCGCCATAATCAAAAGGGATGCCACGCCGCAGGCCACGATACAGTTTCCGATGGTCAGCGCAAGGTTTTCCCTGTCTCTCGCTCCGAAATACTGGGACACCATGATCCCGGCTCCGGTGGAAATACCGATGAAAAAGACAAGCAGCAGATTGACAATCGGCCCCGCGGATCCCACCGCCGCCAACGCGTTATCTCCCACATAACGCCCTACGACAATGCTGTCCACCGTATTGTAAAGCTGCTGGGCAATATTTCCCACCAGCATCGGCAGCGTAAAAAGCATGATCTGCTTCCATGGCGCTCCCACCGTCATATCCGTAGCCCGAAATAAATTTTTTATCCTCTCCATAGTAACCTCCGCGCCGCGCCCACAGCGGCATATGCCTAACTATATCCCATTCCGCCGCCCCTGTCAAGAAAGTAACAAAAACGGATTTTTCCTTGTCACCCTTTCCCGGATATGCTATAGTAAAAGAGAGCTCACGATAGGGATGAGCGTTTCTACCAACCGCCGTAAATGGTTGACTACTGCTTTTTCAAAATCTGTAGCCATTCATTTACTTTTTTATTATGGAGGTGTGCTTATGATGTATGACGTGATAATTATCGGCGCGGGGCCGGGAGGAATCTTTTCGGCCTATGAACTGACAAAGCTTGACGCCGGCCTTAAGATCGCCGTTCTGGAAGGGGGACATTCGCTGGAAAAGCGCCGCTGTCCGATCGACGGCGAACAGGTGAAAAGCTGCGTCAAATGTAAAAGCTGCTCTATCATGAGCGGTTTCGGCGGCGCAGGCGCTTTCTCCGACGGGAAATACAATATCACCAACGATTTCGGCGGCACCCTGTACAAATACATCGGGAAAAAGCAGGCTCTTGACCTGATGCGCTATGTGGACGGGATCAACATGACCTACGGCGGAGAAGGGACGAAGCTCTACAGCACAGCAGGGACAAAGTTCAAAAAGCTCTGTATGCAGAACGATCTGCATCTGCTGGACGCCTCCGTGCGCCATCTGGGAACGGACGTCAATTATGTGGTTCTGAAAAATCTCTATGCATATCTGAAGGATAAGGTAGATTTTTTCTTCGACGCTCCGGCGGAATCCGTATCCGCCCAAGAGGACGGCGGCGGAAACTATTATCGGATCAAATGTCAGGGCGGGGAATATACCGGACGCCGCTGCATCATATCCGTCGGCCGAAGCGGCAGCAAGTGGATGGAAAAGACCTGCCGGGAAATGGGGATTGCCACCAAATCCAACCGGGTAGATATCGGCGTCCGGGTAGAGCTTCCCGCGGAAATTTTTTCCCATCTGACGGATGAGCTTTACGAGAGTAAAATCGTCTACCGCACCCAGAAATACGGCGATCTGGTGCGTACCTTCTGCATGAACCCCAGGGGCGCGGTCGTGAACGAAAACACCAACGGCATTGTCACGGTAAACGGCCACAGCTATGACGACCCCGCGCGGCACACGGAGAACACGAACTTCGCCCTGCTTGTGGCAAAGCACTTTTCGGAGCCCTTCAAGGATTCCAACGGTTACGGGGAGAGCATTGCCCGGCTCAGCAATATGCTGGGAGGCGGCGTCATCGTCCAGCGTTTCGGAGATCTGATCCGCGGGCGCAGGAGCACCCAGAAGCGTATCGACGAATCCTTTACCGTCCCGACGCTGAACGCCACCGCGGGCGATTTAAGTCTGGTACTGCCCAAGCGTCTTCTCGACGGGATTATCGAAATGCTTTACGCCCTGGATAAGATCGCCCCGGGAACCGCAAACGACGACACGCTCCTGTATGGCGTGGAGGTAAAATTCTACAACATGGAAGTGGAACTGGACGAAAACCTGCAGACCAGATATGAGGGGCTGTACGTCATAGGAGACGGCAGCGGCATCACTCACTCCCTCTCCCACGCCTCCGCCAGCGGCGTATATGTGGCAAGACAGATTGCCGGGAACGCATAAACGGCCCCTTTATGAATCAAAATAATACCATCGGCAAAGGAGAACCTCTATGAAATTCGGATATTTTGACGACGTCAACCGGGAATATGTGATCACCACTCCCAAAACGCCCCTCCCCTGGATCAATTATCTGGGCTGCAGCGAATTTTTCAGCCTGATCTCCAACACCTGCGGCGGCTACAGCTTTTATAAGGACGCAAAGCTGCTGCGCATGACCCGCTACCGCTATAACGACGTGCCGGGGGACGTAAACGGCAAGTACTTTTATATCAAAGACGGCGATACTGTCTGGAATCCCGGCTGGCAGCCCTCCAAAACCCCGCTTGACAGCTATGAGTGCCGCCACGGCATCGGCTACAGCCGCTTTACCTCCTCTAAGGATCAGGTAAAAGCTTCCGTTCTCGCCTTTGTTCCCATGGACGATAACTGCGAGATCCAGAAGCTGACGCTCACAAACGAATCCGACGCCGAAAAGACGCTCTCCGTTTTCTCTTATGTGGAGTGGTGCCTGTGGAACGCGGACGACGACATGAAAAACTTCCAGAGGAATTTAAGCATCGGCGAGGTTGAGATCTCAGGCTCCACCATCTTCCACAAGACCGAGTATCGGGAGCGCCGCAATCATTACGCGCTTTACTCCGTAAACGCCCCGATCGCCGGGTTCGACACGATCCGCGACGACTTCCTCGGCGCCTACCGCGGGGCGGACAGCCCTCAGGCTGTGGAAAACGGCGCGTGTACCAATTCCGTGGCCAGCGGCTGGGCTCCCGCCGCCGTCCACCAGCTGAATCTGACTCTCGCTCCCGGCGAGAGCAAAACCTACGTTTTCGTCCTGGGATACATTGAAAATCCTGAGGACGACAAGTGGGAAGCCTACGGCGTCATCAACAAAACAAAAGCCTGGGAAATGCTGAAAAAATACGAATCCGAGAAGGACGTGGATCGTGCCTTCGACGCTCTTTTGGCTTACTGGCAAAAGCTTCTGGCAAAATACACCCTAAAGTCCGGCGACGAAAAGGTCAATCGGATGGTCAACGTCTGGAATCAGTATCAGTGCATGGTTACCTTTAACATGTCCCGCTCCGCCTCCTACTACGAATCCGGCATCGGCCGGGGAATGGGCTTTCGGGATTCCTGTCAGGATCTGCTGGGCTTCGTCCACCTGATTCCCGACCGGGCGAGGGAGCGCATCATCGATATCGCCTCCACCCAGTTTGAGGACGGCAGCGCCTACCATCAGTATCAGCCCCTGACCAAAAAGGGCAATTCCGACATCGGCAGCGGCTTCAACGACGATCCCCTGTGGCTCATCGCCGGAACCTCCGCCTATGTAAAAGAGACCGGCGACACCTCGATCCTTGCGGAGACCGTACCCTTTGACAACGACATGCGCGCAGCGGCTCCTCTCATGGAGCATCTGAAGCGCTCCTTTGACTACACCGTGACCCACAAGGGGCCTCACGGCCTGCCCCTCATCGGCCGCGCGGACTGGAACGACTGCCTGAACCTGAACTGCTTCTCCGCCCATCCCGGAGAATCCTTCCAGACCTTCGGCCCCAGCGAGGGCCCTGTGGCAGAGTCCGTATTCATCGCAGGCATGTTTGTGAAGTATGGCGAGGAATACGCCCAGCTATGCCTTCTTACGGGTGATCCCGAGGAGGCTGCGAGAGCCCGGAAAGAAGTGGAAATCATGTACCGGACGATTTTAGAGCACGGCTGGGACGGCGACTGGTTCCTGCGGGCCTACGACGCCTACGGCGGCAAGGTGGGTTCCAAAGAATGTAAAGAAGGACAGATTTATATCGAGCCGCAGGGCTTCTGCGTCCTGGCGGGCGTCGGTATCCGGGAAGGGCTTGCCGAACGCGCCCTAAATTCCGTAAAGGAACGGCTGGATACCGAATACGGCGTCATGATTCTGCAGCCCGCCTACACCGAGTATCACCTGGAGCTGGGAGAGGTTTCCTCCTATCCCCCGGGTTACAAGGAAAACGCCGGTATTTTCTGCCATAACAATCCCTGGGTTTCCATCGCCGAGACCGTCATCGGCAGAGGCGACAGAGCCTTTGACGTTTACCGGAAGACCTGCCCCGCCTATATCGAGGAGATCAGCGAGATCCACCGCACGGAGCCTTACGTCTACTCCCAGATGGTTGCCGGAAGGGACGCGAAATTTCATGGCGAGGCTAAAAACAGCTGGCTCACCGGCACTGCGGCATGGACCTTTGTCAGCGTCTCCCAGTATATTTTAGGCGTTTCGCCCACTCACGCGGGACTTTCCGTAAATCCCTGCGTTCCCGACGGCTTCGGCGATTTCAAAATCACCAGACAGTTCCGGGAGGGCGTTTATCACATTCACGTCAAAAATCCGGATAACGTGCAGAAGGGCGTCCGCTCCATGACGGTGGACGGCAGAGCCGTGGAAGGTCATGTCATCCCTTATGAAAAGGGAAAAAAAGAATATGACGTTGTTGTCATTATGGGTTAAAAAAGTGCCCCTGCGTAGCAAGGGAAGTTTCCTATTAGAGTAAAAAAATCGGCAAAAAAGTTTCCGTGCCAAAGCAAGCAAAGGAGTGTGAACATGAAATTACTATTTTACGATGCAAAAAGCTATGACAGGGAGTCTTTTCAGGATACCCTGAAGAATTTTCCCGATATAACAATCGAGTATATGAAATCCGACCTGGACCCCAGAACAGCGGCGTTGGCGGAAGGCTTTGACGCCGTATGCGCCTTCGTCAGCTCCGACGTATGCGCCCAGACGGTTGAAATCCTTCACGAAAAAGGGATTTCCCTGATCCTGATGCGCTGCGCGGGCTTTAACAACGTGGATTTGGAGGCCGCGAAAAAATACGGCATCCGCGTTATGCGTGTCCCGGGCTATTCGCCGGAGGCCGTGGCGGAGCACGCCATGGCCCTGGCTCTGGCAGCCAACCGCCGTCTTTACAAGGCTTATAATAAGGTACGCGAGAACGACTTCAGTCTCAGCGGCCTTATGGGCTTCAATTTCTACGAGAAGACCGCCGGGATCATCGGCACCGGCAAGATCGGCGCCGCCATGTGCCGCATCTGCAGGGGCTTCGGCATGAAGGTCATCGCCTACGATGTGTACGAGAATCCCGGCCTGAAGGATTTTGTAGAGTATGTCTCCCTGGAAAAGCTGCTTTCCGACAGTGACGTCATATCTCTCCACTGTCCTTTGACGGATTCCACCTATCACATGATTAACATCGACACCATCCGCAAGATGAAGGACGGCGTCGTTTTCGTAAACACTTCCCGGGGCGCTCTGGTGAAGACGGACGACCTCATCGAGGGCATCCGCCTGCACAAATTTGCGGGTGTGGGTTTGGACGTTTACGAGGAGGAAACCAACAACGTCTTTGAGGACCGCTCCGACGAAATCCTGGAGCACTCCACCACCGCGCGGCTTCTCTCCTTCCCGAATGTGATGATCACATCCCACCAGGGGTTTTTCACCCGGGAAGCGCTCCGCGCCATCGCGGAGACCACCCTGCAAAACGCCATGGATCACTCGGCCGGAGCAGAAAGCGTAAATGATGTGAAATAAAGCTTCCTAATCCAAATGAAAGACTTCCTGCAAATCGACGCTTACCGGACTGTTGTCCGCATTGGTCTCCATGATGTCTGCCATGAAGTCCCACCACTTACGGTTAATCGCCGTATCGGCGCCCTTTGCCCAAAGCGCTTCATCCTCGATCTCAATATAACCGAAAAGCGTCAGCGTCTCGCGGTCCAGGAAAATCGTATAGTTTTTCCCTCCGTGCTCGTGAATCATTTCCTGCATTTCGGGCCACAGCTCGTTATGGCGCTTTTCGTACTCCGCCTCCTGTCCCGGGTAAAGCTTCATTTTGAATCCTTTGATCATCTTTGATCTCTCCTTTCTGTTTTGTCGTCCGACGCAAGCGCATCACGCCTGCGCCGGATCCTCCGACACCATATTATTGATCCAGACGCCCTTTTTTACCAGAATAAAGCCGATCACACACTTGATCAGGTCCAACAGCTGACAGCTTAAATAGAGCGGTATAATCGGAAGCGTCGTAAATCGGCTGAGCAAAAAGGCAAAGGGTGTTGTCACCGCCCAGAGGAACACACTGTCAAACAGGAATGTGACGATGGTCTTGCCGCCGGTTCGCAGAGTAAAATAGGTAGCGTTCATAAAAGCCCAGATCGGCATACAGCACGCCGCCACCCGCAAAAGCCCCGCCGCCATGTCTCTGACCGTCTGCGACGTATTGTACATCATCGGGAACAGCGGCGAAATCAAAAACAGTATCACGCCCAGCGCCAGACAGGCAGCTATCGAGAAGGTGATCAGCTTCGTGTCCGTATCCCTCGCCTCCTCCATCTCCCCGGCTCCCAGCAGCTGCCCCACAATGATCGAGATTGCGCTGCCCATAGCCATCGACACGATATTAAACAGGTTGGATATGGTAGTGGAAATATTCAGGGCCGCCACCGCATCCAGTCCCCGCATGGAATAACACTGGTTCAGAGCCGCCATCCCCGCCGCCCAGAGGATCTCGTTGATCATCAGCGGCGTCCCCTTTCGCGCGATGTTACCGGCCAGCTGACCCGGAATCCTCCATTCCCTGTACGCCCCGACGATAAAGGGCATCCTGTCCGTGTGGGTATGCGTCCACAGGATAATCACCGCCGCCTGTACATATCTGGAAATCACCGTGGCAAGGGCCGCTCCCACCACTCCCAGCTTCGGAAAGCCGAATTTACCGAAAATCAGCAGCCAGTTCAGCGCCAGATTCACGCATACCGCCGCTACCCCCGCGATCATTGGGATCGTCGTCTCTCCGCACTCTCTCAGAGTACTGGCGTAAATCTCCTCCACCGCAAAGGGCAGAAGCCCCGTAAGCATCACCAGAAGATACTGCCTGCCGTAGCCAAGCGTCGCCTCCAGCGCCGCGTCGTTGCCCTCCCCGTGCAGATACAGAAGGATCAGCCGGTCCCCGCCGAGCAGCAGAATTACTGCTCCTGCCAGCACGATGACCGCGCAGAGATACAGCTTGAAGCGGAAGGTCCGCCGCACGCCCCTGTGGTCCCTGCATCCGTAAAACTGCGCGCCAAAAATACCGGCGCCGGATATGGCGCCGAAAATTGCAAGATTAAACACCAGCAACAGCTGATTTACGATGGCGATGCCGGACATCTGCTCCGTTCCCACCCGGCCCACCATGATATTATCCAGAAGGCTGACAAAATTTGTGATGCCGTTCTGAATGATGATCGGCACCGCCACTCCCAGAACCATGGCGTAAAATGCCCTGTCGCCAAACAATTTCTTCCTGATACTCATATTTCCCTTCGAGCCTGCCGCCGTGCTTCCCGCGACAGGCTTCGCACCTCGTTTCTCCCCGTTATCTCCTTCGGCGGTTCCCGGCGGCGTTCTTCCAACCTCTCCTTAACGTCCTTCCCGGTTCCCGGCGATGCTCTTCCAGCCTCTCTTCAGCGTCCTTCCCGGTTCCCGGCGGCGTTCTTCCAGCCTCTCTTCAGCGTCCTTCCCGGTTCCCGGCGGCGTTCGCCTCTCAAGAGTTCGCCCGCCCGTAAAGCCTGCACAGCCGCCGGATCTCCTGCGCCAGCTCAGCCGTAAACGCCCCTCTCCTCATGCGCCACTTCCAGTTATTCCCCAGCGTGGAGGGTGTATTGATCCGCGCCTCGGAGCCGAGCCCCAGATAATCCTGCATGGGGATCACCGCCAGCCGGGCCACGCTGGAAAGCGCCGCGCGCACAATTCTTTGGGCTGCCCTCCTGTTATCGCACCCCTCCAGATCCAGATAACGGACGCAGAAGGACTTGTCCCACTCCGGAAGCTTTTCATACCAGCCCAGGGTCGTATCGTTATCGTGGGTTCCCGTGTATACCACGCAGTTGCCGTCATAATTGTGAGGCAGATAGTCGCTCTCCTCCCGGGAATCAAAGGCAAACTGCAGCACCTTCATGCCCGGACAGCCGGTGCGCTTTACCAGCTCCAGCACCGAGGGCGTCAAAAAGCCCAGATCCTCCGCGATCACATCCTTCTCTCCCAGCCGTTCCCGCATGACCTCAAAAAAACCGTACCCCGGCCCCTTCTTCCATTCGCCGATCTGGGCCGTCTTCATCCCGGCAGGGATGGCATAATACTCGTCAAAACCGCGGAAATGATCAATCCGCACCACGTCATACATTTTAAAGCACGCCTCCAGGCGCGTCATCCACCAGTCATACCCCGTGGATTTATGGTAATCCCAGTCGTACAGCGGATTCCCCCAAAGCTGTCCCGTCGCAGAAAACGCATCGGGCGGGCACCCTGCCACCGCCACAGGATTGCAGTCTCCGTCAAACTGAAAAAGCCGGGGATTTGCCCACGCGTCGGAGCTGTCAAAGGCCACATAAATCGGAACGTCGCCTATGATCCTGATCCCTTTGTCGTTGGCGTACTTTTTCAGCCGCTTCCATTGCAGATGGAATATATATTGCTGAAACTCATAAAAGCGGATTTCATCGGCAAATTTTTCCCGATAGGCCGCCATGGCTTCCGGCTTACGCGTCCTGATATCCTCGTCCCACTCTATCCAGCAGGCATTTTCAAAGGATTCCTTCACCGCCATATACAGGGCATAATCTTCCAGCCAGAAGGCGTTCTCCCGCACAAAGGCATGGAAGTCCGGATCTTTCTCAATCCCGCTGTTTTGCCAGGCTTGTCTGAGCAGAAGGAATCTGCAGTGATAAATTTTGGCGTAATCGATGTATTCTTCCCAGTTCCCGAAATCGTAGCTGTCGCACTGTTCCCTTGTCAGATATCCCCTCTGTATCAGATCCTCCGGATCGATAAAATAGGGATTCCCCGCAAAGGTAGAAAAGGACTGATAGGGCGAGTCCCCGTAGCCGGTCGGACCCAGCGGCAGGATCTGCCAATAGGACTGTCCCGCCTCCTGCAGCCTGTCTGCAAATTCATACGCTTCTCTTGAGAAGCAGCCGATCCCGTGCCTGGAAGGCAGGCTGGAAATCGGCAGTAAGATACCGCTGGCTCGCATAATGTTCCTCCTTATGGCCTGCATTTTTATGCCTCTGCCGCGCTGCTTACGCTGCGGACGGGCCTCCTCTGCTTCGCCCCGCTTGCACGCCGACAGGCCTTTTTACTCCCGCCCTGCTGACGTTACAGAACGGGCATTTTCTGCTCCCGCGCCGCCTGTGCGGCCGACGGGCTTTTTCTGCTCCCGTCCCGCCTGCGCGGCCGACGTTTTTTTCTGCTCCCGCACCGCCTGCGCAGCCGACAGGTTTTCTTACTGTCAGGATATCACAGGAACGGCTTTTCTGCAAGAATCAAAGTATCCGAACTCGTTGACATCCCTGCGCTTTCCTCTTATACTATATTGGAAAGCGGACGCCGGGAAGCGCAGAAAGCGTCAGGAGGAAACATGGCCGGAATCATCTCAGTCCAGGAAAAATTCATGAAAGAAGCCCTGAAGCAGGCAAAAAAAGCATACCGGCTGGGAGAGGTTCCCATCGGCTGCGTCATCGTATATCAGGGCAAAATCATTGGACGCGGCTATAATCGGCGCAACACCGACAAAAACACGCTGTCCCACGCGGAGATCACCGCGATCAGACGGGCCAGCAAGTACATCGGCGACTGGCGGCTGGAGGACTGCACCCTTTACGTCACCCTGGAGCCCTGCCAGATGTGTGCGGGAGCCATCGTCCAGGCGCGCATCCCTGAGGTCGTCATGGGCTGCATGAACCCCAAGGCCGGCTGCGCCGGTTCGATTCTCAATATTCTGGAGATGCCGGAATTTAATCACCAGGTATCCGTCACAAGAGGCGTCTTAGAGACGGAATGCGGCGATATGCTCAGGCTCTTTTTCACCGAGCTGCGCCTAAGGAACCGGGCCCGAAAGGAAAGCGACACACAGGGGGACTAAACCGGCCGCCTGTGTGTCCTTCTGTTTTTGTCCGCCCGAACCGGCCCTTCTCCGCCGCCGATCCGGCCTCAGTTTTCGTCCAGATAGATACTGGCGCGGTTCTGGATCAGCTCCGCCACGGTCTTCGCGTCCTTGTCCCCCTCGAACAGATAAGGAACCTCTTCCCAGATAATATCCCAGATTTCCGAAAGCCGGATCGTATCCCCCTTGCGCATATGCTCCGCCATATCGGCAAGCTCCTTCGCTCCTTCCCCGGGATTGTCCCCCACATAATCGCGGACGGCGCTGTAGGGACGGTTCAGGTAGGCCTCAAAGGCATCCTTTCGCACGGGAAAGCCCGAGTGAGCGTCCCCGTACCAGGTCTGCTCCTCCTCCGACAGCAAAAACTCGATAAAAGCCCAGGCCCCGTCCTTGCACTCCGAATTGCTGTAAATCGCGAGCTGCTGATTGATATTCATCAGATACCGCGGCTCGTCCCCGCCGGAAGGGTAACCGATATTAAACGCCTTGTCCCCGTACTTCTGCACAGCCTGCTGATAATAATAGGGCGCGGCGTAATAGTCCGACTTTAACCAAAACTCCTGTTTCAAGAATTTCCTTACCGCCTCGTCCTCCTGGTAAACCTTCTGTCTCCCCGCCTCCTCCTTCGGATACTCCAGAGAGGCAATCTGCTCCAGCGCCTCGACAAACGCAGGGCTGTCAAAGGTGCATTTCCCCTTTTCCCAGTCCACAAAATCGTCCAACAGGGTCGCGGCAAAAAGATTCATCACCGCCACAGGCGTATAAGTTGCCAGAGGATTTTTGTCCGGATATTGCTCTGCCAGAGCCATAAAATCCTCTATGCTCCAGCCGTCTTTCGGGAAATCCGGAACCGTCGTCCAATAAGTCTGGATGCCAAAGGAGGTCACGGCTCCTACCTCCTTGCCGTCGATCCGCCCCGCTTCCCAGACGGCGGGAAGAATATCGTCCTTCTTCACAGTCTCACTCTTTTTATAATAGGGCTCCAGATTCTCCAACAAATCCTTGCTGACCAGAACGTCCGGCACAATCCAGTTGATATCCAGTAGATCCGGCATCTCCTCCGGATTTAACAGCAGATCCTTTAACATCGTATCCGTGTCATATTGCTTCAGCTCCACCCGGTAACGGGTATTGCTCCGGTTAAACCGCCGCACGGCATCCTCCAGCATGGAGTACTCTGCCACCCCCGCCACAAGGGATTTTCTCACGGAGACATAGGCCTGATCGGTATAAGTTATCTTCGCCACCTCCGGCACAGTGACGTTCCAGCCCGCCAGCAGGATTTCCATCTCCCGATTTCCGCCCTCCAACGTATCTCCGTAGCGGACAGCGGTGACGCCGCTTCCCTCAATATTGATCTCCGGATTGAGCCAGGAAAGGATCTCTTCCCGCTCCCCGGACTCCGGGTCATAGCGCCACAGAGTTTTTCTGCCGGCCAGAAGAATCCCCTCATCGCTTGCCAGAACGGTGATATTCATCTCCTCCGCCAAAAGCTCCTCCACCTGAATATCCTTTTTCTCCCTGACCGTTCCCGCCGCGAAATCCACCTTCCAGAGCGGCATCACGCCCCGCCCAGACAGATCGGCCTGATACACATAAAGCCCCTTCTCCCCGCAGTTGAGGATACTCGGCTGGCTCATCCCCAGCTTCACCGCACCCAGAGATTTTCCTTCCGGATCCAGCAGATAAGCCTGTCCCTCTCTGGTCACATACAGAGCGTTCCCCTCCGAATCCATGGCTCCCCCCAGGATTGCCATGGGATCCTCCGACAGCGTGAGAGGCGCTCTGGAGAGCTCCTGCCCTTCCCCGTTCTCACGGATCAGGAAATATTCCCGCTCCGCATCCGCATGCTCGGCGGCGATAAAGCCCAGATTCCCGGCCCCGTCGGTAAATAAGGCATAAATCAGCCTGTCATCCTGCACATCGACAGCTTCCTTTTCCGAGGAGCCGTCTACAGCCTCCCGGTAAAGCGTATCTCTGGGGAAATCCGCTTCCTCCGGCATCTCCCATTCCGCATAATAAATATCGTTCCCGACCCAGCAGTAGGCTCCCTCCTGCATCCCCTGTATATTCGGCCTCACTTCCTGAAAGGTAGCCGTCGGAACCAAAATCCCCGTAGGCGTCAGCTCCTTCTCCGGCTCCGGTTCCTGCTGCGCCTTTCCGCAGGAGACAAGTCCGGCGGAAAGCACAAGCAGGATTCCTCCCGCCAGAATCTTGCCTATCCGTTCACCGTATCTCTTCCGTTTGTCCAACTCTTTCTTCATCCCCGCGTCCTTCCCTTTCCTTTGATCGTGTTTCAGGCGTCGCTGCTTCCAGCTTTTCCGCCTTCTCTTCCCGCATTTTTCTATTTCCGCTTTCTTTGCCGCAACGTTTTTCTGCCTCCGTTTTCTCTGCTTCAGCTCTCTTTTGCCGCAGTTTTTTCCCTGCCGCCCTTTCGCGTCATCTTATGCAGCTCCTCCGCCGCCAGCCTGGTCTTTGCCACCACATCGCCGCCCTCTTTGGGAAAGCAGTAGTACAGCACGTCGGTATTGCCGATGCAGATCATGTCGCCGATTTCATACCAGTAATAGTCCGCGTACAGGCTGTAAGAGGCCGACGGCTTCTGGGAATAATTTAGCTTTCCGTCGCAGCCGGTGAGCTGAAAGCCCTCCACGTTGTGGCGCAGTCTGCCGCTGCCCACCCGATAGACTCCCTTCGTATCCACCATCATACAGATATCCACCGCCACGTCCAGACAGTATGTCCCGTCCTCCAGCTCCTTTTTCACACACTCCCGCTCCCAGCGATACCAGTCGGGGATATGGGTAAATTCCATGCCGCTCTTTTCTTCCGTCTCGACATTTTCCATGGCCCCGCAGGCCGCATCTGCATCCGAGCCGTTGTCGTTCCCGATGTTTTCCGTCGGTTTGCCTCCGCCGTCCGCGTCCGGCACGCTTTCAGCCCCACCGTTTCCCAGAGTACGCAGATACCCGTACTCGTCCAGCTCGTACCCCTTCCCGCAGTAACCGCAGATCAGGCTCGTGCCCTTTCCCAGCATTTTCCCCTCCGTGCCGCAGTGCGGGCACTTATAAAGCACCCTGTTGAGACTGTCCGCCCGGAAAGCTTCTGCGATCCGGATCCTGTTTTCCTGCTGCCACCTGAAATTGTCAAAGCTAAACTGCTCCGTCAGGATTTTATTCAGCTCCGTCACGCTCTTTTGCGCAATCTCCTCCGGCGAAAGGAGGTATTCCATATCCGCGGATACATCCACCTTGCGCAGCTTCAGATTATTATATAACGGATCTCTGGAAAAAGCGCCGTAGGTACGGATCATCACCACCGGCACACCCAGAATCTTCAGGCATTTCCCCAGACTCTCCGGCAGCGGCGTGGCCGTGCCGTCAAAGCTGTAGCTTGCCTCGGGGAACATCAGCACCGATGATTTCTGCTTTTTCACCGCAAACATCATATCCCTTACCAGCACCATATCCGTGACAAACTTGCTGGTAGGGATACAGCCAATCGCCCGCATCAGCCAGTTTTTCCCCACAAATCCGTCCGAGGTGCAGACAATATTGAAAGCTCTCGGGTACAAAACCGTCGCCGCGATCTTCAAGTCGATGAAGCTGGAGTGATTCATCAGTATCAGGCACGGCTCCTTTTTGCCCAGCTTCTCCATTCCGATCCTTTTGCAGGAAAAATGCGTCGCCCTCAAATCAGGCCAGGACAGCAGCTTTAACAGCGTCCGAAACAAAATGCCCGGACGGTGCGGAAGTCTGTGAAGCCCGATCGGCTTCGCCAGCACATCCTCATACCTCATCTCTTTTACCTTTATCTTCATGTAACCCCGCCCTCATCCTCTCTTTTTGACTTAATCTCCCTGATACGTCGGCGCATTCTTCGGGCTCTTCCCCTTGATCACCTTATGGTAATAAGCGTAGGTCATGGGCTCGTCCTGCTTCAATACGTCGGCGTCCACAACCTTTCCCAAAAACACCGTATGGCTGGAGGTCTCCATCTTCTCCACCACCTCGCATACCAGATAAGCGCAGGCATCCTTTACTACCGGCATACACTCCCTGATCTCCGGCTGCACCTTCT
Source organism: bacterium (assembly GCA_023664305.1). Taxonomy (GTDB): domain Bacteria; phylum Bacillota; class Clostridia; order Lachnospirales; family Lachnospiraceae; genus Acetatifactor. Next base: position 11,602 of record JAMPFT010000025.1, on the reverse strand, counting down.
CATACTTGTCGGTATCCTTTCCGCTGTAAAAGCCAAACGTGCCGATCACACCCGGATCCGTGTTCTCCCCCAGAATCGAGACCGTAAATCTCCCCGTTTCCTGAATGCACCGGTTGGTATAGTTGTCATGGTTGATACTCACCGCCACGGTGGCAGGGTTTGACGTGATCTGCATGACACTGTTCGCCGTACAGCCCGTCGCCCTGCCCTTGTCCCAGGTGCTGATCACATACACTCCGTAAGACAGTTGATATAATGCGCTCTTATTCATAGTTTGTCTCCTTCCGTGCCGCTTATCCGCGGCTGTTTGTTTCCCTTTTCGGTAAAAAAATACCAATCGGAAATTCCACAAGCACTAACGTCACTGTTATTGTACCAGACTACAGGCGCCGTAACCAGTCCCTTTTCAGGTAAATTTTCTCAAAAAACGACCAAAAACAAAGCCTCAAAACAACTTGACAAACCCGCAAAAAACCGATACACTGATAAAGCCGCATATTCATGGTATCATATTGAAATTCGGTCTTACGCAATGGGAATCTGCGAACCGTGTCAGGTTGGGAACAAAGCAGCACTAAGTAGAACCTCTCATGTGCCGTGAGGAAGCCGGGTGGAGTGATACCTGAATATGCGGCCTTTGTAATCCTGCAGTACCGTCCCGGAGCAGACGCCCGGTTTTTCCGGCGGCCTTGCCGTTCTCAGGGACTTGCGCGCGGACAAAACAGGCGGAAAGGCAGATGTATGCAGATGACACCGAAAAGAATCGAAGAATATATGACGGACTGCACCCTCTGCCCCAGGGAGTGCCATGCGGACCGCCTTGCAGGTCAGGCAGGCTTCTGCGGCCAGACCGCGGCCCTGACTGCCGCCAGAGCCGCGCTGCACTACTGGGAGGAACCGTGCATCTCCGGTTCCTGCGGTTCCGGCGCTGTATTTTTTTCCGGCTGCTGCCTGAAATGTATTTTTTGTCAAAACAGTGCGATCGCGTTGAGTAAATTCGGAAAAACCGTTTCGACAGAAAGGCTTTCCGAAATCTTTCTGGAGCTTCAGGCTCAGGGCGCGGCCAACATTAATCTGGTGACGCCGGGCCATTTTATCCCGCAGATCTGCCTTGCGCTGGAGCAGGCCAAAGCCGGGGGGCTGCGCCTCCCCGTGGTCTACAACACGGGCAGCTACGAAAAAATTTCCTCTCTGCGTCTTTTGGAGGGTCTTGTGGATATTTATCTCCCGGATCTGAAGTATTATTCCCCGGGGCTGTCCGCCGCCTGCTCCCATGCACCGGATTACTTTCTCCGGGCTACGGAAGCGATCCGCGAAATGTTCCGTCAGACCGGCCCGCCGGTTCTGGATCCGGCCTCCGGCCTGATGAAAAAAGGCATGATCGTCCGCCATCTTGTCCTGCCGGGTCAGGTCAGGGACTCCAAAAAGATCCTGCGCTATCTTTATACTACTTACGGAGATGACATTTATGTCAGTATTATGAATCAATATACTCCCGTTGCCGCCGGTCTGCCTCCGGAATGGGACAGACCGGTGACGGAAGAAGAATACCGCAGGGTGCTGACCTTTGCGGAAAAGCTCGGCGTCAACCGGGGCTTCATCCAGGAGGGCGGCACGGCGGCGGAAAGCTTTATTCCCGCCTTTGACGGAGAGGGGCTTTAAAGCTCCACCTTCATCATATAATAGCCAAAGTCCCCGTCCTGCGCCGGTTCCTCCGCGCATTCAAAGCTCTCAAAGCCGAACATCACCGCCACCTGTTTTTCCCGGTCAAAATAATTTCCCGGGACTCCCACATAATACAGGGTCTCTCCCCGCCTCTCCAGTCTGGTCAAAATCAGATGGCGGTAATTGTAGTATCCGTGCAGCAAAAAGCTGTTGTTTACCGCACGGTAAGATTCCGCGGAAAAAATCACAAAATCCGCAGGCCCTACCGAAAGGTAGTCCCGCTCATCATGAAAGGGCTGAAGGTGCGGATAGATCGCCGACAGCTGCCGCCACTTATCCTCGTGCAGCTTTATGGGATGGGAATCTTTCGCGGCAATTTTTGCCCGGTCTGCGTTTTCTTTCCTCTCACAGGCGGCCTTCTCAAAGGCGACTTCCCCGCTCCGCTTTCCTTCCCTATCCTCTCTTTCTGCCGCAACCTCCCATCCTCTCTCCGACTCTTCGCTCAAAAACTCTTCTCGGACGAAATCTGTCTTTTTCTCTGCCTGCGGCCCTTGCTCCTCGGCCCTCTTCCGTTCTCTCTTCGACTCTTCTCGCAAGGACCCTTCCCGGACGAAATCTGTCTTTTTCTCCGCCTGTCGCCCTTGCTCCTCAGCCCTCTTCCGTTCTCTCTCCGACTCTTCTCGCAAAGACCCTTCCCGGACGAAATCTGTCTTTTTCTCTGCCTGCGGCCTCTGCTCCTTTTCCCCGGTTCCACGCCTCCCATCCGCCTGCGGCCCCTGTTTCTTTCCCTCCGGCGCCCACTCACAGGATACCCGGATTCCTTCCCCCAGCGGAACCCGGATTCCGCTCAATTCCATGCAGTCCATTTCCCGCCCGGGCAGATCCCGCCTCAAATTTCCCTGATACCGAAACACGCCGCACCCGTTTTCAATCCTGACTCGCCCCAGAACGGCCTCTCCCCCGCTGCCGCTTAAAATCACGTCTGCGCTTAGCCCCTCCGCCGACGGGATCCCCTTCAAATTCAGTTCCAGCTTAAAATCCTCCCCCCGGATTTCCGTCCGGGCAAAGCCGCCGCCCTTGATCCGTTGTCCGCCCCTGCAATAATCCAGATATCTCACCTTTTTGTCATAAAACATAGACAACCCCTCCGAATATATTCTTTCCGCAAAATCAGTCTTCCGCCACAGACAGCATTGCTTCTGTGGAAAAGCCTGCGCTTTCACCTTAATATATTCGAGGGGTTGTCTTTTTTATGCATCATTGACGCATCCGGTCTTATCTTCTCTGAGAATCCGGCTCCGCCGCGGCATCTGCCGTAACCTTTCCTTCTTTAGTAATCGTTATTGTCCAGATACTTCATGTAATTCACGACCATCAGCGCAATCTTAAAGGTCAGCGCGTCGTCAAAGTTGCGCAGATCAAGACCCGTGCTCTTCTGCAGCTTTTCAATCCTGTAGACCAAAGTGTTCCTGTGTACAAAAAGCTGTCTGGAGGTCTCCGACACATTCAGATTGTTTTCAAAAAACTTGTTAATCGTATTCAGGGTTTCCTCATCCAGATCGCTGGGCACGTTATCTCCAAAAATCTCCTCAATGAATATCTTGCATAAGTTTACGGGCAGCTGATAAATCAGGCGTCCGATCCCCAGCGTGCTGTAAGCCGCCACATTCTTTTCCGCATAGAAAATTTTCCCCACGTCAAGGGCCATTTTCGCCTCTTTGTAGGACTTAGACACATCCTTCAGCTCCGGCACCACCGTACCAAAGGACACCCTGACATTCATCATAGCCTCCGCGTTCATCATGGCTACAATCGTGTCCGCGATCGTCATCAGGTCGTCATGGGTGCTGCTCGCGTCCAAAGTCTTAATCAGGATCACGCTGCTTTCATCCACGGCAGTAATGTAATCCCCGGCCTGGCTGGAAAACATACTTTTCAATACTTCCGTCACGATTCCGTCCTTCTCCAGTCCGGTTTCTACCAGAAATACCGCTCTGGGAGCCGCCACCTCAATGTGAAGCTTTTTGGCTCTGTTGTAAATATCCACCAGCAGCAGATTATCCAGCAGCAGATTCTGGAAGAAGTTGTTTCTGTCAAACCGCTCCTTATAAGCCACCGCCAGATTCTGAATCTGGCATACCGCAATCTTGCCTACCATATAGACGTCATCGCTGGTTCCCTTCGCCACCAGGACATACAACAGTTCCCCTTCATCCAAAATCTTCATCAGGTGATGGATACCGATCACCTGACTGTCCGCGGGAGAATTTGCAAATCCGCTGACAATCTCCCCGCTAAGCTCCATCTGACTCGTCGTGGACGCAATCAGGGTTCCGGACAGATCATACACACACAAATCCACTTTTGTAATTGTTTTCAGTTCATCGATACTGGTCTGAATTATCTGACTTGATATCATACGTCAACTCCCATCTGCCCGCTCCGGCAGGCATTTTTATCGGCATTTTATCCGCGGGCCCGGTCTCGCCCGCCACATTCATAATACCTGATTTTTTTATCCTTCGCAAGGCATTATTCCGGACATTGCACTGCAAAATCTTTCTTTACTGAAAAAGGGGGTGCTGACACCAGCACCCCCTCACAGTTACTTTATTAGTTGGTAATAATCTGCTCTGTCTCTTTATCGAATACATGAATCTTCTCAAGATCGAATGCAAACTTAATGCTGTCGCCAGGTCTGGAAGATGTACGGGAGTCAACCCTTGCAGTGATCGGGAACTCCTCCAGATCAAAGTACAGATAAACTTCTGCGCCGAGCAGCTCGTAAACCTTTACGGTAGAATCGAATACGCAGGGCGAATTAGAGGTAAATGCCTCGGAATCATATACATCCTCGGGACGGATACCAAACGTAACAACCTTTCCGTCATATCCGCCGTCGATTACCTTCTTGGACTTAGCGGGAGGAAGAGGAATGCTCTTGCCTGCGATCTCCAGGTTAGCAACATTGCCGGTAACCTTTACGGTAGCATCCAGGAAGTTCATCTGAGGAGATCCCATGAATCCTGCTACGAACAGGTTGCAAGGCTTCTGATACAGATTCTGGGGGGTATCTACCTGCTGGATAACGCCGTCCTTCATAACGACGATTCTTGTACCCAGGGTCATAGCCTCTGTCTGGTCATGTGTAACGTAGATGATGGTGGTGCCCAGTCTCTGATGCAGCTTAGCGATCTCAATACGCATCTGCACACGCAGCTTTGCATCCAGGTTGGAAAGAGGCTCATCCATCAGGAACACCTTGGGATTACGAACGATTGCACGTCCCATAGCAACACGCTGTCTCTGACCACCAGACAGAGCCTTGGGCTTACGGTCAAGCAAAGGAGTCAGATCCAGAATCTTAGCTGCTTCCTTAACCATCTTGTCGATCTGGTCCTTGGGAACCTTTCTCAGTTTCAGACCGAATGCCATGTTATCATATACGGACATATGAGGATACAGAGCGTAGTTCTGGAATACCATCGCGATATCGCGGTCCTTGGGCTCAACGTCGTTTACAACTCTGTCGCCGATCTTCAGTTCACCGGAAGAAATGTCTTCCAGACCTGCGATCATACGGAGAGTGGTGGACTTACCACATCCGGAAGGACCTACGAAGATGATAAACTCCTGGTCAGCGATCTGAAGGTTGAAATCCTTAACTGCCTCAAAGCCGTTGGGATATACCTTGCATACATTTGTCAAAGATAAACTTGCCATTACATAACTCCTTTCACACTACGGTTGTTTGTCATCTGTCTGTGATGCCCCGCATCACTCGACTTGAGTACAGTATACCGAAATTTTATTTTTTGCGCCATACTACTATTTCACAAAGATTTTTAAACTCATTGGGTGATTTGCTTACAATCTTTTTTTTTTTCACAATCCCATGTCACATTGAACAAAAGGGGAAAGACAAACTTAGGCAAAATCAACAAGCCGTTTATTTGTTGACGTCAGTATCGATCAACGCCGGATCCAATTCATCCTTAAAGATCCGCTCATCCTCGGTCTCTTCCTCCGGCTGCGCGGGCGCGTTTGCCTCCGTGATCTGATCCTCCAGCTTCTTAAAAAGCTTGTTATACAGCTTCGCGGAGCACCAGGCGGGCGCAGAAAGACCGAACAGCAGCGAAAGCGGCATCAGCTGTATCACAAAAATAAAGACCGCTATGGGAATCAGGTAGAGAATAATCATGAGGAGCGTTTTGGGAAACTGCATCACACTCATCATAAAAGCATTCTTGATGGTGCGGAACACGGTGTTTTCAAACTTTGCCAGCACCGGGAACACATAAAGGGCCGTAAAAACCACCAGCAGGGCGATAGCCATGATGACTCCCCGAAACAGGGTGCCGAACTCCATGCCGGAGGTTCTCATAATGATAAAATCCCCCACCAGAACCGCGGTCACCAGCAAAAGGATCAGCCAGATCAGCGTCGCCTGTTTGAAATTCTCCTTAAAGGACTTGAAGAACCCCCTCGTGATATAACATTCCTCATTTCTCGCTATCTTCAGCGCCATGTAATTCATGGCGGTCAGGGACGCGCCCACCGTGACGATCGGCAGACAGCAGATCAGCGTCAGCACGTTCAGCCACATCAGATCGGCCATTTTGCCCAGGCCCTGCATCAGCGGGCTGTCCAGATTTAAAAACTTCATCTCGTTCCTCCTGCTATTAAAATACTTTCTCCATTTCGGTCACCCGGATCCCGGAGTACTCCTCCTCCGGTCTTACCGTGTGAAACCCCAGTCTCCTGTAAAAATTTACCGCGTAAGGCGAAGCCTTGAGCGACATGTACCGTTCCCCGACCTCCCCTTTCAGATAGTCGCACAGCGCAGTCAGGATCGCCCGTCCCACGCCCCTGCAGTGATAGTTCTCGTCCACGAACAGCAGAGAGAGGTGATTTCTGCTGCGGATGGAGCCTGCTCCGATGATCCTTTCCCCGTCCAGCGCCACCATCATCTGGTATTCTCCCTTCAGGAAAGCCACATACAGCTTGTCATCGGTAATAAAATCGTAAAAATTCCGGATTCCCTCCTGGGAATAATCGTTTCCTTCAAACTTCAGGAAGGTGCGCCATATCATCTGCATGGCCGGCGCCCACTCGCTTTCCCTTGCCCATCTGACCTCATAGGGCATTTTTATCACACTGCTTTCCATTATGCCTGCTGCCCCGACTGCCCGTCCTTCCCGCACACCGTCTCTTCCAGCCATTGGAAGATATCCTGCATCACTTCGTCTCTGTTGATTTCATTCAGCAGCTCGTGCCTGCCGCCCGCGTAAAGCTTCAGACGGATATTTTTCACGCCCGCTTTCTTCAGACTGTCATAGGCTTTCCTGACGCCCTTTCCGTAGTCGCCTACCGGATCCGCGTCCCCCGAGACCATCAGCACGGGAAGCTCTCCGGGAATCCTCTCCAGATTCTTCCGGTCGTACAGTCTGGAGATCAGTTCAAACAGGGCGGAAAAACCGTTGACGGTAAACACGAATCCGCACAAAGGATCCGCCATGTACCGATCCACTCTCTTTTCGTCGCGGCTCAGCCAGTCGAAAGGCGTTCTGGGATTCGGGATCCGCTTATTGTATCCGCCGAACGCAAGCCTGTCGATCATTCTGCCCTTTTTCCCGGAACCGACAAACACTTTCTGGATCCCCGCCACCAGCCTGGAGACACTTACCACCGCGGCCGGCTGCATCCCGGTTCCCATAATGATGGCGGCGGCAATGCCCGTTCCGTAACGGAACATGTAATTTCTCACGATAAAGGAGCCCATACTGTGGCCCATAATGACATAGGGCACATGCGGGTACAGCGCCTGGGTCATCTTTTTGAGCCGGTGTACGTCCCGCACCAGCACCGTGGCCGGGTCCTGCTCGCAGAAATAACCGTACTTTTCCTCCCCGTCCACGCTCTTTCCGTGTCCTAAGTGGTCTTCTCCGGTAAACACAATCCCCCGTTCCGTCAGAAACCGCGCGAACTCCTCGTATCTCTCAATATACTCCGCCATCCCGTGAACTACCTGTAAAACACAGCGAATGTCCTCCGCCTTGTCCGGAGCATACCTGACTGCATGGATCTTACTCTTCCCGTCCCGCGAATCAAAATAAAATTCCTCTTTTACCATAAACGCCGCCTCTCCGCCCGCTTCCGCGGGCACTGCCATACATACGGAAGCATAACCGCCAAAAAGCGGCCCTTCGCGGCGCTTTGCCGCGTGAAGCTTCACACAGACCGAATCTCCGGATGTAAAGCCGGTAAAATCGTGCGCCGCAAGGCGCACCATAACAATGGGCCGCTTCCGGCAGAACCGGCATTGCGGCCCATAAATCGAGTATAACTCATTTACGGAGAAAAATTAAGTCCTTTTCTGCAAAATTTATAAACATTTAGCAAATTTCCGCACCCGATGGCATCTCTCTGTCCGGCGTCATCAGCGCCAGCCGCCCCTCTGCGTCCTCGGCGCAGAGCAGCATTCCCTCGGAAACCACCCCCGCCAGCGTCGCGGGCTTTAGGTTCACCAGCACCATCACCTTTTTGCCGACCATCTCCTCCGGCGTATAGCTGCTGCGGATACCGGAGACAATCTGCTTCACTTTACTCCCGACTCGAACCTGGCTGCACAGCAGCTTTTTGGACTTGGGAACGGCCTCGCAGGAAATAATCTCTCCCACCTGGAACTGAAGCCCGGCGAAATCGTCATAGGTGATCTCCGGCTTATCCTCGATATCTATGACACTGCTGTCGTTTTCGTCCTTCTTCTCCTCTTCCGCAGTCAGCGCCGCCATGGCCGCCGCAAGCTCCTCCTCCTTTTTCTGCACCTCTTTCATATCCAGCCTTGCAAACAGGATCTGCGGCTGATCCGTCACCCTGTTCCCGTCGGGATAGAGGCCAAAAGTCCCCAGCGTGTCAAATTCCCGCAGGGAGGTATTCAGCTGCTCCGCAATTTTTCCCGCCGTCTCCGGCATAAAGGGCTCCAACAGGGACGCGCCGATGACGATTCCCTCCACCAAATTGTAAAGAACGGTGGCTAAGCGGTCTGACTTCGCCTCATCCTTCGCCAGTACCCAGGGCTCCGTCTCGTCGATATATTTATTGCAGCGCTTGAAGACGGCAAAAATCTCTGTCAGGGCGTCCGCTACCCGCAGCTCCTCCATCTTGCCCGCCACCTTCGTATAAGCGCCAATCGCCGTCAGCTTCAGATCCCGGTCCGCCGCGGCGTCCTGCTCCGTCAGCGTGATCTTTTTATCCGCCACCACGCCGCCGAAATATTTGTTGCTCATGGAGACGGTACGGTTCACCAGATTGCCCAGCGTGTTCGCCAGATCCGAATTGGTTCTCTCCGCGATCAGCTCCCAGGTGGCGTTGCCGTCGTTGTCATAGGGCATCTCATGAAGCATGTAATACCGCACGGCGTCCACGCCGAAAAAGTCAACCCAGTCGTCCGCGTAAATAATATTTCCCTTGGACTTGCTCATCTTGCCGCCGTTCATCATCAGCCAGGGATGGCCGAAAACCTGCTTCGGCAGCGGCTCGCCCAGCGCCATCAGAAAAATGGGCCAGTAAATCGTATGGAAGCGGATGATATCCTTCCCGATCAGATGAAGATCCGCCGGCCACAGCTTTTTATACTGCTCCGTGCTTTTTCCATCCGCATCGTACCCGATACCGGTGATATAGTTGGTCAGCGCGTCCAGCCACACATACACCACATGCTTTTCGTCAAAGTCCACCGGGATCCCCCATTTGAAGGAGGTTCTGGATACGCACAAATCCTGCAGTCCGGGCAGCAGGAAATTATTCATCATCTCGTTTTTGCGGGACACCGGCTGGATAAACTCCGGATGCTCGTTGATATGGCTAATCAGTCTGTCCGCGTATTTGCTCATCCGGAAGAAATACGCCTCCTCCTTCGCGGGCTTAACCTCCCTGCCGCAGTCCGGACATTTCCCGTCCACCAGCTGGCTCTCCGTCCAGAAGGATTCGCAGGGCGTGCAGTACATTCCCTCGTAAGCGCCCTTATAAATATCTCCCTGCTCGTAAAATCTGCGGAAAATTTTCTGCACCTGTCTGACATGGTCCCCGTCCGTCGTGCGGATAAATTTGTCGTAAGAAACGTTCAGCATATCGCACAGATCGCGTATAGTTCCCGCGATCTTATCCACATACTCCTGGGGCGTCACCCCGGCCTCCTCGGCCTTCAGCTCGATCTTTTGGCCGTGCTCGTCGGTGCCGGTCTGGAAAAACACCTCGTAGCCCTCTTTCCGCTTGAACCGCGCGATACTGTCCGCCAGCACGATCTCGTAATTGTTGCCGATATGCGGCTTTCCGGACGTATAGGCGATGGCCGTTGTCAGATAGTAAGGTCCTTTGTTCTGCATGTCTTTCTCTCCTTTTTGTTTGTTTTGTGTTCCTGAGTCTGCCGATGCGAATGAGCAGACTCGGAAGGCTTCGCCTTCCTCGTTCGCGTTGCTCGTCCGAAACTTCCCCGGACCCCGCCTCGTGCAAGCACGGCCTGCGCCCGGGAAAGTTCCGTCCTCTGCTCATTCGAATGCGCAGACTCGAAAGGCTTCGCCTTCCTCGTTCGCGTTGCTCGTCCGAAACTTCCCCGGGCCCCGGTCCGTGCAAGCACGGCCTGCGCCCGGGAAAGTTCCGTCCTCTGCTCATTCGCGCAAAAAATGCCCGCCTTCAGGCGCACTCTGCGCAAGAAGGCGAGCCGTAAGCCCGCGGTACCACTTCTCTTCCTCCGACTCTCGCAAGCCGGAGCTCTTCGGGTCGGTAACCCTATCCGCTGTAACAGGCGGAACCTGTCGCAGCCTTACCGCCGCAGAATGCGCTCCGGCTTTACAGCCCGGACGCGCAGCCACTCTTACGTCGGCTCGGTGCGCTGCTCGGAAGCCATTTTCCGTCTGTCCTGTCCTGTTCCTCTCAGCATCGACGCCGACAGAAAAAACTCTGCCCGGCCGCGGAACATTCTCTGTAAAACAAATTCCCAGACGTACTCTCTTCGTCATCGCTTTTTTCGATTTGTCTAACAGGATACCACATTTCCCGCCCTCCTGTCAATAAGGCTGCGCGCTTTTTCGTCCGCCGGTTTTGGCCCGGTTCCTTATTTCTTCGTGGTCAGCCTGCTGTATTCTCCCTTTCGGTCGTAGGAATCCATCAGATAACTCTCATCCGTCAGAATACAGTCTATCTCCAATTCATCCTTTCTATACTTGCTGTGCTTTCTCAGATCCTCCTTCGGCCTGTTGTCCGGTCTGGCCTGAAAAGAATTTTTAGCCTGGAACCGGAAAAAACGGCCCGGCAGCTTCCCCGCAAGCTGCCCAGTCACGCTCCTTACTTTGGTTCGGATCCGCTGCAGCGGCGGCATATGCCTTTCGGGCTCGCCGGGAGCCACCGTCAGGAAGTAAGGGTTTTCCTGCAGAGACGCGCTTTTTGTTCCTGCCCGCCCGGCATCCTGCCCTTCCCGTTCGTCAAGCGAAGCCATCATCTGCGCCGCGCCCGTCTTGTCTCCCGTCAGGGCGGCGTCGTTTTTCACCTCGTTTACGCCCCAGATCCCTTTCAAAAGACTCTTCCCGCTTCCCAGCAGCTTCTCCAGCCAGGCGGACAGCGACATCTGGGCGTCCTGCTGCCGGTTCAGCGTCTGAAACGCCTGAGAACTCATCGTCGAAGAAGAGGCTGCCGCGCCTCCCGGTTCTTTTTTATAATGCTCATGAATATGCATACAGTCCGTCACCTGATGACTTTCTCTGCCGTGGCTGTCGCCAATTCCTCCCAGCTGCATAGACGCGCCTCCCTTCCTTTCAGTCTCCTTTGCATCTCCTCTTCGGTCAAATTCGGCCGACAGCCGGTTTAAATCCCTCCCTGCCAACTTCTGTTGGTTAGTTGGAATAGGTGACTTAGAAAATATCCATTATTCAAGGGTTTC
>JAMPFT010000024.1 GCA_023664305.1 bacterium | reverse complement strand
AACCCGTGTTACCGCCGTGAAAGGGCGATGTCTTAACCGCTTGACCATGGAGCCGCAACTGCCCTTCCGGCTTCGCCGACACGTTCCAAACCGATGCCGGAACAGTAATCCAGAACTTATATTAACACAGCAGCAGATATTTGGCAAGAGGAAAATTGGTTTTTTTCGCCTTTTGGCATATTGTCAAAGCCGCAAAATAAGTATACAATACAGTCAAAAGGAGGTATACGCACATGAAAGATTCAAATTGCGGTTATTGTATGAGAGGAGAGCTGCTTGACAAGTTCGGCATTTTCATCTGCGATCTGACAGTCAGCAGCCTCATTCTGTTCAAGGAGCAGAGCAAGCCCGGCAGATGCATCGTCGCCTACAAAGATCATGTCAGCGAGATCATCGACATAAGCGACGAAGAACGGAACGCCTTTATGGCGGATGTGGCGCATGCTGCAAGGGCAATCCACGCGGCTTTTCATCCCGACAAGGTAAACTACGGCGCTTACGGGGACACAGGATGCCATCTGCATATGCATCTGGTTCCGAAATATAAGGGCGGGGACGAATGGGGCGGCACCTTCCTGATGAATCCGGACAAAACCTACCTCACCGAGAACGAATATCGGGAAATGGCAGAAAAGCTCAAGGCAAAGCTGTAATCCCCGCACGAAAAAGGGAACTAATCCTTCTTTCCAAAGGTGACCTTGCTGAAATATTCCAGCACGCAGTCTCTGGTCAGCGACAGAGCCGCCGCCACGGCAGACTCTCTGATTTTGGCGCGGTTTCCGGAAAAGTGATATCCCTTCACGGTGATATCTCCCTTTATGCCGCAGGCAATATACACAAGCCCCACGGGCTTTTCCTCCGTACCCCCGTCGGGGCCTGCAAGCCCTGTGACGGCAACCGCGACATCCGCCTTTGTCAGGAGCAAAAGCCCTTTTGCCATTTCCTCCGCCGTCTGTTCGCTGACGGCGCCGTACTTTTGCAGCGTGGACTTCTTGACGCCCAGAAACTTGCGTTTCGCCTTGTTGGAATAAGTGATGACGCCGGACTTGTAGGTATCGGAAACTCCGGGGACGTTGATGAGCCGGGCGGACAGCATTCCCCCGGTGCAGGATTCCCCGCAGGTGACCGTCAGCCCGTTGGCCTGAAGCAGCTCCACGACCGCCTTCTCCAGGGTGACGTCCTCCTCCGTGGTATAAATACTGCTGCCAAACCGGTTCTTAATCTCCTTCACAACAGGCTTAATCAGCTTCTGCGCCGCCTTTTTGTCCTCCGCCCCCGCAGTGACGCGGATATGCACCTCTCCCGTCTTCGCGTAGGTGGCGAGCGTAGGGTTCGTCTGTCCGTCGATGAGATCCTTCAGCATCGTCTCTGCCCGGCTCTCGCCCACGCCGCAGATCTTCACGGTGCGGGAACAGATCACCTGTGACGGCATTCCCATCAGATAAGGCGCTACGCTTTCCTCAAACATCGGACAAAGCTCCCCGGGCGGGCCGGGCAGCAGAATCACCTTTGCCTCTTCCGTCTCCAGGATGACGCCGGGAGCCGTTCCGTTATGATTCTCCATCACAATACAGCCCTCCGGCAGCATCGCCTGCTTCCAGTTATTGTCCGTGGGCTCGATTCCACGCTTCGCAAAAAAAGCGCGGATCGCCTCTCTGCTGGGCTCGTGCATCACCAGCTTCTTCCCGCAGATTTCCGCCGCCGTTTCCTTTGTCAGATCATCCTCCGTGGGGCCAAGCCCGCCCGACAGGATCACGATATCCGAACGCTCCATGGCCGTCCGCAGCACAAGGGAAAGACGCTCCTTATTGTCTCCCACTACCGTCTGAAAATAGCAGGACAGCCCCAGACCCGCACACTTCTCGGCAAGATAGGCGGCGTTGGTATTCACGATATTCCCCAACAACAGCTCCGTTCCCACGCAAATCAGTTCTACCGTCATCATAACTCCTTTTCTTCCGTTTCCGCACATCTCTCGGCGTCCGGTCTCTCCCTGCGCCGACAGGCTTGTTCCGTGTATCCGCCCGCCGACTTACTTCGTATCCTTCATCACATCTTTATTCTTCCACAGGTAATCGATCAGCGATATTACCGTCAGCGCCAGGGCAATCCACATAATCACATCGGTCAGGACCTGCGCCCATCCGAACAGCGCCTTCAGATTCACGATCATCAGACACACCATAATCATCTGGAACGTCGTCTTAAACTTCCCCCAGTAGCTGGCCGCGATCACCACCCGGTTGTCCGCCGCGATCAGCCGGAAGCCGCTGATGATAAATTCACGGCTGATGATAACGATGACTGCCCAGGCGGGAATCCGCCCCATCTCCACCAGCGCGATCAGCGCCGCGCAGACCAGCAGCTTATCCGCCAGAGGATCCATAAACTTTCCGAAATTCGTCACAAGATTGTACTTGCGGGCAATCTTGCCGTCCAAAAGATCCGTCAGGCTTGCCACAATGAAAATCGCCAGCGCAATCAGATCCGGAAACAGACGGTTTTCCCCGAACCATCCCGCCTCGCCGCCCAGCAGGATAATCACAAAGGGTACGATCAGGATCACTCTGAACATTGTCAGTTTGTTTGGAAGATTCATATTACGCATGATATATTTCTCCTATCAGATCATATTCGTTGGAATCCGTGACAAGCGCCGTCACAAAATCCCCTGTCATCAAAGCCGCCGTCGTGTTCAGAAACAGATAGCCGTCCACGCCGGGCGCGTCCCGGTAGGTTCTGGTGACATAGACGTCCTCGTCCGCCACCTTTCCCTCTACCATGACCTCCAGCACCCTCCCGATCATCTCCTCCGCCTTCTCAAAGGCGACAGCCTGCTGCAGCTCCATCAGTTCGTCCCGGCGGAACTGCTTTACCTCCTCCGGTATCTGGTCCGGCATCAAAGCCGCCGGGGTGTCCTCTTCCCGGGAATAGGGAAACACGCCCAGCCTGTCGAACTCCATCTCGTTGACAAAGCGGTAAAGCTCCTCAAAATCCTCCTGGCTCTCTCCCGGAAATCCGCTGATCAGCGTAGTGCGCAGACAGATATCCGGAATCCGCCGCCTCAGCCTCCCGATCAGCTCCGTCAGCTCCCTGCGGTTCGTCCTGCGCCCCATCCGCCGAAGGACCCCGTCCGCGGCGTGCTGGATCGGAATATCCAGATAATGACAGACCTTCGGCTCGTCGGCAATCGCCTCGATCAGCTCCTCCGTGATCTCCTCTGGATAGCAGTACAAAACGCGGAGCCATCGGATGCCGTCGATTTCCGCCAGCCTTCGGAGCAATTCGGGAAGCCGCTTCTCCCCGTAGAGATCCACGCCGTAAAGCGTCGTCTCCTGCGCCACCAGAATCAGCTCCCTGACGCCCTTTTCACTTAAAAAGCGCGCCTGCGCCAAAAGATTCTCCTGCGGAATACTGCGGTAATCTCCCCGGACACCCGGGATAACACAGTAGGTACAGCGCTTGCTGCACCCCTCCGCAATCTTCAGATAAGCATAATGCCCGCCCGTAGTCAGCACCCTGTCCTCGGAAAAGGGAGGGCTGACACTTAACTCCCGGAAACGGTTCCTTCCCTTCCCCGCCAAAGCCTCCTCCACGGCCTCCGCAATCTCTTCGACAGCCATGGTGCCGATCACGGCATCCACCTCCGGAATCTCCTCCCGGATCTCCTCCCGGTATCGCTGCGCGAGACACCCCGCCGCAATCAACACCCGGAGCCTTCCGCCCGTCTTTTTCTCCGCCAGCTCCAAAAGCGTGTTGACGCTCTCCTCCTTGGCGTCCCCGATAAAGCAGCAGGTATTGACCACCGCGATATCGGCCTCTTCCTCATCATCCGTAAACGTGTAACCCTTTCGCTGCAGCATACCCAGCATCAATTCCGTATCCGCCAGATTCTTGTCGCATCCCAGGGACACAAACAAAATATTCATAAAAAACCTTTCCGCCGTGCAAAAAAACTGCCGCAAAACACAATCGTTCCGCAACGCCCGGACCGTGTCCGCATCGGCGCGCCCTGAAAAAAACTGTTCTGCAGCAGTTCCTCTGTTTTCTACTCTTCGTCGCTGATAATCTTGATCTTTCCCTGGTTTAACTCCTCCACCGCCTGAGAAAGAGGCTTCTTTTCCTTTCCCTCGATCAGCGGCTCCTCGCCGGAAATGATCTGCCTTGCCCTCTTGGAGGTAGCCATCACAATCGAGTAACGGCTGTTCACCACGGGTGCCTCGCCCGGCTCAACCTCGCTGTTTACCACCTTCATTAAATCGGAATAGGACGGATGTAACATGTTTATTCTGCTCCTTTCGCGAACTCTTTCAGTTCCTCTCTGATCTCTTTTATAAATTCCCGGCACCTCACCGGCGCCATGCGCGCCGCATCCGTCAACTGATGCAGCTGACTCGCGCACTCCTCTAGGTCGTCGTTTACTACAATATAATCATAGGCCTCCATGCCTTCTGATTCCTCTGCCGCGCGCGACAGGCGTCTTGCGATTACCTCCGCGCTCTCCGTGCCTCTTTTCTCCAGCCTGCGCTTCAACTCCGCGGCATCCGGCGGCGTCACAAACACAAGCAGACTGTCCGGAAATTTCTCCTTGATTTTCAGCGCGCCCTGGATCTCGATCTCCAGAATCACGTTTTTTCCCGCCGCCAGACGCTCCTCCACATAAGCCCTCGGCGTCCCGTAATAATTCCCGCAATAGAGCGCGTATTCCACCAGCTCGTCACGGATTATGGCGTTCTCAAACTGCTCCCGCGTGACGAAAAAGTATTCCCGGCCGTCCTGCTCGCCTTCTCTGGGCGCTCTGGTCGTCATGGAGACGGAAAGCGAGTAATCGCCGTATTTCTCTAAGAGCGTTTTGACCAGCGTCCCCTTTCCGGCTCCCGAAAAACCGGATAACACCGTGAGGATTCCCTTTTTCTTCATATCAGTCTCCTTCATCCGTCTGTATCGTCTGCTGCGCGCGGCTCGCGATGGTCTCCGGCAGGAGAGCCGACAGGACCAGCTGACTGTTTTCCATCACAAGCACGGCCTTGGTTCTGCGCCCCTGCGTTGCGTCTATCGCCATCCCCTTTTCCCGGGCGCTCTGCACCAGACGCTTCACAGGCGCGGACTCGGGACTGACTATGGCAATTATCTTTGCGGCGTTTACAATATTGCCGAATCCGATATGGATAAGCATATCGCACCTTCTATTCTATATTCTGAATCTGTTCCCGAACCTTCTCGATCTCCGTCTTCAGCTCGATGGCACGGTTGGATATCTCGAGATCGTTCGATTTGGAAAGCGTCGTGTTTGCCTCCCGGTTCATCTCCTGGGCAATAAAGTCCAGCTTGCGCCCCACGGAACCGCCCTCTTTCAGCACGGCCTTCGTCGTCTCGATATGGCTGCGAAGCCTCACGATTTCCTCATCCACACATATTTTATCGGCAAAAATCGTAACCTCCGTCAAAATCCTGCTTTCGTCCACGGTGCTGTCGCCCAAAAGCTCCCTCACCTTTTCTTCCAGCTTCCGGCGGTACTCTACGAGAATCTGAGGCGACCGGTCCTGAATAAAATCTGCCAGCTTTAGCATCCCGTCCAGCTTTTCCAGCAGATCCTCCCGCAGATGCTCTCCCTCGGTAATTCGGCTCTGCACGAACCGTTCCGCCGCGCCCCGCACCGCCTGCTGAAGCTCCTTCCAAAGCTCCTCCTCGTCTACCCCCGTCTCCTCTACGGTGAAGACCTCCGGATACTTTGCCAGGGTGGAAACCCGCACATCGTCCTCCAGCCCGAAATCTTCCGCCATCCGGCGCAGATAGATCAGGTATTCCGCCGCCGTCTCTTTGTTGTAACGGACGACAGAGGCTCTCTCGGACAGGTCCTCGTAGGAAATAAATACGTCTATCTTTCCTCTTGCGACGTACCCCTTCAGCTCGCTCCGAACAGCCGACTCAAAGAAACCGAGCGCCTTCGGCATCTTGATGTTGATGTCAAGGTAACGGTGGTTCACGGCCTTCATCTCCACCGTGAATTTCCTGTTGTTTCCGGCGATCTCACATCTGCCGAAGCCGGTCATGCTTTTTATCATCGGCGCTCCTATCCGGGCAGGGTTCTGACACTGCCACATACCTCATTTTATTATAGAATAAGATTTTCAAAGCGTCAAGGGTAAGGGGTGGCTTTTTCGGAATAAGTTTGGTACAATAGGAGAGACGCCAGATGACCTGGTTTACAGAAAGGCCGCTCCGAGCAGGCTTAAGGTTTCTGCGGACCGTAAAGGCACATCGGCGCTTAGCGAGGTCTTTTCGAGCTTAGCGTCCGCTATGTGCCGACCCGAGTGCAAACGTGTCCGCAGAAACATTAAGCCTGCCCAAAGTTGGTCTTCTGCAGTCTGCATGATGTGTTTCACAGTAAGGAGGGGTATAATCATGGCTTTTGACGGTGTGACGATAGCAAGTGTGGTAAGCGAATTGAAAAGAGAGTTAATCGGCGGACGGCTTTACAAGATTGCCCAGCCGGAAGAGGACGAGCTGATTTTAACCGTTCGGCAGCCCGGGGGGCAGAAGCGTCTCCTGCTTTCTGCGGACGCGTCCCTGCCGTTAATCTACCTGACGGAAAAAAACAAGCCCAGCCCCCTGACTGCCCCCGGCTTTTGTATGCTTCTGCGCAAGCATCTGCAGAACGGCAGGATCACGGATATCAGGCAGCCCGGACTGGAGCGCATTATCCGCATTGAGATCGAGCATCTGGACGAGATGGGCGATCTGCGCCGCAAGACGCTGATTGTCGAGATCATGGGAAAGCACAGCAATATCATCTTCTGCGGCGAGGACAATGTGATCATCGACAGCATCAAGCATGTCTCCGCCGCCGTCAGCTCCCTGCGGGAGGTACTGCCCGGAAAGCCTTATTTCGTGGCGAAGACTCAGGATAAGCTAAATCCTCTGTGTACGGACGACACCGTTTTCCGTCAGGCGCTGGCCGCAAAGCCCCAGCCCCTTTTTAAGGCAGTTTACGGCAGCTTCACCGGCATCTCTCCCATCCTCGCCCAGGAGCTTTGCTACGAGGCGGGGATCGACGCAGACCGCCCCGCCGCCGCTTTGGAGGAAGCGGACTGGCAGCGGCTTTACGCGGCTTTTTCTGAGATGATGTCCGCCGTCAGGGAAGAACGCTTTACCCCCAACATCGCCTATTCCTTCCAAAAGCCCGTGGAATTTTGCGCCCTGCCCCTCACACTCTACGGATACCCCTCCCGGGAGCCTTCCTCCTCGGGCAGCTATACCGTCCCCTACGAATCCATGTCCTCTCTTTTGGAGGATTACTACGCAAAACGTAACGCCGTCATCCGGATCCGTCAAAAGTCTTCCGATCTGCGGCACATCGTACAGCTTGCGCTGGAGCGGAACGTCAAAAAATACGATCTGCAGATGCAGCAGATCAAAGACACGCAAAAGCGGGATACCTACCGCGTCTACGGCGAGCTTTTAAACACCTACGGCTACAGCGCCGCCCCCGGCGCGCAGTCTCTGGAGGCCGTAAACTACTACACCGGCGAAGCAGTCACGATCCCGCTTGACCCGACCCTCACTGCTACAGAGAACGCAAAGAGATATTTTGAGCGGTACAACAAGCTGAAACGCACCTACGAGGCTCTTTCCCGGCTGACGGAGGAGGTTCGGGCCGAGATCGATCATCTGGAATCCGTCTCCGCAGCTTTAGACATCGCTCTCTACGAGGAAGACCTGACGGAAATCCGGGAAGAGCTGATCGAAAGCGGCTACATCCGCAGAAAGGGCGGCGCGAAAAAGCAAAAGACCTCCAGCCGCCCCTTCCACTATATCAGCAGCGACGGTTTTGATATTTATGTGGGGAAAAACAATTATCAGAACGATGAACTGACCTTTAAGACCGCCTCCGGAAACGACTGGTGGTTCCACGCCAAAAAGCTTCCCGGCTCCCACGTCATCGTCCGTCTGGGCAACGCACAGGAGCTGCCTGACCGCACCTTCGAGGAGGCGGCGCGGCTGGCCGCCTATTACTCCAAAGGCCGCCAGCAGGAAAAGGTTGAAATCGATTATATCCAGAAAAAGCATGTAAAGAAACCGGCCGGTGCAAAGCCCGGCTTTGTGGTCTACTATACGAATTATTCCATGGCCATCGACAGCAATATCGAGGGGATCCGGCTGGTGTCGGAGTAAAAAGCACCACTTCGTGGCACAAAGCGCCACGAAGTGGTGCTTAGAAGAATGCTCCGCATTCTTCCCCGGTTCGGGCCTCTCTTTCATTCTCTTTACTCCGCCCGGATGGAATCCTCAGGCTCTACGGGCACCAGCACGCCGTGCAGCACATATCTGGCATCCGTATAGCTATAGGCGCATGTGGAAAGCATAACGTACTTCCCGGCGATCTCCGGATCCAGCGGATCAATCAGCGACCGGAAATTCGACTTGGTCGCGCAGTTTTTCACATATTCGTCCAGTTCCTCTCCCTGACCGATGAAAATGAGATAGGAATCCGACAGCGCAGGCGTAGTATATCCGCTGAACAGCAGTATTTTGTAATCCTGCTCCGGCGTCAGCAGCCACATGACGGAATGCTCCTCATAAAACTCCTGATTCGACCAGTTTTTCAGCGACGCAAACATAGAACCGTCCTTGATATAGTGCCCGTAGATAATCGTGTTGGAATCCGAAAAGCCTTTGGTGTTGTTTGCATCCACGAAAACCGTGCCGGATTTCTGTACGGCCCCGTCAAAGCTGTGCGTCAGATAATAGTCGTTGTCCTCTCCGTGTACCACGGGATAACTGATCACCGTGTCCTCGCAGTAAATCCAGCCGACGATATCGCCGCATACCTTCGACAGCCCCTCAAAATCCACCTTTATGGGCACGCTGCCCGTCTCTCGATTTCTGTTTCCGTCCCCGGCTCCCAGACTTCCGTCCGCTCCGCCTTCGTCCGTTTCCTCCGGCTCTGTTTTTGTCACATAGTTTTCCGCCGCCAGCTCATAGGTGCGGCTTTCTTCCCGATACTCCATCCGCTTTGCAAGAATATACCAGGCGCAGCCCACAAACTCCAGAACCAATACGATAATCAAAAGAATGATGATCTTCTTTTTCACACAGAACGTCCTCCCTGCTTTCTGCCCCGCGAAACGCTTACGCCTCCTTCGCGTCCTCTCTGTTTCTGTCCCGCAGACGCCCCGCCAGCATATTCAGCATGGCCCCGCAGGCGGCAAAGCAGATAATATAAATCTTCCCCAGCATACTGGTGTAGACCGTCATCCACTGCCCAATCACCGGGAAATGATATTCCACCCGGCCCACCAGATTCGCATACGGCACCGTATTCAGATCTTCAGACGCATTGGCGTCTCCCTTGGTGACGAACTCGCCCTCTACGATACGGTTCACCACCACCCTGTGCGTGATGACGCTGCCGCCGCTGTAAAAAGCGATCACATCCTCCGCCCCGACCTCCTCCGGGACAGCCTGTGCCACATAGATCACGCTTCCCACGGGAATCTCGGGCTCCATGCTGCCGCTGACCACATGATAGATTTCGTATCCCATCAGCTTGGGAACCGTCATCGGCAGACAGAACGCGATAACGGACAGCAATATCAAAATACCCAATATGTTGCAAAGGGCGGGAATCAGCTTCCCACCCTTATTTGCAGAACCTTTGCCGGAATCCTTCTCATTCCTCATTTTCTTTTTTCCTCTTATTAAAATGTATCACCGTAGCGATTCCCGCGACAACTACTGCCACCACTGCGATCAGCAGACTGATCTTCCCCGCCGTGGGGATGCCCGCAAAAAGCAGGACTCCGTCACCGATCACGTTAGTCACGGTATCCACACCGTCCTTAATCGCATCCAGCAAAGGGGTGCTTTCCGCATCCAGATCCAAAAGATCATCCGGCTGCTCAGCCAACGGGGGCGTTTCTTCCTGAATATCCGTTTCCGGGTTCTGATCGTCCACAGGCCCGGCTTCCGCTCCGGCGTCTCCGCCGCCACCGTCGCCTCCGCCCACGGCAGCGCCACCGCCACCGCCGCCTCCGCCTAAATCGACCACTTCCGTACCGAGATCGATCACCGTACCGGGAATCACGATGGTGTTATAGATAACGCCGCCGCTCGGCACCGGAGTATATTCAAAGGTAAAAATATTTTTGGACGGATCCTCGACAAGCTTTCCGGTAATATTGTATGCCTGCGGCTGCCAGCCGTCAATATACCGATAGGCAACCACCGGCTTATCTCCTATATTGCCGTAAAAGGTTCTCGATTCCGCAAGCTCGTTGCGGGAAGCGGCGTCTATATACCTTACGGTATATTCCACCGGGTCAACCAACAGGCCGTAACCCACCACATAATCCGCATCCCCGGTCACCGTGATCGCCTTGGAGGCGCTGCTGGAATTGCTTCCCGCGCGCTTTTTGCCGTCAGACGACTGAATCGTATCGTTATCCTTGCCGCTCGCGCGGATTCCCTTCACATAATACCTGTTATCGGATTCCGTCAGCTCCATGTTCTGCGTATCACATTCCCAGATAATCTGATCGTTGTACATCAGCCCCGTGACGACAATCGTATCGCAGTTCTGGAACGTATAACGTCTGACCGACTGATCGGCGTCCAACACAATCGTTACGTCAACCGACTCAAAGGTTCCCTGCTGTCCGGAGAAAAGCCGCACCGTATAGGTATAGCCCCCCGTCACATTGCCCGCCAGGGAAGTGATATGCAGGGAAAACAGCATCGTAAGGATGAATAGAGCCGTGAAAAATCTTCTTATCTTCTTCATGATCTCTCCTCCTTTTTCTTTTTCCCCTGCTTCATGCTGTAAAACGCCAGAAGCAGAATCAAAATCCCGCTGACCGCCATAGCGATATAAAAGGGCGTCAGATTCGTCTCGTCACCCGTCTTTACGACGGTAGTCCTTCTGATCGTGGGCTCCTCCGTTACCGTCTGATCCTCTCTTCTGGGCGCCGCTCCCAGCTCCACCGCGAAATTCATCTCCAGATTCGCCAATGTATTCTGATAAGCGTTGCCCTGCGTCTCGCCCTCCAGGCTGACGCGCAGCGTTATCGTTCCGGACTGTCCCTGTGCAAAGGTATCCAGGAAAAAAAAGTTCTGCAGGGAGGAGGACACTGCCTCCAGGCCTACTCCCGGCTGCGTCGCACTGTCTCCGCCCAGGGTCTCATTGCTGAAAAGAACGTTGGGTACGCCCGCGGAATTTGTATAAGTCAGCACATAAGTGTACGCGCCGCCTGCGATCTGATAATTCTCCTCCGCGCTCTTCTCCAGAGAGGAAAGCACCCTGTTCGACATATACCAGTCTGCCGTCTCGGGATTCTCGTTTTTCAGAGCCACCGTAAAGGTGACGCTGTCGCCGGGCTGCAGCTCCGATACCACGTCGTTGATATCGGCCCTGGAGAAATTCGACGCCATCTCGTTTCCCGCGGTAAAGGTAACCTGCCACTTTTCTTTATTCTGAGAGAGCTCTTCCGCGAGGAAATCATCCGCGTGAACCGGCAGAACCGCGCCGCACATCAGGACAAACGCACTCAGGAATAATGTCATCCACTTTTTCATCATGCCTTATCCCTCCTGCCCCTGTTGATCCGGATTGTCTCCGGCTGTGTCGGTTCCCTGTCCGTCGGTATTTCCTTCTCCGGTTTCCGTTCCCTGTTCGCCCGTGTTACCTTCGCCGGTTCCGGTTCCCTGATTACCTGTGTTACCCTCGTCGGTTCCGGTTCCCTGATTACCTGTGTCGTCCTCGTCGGTTCCGGTTCCCTGTTCGCCGGACTCTTCCGTCTCAACAAACCGGTCCGCGTCCACCGCCTGCATATCGTCCGCCGTCTTCAGGCTCAGCGTTTTGTCCTCGCTGTCTACGGTTACTCTGCGTCCCCACGCGCTCCAGATCGCATCCTCCGCGCTGTGGGTCTGTACCGCGTCCACCTGTGCCTTTACGACAAACCGATATCCGTCGTAAGCGTAAGTGCTTGTCACCGTCGTGTAGGTCGTATCACCTACAACCTTTTCCGTCCTCTCCTCGATGACCTTGGACGCCACATCCGCGTTCACCGTCAGGCTGCTGCTGAAGGCGTCAGACACTGCGCCTGCCTCCAAAATCTCCTTATAGTAAAGAACCGTTCTCTCCGCCGTCTCGGCTTCCTTGTCCTCTATCCACTTATCCTCCGGACCGTTTCCCACGTTTTCCAGCTGTAGCTCGATCAGATCGGGGGACAGCTCCTGCGTCTTCTTTCCCGCTGCATCCAGCCAATACTTATAAATGGTGACGCGCACATACTCGTCGATCTGACCGGTGTTCTGCACGCTCAGCACTTCCTCATAGCGTTCTCCCAGCCGGAAATTTTCCTGGCCGATCCAGCCCAACAGCTCACCCTCCTCATCGCCGTGCCACTGTCCGTCTGCCACCTTACTGTAATCGCGGCTGGCAACCACTTGGCTTTTTTCCGCTCCCTGACCCTTCTCCAGAAGCGTCACACCGATGTAAGACATCCGTATTTCCGCGCTGTAGTTATCGGATGCGTAGATCAGCGCTGCTCTCGCGCCGCCGACGGTACTGAATAAGAGCAGTCCCGCCGCCACCGCAAACAACGCTACCGTTGCGATCGGAGAAGCAAGCTTTTTTCTGATTCCCGCAAACCGGGAGGTCTTTGTCTTACCGGCCTTTTGATTTGTCTTTGCCATCAGTCTTCACCTCCTGTTTCGGGAGTCTTCGCAGGCTCTGTCACCTTGCCGTTGACGATCACCGCGTCAAGCTTCTCATCCCAATCCGCGTAGGGAACATAAGCATCGCCCTCATAGTGATACCGAACCGGCGTGCTTTCGTAGATGACGATTACGTTAAACTCGTCGCCCTCTTCCGGTTCCTGCGGAAATGCAATTTCGATCCTAAGCTCTTCGCTTTCTTCCTTTTCCCTCAAGATATCTTTATAATACCAGTATCCGTCCGTTCCTTCCGTCCAGCAGGGCGCGCCACTTTCATCCGTCCCGCTGACATACGTTAAAGGATATGCGCTGCCGCTGAAGGCTTTGACCCGGACATAGACAGGCGCTCCCTCCGTGTTCGTAATCTGAACATGCTTTACGCCGCCCTTACTGATCGTCTCCTCCAGATCCGTGTGATCGCCCAGACTTATCCTGTAACCTCCGGCAGCCTCTGCGTAGGTGGTAAAATAAGCGTCCGTGCTGTCTATCCCCGCTGTCAGAACCGATGCCACGGCAAGAACCGTAAGGAGTGAATATCCAATTTTTGTCTTCCTTTTCATGTGCTGCCCTCCTTATTCGTCAGACTACCGTGTTTCATCGGGGTTCGTCATTCCGTCGGGATTCGTTGTTTCGTCAGAGTTTACCGGCTCGCTCGAAGTTGTTTCATCGGAATTTGTTGTCTCACTCGGAGTTGTCTCGTCCGGGTTTGCCGACTCGCTCGGAGTTGTCTCGTCCGGGCTTACCGACTCGCTCGGAGTTGTCTCGTCCGAATTATCCGTCCCGCCCGGAATTGTTCCGTCCGGATTATCCGTCCCGCCCGGGGTTGTCGTTTCATCCGGATTTGCCGCCCCGCCGAAGTACTGCGTCGGATTCCAGGAAAGCCCTGCTCCATCCGGTTCATAACGGAAATGATTCGTGATTCCGTGCCCTCCGGTCTGCCGCCTGTCATAATCGTTTGTAAACTTCACGCTGATCAGCTCCGTGGCGCTGATGACATTCTTATCGCCCGCCCAGACAGGCCCTGTCTTCACCTCGTAGCTTGCGCCGCTGTAAACCTCCGTCACGGTGACCGTTGATCCCGCCGGAATCTTATCTTTAATCGTGACTCTCTGCGTACCCGCCGCGTCAAAGTACATCGCTACCACATCGCTGTAAACGTTAATCGGATTCCCGGCCGGATCCGTTCCACGCACCGCCTCTATCGAGAAGACGAAGGTCGCCGGCTCCGGGTTTTCTCCGGCCCAGCTCTCAAAGGTGAGAAGATCCTTTACGATCTCCAGAGATCCGTAACGCAGCGTCTGCGCCGGCTTCAGATAAATCTCAAAATCATACTGCCAGGGACCTCTGTCCGCCGCCGAGGTGGACGGATGAGCTACCGCCGCCCCCTTGTTCGGAACGGCTACCAGCTCCGGCAGGAAGGTGTACTGATACTCCGCGGAATAAGCGACCGTTGCAAGCGTCCCCGCGCCCTTCACAATCTTATCGTTTTCATCCTGCTCGTTCTGATAAAATTCCGTATCTTTATCCAGAAATATCTTGTACTGCTCCGGCGTAAGGTTCTTCCCGTGAGGAATCAGCAGATACAGTCCGGGCTCCAGGGAAGTAATCACATTGCCCGGCCTTGTCGGATCGCTCGTATCCATGGTCACAGTTCCGCACAAGCCATTGTATACGGTATTACTGTCCGGATTGTCCGCCAGGGCAATCTTCGCAGCTTCCTGTGCCTGCGCCTGCCATGCCTGCCAGCCGTCGCTCTCCGCCTTATCCGTCAGATCGAGACTTCTATATGCCTCAAGAGCCTCAAAGTGATAAGTATCGCTTGCCGTGTCCGAAACCGCCGTGGCGATCTGATATACCTCGATAATAATTCCGGCGCTTTCCAGATCCGCCCTCAATTCCTTATCCGTACTGCTTGTAAGATTGACCGTCAGCTTACAGGTCTGCGTCAGATCCACCGCCCTGCTCATCAACGGCAAGGCCAGCGCTACGCTCAACACTACCGCCAAGGGGGCAAGCAACCGTATCCATTTCCGTTTCATTGGCAATCCCTCCTCCTTCTCACTTCACTGCTCCGATTTCCGACAAAGGCCAGACGCGGAACAGAATCCTTCCAACCAAAAATTCCTCGCTGACACAACCCACCGCGCTGTTGCGGCTGTCAACGGATGTAGCCCGGTGGTCGCCCAGGACGAACACCCTGCCCTCCGGGACCTGATAGGGAAGCGTGATATCACAGTTCCCCAGAGATTTCTCCTTGATATAAGGCTCCTCCAGCAATTCTCCGTTTACAAATACATTTCCGTCCTCGTCGATATCCACCCAGTCCCCGGATACCGCAATCACCCGCTTCACCAGGATGGTGTTATTCTGATAAAAAGCGATGATCTCTCCCGTTTTATACTTTGCCCCGCTGAGAGCTACCACGATATCGCCCTCCCAAAGCGTCTCCGTCATGGAGGAACCGCTGATCTGCAGCACCGGAAGCAGCATAACCGCGACCAGCACCGCCCCTGCGGCTACGATCAGGAGCGCGTACATGGTGCTTCGCACTACCCGTCCAAATGTATGTTTATGCTGTTCTTTCTGAAGCGCCGTCTCTATCTGACTCAAAGACGGTATTTCCAGCTCCTTCTTCTCCGCTTTCCGTCCATTGACTCTGCTCATCGTTTTCCCTCTGTCGATCCTCTTCCGCCGTCTGCACACGGTCTTCTGTTTCTTCCGCCGCCTGCATGCTGCCGGCGCTTTCTTCCGAGCTGCTCTCAGCTCCTGCCGCCGTTTCCAGCGCGGCCCTTTCCCCTCCGTTTATCTCCGGGGCGGAATCGGAACCCATGCCGAATCTCATTTCAGCCAACCGCTTCACATTATATACATATTGCTCCGCAGCCTGCTGCGCCGCCTCGAACACTCCGTTCAGCTTAAGCGCCGCCTTCGCGATAGAGCCTGCCTTTGCCAGTTCGATCTCCCGCTTCTCACGCTCCATCTGAAGCGTTGTCCGCAATTCCTGAATCTGTGCGTCCTTTAAGTCAAGACGCTTCCTCAGACGCTCATAATTTTCCTGCAATGCATCCAGCTCCAGCTGTATCTCTTCTCTCTGCCGTTTGCTTTCCTCCGACTCCTTAACCGCTTCCAGCATCAGC
The DNA here is from genome assembly GCA_023664305.1 of bacterium. Classification (GTDB taxonomy): domain Bacteria; phylum Bacillota; class Clostridia; order Lachnospirales; family Lachnospiraceae; genus Acetatifactor. Next base: position 28,421 of record JAMPFT010000024.1, on the reverse strand, counting down.
TGAAGCAAGTCCCTGCGGCTTAATTTATGCAATTCCTTGTCTGTCATATTCTATCCTCTCCCTACTTCCGCTTCCGATAATGGAACAGCAGCCAGATCAGCAGTACCATCAACATCGGAATCGCCAGCGCGGGCGCCGTCAGTTTAGGATCCAGTTTTATAGCGTCCGGGGTCACCCGAACGGCTGCAACCTCTTTTGCCGTCGCAATTCTCTTTCCGCGCACCAAAAGCCTGTGCGTATTTACGGCATAGGGCGTACAAGTAACCAATGTACAGTAATCTTTTCCTTTTACCAGCTCCAGATCGCTGACCTCCTCGGGAAGCACGATACGGATCTGGTCTACCTCATAAGTCAGCACCTCATCCAATATCCGGAGCAGAAAGACATCTCCCTCTTTCAGCTGGTCCAGATTTGTAAAAAGCTTTGCCGAAGGCAGTCCCCTGTGCCCGGACAAGACACAATGCGTTCCCTCTCCGCCTACCGGCAGGGAAGAAGACTCGACATGACCGACGGCAATCTGCAGAACCGCCTCGTCCGTGCCGTGATAGATCGGCAGCGCGCAGTTGATACTCGGGATCTCAATATAACCCATAACCCCGGTTCCCGACACGTTCAGTTGACTGAAATAATCGTCCAGATCCTCCTCCGTGGGGAAATAACGGTTCGGCTTGCTCCAAAGAGCCTCGTTATAGGCCCTCGCGTCCGCCAGTATCTGATCATATGCCTCGTCGTCCAGATTTGCAACGTCCTCCACATAGGTCGCTATGGCCTGGGACTGATGCAGGGAATTCCAATAATCGCTGACTGTGGGGTACAGCAGCAAAGACAGGCCTGCAAATAAAATCACGATTAAGATAATGGTAGATAAGTGTTTTTTCATGCAGGGCTCTCCTTACTGCTGTCATGCCGGGGGCTTTTTAAGCCCCCGGCGACAACAGAATTATCATTCTTTCAAATACTTATTTTTCTCCGCTCATGCGCTTCTTCGCTACCAGCAGAACAACCGCTCCAAGTACCAGAATGCTGCCGATCACATAGAAGATCGTAGTACCGATACCACCGGTGGAAGGAAGGAGGGAACCTCTGTTGTTCAGGATCGTTGCACCGTAAACACCGCTGTTTGCAGAAGCTATAGTGACTGTTTGATCACCATTAACAACCGTCTTCTCCAGCAACGCAATTCCATTCGTAGAATCTGCTCCTACCGTCCAAGTTGCTGTCTGAGTCTTATCTGCAACCGTTTCCGGCACTGCACATTCAATAACAATCGTTACATTCTCTGCCTTGTTGTATCCTGCCGGAACACCGGTCTCTTCGAGCGTATAAGTACCTGCTCCCAGGCCCGGGAAAGTGAGCTTACCGTTTTCGTCGGTGATTCCTGTCATCTCTACAGTGTATGTCGTTGTATGAGTTGTAGTCTCGCTGGTTTCTTTGTATATTTTTTCGCTTTCATAAAGATCAGCATTGGATTCTACCAGGACATATATCTGACCGCTATCCCCCTCTTTATAAGGACGGTAAACGTTTTCGCCAACGGTCTTGCTGTCGTCTCCGGCATAGCCTTCTTCTGCGATAACCCAGCCTGCAGCTGCACCGACTTCTGCTTCTTTCATATACTCATTTACTACAGGTTCATCCTTTGTGTAGGTGCCGTTTTTCAAAAGATAATGTGTTGCAGTTTCACCTTCTCCAGCTTCTACATATACGGTCTCGCCTTTCAGCACCGTCTTGGTAGAAGTACCGGTCAGAGTGAAGGTAGCACGGTGCGCCTCATCAAAGCTGGTTCCTGCTGTGACGTTGCTAAAGGTCTTTGTAACATCGATCTGCGCCACATAGGTGATCGTGATGTCCTTCGGGGTCTCGCCCGTCGGAACAGTCTTTGTGGAATCCGGCAGACCGGGCTTATCACTGTTCTGATCCCCTGCATAATCGTGGTTCGGGTTGTTGGAATAGGTCAATGTAACCTCATTGGGGTTACCTGTGGAACCGATCACCGCATTCTCATTTACCGTAGCGGAATAGGTTACAACGATCTCAGCGTCTTTTGCAAAATTCATAATGTTGGCAAAAGCAACTTTAAAGGTAGTTCCAGCCTCACCCTTATACAGATAATAGTCAGTACCCACGGTCACTTCTGTTCCGCCGACCGTTACCTTAACATCATCATTAAAGGTTAAGCCCTCAGACAAGGTATCGCTGATCACATAGAAGTAATAGTCATAGCCGGTCGTGTCGGGAACATTTCCCTTAAGCTCGTAAGCGACAACATTGCCGATACCGGTATTGTTCGCGTCTACTCTGTCTGTTCCATCTTCGCCAGCGATAATCTTCTTTTCGATCGTAGGGGTTTCCGTCTTTACAGCCGTCTCTACATCCGAAACCACCTGTAACATATTTCTGCTGTAAGCATCTCCTGCTACCAGACCGCCGGTAGCGTCAAGTTCCTGTACCAGATAGTAACCTACGTTTAATCCCGTGATTTTATAAGTATAGGTTACCTCTGTGGTCGGCGTGTCTGTTCCGTTGCCGATAGTAGTTTCTACCTCGTCCGGGGTGCCGGAAGTGCCGGAAACAGTCGTCAGGTAAAGGAATCCGTCTGCATTCTTCGTGCTCATCACATCCGCAAACGCAATCGCCAGATCAGCACTTGCACCCTGAAGCATTTCTGCCACTTCAGCCGCGGTGGACTGGGATGCTGTATCGCTTCCAACCTCCAAGCCATCAAGAGGCTTCGTTGCACTTGTGCCTTCTCCGATTGTGATTCCCTTTAACGCGGTAATCAATGCAGTCAGGTTTTCCTTATTTACACTGTCGCCCCATTCAATATTAGAGAGAACTTTCTCCCCGTTCTGCTCCAGAAGGTCGCCCTTAAAAATCTGGTAAGCCGCAAACTTATGGTTATCCTGCGCGACTTTATTTATGGTAATTGTAAAATCACCGCTGCCCTTCGGCGTTGTCGTTGTTGTCTCGGCAGCAAATGCCGTCAGGCTCATGCCAAGAACCATAATCACCGCCAGCATCATGCTGACAATTTTCTTCATACGCTTCATCACTTTAATCTCCCTTCCTTTTCATTTTGATTCGTTTTTGAAGCTCCGTGGTTTAGAGTCCACATCTCTGATGCTATTTCAGATTCGGGAGGATATTGTTACCTCCTCACACCCTCCTTTCTCTGAATTTTTTTCTATACAGTAAGCCTGCGCCAAGCGTTGCAAGTATAGCGCCTGCTATTGTATATAACCTTGTTCCGGTGCCGCCGGTCTCGGGAAGTGCGTACCCGTAATCGTTGATATAATTAACCGTGGTATCGGTACTTGCGATATCGCCGCTCGTAACACCCTGCTCTGCGTTTGTTCCGTCAACGATGATTTCATACTTGCGGTTATCTGTATACAGATTTCCATCTTTAAATATCCTGCCTGTTTCCGCAATGGAATAGGTGGTTCCGACGGGCAGATACTTCACTTCAATGTACTCGCCGTCCCCTAACAGGAATGTTCCGCCGTCCCATATGATCAGGTCATCGCCTATAACGCTTCCGTCCTTCGCATATTTCACATATCTGTAGTCATCCGGCAGATTCTCGTCTCCCTTCGTGAACTTAATCGAGAACTCGTAATCCAGACCCGTAGGAGCGTCTGTTCCGATTACGCTCTTGCCAACCTTTAAAGAGTTGGTTGCCCGGCCGGTGATCTGCTCCGGCGTCAGAGAGGAAACCGACGGTAAAGTAAACTGCATCCAACAGGTGGAACCGGAAGCACCGCGTTCCGTATAGAAGAAGGTCAGTGTGTGCGTTCCCTCGCTGCCTTTCTCCAGGTAATCCCACAGGTTCACATATTCTCCAACCGAGGAATGAACCCCGCCGATGTCACAGACAAGCTGATCGTCCAGGAACACCCACATATCGTCGTCGCCGAAGAAATAATACTCCAAGGGGCCTACATAATCCTTTGACAGTTCGAACGAAACCTTATAGGTCATACCAAAGTAGCTGTTGTGATCCTTGCCGTCGTCACTGTAAGGGAAAGCTTTCTTACTGCCGCTTGTGCTGCCAGGCTCCCCTTTCGTCGTACTGCCGGCATATGCCCGGTTATTTCTGAGGTCATAACTGCCGAATTTTATATCATGACCGTTTGTTCCATAAGACTCTGCGGTATCCATCGGCCAAAAATCGTTAGTCCAAATGCTGTCCCATACTTTCCCGCTGTACGGACTGGGATGTCCGAAGGAATCCAAATCAGGTACCGCAACCGCCGTACCCTTTTTTACAGCCGCAAGAGTATAGGTGTCGCCAGCGCGTTTGAAACTCAGGGTATATTGCCCGTTGTCATAAGCTGTTTTTCCCGTTGCTTCGCCCTCATTGAACAATTTGGGAGCGCTGACTGTGGATACATACTGGATTTTTCCATCCACTAATTTAGTAACCAGTCCAAAAGTACAGCCCTTGTAAGAACCTGTAACAGACGGATGCCCTGACTGCGTACCGTTAAATTTATTCAGCAGATTTCCGTCCCAGAGGTTTTCTCCCATCGTAGTACCGGTGTTTACGTTGCCGAACGCTAACTTTGTACCGGAACCGGTATAATTCCCAGCGCTATTGATCCCGCTCTGCTTTGTATAGCCATAACTAACGTTCTTGTTCTTATCTCTATTTGTCTGTGTACTTGTTACTTTAGCATCACCTGTTACAGCACTATTACTGTTTACTCCGGTATAGAGATAACCGTTGGTGATATCATAGTCATAAAAGGCAACCTCAAAGTCCGGCGTATCCTCTGTCACTTCATATACAAACCGAAGCACCGTCTCATCCGTAAGGACGACGTATTCGCGGGCATTCGTCCCTTCTCCGATCTTATAGCCGTAATCTGTCTTTTCACACCGCTTGCCGTCCTTATCCGTGGCAACTGTTCCCGTTGCTGCATTCTGAAGGATGAAATTCCCGTTCGTATCCCGCGGATATCTGTTTGCAAAATGTATTGTGAAGCAATCGCTGTTATGAGCGTGCTCTTCCTTTTTACAGTCCTGGCCGTTATTGCAGGCTTCCGAGTGATCGTGGTTCTTTTTCCCACAGATCACCTCGCCGCAAACCGTGTAACATTTCTCGGAGTCATGCACATGTGTCTGAGAAGTATTGGTACATGTCAGGATTTTTATTTTCTTCAACTCATAATGCGAGTTTTCAACCAACTCATTCATGTAGTTGACGGTAGGCGCTTTGATGTACTCGTACACCTCCGTCTCGTACACCTGCGTCTCAGTCAGGGTAGTTAATACTTTCCCCGCGTCATTCACATAAATGTTCTTGATATCGTTGCCATTAGGTGAAGTGCCGGTTCCCTTTTTATTTACCGGAAGCTGCTTCCCGCTGGTATCAATCAGCGGAAGAGCGTTCGTCCCCTTCGTGTTCATAATCGCAAGGTTCGCATAATACTCTACCTTAAATTTAGGGTTGGCCCGTTCCTCCGATATGCTGGCCACCATGATGTTGGCGTTCAGTTCAAGCGCTAAAGACTGGGACAGTTGATCCGTCTCTCCTTCCCCCAAAAATGCCGCGCTTCTCGCGCCAACCTGGATTTCGCTTCCCTCGCCTACGATCTCCATGACCACAAATGCAAGATCGCTTTGACCCTCAACATCCTCAGGCGCATCATCCGTCTTTTCCGGTGCTTCGGCGCTGACCGCTTCCGCCACGGTACTCACCAGCTTCTGCGTAGGCGTAATCTCCGCCGCCACACTGCAGGCTGACAGATCCAGCTCCGTCTCCCGATAGTTCAGGGAATAAGACCACACACGAAGCACTAACTTTTCTCCGTTGTCTCCCGATTCCTCGTCGTAAGCCTTCACGGAAGCGTATTCATTCGTATTCTCATCCAGCGCTTTCAGCATAAACACCAGATTCTCTTCCAGTCCTTCCGCCTTTATGGAAACGTAAAATATGCCGTCCTCCCAATAGCTCCCGACAACCTCCGTCTCACCCACGGACAGATTCAGATTTTCTCCGGTACTTTCCGGCTGCGTCTCCGCATCGGATTCTGCCGCTGTTCCCTCGGAGTCACTCTCAGGCTGTGTCTCCGTGTCGGACTCTGCTGACACTTCCCCGGAATTGCTCTCTTCCTGTGTCTCCGTGTCGGACTCTGCTGACACTTCCCCGGAATTGCTCTCTGCCGATGTCTCCGTGCCGGACTCTGCTATGTCCTTCTCCGGATCGCTCTCCTGCTGCGCTGTCCCGTCAACCTTTTCAGAACCGCTCACCGCTTTAGCTACCGCTGCCTTCTCTGCCTCCGAAAGCAGTTCCACAGGAATGGTCACATCGCCCTGCAGGCGGAAGTTAATACGGAACTCTTCATCTTCATATACTATGGTCTCATCGACAGAAACCACCTTATCCGGAATCACCTTCGGGCCGTACCCGATCGCGATCTCCGAGAACTGATCCATCTCAAACGTCGCGCTTCCGTTTTCCGCAACGCCGCCGTCCAGCGTCTTGACGGTCTCCGTTTCATCCTCGGAGTGGAAGTGTATCACGGTGACGGGCTCGCCGTCCTCCATGCCGTTTTCGTCCAGCATCTGTACCGTAATGCTTACCGGCTTCTCCGGCTCTACCTCTTCTCCGTCCACATAGAAGCCGATCTTCAGCAGGGCGCGCATCGGAGCGCCTTCCTCGCCGACTGCCTCCTCATACTGTGCCTGACGCCTTGCGTAATGCTCCGCGTCGCTCTCCTCCGTGATCTGTGCCGCGAACAGCTCCGCGTCCTCCGGAAGGGCGTCCGATTCGTAAGAAGCGGTGATGATGAAATTCCCGCCTTCAAAGGTTACTTCTACGATTTCAACCGGCTTCTCCGGCTTAACAAGACATTCTGCAGAGTGAACATGCTCCACGATCTCCAACTTTCCGCAAATCAGATTTTCCTCTTCGTCGTAACATTCCGCCGTATGCGTATGCAGTTCTATCTCCTGCCTTCCGCAGCTCAACACGGGCTCTCCGCCGTCTTCCGGCGTCTGCCAGCATTCCTCGGTGTGAACATGCGCCGCTATCTCGGGCAGGGGGCAGATCAGGGTTCCCTTGGAACCGTAGCAGACCTTCTCGTCATGCACATGTACCGCAAAGGCCACATAACCGCACACAACGTTTCCTTCTTCGTCATAACACTCTTCTTCATGAGAGTGCAGATATTCCGCACAGTAAAGCTCCGGCTTTTCATAACAGGTGTCATCATGAATATGCTCTTCCAATCCGCACGCCGGGCCTTCTCCGTAACACTCTTCCGTGTGAACGTGGACTTCCTCCGCCTCGGGATTCTCTGTTCCCTGTCCGGCCTCGGATGCTTCTTCCGTCCCCTGCTCGGATGCCGCAGGCGCTTCTTCTGTTTCCTGCTCAGGCGCTGCGGGTGTTCCTTCTGTTCCCTGCTCGGATGCCGCAGGCATTCCTTCTGCTCCCTGCTCGGGTGCCGCAGGCGTTCCTTCTGCTCCCTGCTCGGATGCCGCAGGCATTCCCTCTGTGCCCTGCTCGGGCGCCGCCGTCTCTTCCATACCGCAGATCAGCGTCTGCACTGTCTCATAGCACTCGTCCCCGTGAACATGAGCGCCTTCGCTTTCTCCCTCTTCTTTTCCGCAGCTTAAGATTCTCTCCTCGACCGTCTCATAACAGCCTTCGCCGTGAATATGAGGCTCTGCTTCCTCCTGTCCGCAGACCGGGGAACCGCCCCTTACGCTTTCCTCCGCATAACAGTCCGCCGTATGCTCATGCTCTTCAGAGGTATCGCTGCAGATTAACGTCTGCGTCACGGTAAACTCATAACAGCTGTCCGTGTGGCTGTGGCCTTCCGTCTCCGCCTTTTCACAGACCAACGCCTGCGCCGTCTGAACGGTATAGCATTCGTCCGTATGAACATGACCTTCCGCCGCTTCCTCGGTGCAGATCAGCCTGCGCTCCTCCGCGTAACAGTCCGCCGTGTGAACATGACCTTCGGGCGCTCCCGCATTGATTTCCTGGGAACCGCTTTCCGCCGGACTTACATCTGAAGCCTGGGAACCGCTCTCCGACGGATTCGCATCTGCCTCCTCCGAGCCGCCTTCAACAGCTCCGACGCCGCCTTCTGCCGAATCACTTTCCACAAATTCCGCGTCAGTCCCGTCCGGGTTTTCCCCGTCGATTACGCCCAACTCTTCGTCTGCCGGATATCCGCAAGTCAAAACAAGCCCGATACACTCCTCCGAATGCGTATGCTCTTCCATCCCGCAGAAGGTCTCGCCTACCATCGCACGGGCAGGAGCCATCAGCAAAAGAGCCGTTATAATAACCACCACGCTGCCCAGACCGGCTACCGCTATCGTCCAATATCTGCGCCTGCTCTCCGCTTTTATGAATTTCTCAACATTTTTCAGGATAGAAGAATCCATTCGAATACCTCCTTAATTTCACCTGACGCTTCCGCCTGCCCCGCTTTCGCGTCCCGGCGTCCGCCCGTCTTCCGTCGTCCTATCTTTCCGCAGGATTGCGTATCTCTTTCTACTAATATTATGCGTTGCCGCTTATTCGGTGCCGCCGCCTGTTACATTACTATACGCCGGACCGCTTAAAAATTCCTCTCGCAGGAGTCCCTCCCCCCGATACCGGAGAGGCGGTAATTTCTCCCTACAAGTCTTTCTATATATAAAGAGCGAGCGAGAAACAAAAATGGCTCACAAAAATGGAAAATTTTTTAAAAAATTTTTTCTAATCTTTTCTGGCTTTTCCCTGCATATTTCTATTTCTTTTATACCACGACTTACCCTCTCATGCAAGTTTTTTGCCGAATTTTATATTGACAGCGGTATGCTACAATGCTTAACCTGTTTCAGTTCTGACTGTCCGCTCGGCAGGAATAGCAAGGCACAAAAATAACCGCCCGAGTCCAACAAACTTAGCGGTTATTTTTGACGCTATAACGGACTAACCGTCTATCGGCAGTACCTTTTATGTTGATATATTACCACTTGTTTGCGTATATGTCAATAGGGGTTTCCAAATCAGTCCGCAGCCTCGTTACTCAGCGTCTTTTTCTCAGCAATAATACTGCAAATTATACTGCAGCTGCGTGCTGCCCCGGTAAGTGTTCTTTTCCAGCCGGTAAACTGCCGAGACGCGAAAACATCCCTCTCCCCTGTAGAGGGCGTCCGCGCTCCCTGTCCCGTATTTTTCTTCCAAAAACCTTCCGAATTTCTCCAAATCCCCGAAGAAGACCATCTGCCTTTTATTTCCCTCCGGCGTCTGCACCGTGTATCTTGCACAGCTTCCGCCGGTTCCCATCCTGTATCCCGCCAGAAAGAGCAAATCCTTCTGGGCAAAAAGCGGTCTGGGGTTTCCCACGCCGAAGGGCTCCAAAAGCTCAAGTTCATCCGCCAGCCTTCCGTCTGCGTAATTTAGCGGCAGAGGAACATCTATATGAACCCTGGGGATAAAGTCCTCTTCCGAGAGCGTACATCTTTCGTTCAGCTCCCGTCTGAAACTTTCAATATCCTCCTCCCGCATGGAAAGACCCGCGGCCATGGCATGTCCGCCGAAACGGGTAAAAAAACGCTGTACCTCCGTCATAGCCCGGTACATATGGTATCCCTCCACGGAGCGCCCCGAGCCCTTGACGCCTTCCTCTCCCCGGGTAAGCAGGAATACCGGATGATTGTACGCTTCCCGGATCCGCCCCGCGATAATGCCCGCCAGGCTCTCATGAACCTGCGGCAGATAAACCACCAGCACCTTATCATGCTCCATTTGGTGCGCCGCGATGTACTGCCGCGCCAGTTCCACGCCCTGCAGCGTCAGATTCTTGCGGCTGTCGTTGAGCTCTTTTAATTCCCGCGCCGCGGTCACCGCCTCCGTTCTTTTCCCGCTCCTTAAAAGCTCCAGCGCCCGCGCCGCCGTATCAAGGCGGCCCGTAGCGTTTAAGCAGGGGCCGATGACAAAACCCAGATGATAGGCGTTCAGCTTTTCCGGCTCCAGCCGATTGACCTCCATCAACGCCCGCAAGCCCTGATTCCGGGTTTTTCGCAGACGTTTCAGTCCCTCCTTCACCAAAATCCTGTTTTCGTCCCGAAGCTCCATCACGTCACAGACGGTCGCCAGCGCCGCAAACTCCAGCAGTTCTTCCTTTGCCTGTGCCAGTTCCCGGTTCCCTGTCCGCTCAGCCAGCGCCTCGATCAGCTTATAGGCCACTACGCCGCCGCAGATACCGGGGAAGGGGTAGCCGCACTGCTCCTGCTTCGGATCCACTACCGCCAGCGCGGGAGGGAGGATTTCCCTCCTCACCTCGCCGCCGTCCTCTCCCTGTTCTGTCCGAAAAGGCACCTCGTGATGATCCGTGACAACCACCCCGATCCCGTAAGAGACAGCCAGTCTGATCTGATCCGCCGCAGCAATGCCGTTGTCACAGGTAACGATCAGTTTCACACCGTCCTTTTTTGCCTCCTCGATGAGATGATCGTTTAATCCGTATCCGTCATGAATCCGATGCGGGATCGCCGTATCCGCCACCGCCCCCAGAATCTCAAAACCCCTGCTCAAAATATAAGAAGCGCAGATACCGTCCACATCGTAATCCCCGATGACCCGGATCGGCGTCTTCTCCCTTATCGCCCGCTCTATGACCTCCACGGCCTTATCCATATCCTTTAACAGCCAGGGAGAATAACAGTCCTCCAAGCCTCCCCGCAGAAATTTCCGGATCTGCCCGCTCTCCGTCAGATCCCGGTTCCTCAAAATCCGCGCCAGCACGGGACTGATTCCAAACTCCTCCGCCCATCCGTTAAAATCCGCTTTTTTCGCCGCCACATACCACTTCTCCATCCCTACTCCTTCCGCCGCAGGATATCCCCCATCGCCGACTGGGGCGTCCCCTTGCCGCCTGATGCATCCCTCGCCAACCGGACCTCCCTCGCCAATTGCCGCATCCCCACGCCTTCGGGCCACCCCCTGCCGCAAAACAGCCCCAGACGGCACGACCCTCTGCGAAGACTGTGCCGGACGTCGGTGCTTAGCGAGGTCCTTTCGAGCTTAGCACCGCTACGTCCGGCCCCAAGCGCAAGCGTGTCTGAACAGAGGGCCGTGTCGCCTGGGGCGTCCCCTTGCCAACCGAACCTCCCTCGCCAACCGGGCATCCCCTGCCAACCGGACCTCCCCTCGTCAAATACCGCACCCCACGCACCCGGCCCACCCCATCCGCCCTGCCGCAAAACAGCCCCAGACGGCGCGACCCTCTGCGAAGACTGTGCCGGACGTCGGCGCTTAGCGAGGTCCTTTCGAGCTTAGCACCGCTACGTCCGGCCCCAAGCGCAAGCGTGTCTGAACAGAGGGCCGTGTCGCCTGGGGCGTCCCCTTGCCAACCGAACCTCCCTCGCCAACCGGGCATCCCCTGCCAACCGGACCTCCCCTCGTCAAATACCGCACCCCACGCACCCGGCCCACCCCATCCGCCCTGCCGCAAAACAGCCCCAGACGGCGCGACCCTCTGCGAAGACTGTGCCGGACGTCGGCGCTTAGCGAGGTCCTTTCGAGCTTAGCACCGCTACGTCCGGCCCCAAGCGCAAGCGTGTCTGAACAGAGGGCCGTGTCGCCTGGGGCGTCCCCTTGCTGCCCGAAACACCCCTCGCCAACTACAGCACCCCCTTACCACCCGGCACAGGACACCGCCCCTCTACCGCAGCAGCCCACACCTCTTCGCCGCCTTCACCAACAGATACCCCTTCGGGAAGCTCCGCAGCTCCTCCTCCGTCACCCCCTTAAACAGCAAAAGCAGCGCAAAATAGACGCACACCCCCAAAAGAATCGCCGGTATCACCGCTATTCTGGGCGATTTCGTCATAAGAAGCAGCCCCTCATATACCGCCCAGACAAATGCCCCCATAAACCCGGACGCCAGCAGCGGAATCAGGAACGTGCGTCCGATCTCCTGCCGGTACTCCGCCGCCCTGCGCACCGACGCCTGATTCAGGATACACACCACTACCGCATAAACCGTCTTTGCCACCGCGATACTGTAAATCTCCAGATCCGTAAAAAAGAGCAGCAAAACCGCGGCGGCCGTCTGCACCGCCAGCCCGATCCCCGCGTTGATAATCGGCGCGTTCAGCTTCCCCAGCCCCTGCAGGATCTGACTGCTCAGAGTGGAAAGCGCATAAAAAATCACGGAAACCGCCAGCGTCATCAGAAGCTTCGTCGCCAGGTCCTCGGACTCCGAAGTATTCTTGAACAACAGCCCGGTCAACGGCCTCGCCAGCACAAAAATTCCCACCGCGCAGGGAATGGAAATAATCATGGTAACCTTCACCGCCAGCCCGATCTCCGCCTTGGCCTCCCCCATGTTTTTTGCCGCCACAAGCCTGGATACCGTGGGAAGCATCGCCGCCGCCATCGCTGTGGCAAAGGCAATGGGAATCTCCGAAATTGTCAGCGCCTGTCCGGAAAAGACGCCCCATTGATTGGAGATTGCCAGCGTATCCAGCTCCCGCAGCGCCGGCCAAATCTTGGTATAAACCGTCGTGTTCACGGTAGTGCTCAGATTATAGACCGCCGTGCTCAAGATAAAGGGCGTCACTACCAAAAAAATCGTCTTCAAAATCTGACCGTAGGAATCCTCCTCCCTGTGGCGGTCCCGCTGAATCCTCCGATGAATCGTCCCGCGGTTGAGCTGATAAATTCCCAGCATAAACAGAAGCGCCGCCAGCACTCCCGCCCCCGTACCCATGGCACTGCCGATGGCGCCCCGGGTCGCCCGGGTTACCTGCTCCGCCTCGTCGGCGGGAACCTCCAGCGAGCCGAAGGAATGCACAATCAACAGATAAGCCGCGCCGATACTGACCGCCGCGTTGGCAATCTGCTCCAGAATCTGGGACACCGAGGTCTGGGTCATGCTCTTATGAGCCTGAAAATACCCCCGGAGCACGCCCAGAATCCCGGAAAAAAAGATGGTAGGCGCAAAAACCCGCAGAACCGGCGCCGCCTCCGGCACGACGAACAGCCCCGCCCCAAAAAACAAAAGCAGGCTCGCCGCGCCGCCTACGACCAGCACATACCCCAGCGCGCACAGAAAAATCCTGTGGGCATTTCGGTATTCCCGCAGGGCCAGCTTCTGGGCGATGACCTTCGAGATCGCCGCCGGAATACTGTAGGAGGAAACCAGCAGAATGATCGTATAAAAGGAATAGGCTATATTGTAATACCCCATTCCCGCATCTCCGATTACACGCTGCAAAGGGCTCCTGTAAAGGAGCCCTATGATTCTGCTGACAATCCCGGCCGCGGCCAGAATCCCCGCCTGCACGATAAAACTGTTCTTTGTACCGCTGTTTTTCATACTTCTACCGCTGCCCGCCCCGGCGGGCATTTATCCCATAGCCTTATCCGATCAGCCAGTCATACATTTCCTGATACTTCCCCGCGGAAACCTCCCAGGAGAAATCCGCCGCCATGGCTCTGTCGATGATCTTGTTCCACTCGCGCTTTTTATCGTAATAAATATGCTCCGCGTAGCGGATCGTGCTCAGCATCTCATGAGCGTTATAGTTTGTAAAACTGAAGCCTGTACCGGTACTCTCATACTCATTGTATGCCTGTACGGTGTCTTTCAGACCGCCTGTTTCCCGGACAATGGGAATCGTGCCGTAGCGCAGGGCCATGAGCTGGCTTAAGCCGCAGGGCTCAAACAGGGACGGCATCAGGAACGCGTCGCAGGAAGCGTAGATTTTGTGGGACAGCGGATCGGAGTAATAAATATTTGCCGAGACCTTGTCGCCGTACTTCCACGCGTAATGGCGGAACATATTCTCGTAGCGGTCCTCGCCGGTTCCCAGAACCACCAGCTGGATATCGTCCTGACAGAGTTCGTCCATCACATACGCGATCAGATCCAGACCCTTCTGATCCGTGAGACGGGAGACAAGACCGATCATCATCTTCTTATCGTCCTGGCAAAGCTCCAGCTCCTGCTGCAGCGCGCGCTTGTTCTTCACCTTTTCCTTCCGGAAATTCACCGCATCATAAGGCCTGACGATGTGCTTGTCCGTCTCCGGGTTGAAATCCGTATAATCGATCCCGTTGACAATTCCGCGCAGATCGCCGCTTCTGGCCCGAAGCAGCCCGTCCAGCCCCTCGCCGTAGAAGGCCGTCTTGATCTCCTCGGCATAGGTGCTGCTCACGGTGGTCACCGCGTCCGCATAGACGATACCGCCCTTGAGCAGATTTGCGTCCCTGTAGGCCTCCAGCTTATCCGGCGTAAAATAATACTCCGGCAGCCCCGTGATGCTCTGTACGGTTTTGGTGTCCCACCTTCCCTGGAATTTCAGATTGTGAATCGTGATCACGGATTTCATCCCGCGGAAAAAGTCGCCCTCTCCGAACCGTTCCTTCATGTACACGGGAATCAGACCCGTCTGCCAGTCATGACAGTGGACGACGTCCGGCCTGAAATCGATCACCGGAAGCACGCTGAGCACGGCCTTGGAAAAGAACGCGTACCGCTCTATCTCCCACACGGGGCTGTCGCTGTAAACCTTATCCCCGCTGAAATAATATTCGTTGTCGATAAAGTAGTAGTGAACGCCGTCCTCCACCGCCTCCAGGACTCCTACATATACTCTTTTCCAGTTGTAGTCCATGTAAAAATGCGTTACATACTGCAATTTATCCTTCATTTCCTGCTTCATGCAGGCATACTTCGGGATGATCACCCTGACGTCAAAGTACTGCTTATCGATGCACTTCGGCAGAGACCCCACCACGTCGGCGAGACCGCCTGTCTTTACAAAAGGAACACTTTCCGATGCTGCAAAAAGAATCTTTTTCACTGCAAACCCTCCATCATATTAAACAAACCGGGCATAACTCTGCCCTTTATGAAGATTATACCGCAATATTCTCCCAGTGGAAAGAGTTTCTTTTATTAAAAAAATAATAAGTTTTTTCCTATTCTCTGTAGGAAAGCCGGATTCTGTCGGCAATCAGGGCAATGAACTCGGAGTTGGTGGGCTTCCCCTTCCCGGTGTCGATGGTATAGCCGAACAGCGCGTCCAGCGTTTCCATCCTTCCCCGGCTCCATGCCACCTCGATGGCATGTCGGATCGCCCTCTCCACCCGGCTCGGCGTGGTCTGGAACCGCTTTGCGATCGTCGGATATAGTATTTTCGTGATGGAGCTGATCATCCCCGGGTCCTCCACCGACATCATAATCGCCTCCCTGAGATACTGATAGCCCTTGATATGTGCGGGAACGCCGATTTCATGTATCATGTCCGTCACATCCTGTTCCAGATCCCGGACAGTCTCCCTAACCGCGGACGGCTCCTGCTGCAAACGAATGCTGTCATTCTTTGCAGACGGGACGGTGATCATAATCTGAAATTCCTTGTCCCCGTTCATCAAATCTCCCAGAATCTTGTATATTCTCTCGTTATCTTTCGCAGTCGTGATGTTTAATTGTTCCATCAATCTACCTCCATACTCAGAAAACTCTAAATTTCGTACTTTTCCATTATAAAGTAAAAAAGTTTGATACAGCAACTCCATCTCACCGCGCGTTTCGAGTTTCCGTGTCAATTTATACGGTAATACGATATTGTTACCGTGTTTTTTACAGAATACACCACAAAATACTAAGGTCTGCAAAGATTCTTTCTTCTTGACAAGAGGCCGAAAGAGGGACACAATGAAAAAGCGGACGGAGAATGCTTTGCGTTTTTTCCGCGCCGAAGCGCCGGTTTGGCCGTGCAGCTACCATCATTTCGGAGGACAGAGACAAATGAAACAGATCGCCGGGGATATCAGACAGAACCGCTTCAAACAGATTTATCTGCTCTACGGAGAGGAACGCTATCTGCGCAGACAGTATCGTGAAAAGCTGCGCGCCGCCCTCTGCGCCGAAGGCGATACGATGAACGTTCATTTTTACGAGGGAAAAGACGTGCCTGTGGGTGAAATCATTGACCTTGCGGAAACGCTGCCCTTTTTTGCCGAACGCCGCGTCATTTTTATCACAGACAGCGGCCTTTTCAAATCAGGCGGGGAGAAAATGGCGGAATATCTGGCGTCGCCCGCCGAAACCGCATATTTTGTCTTTACGGAAAGCGAAGTAGATAAGCGCAGCAAGCTATACAAGACGGCGCAGTCCAAAGGCTACGCCGCAGAATTTTCCACTCAGGACGAAAACACGCTGAAACGCTGGATCACAGGCATTCTGGCAAAAGACGGGAAAAAAATTTCCGAGAACACAATCCGGCTGATCCTTTCGAAAACCGGAACCGACATGGATAACATCCGAATGGAACTGGAAAAACTGATCTGCTACTGCATGGACCGGGAGACGGTCACCCCGGAGGATGTGGAAACGGTCTGCACCACCCGCATCAGCAATCATATTTTTGACATGATCGACGCTGTCGCCGACAAAAAACAGAAAGAGGCGCTGGAGCTCTACTACGATCTTCTCGCCCTGAAGGAACCGCCGATGCGCATTCTTTTCCTGATCGCCAGACAGTGCAATATGCTGCTTCAGACGAAGGAGCTGAAGGCCCTGGGACACGACAACCGCACCATCGGCGCAAAGGTCGGCATCCCCCCCTTTGCGGTGCAGAAATATCTCAACCAGGCAGCCAAATTTAAAACCCCGACTCTCCTGAACGCCGTTCAAAAATGCGTGGATACGGAGGAAGCCGTCAAGACGGGCCGCATGAACGACGTGATGAGCGTGGAGATTCTGATTCTTTCGGTATTATAAAAAAGTGCCGCAAGCGGCACAAAGCGCCCATATGGGCACTTGAAAAAATGCTTCGCATTCTTCCCCGGCTACGGCGAAGCTTCCCGATCCCTGATCCATAAAATGCGGGGCTACTCCTCCAGCGTAATACTGTAGACCTCGCCCAGCTGAGCCGGGTATGTCTCCATAATTTCCCCGTTGAAGGCGATAATCACGATATCTCCCACCTGAGGCTCTGCGTCCTCCGGCAGCAGGGACATACTTACCGCGATTTCGTCCCGAACCCGGTAATCCCCGTCCTCCGACAGCGGCGTCACGATCATCGTCCTGCTTCCGATCTCGCGTATCACCGCCCGGAAAACCGACTGCTTTTCCCTTTTTTCCAGCTCCTGCAGGTATTCGTAACAAAGCGTCCCCTCCCGGGGCTCATAGAAAAAAGGATCTCTGCGCAGACTGCTTTCGCCGTTCAAAATCAGGGACGCCAGGATTTTACCGTTTCCGTCCGCAAAGCTCATCCGATAACCGTATCCCGTATGCCCCAGGCTGAACCCGTACCGCTTCAGGGATGTACTCTGAAAGCTCTCCACAATGTAAGTAATCTGCTCCGGGTCGCTGACCGTGAAGCCCTCGCCCGTCGTGCCGGAAAAGACCCGGATCTCGGCAACCTCCGCCAGATCCACCCTTCCGAGGAGCCGGGTCGGCGCAATCCACCAGATCAGTCCCCCCGCCACTGCCAGAATCAATACCGCCAAAAGAATCGTTTCCTTTTTCTTCATCTTCGCCCTCCGTCCCAAAATCCGTACTTGCATTTTCGTCATGCCTATGGTATATTGAGCGTAAAGAGAGCATCTGCTGTGACAGATGCCCCTCTAACGGATAGTGTCCGACTCCAAAAGCGGATGCTCCCAAGCGTTTGCAATGTCCTATCAGACATCGCCCGGCCTGTTTGCCGACAGGCCGGGCATTTTTATTTTCGCTTGTTCTTCCTATCTATGTAGGCAAGCAACGCTATCAGCAGAGTTCCGAAGGAAATCAGCAAAGCCAATACCCCCAGAAAAACCATAATAGTTTCATAATCTGTCATAAGCGCCACCTCCCATCCGGCGTAAGTCCGGCTATACCGGCTATACTTACAATGACAGCTTGGGAGGCTGCCGCCCTGTCGAAGGGCTTTTCCGTACAAATAATTTTAACACATATTGTATGCTCAATCAAGAAATATTTATATTTTGACGGTATTTCATTTCCAGGAAGGCTTCCCTGTCACTTTTGTACAGATATGCGTATTCCGGATTGTTTCCTGACAGGATATGTGGAAACGTCTTGTATGCCTCCATGATCTCCCGAATCTGTTCTTCGGACACGCACACCCTTTCCACCGTTCCGTCCGCAAGTCCCAGACAGATATAATAGTTGACCTTATTCTTCACATGCTCCTTTTCGGAGAAAACCCACGCCACAGCCTCATTCTCCACCAGGACAGGCCTCAGGTCGTGGCTGAAGGTCCAGCGCTTTCCGATCCACACCTTTCCGATCTGCCTTGCGCTTTCAAAATCACGGTCCAGCTGATCCTCCGTGACGCCGCCGTGCTTCGCCAGATACTCTCCTACCCGCTTTTTTACGGATTGGGAAAGCTGCCGGAAAAAGATAACCACTACGATGACGACCATAAACAGGCCGATTGCAGTCAGGCCGTAGAAATTCGTCACAGTCCTCTCGTCCGCTCCCTGCGGAACCCTTCCCTGCAGGGCCGCCAATGCGCCGGGCGCGTTCATCCAAAGTATCGGAACCGCGATAATCAGACACCCCAGAATGACAAAGCCTGTGCTGATCCAGGCTTTAACCGTCAGTTTTTTTACCATAATGTTATACCCCCTGCTCTATGCGTCAAAGCGCCGTGATCTCGACGCCGTCTCCTACCCGCTTTTTCGCCAGCAGCATAAAGTGCCCCGCATTGTCCTGCGTGTTGAAGGAAAGCGCCTTGTCGCAGCCTTTCTTCACAGAGCTGTTCCGATAGAAAAACCGCACCGCATAGGACACATAGCTCACGCGGACCTTTCCGCTGCGCACCTGGCCGGAGACGGTCTCCGTCTCGATCTTCGCCAGCCTGCTGCTGTCTACGATCACCGCCGCGCCTGCCCCGGAAAAGGCTGCCCAGTACCGCCCGCCTACCGTGCCGCAAAGCAGGGTTTCCTTGCTCTTCTCCCGGAATGCCCATTCCGGCCCCGCTTCCAGAATATCCTCCGCAAAAAGCTCCTGCTCCGCGGGCGAGGGCAGCTCCTTCCGAATGCTTTTCTCCAGCCCGCCGAGAATCTTATAGGGCTTTGACTGTCCCCTCTGGGCCGCCCAGAACAGGATGCCCGCCGCCTCGCCGATCAAAAGCCCCAGAGGCAGATAAAAGGTGAGGAGCATCCGGGACTGTACATGTACCAGAATCCCGATTGCCAGGAAAATTACCACGCTTCCCGCGGCCGACAGATAGGCAAGACGCCGCGACCGATCCAGGCAGCTGTCGCACCATTCCCTGACCCAGGGCTGCTGCGCTTCCACAAGCTGTCCCAGCTTGCTCTGCGGCTCGGAGGCGCTCCACTTCTTTCCCTCCTTGCCGCCGGTAAACAGCGAGATCAGGCGCACTGCAAAAATCAGCAGACTGAGAACCGCCGCCAGGAAAGTGAGCCAGATATGCGACTTTGCCATGCCGTCCACGCTTCCGCTCTCTATGTAGTAACAGCTTGTCAGAGGCCAGCTTTCTGTCAGGGTCTCTCCCATCTCCACCAGAACCTCGCCGTATTTGTCGCCATAATAGGTGTCGTAAAAATCGGCACTGCCTTCGCCGTAATCGCTGTATTCTTCATAGATCTCCACCACATCGCTACCTTGCAGCGCGGCAAGGATGCGGTTCATCATCTCCTCATCCGCCTCCTCAAGGGTTCCCTCAATATGGGCGGGAGTCATTTCCCTTCCCGCTCTCATCTCCGCTATCAGGTGCAGATTCCATAAAAGACTGGAAAAGTCCCCGTCACTTTGCTCCGGTACGACGGCGTACAGGAACTCCTGCCGCTTCTCGTCATACACCACATAACCCATGGTTCTCACCCGGTCAGGATCCCCGGAATAATACTCCTCCCCGTAAGAAGCGATCGGATAAGCCGCATCGTAGGCGATATATTTCCCCTGCGCCTGCGAAAAGCTCTCTCCATCCTCCAATGTCTTCGCCCCGCCGTTCATTTTCAGGAACTGCGCGCCGCCCGTAAGCAGCAGAAAAACACCGAGAACCAACGTACAAAATGTAATTACAAGATTTACCGCTTTTTTCATCTGTCTGCTCCTCCGCTATTTTCCTTCTTTTTCTTTTCCTTCTTTTTCTTTTCCTTCTTTTTCTTTTCCTTCTTTATATTCCCGTTTTGCTCTTCGTTTGCTTTGCTCTTTTTTACTCTTCGTTTGCTTTGCTCTTCTTTACTCTTCGTTTATTTTGCTCTTCTTTGCTTTACTTTGCTTCCTTTTTATCTTCCCTCTCCAGGACCTTCCGGTAGGGAGCCAGCATCCCCTCCGTCATCTTATTTCCCATCTTATCCCGGATGGCGGGGGACGCCAAAAGCGAACCCACCAGATACATTTTCAGGATTGTTCCCGGATTTTTCTGCGGGAAATCATACTGCCCGTGTTCCCGGAAAAACCGATGATCCGCGCGCATCATGCCCTGCATCTGATAAATCAGATCCCGGAAAATCTTCATCCCGCCCACGCCGTAAAAGTTCTTCGGCTGCGTATAACGGTGACGCAGCGCATAGGCAAGGGTTTTTGCCATACGGTCGATCTCGGCGTCCGGATCCTTTTCGTCCGTAGCCGTGCCCGCCAGGAAATTCCCGCCCACCTGGCTGCGCCCTTCCAAAATCATCCGCAGATTCTCTTCCTGACTGTAATTCCCGCTGATCAGATACCCTACCGGCGTACCCATGGTAACCGTGCGGTGGCCGTTACAGAACTGCCTGTCATCATATTTCTTAAAAACCGCTCCCATGGAATGATCGCTGACGGTAAAAGCATACACGATGCCGTCCGCGCTCTGGATCTCCTCCCGCAGGAAATCGTCAAACCGATCCTTATAAATACACTTTCCGTCAGGCGCACAGTGAAAACAACTGATGCAGCCGCCCTGAAAAGGATATTCCCTGATATTGACCACACGGCTCTCATAGGGCAGCACCGTCTGAAACCGCGCGATCATCGCCTTCAACCGGCTGTCCTCCTCCCGCACGTCGGCCACAATCACTACGCTCCGCTCTCCCGACGCCTCTTTCCTTCGCTCCTTCGGCACATGCACCGGCGCGTGTACGGGATCCGCCTTCGCCTCCGGAAGCGGCTCATAGCTGTCCGTCTTCACACACCAAAACACATAGTGGAAAAAGGAAAGCGCTTCTTTCCTGCCCGACGCCTTCAAAAGGTCTTCCATGTCCGCGGACAGTCCCTTGATAAATTTTATCCCCAGATCCTGACAGTTCTCCTGAATATAACGGTGCGCCGTCACATCGTAAAAGTGCTTGGAGGTGGTAATCTGCGTCGCGTATTTTCCGGCAAGGCAGACGCCGGACTCCTTTACCAGCTCGATAAAGCGGTGCAGCTGGCTGGGCGCGATAAAGGTGTAAACAGGATAGGAAAACAGCAAAAGCTCCGCCCGCTCAAGCGCCTCCTTCGCCGAGGAAAAATCCTTCTCCAGCATCCTGATCCTCTGTCCCGCGTTCAGGATTTCAAAGGTGTGCTTCGAGTAATGCTTCTGCAGATACAGCACCGTCTGAAGCGTAATGCTCGATTCCCCCTTCGGACTCCCGTTAATAACTAAGATATTCACTGCGATACCTCCCGTTCTATGACCGCTATTACACCTAAACCCGCGCTTTCAGCGCTTTATCGCCTGCTTCGCAGGCAGAGTCCCGAAAAACCGTCTGTTTTCCCGAGGATGCTTTGCATCCTTTGTCGCTCTCGCTCGTCAAATCCCCGAAAAAAAATCTGCTCAAGCCAACTCCGGTTGGCTTTGCGCAAGGCACGGCAGCTGTTTCTTCGGGCACTTGACTCTGCTCTTTACGGACATTATATCATCTTAACTCGCAAACCCGCGCTTTCAGCGCTTTATCGCCTGCTTCGCAGGCTGTTTGCTCGTTATATGGCAAAGGGAAATCTTCGATTTTCCTCTGCGTTCATTATATTATGACTGCAAAGCTTTGGCAAGAGATTTCATGATTGTATTTGGGCGGCTCGGACGTTATAATGAGGAGAGAAGAAAACCGGGCCGTACGCCGCAGACGGCACACCGATAAAGTGATCGGAATCTTTGTAAGAAGATAAGGTGAATCAGTCATGAAAACAGTGATCTATCAATCGCTTCCCGATTGCGCAAGACAAATCAGGGAGGAGGTATTCATAAAAGAGCAGGGCTTTGAGAAGGAGCTGGATGCGACGGACAGCGAGGCCGCGCATATTGTCCTGTTTGATGAAAGCGGACAGGCTTTAGCCACCTGCCGGGTATTCCCGAATCCGGAATTTGAATCCTATAACCTGGGGCGTCTCGCCGTTCTTCGGGAGTACCGCGGGAAGAAAATCGGTTCCGCCACGGTTCGGGCAGCGGAGCAGTATGTACGGGAAACAGGCGGTGTCCGCATCACCCTGCACTCACAATGCAGAGCCGTCGATTTTTACCGGAAACTCGGCTTCACGGAGTTTGGCGATATCGAGGACGACGAGGGCTGTCCGCACATTTGGATGAAAAAGGAGCTGTCCGCCGTCTGATTCTGTTGACAGGCCGCCGCTTTGACTGATATAATAAATGAGACAAATTCTGACAATAGCTAAGGAGGTTTTTATGGGTAAATTTGTGATCAAAACTGTCAAGACGGGGATTAAATTCGACCTGAAGGCCGGCAACGGAGAAGTCATCGCCACTTCCGAGGTCTACACTTCCGATAGCGCGTGCAAAAACGGCATCGAGAGCGTCCGCAAGAATGCTGCCATTGCAAAGCTTGAGGATCAGACTGTGGAAAACGTCGAAACCGTTACCAACCCCAAGTTCGAAATGTATACCGACAAGGCCGGCGAGTTCCGCTTCCGCTTAAAAGCGCGCAACGGTGAAATCATCGCCGTATCCGAAGGTTACAAGGCGAAGGCTTCCTGCTTAAACGGCATCGAGAGCGTCCGCAAGAACGCGCCGGAGGCCGAAGTGACGGAGGAGACCAATTAATCTCAAAGACTGCAGAAAATGCAGACATACTTAAGGCCGCCTCTTTCAAGGCGGCCCTTGCTTTACTCTCTCGGAAACTTCGTCGCAGCAAGGGAAGCCCGCTTTTTACAATGCGAAGCCGCCGTTCCTTTCCACACTACGAAGAAGCGTGTTGTCTGATTTCGTCAACACGCTTCTTCACTTCTGCTCGTCGTCCAATGGACCAGCCCTCCTTATGAAATTTTCATTTTCAGGTTCGCATCTTCTTCCATTTCTACCGTGTGCCTTTCGACTTTTTTGTACCCTGTGTACCGTAACGTCCTGTACTTTCCGGAATGCGCTACCTCTGTGTGTACTCGTACACATTTTGTTTTGCTGCTTAATATGTTAAGCTGCTTTTATGGAAGTAATGTTTTCCCTTTGTTATTGTAAGTTCATTATAGGGCATGTCCTTTTATTTGTCAATACCTTTTTTGAAATTTTTTAAATATTTTTATTTCAATTTTGTTTGTCATTTATTGTCTGAATTTTCTGTCAATATCGCCGTGCGCCTTCCCACCGCAGGGCCGGCTTTAACCGCTCGCGGGTTCATTCTTCCCTTGCTTCCGCAGGGCGGCTTAAAACGCTCGCAGACTCGTTCTTCCTTTGCTTCCGCAGGGCGGGATAAACCGCCCGCGGACTCGCTCTTCCTTTGCTTCCGCATGGCCGGCTTTAACCGCTCGCAGACTCGCTCTTCCTTTGCTTCCGCAGGGCGGGATTTTCGCTCTCCCCACCCTGTCGCCTTCTCCGCACCGCAGGAGCATCACGCCTCTTTTACGCGAAAACCTCCGCCACAAAGCTTCCCTCCTTCACAAAGGCAACAAACTTTTCCAGAGGCGCTTCACAGGTCAGCCACCGGCCGCCCTCATATACCTCCCTGCCGTTCACATCCTGCCAGCGGCCCTTCGGCAGGTAGACCCTGCGCTCCCTTAATCCCTGCTCCGTCACGGGCGCAAACAGAATATCCTCCCCGAAGAAATACTGATCCTCCAGCTCGTAACACACCGGATCCTCCGGGTAATCAAAAAACATGGGACGCATCAGCGGCTTGCCTTCTTTTGAAGCAATCTCCATATAACGGCAGATGTAGGGCTTCAGCTTTTCCCGCAGCAGGATCAACTCCTTCAGTATCCGATAGGCCCGGTCGCCGAAGCTCCAGATCTCATTGTCCCCACCGCTTCTCTCCTTCACGCCGGGATGCCGCTCCGGCTGCCCCGGCGTCCGCAGTCTGGAGCCGTGGAGCCGCATCACGGGACAGAACAGGCCGAACTGCGCCCAGCGGACAATCAGCTCCTGAAAATATTCGCTCTGAATGTCCGCGCCGTGAAACCCGCCGATATCGCTATTCCACCAGGGGATCCCGCACATTGCCATGGATAGCCCCGTCTTCACGCTCATACGCAGCGCCTCAAAGGTGGAGCCGATATCCCCGTTCCAGACCAGGGATCCGAATTTCTGACTGCCGGGATAGGCCGCCCGGGTCAACAGGATGATCTCCTCCTCCCCCGCCTCCCGCAGTCCCTCATAAAACATCTTGCTGTAATAATAGGGATAAAGCATGGCCGTCTGCGCGCCGTTTCCCGCGTACAGCTTCAGGTTGGAATACTGCTGGGGATGTACCTCCGGCTCCGCCTCGTCCAGCCAGAAATTGCGGATTCCCCTGTCGTAATAATTCCGTTTTACCTTGTCCCAGACAAAGGGCCCGGTCGCGGGATTCGTGACGTCGATAAAGGTCTGTTGACCATAAAAGTCAAAGATTCCGTACTGGCCGTTCTCCGTCCTGACCAGCAGATTCGCGTCATCCATCGCGCGATAGTTTTCGCTGGCCGGATTGATGGTAGGCCAGACCGACACGACAGGCTGAACGCCCATCTCTTTTAACTCCCGGCACATGCCCTCCGGATCCGGCCAGTATTTCGGATCAAATTTCCACTCGCCCTGCTCCGTCCAGTGGAAATAGTCGATGACGATCGCCGCCAGGGGAATCCCCCGCCTTTTATACTCCCGGGCGGTCTCCAGAACCTCCTCCTGGCTCTCGTAGCGCAGCTTGCTCTGCCAGAAGCCCGCCGCCCACTCCGGAAAGGCCGGTGCATAGCCGGTGAGATCGCAGTACCGCTTCATGACCTCCCCCGGATTCCTTCCCCCGTAGATAAAATAATCCGCCTGATAAGCGCTGTCCGCCACCCACATGGTATGATTTTTCGTCGTCTCGCAACGCCCCGGCGCGGGATTATTCCAGAAGAAACCGTACCCTAAGGAGGAGTACAGGACAGGCACCGCGGACTTGGTATTGTAATGCTGCAGATTACAAGTGCTGCCCTTCCGGTCAAAAAGATCCTCCTGTTCCTGTCCCAGCCCGTAAAAATGCTCTCCCGGATTGGCGTCAAAGATCACCTTGATCTGATAGTGATCGCCTTCCGTATGTATGTTCCGCACGGTATAATCCCCCTCAAATTTCGTGTGAAGAATCTGCTTTCCCTCTCTGTACCAGGTCAGCACCCCTCCGTACCATGGATTTCCCGCCTCCACCTTCACGGAAATCATGCCGTTACTCAGGGTGGCGCATCGGTCGTCCCCGCTGACTTTTGCCTCCGTCTCTCCCGTCGGCGGCAAAACCGTCCAGTTCTCCTCGCTCAGCCTCCCGTTCCTTGTGGAACGGCAGCGGATACAGTCTTTCCCGTAAGCCTCCACTACCGTCAGCTCGTCCCGCCGCCGAAAAATAATTTTGTTCTTCTCCAAAGTAATGATTCCCATATTTCCGTCCTTTCCACCTCGGCCGCCTCCTGCTCCCGCCTTCCGATTGCTTTTTTGTTCCGCCGCTTCCTCTCGGAGCTTCCTGCCGTAGCTTTTCTCACCGCTTTACACGATACGATGGCCATCCGGCCGCCTCCTGCCTTGAATAAGGTCATTTTACCATGATTGCTACGCAATCACGGCACGATGCCATCCGGCTGTTCCCTGCCTTGAATAAGGTTATTTTACCATATTCCCCACAAATTTCCAGCCTTATCGCAGCAGACTGCAAAAGATTGCTTTTCCGGGCCCGCGGCCGCAAATCCGGCGGCTTTTTTTCAAAAACTCTATACAGAAACCGTGAAATATACTATACTGAAGGGAAAGAATATTATGACAAAATGAACCGCAGCCGCGGGAAAAAAAGCGTCCCTTCGTGACGCTTGGAAGAATGCTCCGCATTCTTCCCTTACTGCGACGAAATTTCCTATAAGATAAAAGAAAGGCAGACTATGACAGCGTTACAAATCACATCCATGAAACTGTTTATGAGCCGGCTTCTGGCTTCGGACGCCTTTGACGGCTTTCTCCTGGAGGAGGCCGTCATCGGCGCCGCCAGCACTTTTACCATAGACGGGCGTATCAACCGGGATTTTTTTGCGGATCAGACGCCGGATGAGGCAAAAGCCCCATCCGGCAGCCAGCCGGGACTGCATTCCCTTTCGGAGGAATTTCGACCCTGGAGCGAGCTGCGCGGCCTCTGCTACGATCTGATCAAGGGTAAGCGCACCCCGCTGTTTTTCCGCTTTACCATGCATCTTACGCCGGAAAAGTCCGCCTCTCTTCTGGCAGAGAAAAACTGCGATACGGATCCCTCTCAGATCAAAGCGCTGGTGCTGAATATCCGCTATGACGGTTCCAAAACCATCCTCACCACAGCCGTCTCCTACCGGACCTTTGTCCTTACCAAAGAACCGGAAGCCATCTGGGACAAAGCCCTGATGCAATACCTGGACGCCATATCCGTCGAATATGAAATATTATAGCGCCTTCACGGTTTTTCTCAGGATTTCATCTTAGGCTTAAAGACAAGGCTCGCCAGATAGCCGAAGATCAGCGCAGCGGAGGTTCCCACCGCGCCGGCCTTGAGACCTCCTGCAAAGAGCCCCAACAGCCCCTGCTCGTCCACAGCCTCCTTCACACCCTTCATCAGCACATTTCCAAAGCCGAGCAGCGGCACACTTGCGCCTGCTCCGGCAAATTCCTGAAAAGGCTCGTACCATCCGAAGACGCTGATCACGGCCCCCGTCACCACCAAAAGCACCATAATGCGCCCCGGCATCATTTTTGTTTTCTCCATCAAAATCTGCACAAGGGCGCAGATCAGTCCGCCTACCCAGAAAGCGTTTACATAATCCGTCATGGCATCATTCCCCGTTTCCGCCTCAAAACGGCATCCGCCGTTTCCCGGATTTCCCGGAAGAGGCTTTTGTCATAGTTTCTGACGGATTTGCGCTTTTTATGCATTTTGTGTTTTTTTCTTCTTCCTTCTCCCGGAAAACCGTCCGGCCAAAAACGCCGCTTTTTCAAGCGGCGCTGCTCTTTAAACCTCTGCAATTACCTCGATCTCGCAAAGCACATTCCTGGGAAGCGTTTTTACCGCTACACAGCTTCTGGCCGGCTTCTCCGTAAAATACCTGGCGTAGACCTCGTTGAAGGCCGCGAAATCGCCCATGTCCGCCAGAAAACAGGAGGTCTTAGCGACTTTTGTGTAATCTGTCCCGGCCGCCTCCAACAGCTCGCCGATATTTTTACACACCCGCTCCGCCTGAGCCTTGATATCTGTTCCCTCAATCTCGCCCGTAGCGGGATCGATCGGGATCTGTCCCGACGCATAGAGCATACCGTTTACAACAATCCCCTGGGAATAAGGTCCGATTGCCGCGGGAGCCTTATCCGTTGAAACCTTTCTTAACATAATCCTCTCTCCTTTTCCTTTTTCAAGCCTTCTATTTTTCCAACCGCAACTGACGATACAGGTTTTCTTTTGTCCTGAAAAATGGCTGAAAATCCTGAAGAAGTATCCTCCTCTTGCGCATTTTCCATCCTGTCGCCTGCAGCGATGCAAACAAGCCTAAGCCTGCGGTTCATCCTCGTCGAACTCCGCCGTGACGTAAAAGCCCCTGGCGTTTTCCACAATATCAACGACAGTGCCCTCACGACTTTTCAGGCGGTTTCGAAAGGGAATATTAGCGGACATAGCCAGCGACGGATCGATGATGTAATAATAATTGCTGGGCAGCACTCCTTCCGTCACCGTGACATGCTCGCCGACCTTCAGAAGCCCCGGCCTTTCCATCTTAAACTCCATCTTCCTCATATACCGCCTCACCCCGCTTCCGAAAATGCGACACGGCGCGCCTTCGCCTGCTTTTCTCTGCCTATTGTATCAGCATCCGCCATTCTTTGCAAGGGCAACGGACAGGAAATCCCCGATATTCTCCGCTTTCGCAGCCGCCGTCAGCCATGCGCTCAAAACGGCGCTGTCCCCCTGCTCCCGAATCTTTTGGGCAAGTTCCTCCGGAACAGTCCCCTTTTCGGCAAGCAGCTGCAATACGGCGTCCGCCATACCCTTCAACTCTCCCTCTGCTCTTCCAGTCATTCTCCCCTCTTCCCTCACATAGTCGTCCCTGGCGCTCCTGTCCCTTACCTCT
>JAMPFT010000023.1 GCA_023664305.1 bacterium | reverse complement strand
CTTTGAAGGTATGATACCATACCGCAGGGCAGCGCGCAAGGAGTTTTCCGAAATTTGTCCGCGTTCTGTTACTGTTCACACTGAAAACAGCGCCGACAGGCACAGGTTCTTTCGCGGATCATAAAGGCACATCAGTGCTTGGCGAGGTTCTTTCGAGCTTAGCGTCCGCTATGTGCCGGCCCGAGTGCGGTCCCTCTGCGGACACGCTTTCACTCGGGCCGGACCTTTTCCCTTACTCCCCCTCGTCCAGATAAATCTGTATCCTCCTGTCGATGGCATCCGCCGCCTGTTCGGACTGTCTGGCGCTGTCCATACACAGCGCTTCCAGCTCCTCATACAGGATTCGGCTCACCACCGGGTCGATCGCCGGGGCCGGCACACAGCTTTCCAGAAGCTCCTCCGCCACATGGAGGGCCGTGGTTCCGTCCTCAAAAACCGTGACCTCCTCCCCGTGCCAAAAGCATCCGCCCTCCTCGTCCCACTCCAGATCCTCCGACGAAAGCTTCCTGACCCCCAGCCAGGGATTGAGGAGGTCATCGTTCAGGCCCTGGATCTGCTCTCCCAGAAAATACTGTAGGAATACCCGCGCCGCCTCCTTTTTATCGGTATTGGCGTTCACCGCGATGACTCCCTCCGCGGTCAGGTAATTCCCGGCATCCCCCTCCGTGGGGAGACCCACGCAGAAACCGTTTTCCCGCTTCATGGAAGCTCCGAAATTCAATAACGCGCTCACGCTCGACAGATCAAGGTAGGCCACCCTCTTTCCGCCCTTCAGCTTCGTTCCCTCACCAACCTCCAGCAGCTCCCTGTCGATATCGACCGCCTTCAGGAAACGAATATACCGCTCGTCCTCAAAATGACACTCGCGATTCTCCCAATCGATCAAAAAGGAGTCCGCCAGACTGTATTCCGTAAAACATCTCATTGTGGCAAGGGAGGCGAAATAACTGGTATTGTAGAACATCAGGCCTTCCAGCTTTCCCTCTTCCACCAGGGCCGTAAAGTCCTCCAGCCGCCAGGTCGGCTCGCTCCAGACGTCCGCAGATACCATCAGTCCATCGACGCGCACTCCCCCCGGCATCCCCGCCAGCTCCCCGTCCACGGTTCCCAGGCCGATCACGCCGGGCAGCAGCTCCTCCAGCGTCTCCTCCGAAAGCACCTCCCGCAGATCCGTCAGCAGTCCGGCGTTGTGCAGGATCTCCAGATCGGACCGGGACACATACAGGATATCCGGCCCCTTCCCCGCGGCAAGCTCCGCCATGATACGGGTCCGAAAATCCTCCGCCCCCTGGGTGGCGCTTTCATAGGTAAAGCCCCGGTTCGGATCCCTGCGGGACGCTAACGCCGCGCACTCCGCCACCTGTCTGTCCCCCTGACCGCCGGTCAGATCCACTACCCGGACCGTCTCCCGTTCCACCGGCCGGTCGGAAAGGGACGCCAGCCAGTCAACCGGCTCCTCCCCCTGATACTTCCCGTAGATCCGCAGAAGCGGGAGCTGCCCCTCCCGGAATACCAGCATGGTTTCGTAGCCGTTTCCGATTCCGTTTTCCCGATAAACAAAGACAAGCGTCCTCTCCCCGCTCTCGATATTCCACCGGACAATCCCCTCCGGCATCTCGTAGTAGACGTCGTTTCCCTCCATACCGTAAAACTGCTGGATAGGCCGGCTGCTCGCAAACGTCGCCAGACTCTTCATCTCCCCCGTCTCCACGTCGGCCCAAAGAAGCTCGTAATACTTTTTCCGCATGTTATAAACCGGGTAAATCAGCTCCCCCGCCTCCGTCCGCAGGGGCTCCTCAAACGTCTCCTCCTCGCTTACCTCATAAGTCAGGAGGAGCTTTCCTTCCCTGTCAAACGCCGCCAGCCGCCTGTACCCGTAGCCCGACTCTCCGCCCCTGACATAGGTATTCCCCGCTCCGTCGCAGACGCAGGAATCCGACGGAATCCAAACATAATCGTTGTATTCTTCCTTGGAAATCCCCTGTTCCAGACACGTCCCCCACAGATCGACCGCCTCCGCTTCCCCCTGCAGGTTCGAATAGACCCTTTTGTCCGCCGACTGATAGTTCAGACCCTCCTCATTTTTGTCAAACTCCGTCCACTGGAACACATAGTTTTCCGCGTCGATCAGATCCATTCCCACCAAAAAACAGTTTCTCCCCGTATCATCCGGCAGTCCCAAATCTTCAAGGGTAAATTCCCTGACCTCGGCCTGCATGGAGGCCGTGTCATAGATTTCCAGAATCCACCTTACCGCCTTGGTACGGGGCGGTCTCATCACCGTGTTCAGCCGATAGACTTTTCCGTCCAGGGCTCCGGCCTCTATCAGGCGTACATCCCCCAATTTCTCGGTCTGCGGATCCACGACTACCTCCCGGTGCTCCCAGGCGATAAACTCCTGCGCCCAGAAGCCCTGCTCCTCCGTCACCTCCCCTAAGACCGCAAAGCCCTCCCGCTTCCAATCCCTTAAGGGGACGGAAGACTCACCGGAATTTACCGCCGCGTCTTCTTTCCCGCAGCCGGTCAGGCAGAAAAAGCAGCCGCATAAAATCAGAAGAAAACTGAGATTTTTTTTCATAAACGCGTACCTCCTTACTGTCGATCCTCTACTGTACCTTTCGCCCACCGGCGGTTTTATCTCTGCGATGGCACAAAGCGTCATTTACGCCGAGTCACCCTGTCTTTCCCTGTCCTCGTACACAACCTCCCCGCCGCACACGGTCATGACTACCTTCCCCTTCAGAGGCCGTCCCGTAAAGGGCGTATTCTGCGACTTTGACGCATATTCCCCCGGCGTCCATTCGGCGGTGGTATCGATCAGGATCAGATCCGCCGGGCCGCCCTCCGCCAGATACCCCGCGTTCAGATGATACAGGTTGGCAGGGTTGGTGCTCATCAGGGTCAGAAGCTGCCGCATGGTCAGATAACCTCCTGCCACCAGCTCCGTGATCCCCAGCGCCAGCGCCGTCTCCAGCCCGATGATGCCGCTGGGGGCCTCGGTCAGGGGTTTTGCCTTCTCCTCCGCCGTATGGGGCGCGTGATCCGTCGCGATGATATCGACGGTTCCGTCCGCCAGCCCGCGGATGATCTCCTGCCTGTCCGCCTCCTCCCGGAGGGGAGGATTCATCTTTGCAAGCGCCCCGTGCCGGATCAGGGCCTCCTCCGTCAGGGTAAAGTGATGAGGCGTGGCCTCCGCGTGGATATTGCCCCCCTTCTCCTTCGCCCGGCGCACCAGCTCCACGGACTCCCTCGCGCTGATATGCTGGATATCGACGCTGGCCCCGGTCTCCAGAGCGAGCCTTAAATCCCGCTCCACCATGGTAATCTCCGCCTCCCGGGGCGAGCCGCCGACGCCGAAATGCCTGCTGGCCGCGCCGCGGTTGATGCCGTTGTCTTCGATCAACGCCGGATTTTCCTCATGAAGGCTGATCGGCAGATCCAGAGCCGCCGCGGTTTTCATGGCGTCCCGGACAATTTTTTCATCCAAAAGAGGCAGCCCGTCGTCGGTAAAGCCTGCCGCTCCCGCCTCCGCCAGCCGACGCATGGGCGTCAGACGTTTTCCCTCCATGCCCACGGTCACGTTGGCGCAGGAATATACACGGATTCCGGTTTCCCGTCCCCGCCCGAGCACATATCCAAGCGTCTCCGTGTTATCCACGGGCGGCCTGGTATTGGCCATCAAAACGACCGAGGTGAAGCCGCCTTTTGCGGCGGCCGCCGCCCCGGTTGTAATATCTTCCTTCTGCGTAAAGCCCGGCTCCCGGAAATGTACATGCACATCCACCAGCCCCGGAGCAACAAGAAGCCCTTCCGCATCAATGACCCTGCATCCGCCCTCCGGCGTCTGCAGATTTTTCCCGATTTTCAGGAGCTTATCTCCCTGCGTCAGAATATCGTACTTTCCGTCCCAGCCTGATTTCGGATCAAGCATATATCCGTTTTTGATCAACAGCATGGCAGCCTCCCGTATCCGCTCCCGCAGGAAAACGCGCCGGACGGCCTGCCAGGCGATAGTCCGCCGTCGTTCCCGCAGGGTTACTCTACCGACAGTTTACCATGAATTGCCTGAAAAAGGAAGTGCCTGCGCAGGAATACTACTCAAAAACCACCGTCAGATCCAAAAACTCCGTCTTCAGGACAATATACGGGTAGGACACGGTTTTTTCCCCCTTCTCCGTCCCGTCGGGTCCCAGCAGGCTTGTGTTCACACAGATATTGGCGTCCGTCAGATACAGCTCCTCCACGGCGATGCTGTAGCCCCCTGTCTCCTGCTGCCCGTAGCCGACGCATATGTACAGATTTTCATTGTCCGTGTATGTGATCTGAAAGGGGGAAGCCTTTTTTTCCTCCAGGATATCGAGCAGCTCCTTCGGGATTTTCTCCTCGCTCAGAACCGTAAAGTCAAGATCCCGCAGCTTGATCTTTTCCTCGCTGAGCATGGTACAGCCCGACAGGGCGAAAACGCACGCCGCCAACAGCAGCGCCAGCACACTCTTTCCCGTAATCCGTCTTTTTTTCAATGTCACACCGCCAAAACCTTTTTTCTTTTGCTGTATTCTATGTACAGAAAAACGGTTTTATGCTAAACTAAAGAACGGATTCCGTTTATCACTGTTTATGCGAGGTGCCATATGATACGTTTCATTCTGGTCAGCGTCTATCTGATTTTATACCTGATTTTATCCCTCCCCGTGCTTTTGGCGGAGCAGATTATCGGGAAATTCAATCCCGGGCTGAAGGACCGAAGCTCCAAGGCCATCGTCGGCTGGGGCTTTCGCTGCATCGGCCGTCTGGCCGGGGCAAGGCTCACCGTTCTGGGACAGGAAAATATCCCGAAAGACACCGCCGTTCTCTACGTCGGCAATCACCGCAGCTTTTTTGATATCGTCCTGACGCTCTCCTGCTTTCCCGGCGTCACGGGCTATGTGGCGAAAAAGGAGATGAACAGAGTGCCCATTCTCCGTCTCTGGATGCGCAATATCCACTGTCTGTTCCTGGACCGCGAAAACATCAAGGAGGGCTTAAAGACAATCCTCGCCGGGGTGGAGGAGGTAAAGCGCGGCAATTCCCTCTGTATTTTCCCGGAGGGCACCAGAAACAAAGTCGCGGATACCTTTCTTCCCTTCCACGAGGGAAGCTTTAAGATCGCGGAAAAAGGCAGGGTTCCCATCGTCCCCCTGACGCTGGTGAACACTGCCGCCGTATTCGAGGATCATCTGCCTCGGGTGAAAAAGGCCTCCGTCATCATCGACTTCGGCGCTCCCGTGTACCCGGAGCAGCTTGACAGGGAAACCCGCAAGGCTTTAGGCGTCTATGTCTCCGGGCTCATTCAAAAGCGGTACTTCAGTCTGAAGGAGGAATACTCGGAAGCTCTACGGTAAAATCCGTGACCTCGTTTTCACTCACGGCCCGAATCTGCCCGTCGTGCAGGGCGACAATCTCCCGGGCGATGGCCAGTCCCAGTCCCGCCCCGCCGCTGTCGGTGCCGCGGGCGTCGTCAAGCCGGAAGAACTTTTCGAAGATGGAGTCCAGCTTCTGCCTGGGGATCGTTTTTCCCCTGTTCCGGAAGGTGATGCGGAGCAGATCCTTTTCCTGTTCGCACCGGATCAGGATTTCCGTGCCGGGATAGCTGTAGGCCACCGCGTTTCTCAGGATATTGTTGAACACCCGGGCCAGCTTCTCCGCATCCGCGTAGACCTTCAGCCCCCCCTCCGTCTCCTCCGGCAGCTCCAGCCGGATTTCGTTGCCGTGGCCCTGCAGGATCGGATAAAACTCGTCCGCCATCTGCACCAGCATAACCGTCAAATCTACCGTCTCCTTTTCCAGCACGATGGTCTGCAGATTGTATCTTGTGATCTCAAAAAACTCATTGATCAGCTTCTCCAGCCGCAGCGCTTTCTCCAGGGTAATGTGTACATACCTGGCCTTCTGCTGCGCGGGCATGTCCGGCGCTTCCTCCAGCAGGCTCAAATATCCCACCACCGAGGTCAGCGGCGTTTTCAGGTCGTGGGCGAGATAGGTGATCAGATCGTTCTTTCTGACTGCCTCCTCCCGCATCTGCTGTTCATGCCGCTGCATATTCGCCTTGACCTCCGCGATCTGCACGGAGATCTCCGCGTATTCCCGGGGAAACACATCCGTGACGTCCCGGTCATGCTTCATGTAAATCCCGATCATCCGCCCCGCGTCCGCGATCACCTTCTTTTCCCTCCGCCCCGCGTACCAGAGAGAGACCAGCCGGCAGACCAGGATATTGCTCACCACAAGGATGAGAACCGCCCTGTAAAGAGCCCGTTTTACCTCGCTCCAGCGGATGCTGGCGGAAAAATATCCGGTCTCCTGCGTCTCGCTGTTGTAGAAAACCCGCTGCCAGCTATAGTTCACAAACTTCCGGTCCAGCCAGTTTAACGTCACTCCGTTCAGCGCGGTGTCAAAAAACCAGTCCAGCAGCATGCACAACAGAAACGCCAGCAGAATAAGCGCCCCCGTGATCAGCGTCTTTTTCATCTTATCCTTCAATTTTGTACCCACACCCCCAGACCGTTTTAATGTACTTCGGATTCTCGAAGGAATCCCCCATCTTCTCCCGCAGATGCCGGATATGTACCGTGATGGTATTATTGTTTTTGGTGTAATATTCATCCGCCCAGATCAGATGGAAAAGCTCCTCCGCGCTGACCACCTGTCCCCTTCTGCCGCACAGGATGCGCAGGATGGAAAACTCCGTGGGCGTCAGGTTCAGCAGCTTTTCGTTCAGCCGGCATTCGTGGGTTCTGTCGTTCAGCACCAGTCCTCCCACCGTCAGCACCTCATCCTCCTTCTCCTCCGCCACGTTATATCTCTTATAACGCCTAAGCTGCGCCCTCACCCGCGCCACCAGCTCCAGCGGCAGGAAGGGCTTCGTCATATAGTCGTCCGCCCCCAGGGTCAGGCCGGTGATCTTGTCCGTCTCCTCCCCTCTGGCCGTCAGCATGATCACGGGATAAGTATGCTTTTCCCTGATCTTCCTGCAGATCTCCAGGCCGCCCGCCCCCGGCAGCATGATATCCAGAATCGCCAGATCCGGCTTTTCCTCCTGAATATAACGCAGCGCCGAGTCCCCGTCATAACATTTTTCCACCCGGAATCCCCCGTTTTCCAGATAAAGCGCTACCAGATCCGCTATTTCCCTTTCGTCCTCCACAATCAGAATACGCTCTTCCATGCCGCCCTCCACGGTCTGCGCCCTGCGGGTTCCCGAAATCGGCCGGGATACGCCGCTGCCGCATAAAATGTCCTGCCCTTATTCTGCCACAGCCCGGCAAAAAAAGAATTAAGATTTTCATAAGATTATTTCTTTTTACGTTTCGACTTTTTCCGCGGATATGTTGACAAATCCGACAATGTTTTGTACAATAAAGCAAATGTTTCGTAACGAAATTGACTTCACCAATTACTACACTTCACGAAATCTTACATGACACACCGAGATAGCTGTGAACAGCGAATACTCGCCATCCTTGTTGAAGCAATTATCGCATTTTCCCCAATCTCTAACGGAAACGTTTCTCCGTTTTCCAAACGGAGATAAAGCTTTGCAAACGAATACAGCCAAGGAGAATCAAGATGATCAAGACGGAGAATATCACCTGCCCCGGCTGCGGAGAACCGTGGACGCTGAACATGAAGGAATGCCCTTCCTGCCACCGTCCCGTCGTGATATCCACTTTCAACAGTGTATATACGATGCCCGCGCCGGAAGTAAACAAGTATGCAAACAATTACAAAAAGGTGCTGGCGGACGACCCCGACAACGCCGACGTCCAGAGCTCGATTGCCATGTGCTATCTCAAGCTGAAGCTGTACGACAAGGCGCTTCCGGCCTTTGAGCGGGCGATCGAGGCCGATTTCGACAACTCCGAGACCTACTTTTACGCCGCCGTATGCCTCCTGAAGGGCAAAAAGGCGTTTCTCGCGCCGAGACCGGACATCGACAGGGCGGTAGAGTACATTAACGCGGCTCTCATGATCGAGCCGAAGGGCATCTATTATTATTTCCTCGCCTATATCAAGTACGACTTCTTTGAGAGGAAATACCTGAATACGTCTCCCAATTACCGCGAGTGCGTCCGGATGGCGGCAAGCGCGGGCGTGTCCGCCTTTGACAGGGAGATGCTGTTCAACATTTTAGGGGTGCCTGCGCCGAACTTTTAATTTGCTCAGGACTGTAGCCACATACAGTGTTTGATAGAGACATGAAATGAAAATGATTATGAGAGGTGAGATTATGAATTACGCAAAAAACAAAAAGTATTTTGAACCCATGAAATGGAAAGCCGCGGCCATCGTTGCCGTTGTCGGCCTGTTTTTACTCCTTGCAGGCGGTGGCACTGCCGTTTTCGGCTTACTCCTGATCGCGGCGGGTGTCGCTCTTATCGTCCTGCAGATCAAGAGCAGGCCTACCGACCAGGAAATCGACGATGCGGTGGTAGCGCAGCTCGCAAACATGAAGGACCGCGCGCTGAAAAAGCTCGGCGTCGATGAGGACGAGGTCAGCGAAATCGCTCCGATTTCCTTTGACGGCTATGTTTACCAGAATGCTCTGATCAAGCAGGGTAAGGACGGCAAGTACCGCAGCAGCAAGTATCAGGCGGTTATGTTCTTCTTCTCCAGCAATGAAGTACACTGCTTTACCTACGACTTCTCCATCATCGAGACCGGCCAGAAGGAATCCACCGACGTTTATTTCTACAAGGATATCGTTTCGGTTTCCACCCAGACCGAGGGAACCCAGTATTCCGTAGGCAACGGCAAGAGCAGCCAGTTCGACTATGAATACTTCAAGCTCACCACGACCGGAGGTACTTCCATCTCCTGTGCCGTGAGAAATATCGACGACGCTCAGCGCTCCATCAACGGCATGCGCTCCCTGATCAAGACCAAGAAAATGTCTTAATTTTTGCGATACCCGTGCGGCCCCAAATTTTGTGGCGGGTTTTTGGCTGCACGGGTATTATTTTTTCCCGGTTTTACATCCGTTTTTCTGACAACCCTGAAAAAAGAAGTTTACCGTTTTCCGGCCGGAGGTCGCCCCTTGAATCCCAACAAGATATCAACAGAAAGCTTAACGAACGGAGAGCCCGTAGCGCTGGGCTGCATTGAAATCGTCACCGTTCCGCACGTTTCGATTATCGACGATACGGGCAATACCGCCCTCGTCGTAGAAAAATATAAAAACGAATTTCGCTCCCTGCTTGACGAAATCTATCAGGTGTACAAATCCCAGAGCATTGCGTGCGGGTATCCGAAGGATATATCCGTCGAGCTGTTATGGAAGACCACGGCGGTAAGCCATCAGCCGTTCAATGCCGGTATACGCCTGTTTCTTATTGTGCGCGCCATAGATAACACCGCGGAAGACGCCGCTGCCGCCGTTGCGTCCGTGATCAGGATTACGGAATCTACGCTCACGCTCCAGAAGTATGAGTTTCAGGACACGGACTACGACACGCTGCTGCAGCAGATCCGCAGCGTCAACGGCGAGACCTGCTGCGCGGTGGTCAAGGAAGAATCCGCCGAGAACCTTCAAAACCAGCTGCTGCCCTTCTGCTATACCTACGACCGTTTTCCCGTAACCGGCAACGACTTGAGCAGGATTGCAAATACGCTCATCGACTATCCCGACTGCGCCGTCTCAATGCAGCTCATCCCCACCGCATACAGCAATGCGGAGGCAGCCGAGGTGGATAATATTGCCCAGGCGCTGGATACCTTAAGCAACGGCGTCTCGGATCAGAATATCGGCAGCGTCAGCTTTGCCCTGGCAAAAAAGCACGCCGAGGTTTACAAATACTATTCCGACAACAAATCGTCGGCGTTATTTGCGTTCAATCTGCTTGTCTACGGCGACAGCGCCGCCGCGGCAAATATTACGAGCAGATTATTCGGGCAGCTCAGCTCCGGAAACGAAGGGACGATCAACCTTAAGAATATAGCGCTAAGCGGCGCAGAGGTCAATAAGGACAACAATTTTTATCCCCTTCCCTGGGCCGTAAACGAGCTCCTTCTGGAGAAGGACCGAAATTACAGCCTCTGGAGCGCTGGTCTGTTTTCCGACAATCTGCGCAGGCTGCCCTATGTCATCACCAGCGAAGAGGCCTCGGAATTTATGCGGCTTCCCGTCGGCAGCGACAGAATTTCCGCCGGTTTGGAGATCAACGAATCCTCCAGGGGAATAAAGTCCTATATTCCGAACATCATCAACGCGGGAGATATCACCGTCGGCAAGCTGCGCTCCTCCTCCAAAGGCGATACCATCGGGTTCCCTTTAAAGGATCTGGCGAAGCATATGCTTGTCGTCGGCACGCCCGGCTCCGGCAAGACCACCTTTTCGGTAAGTCTTCTGGACAGACTCTGGAAAGATTACAGGATACCGTTTCTGGTCATCGAACCGGCGAAAAACGAATACCGCGCGCTGATTCAAAGCATACCGGAGCTGCAGGTTTTCACGCCCGGCAAAAACTTCATCTCGCCCTTTGTCTTCAACCCCTTTGTACCGCCCAAAAACGTGAAGCTTGAAACCTATAAATCCACGTTAAAGACGGCGTTTGCGGCCGCGGTTTCCATGTCCAGTCCGCTCGACAGGATATTTGAGGAGGCTGTCAACAACTGCTATTCCGACTTTAGATGGCTCGACACCTACACGGTTGACGACAAGGGAAAAATATTTAATATTTCCGATTTTATCAAATGCTTCCAAGCCACCTTTGACGAGATCGGTTATACCGGCGACGCAAAAAATATCGGACGGGCCGGCGTTGTACGGCTGAACAGCCTCGTCAATTTGTTCGACAACTATTTCTCCATCCCCATTGAGGATATTTTGCAGAAGCCCACCGTCATCGAGCTTGCCGCGATCGAGAACAACGACCAGAAGGCGCTTATCATCTCGCTGCTGCTGCTTTCTGTCCTCGCCTATGTCAATTCGAACTATGTGGGGGAGGGCGGACTGAAAAACGTTATTTTGCTGGAGGAAGCCCACGTCCTGCTCGACGCAGGCACAAACGCCGGACAGGGCGACGCCAACCCCAGCGCGATCGCGCAGAGCCTTGTCAAGAGGATGCTTGCGGAAATCCGTTCCTACGGCGTGGGGCTGATTATTGCGGATCAGTCGCCCCGGAAGGTATCGACGGACGTTGTCGCCCTGACCGACATGAAAATGATTTTCCGGCTTGTGGAAAGTACGGATAAACAGATCATAGGCGACAGCACAAACATGTCGAACGCACAGGTTCAGCGCCTTGCCAGGCTCAAGCCCGGCGAAGCCTTCCTCTTTTTCAGCAAGCTGGAGGAGCCGGAGGAAGTGATCACTCCCGACTACCGGCTGGAAAACAATATCAGCATTTCCCTGTCCGACGAAGGAATCAAAAGTATGTCAACCTATTGGCGGGACAAATCCGAAATGCTGCGTCCCTATCCGCAGTGCAAATGCGTGAAAAGCTGCGCTTCCACCTGCGATTATTCCCGCCGCATACTGGCAAGGGAAATCGCAAGACGCATTTTTGTGAAAAACTTCAAGCGTGATACCGAGGATTTTGAGAGCGTAAAAAAGGTGTTCGCGCAGATCAGCAGACTAATTCAATATGAGTTAAACGACGAAGAATTTACGCCTGAGCTGCTTTCCTGCGTCAAGGTTCACCTGTGGAGAAAAATCAGATACGGGACAAATATTCCGGTGAAAGAGATTCAAATTGAAAACTCTCTCAAAAAATAAGAAAGGAGGCCGCAGAAATGGATATTGGTCTGGATATCAGCGTGGATGATATCCTCGACGTCTCGATCGACGTCCCCGCCGGACTTTCCGATCTCTCCAAAAATCTGGTATCCGACGTTCTCCCGGATGTACTGGAAGGGATTCTGGAGAATGTGCCAAAAGACCTGATTTCCGACGGTAATTCGGATGTGCCGGAGGATACGGCTTTTGATAACGCTTCGGATTTCCCGGAGGATATCCCCGAAGATTTTCCGGAGGAGATGCCGGAAGATGCAGCGCAGAATATGGCTTTCGATAACGATCTGGATTTTCCGGAAGACATTCCCGAGGATATCCCGGAGGATACAGCGCAGGACACCATTTTTGAAAACGCGCTGGATATTCTGCAGGATCCGGTGTTCGAAAACGGACTGGATATTTTGGAGGATATCTCGCAGGAGCTTGATTCCCCGGAGGCTTCGGATTCCCCCGAGGATATCCCCGAAGACATTCCCGAGGACATCCCGGAGGACATGATGCCCGGGGACGGCGCGGATTTCCCGGAGGATGTTCCCTTAGACATTCCGGAGGATATCCCGCAGGGCGTGGTTTCCGACGCAAACGAAAACGCAATGCAGCTGCTGTCCGATTATATGAACGCGCATAATTACGGTCCCCAGGATTTTGCGGAGTATTCCCAGGATCCCAAATGGCGGGATTTGCAGCAGCAGGCCTTCCCGAATTTCGAGCTGCCGCCGTTAAACGCTGCGGATGCTCTCGGTCAGTGGAAGGATATCCCCTCGGATTTATCCTATCAGGACAACCTGGATGCCGCCAATCCCAATTACGACCTGGGGGACGAGTGGAAGATAAACTGCCAGAGATGCGTCCCCACCTATGAGCTGCGCGCCCGCGGCTATGACGTCACGGCGCTGCCGTGTCTTGCGGACGACGACTATTTATCCTACCATCCCTACGACGTCTGGGAAAATCCGGATGTGAAGAGCGCTTCCGGCAACGGGTTGGAGGATATCCAAAATGCCATGAGCAGCTGGGGCGACGGCGCAAGGGCGCAGGTGTGCCTGCAATGGGATACCGGCGACGGCGGCCACACTTTTATCGCGGAGCAAAGAAACGGAAAAACCTATTTTATCGATCCGCAAAGCGGCGACAGCGACGTCAGCTGGTACTTTGACGAGGCAAAGGCCGACAGTATTACTTTCTGCAGGACGGATCAGCTGCAGCCCTCGTCCTATATTACGGATTGCTGTAAAGGAGTGAAACAATGATAGATTTTAACCGGGCAACAGAGATTGCACGCGGCTATTACCGCGAAAAAGGACAGCTCGAATTAACCAAAATCTACGAAGCCGAGGATATCTGGGTCGTATACGCGGGGAAGAAGGATCAGCCCAGATTCGGCGGCGCCGGCATATCGATCAACAAGGAAACCGGCGAAATCAACACATTTATCCTGCCTTCCCGAGCTAATTTTGAGATACTGAAAAAAGCAAAGCTGACAGAGCTTAATTAAGGAGGTGTAGTATGGCTCTATTTCAAAAAAATCCAAACGAAACGGCGTTTGCCGGAGGTAAAAAGCACTGGACCGACGTCATCAAAAACACAGGCCCCGGGAATTTGCTCATATGGCGGCAGCCGGAGGAGGACTTTAACACAAATTCCACTCTCATCGTAATGCCCGGCGAAGAAGCGATTTTCATCAAGGGCGGAACGGTAGAACAGACCTTCGAAAACGGCACCTACAAGCTCTCCACCGAAAACTATCCGTTCATCAGCCGACTGCGGAACGCTTTTTCGGGCGGGATCAGCACCTTCAACTGTGTCGTATACTTTGTGAGAAAAGCCCACAGCACCGAGATCAGGTGGGGAACGGATTCCCCGATTCAGGTACGCGACAAGCTGCTCGGCATCGCCACGAAGCTCAAGGCCAGGGGCTCCTACAAGGTGCAGATCGACAATCCCGTCAAGTTCCTGGAAAAGCTGGTGGGAAGCAACATCCCGTTCCAGCGCGAGGAGGATCTATCCAAATATTTTGTCAATGAGTTTCAGAGCAAAATCAAATCCGTCATTGCCCGCGCGGTGAACGAATCCGATACCGAGCTGCTGGGAATCGACGCGAGACTGGACGAGTTTTCGGAAACCATCGAGCCCTTTATGCAGGAAACCGTTGAAAATTACGGCCTTAAGTGCATAAAATTTGTCGTTTCCGCCATTGACATCGACGACGACGAGCTGCGCCGCAAATACGACGAAATCGGAATGGACGCTATCGCCAAGCTCAGAAACGCTCAGGCAGACAAGGCCGCCATGGGCGTGCTGGGGGACGACTGGGCAAGACTGCAGGCGGCAAACATCCTTTCCGATCTGGCAAACAACCAGGCAGCGGGCGGCGTCGCGGCCGCAGGCGCCGGAGTGGGTATGGGCATCGGAGCCGCCAATA
Organism: bacterium; assembly: GCA_023664305.1. Taxonomy (GTDB): domain Bacteria; phylum Bacillota; class Clostridia; order Lachnospirales; family Lachnospiraceae; genus Acetatifactor. Next base: position 33,859 of record JAMPFT010000023.1, on the reverse strand, counting down.
TCTTCGGTTCCATGGCGCAGCAGATGTTCGCCCCGATGAACGCGAACAACCTCCAGCCTCAACAGCAGGCTGCTCCCGCCCCGTCCGGCAGATTTACGCAAAAAGGCGCGGAGCCCGCAGCCCCTTCCGCGGCAGCCGAGGACCCCATCGCCGTATTGAGCAAGCTGAAGCAGATGCTGGACGCCGGTTTGATCGAGCAGTCGGAATATGATGTGAAAAAGCAGGAAATTCTGAGCAGAATGTAAGCGATGCGCCGAAGCGGCGCGGAAATGAGGATAATAATGAAAAAAACTGTATTGTATACCTTGATGGATCTGGTTTTCCTGATCGTTTTTAATACGTTGTTCTTTCTTCTCGGCGGCACGGAGCATCCCGCGTCGGTATGGCTTTCCTACGGCTTCATTCACTTTGCGTACCTGATGGTTGTCGCGACCCCGTTCCTCACCCGGAAAAGCAGCAGCGCGGCGGTTTTCGGATTTGCAATTTCTTCCGTCTCCTCCGCCTACTTTACCCTGGAGTTTGTGGTCGGTCTGGTTTTCATCTTTCTGCGCAGTGAAAGCATAAAGGGCGCTCTGGCCGTCCAGATCGTCATTGCCGGAATCTACGCCGTGATCCTTTTCATGAATCTGATTGCAAACGAGCATACCGCGGACGCGGTCGCGCGCCGGGAATCGGAAGTGACTTATCTCAAAACAGCCGCATCCAGAGTAAAAATTCTGATCGGAAAGGTGTCGGACAAAAAAGCGGACAAGGCTTTGGAAAAAACGTATGATCTGCTGCATTCCAGCCCGACAAAATCAACTGCTGCAGTCAGGTCTCTCGAAACACAGATCGTCAACACGATCACGCAGCTTGAGGAAGCCGTCTCGGGAAGCGATACGGGAAGCATTATCACGCTTTCCAACGAGATTATCTCCCTTGCGGAGGAGCGTAACAGGAAGCTTCGCATATCGCAGGGTTAAGGAAAACGGCCGCAGCCAGGCTTTTTTGCAAAAAGCAGCGGGTATAGCGCATAAAGCAGCTATGCCCGCTTGTTTTATCTCTGCAGTTCTTTGCCCCGCTCCTTCAAAAGCTCCAGAAGCTTTCCAAATTCCATTCCGTGGGAAGCCTTCAGCAAAACGGTACAGCCCTCAGGGACATATTTCTCCGGCCCCCGCTTCAGAGCCTCCAAAAACGCGTCCCTGTCCGGAAAATACGCGATCTGCTGCGGCTTATCCGGCTTCGCGTGCTCCACGGCCCCATGATACATATGGGCCGACCGCTCTCCCACACAGACGATCCTGTCTGTCCCCGCCTGCGCCGCATAGGCCCCCACGCTCTCATGCAGCGCGTCCGAGTCCTCTCCCAGCTCAAACATATCTCCCAGAATCGCGGTCTTTTCCGTGTCCGCCAAAGCCAACAGATCAATGGCCACCTTCATGGAAACGGGGTTCGCATTGTAACAGTCGTCGATCAGGGTGTACCGCTTTGTGGGGATTAAGTTCGTCCGCCCGCTGACAGACCGCACCTTTCCGATTCCCGCGGCGATCTCCTCCGCGCTCAGCCCGAAAAGCCCCGCCACACAGGCGGCCGCCGCCGCGTTCAGCACCATATGCGCCCCCGGCAGCGGCACATGAATCTGTGTCTGCCCTGCCGCCGCCAGAGCGCTTTTTTCGCCAAATTCCAGCACGGCGTCGCTGCCCAAAAGTCCTCTGCTCCTGATCTGCCCCGCAGTTACCTCCTCCGCGGGATTTCCGCCCAGACCGAAAAAGTGCGGCCTGCGCCCCTTTACCTCAAGCAGGGCTTTCAGCTTATCGTCTTCTCCGTTTAGGCAGACCTCCCCGTCCTCCGCCAGAAAATCAAAGATTTCGGATTTGGCCTTTAAAATGCCGTCCCTCGACTTCAGATTCTCCAGATGGCACTGTCCGATATTGGTGATCACGCAGACGTTCGGTCTCGCCATCCTGCTGAGACGGTGCATCTCCCCAAAGTCGCTGATGCCCATCTCCACCACCGCCAGCTCATGCTCCGGACGGATATTCAACAGCGTCAGCGGGACTCCGATCTCATTGTTGAAATTCCCTTCCGTTTTCAGCACCCGGTATTTCTCCGCAAGCACCCCCGCGATAAACTCCTTGGTGCTGGTCTTTCCCACGCTGCCCGTAATCCCTACGACCGGGATTCCCGTCTTGATCCGGTACGCCTCCGCGATATCCCGAAGAGCGCGCAGGGTATCCTCCACCAGCAGATAGCTGCCCCAGTCCGCACAGTCTTCCCCCGTCTCCAGGCAAACCTGTTCCGGCGTCTTCTGCGTCACCGCGAGAACCGCCCCCGCCTGAAAAGCGCTGCCGATAAACCGATGACCGTCCACCCGCTCTCCTACCGTGGCGAGAAAGACGCATCCCGCCTCCGCCCTGCGGGAATCGATCGTCACGGACGAGACCCGCAGACTACCGTCCGCCCCGTCTTTCAGAAAAAGTCTGCCTCCGCAAGCCCCGGCTATTTCCTGTAATGTAAAATCCAAACCGACACCTCCCGCCGTCTGCCCTCTTATTGAAACGCGCATTCCAGAATCCTTTCGCACAGATCTTCAAAGCTCATCCCGACCGCCGCCGCCTCCTGAGGCAGCAGAGAGGTAGGCGTCATCCCCGGAAGCGTGTTGGCCTCCAGACAGAAAATCTCCTCCCTCCCGTTCATCCTGAAATCCATCCTGGCATAATTTTTCAGCCGCAGAACCCGGAAGACCTGCTCCGCCGTCTCCTGCAGCTCCCTGGTCTTTTCCGGTGAAATCAGGGCCGGACAGGTCTCCACCGTGCTGTCCGCCTGATACTTGTTTTTATAATCGTAAAATCCCACCTTGGGCGCAATCTCGATCACTGGCAGCGCCTTCCCGTCCATGACTCCCACGGAAAACTCCCGGCCCTCTATGTACTCCTCTATCACCGCCTCGCCGTCATACCGGAAGGCCTCTTCCTTCGCCGCCGCGTACTCCTCCTCATTTCGCGCGATACTGACCCCTACGCTGGAGCCGCCGCAGCACGCCTTGACCATACAGGGAAAAGGAACCTTCCTGTCTTCCTTTTCTCCCTTCTTCAGGCGGATTCCCTCGGGAGTGGGAATGCCGTATGCCCGGAACAGGTCTTTTGTAATCCCCTTATCCATAGCCATGGCCGAGCTGACGAAGTCCGCCCCCGTATAGGGAATCCCCAGAAGCTCGAAGCACGCCTGAATCTTTCCGTCCTCGCCGTTTGCCCCGTGAAGCGCCATAAACACACAGTCCGCGCGCTGACAGAGCTCCAGCACATTGGGCCCGAAAAAGCTTTTTCCGCCGTCCTTTCGCAGGGCCTTAACCGCGTCCAAATCCGGGTTCTTTTCTCCGATCCCGCCGATCCTGGCCGCCCAGTCCGCCTCCCTGTCAAAAATATCCTCCGTCGCTTCCTCATATCCGAGATACACATCCAGCAGAACCGCCTGATGCCCCTTTCTTTTCAGCGCCCTGTATATCATGCTTCCCGTGCTCAGAGAAACGTCCCGCTCCGTGCTGGTTCCTCCTGCCAAAACAACAATTTTCACCGCCTGATCTCCTCCCTGTATCTTTTTATCCAAAGCCGCGGGCGGCACACGCCCGCGGACACCCTCCGTTTACTCCCCGCTTCCGCCCCGGTCCGAGGCCATATGGGCAAAAAGCAGCAGATAACCTGTCGTATTTTCCGCTTCCGCGTAATAACAGACCGACTCCTGATTCTGCCCCATGAGATAGTGCAGGAAATCCGTCACGATCCCCGTATATTGATAATTATTCATAATATAGTTGGCGCATGACAATTCCTCCGCATACTTTAAAAGCTCCTCCGGGCCGCCGTTTTCTGCCGCCACAGGCCGGATCATCTCTTCATAACGTCTCGAAAGCTCCTCGCTGCGGTTCATCAGATTTCCCATGAGACTTTCGCACATCTCCACATCCACCTTCTGTCTGGTGGCCATATAGGTCATGGCCCCGTAAAGGTACGACTTCTCGTCCAGATAACCGTCGTTTTCCTCAAAAAAGGCCTTGTAGGACTCGATCTGCCTCCGATGGGCATACAGCCCCGCCGCCCGGTAAAGCTCCGTCAGCGCCAGGAAGGTATCCGCATCCTCCTCCGCGGGCGTTTTGGCCTGTCCGAATACGGTGGAAGCCCGCTTCAGGCAGTCCGTCGCGTACTCGCGGTCATACTTTTGATAAAGGTAGCCGAACTTTGCCAGCACAGCGGCATAGAGAATCTGCTCCTCCGGCTCCACCCCGTTTTCTTCCGCGTAAGCCACCCAGCCCTTCATCTGGCTTAGGATATCGGGAACCGTGTCCCCGTCCCCGTCGGGGAAAAGCGCTCCGTACCACTCATAAGCCTCCAAAAGCACGATCGCTTCCTCCGTGGAAAGCTCCCGCTTTCTGATGCTTTCCTCCACCTTTCCGCAGACCTCGCCGAATAATTCCGGGTACAGCTCCTCCCGGATCTCAAAGCGGTAAGACTCGCCCAGCCTGTCGCACTCCACATAATAGGTACCCGGCGTATCGAAGCTGTCGAAATCCGCCGTCCCCCAGCCGATTTCCTGCTCCCCGTACACGGTCTCTTCTATCCATCCGACGTACACGGTCTCCCCCGTCTCCGCATCCACCAGCCGAAACTCTTCGGGCAGACCGCTCCCTGTCACGGCTGCCGTCTTCTGATACCCGACGGCGTATCCGACGGCATCCGTCAAAATATTGGGCGACTGCCGCTCCACCGCGTAATCGACCACAGGGGTTTCCTCCATGCCGGATACCGCCGCATACGGATTTTCTTCGCTTTCTGTCTCGGCCCTCTCCCCGCAGCCGCAGACGCCCGCGGCCAGAAGGCTCAGTATGAGAACCGCACAGCATCCTCTATCTCTCTTCACAGTCTTCTCCTGCTCCCTGACAATTACCTACCAGAATATTATAAACGCAATGCTCCCCGAACGCAATCTTATTTCCCCGATTCGTAGACGATATTCCCGTCAATAATGGTGTACAGAGTCTCGGTGAAGACCTCCATGGGATTGCCGGTAAAGATGGCGATATCCGCGTCCTTTCCCACCTCCAGGCTCCCCAGCCTCTCCGCCACCCCGCAGATTGAGGCCGCGTGGATCGTGATGGCGCGATACCCTTCCTCCAGCGGAAGCCCCGCCTTCACCGCAAGCCCCGCGCAAATCGGCAACGACGCAATCAGGGACACCGGATGGTCTGTGGTGATTGCCGTCTTCACTCCCGCCCTGTTCAGCACCCCTACCGTCTTAAAGGCCATATTCTGCACCTCTATCTTGCTTCTGCTGGCAAGATCGGGCCCCACGATGGCGGGAAAGCCTTCCGCCGCCAGCTCTTCCGCGATCAGATGCCCCTCCGAGCAGTGATCCAGGGTCATCCGGAGATTAAATTCCCGGGCGATGCGGATCGCCGTGAAAATATCGTCCACCCTGTGTACATGCGCCTTCAGGGGAATCTCCCGGTTCAACACCGGCAGCCAGCATTCCAGCGTGAAATCCTCCGCAAAATACTCTCCCTTTTCCCGGGCCTCCCTGCGCCTGCGGGCGTATTCCACCGCTCTTTTCAGCTCCTTTCGGAGCATCCCTGCGATCGCCATCCGGGTGCTGGGGCTCATACCCTGACCGGAATAATTTACCTTCGGGTTTTCTCCGAAGGCCACCTTCATGGCGGCCGGGGCCCTGACCACAAGGTCGTCTATCCTCCGCCCCTTTGTCTTTAAAAAGGCGAACTGCCCTCCTACCACATTGGAGCTGCCCGGCCCGATCATGGCGGAGGTAATTCCCGCGCGCACCGCGTCGTCAAAGGCCGCGTCCATGGTATTAATCGCATCCACCGCCCGCAGATAAGGGGTGACGGGATCCACCGTCTCGTTGCAGTCGTCCCCCTCCATTCCCTTCTTTTCCTCCGTGATTCCCATATGACAGTGCGCCTCTATGATGCCCGGCATAATCACGCCGCCCTGTATTTCAATGACTCTCTCGCAAGCGGCGGGATGAACCTCTATTTCATCCCGCCTGCCGATTTCCGCTATTTTACCGTCCGCAATGCGGATACATCCGTCCTGAATGTCGCCGCCTGCCATGGTCTTGATGATTCCGCCTATAATATACATACCGATACCTCTTCGCTCACCTCAAAATTTTCCGCCGCCTCCCGCGCCCTGCCGGAACTCATCTTCGCTCGGACCGGGTACACGGGTCTGAAAAATCCGCCGTCCCCACGCCTATCAGAACTCATCTGCACTCGGACCGGTTACACGGGTCTGGAAAAAATCCGCCGTCTCCCGCGCCCTATCGGAACAGTGCCTCCGGGTTTACGGGCGTACCGTCCGCGGTAAGCTTAAGGTACAGATTCGCGCCCTCGATACTGTAATATTTTGTCGGCGCTGCCACTTTCCCGATCGTGTCCCCGGAGTGGACGAAGCTGCCCATGCTGACATTGAGATCCTTCAGCTGCCCGTAGGTAATCCGATAACCGTCCCCCAAATCCACGGTGACCGCGCGGCCGATCTCCGCGTTTTCAAAGATATCCACGACTCTTCCCTCCGCACAGGACAAAACATCCGTGCCCTCCTGCGCCACCAGCATCATGGCCGGGTTGTACTTGTACTGATCCAGAGTGGAAAAATACACGCTGCCGTCCATGCTGAAGGGAATCAGTACCTCTCCCTCAACAGGCCGCAGCAGGCCGTCACTTTCCGCATAATGCAGCTCCTCGGGCGTCACCTCCGGGATCTCATACACCTCCGGCTGGGCCGTCGGCTCCGCAGCCGCGGGCTCGGGTTCCGCAACAGGCTCCGGCTCCACTTCAGGCTCCGGCTCTACCGCAGACCCGTTCCAAAGATTCGGAAGCACGAGTTCATGATCGTCCGCCGCCTCATACTCCGCTCCGTCCGTCAGGCCCGGCAGCTCGATTTTGCCGGAGCCCGCCTCCAGAGGCATATAATCCAGATCGTCCTCCAGCCCTTCCAGATCGGTCAGCATCGGTATTTCATCTGCCGCGCTCTCCTCCGACTCCAAAAGGTCATTCCTTGCGATCTCCTGATATTTGCTCTCCGCATTGTCCTCCAGCGCGGTAAAATCCAGCGTGTACCCTTCGTCCTTGGACTCCTCGTCTCTGGTCTGCATATAAATGCCTGTCATCGTCAGGGCGGTAAGTACGAACGCCGACGAGGCAAGCATGATGATCCGCTCTTTTTTTACGTTGTTTTTTCTATTATTTCTCATGGCTGTTTCCTTCCTTTTCTGGTAAAAATGCATTGTAGGGTTTTTTCTTCACAATCATTTTTCCCGAAACAAAGGAAAGTATTCACCCATTTTGGGGAAAGGCAAAGGACAAAAAAACAGGGAGGCTGTCCGCCTCCCCGTCTTTTAAGCTCCTCTGCTGTATTTTGCCACATCCACATGCTGCACGGTTCCCACGTTTCCGTTTTCGTACAGGAACACTCCCGTACTGCGGACGGCTCCAAGAGTCTGGCCCGAAGAGCCCTTCTGGGTAAAATCGGTCGCCGCGTTCTGCAGACAGATCGCTCCCACGCCCTTGTCTGCAAGGCGGTACAAGACGTCGTTTCCGTTTTCGTCCTTCGTCCAGATCTTCAGTTTATCCCAAATTGCGTCGTTCTCGTCGATCCAGCCGTTTCCGTCCTCGTCGTACCTGGCAAGATCCGCAAAGCCGTCGCCGCTTGCCGTCCCGAAGAGCTCGCTGCCGTCATTGATAACGCCGTCCCCGTTTTTATCCAGGGCAAGATACCCGCTTCCCGATCTTAGCTTTGACACCTCGTCCAGCTCCCCGTCCGCGTCGATGTCGAAATAAAACGTCTGATCCTCCAGCTGCGCCACATCCGTATCCAGATTGATGACTAAGGGATCGCACATGGTAAAGGAGGCAAGCTCCAGGTCGTCCTTGTAATACTCCTGAAACTCTCTGCTCATTCCCACGTTGACGTTAAAATTGATCTCTCTGCCGTCCGCTGTCTTCACGGTTCCCACCGTGGAGAAATTGGTGCTTTCGGATTCCTCAAAATAAGTCTCCTGGCTGTAGTTCAAGGCCTTCAGATTGGCAGCCAGCGTCAAAGGCTTCATCATCAGCAGTCCGTTTTCATAGTACAGCTCGTTGCCGCTTCCGGCTGTCTGGCTGTTTTCCGCCTGGGGACCGCTTACCGTCACCACACTGCTCATACTGCTGCTAAAGCTGCTCGTACTGTCGATTCCGTTGACCTGCGTCCACTGGTTCAGCCGATTGCGCCTCGCCGCAAACAGCATGTCAAAAATATAGCGGATCGTCTGCTCCCGCAGCTGGAAAAGAGACTGGCTGGCGGAGCTGCGGATATTTACGTTTGAGGTCGATGCCTGAAAACGCGCCTGCCAATCCTGCATTGTGGTGATGACCCTCACGCTCCTCACGCCTGCGCCCTCCGTCCCGTTTGTCTGCTGACCCTGCTCTGCTTCCGCGGTGTTTCCCGCGTTGCCGCCGATCGCGGCGTTTAAAGAATAATTTCCCTGTGTCAGACCTCCCTGATAATCCGTTATCGAGAACCGTCTGGCCGTCGTATTGGAAGCTTTATAGCTTCTGGCGGATTCCATTCCTACTGTACTGGAATCAATTCTCAATCCTTCACCTCCCGTCCGCATTGCGGACTCTGATTTTTTTCACCACTTCCGTCGCTCGTCAGCTGACCCGGAACAAAAAAAGATGGCACCCGGCGGGATATCCTTTTCCCGCTCAAATACCATCCGTGGTCCCTATGTTTTACCCGGCGGCAGTTGGCCGAACTGCCCTCCTGTATAAAATATATCGACACTTTTTTCAATTACTTTAGGATCCGTCAGTTTTTTGTCTGCTCCGAATCCTTTTCCGCGCCTGCCGCCTTTCCCGCAGCCGCCTGCCTTCTGGCGTAAAACTGCTGCATCTGACCTACCTTCGCCGCCATGATTCCCGCCAGCATCTCCTTCGGGATGACGATATTGTCCCCCAAGGGATTGAGCACAAGCCCGATCGCAGGGTTATCATTCCCCTGGGCGTCCCTGCGGAACATCATATTGAGATAATCGTCCAGCCGCAGCGCAAAGCTGGGCAGTGAATTATTGCGCTCCGCCCATTTGTTATACTCCACCGGATCCGTAAAGCCCATATAAAACCGCTTCCCGTCCGGGGTACTCAGCATGGGGAACTGCACCCTGCTGCCCGGCTTCACGGTAAGCTTTCCTTCTCCGTCCTCCACCGGAGCCGGATCGATAATCGCCGGAGCCTGCAAAGAAGCCTTCATCAGCTCCGTCACAAACATATTCCGATGCTCGGGCGTGTCCTCCGCCCGCATCAGCTGAACACATCCCATCAGCATGGGATTGGATACCGTTTTGTTAAATTCCATAATCTCTCCCCGCCCGCTCCCGCGGGCATCCTTTCCTGATTTCGTCCGCTTAACGCTCCACACGGTTGTAATTGATCAGACAGCCCTTCAATATGATCTGACGCTCCTCGTCGGTCAGCTCTCCCAGCCTTAAGGTAAATCCGGTCAGCCCGCCGTCCCGCACCGTGTAAGCGTCGATGACCTCCGCCTTCTCTTCAACCGCCTTTTTTATCCCGGGGATAAACAGGTAGTCCAGATTCCGGAACGGCAGCTCGCCCTCCCCGATCAAAAAGGGCAGCATTCCCCAGTTGATCAGATTGGAGCGGTAACGCTTTGTGGCGTATTCACGGGCAATATTTGCCCAGCCTCCCAGCACCTTCTGGCAGGATGCCGCCTGCTCTCTCGCCGAACCGTCTCCGGGCTTTACCGCAAAGATTGTGGAGCCGAAGCCTGTGTTCACATGGCTTGTCCCGGGGAACTGCCGCTTGATGGGCCCCATCACGTCCCGGATTTCCGGCATCACATGACAGGGATGTCCGCCCTTTTCGCGCTCCTCCTCCAAAGCCCGCATCTGCTTTGCACGCCCCACATACCCGGGATCCTTGCGGCTCAAGGTAAACTCCGCCAGCCCCAGCGGATTGGACCGGTAGGAGGACGTCTCTCCGGACGGGATCAGCTCGTCCGTCGTCGTCACGGGATCATGAATCTCGCTGACGACCCGAAGCAGCAGATTATCCGGCAGCTCGCCCATGACGGGCCAGTCCTTGATATTAGGGCCAAACTGAATCTCCGTCTCCGGATCCGCAACACCGTGGGAGTCAAACACCCGGTTCGCATAAATCTTGCTGTCAAAATGATACCGATATTTTCCAAACTCGCCGTCAAAATCCGTGGCGGGTGTCAGCACGCCCTGATTCGCCGCCGTCGCCGCGATCGAACGGGCATCCATCAGGGCAACGGAGGAAATCTGGCCGCTCTGCAGCTTGCTCCCCTCACGGTTCGGGAAATTCCTGGTGGAATGACGGATGCTGAAGGCATTGTTCGCGGGAGTATCCCCCGCGCCGAAGCAGGGACCGCAAAACGCCGTCTTCATCACGGCTCCCGTCTCCAGAAGCGCCGCCGCACAGCCGTTTCTGATCAGCTCCATATAGACCGGCATGGACGCGGGATAGACGCTTAAGGTAAACCCTCCCGCCCCGACGGATCTCCCCTTCAGGATATCCACCGCCGCACAGATATTTTCAAAGCCGCCGCCTGCGCAGCCCGCGATGATCCCCTGATCCACCGTAAGCCTGCCGTTCTTTACCTTCTCCTTCAGCCGAAGCCGCGCCGCGCCGCCTAAGCTCACCTCGGCCTGCTTCTCGGTTTCCTCCAGAATATCCAAAAGATTCGCATTCAATTCCTCGATGGTATAAGTATTGCTGGGATGGAAGGGCATGGCGATCATGGGACGGATCTTCGAAAGCTCCACCCGGATCATTCCGTCGTAATAGGCGACCTCGCCGGGATTCAGCTCCCGGTAATCCTCCTTCCGTCCGTGAATCTCATAAAACTCCTCGATCTCGCGGTCTGTCCGCCAGACGGAGGACAGGCAGGCCGTCTCCGTAGTCATCACATCGACGCCGATGCGGAAATCCGCGCTCAGGGAAGCCACGCCCGGCCCCACAAACTCCATCACCTTATTTTTTACATACCCGTTTCGGAACACCGCGCCGATAATCGCCAGCGCCACGTCCTGAGGACCTACCCCCTTCGCCGGGGCTCCCGTGAGATATACCCCCACAACGCCGGGCCTGCTAATATCGTAGGTCTGGTTCAACAGCTGCTTTACCAGCTCCGGGCCGCCCTCGCCTACGCCCATCGTGCCAAGGGCTCCGTATCTGGTATGGGAATCCGAGCCTAAGATCATTTTCCCGCCGCCCGCCAGCATCTCCCGCGCGTACTGATGAATCACCGCCTGATGAGGGGGCACATAGACCCCGCCGTACTTCTTTGCGCAGGTCAGGCCGAACATGTGGTCATCCTCGTTGATCGTGCCGCCCACCGCACACAGAGAATTGTGACAGTTCGTTAACACATAAGGCATGGGAAACTTCTCAAGCCCCGACGCCCGCGCCGTCTGGATGATTCCCACAAAGGTGATATCGTGGCTGGTCAGCTTGTCAAAACGGATCTTCAGCTTATCCATGCTGCCTGAGGTATTGTGACTTTCCAGAATACCGTAGGCGATGGTGCTCTTCGCCGCCTCTTCCTTCGTCACCCGCCTCCCGGTCATGCTCTCGACCGCGGCACACGCCTCCGGCGTGTCAGCGACAATCCTCTCGCCCTGCACAAGATAGGCTCCGCCCTGTAATAATTCTATCATAAAAATACCCATACCTTTCTGCCGTCAAAACAACACGCATTCATTAAGTATTCATTATAAAGGAAAATGCGGGTTTATGCAAGGACTGATTGACAGCGTGTTTTTACAGGGTGTATTATGGATTAAAATCCCGGAAACGGAGCGCCTTATGAAATACATGACCTTTCGCTCCTCCTGCTCTTACGCGGGAGTTGCAAATATGCTGGAATATTACGGATTTGATACAGAGGATCGGCAGATTGCCCTGGACATGAAGCTGCCGTTTTTATTTTCCTGCCAAGATAGCGTATACTGCGCGGGGCCGATGCTGCAGACAGCGGACTGGTTCAATCTCTATCTGAAGCCCAGAGGCTTCTGCATGACGGAAACACAGGTCGCAAGGGAAGAGGCCGGACGCTTCCTGCGCACCGTTTCCTGCGGTATGCTGGGACTAACCGTCACACCGCAAAGCAGGCACGCCGTCGTTTACACCGGCATGTCGGCAGAAAAATACCGCTTTCTGAATAACAAAAGACAGCATGCCCCGGAGCCGGAGACCCTGCTGTTTACGGAAGAGGAACTGTCCTTACGGCTGCACGAGACGGTCATGATTGCCACACTGTCTCAGATACCGCCCCAGCCCGTCGAGATGACGTCCCGTTTTCAGGAATCCCGCCGGGTACTTTGCCGCCTGAAGCAGGATCTGCTCGATTTTTGCAGCAAAGAGCGGACTCCCGCGGAGCTGACGGAAGGAAGGGACAGACTTTTCCGGGCCATCCTGCTGGACGCCGTCACTATGCTGGAATTGATCGGAGAACAGCCGCTTTTGGAGACGCTGCTGCTCCTGCAGCGGCAATTTACGGACGCGCTGCGGGAAGGCACGCCGCAGACTCTCTGCGAGAGACTGTCGATGGGCGCGCTGACGGGGGCGATTGATGGGTATGGGGAGATGATTAAGGGGAGAATTTTTTCATAGTCTCCCTTCTTTTCATAAATTTTGCTATATCCTTTGGGGCTGTTCCTTCTGCGATAATGTCAAAAATCACACCATTTATAGTGACAAACTGCGCCTCTCTGTGTTAGACTTAACACAGACAGAATTGGCGACAGAGGAGGACAGACGGCACCATATCGACAAATGGGCCTCCCTCTTCAAGGCATCCACATGGGAGGAGCTCAAAATGTACGCGCAGAAGGACGAATATATTCAGGAAGCATCCAACACAATTTACCAGCTTAGCCAAGAAGAGTCCGTGCGGCTCCAGTGCGAGGCTCGGGAAGATTACTATCGCAGGCAGCGCTCCGTCCAGCACCGCATCGAAGAGTTGAACAAGTTGCTGGCCCAAAAGGACTCCGTCATCGAAAAATTGTCCGCCGAAGCCAATGCGGCTATTAAGGAAAAAGACTCTGTCATCGCTGCGCTTCAGGCTGAGCTTGCGCGCCTGAACCAAAATCAGGCTGATTCCTGAGTTCTTACTGTTTTTTTAAGGCATTGTCGGTCGTGTCTAAATAATCTTGTCCCATCTTCTCCAGCAGCCGAAAAGCATATCTGACAGTATCGGAAACAGACTGTAGTCATTGTAAGGTCTGGGTCAGCCGCGATTCCACTATGTGCGTACGGAAAACCGCGATCTACGCTTTTAGATAGTGGTGCCTTTTTCGGTGCTGTCAGGCAAAAAATTTTTCCTTTTTCTCATAAATTTCGCTATATCCTTTGTGGCTGTCAAAAAAATGGGCTTTCATTTTATTATCTTATGTTAGTTATTGCAGTAAATTTTTACTGCTTTTAATGGCAGTCTTTAATGGTAATCACTATATAAATTCAGAGGCTTTGAAGACGCCGTTGCTCCTCCAAGGGCAATTTGCGGATGCACTGGAGAAGACGATGGATGGTTAGGAGGATCGAAGAGACTGATCTATCACTTCCCGGCCCATGCTGTTGATTCTTTGCTCTGTTGCTTCATAGTGATTCACGTTTTGATTGACAGCTGCATAAATAGCGTAAATGTCCTTCTCAAGCTGCTCTAATTTATTCTGCAGACGAAGCAATCTTCCTTCTATGTCGTTACGGTTCCGTATCTGCGCATCCAGCCTTTTTCTGACAGTTTCGATTTGGGCCGCAACATTAGATACTTCATGCTGTGCTTTTTTAGCTGTAACGGACGCATTTATTATTCTTTTCGTATCGATTTTGATTTCTGCCATATCCTCTCGCCTCACATCCTCATGTCTCATTGCCTGTATGTTAAAATCGGCCGTTTCCTTTTCCCGAAAAAAGCCCCTTGAATAAGGTTTTTATATTATCGGCCATATGGATTTTTGCCTCCTGCTCCCATTCCCCAATCTCTTGCGAAACCTGTTCCTTTACTTCGCCGGTTACCGTGTTCTCCTTTTCACACTCTTCGACACTATTCTCCTCTATCCTGACTTGTCTCGCTGTAGTGCGGATTAGTTCGTCGAGCATTCCTAATTCCACAACCGCCTGATCTATCGTTCTCCCCACATTGGAAAGTGCCTGCAAATAATAATCTGTTTCAACGCTTCTCCAACCGTCGTTTAACTCCATGCTATATTGCGCAACTGTTTTCTTTATGTCCTGCAATTGCGTAGCGCAAACATATAACTCAATTGCTCTCGTATCTGCATTTTCAACGTTAATCCCCATTTTTACCCCCTGTTGTTCTTTCCTATATCATTCACCACATGACCTCTATACCTCCGCCCTATCATCTTGCAGCTCCGCATTTAGGGCAAAATCTCTCTGTGCCTGCGTATTGCGTAGCGCAATTTGTGCAAAATACAATGGAAGAACCGCTTCCTGCGTAATTGCCTGCAGCTGAAATCATCCGGTTCCTTTTGTCTTTCTGCTTTTTCATTTCTTTCAGCAAGACAAGCATCACGATCAACAATACCACCTGAAGTAGCAACATGACTCCTATTCCCACATATATAATGATAAACTCTGTATACATGTCCTATCCCCTTATAAATTCTCCATAAAAATAAATTTTTCATCCGCAAGTCGAATCCTTGCCCCGGATATCAGTTCTTCTTTCCTTATCTCCCGTCCGTTTACAAATGTCTTATTCGTAGATTGCAGATCTTCTATATAATACTTTCCTTCGATGTGCAATATTACAGCATGTTGTCTGCCCACCATCGCGTTATCCGAAATAACATAGTCACAATATTTCTCCGACCTCCCTATACAAAACTTTTCTGTATCTATCACTATCCTCTCCGATGTCCGTTCCCGTATTAAGACAGGAAGCCGTCTTTGTACAGTGGCGGTTTCCTGCTCTTTCTGCCTCTGTGGCGGTATCGGATCATAAATTCGCTCTTTCTTTTTTGTCTCTTCAATTTCATCTGTTCTACCGCCACACCTATAGCAAATTGTACTATTTCCTGTCATCGGCGCACCGCAGATAGGACATGCTCTGTCATGAACGGCTATTTGACGGTTTCCCGAAATAAACGCCTCAAGATAGACTTCCAATTCGAATAACGAAAAAAGGCTTCGGCCTTTTAAAATCCGTATGTATTCCTGTACATAATGATCATCTTCTTCCTTTTCAAAGCTTCCCCTTCGAATAATTTCCAGCAGAAAATCTTTTAAAGAAGCATCGTTCGCATAGCCTTGTATCGGCAGATATACAAACAGCAATTCCTGCTTTACAGGATTAACCATTACTTTATCCAAATCCATAACTAAAGCCTGTTGATTAAAGTGCATTTTCTGCAATTCTTTCAGAACATGTAAAATGTTTCGGAGCAGTATTCCAAAAACATCTCTGCTCATTGGCGTTAGCAAAAAATCCTCCAGGGAAATCAACCCGGTCAAATGATAAATCAGCTTAAATGATCCCGGCTTTCGGATTACATCTATCGCAAGAAGCCCTCCTATCTCATGATGATTAATCGCATAAATCTCCCGATCCGATAGCATCTGTTCTTTTGCAATCTTAACGACTATCTGCGTCATACCGCTTTTCTTAATTTCTTTTATTCCGTCCTTTTTCCCTATCAAAATACTGCCTCCCATTTTACAGCAGATTACGCTTTACTATATCGCAATAGGCGAAAATTCAAATGTGTTATCTGCCAAAACAGTGACCGCACAGTAAGATTTGTATTTCCCATCCTTCGTGCTGACCGTAACGATCGCGCTTCCTTCCGCGACTCCCGTTAAATTGCCCGCATCATCAACCAAGACAATCTTCTCGTCGCCCGACTTAAACTGTAAGTCCTCCCAGGTATATCCTTCCGGAATTTTTGTAACTGCAATACCTGTTTTTTCCTCTGTCATGATAGTCAGCATAACACTGTCTAAAACAATCATATCACCCTCTACCGTAACATGTCTGTCTGACCCGGTGTCGGCTGCTATTTCTACCTTCTCGCTTTCCGCTGCTTCCTCCTTTTCCGCACTCTCCTCGCCGTCAAACGGAATATATTTCAATGTGCAGGCAGCGCTATCTGTATTCCAGCCTGTCTTCTTACTTGCCCACGCAGAAGACCAATCTCCATTATCGACATGCATGGAAAACAGTTTTACATTGCTTTCAAATTTAGTTGTAATTTTGCCACTCAGCACATCTGAAACCAACGATTTATCTGTCAATTCTATTTTTAAAACGAAATATTCTGTTATATCAACACATAAATCCCAATGTAATGTAACGCTTTCACCTTCATTTCTATAAATACCTCCTCTTTCCTGTGCAATTTGCATAATTACAGGCACTTCCGCCGTAATAATCGCCGAAGTCCATGTCGTAATAATTTCCGGTGCTATATCTTCAATGGACATTTCTTCAATTAGATGCATTTCCGAATCTGCCAGATGTGTCGTAACCTTTGCCTCTATCCTTACCCCACCCATACCCTGTATACCGATAATGCTCTTCTTTAAACCGAATACATAAAGAGCCGGACCCGCTCCCAATGTCATTTCGATGCTTCCCTTTGCTTGTGCATTCGTATTTTTCGTACTCTCATTGATTACGCGCAGATTATGGTTTTTATATTCCAGACCTTTTACTCCGGATTCTGTAACTTCCACAGAAACCGAACCATTTGCTCCAATCACAAGGTTAATATCTATACACACGCGCGCTACACCCTTGGGAAATAAGTCTACACTGGCAACTTTGATTGTTTTCCATTTAATTGTTTTTGCCCCTTCATCGGATCGAGTTTTAAACGGTGCATTTATAAAATTTTTTGGAAATCCCCCATTCCTATTATCGTAAGGAGCTCCCACTAAATCCATCAGCTTACCAGACAATTCAAATCCAAGACTGAATTGTGTTTTATAGTTCAACTTCAAAGAGGCCGATTTTAATCCCTTAAACAATCCCCAGTCAACTTTATTTGTTATCTCTAACTCACTAATTCCCAAACTGATTGCGCCTTGTAGCTTAGCATTTTGGGAATCTTGTAGCTTCTTATCTTCTGATTCAAGCAAATTACCTGATTTTACGGTTGCTTTAAAGTCAAACTTCCCATCCGGTACAATTTCACAAGTTATTTCGTATCCCTCAATTGTAAAAGTTTGCTTTATTTTCATGTTGTCTAAAATCCCAAGCCCGCAGTCCTGAACCTTTCCGCCCGCCAGCCTGAATCTGCCGCTGTCCCCGTCTTCTGTACGGAAGGCCGACAACAATTCGGATCCCACCGACATAATGTTTCCTTCTGCATCATATATAATTGCCCTATCCATAGTAGGCTCATAAGTTTCTTCCACAAACAATTCTTCCGCCACATCTTCCAGCGTAAGTTCATCCGAACTGTTTTCTATATAGATATATTCACCATCCTGATACACATTTTCCGCCTTATAGGCCTGCACCGTAAACCGGTTTTCACCTACAGGCAGGACATAGACCTCTCCCGCCTTCAACTCCACGCCGGAAGAAACAGGTATTTTCACAATCCCATCTTCCACCGTATAACCGTCTGTTTTTATCTCTTCTTTCGTGAGATCTACCACATCGTCCTTATAAGTAACTTCTTCAATCACATGGTCATATGTTGCTCCCACCCACTGTTCATGAGCGATCCCCAACAACGCGACTGCTTTGCTTGCTTCTATATCGCGTTGCATCCAATAAGTACGGATACTTTTGTCGAAATGTTCGATTGCATACTCTATTTTATCTTCCTCCGCTGTATCTACGGGCAAAAAGCTTCCCACATTGACAAGCGTGATTAAGGCCGTGTTCCATGTCAGTATTTCTTCTACATCAATAGGCTGCTCTGTATCGATTACCTCCCATTCCGCTGCAATTTGCACTGCATCAAAATAGGTATCGGTTTCCGATATGTTTTCAAAATAAGGCGTATCACTTTGGTAACTGTTCATTCCAAAGGTCTGATCTACTAATACCAGCCATTGCCCCAGGCTGATTGTTTCCGGTTCTTCTCCACATCCGGAAAATGATATTGAAGAAAAAAATATTGTGATAGCTAAAATAATAGCTGTTCTTCTGTTTGTCCTGTTCATATTCTCCCCATCTGCGTTAAAGCTGAACATATCTCTGTATTGTGTGTTTTCTGCAGATTCCGACGAGCCGGGATCTGCTCCTCCCGTACTATTTGCAAATATACAGACACAGGGTTTCTGTGCCTGTATATTTAAAAGCATTTACTTGTGAAACTCACCGGCGTTATTCTGGATACTGCTTTCAGTAGCTTCGTAGCTTTGCGCCGTCTGATCCAAAAATTTTGCATAGGATTCTATCACTGTCTTATATTCCTCGAAACGGGGAGCCAACGCATTCATAGCTGCCCTGATATCGCTGGCTGCATCACTCTTCCAGGTCGCTTCAAGGTCATTCATCTGTTTTTTGCAGTCTGCGAGCTTCTGATCCATTTTTGTGTTGCAGTCACGCACCTTTTTTGCAGTGTCTACCAGTACTTGAGTGGAAATTTTAATGGAATCTGCCATTTTATTTATACCCCCTTAGTTTGTAAGCTTTCGCGCTTCGCTGACCGCCGTATCCTGTGTCTGGCGGTATGCTTTCGCACTCTTTTTCAGGAAATCGGCATATTTAAGCATCAGGTTGTACATTTTCTCCAGATCATCTTTGAATCCCGCGATTTGATCCGTAAATGCCAGATTATCCTTTCCATCCCATGTTGCCCTCATTGCACCGGTCTCGTTGTAGAGAGCGTCATATTGCGCTTTGTAGTCCGCCGCCAGCCCTTCAATTTTTGTGGATGCCGACTCCAGCAACTCAGGTGTTACTTGAATTGTTCTTGCCATTCTTCATGACCTCCTTTGTGTAAATTTATATTAACATCAGTTTTGCGGCATTTTTCAGCCCCAGCTCTTTCACTGATAAATTAATATTAAGAATCATACCGTTCTGTCGATAGCAGACGGCCGTATTTTCATCCGCCAGAAACCGTCCTCCGGACAAGTCGGAAACAGCCGTCTTTATCATATCAAGAACCTCATACATTTTGGCTTCCCGGGGAATAAACATATCCCAGGAAGCTTCTACTACAGGGACATAAACCTCCACAAGAATTTTATCCATCCTGTTCTTCCTCGCTTCCCGACGACACAAGCTTAATCAGCATACGTCTGCTCCCTCTGATCAAATAGCCGTACTGACATCCTATTTCCTCGTATAGCTCCGGCGTATATTTACTCAGCTTTAATACGGCCTGATCCGCTATCCCATCTCCGATCCACAGGCCTTCTGTACCGCTGACATGCCGTTTATACCAGCTTTCATAGGTGTAATGACTATATTCCTGTGCTGACTCCAGCAAAATCATGTGTATCCCATAAATTGCCCTTGCATTTTCCGTCAAAACCGCAAATTTATCCCGGCCATCCTCCGTCAGTTGATCAAGCAGGCGCTTTACTCCCATCACAACAAGGATCTTTTCCTCATAGCGATCCAAAACAGCCACATTCATTCCACTGTCAACATAATCATTATTTCTTGCCACCATATCGGCAAATAATTCCCGGACAAAGCCCTCCGGATTTCCCCTGATACATCTGCAATGTTCTCCTGCCTGTTCTGAAAGAAGCTTATCCGGATCTACTAAAGTGATCCCGGCATTTACTTTACTCAACACAGACAATAGCTCTTCTGCAAAGCTTACCGTTTGAGAAAGCTCCTGAGATGCCACCGGATAAATTACACGTTTACTGCAATCAAAGCACTCTGCCTTTAACGTCTTTTTGTCCACCCCCAGAGGGATTTTTTCCAGCGAAATCTCTTCGTTTTTCAAATATTCCAGATTCACTATATCCGGCAAAACAGGGATTCTTAATGCAAAGCTTTTCGCCCCTGCCGCCTGCTCTGCACAAACATTTTTCAGGAAATCCGTCTGATTTTCTGCACTTTTGCAATAGGCGGTTTGAAACTCATACACTTTTCCCTGATTAATCAATCCCCGCCCTTTGCAGCGGTACGGCGTCAAACCGCCTGTCCTGCCTACAATCACCGCATAATCAGAAGTATCGTTTAATTGTAATGCTATCATCTGCTTAAAATTCTGCGCTACTTTATAACGTATTTCATTGGTCGCATTGACTGTCACGACAAAATAAACGCCATACTTGACGCCATCTCTCGTCAGTCCTGCAAACGTTTCAATATCGTCCTCATACTGCTCTGCAAATCCGGAATAATTATTGATTACCACCACAATACCGGGAATATCCTTCGCACTGCGGCAATAGCTTAAATAATCCCCTCCCTGTTCGGAAAAAAGCGTCTTTCTCCTGTCAAGCTCATCAGACAACATTCTCAGCAAATTAATTACTTTTTCCCTGTCAACAGCCAGAACCACATCCCCCACCTGCGGAGCCGCTTCAAACACTTTTAATGTTTCTGAGCCAAAGTCCAGGATATAAAGATTTACCTCGTCAGCATTATGATTCTTAATCAGGGAATAACACAGCGTTGTCAATAATGTAGTTTTCCCGGCCCCGGTTGATCCGTAAATCAGACAGTTGCCCTCTTGAGACAAAGGCACCCGTAGCGCATCCTGTCTTTGATTAAAGGGATCGTCATACTCGCCAATCAACGGCTCCAGCCAAAAACCCTCCTCACATACGCCGTATTTCTTTTCTAACTCATCAAGACAGATAATCTCCGGAACCGGCGGCAGCCATAGCGGCCTCACGGCAATTTCTTCCTCTTTTGCCAGCCCTGACAGGTATTCCACAATTTCAACAATTTGTCTGCGCGCTTTCCCCTCTGCTATTACTTCTTTCTTTTCCGGTTTCACATTTAAAATGACACGCCCGATATGATCTACTACCTGGATACTGGTATCTCTTGTCCGCTTAATCACATCGGCAGGATAATATTCCGCTCCGCACCATGCTGACTGTCCCAAAACAAACAATTCATTATAGCCTACCTGTAAATAGAATCGTCCTACCTGTGACAGCTCCGCCGCATCGGGACATTTGATCATATCCATGCTGTCTGCCTTTTCCTGTACCTTTAGACACACCCGGAATTTACTGTTACTCCATATCTGGTCATCTACCACCCCATTCGGCTTTTGCGTTGCTAAAATCAAGTGAACGCCGAGGCTTCGCCCTATTCGGGCTGTACTGATCAACTGTTCCATAAATTCGGGCTGTTGACTCTTCAGTTCTGCAAATTCATCAGAGATAATGAACAGATGCGGAACCGGCTCCGAAACCCGGCCATCGCGGTATAGCTGTTGATATTTATAAATATCCATAGTTCCCTCATCCGAAATCCGCCTTGCTTCCTGAAATACTGTCTGTCTGCGCCGAAGCTCACTCTGTATAGAAATCAAAGCGCGCCTTACCGCGGACCCGTCGAGGTTTGTAATCGTGCCTGCAAGGTGCGGCAGCTTAATCCCCCGTTCCTCATCTTCAAATGCCCCTGTCAGGCCGCCTCCTTTATAGTCAATCAAAATAAATGCCACTTCGTTCGGATGATAATTTACCGCCAAAGATAAAATATAGGTAATAATAAATTCTGACTTTCCAGAACCCGTCATTCCCGCAACCAGACCGTGCGGGCCATGATATTTTTCATGTAAATCAAGCAAAAAAAGGTCGCCTGACGTTCCCACTCCTACAGGGGTCTGCAGCGAAACGGTAGGATTATTCTCCTTCCAACGGCTCAGCGCATTCAAATGTTCTACCTTTCCCACCTGGAACATTTCCAAAAATGTGATCATTCCCGGAAGGGAAAACCCTTTATCTTCCCTGTTCAATACAATATTAGCTACATCCTCTGCAATATCTGTAAGAATGTCCTCCTGAAATAAATCCGGCCTGAATGCAGTCTGTTTTCCCGTGGTGTCATTTCTGTCAAACATTCTGGAGCCTGCTGCATCCGATAGGATTATTGTCTCCGTCTCCTTCGGCAAATCATGTAATCTCTCCCCATACATCAAGATGCTGAATCCGCAATTGTTCTTATATGTCAGCATTTTTTGAAATGCCTCACACTTATCCCGCAGCGTTTTGTCGGTTGAAATCAGGACATAATAAGGTGCATACTCCGTGTAATCCCGCCTGTCCGTATCCTGTCGGGTCAATATTTCCTTTTCTAAAAAAACGGACAATTCTTTCATCTCATCTCCGCTGACAGCGAAAAAACGAGTCTTCTTTTCATCATCCCAGAAATGAGGAATCCATTTTACAAAATTCCAGCTTTCAACATCTGCCTCATCCGCTATCAGGATCAGCTTCAATTCATCATAGCTGTGCAAAGCTATCATTTGCAGAATCAGAAGCTTCAGCATTCTCATTCCCGCCTGATATTCTCCTGTAATACCTATAAACCTCTTTTCCCGAACAGATACGCTGACAGGAACATTTTCCAGTATCTTGGGACTTTCCGCCAGAGAAAGCATTGCATTCTGGATATCGTCATCCGTCATTGTAAACTTTTTTTCCTGATATTTGACCTCAATCTGCAATGGCAGCGTACCAGTTCCCACTCTCAACCGCAGGAAGTCGCTCTGACCGATTACTCTTTCCCAAAGAGTTTCTTTTCTTTCCGTTATTCTCTGAATGCACTCCTCCGGCGCGACTATATTCTCATGAAGTATCTGGCTTTGCTGACGGCTTTTTCTGCGTATCTCATCCCTGATTTCATCCAGATACACCAAATATTTCTGCTGCCTTTTCTTCCCATTTTCCGCACGACTTCTTTTTTCATATTGTTTTGTCAGCACGGGCCATAGCACGGTGCCAAGCATCATGCTGATTGCCATGATAAACGTCGGTAATGCCTGCGCTACTTCCCCTCCGTTGTTCAACACATTATGAGCCGTTAAAACAGCCGTACTGAGGGAAGTCATTGCCATAGTAACTGACGGTCCCAGCATCAACGCCATAGGAACCGTGTCCGTCTTTTCCGGCATTGGCGGCGGGTCAATTTGAATTGTATCCTTTTCAATCTCCCGATAAAACCGCGGTGCTCTGAAAAAAAGGTCGTCCGGGCCGTCAACAGGTTCCTCTTCGATCCCGTCCTTCCTCACAGGCTCTATCGCCTGAGCGACATAATCCTGCAGTTCTGCTGTCGCAATTTTCACCAGCCCATTCGGATTATTCAGCGCCAGAAAATTATGGCCTACTACAATTTCCAATCCCATAATATATATCAGATCGCCTGCTTTCAGACGCTTTTCATCCGCCCGAAAACGATTGACATATGTGCCGTTCGTGCTGCTCCGATCCTGCACCGTCCACTCTTTCCCGTCATAAAGCAAAAGCGCATGCCGATTGGAAACATAGCTGTTTTCATAAATAATTTTATTGTCAGTGCCCCGGCCAATACTAAGCCTTAACGGTTCTCTTAGCACATATTTTTTGTATGACTTGCGACTTTCATCCTCTTCTTCCGCAAAGAGGGTAACCCTTTCCGGATCATTTCCTATCGTTAAACAGAAGAATCCGAACGGACGCAAAACCGCTCTACTCAGGAATGACTGATCCGCATCCAAAATTTTAACGAGCTGATTGCTTTTCAGTATCCACTCTCCGTTCATTTCTTCAATGCTGATCAATTTTCTGGACTTTCCGTTCTTATCGATATCTTTAATCCAATACTGGCCTTTTACCTTTGTCGGCAGATTTAATACAAACATCTGTCTGGATTCAATCAGATTTACTATCATTTGTCTGCTCCTGTTTCCATGCATTCAGCTGAATATAACAGATCACCGTCCCTACCAGCTGAACTGCTCCCCGCATACCGGGATCAGCATCAGCTTCGTATCTCCCAACAAAATCAAATCGTAGGCCTTCAATTTTTTTGGCTCCAGGACAAGCTCGTCATTCAGATAACACAGCCCCACACCGTCTCCCGGTTTCAGGAAAAATTCTCTCTTGTGCGGTTCATACATCACGAACGCCTGCTTCTCTCTGGATACCTTTACATCCATCACCACCACGTCCATGGCGCTTGACCGTCCCAGCGAATTGATACCTGATTTCAACGGGAATCCCGTGCCGTAATCCTCCCCTTCCGTACAGATCAGGTAGCCCACCGGCGGCTCCGTATCCAGACCGACGGAAAAGTAGCCGACGGTTTTGCCGTCGTTTTTAGAGGTGTTTCCTGAGCCCATCTCCGCAAAAACAGCTCCGCTTTCGGTCCCTCTTCCCGTCTTAACCGCAGCAGTACCGCTTCCCGCTTGCGCCAAATCTGCTCCTCCGTTCGGTTCCGTCCCCGCAGGAGCCGTCCCTCCGATCCCCATTCCCGCCAGATAGGCGGCGTCCAGCTTTTGAGTAATGTTTTGGAAATCCGCCGTACCGTTTGCAGCGGACAGGGATGTTTCCCGTACTATGCCGCTTCCTGTGACGGGCTGTCGGTTTCCCTCCCGGAAATCATTCGGCTGAAAGCTCTGCCCTCCGGCCTGGCCGGGGAAACTTCCGGGGATACTCCCGGAGAAATTTTCAGGAAAGCTTCCGGGAACACTTCCCGGAAGTACTCCGTCTCCCGCCCCCTGCATATTTACCGGCAGTATCTGCGTCCGATCCTCTGTTCCGCTCCTGTCCTCCGTCCCCTGCGTCCGTTTTGCCCTGCGGTGGCCAAACAGCTTTTTCTTTTCCCCCGTTTGTACCTTGCCACTCTCCTCTTTCTTCGGACTCTC
Organism: bacterium; assembly: GCA_023664305.1. GTDB lineage: Bacteria > Bacillota > Clostridia > Lachnospirales > Lachnospiraceae > Acetatifactor. The sequence goes on along the minus strand of JAMPFT010000023.1, from coordinate 9,028 downwards.
TCCGACGACGGCGAAGGAGCTGGGGCGCGCCGCCTCCATTCCTGCCGCGCAGTGAGGACATTCCTGAAATTTGTCTCCGTCATAAAAATGACCGTTTTTGCATATCATCCGTTCCATTTTTATCTGTCCTTTCTTCCAATCAGTACCCATGAGGCATTGTCCTGCGACGGACTATCCTTCTTCCGTATCGCCTCCTGCAGCAGGCCGGAGATCCGATCTATTCCTCCCGGCTGTCTTAAGTAAAGCTCCAATTCCTCCTGGCAGACCGTTTTGTACAGGCCGTCAGAGCAGACAAGCAGCTTTTCCTGCGGCGCTGCCGGAAAAAAGATGCTGCCGCAGTCAAACTGTTCCGCAATCCCCATGCCCAGATAGCTGGTCAGCCATTCTCCTTTTTTCGCTTCCTCCCGATACCAGGCCTCATCCAGCGTCTTCTGCTTTTTCATCTCATCCAGCGCCGCCGCATAATTGTGGGCTTTCGTCAGGCATTGCAGCCGTCCGTTCCGCAGCAGATACAGCCTGCTGTCGCCCACGGAAAACCAGTGCAGCGTCTTCCCCAGCAGCAGGACGGCCACGACGGTAGTTCCCGCCTTCATCCTGCTGCCGTCCGCATACTGCAGACCGAACACCGCGTCGTCCAGCTTTTCCGTCTCGCGCCGAAAAAAGGACGGCATGTCTGACCCGGGAGGCACATTCCCCAGATCGGCAAAGAGAAGCTGCGCCGCGGTACGGCTGGCAATGTCTCCGTTATCCATGCCTCCTATGCCGTCGCAGACTACCGCTATGATTCTGTCCTCCCTCCGCGTCCAGAGCAGATAGTCCTCCTGCCTCGTTCTCGCTCCCTGCAGAGAGACGGCGTTCACCGAAATCCATTCCTCACAGCCGTCATATCCGGCCTGTCTGCCGCCCGCTTCCCGGCGGCTCCCGTAACTCTGCTCCATACGCTCCTCATTCTCCCCGCGGCCCCCAGCTTGTGCCGCACTTCAATGATTGCTGCACCCTCATTCTCCCTGTGATTTCCGGCTTATGCATACTTTCAAAGATATCTTCTCCCGCAGTCAAATCCCTTCCGCCTGTTCCACACGCTGTCCCTTCCGGTCGTCTCTCCCAGCCGCATCACCCGATCCAGACGGCCAGCGCCGTATAATTATCCATGTCCTCGCCTGCACCGTTCTTTTTCACCACATCGTTCATGGCGTCCAGCCACTCCTGCACGGTGCCTGCGGTCTTCAGACATTTTTCCATATCCTTTTCCTCGATGTATTCCCAGAAGCCGTCCGTACACATGCAGAACGCCTGCCGTTTCCGGGGCTTCAGGGCCTTTTCCAGCACATACTGCGGCGTCCTCCACTCGATGCCCATGACGCGCAGGAGGCGGTTTCGGTCCGCGTGGTGGCGGATTTCTTCCTCTTTGATCTCCCCCATGGTCACCATCATCTGCGGCACGCTGTGATCCTTTGTCCGGCACACTAACTTGTTGTGCTTAAAATAGTAGGTACGCGTATCCCCCACATGGCCCCAGCAGATTTCTCCCGGGCCGACCGTCAGCAGGTTCAGCGTGGTTTTCATGGCGTCGATGGCCCTTTCCTGCTTCTGTTTTTCCATCAGCTCCCGCTGGGCCGTCTCAAACAGTTCTTCCAGAGCGCCGCCCTCCGCAAAGCGCCGCATTGCCGTCTCGCATACGAGCCGGGAGGCAACCTCTCCCCGCCCATGGCCTCCCAGCCCGTCCGCCACCGCAAAGCAGGAGACGTCTCCTCTTTTGCCGGATATTGCATAGTCCTCGTTCTGCTCCCTCTCCCCCGGAAAGGTGCTGATCGCATATGTTATCTCCATTGTCCTGACCCGTCCTATTTTTCTTTGTACCGATACAGCGTGCGCTCCTGTACCTCCCGCGTGCCGGAGGCCTCCGGGCGTTCATCCCGGTATTCCGACCAGTTCCCCCACTGGTAGTAGTGGTAGGTGACGATATCCGCCATATCCCGGTATTTGTAGATGGTCTGTTTTCTGACCTCCCGGGTGGAACTATCCGCAACGGCGTCGTCGCTCCAGGCCGTCCAATCCTTCCATCTCCCGTAGGTGTACTCGTAGTGAGGGGTCTTGTCCGCATAGCGGTATACGGTTCTGGTGTTTACTTCCCGATCTGTGTCGGCGGAAACCTGTGTGTCGCTCCAGCCTGACCAGTCGCTCCATTTGTAGAAATGATAGGTGTAATTTGTGGTGAGGCTGCGGTATAAGGTATAGGTCTGAGGCGATAAGATCGCTTCTTCCCGTGTGCTTTCCAAAAACCACGATTTACCTGCATATAGGTATGTGTTATACCCGTCAATAACTTTCCATACAGACAAAGGTGTATCCAATTCCACCGAATCATACGTTCTGCCATATCCCTGAGGGTGCTGCACATAAGAATAATACATTTCACCCTTTTCTGTATTCCAATAGTACCAATGGTAATATTTATAATAAACTTTCGTTCCTGTCTGTACTTGTGTAGTCTCCTGTTTGGTATCCACATCTATCTTGCGGCTTTCCGTCTCGCTGGCAGATATCGGAGTCACACTCCACTCCGTCCAGTTGCCCGCGCTTTCCGTCCTATGGCTATAGGTATAGCCGGACAGAGACTTTGTGGAGGCAGTCGTCCATGATCTGGTTCGAGACTGATACTGCGTCTTCGTCTCCACCTTCCTCGTGCTGCTGCCGCTGACCGCTGTCGTTGACCAATCGCTCCAATTTCCGTAATCCTCCAGATAATAGGTGCGCGTGTCAATCTTTTCCCAGCCGCTCATGGAGCTTTGGTCAGAGGTCGTCGTCTCGTAATCCCGGTAGGAATACTGCTCCTTCTGCTGAATCTCCCGTCCCTCCTGGGCAGCGGGCTGATCCCCGCTCCAGGCGCTCCACTCTCCGTAGTCACCCTTTGACGTTGTTTTGTCATACAGCGTCCAGCCCGGCATACTGTCCTGCAGGGAGGATGTAGTCGATTTGTCCCGGAAGCTGTACTGTTTTTTGGTCTCTATCTCATAGCGGGATTTATCCACTCCCGCCGGGAGCTCCGTAACCCAGCCAGACCACTCCGGCTCCTTCGCGATAATCTGGTTTACCTCCGGCGTGCCGCTGCTGACCGTCAGCGTGACCGCCGCGCCCTCCTTCACCTCGCCGTAAGCCGTTATGCTCTGACGGATCACCTTTCCCTGCGCGACGGTAGCGTTTTCCTCGTATTCCACCGCCACCTTCAGTCCCAGCTTCTCCAGCTCGCTGACCGCCGCGTCCATATCCTTGTACTGCGTGTCCGGCATGTATACGGGCATCTTTTCCGCCGCAAGGACCACCTTGACCACATCGCCCTGGTGTCCCTGAGAGCCGGGGGCAGGGGTCTGCTCCAGTATGCTTCCGGCCTTCTTCCCCGAGACCTCCTTCGTCGATTCCTTTGCCACGGAAAGACCGTATTTTTTGAGCTCCTCCCGCGCCTCGTCAAGGCTCATGCCCGTCAGATCCGGAATGGTCACAGCCTGCTCGGTATCGATAAAGGTGTCGTACCCCTTGGAGACCGTCAGGACGACGGTCTCTCCCCGATGGGTCTGTTCGCCGGGGGCGACGCTCTGCTCCATGACGACGCCCTCCGCGTACTCGCTGTATTCCTCCTGAATCTCTACGATCAGTCCCAGGGACGTCAGCGCCGCAAGCGCCTCCTCCTTATAGGAGCCGCGGACGTCCTGTACGACCACGACCTCCCGTCCGCCGCTGACCACGACCTCCACAACCTGTTCCAGCAAAACAATCTTTCCCCTGTTTACATTCTGGGAAAGCACCAGATCCTGCGGGACATATTCCGAATACTGCTTATCTACGACCTGCAGGATCAGCCCGGCCTCCGTCATCAGGCTTTCCGCCGCGTCCAGCTCGCCGTTTACCAGATTGGGAACCCTCGTCATACCCTCCGGCAGCTTAAAGCTCTCCGGGATCAGCCTCGAATAGTCGATCACGCCGGTGGCCAAAAGCCCCGCAAAGACTGCGACCGTTAAAACTGCCGCCGACACGGCGAGCTTTGACCAGAGCGGCCATTTCCCCACGTCCGCCTTCTTCAGCCGGACGAATTTCAGCTTGACCTTTTCGTCCAGATACAACTCCTTTTCAAACGCCTCGATATTCTGCGTCCTGTCCTCTATCTTGATATTCAGGGCGTTCATAATCGCGTGTTCCACATTTCGGGGAATTTTAATTCCCAGCTTGGAGGGCTTTTTCAGCTCTTCTTTCTCCACGCGCTCCATGGCGTCCTCCGGGACAACGCCCGTGACCATATTGTAAAACGTAGCCGCCAGAGAATAGACGTCCGTCCAGGGCCCTTGGTCGCCCCTGCTTCGGTACTGCTCCACGGGAGCATAGCCCGGCTTGATAATCACAGACAGGCTCTTGCTGTGCGAGGTGGTGGCAAATCGGGACGCCCCAAAGTCCAAAAGCTTTACCTTTCCCTCCTCCGTCAGAAAGATATTGTCCGGCGCGATATCCCTGTGGAGAATCCCCATCTCATGCACCTCTTTCAGCGCCGTCAAAATGGGGTGCAGAATCTCCTTCGCCTCCTCCACGGACAGCTTTCCCTTCTGCTCCAGATAAGTCTTCAGAGTCTTACCTTCCAGATATTCCATGATGATATACGCCGTTCCGTTTTCCCGGAAGCTGTCGTAAATCTGCACAATACCGTTGGCCGCCTCAAACTTTGCCAGCATTCTGGCCTCTTCCAGAAATTTACCCAGACCGCTGTTAAACTGCTCCGTCCTCTCGCCCTCGAAAGCAGTAATCTGCGACTGCCCGGGAATCCGGGTGGAAAACTCTCCCGGAAGATATTCCTTTACCGCAACCTTTCTCTCCAGAATCCGGTCCCAGCCGATATAAGTGACGCCGAATCCGCCGAATCCGAGCACACTGCCGATCAGATATCTGTCCGCCAGCAATGTCCCCGGAATCATGTGGTAGGCTTCCCGGGGCGGCGTTCCCACCTCGTAGCCGCAATGGGGGCAGATATCATACTGTTCCTCAAATTCTTCCATACATCCCAGACATCTTCTCATCTGTACTACCTCGCAATACTGCTTCCGCGTCCGGAAGCGTTTTTATTTCTCTAATTCTCCGCGTCCGAAAGCAGCCGATCCAGCAGCGCCTGAGCTTCCCCGCCCATAACCGCCTTCCCGATCTCCGCCTCCAGTCCGCCAAATTCCCCGTTTATCTCCACATAGGCCCGGTACGCCGTTTTGTTCAGGGGCAGATCATCGCCGTTCTGCACATACTGCACATCCTGGGCCTGATCCGCCAGCAGATAGACCAGAATCTGAACGGCCGCCGCCTTTTCCTCCTCTTTTGCGTCCTCCGCGATGCTGAAGCAGTCCTGAAAGGCTCCCGTCAGTCCCCGCTCCTGCCAAAACTCGATCTCATAGATCCCCGGCATATTTTCCTGAACCCAGCGGTAACAGGAGGTGTCCGCAAGAAGACAGGGCACGTCAAGGCTTAAAAACTCCGCCTGATCCGAAAGAATGCCGCTTATTTCGCCCGTTTCGAGCCAGCTTACAAAATCCGACACCGGCTCCTCTCCGCTACACAGGTTATACCAGGTAAAATATCCCCCGGCGGTAACCAGAAAACGCTTTTCCGCAATCAGCTCTTCGGTGCTCTTCCCGTCCGTATCCGCCAGGATACAACGGTAAATGACCGGCATGGTAAAGGCCAGAGGAATCTGCTTTTTATGAGGAAAAAAATCCGCGTACCGCTCCAGAAAAAAGCAGTCGTCGGATTTTATGAAATCAAACACATCCGACAGATCTGCCAGATATTCGTAATCCTGCTGCCACAGACAGGAAGACTCAAACAGAGTGGGCAGCTGTCCCTCCTCCATCGCCTCCCGGAGTCTGGTCTCATATTCCCCCGCTTCCGCACAGGTCACCGTCACGTTGATCTGGGGATATTCCTCCCGAAAGGACTGAAGCGCCTCCTCCATAATCTCCTGTTTTTCTTCCGCGGTCTGACCGGAATCCGCGCTGACCCACAGGGTGACGTCCGCCTCCTCCAGTATGGCCGCGGCCGCCTTTCTCTGCTCCACAATCCTCATACAGACCAGGGCACCTGCAAGCGCCGCAGCGCTGATCGCCGCAATCGATAGAAATCTGCGGATTTTGCGCCTTTTCAGCTCGTTTCCGACATCCCGGATCGCGGATTCCCCCGACAGCGCATTCCAAAATTCCTCCGCACTCTGAAACCGCAGCTCCGGCTGCAGCGCCATGGCGCGCAGGATTGCGTTATTTAAGTTATGGGAAATCTCCGGGCAGAGCTTTTCCGGCGGGATCAATTCGTCCTTCTCATTTCTGTTCACCGATTCTTCCGGCACGATGCCCGTGATCGCGTGGTAAAGGGTCGCCCCCGCCGCATAGATGTCAATCCAGGGACCCTGCCTGCCCTTTGACTGATACTGCTCCGGCGGCGCGTAGCCGGGCTTTAAGATTACCGTCACATTGGCCGTCTCATCCTTCGCGGAAAACCTGGCGGCCCCAAAGTCGATCAGCTTGATCTTGCCGTCCTTACACAGAAAGATATTGCCGGGACTGATATCGCGGTGCAGGATGCCGCTCTTATGTACCTCCGAGAGTGCGGTCAAAACCGCTTCCATCACCGTCAGCGCCTCCTGTACCGGCACCTTCTTTTCCGGCATACCCTCCAGATACTCCTTATAGTTCATGCCGTCCAAAAACTCCATAACGATATAGGCTGTACCGTTTTCCTCAAAGAAATCGTAGACGTTTACGATATTGGCATGGGTATTGTACCGCGCCATATTGCGCGCCTCCTCCAGGAACCGCTGCCTGCCGACCGTACATTCCTTCGCCCGTCGTCCGGCGTATACAATCACCTTGTTCTCACCGGGCACCCTGTTTACCAGACCGACAGGATAATACTCCTTGACCGCCACCACCTTAGACAGGGTGAGATCCCATGCCTTATAGGTGATCCCGAATCCGCCATCCCCCAGGGATGCGCCGATCTCGTACCGTCCTGCAAGAATTGCTCCCGGCCTCAAAAAATATAATTCCTTCGGCTCGATCTCCCTTTCGCTGCCACAGTACGGACAGATATCAAATTGACTGTCATATTCCTGCATACACTGCAGGCATCTGATCCTTGTGCTCATCTTTTCAAATACTGCTCCAACCCGTCTATACCACTTTTTAGTTTATAATAGCACAACCTTAAGTTGTTGTAAATAACAACTGAATGATTTTTCCTTTTCAAGGCATAGATAGATATTATATATATAAGAAGCAGAGAAACCGTATGGAGGATAATCAGTGGAAAATCTTAGAAAACTGAGGCTGGAAAAAGGATTAAGTCAGCAGGCTCTTGCCGAAAAATTTAACCTGACCCAGCAGTCGATTTATAAATATGAGAACGGACTGGCAGAACCGGATATAGAAACCCTGAAAAGCTTCGCCGCCTTTTTCGGTATTTCTGTGGATTACCTGATCGGCGCTTCCGTTACCTCTTCCATAGAGGACGCGGTGAAAACATTCCGTCCCACGGAAAGGGAAATACGTCTCCTGCAGAACTTTCGGTATCTTACCCCGGAGCTACAGAACTCCGTCGAAGCAATCATAAACAATCTAAATAAAGAGCATTAAATCATTTCATTTTAGCGTCTTTTTATTTCATCGTTTTGTTCCATCAATCATGTTACAGACACGCCATTTTGATTCACGCCTTTTTCAGCAAAAAGCCTTATCACAGACAAAGGACAGCACGCTTTGTGAACTGCTCTTATGTAAAAAAGCCCCGGCAGACTTCCCATCCGCCGGGGCTTTCACAAAACATAAATTTATGTCTCCGCACTGCCAATCAGGACCTTTTTCCCACAAAAGGCGAACCCATACTTCCGTATATGCGCTGCCGGGATCCCCTTTGCCATCAAAGACGCCTGATAATTCTTCTCCTCAATCTGCTGCAGCGCCCTGATTACGGTATCGGACAACTCTTTTTCTCTGGCGTCCTGCACCTTGAACTCCAGGATGATAGCGTCACCCTTGGTTGTATCCCGAGGTTCCAGCATCACGTCATACCGCCCGAAACCACTTTCCCTGTTGGAGGTGACCACATACTGCTCAGACAGCTCCACCATCAGCCCTAACACAAAACCATGGTAGAACTTCTCCGGCTCGCTTTCCGGACTCTTTCCCGTGTCAAAGTAACTGAACATCTCCCGTGTCACTCGGTTCATGTACAGGTTCATGGCCTCCACATCGCCCAAAAGCAGCGCCTTGAGGAAGTCATTATAATAATCGTTCCCGGAAAACCAGTCCCTCACCATATCCTCGAACATGATGTGGACCTCCTTGTTGGTCAGCACCAGCTTATAATAGGTTCGCCCCGTCCTCTCCACAAAGGTGGTGCCAGCCACCCGCAGATACCCGCTGGCAAGCAGCAGGCTCCAGATGGCATTCTTTTTCGCGGAAAGCTGGTTGTAGACGATCTGCTCGTCGATCTCCATGTCAAGCACGCCGCCATTAAGCAGCTCCTCAAAGGTCTTTTTTGTGTCGGCGTTGCTCTCCATAAGCAGCTTGCCGACCAGCCTGTTAGAGCTGGTATTCGCCCAGTAGGCTCCCACTTTCTTCTCGTCCAGGAAATTGATGATGGACCAGGGATTATAAATGTCTCTTTTGCTGCCAAAAACAAAACCGTCATACCAATCCTTGACCTGCTGTTTCCGGGCGGACAGACCAAATTCCTCCAGAGCCGCAAACACTTCCTCCTCCGTAAAACCAAAGCTGTCCGCATATTTCTCCGAGGTCGTTGTCACCACTTTCAGATTGTTTAAATCAGAAAAAATAGATTCCTTGCTCACGCGGGTGATTCCTGTCATAAGCGCGCGTTCCAAATAAGGGTTCGTCTTGAAGGTCGCATTGAACAGGCTCCTGGTAAATTCTACCAGCTCTTCCCAATACCCGTTCACATATGCCTCCTGCATGGGCGTGTCGTATTCATCCAGCAGGATAATCACTTT
>JAMPFT010000022.1 GCA_023664305.1 bacterium | reverse complement strand
TCTCTTCGCGACGCAAAGCGTCTCTTCGCGACGCAAAGCGTCTCTTCGCGACGCAAAGCGTCTCTTCGCGACGCTTGGAAGAATGCTTCGCATTCTTCCCCGACTGTGACGCAGTTTCCTGTAAGAGCACAAAAGACCCCGCCCTGTAAAAGGACGAGGTCTCATCGCCTGCGTTCACCACCTGTTACACTCGCACGCTCCGAAGCGGAGTTATGCGCCTTCCCATAACGGGGGAATACCGTCCGAAACTACTCGCGCGGACGCGTCCGCCTTTTGTTCCGGCTGCTCGGAAGTGATCTTCACTGTCTCCCTACTAATATCGGCCTTCCACCCCCGCCGACTCGCTGAAACGTTCGCAGAGCAGCTACTCTCTTCGTCACCGCATTTCTCTTCTGCCGATATTATAGTTTGCATAAACTGAATTGTCAAGGCTGCTGGCCGTTTTTTATTTTATGTGTGTAACAGTTCAGCCATCATGTATATTCTGGCAAATTATGAATGGCATGGCTGAACTGTTACTTATGCGTCTCTCTGCCCGCAGATTGCGGGAGCCCCATGTGATACCTGTCACATCAGAGGCGCAACCGCTTTCAGGACAGTCCCCATGATTTTCAGCCCTGTCTTTCCCTGCCAGACCGTCTCTTTCGTTACCTGACGGCAGGACTGAAACGTTTTCTGAAAGTCTGCCTTGATTTCCGGAATACAGGAAACGCCGTTCATATAAGTGGCACACTCAAAGTGATGATACAGGCTGCGGTAATCCAGATTGATAGTTCCCACCACGGCCTCCCGGTCATCCGACAGAAACACCTTTGCATGTACAAACCCCGGCGTATACTCATAAATCTGTATCCCGGAATCCAGCAACGCGGCATAATGGGTCTTTGCCAACGCATAGGGCGCAGTCTTGTCCGGAACGCCCGGCAGGATCAGCCGCACATCCACGCCCCGCTCGGCGGCAAATTTCAGGGCAGTCTCCATCTCACCGTCCAGGATAAGATAGGGCGTCATAATATACACATACTGTCTGGCCCGGTTCAGGATATCCATGTAAACCCGCTCCCCTACCTTGTCGTCGTCCAGCGGACAGTCGCCATAGGGAATGACAAAGCCCTCGCCTTTCCGGGGCGGCGAATTGAGAAAACGGCCAAATTCATGCTCGGTTTCACTCGCATTCCACATCTGCAGGAACATCAGCGTAAAACTTTTCACAGCCTCGCCCTGGAGCATGACCGCAGTATCCTTCCAGTGGCCGTATTTTACGGTGTGGTTAATGTATTCGTCGGCCAGATTTACCCCGCCGTTAAAAGCCGTATGTCCGTCGATCACCAGTATCTTGCGATGATCCCGGTAATTATAATGAGTAGAGACAAGCGGTGAGACCGGGGCGAACGCCTTACACTTGATCCCCAGCTGCTTCATCCGTTTGGGATAATCGTGAGGCAGCAGGACAAATTCGCACATGCCATCGTACATCACCCGTACATCCACACCGTCCTTTGCCTTACGAGCCAGGATTTCCAACACCTTTCCCCACATAAGCCCTTCGTCGATGATGAAATACTCCAGAAAAATAAATTCTTTCGCCTGTTCCAGCTGACGGAGCATTTCCTCAAACTTGTCCTCCCCCAGAGGAAAGTAGGTCACCGCCGTATTTTCATAAACCGGACCGCTGCGACGGGCGATATAGCGGGCCAAAGACGCCGCTCCCGGATCCTGCGCCTCCAATCTCTCCCATGTCTCCGGGGACTGAGGAACAAGATCCCTTGTTTCGCCGAGCAGCCGGTCAATACGCTTTTTCATCGCTTTATGGCCGACATCACTCCGGATGTACCAATAAAACAGCGCGCCGAACACCGGCAGAAGCATGATGACCACCAGCCAGGTAATCTTGGCCGTCGGATCCATCCGGCTGTTGAGCAGATACATAACCATTATCACAGTAAACAGCGCTGTCCCGCCGATAATATGCGGCAAAAACTCCCCAAACCAGCGGAATACACTGAAAATAAACATGACTTGCACGACCAACAGCGCAAGCATGATTCCCATGCGGCTGAATATGGCGTGAACAATTCCCTTCTGTCCCTTCTTCAGCAGGGAGAGGCCTTCGCTTTCTTTCATTTCACCACTCATCACCGTTCCTCCTACTTCTAAAGACTGTTTCTGTTCCACATTCTCTGTCTGACCCGACGGATCAGCGGCTCACAATCATGGTAATCAAATCAAATATCGCTTCAACAATCAGTGAAATTCCCGTGAACCACCACATGACCATTGTAGAAGAAAACGGATCGCTGATAATGACAATGGCGCAGAGAATGGAGACGACCGCGCTGATAGCGCCCAGCCACCATTTACCGTTTTTCAGCCGAAGCAAGTCAACCGTTAATTGCACCTTACCCAAACCCGCTATCAGGACGGCAACACCGTATAAAACCGCAATCATCGGAAAAGTGACGATAAACCACTGCGGATTCAGCACACAGAAAATGCCTGCGCCTGCGGTAACCAGCCCCCGGATCAAAAGACCGCTTACCGCAGCCTCCTCCGGACTGCTTTTGAAATAGCGGATAATACTGATAATACCGTGTGCAATCAAAGCGATACCCGCTACCATAATGATTGCGGCAGTGAAAGTCACCGGACGGATCAGCAGCATAACGCCTACCGCTACTTCAGTGATACATAAAAGAATAGTACTCCAGGTTTGTCTGCGCATGTTCATAAGATAATACCTCCCATTTTTTTCTCTCTTGACAGAGGAAGTGTTGTACTATAGAATTGTAGCACAACACTTGTTGCACTTGCAACATACAGTTTTTAAGCATACGTTGCGGATACAACATTCCGTGTAAAAATGTTGTATCATTCACAAAATTTTCATAATTCAGGGGAGACGATTACATGCCGGAGACGAATCAAAGAGTCAAAGTTACCAGACGAATGCTGAGAGAAGGGCTGCTGCGACTGCTGAAAGAAAAAGATCTGAATAAAATCAATATCACGGAGCTGTGTCATGAAGCAGGTGTCAACCGGACTACATTCTACCGATATTATGAACTGCCCGGAGATATTCTTTTGGAGATGCAGGGCGAACTTTTTGAAGGGATATTCAGAACTTTTCAAGAACCGCTGACGGCAGACGATATAGAACGTTTTTTTGTGCGTCTGTCCGAGCAGTCCGATCTGGCGAGGCTGCTTTTTCAGCATACTCCGGAAGCAGACTGGCCCAAAATTTTTAACCGTATCTATCAAAACCTCCCGGACAAAACAACGACTAAACTATTCCAAAACCCGGACGAGGACAACTCGCGACTGCTCTCCGCTTATCTGGCCGGCGGCACATACTTCCTGGCCAGACAGTGGATCATGGAAGATATACCCATATCGCCTAAGGAAGTAGCCAATATTGCCCTCAACATACTGGAAAAAATAGGCTGCTCCGGTTAAAGTCCGGTTTCCGCACACTCCTGTTTCAGGAGTATGATTTTTCAGGCGGCAGCGATCGGTCATTCCCCCGCAGTCTGTGCCGGACGCCGACACCCGGCAATCGTACTCTGTCTGCGCACCGCTGCCGCCCGAACCTCAAGCATAAGCGCATCTGCGGAGAGAGCCACATCTGCCGCCGTCACTCCCCGCAGACTCATCCCCGCTTAAGCTACTGCTCCATCTGCCTGCCCAGAAAAGCCGCGGCGGACATGAGAAGCTTCTGCTCCACCTCGCCCATCCGGCCCTTGTTATCATTCTGCAAAAGCACCACGCTTCCGATGATATCTCCTTCACACAGAATAGGCGCTATAGCCTCATGCTGATACTCCTCGCCGCCCTCGTCGCATATGCTGATAAAGTTACGGTCTCCTCTGGAGGCCATGACCGTCTCCCGGTTATGCACCTTTTCCTCCAGCTGCCTTCCTATGGCTTTATTGAGCATCTGCTTATAGCCGCCCGCCGCCGCGATAAACTGATCCCTGTCCGCGATCAGCGCCGCGTGACCCGACACCTGGGCCAGGCTTTCGGCATACTGTCTGGCAAAGGTCGTCATCTCGCCGATGGGCGAATATTTTTTCAGGATAACCTGTCCTTCCCGATCCGTATAGATTTCCAACGGATCCGATTCCCTGATATGCAGCGTCCTCCTGATCTCCTTTGGGATAACGATCCGCCCCAGATCATCTATACGTCTCACAATTCCTGTTGCCTTCATAAAAAACCTCCATTTACAAATCTGGTCTGCTCATCCATTCCCGCCATGTTCCGTGTACTTTTTACAAAACCATGTCCGGTATGGGATTTCAAGTCAGAACTATTATTTGTAAACAGAGGATTTTTATACCTGAATAATATCGTTGAATGAAAACTTGACGCTTTCTCTTCTACGGACAAATACTTCCGTCCTGCATCCGGATCACGACGTCGGACTGCTCCGCCACCGCGTTATCGTGGGTAACGATAATCACGGTACAGCCGTCGTCATGGGCGAGGCTGCCAAGAATTTCCACAATATTTCGGGTATTGGCGGAATCCAGGTTCCCCGTGGGCTCATCCGCCAGAATAATCTTGCAGCCCTGGGCCAGTGTCCGTGCGATGGCTACCCGCTGCTGCTCGCCTCCCGAGAGATGCCTGGGAAGACGTTTGTCATAATTCTCGGGCAGATCCACCCTGGCCCTGGCCTCCTCCGCAATCGAAAGCGTCTCCTTCTTCGGCGTCTTTTTCAGGCTCAAAGGATACTGAATATTTTCCTGCACGGTGAGCAGGGGGAAAAGGTTATAATTCTGGTAGATCACCGATACCGCGTCCCGACGCATCCGGTTCCTGTCCCATTCCCCGGTAGACTTGCCGTCCACGAGAATTTCTCCCTCCACGGGCAGATCAAGCCCCGCCATCAGGGAGAGCAGCGTCGTCTTTCCGGAGCCCGATTTCCCCACAATGGCGTATACCTTACCCGGCTCAAAATCGTAGGAGACGTTGTTCACCGCCCGAACCGTCTGATATTTCCCCCGATAACTGTAAGAAACCGACTTTAATGTGATACCCATCTTATTCTTCCTCCTTCATGACAGTAATCAGATTTTTCCGAAGATAAATCCAGAGCATGACGGAAAGCCCCGCCAGATAAACCCCGGCAAACAGGCAAAGCTGATACGGCGGGCTCCATCGGAAAATCGCGCCTCCCGCGGCCGTCCCCAAAATCACACAAAGAGCCTGCTCTGCGGCATAAGCCCTGTAAATTTCGCCGTTTGTGGTTCCCAGCGTCCACTGCAGGGCAATCTCGTGCTTCCGGCTGCGGATGATTAAAAATCCCACAAGGGCTCCGGCCCCGGCGGATAATACAAAGATAGCGGCCGCCGCAGTCCGGTTTACCGCAATGCTGTTTTTCAGATTCTGCTTCGCCTGCTCCAGCTGGACGTCATTGATATCCAGCGCCAGGTAAAACCCCTCGCTTTCGGCCAATCCGAACATCTTGACATCCGGCTTTGCAAACCATTTTTCCGCCCTCTCCCGAAGCGTCTCCAGCTCGTCGTTATCCTTCAGCGTCGCGGACAGGGAGTCCGCCATTGCGGCGCGCACGCTGCTCCTGCAGATTTCCAGGTAGGTTTCCCAGGGACAGTAGACCGTTTTTTTCTCGTCCCCCTCATAGGTTCCCACGATCTCAAGCTCCCCGTCGTAATCCTTTCCGTAAGAATCCTCCGCCGCCAGATGAAGGGCAAAAAAATCCTCAGAAAGCTCCCGCTTTTGCAGCTCCTTCATCAACTCACCGGAGATCATACATTTCAGTTCCTCCCCGGCAAAGACGCTGTCATCCGCGTCCTCCTCCCAGAAGATCACGCAGCCGTTCTCCGGCCACAGCCTTGCTTCCGCCTGAAGCGTCGTGATTCCCGCCAGCGTATATTCTTCTCCCTCCCAGTCGAATTTCAGGGAACTCTTGATCCACAGATCCTCCACCAGCTCCTCAAATCCGAAGGAACCGGAGCTTGACCCTTCCGTAAACAGGGTATGAAGCTGCGGAGGAATATTCAGATAATCCGACTGATCTCCCGTCAGGTTTGTGACGGTACACCGCACCCGGATCTGCCGGTAAATTTCATCGTAATGCTCCTGGGCGGCAAAAATCCCCCTTTGCAGACTGCAAAGCGCCAGCGCAATCAGCCCGGAAAACAGAAAGACCGCCGCGGCGGACAGAGGACTCCGCCGGAAACGGATCCAGATATAACGCATCGCCCGCACCCCCTTTATTTTCTCTTTTTCAGCCCCTTTTCCGCGGTAAGCGCCGCCGCTGCCGCAAAAACCGCAAGCAGCGTCAGAACCGCCCAGGCCGCCGCAAAGACCGCCGCCATAACCGGCGTGTCAGCCTCCAGCGGGATATTCACGCTCACCGACTCCATCAGCCGCGCCGTCACCCGCCTCCAGACAAGCGCCCCGCAAAGGCCGCCCAGAACCCCTCCCGGAATCAGGATGCAGGCCGTGCTTCCAAGGATATAGCGCATCTTTTCCCGCCTGCCCGCGCCGAGGGAATGCATGACTCCCACCGTCCGTCCCTGCTGCAGCGGGAACAGGCTCAGGAACAGAACCGTAATCGCCCCTGCGGCGGCAATTCCAATCCAGAGAGCTCCCGCCGAGACGGACACATAATCCTCCAACGCCTCCCCGATCTGACTGTATCCCTGATCCGTACAGAGAAACAGATCGGGATACCCGGCCTCTCTCTGGAGCTCTTCAAATTCGTACTTTTTCCCGTTTTGCAGCACCAGGGAGTAATAAACCCCTCCCTTTTTCGTCATCATTTCACCGGCGACGGAGGCCTTCGGCACAAAAACAGTATTCGGGGTAAAGCCGTAAGGATCGTCTCCGTTCCGCCAGGCATTATTCTGTCGGTACAATCCTACGATCCGATACTCTTCCGTCTCCGCAAGAAACCCTTCCCGCCGGGAATAAATCGCCGCGCTGGGGGAGGAGGTGCGGGACATGCTTTCCTGCTGCGCAGCAATATTGTAATCGTAGCCGTAATACCTCAGGTCGATGGTATCCCCGACCTTCAGACCGTTTGCCGCCGCCAGAGACTCGGACAGGATACAGACCCGGCTCCCGCCGTTTCGCTCCTCCTCCGTAAAATCCCGGCCCCCCACAATCCGGGTCTGCCCCCGGACAAAGGCCGCCTGATATCCCAGCTTCTCCACGGCCAACACCGGGAAGCCGTGGTTGCTGATCTCCATCTCCTTTAGGGCCTGCCGCCAAAGGGAACCCTCTTCCGACGCCAGATAGTCCTCCGACTCTCCCTCCAGCCTCGCCATAGTAGGGACTTGATAGTCCGGAAGATACTCCTCCGCCGGAACCTCCTTCATCCCATAGCTGCCGTCCGAATCCGGCAGCGCGTCATAAAGCTCTCTCCTGTCTCTAAAAAACGTATAGATGCCCTGCCCGTCCATGCCGCCCACCGGAAAGGAGCTGTAATCGCAGACTGTCATATAGCGGTCGATCTGCCCCTGAAGCTCTCCCTCAAACAGCTCTTCGCCAAGCAGCTCCCGCAATTTCCCATAGGTCTCCTCCGCCAGCTCACCCATGACGGAAAGCGGGATATCGCTATAGTTCATTCCGTAAACCAGATACCGCTGTCCCGCCTCTAACTGCAGGGCTTCCAGCGCCTCCTCGTCAAAAGCTCTGACATAAAGCAGCAACCTCTCGCCCACCGGGGACTCATAGCCCTGCTCCAGACCGATGACCTGTTCGACAGTTCCCACGCAAAGCAGGGAAACGCTGTTTCTCACGCTGCTTACCTCCGCCTCCCCGTCAGGGCGGATGCTTTCGATCGTGACAAAGCCTTCGATCGGAACCGCTCCCACTCCGTCCAGCCTTACCTCAAACATGGCGCAGGAATAAGGATTTTCGATATCACAGTACTCCTTAGAAAGCTGTCTCGCCGCCTCATAGCGGGAATCGGCCGAGTCCGCTATACTGTCCCATCCGCCGTCCCGGGGTACGATTTCCTCCACATGCCGGAAAATATTGTCCGGAACCATCTCCGGGATATAGGCGGAAAGCCCTCCTGTATAGGATTCCGCCATCACCAGATCGGGGCGGGTGCGGATCACCTCCGCAACCCACTCCTGATACTCCTCCGGCAGGGCCGAAAACCAGGTGACGCTATCCTCGCCCGACTCCCGCAAATATTCCGCCGAAGCCAGCGCCAGGGTGTCGTACCCGTCCTCCAGATTCGCCCGGGTCAGAACCGTCGCGCCGTACTGTCCCCCGCTGACCACAAGAATCGCAACCGCAAGGGCGCTTAAAAAAATACCGGAAAGGGTCTTTCCCGGCTGCCGCAACAGTTGTAGAATTGTTTTCATAGAAGATTCCTCCCGAGAAATAGTCGGTAGTTTGCCTGATCATTCGGCAAAAAGCAATGCATTTCCTGTCTGTATGCAGTATAGCACCGCCGCATGGCTATGTCAATTCTCCCCTGATTCCCACTTTCAATATGCACCTGACAGGTTCCTATCTATTGCATTTTTCATCTTTTTGAGTATAATAAATGGCAAAGGAGGTTTTGATATGGCACAAGCAACTTTTAGCGTCCGTATGGATGAGACCCTGAAACGTCAATTTGATACCCTTTGCGCAGATTTCGGAATGAATGCAACCACTGCATTCAATATCTTTGCACGGGCTGTCGTCAGAGAAAGAAAAATCCCGTTTGAAATTCAGGCTTCTGAGGAAATAACCAGAGCCTCCGGCATGCAGGCTTTTCTTTCACTGCGGGCTGAGGCAAAAAAGAATGATGTTCAGGATTTGACATTAGAAGAAATCAACGAAGAAATTCGACGGGCACGGTATGGAGGCGAATAAATGATCTATTACGCGGTAATTGACACAAATGTCCTTGTTTCTGCATTGCTTTCAAGTCATGATGACGCCGCCACTGTTTTAGTCGTTGGAAAACTATTCTCCGGTGAAGTAATCCCTCTCTTCAGCGATGAAATTCTGAAGGAGTATCATGAAGTGCTGCGGCGCGCGAAGTTTCATTTTTCAGAAAAGACTGTCAACATGCTTCTCCGAACCATTGAGAAATTTGGGGAACGAGTCGTACCTTCGCCAACCGGCGAATTGCTGCCTGACAAAAAAGATCTGCCTTTTTATGAAATTGTTATAAAAAAGCAGGAAGACGATGCATATCTGGTTACCGGCAACAAAAAACACTTTCCAGTAAAAACATTCATTGTTACGGCAAAAGAATTTCTTGAAATTATAAACGAGACAAAACAGGCCTTATGATCAATTATCTTCTCTATAATCACTTACTTTTTCCAAAAAGGCAGCCGCCGCCAAGCAAGACGGAACAGGCTGCCTTTCAATCGTTCAAAGCATCACTCTTCTGTTTCCCTGCCTCTACCGATCCATCTCCGAAACCCTTCCCGTGGACTTGTGCTCCCGGATAATCCCCTCAATTTCCGCCAGATCAGTACTCAACAGATCTCCGGGGATCGTATTCTTCAGCGCGCTGACCGCATCGCCGTACTCCAACGCCCTCTGACAGTCTCCGTCATGGGACAGCAGGCCATACAGCACACCCGAAATATACGCGTCTCCGCTTCCGATCCGGTCTACCACCTCGATATCGCTGTAAGGCGCTTCCTCATAGAATTTATCCTCCTTCGCGCTGTAGATGACGGAACCGAAGGTATGCCGCTTGGGGCTGTGTACGATACGCTGGGTGGACGCGACAAGGGAAATCGGGTATTCCTCGGTAAAGCTCTTCATGATACTCCTGACATCCCCCTCCTTCAGGAAGGTCAGCCGGGCCGTATCCTCCGAGCAGAAGAAAATATCCACATAGGGCAAAATCGACTCTATGCATTCCTTTGCCTCCGCCCCCGTCCAGAGATTTCCACGGAAGTTTACGTCAAAGGAAATCATGGTTCCCTGCTCCTTAAAGCGCTTGATCATCTCGATGGCCGTCTCGCGCACCTGGGGACTTAAGGCCAGCGTAATTCCACTGGTGTGGAAGCACCTGGTCGCGCCAAAAAGATGTTCGTCATAATCGCTGACGGAGATTTTGTTCACGGAAGTATTCTTCCTGTCATAGACAATGCGCGGTTTCCGGGGATAAGCGCCGCTCTCGTAATAATAGACGCCCAGCCTGGCATCCTTGTCGCCGTCGTACACCAGATAATCGTCGCTGACGCCGCAGAGACGCACCCGGTTTTTGATATAAACTCCCAGGTCGTTAGCCGGAAGCTTCGAGATAATCCCGCAGCGCAGTCCCAGCATCGCCGCCCCCGTGGCGGAATTTAACTCCGCGCCTCCCGCCTGCTTGCTCAACGTATCTCCGCGGGTGATACGCTCATTGTCCGGTGGCGACAGCCTCAACATGATTTCCCCCAGTGACAGCAGATCAAATTCTCTCTTCATGTAACCCCCTTCTTGCGTGCTTCGGCACGCATTTACTTCTATCCGCCTACCGCGCAATGTCTTGTTGCGACAAGCGGTAAAATTTAACATTTCCAAGTCAAACTTGCGCTTCAATTTCAGTAAAAAGTTACATAATAAATCTACCATATAGACGTCTTTTTGTCAATATGCCGAGGCGTGCCCGCTTCCGATGGCGCACCCCACCACAGGCGGCAGACGGCAGGCGTTCTCACGCGGACTGTGCGCGACGCCGGTGCTTAGCAGGCGTACTTTGCCTGCTTACGCACCGCTGCGTCACGCCTTCAAGCGCGAGCGGGTCCGCGGGGGAATGCCCGCCGGCTGCCGCCGTCCCTTTCCGCAGAACCCGGCCGCCGGAGGCTATGCCGCCTCTCTTTGCTCCCTGCCGTCCTCCTCCAGATACTCCAGATAATCCCCCTCGCTGGCGAACAGCATATACGCGTCTCCCACCAACCCCATATAACCGCTGCCTGTCACATATCCTTTCATAAATATTACCTCCTGTTCAGAATCGGTTTCTCTTTCTGAAATAGAAGGTAACATTTTTAAAGTCCTATAAAACTCCCTCAAAATAAATGTATGTTCGGTTTTCGTCACTTCTCCTGCGGCAGCAAAAAACGCATCTCCTCCAGCAGCTCCTCCGTCTTGTTCAAGAGCAGCTCCGCGTCCGTCTCCACCAGGCCGGTCTTTTTATATTTGTAGGTAAAAAAGGGCGTTCCGTAAGCGGTAAAGGCAAGACTCTTTCCGTACCTTTTCAGCAGCTCCGGAATCTTCAGCGGATCCACCGCGGCGTCCGGGCGGAAGGTGAAGGTGATTCTCCCGTTTTTCCCCCGGATCTCCGTCATGTACAATCTGTGTGCCGCCACGCGGGTCAGGGCAATGCGCAGCAGATTATCCACGGACTTGGGGATCTCCCCGAAACGGTCCAGAAGCTCATCCTTCATATCGTCGCGCTCCTTCCCGTTTTCTATCCCGGCAATCCGTTTGTAAATATCCAGCTTCTGTATTTCGTTTACAATGTAGGACGGCGGAATAAACGCATCCACGTCAAGGTCGATCAGGGTGGCGAAATCCTGCGCCGCCGCGGTTCCTTTTAAGGTCCGTACCGCCTCGTTCAGCATCTTGCAGTACAGATCGTACCCCACCGCCTCCATGTGTCCGTGCTGGCGCATTCCCAGCAGATTTCCCGCCCCACGGATCTCCAGATCACGCATGGCGATTTTAAAACCGCTCCCCAGCTCCGTAAACTCCCGGATCGCCTCCAGCCTTTTCTCCGCCACTTCCTTCAGCATCTTATCCCGCCGGTACATCAGAAAAGCATAGGCGGTACGGCTGGAACGTCCTACCCGGCCCCTGAGCTGATACAGCTGGGCCAGCCCCATACTGTCGGAATCATGAATAATCATGGTGTTGACGTTGGAAATATCCAGTCCCGTCTCTATGATCGTGGTAGACACCAGGACGTCGATCTCTCCGTTGATAAACTCATACATGATTCTTTCCAGCTCCTGCTCCTTCATCTGTCCGTGGGCGTATGCCACGACGGCCTCCGGCACAAGCTTTGCAATCCGCGCCGTCACATCCGCTATATTATTGACGCGGTTATAGACATAGTACACCTGTCCGTTTCTGGCAAGCTCACGGGTAATCGCTTCCCGGACCATCTCCTCGTTATACTCGCAGACAAAGGTCTGGATCGGCTGTCTGTCCTCCGGAGCTTCCTCCAGCACGCTCATATCCCGGATTCCCACCAGACTCATGTGCAGGGTCCTCGGGATCGGCGTCGCCGTCAGGGTCAGAACGTCCACGTTTTCCTTCAGCTTTTTGATCTTCTCCTTGTGAGCCACGCCGAAGCGCTGCTCCTCGTCGATAATGAGCAGTCCCAGATCCTTAAATTTCACATCGTCGGACAGCACCCTGTGAGTGCCGATCACAATGTCCGTCATTCCCTTCTGCAGATCCGCCACGGTCTTTTTTATCTCCGCGGGCGTCCGAAACCGACTCATCAGCTCTACCCGGATGGGAAAATCCTTCATCCTCTGTACAAAGGTTGTAAAATGCTGCTGCGCCAGAATCGTCGTGGGGACCAGATATACCACCTGTTTCCCCTCCTGCACCGCCTTAAACGCGGCGCGTATTGCGATCTCCGTCTTCCCGTAGCCCACATCCCCGCAGATCAGGCGGTCCATGATCTTGTCGCTCTCCATGTCCGCCTTTGTGTCCGCAATGGCCGCGATCTGATCCTCTGTCTCCTCAAAGGGAAACATCTCCTCAAATTCCTTCTGCCAGACCGTGTCCTTTCCGAACCGGTATCCCGTCCCGGCCTGTCTCGCCGCGTACAGCTCCACAAGGTCTCTTGCCATCTCGTTTACCGCGCCCCGGACCTTCGTCTTGGTCTTTTCCCACTCCTTTGAGCCCAGCTTGTTGAGCTTCGGCGTTTTGGCGTCCGCCGAGGCGTACTTCTGGATCACGTCCAGCCCCGTGGCAAGCACATAAAGGATTCCGCCGTCCCGGTATTCTATCTTGATATAATCCTTGATTACCCCTTCTACCTCTACCTTGTCAATCCCCCGGTAAACGCCGACGCCGTGGCTCTCGTGGACGACGTAATCCCCGATCTTCAGTTCGTTGAAATCCTTGATCTTCTGCCCGCGGTAAAGCTTTTTCGCCCTTTTCTTCTTTTTTTCCGCGCCAAAAATGTCCGTCTCGGACAAAACCACAAATTTCAGCAGCGGATATTCAAACCCTTTCTTCACATGGCCGTAATAGGTCAATACTTCCCCGGGCTGCACCTCCCTCAACGGATCCTCGGTGTAAACGGCGGCAAGCTCCTGATCCCGCAAATCCTCCGCAAGACGCTTCGCCCTGGTTCGGGATCCGGAAAGCAGCAGCACGCGGCAGTCATTTTTCTTAAAACGCTTCAAATCCTTTACCAGGGACTCGAAGCTGTTATTGTAAGGCGCTACGTTTCTGGCTGCAATATCCGCTTTCCTGTCCGGTTTGAAATATCCGCCCCTGCTGTCCATGGTGGAGATCGTGACGACATTTCCCCGCAGCAGCTTTGCCGCCACCTCCTCGCCGCTGTAGAGTATATTCATCTGTCCCGGCAGAATGTAACCCTTTTGCACCCTCTGGGTCATGCTCTCCCGAAATTCCAGCTCCACCGCGTCCGCCTGTTCTTTGAGCCTGGCCGGTTCGTCCAGAAAAAAGACCGGCACGCCCGTCTTTCGGCTTTTTTCCGACATATATGTCAGAAGCTCGGGCAGCGTCACGGTCTCTTCGTAAAAATAGCGGATATAGCCCTCCAGATTTACCTTGCTCTTATACTCTAAAAGCTGCTCCTGCAGCTGTTTTACCTGTCCGGCGATTCTGGCGGCCTCTTCCGTTTTAAAAGCGTCCCGGAACAGTTTTTCCTGCGCTGCCGCTTCCTCTTCCACCTTTTTCAGTCCCCGGCGGATTCGCTCCTCCTCCAGGACAAATTCCGCCGCCGGGAAGACGCAAATGCTCTCCAGCTTCTCAAGCGACCGCTGGCTCGATACGTCAAAGCTCCGGACGGATTCCACCTCATCCCCCCAAAGCTCTATGCGGTAGGGATTTTCCTCCGTCAGATCAAAGATATCGACAATGCCGCCCCGAACGGAAAACTGTCCCGGATTTTCCACCTGATAGCATCTCTCGTAGCCGAAGGACACCAGCTTTTCGGCAAGCTCCTTCTCCTTCAGCAGGCCTCCCCGCTCCACCTCGATGACATCCTTCTCCCTGTCCCAGAGGGCAAGCGGCGTCATGAGCGCCGCGTAGGTTGTGACAATGGTGAGCGGCTTCTGCTCCATGAGCCTGCGCATGGTTCTGACCCGTTCCTTTACCAGCTGATTGCCGTGAATATCCGCCTGAAAAAAAATCAGATCCTTTGCGGGATAAAGCATGACATTTCTGTCATAAAATTTATATTCCTCAAAAAGCTCGCGGGCTTTTATATCGTTGTATGTGATAATGGCCTTTATTCTGACGTCGTCGCCAAGACCGTATACCATAT
This sequence comes from bacterium, assembly GCA_023664305.1. Lineage (GTDB taxonomy): Bacteria > Bacillota > Clostridia > Lachnospirales > Lachnospiraceae > Acetatifactor. The sequence continues at coordinate 43,902 of JAMPFT010000022.1, read as the reverse complement.
GCAGCTTCTGTGAATCCACGCACCCCGTAAGCGCCGCGCAGCATCCGCTCTCTTTGAGCGCAGCCTTCAGGCTGTCATACTCCGCCAGTTCGCGAAGAGGTGAAAGTAATGCCTGCATCTGTCTTTCCTCCCGGATATCTTCTATTTGTTTCCGCCGTCCGTCGCTTCCCCGTCTGCGGCGCTTTTCCCGTTAAACAGATTCATCGCCGCGTCCGCGCCCTGCCGGATCACCGTCCGAACGGCCTCCGCGGCTCGCTCCGCCGCCTGATCCTCCGTCTTCCGCTCCGGCCCCGAAAAATGTCCCAGCACATAATCCGCCAGGTCCCAGTTCTCCGGCTTCTCTCCCACCCCGATTCTGATCCTGATAAAGGAGTCGTGCCCCAGATGAAAAATAATGTTCCGCAGTCCGTTGTGGCCGCCTGCACTTCCCTTTTTACGGATCCGCAGCTGCCCGACCGGGAGGCTGACATCGTCCGAAATAACAATCAGCTCTGTCTTTTCGTCCGCCTTGTAATAATCCAGCAGCTCCCTGACGCACTCCCCGCTGAGGTTCATATAGGTGAGCGGTTTGGCAAGGATACACTTCTCCCCTGCCACAATTCCCTTACCGATGACCGCCCGGTGCCTGCGCTCCAACACGCTTATGTTTTCCTGCCCGGCAAGTTTATCTATGACGTCAAAACCGATATTATGCCTTGTGTTTCCATATTCTTTTCCGAAATTTCCCAGACCTACTATAATATACATAACGCTCCACTCCCGCCGCCGTTTCTTGCGTCCTGCGGACATCCGCAGATAACGCGGCGCTCCTCTTGCATTCTAAATGCATCGGCCGCCGTTGTAAAGAGAAAACTAAAAAAAGCCGCGATATTTCTACCGCGGCCTTCGGGTTCTCTGTCGCCTGCCGTCTGCAGGTTACATGGTATAGCGTTCGTTTTTCTCTACGACGATTCGAGTCCTGCCTTCCTCCCCCACATAGCGGGTATTTGCGCGGATGGTATCGCGGCTCTCCACGATACAGTTCTCGATATAGGTATTGTCTCCGATATAAACGTTGTTCAGAATGATGGAGTTTTTGATCACACAGTTATTTCCGACAAAGCTGTTCTTGAAAATAACCGAATTTTCCACCACGCCGTTTATGATACAGCCGCTGGAGATCAGGCTGTTGCGCACGTTGGAGCCCACGTTGTACTTCGCGGGCGGCAGATCGTCCACCTTGGAATAAATATCGGGATACTGCTTGAAGAAATAATTTCTGACCTCCGGCTTGAGGAAATCCATGTTTGTCCTGAAATAATCCTCCACGGACGCAATGTTTCTCCAGTAGTCCTTTATCTTGTAGCCGTAGATTCTTCTGATATCTTTATAGCGGACGAGAATATCCCGCACAAAATCGTATCTGTCTTCCTCCGCGCACTTCTCGATCATCTCGATCAGCTGGCGGCGGCGGAGCACATAGATCCCGCAGGAGATCGTGTTGGTCTTCGCCTGCAGAGGCTTCTCCTCAATCTCCTCGATCCGGTAATCCTCGTTCATATGCACCGTGCCGAAGCGCTCCACATCCGTCCCGGGCTCCATATCACGGCACACCATTGTGATATCCGCCTTTTTCTCGATGTGATACTCCAGAACCTTGTTGAAATCCAGCTTGTACACCACATCGCCGGAAGCGATCACCACATAAGGCTCATGGCTGTTTTTCAGGAAAGAAAGATTCTGATAGATGGCGTCCGCGGTGCCTCTGTACCAGTTGCTGTTATCCGCCGTGACGGTGGGTGTGAGTACGCACAGGCCCCCCTGTTTACGTCCGAAATCCCACCATTTGGAGGAGCTTAAGTGTTCGTTCAGGCTTCTTGCGTTATACTGTGTCAGGACAGCCACCTTTTGAATGTGGGAATTAGACATATTGCTCAGCGTAAAGTCAATGCTGCGGTAGCTTCCCGCAACGGGCATTGCGCAGATTGCTCTCTTCTGTGACAGTTCTCTCATTCTATGGTTGTTGCCGCCTGCTAAAACTATTCCGATTGCTCTCACTGTTATTCACCTGCCTTAATCAATGTTTTTCCGCTTGCGAGGCGGGAACCCTCATAGTCCGCGGCAGAGGTCTCTCCGAAGATTACGGAGTTCTTTCCCACGGATATGCCGTCCGGAATGACGCTCTTTTCACCTACCGTCACAAGCCCGTGATTATAGATGTGAGGCGCCGTCTCGTTTTGTGCCTCTTCGCCCACTCCAAGCCTTACATTGTTTCCGATCTGCACCTCCTCGGCAACAATGGCCTTATTCAACTCGCACCCGTCGCCGATCTTTGTGTAATTCATGATAATGGAATCCCGCACCACGGTGCCCTTGCCGATGGTAACACCGCAGCCGATCACCGAATTGTAAACCTTGCCGTAAACATCGGTGCCTTCGCCCACGATACAGCGCTCCACCACGCTGTCCTCCGCCAGATACTGCGGCGGCTGTATCTCGCTTTTGGTATAAATTTTCCAATATTCCTCGTACAGATTGAACTCAGGCACAATATCGATCAGCTCCATATTGGCCTCCCAGTACGAGCTGAGCGTCCCGACGTCCTTCCAGTAGCCCGTAAATTCGTACGCGTAAAGCGGAGCTCCCTTTTCGTGGCAGTACGGAATCACATGCTTGCCGAAATCCAGCGCGGGCTGGTCCGCCATCTTAATCAGGGCGTCCTTCAGCGTCTTCCAGTTGAAGATATAGATACCCATGCTCGCAAGATTGCTTCTCGGATGCTCCGGCTTTTCCTCAAACTCCGTGATTCTCCTGTTCTCGTCGGCAATCATGATGCCGAAACGGCTTGCCTCCTCGATGGGAACGGGCATCACGGCGATTGTGACCTCCGCATTGTTCGCCTTGTGGAAGTCCAGCATTGCCTCGTAATCCATCTTGTAAATATGGTCGCCCGACAGGATCAGCACATAATCCGGATTAAAGCTTTCCATATATTCCAGATTCTGATAGATCGCGTTAGCGGTGCCCGTATACCACTCGCTGTTAGAGCTCTTCTCGTAGGGCGGGAGAACGGTAACGCCGCCTATGTTGCGGTCCAGATCCCAGGGAATACCGATTCCGATGTGCGTATTCAGCCGCAGGGGCTGATACTGCGTTAAGACACCCACTGTATCCACACCGGAATTGATACAGTTTGAAAGAGGAAAGTCGATGATACGATATTTTCCTCCGAATGCTACTGCAGGCTTGGCCACCTTGGAAGTCAGCACTCCCAGACGGCTGCCCTGCCCGCCTGCCAACAACATGGCAATCATCTCTTTTTTAATCATGTTATCACCTCTGTCTAGCTTCTACCGTTGATCGGTAAATTTATTATAACATACCCTAAAATGAAAGTGAATATTTATTGCCAAAAAATTTGAAAATTTTGTCTTTTTTCTATCGAAAACGGATACTTTTCACAAATTGCCGGAAATTATTTTGTTCACTATCTCAAACTCCCCGTTCGAGCGCGCTCCGTCTCTTGTCACTTTAGATAAGGCTTCCTCCTGTTTGTCCCACTTTCCTTTAAATGGCATTTTCTATTTGTTTTTTCCGCCTATAATGCTTATAATAGAATGTATCAATATAGAAAGAAGTGTAATCATGTACAAAATCAATTTTGACAGCCCTTCTCACATCTACTTTATCGGGATCGGCGGCATCAGCATGAGCGGTCTGGCCGAGATTCTCCACCGGGCCGGCTTTACCGTTTCGGGCTCTGACCGGCAGGCCTCCGACATCACAAAAGGTCTGGAGCAGAAAGGCATCTCCGTAAAATACGGCGAAAGCGCCTCCCATATCCCCGCGGACGTTGACTGCGCGGTGCTGACCAGCGCCGTAAAGGATACCAATCTGGAATTTTGCGCCGTGAAGGAGCGGAACATCCCCTGGCTGACGAGAGCGCAGCTTCTGGGTCAGCTGATGAAGGAGTATCGGGTCTCCGTAGCCGTAAGCGGCACCCACGGCAAGACTACCACCACCTCCATGATCGGCGAAATCCTGCTTCGGGCGGACATGGATCCCACCCTCTCAGTCGGCGGCATTTTAAAAAGCATCGGCGGCAATATCCGGGTGGGCGGCAAGGAATATTTTGTCGCCGAGGCCTGCGAATATACCAACAGCTTTTTAAGCTTCTTTCCCACCGTGGGGCTGATCCTCAATATCGAGGAGGATCATACGGACTTCTTTAAGGATCTTGACGACATCCGAAATTCTTTCCGCCGGTTTGCCGGACTGCTGCCGGAGGACGGATGCCTTATCATCAGCGCGGACATTCCCCGCTTTGCGGAAATCACTGAAGGCCTGTCCTGCCGGGTGATCACCTTCTCCTGCTCGGGGGAGGACGCAGACTACTACCCTTCCGATATTTCCTACGACGGTTTCGGGCATCCCTCCTTTCTGCTCCATTCTCCGGACGGCGCGTCTGAAACGGTTTCCCTGAAGGTACACGGACTGCACAATGTGGGAAATGCCGTCGCCGCGGCCGCGCTGGCGGATTATCTCGGCGTCAGCCGGAAGATCACGGTACACGCGCTCCGCGATTATGCCGGGATCGACAGACGCTTCGAGTACAAGGGAACCGTGGGCGGCGTCACTATAATAGATGATTATGCACATCATCCCACGGAAATTACCGCAACCTTGTCCGCCGCAAAAAAATATCCCCACAGGACGCTGTGGTGCGTTTTCCAGCCTCACACCTATTCCCGGACGAAAGAGTTCATGAACGAATTTGCCGGGGCGCTGTCCCTGGCGGACAGAATCGTCCTGACGGATATCTTTCCCGCCCGGGAGACTGACAGTCTCGGGATCAGCTCCCTGAATCTGAAAGAGGCGATTGAGGCCGCCGGACACGAGTGCAGTTACTTTTCCACTTTTGACGAGGTCGAAAATTTTCTGTTAGAAAATTGCATAAACGGCGATTTGTTGATAACTATGGGGGCCGGGGACGTGCATAAAATCGGGGAAAATCTTCTCGGCTCCTGATTTTTCCACACCGTCCACAGACTGAAGGCGGATTCTTCCCTTCGGTCTGTGGATAATTTCTTTTATCCGTGTGGATAAATTTTTTGTCGGCCCGGTCGGAAAACCCTTGTATGAGACGCTGTTTTTTCCCGTCCGCCGCTTATCCACATTTTCCACATTGTCCACATTATCGACATCATTCGGCCGCCCCGCAGATTTCGGGAAAATTACTATTTCTTTTTTGAAATCCTTATGCTATACTGGCTCTACTGCGTGAGTCCTTTGCGCAATTTCAGAGGGGAAGTATAACGATGGCACGGTTGACGATTTATAAGGATAGCGATATGGACTCCACTGTTGTGTCCAATCTTTTTATTGACGAATACATGAAGGACGCCAATGACGCACAGCTGAAGGTCTATCTTTATCTTCTCCGCATGATGAACGCGCATCTGGCTACCAGTGTGTCCGACATTGCGGACAAGTTTAACCACACCGAGAAGGATATCCTGCGCGCTTTAAAATACTGGGAGAAAAACGGTCTTTTGGATCTTGATTACGATGCGAACAAATCCCTCGTGGGGATCCACATCCGCGAGCCGGGCAGCGACGCAAAGACGCAGTCCGCCTCCTGTGCCGTCTCTTCGTTCATCCCCGTCCCCGCGCAGACTCAGTCCGCGTCCGCCAAACCGCAGACGCTCTCTTCGGACGCCGGTGCCCCGCGCTTTGAAAAACCGACGTACTCCGCGGAGCAGCTCCGGGAATTTAAGGAGCGCCAGAACACCGCGCAGCTTCTCTTTATCGCGGAATCCTACCTCGGCAGGCCTCTCACCCCGTCCGAGATCAAGGCAATCCTGTATTTCACCGATGTGCTTCATTTTTCGGACGATCTGATCGATTACCTGATCCAATACTGCGTGGATAAGGGCAAGAAGGATTTTAAATATATTGAAAAGGTTGCCGTCAACTGGGCGGAGGAGGGAATCACCACTCCGGCGCAGGCGCAGGGGAAAGCCTTTCTTTATGACAAGAATATCTACTCCATCATGAAGGAGCTGGGCAAGAGCAATACTCCCACTCCCAGGGAAGCCGAATACATAACCCGCTGGATCAACGAATACGGTTTTGCAAACGACGTGATCTTCGAAGCCTGCGAGCGGACCGTGATGGCTACGGACAAAAACCGCTTTGAATATGCGGACCGTATCCTGAGCAGCTGGCACGAGCAGAACGTCCGGCACAAATCCGACATATCGCGGATCGACGAGCTGTACAGGCAGCGGAAAAAAACCGGCAGCACGCCGAACAACAGGCAGTACGCCAACCGTTTTAACCAGTTTTCGCAGAACAGCTATGATTTTGACGCCCTGGAAAAGGAACTTTTAAGCAATTAAGAACAAGGAGAACCGCTTTGTCACTTACCAATTCTCAGTACGAATCCATCCTCAGGGACTACGAAGAAATCCGGGACGGCAGCCGCCGTCTTCTGGAAGTTAGACGCGCAAAGGTTTATGAGACCGTCCCCGGATACAGGGAGCTTGAAGCTTCCGTGAGCGCGCTGTCCGTCTCCGCCGCAAAGTCCATGCTGTCTGGGGATGACACAGCCCGCGAAAAACTCCGCGGCTCCCTCTCCGAAATCGCGCTCCGCCGCAAGGCGCTTCTGTCGGAGTACGGATTCCCGGAGGACTTTCTGGATCCCGTCTATCGCTGCGCAAAATGCTGCGACACCGGATATATCGCATCCGAAAACCGTCCGAAAGAAAAATGCAGCTGTTTCCGCCGGCGGGAGATCGCCGTTCTTTATTCCCAGTCAAACATCCGGAACCGGATCGCGGCAGAAAACTTTTCCACACTCTCCACCGAATATTATCTGGGGGAGGATCTGCAGCGCTTCGACTCCGCCGTAAAATTGAGCAGAGAATTTATCAAAAGCTTCGATCAGGACTACCGCAATATTCTTTTTTATGGTACAGTAGGTACGGGTAAGAGTTTTCTGTCGTGCTGTATCGCCAAAGAGCTGATCGACCGTGAGCGCTCTGTCATTTATTTCAGCGCATCCGCTTTTTTTGACACGCTCGCACGCTATTCCTTTGACCGCGGGGAAAAAGCCGCCCTGCAGGATCTGTACGAGGATATCTACGGCTGCGATCTTCTGATTGTGGACGATCTGGGGACGGAAATCACAAATACCTTTGTGGCCTCTCAGCTGTTTTCCTGTCTGAGCGAACGCGCCCTGCGGCAAAAGCCCATGATCATTTCCACAAACTTAAGCCTGGAGGAGCTCAGGGACCGCTATTCCGACCGGATTTTTTCCCGAATCACCAGTTCCTTTTCCCTGTGCAAGCTCACAGGGCCGGATATCAGAATCTATAAAAAGCGCTTTCCGAACGGATCTGCGACATCAAAATAAAATCTGCAAAAAAATAAGGAGTCAAGTATGGGCAATCGCGAAGAAAAGAGAAATCTCGAAACTATTCCCGTAGGTTCTCTGGGAATCATCGCCCTGGAGGGATGCCGGTCCCTGGGCGAAAAGGTAGACAAGTATCTGGTGAAGTGGAGAGCCGAGAGAGAAAGCGAGCACAAGGAATCCCTCGCCTTTTCAGGCTATCAGCGGGAATCCTATCTGCTGGACGCCAGGGTGCCGCGCTTTGGCTCCGGCGAGGCAAAGGGCATGGTTCTGGAGTCCGTGCGGGGTACGGATCTGTATCTTCTGGTGGATGTGTGCAACTATTCCCTGACCTATTCCCTGTGCGGCCACGAAAACCACATGTCGCCCGACGACCACTACCAGGATCTGAAGCGGATCATTGCGGCCCTTGGCGGAAAGGCGCGCCGCATCACGGTCATCATGACTTACCTCTACGAAAGCCGCCAGCACAAAAGAACCTCAAGGGAATCTCTTGACTGCGCCCTTGCGCTGCAGGAGCTGGTGCATATGGGCGTTGACAATATCATCACTTTTGACGCCCACGACCCCAGGGTGCAGAACGCAATTCCTCTCCACGGCTTCGAGACGGTTCAGCCTGCCTATCAGTTCATCAAGGGACTGCTGCGAAACGTAAACGATCTGCAGCTTGATTCGGATCACATGATGGTCATCAGCCCCGACGAGGGCGGTATGAGCCGGGCAATCTATATTGCAAACGTGCTGGGGCTTGACATGGGTATGTTCTACAAAAGGCGGGATTATACCAAAGTCGTAGGCGGCCGCAATCCCATTGTCGCCCACGAGTTTCTGGGCACCAGCGTCGAGGGGAAGGACATGATCATTATCGACGATATGATCTCCTCCGGCGAAAGCGTCCTGGAGGTCGCCACCGCGCTGAAGGAACGCAAGGCCAACAAGATTTTCGTCTTCTCAACCTTCGGGTTGTTTACCAACGGGCTGGCAAAATTTGACAAAGCCTACGAATCCGGCGTCATAGACAGAGTATTGACCACAAACCTGATCTATCAGACTCCCGAGCTGCTAAAACGCCCGTGGTATATCAACTGCGACTTAAGCAAGTATATCGCCTACATTATCGACACCCTGAACCACGATTCCTCGATCAGCGATCTTCTGAACCCGAACGAAAGGATTCAGAACATCGTGGCAAAATACAAAAACGGCGAGCTCTGATTCCGCCGCTGCAGGCAGGCCTTCATTCCGGCCGCCAAAGCAGACATTGTCCGCTCGAAAAGATTGTTACCCTTTAAATATTTTGGTTGACATTTTCTCCCGTCTCCTGTATATTTTAATTGTTATCCCGCATCGCATTCGGGTAACAATTAAAAAATCCGTAAATACGGATAGGGAGGCGTAAAAATGGAAAACACGGTTTCCGGAGAAAAACAGATCATAAACGTAAAACAACTCGCGCTGACGGGACTGATGACGGCAGTTCTCTGCATTCTCAGTCCCTTTGCACTTCATATTCCCTTCAGCCCAGTGCCGATTTCCCTCGGCTTTCTGGCAATCTATTTTGTGACCGTTGTGTCCGGCCTGAAAATCGGAACCGCAAGCGTGTTCATCTACATTCTCCTCGGCCTGGTCGGCGTCCCCGTATTTACCGACTTTACCGCCGGCCCCGGAAAGCTTCTCGGTCCCACCGGCGGATATATCATCGGCTATCTCTTCATGGCTCCAATCTGCGGATTTTTTGCGGACCGATTCAGAAAACGCCCGCTCTTCTGCGTTCCCGGCATGATCCTCGGCACCTGTGCCTGTTATCTTTTCGGCACATTATGGCTCGGCCGCCAGATGAATTTATCCTTTCCCCAGGCTCTTCTGGCGGGGGTTGTCCCCTACCTTCCCGGAGACGCCGCCAAGCTTGCCCTTGCGCTCGTTGTCGGCTCGCAGATACGCAGACGCCTGAATAAAGCGGGAATTATCTGACTTTTCCTCACCTATTCCTTGTAGACATCGTATAATGTCACAATATTTCCTGCGGCATCGTACATGGTGATCTCCCCGCAGTCACAGGGAAGCACCAATGCAAAGGGCTGCGTCGGATCCACCTCTATCGTCTCCTCCGCCACGCTGTCCCTGGTCACAATCCTGCACACCTTGTCCGCATTCAGGGACAGCAATGCGATGCCCTTTTCTTCATAGACAATTCCGTGTACATTCTCATTTATGTACGGATAAGTGCCGCCCTCCCGGAAAAAATACCCGTAGGACGGCTTGTCCTTTGTCAGGTACACGGAGTATACATATTCCGTTCTGTCCTTATCGTAAAAAAGCATTGCGCACAGCCCGTCATTGATTCCCTGTGCCATCTCCCAGCTGCCGTCTATCTCCTGGGACTTTCTCGCGTCCTGCTCCAGCTTCTCCCGGGATACGCCGAATATTCCCGCTCTCCAGACAATTAAAAAAGCCAGCAGAACAATCAGCAGCGCCCCTATAACCCCTATTATCACCGAAATCTTTTCTTTCTTCACTTCTTTTGTACCTCCTTCATAAGAACGTTTGAAGCGGATAGCCCCCTCAAAACAAATTCCTTATCTATCATCTTAACTCGCAAACCCGCGCTTTCAGCGCTTTATCGCCTGCTTCGCAGGCGCTTGCTTTCCTCTGCGCTCATTATATCATGAATACTTCCGGAATGTCATCTTTCGGGAAAAAATTAAAAAATAATTAAGATTGCGTTTTCCCCTCGATTCTGCTATAGTAATTACGCTGCAATACCGTGAGTTCGAAACCTTCCTCACGCAAAACAAAACTACAGGAGAAAAAAAATGAATCGAAAAGTATTATTTATCACCCACGCGGCTGTCATCGCCGCTCTTTATGTTGTGCTGACCCTGCTGGCGAATATGCTGGGGCTGGCAAATTATGCCGTTCAGGTACGTTTTTCCGAAGCGCTCACCGTTTTACCGTTCTTTACGCCGGCTGCCATTCCCGGACTGTGTATCGGCTGTCTGTTATCCAATATTCTGACGGGATGCGCGCTCCCCGACATTATTTTCGGCACAGCCGCAACGCTTCTGGGCGCGGTTTTCACCCGGCGTCTCCGCCGTTTCAAATGGCTTGCGCCCGTTCCGCCCATCGTGGCAAACACCGTCATCGTTCCGTTTATCCTGCTGTACGCCTACGGGATCAAACCCCTCTGGCTTTCCTTCCTCACCGTCGGCGCGGGAGAAATCCTGTCCTGCGGGGTTCTTGGAATGCTGCTGCTCGGCGTGCTGAATAAATACAGGCGCTACCTGACATAGGTGATGAAGCAGTTCCCGTTTTCCTCAAACCAGGCGGCGGAATCATTCATGCCTTTTTTATACAGCCTGCCCGTGGACGGCTCCAGGATCACTACATTATACTCGTTAAATCCTGTGATCAATACGGCCTCGCCGTCCTCCAACAGGGCAAGCACCGGAATATCCCTGTTTACATAGTAGAGCATGGCGTCCAAATTGCAGCCGGTCATGTCCAGCACCTGTGCGTCCTCCAGATTTTCTTCCAATATCTCCAGCGCCGTTTTTCCCTGCGCCAGCAGATATTCGGAGTTGCGCACCGTTCCCTCGTATCGGAAAACAGTGTCAAGACATACCGCAAGACTGCTCTGCTCTTCTGTGTCTGCAGGCTCCTTGATTGCCATGATCTGGTTCCTGATCACACGGTTCCCCTTGAGCCAGATCCGTTTTCCGCTGTCGTCGGTCACAACTCCGGCGGTCTCATAGGCCAGATTTATCGCGCTCGCCGGAGACGTATCGATCGCATCCACGCCGTAAGGGCCGTACACATAATATCTGGGAACCTCCGTTTCATCCGGAAGAGTCAGCTTCCTCCCGCCCTCATACACCACTTCCTTCGGCGTCAGTATCTTAACGTTTTTCACTTCGATGGCGCTTCTGGTCTGAATCTGAACATACCGCTCATAGACGTCGATATCCACGCTCACCATCACATTTTTGCCGCTCACAGCCTCCGCGCTGTTCATAATGTGATCCTGCCCTGTCTCCTCGTACCGGCCGTCCTCCGTTCTTTTCAAACGCTCCAGCACGATCTGGTTTTCCTCCACCGTGCAGCCCGTGACATAGATATCCGGCTGGCTGTACTCCTTTAACAGCTCTCCGGAAGAGTTGCAGATGCAGATTTTATACATGGGAAACAGAACCCTTCCCGAACCGTCTTTTACAATGTCCTCCGTCCGGGCGGCTCCGTATATAATATCCTCTTCCATGAACGCCAGCGGCAGAATGGCTTCCCCTTCCGCGGCGCTGATCACATTTCTCCCGCCGTTATTCAGGTTCCTGATATTGAGCAGCGAGCTGTGATACACATCCTCGCCCTCCGGCCAGACAATGATCCTGTGATTGTCCGATACCCGCAGGCTCCCGCTCTGTGTAATATCCACAAGCCGCGTGCCTGTTCTCTCCGTCAGATCGATCTCGTATACGGTACTGTTCAGCTGCAGATAAAACTTTCCGTCACGGTTCAGATAGAGAAGCCGGCTCACCTCAGCCTTCAGCACGGCATAGGTCTTGTCGGAAGGAATGTAAATCAGCTCCTCCACCGTGTTCAGCCCGCTGTCGTAGGTATATACCTGGATCCCGACCTCTCCCTCGTGCCTTCCCCTGTTCATATACCCGCAGACGGCAAACTGCACATTGCCGCCTTCATCCACATCCAGAATCCTGATCTCATGCTGATTGTAGACCGTCCGCCAATCCGCGTTATCGCCGTCATAAAAGCAGAAAATCACCGTGAGCTTGTTCGTGCTGACATCATAGCTGAACAGTCTGCCTGCCACCTCAAATACCAGAATATTTCCGTCGGCGCTCTCCCGCATGGGAATATCGGTGCCCGTGATCCCCAGCAGAAGCTTGTCGTTCCCGCACAGGCTCTCCGCTTCCGGGATCTGGGTCATGGTGCGCTCATAGCTCAAAAGATACATTCTCTCCGTGGAATAGCGCACTCTGTAAAATTCCTCCACAAAATAATAGGTCTTTTCCTTCCCCTCGGCGGTGGATACCACATAATCCGCCAAAAATGACGCCGTCTGCCCCGCCAGCTCCTTCAACAGATATACCGGCGCGGTCTCTTCGCTGACATTCAGCTCCCCCCATGTAATCTGGCGAAAGCTGCTGTGAATGTTCACTTTATGAAAGCTGCTGTTGTCCTCCAGTCTGGAATTTGTCTCCAGATATCTGGTCAGCTCCCTCGCGGCCTCCCGGTCGTACAGGCGGCGGTGGAAATCGACAATATACGTTAGCTTTTCCTCCGCGTGAAGGCCGTCGCTCCAAACCGCCCTTGTATAATAATAAATCTTCCTGTCACCGCTTAATTCAAGAATGACAGCAAGCGAATATTCTTCATTGTACTCGATCAGGTCCTTCAGCGCCAGTCTGCCTGTGATCAGATTGTTCCTTTTCTCATACTCTGTAATCTCTGTGTTTTCAATCAGCCTGGAGCCGTCCTGGTTCCTTACCTCGATAGATATCTTTGTCACATCCGCTCCAAAGGTATCCACCCGAAATTCCGTGTCCCTGTTCTCTCCCAGAACGGTCACCGTATCCCGCTGAAAAGCTACGTCCATAGCCTGTACATATCCATGAAGCTGATTGTACGCTATCCCGTCCAATTCCATCGTCACAAGAGGAAGAGAGGCAGACGCCATTTCCACCGTCAGATTATCATGCCCTTTATTCATGATTCGGCCGATGACGATCAGTGCCAGAATAAATGTAATTGTGAACACAACAATCTTGATTGCGCCTTTTTTCATGGATACTCCTTTTTACTCTCTCCGGCGGACGCTTAAGCCCGGTCTGTCTTCTCATCCCGCAAAAGCCTTCTCAGCGTAGGATCCACCTGTAAAAAATCCGTTATCTCTTCGATCGGGGATACCTTTCCCTTCGGACGCATGGCTTTCCTTTTCACCGCTCTGATCAGAAGATTTTTAGGCGTGTGCTCCATGTCGATAAACTCCAGAATCTGCGTCTCATATCCGTTCTGCTCCAGGATATCCGCGCGCAGCGCATCCGTAATCAACGCCGCCATCCTCTCCCTGACCACCCCGTATTTCAGGATCGGCTGCAGCACCTGACAGTTTATCTGTCCGTTCAGCTCGTGCTGGCAGCAGGGCACCGCCATGATCACCCCGGCCCCCCATTTTACCGCCTTCTCCAAAGCGTAATCCGTCGCCCTGTCGCAGGCGTGCAGCGTCACTACCATATCCACTCCGCCCTCTTCCGGGTAATTCACGATATCCCCCACCTGAAAATCCAGTTTATCATAACAAAGCTCGGCGGCGAGTCTGCTGCAGCGCCGGATAACCTCCTCCTTCAGATCCAGGCCGGTCACACAGATGTCGAGCCCCCGGATCCGGTTCAGATAATAATACATGGCAAAGGTCAGATAGGATTTTCCGCACCCAAAGTCGATAATGCGGACCGTCCTGTCTGTGGGAAGCTCCTTCAGAACGTCCTCGATAAATTCCAGGTAACGGTTTATCTGCCGGAACTTGTCATAATATGCTTTTACCACACGCCCGTCCGGCGTCTGGACGCCCAGTCCCACCAGGAAATCCACAGGCTCTCCCTCCTGCAGAATATAGTGTCTGGCGCGGTTGTGCGACAGCGTTCTCCCGGTATCCCGCGCTCTTTTCTCCGCCCCGGGATCAACCCTTCTGCGTTTTACCGTCACCGTCCCCCTTTTGCCCATCAACACGGTGATCTCTTCCGTCTCACAGCCGATCTGCGCCTGCCGGAACAGATTTTCCATAAAATCCTCCAGCCTTTCCGCCATCTGCTCTCTCCCGAAATTCGAGTGAAAGACCTGCGTCCCCCGATAGAGCGTCTCCTGGAAAACAAGCTCTTCTCTGATATACACAGGACGGATCTTTGCCTTCACTGCCCGGCTGGGGTCCCTCGTATTGCTCAAAACGATCTGTATCAGTTCTTCATTCAGCACCTGCTGAAAGATCTCCCGGTATTCCTTCATATACGCTGTCAAAAAATCCTTTCGTACCGTCCCCGCCTTCCGCCGTGACGGCGCTTGTAAATCTCGTTAAACAAAAGTACCTGTACCAATTCCTCCGAAGGCGGATTTTCTTCCTCCCTCTGAAACACGGTCAGTATGGAGGCGGTCAGCGCCCTGAGGCTGTACTTGTCGGGATACTCGTCATAAATCATGCTCCCTTCGTAATCCGCCTTATCCAGTATCTCGGCAATCCTGCGCTGGTATCTCTTCACCTCGCCGGGATACAGCTGCTGCAGATACTCCAGATCCCGCAACAGCTGCGCCTCCTGTGCCGGGCCGAAATATCCCGGGTAGGTCATATAAAAAGGAAGGGGCCCATTCCAGCCCCTTACCCCTTGCTCAACAGACGGCTGTGACAGTTTCGAGTGAAATTCCATATGCGTTCCTTAAAAAATCTTTTTTACAGCATATGCAGTTTTCAGTCCAATCGTTACTGCAGCCGTTTATCGCAGCACCTGTATTCTTGCAATCGCACGCTGAAGAGCAGTCTCGGCCCTCATCACATCCGTTTCGGGAGTCTTGGTTCGGAGTCTTTCTTCCGCCCGTTCCTTTGCCGCCGCGGCCCGTTCTCCGTCGATTTCCTCCGGCCATTCAATGATTTCGGCCAGAATCGTCACCCGATCCGGAAGGATCTCCGCAAATCCGGCATGCAGCGCCGCAATCTTATCTTGGCCGTCTTCCGTGATATCCAGAATCCCCGGCTTCAAAATCACAGTAAGCGGCACATGTCCCGGCAGTACCCCGATCTCTCCTTCTGTGGTGTTAAACTCCACCATCTGAACCTGTTTCTCATAAAAAATTCTGTCCGGTGTGATAACGCGCAGAAGGAAACTGTTCCTATCTGCCATTCTCTATCCTCCTCCTATCGCCTTCCGTCATGCCAGCTTTGCCAAAACATCATCGATGCCGCCCACATTCAGGAAATAGCTTTCGGGAATATCGTCATGCTTTCCTTCCAGAATCTCCTTAAAGCCCCGGATCGTCTCGTTGATCGGCACATACTTTCCTTCCAGGCCGGTAAACTGTCCCGCCACAAAGAACGGCTGCGACAGGAATCTCTGCACCTTACGCGCACGGGAAACCACCAATTTATCCTCCTCGGACAACTCGTCCATACCCAGGATTGCAATAATATCCTGCAGCTCCTTGTATCTTTGCAGGATTTCCTGCACGCCCCGCGCCGTCCTGTAATGCTCTTCTCCCAAAATTCTGGGATCCAGAATACGGGAGGTGGACTCCAACGGGTCAACGGCGGGATAAATTCCAAGCTCCACAATCGAACGGGACAACACCGTGGTGGCGTCGAGATGAGCGAATGTCGTCGCCGGTGCCGGGTCCGTCAAATCGTCCGCAGGTACATAGACAGCCTGAACGGATGTGATGGAGCCGTTCTTTGTGGAGGTGATACGCTCCTGAAGAGCTCCCATCTCCGTCTGCAGGGTAGGCTGATAACCCACCGCGGAAGGCATACGTCCCAGAAGGGCGGACACTTCGCTTCCTGCCTGTGTGAATCGGAAGATATTGTCGATAAACAGCAGCACATCCTTTCCGCCCTTGTCGCGGAAGTACTCCGCCATGGTCAGTCCGGTAAGTCCCACTCTCATTCTTGCCCCGGGGGGCTCGTTCATCTGTCCGAAGACCATGGTGGTCTTGTCAATAACGCCAGATTCCGTCATCTCATGATAAAGGTCATTTCCCTCACGGGTACGCTCACCCACGCCGGTAAACACGGAATATCCGCCGTGCTCCGTGGCGATATTACGGATCAGCTCCTGGATCAGCACGGTCTTTCCCACTCCGGCGCCGCCGAACAGTCCGATCTTACCGCCCTTCTGATAAGGGCAGAGAAGATCTACCACCTTGATGCCTGTCTCCAAAAGCTCCGTCTCCGTCGCCTGCTCCTCAAATTTGGGCGCCGGTCTGTGGATCGGCTCATAGCTCACTCCCTCGGGAGCGGGCTTATTGTCAATCGGCTGTCCCAACACATTGAAAATACGTCCCAGCGTCTTCTCTCCCACCGGAACGGAAATGGGCGCGCCGGCCGCAATTGCATCCATTCCCCTGACCAGTCCGTCGGTACTGCCCATGGCAATACATCTGACGGTATCGTCGCCCAGATGCTGTGAAACCTCAACAGTCAGTTCGCCGCCGTCCCTGGTAGGGATCCGAATTGCTTCATTAATCTCGGGCAGTTTACCCTCATCGAAGCGGATATCAAGAACCGCACCCACGATCTGGGTAACCCTGCCTCTATTCTCTCCTGCCATCTCTACCTCTTTCCTGCCCGCCGAAGCGGACGCCTTCAGCCCAGCGCCTCCGCGCCGGCAATAATTTCCGTCAGCTCCTGTGTAATGGAACCCTGACGCGCTCTGTTATACTTTAATGTCAGATCGCTTATCATTTCCTCAGCATTGCTCGTAGCGTTATCCATCGCCTGCATACGCGCACCGTTCTCGCTGGCCACAGCCTCCATCAGCGCGCCGTAGATTAAGCTTGTCACATACTTGGGAATGATCAAATCCAACGCCTCTACGTCCTCGGGCTCAAAGTTCATAATGGCCGTCGGGCCTGCAGTCTCCTCCGGCTCCCGGTCAGCATCCACCGGCAGCAGCTTTAACAGGGTGGGAACGTGGCTCACCGTATTTTTAAACGCGGTATATGCCAGATAAATTTCTCCCACCTCGCCGTCCGCATATGCCCTGAGCAATTCTGCGGAAAGCGCCATCGCGTCTGCATAGACGGGACTGTCCACGATATCGTTACTGCATTCTCTCACCTCATAGCCGTAGCGGCGGAAAGCCTCCCGCCCCTTATTACCCAGAGAATAGACAATGAGATCTTCCTTCTTCCACTCGGGATGTCTGGTCACCAGCTTCACGACGTTGGAATTATAACCGCCGGCCAGCCCCCTGTTCGAGGTGATGACCACTACCGCCTTTCTGGGAGAACTCCCCGCAGTCAGATATCTGTGTTCAATATGTCCCACACGCTTTAAGATACTGTTCACCGTATCGTACATGCTGTGAAAGTAATCCTTTGAACGCTCTGCATTTGCCCTGGCACGCTGCAGCTTAACGGTAGACACCAGCTTCATCGCCTTCGTGATCTGCTGCGTCCCCTGGATACTGCTTTTTCGGCGTTTAATGTCACGCATTGATGCCATAGTTTAAGTCTCCTTCAATCAGCTCCATGCTGCGATAAATTCTTCAATCGCCTTTTTCAGGATGCTTTCTGTCTCGTCAGAGATTACCTTCTCCGCCGCAATATTTCCGGGCACCTCAGGATATTTGGTATCCAGGAACTCGAAAAACTCCGTCTCAAACCGGATGACATCCTCCACCGGTATGGACAGCAGATATTTGTGCGTCACGGCATAGATAATGATAACCTGGTACTGAACGGGCATAGGCTTGTACTGAGGCTGCTTTAACACTTCCTTAATTCTCTCGCCCTGAGCCAGCTTTTCCTTTGTGTCCGCATCCAGCTCGGATCCGAACTGCGCGAAGGAAGCCAGTTCTCTGTACTGCGCCAGCTCTGTACGGATGGGCGCCGCGATCTTCTTCATCGCCTTGATCTGCGCCGCGCCTCCCACTCTCGACACGGAAAGTCCCGCGTTTACCGCAGGCCGGAATCCGGAGTTGAACATCTCCGTCTCCAGATAAATCTGACCGTCCGTAATGGAAATCACGTTGGTGGGAATATAAGCGGACACGTCTCCCGCCTGAGTCTCGATGATGGGCAGCGCCGTCAAAGAGCCTCCGCCGTATTCTTCGCTCATCCTGGCCGCTCTCTCCAGCAGTCTGGAGTGCAGATAGAACACGTCGCCGGGATATGCCTCACGCCCGGGCGGACGGCGGAGCAGAAGGGAAAGTGTACGGTATGCGGTGGCATGCTTGCTCAAGTCGTCATACACCACCAGCACATCCTGCCCCTTCTCCATCCATTCCTCTCCGATTGCACAGCCGGAGTAGGGAGCGATGTATTGCAGCGGCGCCAGATCGCTGGCCGTAGACACCACGACGGTCGTATACGCCATCGCGCCGTGCTCCTCCAATGTTTTCACGATATTGGCAATGGTCGAAGCCTTCTGGCCGATTGCCACATAAATACACTTTACGTTCTGGCCCTTCTGATTGATAATCGTATCGATGGCGATTGCCGTCTTTCCTGTCTGACGGTCGCCGATGATCAGCTCACGCTGTCCTCTGCCGATGGGGATCATGGCGTCGATCGCCTTGATACCGGTCTGCAGGGGGGTATCCACGCTCTTTCTGGTGATAACGCCGCTCGCCACACGCTCGATTTTGCGATAGCTGGTGGTCTGAACGGGGCCCTTGCCGTCGATCGGCTGTCCCAACGCGTTCACGACACGCCCGAGCAGAGCGTCTCCCACGGGAACCTCGACCACGCGTCCGGTTGTCTTGACAGTATCGCCCTCATTGATGTTTTTTGCGCTGCCAAGAAGCACCACACCGACATTATCCTCTTCCAGATTCAACACCATGCCGTATACTTCTCCGGGGAACTCCAGCAGCTCGCCCTGCATGGCTTTTTCCAGTCCATGGACGCGGGCAATACCGTCCGCCACCTGGATGACAGTGCCCACATCGGACACATCCAGCGTAGACTCGTACCGCCTGATCTGATCCTTAATCACTGAACTTATTTCTTCCGGTCTTAAATTCATGGATCTGTCGCACCTTTCTTTCAGCCGGTTAGCCCAGCTGAATTTTTAATAATTGTTTTGTCAATCCGTCCAACTTTGTACGGATGCTGCTGTCTACGACTCTGTCGCCTATCCTGACGACCATACCGCCTATGATTGCCGGATCTGTTTTGTAATGCATTTCCATCTCGCGGTATCCGCTCGTCTCAAGCAGCTTCGCCCTGACGGCATCCTTTTGGGCTGCCGAAAGCTCCACGGCGGTAGTCACATAGGCCACCCCGATCTTTTTTAACTCTTTCACCCTGTCGGTAAAGTAATCGAAAATGGCCGGAAGCTCTCCGTAGCGTTCCTTCGTAACAATAACGGCAAGGAAATTCGCCAGTTCGTCGCTGACGCGTCCCCTGAAGACACTGTCAGCCACCTTCAGCTTCTCCTGCTTCGGGATGCCCGGATGCATCATCAGCTCGTCAAACCGGGGATTCTCCGCCAGTATCTTTCTGATACCGTTTATTTCCTCAAGCAGTTCTCCGGCCTTTTCTTCACCGGATTCCAACGCCGTTTCAAACAGGGCCTCACCGTATGTTTTAGATACTAACTTAGCCATGTTTTGTCACCCATTTCCTTTAAGGTTTCATCGATCAGCTGTTCCTGCACGGTAGTATCGATAGACGCCGCCACCACCTTGCCTGCCATGACGGACGCAACGGAAATGATCTCCTGCTTCACTTCGTCGGACACCTTCTGTTTCTCAAGCACAGCCTCAACCCTGGCTCTCTCCAGGATACGCGCCGCCTCGTCCTTCGCCTGCGCGATAATCTGGTTTTCGTTATTCAGCGCTTTTCTGCGGCTCTCGCTTAAGATTCCTTCCGCTTCCTTATCGATCTCCTTCAGCTTCGTCTCATATTCTTCTTTCAGATGCTGCGCTTCGTCCATATTCTGCTTTGCCGTCTCCAGCTCCGTGCGGATCTTTTCCTTACGGCCGTTGAGCATCTTTCTTGCAGGATTGAACAGGAGAAAGCTCATCAGAAGAAAGAGGACGAAAATCGCTATCATCATGAGACAGGCGTCGGCAATCAGCTGCCAGTCCAGGTCGAAAAGTCTCGCCATTCCCTGAACCTCTGTTAAAAGTATCATTCTCTGCCTCCTTTCTGCCTTTCAAAACGGTGCATTCTTTTTGCGCCCTTCCCTTAAGGCAGAAGAGGTTTTACGAACAATAACAGGAACGCAATCAGCAGGCCGTACAGACCGGTGGTCTCGGCAACGGCCTGTCCCAAAAGCATCATGGTTCTGATCTGAGACTGAGCGCCGGGGTTACGTCCCACAGCAGCAGCCGCATGTCCCGCAGCGATACCCTGTCCTACGCCGGGTCCGATACCGGCGATAACTGCCAGTCCTGCGCCAATTGCAGAGCAACCTAAAATAAAATTCTCATTGAAGTCCATTTTTTTTCCTCCTGAAATAATTATAATATAGTGGTTTTATGGATTACCTTCTTACGCCATCCCCTATCTCGTTCGAGATATAGGTCATGGTCAACATACAGAACACATATGTCTGTATGGCTCCCGAAAACAGATCCAGGTATATGTGCAGCGCCGCCGGCCATATGGTGGCAAACCATCCCAAAAGTCCGTAGACAAGAGCCAGCATGATAGTACCTGAAAGCACATTTGCAAACAGACGCAGGGAAAGGGATATCGGCACCGCTATGTTGCTGATCAGATTGATGGGAACCCAGATCGGCAGCCATTTCGGCAGCGGTGAACACATATCCTCCCAGATGGTCATGGGCTTCTGATATTTCCACTTGTTTACATGGATCAGAGTAAAGGTGATCAGCGCTAACGGCAGCGTTACTCCGTAATCCGCTGTGGGAGGCCTCAGTCCCAGCAAGCCTGAAATATTGCTGAACAGAATGAAGATAAACACCGTGCCGATATAGTTATAAAACTTCGGCGCCGCCTGTTCCATGGATACATCCACCATGCCGTCCAGCTTTTCCACAATCAGCTCCACTACGTTCTGAAATCCTCCGGGCACCTCCGCGGCCTTTGCGATGCGCCGATTCGCCGCAATCGCAAATCCCACAAGAACCAGCATCACGATCAGGATACATACATGCGTTGTTGTTATCCAGACGTCGTGTCCGAAAAAGGAATACTGAAAGATCCCGTGAATCATAAAATCCACGTCGGCCCCGCCGGATAACAAGATTCCATGTTCCATACTCTCACCTCCTTTTCTTTTTTTCTTTTTGGTACTTCATTTCAATATAAAATGCTCCTTCAGACTTCCCGGCTTTCTTCCCCCGGCGTTTCCCCTTCTTCCCCGGAAACCGCCTCCGGAACCGGATCCGTCTCACAGAACAGTTTATTGAAGAATTTATGTGTGAGCGGCTGAAGATATGCGGTTATCTTCATGCCCATATACCCCAGAAAGACGATCAGCGTATCCAGGACCCCGGTCAGCGATACGGCGCCCAGCACTACAATCAGCATGAGATACCGGAAAACATAGCCTCTTGTGATCGCCTTCGCGGCGTCCTCTCCCCGGGGCAGCGCCCGATCCAGCGTCCGCGCCATATGGACGCAGTTCACTGCCGCAAACAGGATCCCGAACCAGAGACTCTGGGCATATCTGATCTGATCCTTCGCCAGAAAGAAACCCACGGTCTGGCAGACGGCTCCGTATAAAATCATGCCTGTATGCATTTCCAAAAGTATCCTGTCCGCCTTCTTCAGAAGTCTAATCATCTTTCCCGTCTTCGTCTCCGAAAATCTGCTGCACCATGCGGTAAACCGCCTGCACTCCGCCTGCCGCGCCCACAAAAAACAGGACCACCGTAAGAAAGGACGTCCCCAGCCTGCGGTCCAGCCAGACGCCCAATGCGGTAGTCATTCCCATCGCCACAATCATAATCAACCCCAGCTGCGTAATCAGGGTCAGCGTCTGAAATGTCTTTTTTCTGTTATCTTTGCGTTGCCTCATGTAGATGATTATATCCAATTTTTTCAAAAATGTCCAGAGTTCCCCTCTTTTTTCTCAAATCTGCATTGACTTGAGGCCCATGCAGTTGTAATATTTGTAGAAAGAAACATTTTTCGCTGAGATTTTCGGGGAATTTTCCTGATTTTCTCCTTTTTCCCGGTTCATTCTTCGGCATTTTTCCGAAAAAGCCGAAACAGCCGCCGTCGGAAAGACGCGCGCCGCCTGCCGCCAGAACAAAGGCTTCAGCGAAAAAAAAATTTGCGAAATTAAAACGCCTGCGCCAAAAGCTGCGGCGGGAAGGGAGATTCGCATGAACATTCGAATCGCCGCCGCGGACGACGCGGCCGAGCTGGTACAGATTTACGCGCCCTATGTGGAAAACACGCCCGTAACCTTTGAATACCTTGTTCCTTCCGCGGAAGAATTTAAGGCGCGCATTCTGCATACGCTGGAAAAATATCCTTATCTTGTCGCGGAAGAAAACGGAGTGATCTCGGGCTACGCCTACGCGTCGGCCTTCAAATCGAGAGCCGCCTACGACTGGTCCGTGGAAACGTCAATCTACGTCAGGGAGGGCAGCGAGCGGCTCGGGATCGGCCGTCTGCTCTACAGCGCTCTGGAGGAGCTTCTGAAAAAACAGCATATCTGCAATCTCTGCGCCTGTATTGCCTGGCCCAACCCCTCCAGCATCGCATTTCATGAAAGCTTCGGGTATAAAACCGTCGCCCACTTCCATGCCTCGGGCTTCAAGCAGGGAGTCTGGTACGACATGATCTGGATGGAAAAAGAGCTCTGTCCGCACACCGCTTCTCCCCTGCCGTTTATCCCCTTTCCCGAGCTGGAGCGCCGATCAGCTCATCCTGCGCCTGATTTCCGCGGACAGTGACGCCGCACGGCCGCGCCCGCATTTACATCCAAGAAAGGAGACCCGCACACATGATTCTCTCCAGCCTTTACCGCCGCAGACTGATTCCCGCAGAGTGCATCCCGTTGAAGGATGACGTTATTCTAAAGCAGACCGACGAATATATTGTCACCAAATGGAACACCCTCCGGCCCAAGCCGAATTTCTCCCACGGATGCTCCTGCTATTTTCTGCAGGAGGGACTTAAGGTCAGCAAGATCTATCGGGCCGACGACACTTTGGTGTACTGGTACTGTGATATCGTCGAATTTTCCTACGATGATGCGGCGCATTCGCTCACCGTCACCGATCTGCTGGCGGACGTGATCGTTTATCCGGACGGCCGGGTAGAGGTCGTGGATCTGGACGAACTGGCGGAAGCCATGGAACGCGGACTGCTCACAAAAGAGCAGCTGTCCTCCTGCCTTCGCAGTCTGAACCATCTGCTCTCCATGATCTACCGTGACAAATTTGACCGGCTCCAGGCCCGCCTGGACGAGCTGGGGATTTAATAAAACACATGCCCGCCGATGTTGATTCCGGTCAGCCCGGGTATGGGAGTTCGGAAAAACACGCAGTTTCCCACGTTCGTAACGCCGGACATTGCCTCGTCGGCCGCCTGATAGCAGCTCTGGGTGGCCTTGTTTGCCGCCAGCGCCAGCTGCAGTCTGCCGCTGGCCACCGGCGAAAACTGCCGGTTCTGATAGACAACGCCGATCAGCGTGTCCGGGAATTTTGCGCTCAGAACCCGGTTGATCACCACACTGCCCACGGCAAGCTTTCCCTCATAGGGCTCCGCTCCCGCCTCGCAGTAAATCAGATTTGCCAGAAGGGTCCTGTCGCCTTCTGCAAATGTAATCTCCGAAATATCGCGCCATTTTGCGTTTGCCGCCGCCTGGGACAAGGCAATCTCCTGCGCCAGCTTCTTCCGCAGATTCTCCAGATTTTCCTCTTCCTGTTTCAGCTTTTCCTCGTATTCCCGCGCCCGCTTTTCCGCTTCCTCTATCTGATCGCCGTACTGCGCCACCGCGCTGGAGGTCTTGCTGATCAATCCGGCTACCTTGTTTTTCTCTTCCTCGGCCTCCGCTTTCAGCAGATCCAGCTGCACCTTCTCATTCTGAAGCCTTGCTTCCTCCTCTTCGATATAAATGCGGTTGGCCTGGTACTCGTCCATCATCCGGCGCTCATAGGCGGCGACTCTCTCCATATAATCCGCCGCGTTGAGCATATCCGCCAGACTGTTCTCCTTCAACAGCGCCGCAATATAACTGTCCTCCTTGCGCTCATACATATCCCGGACTCTTGCCACCATGCATTCATACTGCCACGCCTCGGTAGCTCTCGCTTCCTCCAGCGCCGCCTGGGTCTCCTCGATCTCCTGCTCCTTCTGCGCGATCTGTTCCTCCAGCTCCTGCAGCCTTTCCACGATCCGGTTCAGCTCCGCGTTCAGGTTATTCAGCTCCCGCTTCAGCTCTCCCTGCTCGTCCTTCAGACCCTCCAGCTCGTCCTGGTTTTGGTTTTTCTCATTCTCCAGCTCCTGGCGCCGCTGCTCCGCCTCCTGGATCTGCTGCTGCGTGGTCGAAGTTGCGGACACCAAAAGCACACCGGGGGCCGCCTCTCCGGGTCCGGTGTCCTTCCATGCCATAATCAAAAGTATGACAGCCATCAAAACCGCTGTCCTTTTTCTGAGCCCCTTCACTGCCGTATCCTTGCCTTTCTACGTCTATACGGTGATATGAATCTGACGGCCCGTGCGGGAATACCCGACATATGCGACTCCCGCCGCGTCAAACATTCTTTTGGACGCACGGTTCCCCGGCGTCCCCTGATATTTATCGCTGTCGTACACCACCGTCCTGATGCCCGCCTGGATGATCGCCTTGGCACATTCGTTGCAGGGGAACAGCGATACATACAGCTTTGTCCCTTCCAGGGAGCCTCCCCTGTAATTCAGGATGGCGTTTAATTCTCCGTGCGTCACAAAGGGATATTTCGTCTCCAGCTCTCCACCCTCCCGCTCCCACGGAAATTCATCATCCGAGCAGCCGTTGGGAAATCCGTTATAGCCCATAGACAGAATTTTATTGTCGCTGCTGACGATGCATGCTCCCACCTGCGTATTGGGATCCTTGGAGCGCATACCGGACAACTGGGCGACTCCCATAAAATATTCATCCCAGCTGATATAGTCCTCTCTCTTCATTTTGCCTCCCGGACGTTTACTTTGTGCCGAAAATCCGGTCTCCCGCGTCTCCCAGACCGGGAACGATATAACCGTGGTCATTCAGCCTTTCATCCATTGCGCCCACATACATATCCACATCCGGATGTGCCGCCTCCATGGCCCGCACGCCCTCCGGCGCTGCGATGATACACATGAAATGAATGTTTTTGCATCCCTTGTCCTTCAGCATCTGAATTGCGGCGATGGAAGAACCGCCTGTTGCCAGCATGGGATCTACCACAAACACCTCCCGTTCCGCGCAGTCCGCGGGAAGCTTACAGTAATACTCCACAGGCTTTAAGGTCTCGGGATCCCTGTACAGTCCGATATGTCCCACCTTAGCCGCCGGAATCAGCGTCAGCATACCGTCAACCATACCCAGGCCCGCGCGCAGGATCGGCACCACAGCCATTTTCTTCCCCCGCAGTTCCTTCACGGTCGTCTTGCAGATGGGGGTTGTGATCTCCACATCGTCCAGCTTCAGATCCCTGGTCGCCTCATAACAGATCAGCATGGCGATTTCTCCGATGGTCTGTCTGAAATCCTTGGTTCCCGTCTCCTCCCTGCGGATCAGTCCGATCTTGTGCTGAATCAGGGGATGATCCATAATTACCACTTTTGCCACTTTCTTGTCCTCCTCGACAGTATTTTAGTTTTCTTTACGGTTCCTCGATCATTTCCACCCGGCGGCGGTGGCGCTCCTCGCCAGAAAAAGGTGTGTTCAGAAAAGTATCCACAATTTCCAGCGCAAGGTTTTCGCCTACGATTCCCGCGCCCAGCGCCAGGATATTCGCGTCGTTGTGCAGCCTTGTCAGCTTTGCGGACAGCGTGTCCGAACAGAGCGCGCAGCGGATTCCCTTCACCTTGTTTGCCGAGATACTGATGCCGATTCCCGTCGTGCAGATCAGGATGCCCGTCTCGCAGACACCTTCCGCCACAGCGTGCGCCACCGCCCGCCCGTAAACGGGATAATCCACCGACTCTCTGCTGTCGCATCCCATATCCCTGTATGAAATCTTTTTTTCCTCCAGATAACGGATCACCTTTTTCTTCAATTCGTATCCGCCATGGTCGCTTCCGATCGCTATCATTTTGTTCCTCCTGGTTTATTATTTTACACAGCGTCCGCGCCGCCCGCCGTGCATGATCCGTTTCCCTGTGCAGCCATACTGCTTTCGCCTGCCGCTATACCTGTATCACCCTGTGCCCTGCCGCCCGCAGCAGCCGGTTCATGATGGCCTGTCCCAGACCGGAAGCCTCAAAGCTTTCGGAATAAATCCTGGTGACGCCCTCCTCGTCAAACTCCCTGAGTACCGTAAAGAGACGCCTGGCTATACTTTCCTCCTCTTTTCTGCTTCCCACGCACTTAACCACATCCGTGCGGTATTCCCGCAAAAATTCGCTGGTTCCGATGACTCCCGTCTTCTCTCCTCTTACGCTGTCCTCGCCGGCAGCCCTGTTGATATAGGCAGCGACGTCTGCGGGGCTGCCCTCCACAATGACCAATTCTCCCCGCGGGGCATAATGGCGGTACTTCATTCCGGGCGCTCTGGGCACCTGCCCGCTGTCCGCATTCAGCACCGCGGCGTCTACAGCCACCTCTCCCAGAACCGCCTCCAGCATTTCCTTCGTCACATATCCGGGACGCAGAATCTGCGGCGGGGAAACCGTCAGATCTACGATCGTGGATTCCAGCCCGATCTCGACTCCGCCGCCATCCACGATCATGTCTATCCTGCCGTCCATGTCCTCGCACACATATTTCGCCAGGGTCGGGCTTGGTCTCCCCGATCGGTTTGCGCTGGGCGCGGCCACATATCCGCCGCCGTATTCGATCAGCTTCTGCGCCGTTTTGTTCGCGGGAAACCGCACTGCAACGGTATCCAGCCCTCCCGTCGTCTCCGCGGGGACACAGTCCGATTTGTTCAGGATCATGGTAAGCGGTCCCGGCCAGAAAGCCTCCGCGAGCTTCGCCGCCTCCTCCGGTATTCTGGCGGCAATCCTTCTCATGTCCTCGAATCTGCAGATATGGACGATCAGCGGATTATCCTGAGGACGTCCCTTCGCGGCATAGATCTTGCGGGAAGAATCCGGATTCAGCGCATCTCCGCCCAGACCGTACACCGTCTCCGTCGGGAAAGCCACCAGCCCGCCTTCCCGGATAATGCTTCCGGCACGGCGCAGTGCGGCATCCTCCTCAGAGGAAAACGCATCCGCATCCTGTCTGATTTTTACTGTCACTGTCTCCATAATACCGGTCTCCTTTGGAACCGTTTGATTTTCCTCTGCGCTCATTATATCATACTCTTCCAAAAAGGGAAAGCATTCATTCCTTCGCTCCGTTTAAATATTGAAGGATTCCCATATGTATCGCCCACGCGACAAAATCCTGATAGTCTTCGTCGCAAAGCTTTTCCGCTTCGGCGCTGTTGGAAAGGAAGCCGCACTCCACGATAACGATGGGCACTCCCGTTTTTTTCAAAAGATAGTAACTGTCATTTTCTTTTATCTGACGTTTGTTTTCGGGATCCACCTTTTCCACCAGCTGTCTCTGGATGGATTCGGCCAGCTCCCGGCCCTGCCTGCTTCCCGTGTAATAAAACACCTGCGCGCCGTGTACATACTCTTCAGGGTAGCTGTTCTGGTGAATACTGACCGTCACGTCCGCCGACGCCCCGTCGATCAACTCGATCCGTCTCTTCATATCCTGCGCCTTTTTGCCGGAAGCGTCCGCGTCATACAGTCCCTCGTCGCTCTCCCTTGTCATGACTACCCTGACGTCGTTAGCCTCCAGGTATTTTTTCACCTTTTCCGCAATCTGCAGATTGATATCCTTCTCTTTTGCGCCGTTAATCCCTACTTTCCCCGGATCGTCCCCGCCGTGTCCGGCGTCGATGACAACGCACCTTACGTCATTGCCCTCTATCCCCCGCCCTGCCGTATACAGCGCCGTTTCCCTGCCCACATACACCAGCGAGAGCAGCACCGCCATTCCCGCGACAATCGAGAGAAGTCTCTGATTCCACTTGCTCATGCTCATACCCCCTGCCCGCCTCGGCGGGCATCCGTAGCTTATACCCAAATTACCGCTTTCTTCTAATGTATATTCTTATTAATTTTTCTTTAAAACCGTGAAAACTATTGCATTGCCCGCTTTTTTAAGCTAATATGAAATTAATACGGACAGACGGATTCCTATTCCTCTGCATTTCCGCAGAAAATGAGGTTTCAAAGATAATTATGAATAACTCCAGGAAAATTCTTTCTGTCATCCTGGCGGTAATAGCGGCCGTCTGCCTGATCGCCGCCGTTACGATTACAGTCAGGCGGCTGACGGATTACATGCATCTGCAAAATACCGTGGAAGCGCTTCGCCCTTCCGACGACGCTGCAAAACAGGAGGAAGCCTCCTCCGAACCGGATCCGCTCCCCTCCCGGGAAACGGTTTCGGGAAATGAGGCGGAACCGTCGGAAAGCGCAGAAGAGCCGGCAGATATACAGGAGCCCCTTCCCGACCCCGTCGTCAATCCCTACCGGGAAAGCTTCCTCGCCAACAGCGATATGGCCGCATGGCTTCAGATTCCCGGCACGGTGATAGACTATCCTGTCATGTGGACTCCCGATAACGAAGAGTATTATCTCCGCAGAGGCTTCGACGGCCTGCGCGACAGCAACGGCTGTCTGATTCTGGATACCGACAGCTGCGTGGACCCACTGACGACTAATCTGATCATACACGGGCATAATATGAAGGCAGGAACCATGTTCGGGACGCTGACCGACTATGAAAGCGAGGAGTTTTTTGAAGGACATCGCAGCATGATCCTGTACACGGAGGAATGCCAGCGCAACTACGAGGTGATTGCGGTCTTCCGCTCCCAGGTCTACAAGAAGTCTCAGCAGGTCTTTAAGTTTTATAAGTTCTTCCAGGCGGATACGCAGGAGGAATTTGACGATTTCTACAATAACATAAAGGATCTGGCTCTGTACGACACCGGAGTCACGGCGGAATTTGGAGACCGTTTCCTCACGCTTTCCACCTGCTCCACCCATGTAGAACAGGGAAGATTCGTCGTCGTCGCAAAAGAGGTCGAAAGCGGCGACACCTACCTTCCCATTCAGGAATAGATACATAAACCATAAAGGAGGATTACCATGAAAAAAAGAAGCAAAGCAATTATGCTGACGCTTGCGGCCGCAGCCTTTCTCATCCTGCTGCCTCTGCGCAGCTCCATCACAGCCAAAGCGGCGGAGCCTGTAACGTACTCGGTTAAATATTACGCCGACAAGGGCTGGCTCTGTCAGCCTTTAGCGGAATTTAAGGAGAGCGAGGGTTCCGGCGATCTGAACTATCTTCGCACCAATCTGAAGGACGGCGACGCGCTCGTCGTCTACAGCGGTGACGTGTCGAATACACCGCTGGATCTGGGAAGCGTAAAGCTGAGCAATCTGACCGTGCATCAGAACGCTAACGTCGTCGTCAATACCGGCGGCGTCAAGGACTGTTATGTGCTGGCCGGGGCGTTCTGCGCCGTCAACGGCGACGTCACCAACGCTTATCTGTACGGCCCTACCACCTGTACCTTTAACGACAACGTCCTGAATATGACCCTCTACACCAAAGAAGATACGCTTGACGAGTCCAGGATCAGCTGCAACAAAACGATCGGATATTTTTGTGTACACTCCCTGTCCTCCGACACCAACAGGCAAGTGTTCTATAATGTGAAAACCACTGACTTAATCGTACTGGACGGCCACTACAACATCGCCACGGGCAAGTACAGCCCCACTCCCACAGAGGAATACCTCAAGGCCATGGAGAACGCATCCGCTTCCGAAACGCCTGCGGCTTCCGCACCGAGTACTTCTTCCACGCCGAGTACTCCTTCCGCGCCGGCCTCCTCTGATGAATATGACCACGTTCCCAAGACCGGCGACAACGGCTCCGTATGCCTCTGGCTGCTCCTTGCGGCTGCAGCGGCAGGGGCGGGAAGCCTGATTCTCCGGAAAAAACGGGCATAAGCCGATTTCCGAACAACGATTTCCAACAAGTCAAAAGACAGTGGATGCATCCTCAGGTGTGTATCCACTGTCTTTTTGTCAATATTCCCTCCCGTTTCTTTCCCTTTCAGATCAAAGAGGGACCTTCCTGCCATTCGGTTCAAAACGCCTTAAGTCTGCCGCCCGCAGAATCGCTTACGGGATCTGCGTGTATGCCGCTATAAGCTCCCACGCTGCGGCGGTTCCGTAGCCCAGCCGCCACACGGCGACGCCGCCTATCTGCTTTGAATTCATGACGTTCAGCTTCACTCTCAGGGATTCCACATCCTCCAGCCAGATCTGACAGAGTGTATCGCCGCTCTGCCATTCCAGATAATTCTGACAGGTATCCTCGTCCCATTCTGCCGCGTCTTCCTTCCCGATCCGTTTCAGATAATCCGCTATATTTCGCATAGGAATCGCTTCGTCGGTCACTTCCGACCCTTTCGTTTTCCACACTCTCGTATAGAAGGGAACCGCGTTTATTACCTTTTCCGGAGCGACCTGCTCCAGCGTCCTGTCCAGTCCTCCCGACACATAACCGATACTGGCCACGCTTCCCGCCTCCTGACACCCGCCCCAGTGCTCGTCATATCCCATAATGATCACATAATCCGCCACCTGCCCCTGAATATCCAGCCGGGCACTGTTTGTAGAATTTAACGGGACGTAATTGTCTACGGACAGCGTCAGTCCGTTTCTTCTGCAGAGAACCGACAGTTCCCGTAAAAACTGATTGAAATGCGGCCTGCTCTCCCCCGACATCTTCTCAAAGTCAATGTTAATTCCGTCAATCCCGTATTCCAGAGCCGTATCCACCATGCCCTGCGCCAGCGTCCGGCGCGCCGCGGTAGAAGAGAACAGCTGATAGCTGTCGATCTCCGCGCCGGAATTAAAATCATCCCATACTCCCCATACCTTGAGTCCGCTTTTATGGGCTTTGGCGACATACTGCGCGGCGGCAAAAGACTGGAAGCCACCTTCGCTGTCCGTCAGACTGAACCATGTGGGAGCGATGACATTCATGCCTTTCCCCTCCGCCAGCATGGCGTCCAGGGTATCGTTCCCGGCCGCGCCGTAGATGGCATGCCACCCCAGGCCGACCTTGCCCTCCAGCGCCGCAGAGGTGTACGCCACGGGAACGTAATCGGCCACCGGCGTTTCCACCTCCGTATCCATATTCGTCAGCCGCTTGTTTTCCACATAGCCGATCACGGAATCGGAGGTTTTTACCTTGCTCCAGGTCTCCATCCGCTCCAGAAGCTCCACCGTCTCGCCTTTTTCCAGGTCTCTCAAAATCGGGCTCTTAATCCCGCCCAGCACTCTCAGCTGCGTGTTTTTCGAGATGTCGTAGGTCTGCCGGATCCCCCACTCGGTGTACACCTGAAGATGCCTGTCAAACCGCTCCCAGGAAAAATTAGCCGTCAGGCGGACATAATCCGCCGCAATATAAAGAGTGCCGTCCGCCACATAACAGACCGGGAAGCCAAACGAGTGATCGCCCTGACTGTCGGTGTAGCCGTTCTCTCCAAACTTCGCCGTCAGCGTGTCGTCCGCCGTGGTGAGCAGGAGTATCTGTTCGTTCATATCCGCATAATATATTTCATTGAAGTAAGTGCGCACCGTATCCAGGTCAAAGTACACCGCCCCGCCGGATGCAACCGCCTGCTCGGCGATCATTTCATCCTGCAGCACAATGGCCAATCTTCCGTCCTCCCCGTTCACGGCGGCGTCCGTCACTCCGTAATATTCGTCCAAATCCGCCCTCTCTTTGCTGTAAGTGTACTTGTCCAGAATTTTTCCGCCAAAGCCTGCCGCCGCGATCACCGCGATCAGCAGAAGCGCCACGATTACCGGTATTACCTTTTTCATGATCTGTTGAAATTCCTTCCTTTTTCTGAAATGTGATCGATGCAACCGCCCTTATCGTCCGATCCGGGCAGTTACATCATATCACATTCGAAGCATTAAGTCATTACCATTTTTCAGGTTACATACCTGTCCCTGCCGTTTCAGCACGAGAGGCAATCCGTTTTTGTAAACGGCAGGCTTTTAAGTCTGCAGAAGGCACTCCGCTCACTGCACAGTCACTTTGTCAAAACGCACCTGCTCGACCTCGCCGGCATCTCCGAATATATAGTCGGCCATGTACGGGCTGTTTTCGCAGACCGCCCGCTCCGCCGCCTCAACCGGAAGCGCCATTCTGTCGTCCACATAGAATCTGACGCCTCTGTCCTGCATCTGTTCAAACAGGTTTGTCATATGTTCTCTGGCAGTCTCCAGATCGTCTATTCTGCCATTTTTCTCATGCAACCAAATAACCTCCTATTCAATTATTAACCAAAAGGATCGTGATGAATCGTAAATGCTCCGGCTGTACGTTGCGGCAAAATTTGCCAGGTAAGAAAAAGATTAAAATGAATTATTATTGTGGAAAAATATTAGTTGAAATACCATGATCGTGCAGACGCCGGCTTATATGCGTCAACACTTGTAAGACATCCGTAGAATATATGTCATAATTCACAGAACTGCCATATAATATGATAGGATGATGGGGACGACTCGTCCCGAAAAGCTAAATCAACTGATGTACAGACCAACGCCTCCCTTCCCGCACTGAATACCGGAGGCACTTACAATACGATTATATTCTATTAGCTTTGTTTTCGCAAGTACTATCTTGAAAATTATTAAAAAAATTTAAACTTGATTCCTGCTATTGACTTAACGTGTGCAAGAGGATATGATACATTTAATTACTCGGCATGCCTGCAATGCAGAAAGGAAGGGTCGCCGTATGAAAATAGAAAAGGTAAACGAAAATCAAATCCGCTGCACGCTGACCCGCGAAGATCTGGCAAGCCGTGAGCTGAAGATAAGCGAACTTGCTTACGGCACAGAGAAAGCAAAGACACTGTTTCGCGATATGATGCGTCAGGCCAACTTTGAATTTGGTTTTGAAGCGGAGGACATCCCGCTCATGATAGAAGCCATCCCGCTGAACACGGAATGTATTGTCCTGATTATCACAAAGGTGGAGGACCCCGAGGAATTGGATACCCGTTTCTCCAGATTTGCCCCCTCCGTCACGGAGGACGACGTCGAATACGAGGATTATGAACCCGGCGAGGCCGACGACGTTTTCGATTTTTTCCGCAGGCTGCAGTCCGAACAGCCGGGAGACGTAAATTTCGCCGGAACGCAGGATTCCGCGTCAGACGGCGGATCCCTGACGCGGACCTTCTGTCTCAATACGCTTCAGGACACAATGGAGGTCTGTCGGCTGGTGGTCCCCTATTATCGCGGCTCCAGCTCGCTTTATAAAGAGAGTTCCTCCGGGAAATACTTTCTGCTGCTCTCCGGGACTGCGGAAGAAAAGACCGTTTTTGACAAGGTGTGCAATACCGTGTCGGAATACGGCGTTCTCCAACGGGGAGGGTTTGGCGGAAGCTATCTGGCAGAGCATTGCGAAACCCTGATTAACGGCAACGCGGTACACGCTCTGGGAGGAGTCTGACCGGCACAAAAAACACCCCGGCCGCGGCCGGGGTGACTGACCTTGATTTACAGCTCTTCGATGGCTTTCATCAGCTCGTCGATGTCGATGCCGTGTACCATCGCCGCCTCCTCCAGGGACTCGCCCTGTGCGGAGGGGCAGCCCAGACAATGCATTCCCGCTTCCATCAGGACGGGCGCCACATCGGGATTTGTGCGCAGGATCTCACCGATGGTCATTTCCTTTGTTATTCCGCTCATGCTTCTCTTCTCCTTTCCTGCATCCGAGGATGCCTGTTACCAGTATAGTACTTTCCCTGAAATATGACAAGTTATTCCTCATTGTATACAAAAAAGTACACCAAAGTACGCCGTCACGCCTTGACTCCGGGCGCTGTTTTTCTTATAATAGAATATAGAGATTAGCGGTAACATTTTTATCACTATACTAATCATATTTTAACAGGAGGCATTCAAAATGAAACCAATTGAAACAGATTTCGTGCGTGGCAAATGGGACAAAGAAGTCAACGTCCGCGACTTCATCCAGAGAAACTATCATCCCTATGACGGCGATGATTCTTTCCTGGCAGGCCCCACTCAGAACACAAAGGACCTGTGGGCAATGGTACTTGACCTGCAGAAGAAGGAAAGAGAAGCAGGCGGCGTGCTCGACATGGATACGAAGGTGGTTTCTACCATTACTTCCCACGGCCCCGGTTATCTCGACAAGAGCAAGGAGACCATCGTAGGCTTCCAGACCGACAAGCCCTTCAAGAGATCCCTTCAGCCCTACGGCGGTATCCGTATGGCGGAGAAGGCATGCTCCGACAACGGCTATGAAGTGGATCCCGAGATCTCCGAGTTTTTCTCTACTCACAGAAAGACCCACAATGCGGGCTGCTTTGACGCATACAATCAGGAAATGAGAGCCTGCCGTTCCTCCCATATCATCACCGGCCTTCCCGATGCTTACGGCCGCGGCCGTATCATCGGCGACTACAGACGTGTCGCTCTGTACGGTATCGACAGACTGATCGAGGACAAGCAGGCGCAGAAGGATTCCACCGGACGCGTTATGACCGACGATGTAATCCGTCTCCGCGAGGAGCTTTCCGAGCAGATGGTTGCCCTGAAGATGATGAAGGAAATGGCTGCTTCCTACGGCTGCGATATCTCCAATCCCGCTACCAACGTACAGGAAGCGATCCAGGCAGTATACTTCGGATATCTCTGCGCAGTTAAGGAGCAGAACGGCGCCGCTATGTCCCTGGGCCGTACCTCTACCTTCCTTGACATTTACGCTGAGAGAGACTTAAAGAACGGCACCTTCACCGAGGAGCAGATTCAGGAGTTCATCGACCACTTCATCATGAAGCTGCGCTGCATCAAGTTTGCGCGTACTCCCGAATACAACCAGATCTTCGCGGGCGACCCCGTATGGGTTACCGAGTCTCTGGGCGGTGTAGGCGTTGACGGACGCCATATGGTTACCAAGATGAGCTTCCGTTACCTGAATACCCTTTACAACCTTGGGCCTTCTCCCGAGCCGAACCTGACCGTACTCTGGTCCACCAGACTTCCCGACGGCTTCAAGAGATTCTGTGCAAAGACTTCTATCCAGACCTCTTCGATCCAGTACGAGAACGACGACCTGATGAGAGCGACCCACGGCGACGACTACGGCATCGCGTGCTGCGTATCCTCCATGGTAATCGGTAAGGAAATGCAGTTCTTCGGCGCACGCGCTAACGTTGCAAAATGTCTGCTGTATGCTCTGAACGGCGGTATCGACGAAGTGACCAAGAAGCAGGTCGGCCCCAAATACCGTCCTGTTACCGGCGACGTTCTGGACTACGACGATGTATGGAGCAAATTCATGGATATGCTGGAGTGGCAGGCGGACGTATATGTAAATACGCTGAACATCATTCACTACATGCATGACAAGTACTGCTACGAGAGAGCGGAGATGGCTCTTCATGACAGAGACGTCAAGAGATACTTTGCAACCGGCGTCGCAGGTCTTTCCATCGTGGCAGACTCCCTGTCCGCGATCAAGTACGCGAAGGTTGAGGTTGTCCGCGACGAGGACGGCGTAATCGTAGACTTCAAGACCACCGGCGACTTCCCGAAGTACGGCAACGACGACGACCGTGTTGACGAGATCGCTCAGGAAGTGGTTCATAAGTTCATGACCGCCATCAGACGTCACCACACCTACAGGAACGGCGTTCCTACCACGTCCATCCTGACCATTACCTCCAACGTTACCTACGGCAAGGCAACCGGTAACACGCCCGACGGACGTAAGAAGGGCCAGCCTTTCGCACCCGGCGCTAACCCGATGCACGGCCGCGATACCCACGGTGCGGTTGCATCCCTGTCTTCCGTATCCAAGCTTCCGTTCAATGATGCGCAGGACGGTATCTCCAATACCTTCACTATCATTCCGGGCGCTCTGGGCAAAGAGGATCAGGTGTTTGCCGGCGATATCGAGTTAGACTTGAATAAGTAAGGCGACTCGGTCACGATATCGCCGTGCGATACTCGAGTTAGACTTGAATAAGTAAGAAACCAGGACACGGTGCTGCCGTGCGGCGCCGTGCCCGCAAAAAGGAGACACGATGGACGAGAAAAAAATGATTGACGACCTCGTAAAAATGCTGGATTCCGGCATGACCGACGGCATCGGCCATGTAAACGTGGAATGCGGCGGGGAAGAGGAGCAGTCAAAGAACGTTCAGACAATGGGCTGTACGGATTGTTCCAGGACGCCGTTGGCCTGCAGTGTACCTACCCTCCACGAGGGATTAGACGACTATAAGTAATAGCGCGCAATCGAATTTACATTTGCAGAAATTCGGTTATCATGAATAAGGAGGAAAAAATCATGGCAGCAAGTGCAGCACAGGTTGACAACCTTGTAAATTTATTGGATGGCTACGCTACAAAGGGCGGACATCATCTCAATGTGAACGTTTTAAACAGAGAGACCTTACTGGATGCGCAGAAGCATCCCGAGAACTATCCTCAGCTTACGATCCGCGTATCCGGATATGCAGTGAACTTCATCAAGCTCACTCCCGAACAGCAGGCTGACGTTATTTCCCGTACCTTCCACGAGGGAATCTGACAAAACAGCATCACGAAGTTTCCTGTAAGATAAGATAACATGATAAACCGCCGCACCGAGGTTTTACACTCACGGTGCGGCGGTTTTGTATGAAAAAAGCTTCAAAAAGCAAACAGGTTTCCGTAATTGGATTGCCATAAGACTTTTATTTTGGTAAAATGAATGTATCCGTTAAAATTTCTTTGAGGAGACAGGAATCATGGAAAGAAAGACGACACGCTTTCTAAATACAAGCCTTATTCTGGTATCGCTTTTCTGTGTATTAATATTTGTCGGCCAGACATTTCTCATGAATCACCTGGGTGCGAACGCCATCCGGCAGCTGGGCGTCTTTTACATGTCGGGAATCAGCGAACAGGTATCTTCACATTTCGGAACCACAATCGAACTCCGGCTGTCTCAGGTAGAAGCGCTTGTGAACTCCGTTCCGCCCGGCCGCGTTACAGGCGAATCCTCCATGAGAATAAACCTGACCTATAACGCCCGCTCCGCGGGATTTGAATATCTGGCGCTGTATACGGACGACGGCAGCTTTCACATGATCTACGGTTCTCAGATATCCGCGGACGTCCCGGAAGCCCTGCACCGTTCCGTACAGGGCGGCAAATATAATGTCTGCGCGGGGAAGGATGAAAACGGAACGCCAATCGTATTGGTCGGCGTCCCGGCGCTCTATCCCATGAGCGACGGGAATACGAGCATCGCACTGGTTGCAGGGCTTCCTACCAGCTACCTCCGCGACACCCTGGAGAGCAATATTCAGTCCAATATCATGGAATATTCGATCATCCGCGATGACGGCAGCTATGTTCTGCACAACAACAGCCGTATAGTGGAGACAAATTATTTTGACCGGGTTAAAAACGTATATCAGACATGCAACGGCAAAAAACCGGCCCAGTACGAGGAGGAGCTCAGGGAAGCACTAATCGCCGACAACGATTACACCAGCGAGGTCCTGATTTCGGATGAACGCTGGAATGTCTACTGCACCACCCTTCCAAATTCAGACTGGCATCTGCTGCTGAAAATCTCTCATAACACGCTGGACGAAACGGTAAATCTCCTGCAAAGGAAATGGTCCTATGCCTCCATCGGCGGCGGCAGCCTGATCATCTGCGCCCTGCTCCTTGTCTTCGCCGGATATTACCGCCTGACCAAAATGCAGATCCACGCATTGGACGACGCCAGAAAAACGGCTGAGCAGGCGCAGCTGTCAGCGGAACGTTCCAATCGGGTGAAAAATGAATTTCTCTCCAACATGAGCCACGATATCCGCACCCCGATGAACGGCATCATGGGAATGACGTCGATCGCCATCGGCAATTTGCACGATCCGTCCCGGGTGCGTTCCTGCCTGAAGCGGATTCATGTCTCCAGCCGGCACCTTTTAGGCCTGATCAACGATATGCTGGATATGTCTAAAATCGAGAGCGGAAACCTGACGCTGAACCTGGAGCCTCTTTCCCTGCGGGAGATCATGCAGAATGTCATGACGGTCATCCAGCCGCAGATCGAGGAAAAGAAACAGTACTTCAATATATACGTCCATGACATCTACCACGAAAATGTATGCTCAGACAGAGTCCGGTTAAGCCAGATCCTTTTAAACATCCTCGGGAACGCGGTTAAATTCACCCCGGAAGGCGGCAGCATTGAGATGGATTTATACGAAGAGCCTTCTCCGAGGGGAAACGAATATATCCGTTCCGTCCTTCATATCAGGGATAACGGCATCGGCATGTCAAAAGAGTTTCAGAGCAAGATTTTCGACGCCTTTGCACGGGAAGACAACGCCCGCGTGGATAAGGCGGCCGGAGCCGGGATGGGCATGACCATCACCAAATATATTGTAGACGCAATGGGCGGCGCCATCACCGTGGAGAGCGAGCAGGGCAAAGGAAGCCATTTCCAGGTCACTGTGGATATGGAAAAAACCATGCATCAGGAGAAGGAACTGCTCTTACCGCCGCGCAGCATCCTAATCATGGACGACGACGATACCGCCGCCGGTCTCGCCGCAGATACCCTGAAATCCATCGGTCTTCGCCCGGAAACCGCATCGGATATCGCTCAGGCTTTCCGGATGATCGAAGAGCGCAGCGGCAAAAACGAAGCCTATGACATGATCCTGCTTGACTGGAACATGCAGGGGCGGGACGGCCTGCAGACCGCCGAAGAACTGTTCCGCCGTTTCGGCACAAATCTGCAGATTATTCTTCTCACAGACGGAGAATGGGACGAGGCGGAGACAAGAGCCGAAAGGTCGGGCATCTGCAGCTTTATCTCAAAGCCCCTCTTCCGTTCCGGACTCTATTACGGACTGCGTCCTTTCCTGGATGCCAAAGCATCCCAACAGGAGCAGGAACAACCGCCGGAAGAAGAAACCGACAGCGGCCTTAAGGGCAGGCGCATTCTCATCGCTGAGGACAATGAGTTAAACTGGGAAATCGCCAGCGAAATACTTTATGAATTTGGAGCCGAGGTGGAATGGGCTGAAAACGGCCAAATCTGCGCGGAAAAATTTGAAGCCTCCGCTCCCGGATGGTACGACGCCATCTTAATGGATTTGCGCATGCCCGTCATGACCGGCTACGAAGCCACGGACGCCATCCGCGGGCTGAAACGCGCGGATGCGCGGACGATCCCCATTATAGCGGTCAGTGCGGACACCTTTCAGGACGACATTCAAAAATGCCTTGACCACGGTATGAACGCCCATACTGCAAAGCCTCTGGAGCCGTTGAAAATACTTTCCCTGCTACGGCAATATCTGCAATAACTGCAATCTTTTATTAATTATTGATTGAATTGATGTCCGCTAAAGCGGACAGGGGGTATAAGTTTGGAAGTAAACTTCCAAATATTGAATTGATGTCCGCTGAAGCGGACAGGGGGTATAAGTTTGGAAGTAAACTTCCAAATATTGAATTGATGTCCGCTAAAGCGGACAGGGGGTATAACTATGAGAAAGAAAATCGCCTTTGCTTTGGCAGGTCTCCTGCTGTCCTCCGCTCTCTTATCCTCCTGCGGCGGCAGTCCCCAGGATGAGGAATCCGATACCGACGCCGGAAGCCCGCAGGAAACAGAATTGGCGCTATGGGTATTTCCGGTAGGCAACTGGAGCAATCCCACCGCGGTATCCAACATACTGACCGGCTTTCACAGGGAACATCCGGACATTCATATTTCCGTGGAATATTTATCCTATGATAGCGGGGACGAGAAGGTCGATCAGGCCGTTGCGGACGGCTGCGCGCCGGATCTGATCCTCGAGGGCCCGGAACGTCTTGTCACAACCTGGGGCGTGAAGGGATGGATGGCCGACTTGTCCGATTTGTGGGAATCCGATCAGGCCGCCTCCATCTATGACAATATAGAAGACGCCTGCCGGGACAAAGACGGAATTTATTATGAATTTCCCATCTGTATGTCCGCACACTGCATGGCCATTAACTACGATATGTTTCGCGATGCAGGAGCGCTTCAGTACATCAACGAAGAAACCCGCACCTGGACCACGGACGGATTTATCAAAGCGGTTCAGGCGCTGACTGCCTCCGGGCAGGAAAGCGCAGGCATCGTGTACTGTAAAAACCAAAGCGGCGATCAGGGGACACGCGCGCTGGTAACCAACCTGTACGGCGGCGCCTTTACCGACAGTACACACACCTTTTACACCGTTGACAGCGAAGAAAACAGAAAAGCTCTGCAGCTCCTTTATGATTTAGAAGGTATTACCTTTGAGCCGACCCTTACCTCTGCGGATGCGATCGAAATGTTCTGCAGGGAAGAAACCGCCATGTGCTTTTGCTGGAACGCTTCTATGGAGGTTCAGCAGACCATCAAATACCCTGATCTGCAGTTCGAAATCTTACCTGTCGCATTTCCAAGCGACGAAGGTTCTCCGGAGCTTCAGGGCGGCATTTGGGGATTTGGCGTCTTTGACAATGGAAGCGAAGAACGGATTGAAGCGGCAAAAACCTTTATCCGCTATATTACAGAAAATGACGCGGCCTATACAAGGGCGGTGCTGACCTCTTCCTACTGGCCGGTACGGGAAATCAATAATATCTATGCAAACGATACGCTTATGACGGAATACAGTCTTTTCATGCCTTACATGGGAGATTATTATCAGGTTACTCCCGGATGGCCGGAGGCGCGCACCGCATGGTGGCAGCTGCTGACAAAGATCGGAGCCGGAACCGACATCTCGGACGCAGTGAAAAATTTCCCCGACCCGGATTGACTGTAATCGCGTCCTGATTCCGTATCCGGCAGGGTTATTAATTAAACGACAAGCTTCAGATTACTACAGGGTATGTATTAATGCATCTACATACCCTTTTTATTTTATGCCATACTCTGACAACATCTTTCGCATGTAGGTATCATCCGCCGTTATCTTCCAGATTTCTTCCTGTCTTCCGCTCTCCTGCAGACGCTTCATCAGCTGCTTCATCAACCCGATGCCCTCTTCCCTTCCCGCTTCCCAGCCCTCTTCTCTTCCTTCCTCCCGAATAACTTCCATCACAGCTGCTTCATCATACTCATAAATACTCATGGGTATTACCTCCGCCTTATTCTTCCGCAGGAAATCCGAAAGGATTCCCGCTTTGATACATTCGTCCACCGCAAGTGGCACCGCTTCCTTGACAGGTACTGTCTTTGCCTTTTCCCGCACACATTCTTCATACTGCATATATTCCTTCAACACTTGGCACTGCTCCTTCAAGCACTCATTCTTTCCCGCATTGATATTCCAGAGCTGCACTCGCAGTTCCAGCTGCGGAGCCGCCTGTTTGAAGCCTTCTCCCTGTACCCGAAAGGGTATTTCCCGGCTTCCT
Organism: bacterium; assembly: GCA_023664305.1. GTDB lineage: Bacteria > Bacillota > Clostridia > Lachnospirales > Lachnospiraceae > Acetatifactor. The sequence continues at coordinate 2,144 of JAMPFT010000022.1, read as the reverse complement.
CCCATACACCCGGCTGCCATCTGTCAGCTTTTCGTATTCCTTTGCCACATACTGCAGAAAGCGCAGCGGAATATTGGGATTTACCGTGGATTGGTGTTCATAGAGATAAAGGTGAAAATCCGCCAGAAACTTTTCCTCATGTATCTCCTTTTCCACAGGGTACGCAAAAAAGAGACTCTGAACCGTTTCCGTTTTCCCGACCCTATGCCTGATTCATAAAATGTGATAAAAGCATAGAGTTCGCTGAGATCAGACAGAATGATTTCTGAATAGAAAATAGATTTGAATTATGATCGCAGAATATATGCTTTGAATAGATTATAGCAGGAAATAAAAAGGTTGGCAAGATTTTTTGCTCAAGCAAATCCCTCAATCCCTCAAGCAAATCTCATTCGGACAAATCAGCTCATACAAATCGACCCGAACCAATCGACTCATACAAACCGACTCATACAAACCGACTCATACAAACCGACTCATACAAACCGACTCATACATATCAGCTGTACCCGCTTAGTTCGCCTCCGGCGCAAACCGATCTGAACCCATTGCCTTTACTCAGTCTGTCAGCAGGCGAATTTATTGCAGTCAGAAAACGCTCCGGCTTTTTAAGGCCGGAGCGTTTTCTGACGATAGTTTATTTAACAGCTATTTGGCTTAGCCCAGCAGAGACAGAACGCCCTGGTTGGACTGATTTGCCTGAGCCAGCATTGCCTGACCAGCCTGAGCCAGGATGTTGTTGTTGGAGTAGCGAACCATCTCAGTAGCCATATCCGTGTCACGGATCTGGGATTCTGCGGATGTGGTATTCTCTACAACGTTATCCAGGTTGTTGATCGTGTGCTCCAGACGGTTCTGAACAGCACCCAATTCTGCTCTCTGATCAGAAACCTTCTGCAGGGCAGCCTTGATGGTCTCGATCGCACCAAGCGCATTACTGTCGTTGGTTCCATCGACCTTCAGACCGTTTACTCCCAGTCCCTTAGCACTCATGGTATCGATATTCAAGGTAATCTGATTGTTAGCGGTAGCGTCAGCACCTACATGGAGAGTGACAGACAGAGCAGCCGTCAAATCGTTTAACGCCCCAACGTTGCCAGCGACCGCTGTCGTCTTGTTTCCTACTGCATCATACAACTGCGGCGCATCCGCTCTCACCGAAACACTTGTGGCACCGGCTGCAGTTGTTGTAGCTTTAAAATAATTGCCCAGTTCATTCTCCGGAATACCATTTCCGTCTCTGTCATAATACTTTGCCTGTGCAGCCGTTTTCTGAGATGCGGTAATACTGGTCGCGATAATCGTTGCTGATTTCGAACCCGCAGTTCCTGCTGTCAATCCATCTCCAGTAATTTCCAAGCTTCCAATCGTTGTTCCCTCTTTATCCTGAATGTCAAATTTTCCAGCAGTAGCATTTTCAACCACTGTGAACTTCTGGGATGCATCTCCGTTTAACTCAAAGGTATACTTCTTACCATCTGCAGCTGTCGCTGTAGTAGTAACGGAAATCTTAACCCCCTGATCCCGAAGAGCCATCAACAACTCGTTTTCCTTGTCCTGCAGATCCTGTGTTGCTCCAGCTCCCGACGTATAAGTTGCCGTCAGACTGGTGGCACTATCGGTACTCATGGTTGCAGCTCCAGCCTGCGCCGCACTAAAGTTCTTGTAGCTGTAGGTGTGATCCTTAGCCAGATCCTTATCGCCCTTGAGCAGATAAGTCTCGTTGAACTTGGTCGTCTCGGCCACACGGTCGATTTCTGTGGTTAACTGGTCGATCTCGTTCTGGATCGCGGTACGATCGGACTCGGAATTGGTTCCGTTCGCTGCCTTAACTGCCAACTCGTTCATTCTCTGCAGCATATCCTGTACTTCGTTCAGAGCGCCTTCAGCGGTCTGTACAGCGGAGATGCCGTCCTGCGCGTTTGCAGAAGCCTGGGTCAGACCTCTGATCTGCTTTCTCATTTTTTCGCTGATTGCCAGTCCTGCAGCGTCGTCAGCCGCGCGGTTAACCTTGTAACCGGAAGAAAGCTTCTCGGTGGACTTTGCCTGAGTCTTGGTGGTCAGACCAAGCATTCTGTTGGAGTTCATCGCTGTTAAGTTGTGTTGTACTACCATAATTTACCTCCTTGGTTTTACCTGACGCG
>JAMPFT010000021.1 GCA_023664305.1 bacterium | reverse complement strand
AACTTTTTTTGTTTCCCATCTCCCCGTTCCACAAAACCGGGCGGTGGATTTTTATTATAACATCGGTATTTTCCCTTTGTCAATGCGGTTTTCCCGAATTATACGGATTTGAGTAACAGCTCAGCCATGCAGAAATGATTATACAATTTGACCGTGGGAGCTTGTTCACTAAGGGTAAATTGTATAATCATTTCTATAGGGCGGACGCCCGACATGAATAATTTGCCAGCCAGCCTGTAAATCCTTTCCGCATAATGTATATTCTGGCAAATTATGAATGGCATGGCTGGACTGTTACGGATTTGGCGTAACGGTTTACCCGCCCCGCACAAAAGAATCCTGTTTACTGCATCCGGGATTTGTTATAGAATAGATAATAGAAGAGTGACGCGTGTTTTGAACACGCAGAAAGGTATCGGTATGGGAAATACATTTTATTTTACATGGGAGCCTGCATTAATGTCCTGGCTGCAGCAGCACATGGGCGCGTTTGCCGTGGGACTTGCATCCTTCGTCACCCTGTTCGGCGAAGAAATTGCAATGGTTGTTGTACTCGGGTTTGTATATTGGTGCTACAACAAAGATATGGGAATTTACCTCGGAACCAATTTCTGCATGGCCGGCATCTGGAATCCCATGCTCAAAAACATATTTGTGCGCCGTCGGCCCTATTTTGACAATCCCAATGTGAAATGTCTGAAGCCGGTAGACGCCAAAGCGGACATCTATGACATAAACGCGCAGGGCTTCTCCTTCCCCAGCGGTCATTCCAGCAACTCCGCCACAGTGTACGGCTCTATCGCCAGATTTTCCGGAAGCCGCACAGCGGTCATTGTTGCGACGCTGATTACAGTCCTCGTAGGCGTCTCCCGTTTCTGTCTCGGCGTACACTATCCTACGGATGTGCTGTGCGGCTGGCTTCTTGGACTGTTCGTTATCTTCTTTATTCCCTGGCTGCAGAAAAAATTCTCCAGAAAGTGGCTGTTTTATCTGACGATGATTCTTCTCGCTCTGCCGGGATGCTTTTACTGCAAAACCACCGACTATTACACGGCTCTCGGTATGTCGATCGGCTTTTTTGCCGGCAATCTGTTCGAGGAAAAATATGTACGGTTCCGCAATACCGGAAACGTCGTGAAATGTATCCTCCGCTTGGCTGTGGGCGGCGTGATCTATTTCGGGCTGAATACGCTGCTGAAGCTTCCCTTCGACCCGGCGCTTTTGGCTTCCGCTACGCCCCTCGCCTACGGCATCCGCGTAATCAGGTACGCAGTGATTCTTTTCGTGATTGTCGCCGTCTATCCCATGTCCTTTGACCGGATCGGCAGCCACGCCTCCCGCCGGACAGATTAAAGCGTTCGTTCCCGCATTCCGCTGTTCTCTTTAAAGCAATCCCTCCGAGATCAGCGGAATAAACTGAAATTTATCCAGCAGCCGCTCGATACCGTACGCCAGATAATTGTGTCTGTAGAGGAATGCAAGAAACTCACTCTCCTGTGTGTAGGAAAGAATCATCTGACCGATAGCTCCGAGATTCATCATCATCACAAAGGTATACACCGTCCAGAGAATGAGCACCACCTCAACCACGCCGAACACAATACCGAGGAACTTATTCACAAAGCTTACTACCGGCAGCTTTGAGAGCAGCTTTGCCGAAAAGAATACCAGTCCCAGCAGATGATGCACGACCCCCAGCACTCCCAGAAGCAGCACTGTGACCACCACATGAAAAATCTTTCCGTCGTGGTAGCTGCTGATACCTCCCGCCAGCAGCGCGATCACCGCGCAGAGGATTGCCATGGATACCAGGGAAACAATCTCTTTTACCATTCCCTTCTTATATCCGTCAACCGCCTTTACCACAGCCGCAACGATCACTGCGATCAAAAGAATATTAATGTTCATTTGTATCCTCCTTCATTATTTTAACTGTATCGTATCTATCGTATCATCCGTCACCAACAGATATCTGTAAGCGCTTCCCGCCGACAGCACAAGGCGCACCGGCTTTGAAAATTCCCCTCGGAACTTTTCGATTCCGTCCATGGTCATAATAACACATTCTGTCTCATTGTATGCCACAAAGCTGTCCTTGCAGAACAAAATATCCGTATATTCTATGTCTATATCGAAGCTCCCAACCTGTTCTGCGGATACATTGTAGACGTCCATCCGATACAGCTTTTCTCCGGCCTCCGCCCGGAACACCAGCCCGACATATCTGTCACTGTAGAAGACAGCCTGAATCTCTTCCTGAATCATATACCATGTCGATTCCTTTGGGGTATGCTGTCCGCTGTAAAAGCACAGCCTGTTATCCCCCACCGCAAAGGAGGTACTGTCGTCCATGAACTGCACCTGCGGAATCAGCATATCCGTGTAAGTGTAAATCGAAACCATTCCGTCATTTACGTTTTCCCCTACCGGGCCGAAATTATAAAATGCCACATTCGTCTTGATCACGCCTGCGTCAACATACCAATAGGCCGCGCACAGCAGCTCGCCGTTCGGCGAAAGGCAAACCGCCGCCGGGTATCCAGAACCCGTCATGCGCGCCATGCCGTTGTAAATGTTCTTCCCGTCGGGGTCATAGGTGGTGATCAGCATTTCGTTCGTTCCGTCAAGCACCGCCGTCACATACCCTTCCCTGGAAACCGTCAGATTGCGTATCGGCATGTTAGTGGTAATCTGAGAAAGCTGCCGTTCCGTATTATAGACATAAATACTTCTGCCGTTATAGGCGCCGATAGCCACCGTGCCGTCGCACATTGCCAGCTTGATATCCTGCATTTCATATGTCTGATTCCAGAAAACTTTTCCCTTTGCATCCGTACAGTGAGCGCCATCCTTACTATAGGTCAGTATCGCATTCCCCAGCCTGAGATCCTGTGCGCCGGAAGCCCTGTCCCGTTTCACAGAGGAGACAATATCGTATCCCGTATAAATATGCCTTTTATATTGAACGGCAATCAGAGCGACAAGCGCCGCCGCAGCGGCAATCACCAGAAGAATCCGATAGATATTTGTCAGCTTGTGCTTTATGATCTTCTCTTTGTAATCACTCTGCTTTCGTTCTCTCTTCTCTCTTTCCTTCATGTAGCTTTTGATGTCCGCCATGCTGCCTCCACATCATTTTATAACGCCGGACGGCTGTCTGTTGTCCCGAATAAGGTTATTGGCAAGTCCCGGGCAGAGCCCCGAAAAACCGTTGGTTTTCCGGGGCCGCTTCGCTCGTCAAATGCCCGAAGAATCATCTACTCGTGCAAGCACGGCAGCTGTTTTTTCGGGCACTTGACTCTGCCCTTTGCGGATATTATACCATAGTCATCCCTATTGCGGTAACAATATTTTTTCACCCACCTTAATATCGTCCGGATTCTCAATGTTATTTAAGGAACAGATCTCCGCCACCCTGGCATCGCTGCCATATCTGGCAAGACATATTCCAATCAGGGTATCGCCCCGTTTTACGGTGTAGGATACGGGTTCTGCGGCAGGCTCAGTCTGCGGCAGCCGGGACTCGGGCTGGCTCTCGGATTGAGCTTCGGACGGCTCCGAGCTCTCCGGAGCGGAAGACGGCGTCTGCTCAAAATTCCCGGAAGCATCGGACTCTCCCGCCGACTCCCCGGCTTCCCCGCTTTCGGGCGGTTCCGGCTCGCTGTCCGCAGACGGCTGCAGACTGTCCGACGGTTCACTCTCTTCGCCCGATTCCGTATCGTTCCGGTCTTCCGTGGCATCCCGGTTTTCCACAGCCTCCTGATTTTCCCTGCGAATGGCCTCCGTAAGCTTGTCCTCCGCCACAATCGTTCCCACCTGCGCCGTCCCGTTGGAAACCGCCACGGCATCCGGCAGCTGTTTTTCCGTAAGCCCTGCCACCCACTCTCCTATTGCCGTCCGCAGCTGCCCCAATCCCTGGCCGCCGCTCACGGAGGCCAGGCCGCCCACACACAGCAGTACGAAAACCGCCGCTGCAGCCGTCTTCATCCGGCGCAGCCTCATGTCTCCGGGCTTTTCTCTTTCCCCGCGTTCCCGATAGATGCTGCGCAGGCCTTTCCCGTGCTCCTCCGCAATGCTTCTGCGTTCCTCCTGTCTGCGCTTTACCGCGTCGTATTTCTCCTGATTAAATTCCTCCGGCTTCGCCTCCTCCCGGCGCTCCTCCAGCATGAATCGAAGCATACTGTCGTTCTTTTCGTAAAACTGCGCGTACCCCGCTATGTATCGGCAGACTCCCTGCTCATAGACATGAAACCCTTCGACCATCTCCCCGTCCAGCATGCAGTATCCCAGAAAGGTATACTCCCCGAAATATCTCTTCCGCAGCTTTTCCGCCTCCTGCAAGACCGCCTGGGACAGATGCCTTGCCTCACGCTGCAGGAAATTGAGCTTTCCCGCGCCGTAGAAAAACAAATAGGTAATTCCCGCCTCCTCCTTGCGCACACCGTACAGCCCCACCGCCAGCCCTTTATCCATCGCGTGTCCGTTTAACTGCTTTACATAGGAAATGACATAATCTTCCACATAAATTTTGCAGTTATGATTTGTTTCGCCAATCTGTGTTACATTTTTCGGTAAATCCATAAAAAAACACCTCCTATGCAGATACCTTAGATATTAGCACCTGCATATGGAGGTATTTTAGCATTCTTTGTCACGTCAAACAGAGAAATATTCGACAATCTTTTTCTGTCAGCAGTTTTCAAACCGATATACCGTCTCGGAGACGTACTCCGCATCCCCGCCAAAAATACAGGAAGGGAACTGAGGCTTATTTACAGAATCCGGGAAATACTGGGTCTCCAGACACATTCCCATCCGGGGACCGTAGGACGCGCCCCCCTTCCCTGTCTCCTCTCCGATACAGTTCCCCGCGTAAAACTGCACGCCGGGCAGCGTCGTATAAGCCTTCATCACCCGACCGCTCTCCGGAGCCTTCAGCGTCGCAAAATGGCGCAGCTTCCCGTCGTTCTGCCATCCGTCGATCACCCAGTTATGATCGTACCCTCCGGCAAAATGAAGCTGCTCAAAATCAGCCCTGATATCCCGGCCTACCGCTTTCGGAACGGTAAAATCCATCGGCGTCCCGGACACGGCCGCGATCTCTCCCGTAGGAATGGAACCTGCGTCCGCCGGAGTATAGCAAGAAGCCGCAAGCCAAAGCTCATGCCCCTCTATACTGCCGCTGTCATGACCGTTAAGATTAAAATATGTGTGATTGGTCAGATTCAAAACCGTTCTTTTATCACTTTTTCCGCGGTATAAAAGGTGAAGGCTGTTGTCCTCTCCCAGCCGGTAAGTAACCGTAATATGCTTGTTGCCGGGGAATCCCATACTTCCGTCTTCGTCCTGCAGCTCAAAGGTTACGCCGTCTTCCGTCTCTTTGCCCGTCCAATTCCTTTTGTGATACCCTGTTTCCTTATGACTGTGCAGATTGTTCGGCCCGTCGTTTACATCCGCCTGATAGCGGGTTCCGTCAATCGTATATTCCGCGCCGCCGATCCTGTTTGCGCTGGGTCCGATCACGATTCCGAAAAAGCTGGGGTTATTCAGATAATCCTCCGCCCTGTCGAAGCCCAGCACTACGTCCGCCTCCCGGCCTTCCCTGTCCGGCACGGTCACCTTCAGAATCGCCGCGCCCAGACTGCTCACCGTCACCTTCATCCCCTTACCGTTGGAAAGCGTATAACACAGAATCTCTCCCTGACCGGGAAGCTGTGCCCAGATTTCCTTCTCTATCCTGACTGCCATTTCGATACCTCCTCGCCCTCCGCAGGGCGCTTCTTCTTTATAATCCTGTTTACGGGTTCCCGGCAGGCCTGCGGCCCAAATCCTTCCTTACGGCGGTTCCTACATCTCCACGCGCCCCTCCAGCGCGCGCAGCAGCGTCACTTCGTCGATATATTCCAGATCTCCGCCCACCGGCACACCGCTGGCGATCCGGGTCACTTTGATCCCTGTAGGCTTTATCATCTTGCTGATGTACATTGCCGTGGTCTCTCCCTCCAGACTGGAGTTTGTGGCGATAATAACCTCTTCCACCTCGCCCTGGAGACGTTCTATCAGCTCCTTCAGCTTGATATCTCCGGGGCCGATCCCAAGCATCGGGGATATTGCACCGTGGAGCACATGATATACCCCTTCGTACCGCCCGGTCTTCTCATAAGCTGCCAGGTCTCTGGCATTTTCCACCACCATGATCATTTTGTGATTGCGGTTCCGGTTGGCGCAGACAGGACAGATATCCTTATCCGTCAGCGTATAGCATTCCCTGCAGTACCGCACATTGCTCTTTGCATCGATCATGGCGTTTGCCAGTCTGTTCACCTTATCCTGGGGCATATTGATCAGATGAAAAGCCAGCCTCTGCGCCGATTTGCTGCCGATGCCCGGAAGCGCGGCAAGCTCCTCTATTAACTTGTTGATATGTCCGCTGTACAGCTCCATCAGAAGGGCATACCTCCCAGTCCCCCGGTCATCTTGCCCATCAGCTCCGTATTGGCATCGTCCGCCTGACGCATCGCTTCATTCACCGCCGCCACAATAGCGTCCTGCAGGGTCTCAATATCCTCGGGATCCACAATCTCCTCCGCCAGGACGAGCCGCAGCAGCTCTTTTTTGCCGTTCACCGCAGCCTCCACGGCTCCGCCGCCGGTCTTTGCCACAAATTCCTTCGTCTCCAGCTCCTTCTGCCCCTCTTCCATCTGCCGCTGCATTCTCTGGGCCTGCTTCATCAAATTTGCCATATTCCCGGGCATTCCGCCGGGAAACCCGCCTCTTTTCGCCATTTTACTCCTCCTGCTCTCTGTCAGCCTTCCCCGTCCTCTTCCTCCTCGATCTCCATCCGGACGATCTGGGAAAGATCCACATAATTTTGCTCAAACTCCTGCTGCCCGCTGACCGTCCGAATTTCCACCTCGATCTCTTTCCCGGAAAAATCGCTCAAAAGCAGCTCCAATTGTTTTTTATTCTCCGGATGCTGCTGAAAATAATCGGAAGGGATTCCGTCCTCCAGCACCACCGTCAGTCTGTTGTCTCCCCCCAGACTTAAATTTGCGGATTTTAAATAGATCCTCATGGGATTTTCCGCGCTTCCGACAATTGCCGGCCACTTTGCGACAATCTGCTTTACATCCTCCGGAATTGCCTTCGGTATCTCCGGTTTCGGCCTGTTTTCCCCGTCCCCGGCCTGCGGCTTTACGCTCGCCGCAGGCGCCGCCGGTATCACACCCTTCGCCAGAGTATCCTCCACCTGCCTGAGCCGATCCAGCACGGCTTCCCCGTCCGTCTCCATCTGCGGCTTGCAAAGCTTGATCAGCGCGATCTCCACCAGAATACGCTTCTGAGACGCATAGCGGATCTGTCCCGCCAGCTCGGAAAAAATCCGAATATAGCGCACCGCCTGATCCATATCCACCCGCGCCGCCTCCTCCTTGAGGCGCTTCAGATTTTCCGTAGACATGTCGATAACGTCCTCCAGCCTGTCCGAGGCCTGCACCAGCATCAGATTGCGCAGATACCAGGTAAAGTCCGTGACAAACCGGGTCAACTCCCGGCCCTGCATCACGATCTCCTCCAGCAGCCGGATACATCCCAGCACGTCCCGATCCAGCACACAGACAAGCAGCCTGCTGAATACCTCCGTATCCACCGCTCCCAATACGTCCAGTACATTATCATAGGTCAGTTCCCGGCCCAGATGAAACGCGATGCATTGATCCAGAAGACTTAAGGCATCGCGCATGGAGCCGTCCGCCGTCTTTGCAATATAACGCAGCGCCTTCTCCTCCGCCTGCACCCCCTCGGTCTCTGTCAGTTCCTGCAGCCTGGCCGTGATGGTATCTATGGAAATCCGCTTAAAATCATACCGCTGACACCTGGAAAGGATCGTCACGGGAAGCTTATGCACCTCGGTGGTAGCCAGAATAAAAATCACATAAGAGGGCGGCTCCTCCAGAGTCTTCAGCAGAGCGTTAAAGGCTCCCGTGGAAAGCATATGCACCTCGTCTATGATATAAACCTTGTAATTTCCCTCCGCCGGCGAATAAGACACCTCGTCCACGATCTCCCGGATATTGTCAACGCTGTTATTGGAAGCCGCGTCTATCTCGATCACATTCATGCTGGCACCGGCTGCGATCGCCCTGCAGATACGGCATTCCCCGCAGGGACCCTCCGGGGCCGGATTCTCGCAGTTCACCGTGCGCGCAAAAATTTTCGCGACGGTGGTCTTTCCGGTCCCCCTGGTCCCCGTAAAAAGATAGGCATGGCCGATACGCTTTGCCCTCAGCTGATTTTTCAGCGTGGTCACAATATGATCCTGCCCCTTCACATCCGCAAAGGTACCTGGGCGGAATTTTCTGTATAGCGCTGTATATGACATGTGACAAACCTTTCCGAACTAATCTCCAAAACTGATTCCCAGAAGCTTGGCCTCCTGCACGATCGTCGCATCCGGCTCCACCATCTTCAGCTTACCTGCCACATCCTCCAGCGGGACCCTGACAATCTCGCGGTTTTTGTAGCCCACCATAAATCCGTACTCTCCCGCCAGAATCAGCCTGCCCGCTTCCGCGCCCAGACGGCTGGCAAACACACGGTCATACGGGCAGGGGCTCCCGCCTCTCTGCATATGGCCGGGCACGGTGACACGCACCTCTCTCCCCGTCTTCTTCTGGATCGCGTCTGCCACCTCATAAGACACGGAAGGATAGGTCCTCTTTTCCAGCTTTTTCTTATACTCTTTCTTGGAAAGCGCAGCGTCCTTCTTGGAGATCGCTCCCTCTGCCACCGCGATGATGGTAAACCGGCTTCCCCGCTGGTCTCTCTCCTCAATCTTCTCTATCACCTTGTCAATGTCATACGGGATCTCAGGCAGCAGAATAATATCCGCGCCGCCCGCCATACCGGCATTTAACGTAAGCCAGCCTACCTTATGGCCCATGACCTCAACGATAAACACTCTCCCGTGAGAAGCCGCGGTAGTATGGATACAGTCGATCGCGTCCGTGGCAATATCGACCGCGCTCTGGAAGCCGAAGGTCATGTCCGTGCCCCACAGATCGTTATCGATAGTCTTGGGAAGCGTAACCACATTCAGCCCTTCCTTGCGCAGCAGATTCGCCGTCTTGTGGGTTCCGTTTCCGCCGAGAATCACTAGGCAGTCCAGCTGCAGCTTATAATAATTCTGCTTCATGGCCTCCACTTTATTCAGACCGTTCTCGTCAGGATCCTGTATGGTCTTAAAAGGCGTTCTGGAAGTCCCCAGAATCGTGCCGCCTTTTGTCAGTATGCCGGAAAAATCCCTGCCCGTCAGCATCTGAAACTTGCTGTAGATCAATCCTTTGTATCCGTCCAGAAATCCGTAAATCTCCACCTTCTCCCCGCTGGCGTCCAGCGTTTTCACAACGCCTCTCATCGCCGCGTTCAGCGCCTGACAGTCTCCCCCGCTGGTCAACATCCCGATTCTTTTCATGTACTTTCCCTCCTGTCGTTTTTCCTGTACTCCGCCGATCTATGCCCGCCTCCTTAGGCCGGCATGAAATCGGAACGGTAAAAACAGTTTCACCATATATATAAAAGTTTACCCTTTCCAGACTAAATTTGCAACCGAAAGAGGCTTCATTTTCAAAAAAACAGCAAAGTTGATCTTGCAAAAAGGCGCGCAATACTATAAAATGTAAAAGTGCATGACACGGAGAGTTATCGAAGCGGTCATAACGAGCTGCACTCGAAATGCAGTCGTCCATTACGGGCGCGTGGGTTCGAATCCCACACTCTCCGCCAGAAGTTTGTGCCCACAGGCGGCTTTGCCGTTTGTGGGCTTATCTTTTATTCGGAAAGCCTCCGAATATGCTGTTTTAATGCATGAGGAAAGGTAAAAAAATGCCGAAAGAGAAGAAGTGGCAACTTGAACTTGAAGAATATATAAAGCAGGCCGAACCCGACAGGACTGAAAAAAGTCAGGCATGGCAGACCGCTATCGGCTTGCAGGCTGTTGACGGGCTGAATACTTCGGCATATTTGTTGGATACCGCCAAAGAACATATTGAAGGCAAAATCACCATCGATGAAGCGCAAAGACGTATCCAAAGCTATTACGAGCAAAGGACGGACCGCGCTGAAATTGAAAGCGAAGCCAAAGAAGCGGATATCGTTTCGGCAAGAATTGCAAAGCTTTTAGGCGAAAAGGCTTTTCAGTTTTCTCCTGCCGAATGGCTTACGATTCATCGCAGATTATTTGGAGGTGTATTCAGCCACGCCGGGCAGTTCCGTCAATACAATATCACAAAAAAAGAATGGATATTGAATGGCGATACAGTCGTTTATGCGGATTGGAACAGTATCAAAGACACTTTAGATTATGACTTTGCCACCGAAAAACAGTTTTCATATGAAGGCTTGACCGTGGAGGCCTCTATAAAGCATTTAACAAAGTTTGCCTCTGACATTTGGCAAATCCATCCTTTTTGCGAAGGGAATACCCGGGCCGTCGCCGTTTTTATGATTAAATACATGAAAACTCTTGGCTTCCGTGTGAATAACAACGCTTTCGAGAAAAACTCCTGGTTTTTCCGCAATGCGTTAGTGCGGGCGAATTATAACAATCTGCAAAAAGGCGTTCATTCCACAACAAAATTTTTGGAGATGTTCTTTGAAAATTTTCTTTTAGGCGCCCACCATGAACTAAAGAATCGGTATATGCATATTGATTACATGACCGCCGATAATTCTCAAAGGATCAGCCCTAAAGCTTCAAAGTCTCAATTTGATACTTTGGACTGCACCTTGGAGGAATTGGCAGTTTTGGAGCTTATTGCAAAGAACCCTTCTATCAAACAGCAGGAGATAGGGGATGCGGCCGGGAAATCAGTCAGCACCGTAAAAAGGATCATGAAATCCTTACAGAAAAAGAACTACATCCGCCGGGAAGGCGGCAAACGGTACGGCAAATGGGAACTGTCGGTATGAGTTAAATCTGCCTGTCAAATAACAAAGGGGGAATTTTTATGACTGAAGTAGTAGCGGCACTGATTTGGAAAGACGGCAAGTTTATGATCTGCCAGAGACCGGCCGACAAAGCAAGAGGTCTCTTATGGGAGTTCGTCGGCGGCAAAGTTGAACCCGGCGAGACGAAAGAGCAGGCTTTGATCCGGGAGTGCCGGGAAGAACTGGCCGTCGAGTTGTCGGTGGGCAGGATTTATATGGATGTCACTCATGAATATCCGGACCTGACTGTACACCTGACCCTGTTCGAAGCACAGATCGCGGCGGGTACACCGCAAAAACTGGAGCACAACGACATTCGCTGGATTACCCCTGCCGAGATTCCGCAATATCAGTTTTGCCCCGCAGACAAGGATATTCTGCGCAGATTGCAGGGCTTGGAGGACTAAACCTTTTCAATCAGAGCGTCCGGACTGCAAGCTCTGTCATCCTATCGCAAAACCGACGAATATCCGTCTCCTTCCTCAAGCCTCGCTATCTCCTCGATCGCATACAGAGGCAGATTCACAAGCCATTCCTCTTTTTTATAATCCGCCATGGACGAACGGACCGAAAGCTCCGGACGGAATTTCTCCCGGTAGGTTTTCAGACTTTTCGCTTTCAGGTTCACCTCCGCCTTTACCTCCAGCGGGACAACCCGCTCTCCGGTATCCACGACAAAATCCACCTCACAGGAGCCCCTGTCGTTCGTATAGTAACAAAGGCCCAAATCCTCGACGGTTTTCAGCTGCTGGCACACATACTGCTCGGTAAGAGCACCCTTAAACTCTGTGAACAGATCGTTGCCGTCAAGCAGGGTGTGCTGCCGCAGACCGGCCATACAGCCGAGAAGCCCTACATCAAGAAGGAACAGCTTAAACGCCTTTAAGTCTTCGTATGCCTTCAGCGGAATCCCGGGTGCATTGACACGGCAGACCTTATGGATCAGCCCGCAGTCGGCAAGCCACATAATCGCAATTTCATAATCTTTGGCACGGGCTCCTTCCCGAACCAGTCCGTAAAGAAACTTCTTGTTCTCCTTCGCCAGCTGGGAAGGAATACTGTTCCAAAGCATACGGAGCTTCGGAACGATCTCGTTGGGCGCGTGCTTGGAAAAATCCTGTTCATATGCGGCAAGAATCCGCTTTTGTATTTCGCGGACCTCATTAAAATCTTTGTTCTCACTAAAACTCTGTACCGCCTCCGGCATCCCACCGACGAAATAATAATATCTCAGCGCGTCGATATAGGTCTGTTTAAAACCGGTAATCATACTAAAATCCCGGCTGTCAAGAAGCGCGGCAAAACGCTCCTTCCCGGTTGCGGTCAAAAACTCCCGAAACGACAACGGATAAAGCTTTAAAAAATCCACCTTGCCTACCGGAAAAGAGGTTCCCCTGTGCAACGCAATTCCCAGAAGGGAACCGGCGCAGACAATATGATACTGCGGAGCGTTTTCATAAAAATACTTGAGAGAGGTCAGGGCCCGCGGGACCTCCTGCACCTCGTCGAAAATGAGCAGCGTATTGTCCGGGTCGATTTTTTTACCTGCATACAGCTCTAACCCCATCAACAATCGGTCTACATCCAAATCGGACGCAAACAACTCCGCCATTCTCGAATTGGAATCGAAGTTGATATATACGGTATCCGCATAAGCCTGCCTGCCGAACTCCTTCATCAGCCAGGTCTTTCCCACCTGTCTGGCTCCCTCGATAAGCAACGGCTTACGGTGTCTGCTCTGTTTCCATCGGTTCAGCTTTTCAATTGCCATCCGGTACATAAATCTGCCTCCGTAGATTGAAAAAATAATAATTTAGAACCCTCCTGAAAATATCGGTCGGGTTCTAAACGGTTTCAATTACAGTATGGCACAGAATTGCAGAAAATACAACGAAAAACTGTAATGCTATTACATTTTTTACAGTGAATAATTATTTCCCCTGAAATGCGGCAAAACGCTCCCCGCACGCAGTCTCCTTCCTCATCTCCCCGTAAACATCCTGCAGAAACGCGTCCGCCAGCGGCAGCCAGAGCTGAAAATTCCAAAACCTCTCCTCCCCCAGATGCTGCATCCCGGCCTGTCCGTGGGGGACGCCCGCAAAGGTGTGAACCTCCGTCTTCACCCCGGCCTTCAGCAGATCGAAATAGGTCGCGTTCAGGTTCTGCAGGGCGGAGTCCTCCCGGCCCACGGCAAAGAAGACCGGCGGATATTCCACGCCCTCGTAGCAGAAGGGTGCGCCGACAAACCTCGGCCCGTAGACGCATAAAAACGCGTCCGGCGCTCCCTTATAGCCGTCCAGCCCGTCCGGCTCATAGTCCGGGAAATGCTCTTTGACGGTATGGCTGCCGGAATAGCCCTCGATACAGGCCTCTCCGGTCAGTCCGCCGTTGGAAAATCCTGCAAAGGCGACGCGATCCGGCGAAATGCGATACTTTTCCGCGTTTGCCCGGACAAAACGGATCGCCCGGGCGGCGTCCGCGCCGCACTCCTCCCTGCTCCAGGGATTCATGTTTACGCGGTTCAACAGCAAAAAGCACTGGTAACCCAGCCGGTTCAAATCCAGACAGGAAAAGTACCCTTCGTGGAAGGAGGCCTCCCCGTGGTCTCCCCCGGCGCACACGACGACCGCCCCTTTCGGATTGACGTCCTCCGGCACAAGCATCTCAAACAAATAGGGCCGATAGCCCGGATCATGATTGTACCTTTCCTCCGGATTTTCCGTGTACGCCGTCTTTTGGGGCATTTTCCCCTCCGGCCAGAGCCAGACCTTTTCCGGCGCGTCCGGAATCTTCCGTAAGGCTTCCAAAATCCGCCGGTATTCCTCCGCAATCCCCTCCCGGGCGGGCAGGTCTTCCTGCTCCCGGAAATCCCGTTCCAACCGAAACAGGCGGATTAACTCCTCCGTGGGATAACAGGGGGCGTCGTCAAAATACGGAACCGCCCTGTGATTCAACGCTTTCATCTGTTTTTCCAAATCTTCTCTTTTCATATTAACGCTCCATTCCGCCGCCTGTCCGGCGGCCCAAACCTGCCCCAAGTCCTTCAAATTGCGCCTGCAAGGGCAGGACTCAAGTCTATGCAAATCGGCCTGTACCGCATACAAAATTACCGTCGCCGTTTCAATATTCTTCCCGCACTAATCAATACATCCGTACACCACCGAGCGCACTTTTCCTTTCTGCCCGCTTCCCGCGCCAATCCCCATTTCCGCGCGACCTATCGCGAAGAAGCGACGAGAAATTCGCGAAGGCGATTTCTCGTCCGCCATCAAGCTTATTTTTCAATCTACGACGTCCTGATCTTTTTCAGCCACTTCCCGCTGTGCAGCCGCAGAACCGCCCAGAAGGTCTTTGCAACCTGATCGATCTTCAAAAAGAAATAAATCCAAAATGCAGGAAGATGAAACACAAAGCCCGCCAGAATACCGAGAGGCAGGGAAAACACCCAGAGGAACACATTGTCCGCCACCATGAGCACCTTCGTATCCCCGCCGCCCCGCAGGACTCCCTTGGTCAGGATACTGTTGGCGGACTGGAATACCATGATGATACTGATCGCCCGCATCAGCTGGCGGGCAATCTCCGCCGTCCCCGCCGTGAGATGATAAGAGCGGATCACCGGTTCGCTGATCGCCAGAATGATCCCTGCTGCCAGCAGCCCCATCGCCAGTCCCAGCCCCAGGAAGGCGTAGCCCTGATCCTGGGCCTTCTGCCTGTCGCCCTCGCCCATGGTCTTGCCCGTGACGATCGTCCCGGCCTGAGCAAAGCCCGAGGCAAGCACATTGCTGAGCTGCTGGGTCACCGTGGTGACCGCGTTCGCCGCTACGAACTGCTCTCCCAGCCTGCCGATCAGCATGGCGACGGAGTTTGCGCCGATGGCTAAAATGCTGTCGCTTACCAGCACAGGGATGCTGATCCGAAGATATTCCCCCGCCAGATCCTTTGTATGCATGAAGAAATGCTTTACCTTAAATCCGATCTTCTCCTCAAACAGGAACAGATACCCGCAGATCAGTGCAAATTCAAAGATCCGGGCGATCAGCGTGCCCAGCGCCGCTCCTGCCACGCCCATTCTCGGCGCTCCCCAGCTTCCGTAGATAAACATATAGTTTGCCCCTACGTTGATAAAGAACGCCGCGATCGAGACATACAGCGCAAACCGACTCTTTCCCACGCTGCGCAGGACGATGGTACAGGTCAGCGACAGACCGAGGAAAAAGTAAGTGACGACAGACCACTCCAGATAGACGATCCCCTGCTCGACAATCGGAATCTCCGGCGTATAAAGCTTCATAATCTGAGTCGGCGCAAGAAGCGTGACCAGGGCAAAGACCGCCGCAATCCCAAGGGTCAGGCGCAGCATGATTGCCACGCTCTTTCGCATATCCTTCTGATCGTTCATGCCGTAATACCGGGAAACCAGAACCGACGCGCCCATGGAGATACCCATGCACATGATCTGATAAATATGGATGAAGGAATTAGCCAGGGACACGGCGGAAAGGGACGTCTCCCCGAGGCTCCCGACCATGATGGTATCCATCATGTTGACGCCCACCGTAATCAGGCTCTGCAGCGAGATCGGGATCCCCACAAGGGCCGCCTCTTTATAAAAATTTTTGTCCCTGATCACCAGTTTCCGCAGCAATTCTCTCATTTCTTCCTTCGCTTTCCTGATATTTATTTTGTCGTTCCCGCCCTGCCGTCACAAACCATTTTCATGAAATCCGACATTCCCACGAAACCTGGCTCTCCTGTAAGATCTGACAATTCCACAAAATCAAACATTCCTGCAGGTCTGACTTCCCCGCAGAGCCTGATATCCGCGGAATCGAACGCTTCTTAAATCCGGCGTTTCCACGGTTTCCAACGCTTCCAGAATATCTGCATTTCAGCCATCCTTCTCCCGCCACAGCCTCTCCACAAACTCCTTCAGCGCTTTCCGCCAGAAGGTCCAGTTGTGTACTCCCGGCACATGGAAAAACTCGATGGGTAACCGATATTTCCCTTTTAACAGCTCCATCGCCTCCAGGTTGCCCTGATACAGCCGCTCGTCCTGCTCCCCGCATCCCACAAAGATCAGCCGATAGGTCTCTTCAAACTTCTCCCGGTCAAACAGCACCGCGGTGTTATCCACCTCGTTGTCCTTTATGTAAAAGACCCCCGAGAAAAAGCCTCCGTTGGCAAAAACCTCCGGGTGGTCAAATACCGTCCTGTGAGCCTGCATGGCTCCCATGGATAGCCCCGCCATAGCCCGGTATTCCCTCTGCGGAATAGTCCGAAACCGCGCGTCCGCAAAGGGCACGATATCTGAGATCATCTCCTCCTCGAAGGAGCCCAGGGCGTGATGGCTGCTTCCGTCCGGCCGAAAGCTGTACCCCTCCGCCATGACCACCAGCATCTCAGGGCACCTTCCCTCCGCGATCAGGTTATCCATCAGGTTCTGCACTTTTCCGTGCCAGATCCAGCCCGTCTCGTTTTCGCCCCCGCCGTGCTGCAGATAAAGCGTCGGGTACGCTTTCCCGCTTTGGTCATATCCTGCCGGAGTATACACATACAGCGGCTTATCCCGCCCGTCGATAGAGGAGCGATAGGAGAGCAGCCGGATACTGCCGTGAGGGACATCCTTCAGGAGATAGTCCGTAAAGCCCGGATCCTCCATCTCGAAGTAGTTTGAAACGCAAAAACCTCCGTTACAGCATTGCGTAAACGGATGCACCACCTGTACGCCGTCCACATAAAAGTACACATAATGGAAGCCCGGCTCCACGCCCTCCGCCGTCACAGACCGCCAGACGCCGTCCGCTTCTCTCGCAAGCTCCAGCTCCCTGCCGCTGAACCTGACCGTAACCCGCTTCGCCCCGGCCGCCTCCATGGAAAACCGGACGCTCCCCGGCCCCAGCACCTCGATTCCCGTCCGGATATCCACATACCGTCCCGCGGGCCTGCCGTTCTCGTCCACCTCAAAGACCACCGTCTTGTAAAAGGGATCGTTAAACAGGGGGTTCAGGTTCAGCGCCTGGTTCGGGCCGTCATAAACCTCCCCGGCTTCTCTGTCCTCCCGTAAGCTGGAGGGATACTCCCGGCATACCGTCTCCGGCCGGAAAATCCTCTGCACAAAATCATGGAGGCTGTGACGCCAGGGGCTCCACTCATGAAACCCGGGGTAAGTATCTACCGACACAGGATTTCCCGCTTTCTCCAGCCGCTCCTTCAGGGACTTAAGTCCCTCCGCCATGCCCTCAAAAGCGCCTGACGAAAGAAAAATATGCCCGTAGGTCAGTCCCTCGCGTATGATCTTTTCCAGCCCGTCCGAGGCCGCGCCGCTGAACACGCCCAGATACCCGAACAGGTCCGGATGCCTGGCCGCGGAGAAAGCCGCCTGGGCCGCCCCCAGGGAAAGCCCCGCCACGGCCCGGTTCGCCCGGCCGCCCTTCACCCGGAAATTTTTCCCGATAAAGGGAATACAGTCATAGACCAGCTCGCTGTCGAAATCCCCGGGATA
The DNA here is from genome assembly GCA_023664305.1 of bacterium. Lineage (GTDB taxonomy): Bacteria > Bacillota > Clostridia > Lachnospirales > Lachnospiraceae > Acetatifactor. The sequence goes on along the minus strand of JAMPFT010000021.1, from coordinate 41,509 downwards.
AAAGACGGGATCCTCTCCTTTTCGGAAAGCGTATCCGCTGTTCATCACCAGAATCATCTCCTCGCATTTTCCCTCCGCGATCAGATTATCCAGAATGAAATTCGCCCTGCCGCTCCAAAGCCAGCTGGTCTCATTCTCGCATACGCCGTGCTGCAGATAGAGAACCGGGTACTGTCTTTGAGACTCCCGCTCATAGGAGGGCGGCGTGTACACATAAGCGTACTTTGTCCGCCCGTTTACGGAAGAGGAGTAAAGCTCGATCCGCACCGTCCCGTGGGGAACCTCCCGCCGGAAATAAAAGTCGTCCGCCTCCTCCGGGATATCAAAGAAATTCATCATGCGGAAACCGCCGTAAAAGCGCCCGTCCGGATTCGCCACGCGGACGCCGTCCACATACCAGTCGCAATAGTGGAAGCCTCCCGGGATCCCGCTTACCCGCTTCGTAAAATACCCGTCCTCCCGTCTTTCCAAAGCTATTTTATCACCTTTAAAGGATCCTGTCATCCCTGCCACCTCAACAATTTCTGCAGACGGCGCGTAAAAACGAAATTCCACGTCTCCGTTTTCATAGACGTCCACCGCCTGAGGCCTGTCAACATAGCGCAGGGAATCGATTCCTCCCTCTCCGCCGACTACCTGTTTCGCCACCGGCGCGTACGCCAGAGGATGGGACAGTATTGCTGCGTTCGTTACTTTTTTCATAATCTTCCGCCTTTCCTGCTGATACCCGTATGTGCGAAGAATCGTTTCTCAAGGTGCGCAAAGCCCATCTGACGATTCTTCAGTGTGTAATTTGGAAATTCTTTAGCACTTATTTAAAATTTTACCGAAACCGCAATCCTGTGTATATAGATTTCTTGCTCTGTTTTTGCGATTACTTGTCCTTGCCAATACTGTGTTTGTTTCTTATAATGAATCTAAGAATATAGAAAATTTACCGGAAACGGTCGTACCTCTCGGTACAGAAAGGAAGCTTATGGAACACACTTTTCGATGCGACGGCAAAACGGCGCTTGTGCAGACAACCCGGGGCAGGGTAAAAGGCTTTGAACTGGACGGAATTTCTATCTTTAAGGGCATCCCCTATGCAAAGGCGGCACGCTTCCACGCGCCGGAGCCTGCGGAACCCTGGGACGGGGTCCTGGACGCCACCAGCTTCGGCTATATCTGCCCCCAGCCGGTATCCAAACCCGTCGGCGAGCTGATGGTGCCTCACCGCTTCTGGCCTATGGACGAGGACTGCCTGAACTTAAATATCTGGACGCCCGCCTGCGATTCCAACGCCCGTCCCGTCATGGTATGGTTCCACGGCGGCGGCTTCGACGTGGGCGCTTCCATGGATCACATCGCCTATGAGGGAGAAAACATGTGCCGGGAGGGTCAGGTCGTCGTGGTGTCCGTCAATCACCGGTTGAACATCCTGGGACATCTGGATCTTTCGGACTTCGGCGAGGAATACGCCAACTCCGTCAACGCCGGCCTCGCCGATCTCGTCGCGTCTCTGGAATGGATCCACGACAATATCGCCGCTTTCGGCGGAGATCCGAAAAACGTGACCTTGTTCGGCCAGTCCGGCGGAGGCGGCAAGATCGACGCCCTGCTGCAGACTCCCGCCGCCGACGGTCTTTACGCAAAGGCGCTGAACATGAGCGGGATTCTGGATAAGCGCGACGAGGCGGCCATGCCCTGCAACACGGACATGGTAAAAGAGATGATCCGCAGCTTTGGCTCGGACGACGTCAAGATACTGGAGCAGGTTTCCTACGCGGCCCTTTCCGAGGCCTTTCAGAAAATAAGCAGCAGGCAGAGCGGCCAGGCCGGTTACCACGGATGGCATCCCGTTCCCAACCACTATTATCTGGGCGACGGCTTAAACCGGGGCTTCCGAAAGGAAACCTCCCAAATCCCCATGATGATCGGAACGGTGTTCGGGGAATTTGGCACCTTCTTTGACTATATGAACGTGGAAGAGGATCTGACCCCGGAGCAGGAGCTTCAGCTGGTAAAGTCTACCGTGGGCGAGGACTCCTACAACCGTCTCATGCCGATGTTTAAGAAGGCTTACCCAAAGCGGAAGCCCCTCCATCTGCTGAGCATGGACTTCCGCTTCCGCCGCCCTACCGTGGAATTTATCCGGCGGCGCGCGGAGCTTAATTCCTGCACCTACGCCTACCTGTTTAACCAGGATTTCTCCGTAAACGGCGGCAAAACACCCTGGCACTGTATCGATATCCCCTTTGTGTTCCACAACACCTCCTTCACCCCGGTGACACAGGAAAAAGGAATTACGGAGAAGCTGGAAAAGCAGATTTTCGACAGCGTTATGGCCTTTGCCAAAACCGGCAGCCCCGACAATCCGGCTGTCCCCCATTGGCCCGCCTGCACGCCGGACGAAGAGCACACCATGATCTTTGACGCCGATACCAGACTGCTGACCAACCACGATCACGAGCTGCTGCCGCTTCTGCAGGACAAGATGAACTCGCTTTTCGAGGAGATGCTGGCGAAGAATCGGGATAAAATTCAGCATTAAGACAAAACGCTGAAACACAAATTTGTTACACATAGGGCAAGCGGTTGCACTTACAACTAACCATTGTTCAGGCCGCCTACATTGCCCCACAAATTCAATAGGAGGCTTCATTATGCGAATCCATCAACTGTTTAACCAAGACTGGCAGTTCATTTTATCGGACGATGCCCCCGGGCCGGAGGCCGAATGGAGACCCGTCCGGCTCCCCCACGACTGGAGCACGGAATACGAATTACGGGAGGACGCCCCCACAGGGGGAGGCGGCGGATACGCCCGGGCCGGCATCGGCTGGTATCGCAGGCTGTTTACGCCGGATGCGGATTTCCTTTCGCCCGGAAAGCATGTCAGTCTTCTGTTCGACGGCGTCTATATGGACGCCACGGTCTATCTGAACGGTAAGGAAATCGGACATCACGGCTACGGCTATACTCCCTTCGAGGTGTCTTTGGACGGCCTCCTGCCCGGCGAGAATCTGATTTCGGTACGGGTAGACAACAGTCATCAGCCCAATTCCCGCTGGTACACCGGCTCCGGCATTTATCGGAACGTACATCTCACCGTCACGGACGACATCCGCATCGCCCTTCACGGCGTCCGCTGTACTACAAGCAGCCTGTTCCCGGAGTATGGCAAAGCAAGTCTGACGATTCGGACTCTTGTGGAAAACAGGGGCCAAAGCAGACAGACCGTCGGCGTGCTCTACCGTCTGCTGGACCGGGACGGAAACGAAGCGGCTTTCGCAGGCACGTCCCTGTCCCTAAAAAAGGACTCCTGCACCGACTGCGAGGTGCGCCCGGAGATCGATGCGCCGCATCTGTGGTCTGCGGAGGATCCTTATCTGTACACTCTCGTGACGACTCTACAGGCGGACGGAGAAACCGTGGACGAGCTCTCCACTCCTGTGGGAATCCGAACGGCTGTCTTTGACTGCGACAGGGGCTTTCTGCTGAACGGAGCTTCGGTCAAGCTGAAAGGGATGTGCCTGCATCACGACTGCGGGCTCTTCGGCGCCGTGGGCTACCGGGACGTCTGGGAGAGGCGTCTTACAAAGCTGAAAGATATGGGCTGCAACGCCATCCGCTGCGCCCACAACCCTCCTGATCCCGCTTTTCTGGATCTCTGCGACGAGCTGGGCTTTCTCGTCATGGATGAAATTTTTGACGAATGGCTGCTGACCAAACACAAGAACAACAATTATTACTCCCAGAGCTTTGCCTACGGCTCCAGTATGTTCTTTGCGGCGGAGGCAAAGACGAACCTTGTCGCCATGCTGCGCAGGGATTTTAACCACCCTTCCGTGATTCTTTGGAGCATCGGAAACGAAATCCCGGAGCAGTCCTCCATCGACGGCCCTGCAATCGCAAAATACCTTCAGGATATCTGCCATGAGGAGGACTGCACGCGCATGGTAACCAGCGCCTGCGATAACATTGCCGCCAACAGCACCGGCCGGACTCTGCGGGAGTTTGAAAATGTTCTGGATGTGGTCGGGTACAATTATGTGGGAAGATGGCGCGGCCGGGCGGAAACCTTCTACGATGAGGACCGGCAGCTTTTCCCGAAGCGGCGTATGTGCGGCTCCGAGAACCCTTCCGTGGGCGGAGACCGCGGCATTTACGGGGACGACCCCTTCTGGGGAAGCTATGCGAAGGCTACCCTTCATCACGAAGCCCTCTGGCGCTACACCGTCAGCCGGGATTTTGTGGCGGGAGACTATCTCTGGACCGGTATCGACTATCTGGGAGAATGCCGCTGGCCGAGAAAGGGCGCTTCCTGCGGCCCCCTGGACTTAGCCGGTCTGGAAAAGGATTCCTATTATTATTTCCGCTCCATCTGGAACAAAGAGGACTACACTCTTCACCTTCTGCCGCACTGGAACTGGCCCGGACAGGAGGGGCAGTTTAAGCAGGTGGTATGCTACACCGGCTGCGAGGAAGTGGAGCTGTATCTCAACGGACGACTGATCGGCAAAAAGGGCTTGGCCTGCCCCCGCTACGGCGCGGAAAACAACTGGTACGAGCACTCCGGGAGACACGCCACCACCAACGATCTTCACCTGACCTGGGATGTGCCCTATGAGCCGGGAGAGCTGAAGGCCATCGGCTATGTGGGCGGCGAGAAGAAGCTGGAATACAGCATTTTTACTACCGGCGCTCCCGCAGCCCTGCAGGCAGCGGCCTGGAAAACAGCCGTTCCCGCAGGCGGCATCCTACAGCTGGAGACGGCGGCCTTCGATGCATCCGGCCGCTTCGTGCCGGACGCGGAAGCGGAAGTCACCTGTACCGTGGAAGGTCCTGCCCGTCTCCTCGGTCTGGATAACGGCAGCGTAACCGACCGGACGCTCTGCAGCGTCTCTTCCCGAAGGCTTTTCTCCGGAAAGCTGTTTGCGGCTCTTGCCGCAGACGCGCCGGGCAGGGTGACGGTCACTTTTTCGGCGGAGGGGCTGAAATCCGCCTCCGTGGAACTCACCGTAACTGCATAGCTTACCCGCAAGGGCCAAAAAGCTGCGCGGGAACACACTTACGTTTTCGCCATGCCGCCTGACTAAGCCCTACCGTTGATAGCAATTTTGTCTTGCGCCTCGCTTTTTCTCCGATTATAATGGAGAGAAGGCGAGGTGTTTGTCATGAAATCGACTGATAAATATGTAGATCCGAGATCCGACTACTTTGTCAATACGCCCAGCGCAAAAATTGCGGAAACCTTTCTCTATCCGACATACCTGGGACATTTTATTTATCTGCCAGGCTACCGCCAGCATCGACTGAGCTTCGACAGCTTTCTTCTGGTGTATGTATTTGACGGCTCCTTTACGCTGGAGTTCGGGAACAAGAAACAGACTGTGGAAAAGAACAGCTTTGTGCTGCTGGACTGCTATCAGGAGTACTGTTATTATTCGGACACCGGCTGGGAAGCTACCTGGATCCTTTTCGACGGTCCTCCGGCCCGAAAAATGTATCAGATGGCTGTAGACAAGCTGGGGAATGTTTTTACCCTGTCCGACCCGCTTCCTCTCTTAAACCGGATGGCTTATGTCTACCAGCCCTTCGCGAAGCAGGAGGATATCTGGGAGGTTCTGATCGCAAAATATCTCAACGATATCCTGACGGAATTTATTATTTACACGCCCCAGCAGATTAAAATCGTGCAGCGCATCGCCGCCGTGGAAAACTGCAAGGTATACATCCAGAATCATCTGGAGGAGAATCTGAAGATTGACGATCTGGCAAAGCAGGCCTTTATGAGCACCTATTATTTTATCCGGGTCTTTAAAAACGAGACGGGCATGTCCCCTCATGAATATATTGTCAATGCACGGATCCGTCTGGCCAAGATGCTTCTTTTGGAAAGCAGTCTTTCCGTCAGCGATATCTGCTACAAATCAGGCTTCTCCTCGGAGAGCGTATTCTGCGCGGCCTTTAAGAAAAACGTGGGGACAACGCCCACTGCATACCGGAAAAAAGGGATCGTCTCCTAAAGGCGATCCCTTTTTATTCAGCAAATCCGAATATCGTAAACCGGATCCAGACGGACCGAGCCAATCTTCTCGGAAACCTTCTCCACCGTCTCGTTTACCGCCGCCATCTGATTGTTGACGACAATTTTTGCTCCCTCCTTGATCGGGGAAATGTACAGCAGGATATCTTTCTCTGCCAGTTCTTCGCGAAAGTCCGAAAGTCCTACCTCCCATGTTTTTCCGTTGGAATAATTGTCGTTGATCAGGCGATGGTTCAAAAAGGCGTTGCCGATATCTCCGACGTAATCGATTCGCAGCATAACGTCCCTCAGTCCCTCAAAGCATCCCTTCGGAACCGTGAGAAGATACCGATGCGGCACGGCCTCCCGCAAGACAGGAGTAATCTCCCTTTTTTCGCAGGAAACCAGCCAGGCTCTCATCTCCTTTGGGATTCCTCTCTCAAAATTTCCTTCCGCCGGGATTTCCTTCTGAAGGCTTCTTTCCCCTGAGGTTCCTTCTTTCGAGGTCCCTTCTTTCGGGGCTCCTTCTTTCGGGGCTCCTTCTTTCGAGGTTCCTTCTTTCGAGGTTCCTTCTTTCGGGGCTCCGCTTTCAGGACTTCCTCCCTCTGAGATTTTCTCCTCCCTGATCTCCCTGCAGTTTTCGGCCGTACACCGAAGGGTCTCCGGATATGTATAAACAAAATTTTCATGCCGCTCCGTCTCCAGCCGGATACCGTTCTCATCCTGCAGCGCCACCGCGTCCGTGAAGACAAGCCCTTCCTTTACCAGGTACATATTGTCGGCCATTTTGCGGCTTATCACAAGAATCCGCACCCTGCTGTCCGCCTTTACCGCGGTAAACAGCTGCGCTTTCCTTCCCGCGGTAAAGGAAAACCTGTTACTCCCCGTCTCTTCCGCTTTCGCGCCCTCCTCCAGCGTAAATTCGCCGCCAAGTCCCGTCGGCACAAAGAAAACATAGGTTTTTACCTCTCCCTCCAGAACCGTGACCGGCTGCGCCGTCGCCTTGATCAGTTCGATCCCGTCCAGATCAAGGTGAAAGGGCAGAATGGCGTTTTCATCCCCTGCCAGATCGATGGAAAAGGAAAGCTCTCCCCCTTCCGTCCGCAGAAGAATTTCTTCCCCTGCCCTGTCCGGCATCTCGGCGTGATCCTGGAAATTATTTACAAAGAGGAATCCTCTCTTTCCGTCTGTCCTCACCGCAAAGCGGAGCGTGTTCCTATCCTCCGGGGAAATCTGCGAGGCCCCCGGTGGAAGCACGGTCTGCAGAGGACAGAGCTCTTTCCGGAAGGTATTTGCAAAATAGTGGACGTTTTTGGACCTTTTGGCGGACTCCCGCACCTGTCCGTACTCGCCGATCGCCGCCTGATAATCGTAGGAAATCTTCGGCAGGCTTCCGTCGTTGGTGTAGCCGCCGTGCTTTCCCAGAGGATGACTGCCGCCGTGGTACATATAGTATCCCAGAAAATTGCAGCCGGACGCAATCTTGACATTGGCGATGGCGTCTACGCTTTTGTAAGGGTACTGCGCCCGGTAGGTATAGCCGACCATGATTCCCGCGCCGATTTCGCAGCAGCCGTAGGGCTTTGTCTCCGGCTCATAGGCAGGATGGAAATCGTAGGCCGTCTCCACGCCGTTGCGGTGGAAATCCTGATAGATAAACTCATCCGTCGGGGGATGAATCCCGTCCGGCATAGGCATCCAGGGACGGTAGCAATACCCGCCCCACATGGGTATCATGCACTCCGGCGTAATCGCGCCGCCCCAGCCGGTAGCGGTAAAAAACACCGGCTCAATTCCGCAGGAGAGCGCCACATCCCGGATTCCGATCATATATTCGTCGCCCTCGTCCCCGCCGAAGACAAACTCATGGTTCACCGTCCAGGAAAAGCTCCAGAGGGAAGAAGAATGCATATATTCATTGTCGATCTGAACGGCGATCACAGGACCGCCGTCTTTAAAATAAAGACCCTTTGTCTGCTTTCCGATTTCCGTAAAATATCTTCTGACGTAATACAGGTAGCCCTCGCTGAGCTTGCGCATCTCAAAGGGCTCCGCAAACAGCCAGTCCGGGAAGCCGCCGTTTCTGCATTCCCCGTGGGAAAAGGGGCCGATCCGAAGGATAACGTTTACCGAATGTTTTTTGCAGAGGGTCAGGAATTTCCGCAGATCCCGGCAGCCCGTGAAATCAAAAACCCCTTCTTCCTCCTCGTGGTGAATCCAAAACAGATAGGTGGAGATTGTATTGATCCCGCAGGCCTTCATCTTCAGGATCTCTTGTTCCCAGCGCGCGGCGCTCGTCCTCGAAAAATGGAACTCCCCGCCCACGCCGAAGAAAGGCTCGCGATCCCGCTGCATATAGTAGTTTGTAAAAGAAATCTCCTCCCCGTTCTGCCCCCTGCCGCAGAACCTTTCATCCAGATCATAAATGTTTTTTTGTCCGATATTGCTCAAATCCAACCGATAGCTCATCTCATACCTCTTTTCTGTCTTCCTTCCTGCCTGTTTCAGAGAAACTGTTTTTGCTTTTCTGCCTGTAACCCAATTCCCTGCATTCGCCAACTGACCGTACAAGCACAGTCTTTCGCTCATTGGCTGCGGGAATAAAACGTCCTGTCGGACACTTTTTGCTGCGACGAAGTTTCCAATATGATAAAAGAATAGGGAAGGACGCGAGCATCCGCATCCTCCCCTTCCCGTTTCAAAACGATATTCATTTCGAAGCCTGTAATTCTTACAGACCGGCGCAATACTCATCCCACTGTCTCTTCGCTTCCTCCATCACCTTTTCCAGACCGGCCTGATTCAGCTTTTCCACAAATTCCTGATACTTTGCGTCCAGATCCGCTCCGTACATACCCAGGGTCAGACTGCTTCCGTATGTACCGATAACATCGTTGATAACCGCAATCTCTGTCTCCACAGGCGCGGGATTGAAGGTAAAGCCGGAAGCCAGCGGCGAGTATTCCTTGCCCTCCAGCGTCTCCATATAAATCTGCTGTCTGGGATCCTCGTCGTAAAGCTTCGGCAGATCTGCGCGGTTGAGCGCCCATGCCCAAGCCGCCCAGCCGTAATTTGCCGCGTTGGGTCCGGGATCTCTGTAGCCGTCCTCACGGAGCACATAATGCTCTCCCTCGATACCGCCTACCACAAGCAGACTAACCTCCTGAAAGCCTCTCAGGCAGTCCAGAACCAACGCGGCCCTGGCGGGATCCTTACAGTTGTTGGGGATGGTATACATATTGTTGGTAGCCTTTGCGCGCTGCGCTTTCTGCTCCGGTGTCACGTCGTAGATTGCGTAGGTTCCGGTTCCCTGCTCCTCCATGTTTTTGCCGATGGTATTGATGGTGGAGTTCCACGCCACACAGGCAAGACGCCCGTTTTCAAACAATGTCTCCACGCTGGAGTTGTCGTTGACCACGTTGGGATCCCAAACACCCTTCGCCGCCATCTCGTTCATCTCCACACAGAACTCGTAAAACTCAGGACAGGTGTACAGATAGGAAACATCCGTGTCCCAGTCGGGCAGATCTTCGTTTCCGTGGGTCTGGTACATAATTGCCGCGCTCTGATCCAGATACCACATTCCGTGGCTCTGCCACCAGGTCCAAAGCAGCTCGTTATTGCTTCTCTGGCCGATTCCGTATACACCCTCCTCGTTTCCGGCGATCGTGATCAGCGCGTCCTTCAACTTGTCCCAGTTGTCAATAGCGCCTTCGATCTTGTACTTATCCAGCAGATCCTGACGGATTACGATCATGTCGTAGGAGTTAAACTCCGCCGCAGGAGAGGGAATCGCATAAATCTTGCCGTCGATGGATACCTGTTTCCAAGCCGCCTCTGTCTGTAAATCATAGCTGTAGGGCAGATACTGCTGCAGAAATTCCGGCGTCAGCTCCGTATAACCGCCGCTGCTCACATGAGAGGTATAGCCCATCCAGTCCGCCGCGTACAGCAGATCTACCGGATCTCCGCCGGAAAGCAGCAGGGGATATTTTGTGCCGGACTCGCCCCATGCCAGGAAGTTCACCTGCAGGGTAGTATTCAGCCAGGGCTCCAGATACTCCTTATTCACCTTTTCCATCACCTTATCCATATCGGCCGGCGCGTCTCACAGAACATACATTACGACATCCTTGTGCTCCGAGAGATCGTACCCTTTTCCGGCATAAGGACTGTCTGCGGAAATACCCGCGTCCGCATTGTCGGATGTCCCTGCTGCGCCGCTCTGGCCTCCGCTCTGACTGCCGCCTCCCTCGCCGGACGGATTTCCCGTGTCCCCGCAGGCCGCCAGCGACAGCGTCATCGCCGCCGTCAGTCCCAGCGCCGCAAGCTTTTTCAGCATACTTTTCTTTTTCATAAACTTTCTCCTTCCTATTTATCCTCAAGCGTCTGAGACGCCTAAGCTCCGTCTTTCTCCTCAAGCCCTCAAACGCCTGAGTTCTGCCTTTCTCCTCAAGCCCTCAAACGCCTGAGTTCTCCTTTATCTTCCCTCCGCTTATAGCGGCGTGTACTCATAGCGGCGTGCGCCCAAGGCGGCATACGCTCCCGCATCTGCATTCTCAGCGCATCAGCCCTTTACCGCACCGATGGTCATGCCCTTTACAAAATACTTCTGCAGGAACGGGTAAAGCAGGATAATCGGCCCCACCGCCACAATACACATAGCCATCTTCATGCTCTCCGCCGGAAGTGTGGAAACCTGTAGGCCCGTCTTATTCGCAATCTCCGTAAGGGCAGCCGAGGTGCTCAAAATATCCTGAAGCGTATACTGCAGATTCCATTTTGATCTGTCGGAAATAAACAGCATACAGTTATACCAGTCGTTCCAATAGCCCAGGGCGGTAAACAGGGAAAGGGTCGCGATCAGGGGCTTTGACAGCGGGAGCATCACCCTGAAATAAATCTGGTACTCCGAGGCCCCGTCAATCTTCGCGCACTCTACCATCTCTCCCGGAATCCCCTTCATAAAGCTTTTGGAAATAATCATGTTCCACACGGAAAACAGTCCCGGGACGATCAGCGCGTACAGATGGTTGGTAAAGCTCAAAAATCTGGTACAGAGCAGATAATAGGGAACCAGTCCTCCGCTGAACAGAGTCGTAAAGAAGAAGAAAAAGGAAATCTGATTTCTCCAGGGGAAGGACTGTCTCGACAGCACATAGCCCGTCATGGTCGTAATCAGGATCGACAACACCGTCCCCACCACCGTGACAAACGTCGTGATGCCGTAGGCGGATAAAATCGCCTTCGGGTTCTTAAACACCGTCGCATATCCCTCCAGGGAAAGATTTTCAAATGCCACGAAAAAGTTATATCCCTTTGTGATAATCCATTTTTCGTCGGTGAACGATCCGATCAGTATCAGGTAAAACGGAATCACGCAGCAGATTGCGAAGAAGCCGATAATCAGATAACTGATGACCCCAAATACTTTTTCGTCCGACGACATTCTGATTTTACTCTTTGTCATTTTAATAACCATGCCTTTCCGCAGCCCGCGAACTCTCGACAACGAAGCACACCGGCTTTTTGTTGTATACTGCCGCAGGCGCAAATCTGCGATTGAGAAATGTCCGATTTTTCAATCTGCGCCTCCATCAATACAGGGAATAATCCGGGTCGATCTTTTTTACGGTAAAGTTCACCAGGTTGATCGTGATAAAGCAGAGAACCGACTGATAAAGCCCGGCAGCCGCCGTCATTCCCATGTTCGAGTTAGACATCATGGAGCGATACACAAAGGTGTCGATGATATCCGAGGATTCCAAAAGCAGCTGGTTGCTTCCCACAATCTGGTAAAACATACCGAAATCCCCGCGGAAGATTCCGCCGACCGCCAACAGAGTCATGATGATAATGGTGGGCTTTAAGTTCGGCAGAATAATGCGGAAAATCCGCTGCCAGATATTTGCGCCGTCGATTTTTGCGGCCTCGTAGATCTCGGGATTGATGCCCACGATCGCCGCCAGATATACGACGCATCCGTACCCTGCGCTCTTCCAGACCTTTAAGAGAATCATCACGATCGGCCATTGCTTCGTCTGCGCGTAGATATTGAAGGATTCGCCTCCCAGCGACTTAATGATGGAGTTCAGAACGCCGTGGGTGCCGAAAATATTCAGCATAATCGTCGCCGCCACAACCCAGGAAATAAAGTGCGGCAGGAACATGAAGGACTGCGCGACCTTTTTAAACGCAACACCCCGCATTTCGTTCAGCATCACGGCAAATCCCACTTCGAAGACAAGACCGACGCTGATAAAAGCAATGTTGTACAAAAGCGTGTTCCGGGTCAGCGTCCAGATTTTACCGGAGATAAAAAGGAAGCGGAAATTGTCAATTCCGTTCCATGCGCTGCCGAATATCCCCGCCCCGTAATTGTACTTCTTGAACGCGATCACAATTCCGCCCATCGGTATGTAGCTGAACAGGATCACCAGAATCAGGGCCGGAATCAGCATCGTAAGCAGCTGATGATTTTTTCTGACCTGGAGCCAGAAGTTTTTCTTCTTTTTTGCGGTTCCTTTTTGTGAAACGATGGCCTTTCCCATCTCCCCCACCTCCGATATATAATGTTTCTATAAAACACATTATACCTGTCGGCGCTTCCCGTTTCTTGCTGTTTTCTGCACAATTATATAGAAAAATTGTTATTCGAAACGAGACGCGGAAAAGGCCGGAAACGGAGGAGATTTCTTTTGTCAAAACGCATCTTGCATCCGCCTTCCGCATGTACTATAATGTTTTGCAGGACAGGCGGCTCAAATTGAGCCTTGCGGAAAATAAGCTTAAAAACAGATTTTCAAATTTTGATCGGTATATGTGCGGAGTGCGCAAAGGGGTGCAGAATGATCATCGAAATCAGCGAGTGGCGGGACATCGACGGAAGAAAACTAATGGATCTCTATCAGGAAGGCAATCTGGAAAATATAGATTATTTTTATCCCGGCACATCGGACAGAGACGGCGCTTTACAGAAAATCGAGCATGACTTTCTGGAATATATCAGAAATGATTTTCTGGACGGCAGGAACCGTTACATGGTGTCAGAGCATGACGGCCTCTGGATCAGCGCTTTGAGATTATATTATGTAAAAGACAGATTTTACTACATAGAAGCGCTGGAGACGCATCCCGATCATCGAAAAAGGGGCTACGCTTCACAGCTGCTTTCCGGCGTTCTGGAGCTACTGAAAAAGCAAGGCCCGTTTACGGTCTGCGACTGCGTCCATAAAAAGAACGCCGCATCTGTCGCAACCCATTTAAAATGCGGCTTCAAAATCTCTGAGAACGGCGGATACGATTATCTGCAGAATGAACCGGACGACCAAAGCTACGGCATGGAGTTTGTCTACCTGGAGGAAGCCCCGCTATAATCCCGCGCCTGCAAAAAAGTGCCGCAAGCGGCACAAAGCGCCCATATGGGCACTTAGAAGAATGCTTCGCATTCTTCCCTTGCTACGACGAAGTTTCCTATAGAATAAAAAACCGGGCAGCATATTCCCTCTGCCCGGTTTCCGTTTCGTCGCAATCCCGCGTTCTTTACAGGGTTCCCTGCGTAAACAGACTCTTTACATGCTCTACTTCTTCCTGTGTCGCCTTGCTGGCGGGTACATAGTAAGACTTTTCTCTGGCAATGTTGTACAGCTCCTCCTGCGACTGCTCACAGGCGTTGCGCATCTGCTTCAAAGTCGCCTTCAGCTCCTTGTTCTCCGACTGCGCGATCATTCCGGCGTAGCGGGTCAGCTCTCCGTTGATACCGGCAAGGGTATCTGCCACCATCGTTTTTTCCTGCATCTTCTCTCTTCTCCTTACCCTAAAAATTTCATAAGCTGCTGCTTATTGTTTTTGGCCGACTGTGCTCCTTTTTCGAAAAACTGCCTGATCTGGGGATCAGTCGCTTCCTGCGCATAGGCCTGCATCTTACAGTGGGTGGTGTCAAAACCGCCGATCAGATGCCGCAGATTCTGTAAATCCAGTTCTGAAATATTGCTCATGTTTCCTGGCCTCCTTTTCGCCTCATACTCTGTCACTGCAAAAACAGTGTGCGCGGATCTCCCAAAAAATATACACGAAAAACGCCGTTTCCGTTTTACGGGAAGCGGCGTTTCCTGGTCTGCCAAAACCGTTTAAATTTGATGCCGCACGACGCTGTACTCGTCGTCCAGCCGAAAATACGGACATGCCTGTTGATTTCCGGTTAAAAAGCGGTACATCTCGTCCTCATCCAGATTTATCATGCAGTAATAGCATTCATCCTCTTCATCGTATACATAATTGACACACGCGTCACAATTTGAAGCTGCCATACATTTCTCCCCTTATCTGCCGGTTTACTGTTCTGATCTTTCCGCTCTGCGCAAATAAACCGTTTCCGTAACAGTTAAGCCGTTGAACCGTTTCCGATTTCCTGTAAGCAGGCGGAAGTCCTCTGCCTTCCCATGCTCCGTTATCATTCAGTCCTGCAGGCTTGCGTAAATCTCCCGCTTCCCCACGCCCCGGTCCTTCGCCACCTGCTTCATCGCCGTCTTGCGGTCCATGCCCTGTCCCTCATACAGCGCCATATGTTCCGCGACAGTCATGCTTTCCCAGGAGGCAATTTCCTCCCGGCGCTTTTCCTCTCTGCTTTTTCCTTCTATCACAAGCACATATTCGCCCCGCGGTTCCTCGTCCCGGTAGTATTCCAACGCCTCTTCCAACGTCGTCGGCATGACGGTTTCAAACTTTTTTGTCAGCTCCCGGCACAGCGTAATTTTGCGCTGTCCCAGCGCTCCATAAAGCTCCTCCAGCGTGCGCGTCAGATGATGAGGGGCCTCGTAAAGAATCATCGTGCGGCTCTCCTCCGACAGTTCCTCCAAAATCTGTTTTTTCTCCTTTTTGTCCGCGGGAAGGAAGCCCTCAAAGCAAAAACGCCTTGTAGAGAGCCCTGACAGAGTCAACGCCGTAATACAGGCTGCCGCCCCCGGAAGGCTTGTGACAGATATGTCGTTTTCCTGACACATGCGGACAAGCACCTCCCCCGGATCCGAAATGGCCGGCGTTCCCGCGTCCGTAATCAACGCGATATCCATCCCCGTCTGCAGCTGTCCGACCAACTGCCTGGCCTTCTCTATCTTATTATACTCATGATAGCTGGTCATCGGCGTATGAATGTCAAAATGGTTTAAAAGCCTGATACTGTTGCGGGTATCCTCCGCCGCAATCAAATCCACCGCCCGCAGCGTCTCCACCGCCCGCGGCGTCATATCCTGCAGATTTCCGATCGGAGTCGCGCATAAATAAAGGGTTCCCGGCATATTCTCTCCTTCCCGCCCGGCCGTGTAAACGGCGGCAAGTCCCGGGCAGAGCCCCCAAAACTCCTGTCGCCTGCCCTTTACGCACATTATTATACCTTATCTTTCCTGGCCGCACAACTCGTTTTCCGGTAAGTCGTGCTTTTACGGGATAGCTTTTTGTGAATATGACAGATCGATGAATTATTTAGCAAACATTGCAAAAACATAAACCAGCAAAACAAATCGGAAGATTGATATTCAGATGGTAAAAATCTGAAAGAGCTATTTATTAAAGAAAAATGAAATAAAGAGAAACTGTAGCGAAAATGAAGGGTTGAAATGTAACAACAAATGCGTTACAATAAAAGCGAAGGAGATGATTGTTATGGAAAAAACAGCTACATTAAATTTAAGAGTAAATCCAGCGGTAAAACAACGGGCAGAGAGTGTACTGGCACAATTAGGAATACCTATGTCAACCGCTATCGATATGTATCTCAACCAGATATCTCTGACCGGAGGAATCCCTTTTGCGGTATCTTTGCCGAAAGTTCCCCCTGCAGTCAATGCGGACTTAATGGATGCGGCTGAGGTTCATGCCAAATTGCAGGAAGGTTACGAGGACATAGAAGCGGGTAAAGTACAGGAAGCGGCATCTGCATTTGCAAAGTTCAGGGAGAGACATTGACATGAAGCATTATACCGTGCAGATTGCAGACAAGGCATTGGCAGATATGGATGAAATTTATGAATATATTGCCATAAAGCTTCAGGCACCTGAAACTGCTTTGGGTCAATATAATCGGATTGCAGAAGTCATTGAGGGGCTGAATGTGTTTCCGGAGCGTGTCAGGATTATGGAATCTGAACCGGAGCATACAATGGGCTTAAGGCAATTGCCTGTAGACAATTATTCTGTGTTTTATGTTGTCAGAGAAGAAAGAGTGATTGTTGCCAGAGTGCTTTATAGTGCCTCCGACCTTAGCAAACGTCTTCTGGAAGATAAATGATTAAAAAATTTTTTGAGCTATTTATGCCAGACTCTTTTATTGATATAGGAATAAAATCTTTTTAGTTGAGCCTGAAACAATATGTAATTCACCTGAATCGATTTCCATTGCCATGTTTCCACCAACGCATCATTAAATGCCCATCAGTGTCTATGGCCACATCATCGGACATAGAGAATATAAAATTGCCATCTTCGAAATCAAAAATATGTTTTCCCATGATATTATTCCTCCTGTGGTCATGCAAAATATTTATTGTAGACATTATTAACAGCCTCAATATATACAATAAATGATGGATGATCATCCCTATCCCACCAATGGGATAGATACTTTTCTTTTAGAATGACATATTGGTCTCTTACATCAAGCCACAATCCCTCTGCTTTAATTCGTTTTGCCTTTATTGCCACATTACGAGAATTGGGGATTTCATTCCAAACATATTGATCCCGCCCATATCCCCATGCATTTTTATTATGAATTAGCCTACATAGTGTTCCATCGGAATTTCTGGCAACAATCGCAACATCAAAGCTGAACTCAATTGTTGGCTCATCCTTGAAATACAACAGTGATGTCAGACAAGAAGTTGAATCACTTGATTCAGAAAAGCATTGTAGACCCGCTGCATTATCAAGCAAAACACGAACGGTATCTTTCAAATGGCGCAAATCATTCCAATACTCGTCTGGAGCTTTGATGATTTCGAGATTATAATCAAGGTCAAACGGGCCGTTTCCGTTTCTCGTGACCATATTTCTTGCACCACTACCAACGAGAGTAAATTGAGCGCTTATCCCCCTTTTTTTAAGCAGGGAGCATACTTTTTTGAGTGTAATTGAACAGTCTGAACGATATCTTTTACACTCTGCTTCATCAACAATTCTGATCATAGGTATTTATCCTTTCCGCCCATACCTCCATTTAGCATTCCAGTACTAAATCGTTTTATTATAGCGATAAAGCCGATATTTGTCAATTATTAAATTTACCGCTTGACAATGCGGAAAGGAAAAGCACCGCCCAGACGAAAGCGGCAAAGTCAAGAAATATTTGTGGAATGGCAAGAAGCATAGTGTAATAAGTGCATCCCCGGCAGAGGAAGGAAAGGCAGGGAACGATATGTATGTCAATTACAAACGGCTCCGGCATACACTGGTGGAGCGTGGGATGAGATGATCTACATATAATCTCTCAAGGTTTAGTTCCCCGCAGCTTGCTGCGGGGAGTTTCATTGATAGTTACAACAGTTACAAAAAAAGAAAAATCAAATATTTAAAATTGCAATATAAATATGAAAGCTGTATTATTGAGCAAAAAGATATTATGAGGTGTGTCATGTACAATATAGGAATTTGTGATGATGGGGAAAATATTTGTGCCTCCATTGAAAACATGCTCATACAATGCGCTAAGGAAATGAACATTCAGATGGATACAAATATTTGGTATACAGGAGAGGGGTTGAAGGATTATCTGGAGAAAGGTAATCCTTTGGACATTTTGTTTCTGGATATAGAATTGTTTCAAATGACAGGGATAGAGGTGGGAAGCTATATCAGAAATCAGCTGGATGATATGGGGATGCAGATCATATATATTTCAGGAAAGGCATCCTATGCGCAGCAGTTATTTAAGACACAGCCCCTGGACTTTTTGGTGAAACCCATTTCCCAAAGCCAGATCAAAGAGGTGCTTGAGATGGCGCTCAGGGTGATGAAAAAGAAAAAGGAAAGGTTTGAATTTCAGCAAGGGAAAGATTACTATTATGTTCCCATGGGAGACATTGTTTATTTCGGAAGCGAGGGAAGAAAAGTAAAAATAGTGACCCCGAAAGAAACTTTTGAATTTTACGGCAAGCTAAAGGAGGCCGCAAAACAGTTGACAGACGATTTTATTGTCATACATAAATCCTATATTGTAAATAAAGAATATATTTTCCGGTATACCTATGAAATGGTGGAGTTGGTGAATGGGACAATATTAACGATCAGCCCGGCAAACCGGAGACAGGTCAGGGAAAGGATTTTGAGGGAAGATTAAATATGCTTGATTTTATTATGTGCGCATCGACCAATTTTTTTCGGATTTTTTTAATTGACAGGTTTGCGGCAGTATTTCTGGGAAAAGACGAAGATAAAAAGAACAGGAGAATACTTGTCTGCGCCGGCTTTTTTATCATCAATACCATATTGTTCTGGGAATTTCATACCGTATGGATTAATGTCATCAGCAACCTTATCGGAATCAGCGCAATCGTGAGGCTATATACGAAATCTGTTAAAACAAATTTATTTGTAACATGCTCGATTTATATGATAAATTGCGGATGTGATGCGGCAGTTTTTTTATCGTCTGCGGATTATCAGGAGGGAGAAATGCATAGTCAGGTCTATGCAGTGATATCATTCTTTCTGATTTTGGTATGTGAACTTTTTGCGGAGAAAATAATTACCATGCACAAGAATGTGGAAACTGCCCCGAATTTCCCGCTGATGATTGTACCCATATGCAGTATTGCGGTGATTGTGCTTTTAATATATTCAGGTGCCTGTGCCAGCAGGGGAGTTGCCATTGTGAGCATCGGGCTGCTGGTTATTAATTTCCTTATGCTGTATTTGTACAATATGCTGCTTCATTCCATTTCACAAAAGTTTGAGACAGAGATGTTACGGCAGAAGATGCAGATTTATGCAAACCAGCTTGGCCTGATCGCACAAAGTGAAGAGCAGGTGAAAACCCTGCGCCATGACATGAAGCATCATCTGAATGAACTGAAGCTGTTGGCAAACAGGCATAATGTGGCGGATATACAGCAATATATCGATCATATGGAAGATTATATCCGAAATCCGAATGAAATAGTTGCCTCCGGAAACATGGAAATTGACAGTGTGCTGAACTATATGCTGCAAAAGGCCAGAGACGAACTGGAAACAGTCATCGTAAAGGTAATACTTCCGGAAAAAATCAAGCATACCTTTGATATCAATGTCATGATCGGAAATCTGCTGGAAAATGCGATCGAAGCGGCCAGACAGACAAAACAAAAGTACCTGAATGTCAACATGGCATTAAAAAAAGGGGTGCTGAAGATCAGGATTGAGAACAGCTTTTTACCTGCAGGGCTGGTAAAAGAGGGAAAGCAGGAGAACAGCAGATTTTTAACCACAAAGAAAGCAAACGGACAGCATGGTATCGGGCTGAAAAGCGTGAAAAAAATTGTGGAGACATATAACGGAACAATGGAAGTTACATCGCAGAATGAATTGTTTTGTGTGAGCCTGATCCTGTATATGTCAAAGGTGGAAAACAGAATATAGATTTTTGGAAAGCATGGTTTGCAGGTGCCATGCTTTTATTCATGACATTGTATAGGAGGCTTTCAGTTTTGACAAAAATATATACAAGTTATGACATGATCCGGCAGGACACATCTTTTTGTGATATAGTTCCTATCAAAAAGCGGGAGGAAAAGGAATGTATACGAAAAGAAAATCGGGGCGGAAAAGGATAATGAAAAATATCCTGATATTGGTTATGACGGTTTTACTTGTTTTTAGCTGTGTTGGCTGCGGGGCAGGGCATCCTGCTGAAGGCGGGGAAACTTCCGGTTCTGACCGGAACGGGATTTTTAAGGCGGTTCTTCTTGGAAATTCTTCATTTGTCTATTATCTTGAAGGGAATGCGAAAACTGTGGTTATCACAGATGTACCGGCACTTTTTGATGCAGATGATCCTTTTATGAAGATTTTTGATTTCTCCTTGGTGGATATGGATAAGGACGGGGACGAAGAAGTGATTCTTTCTGTAGTTGGCGCGGCTGGTGATGCTGGTGGAAAAGTGATTCTTCATCAAATCGGCGATAAGGTTTGCGGGTACATTACAGACAACAGAACCCTGGTGAACCTAAAAATGGATGGAACCTATAGTTATTCCGATCCAACGGGGTTGACCGAGGCGGGAATTGCTGCAGTTGCTGATTTTTCTGAGGCCGGGTATACAGTGGACAAAATTACTTATGCAACCGGGACGTATGAGGGGTGGAACGCTTTTGTCGCAGACCATCAGCCTGTTACGGAAGAAGAATATCTGGATGCGGTTTCCCGGCAGGATCAGAAACAAAATGCAGAGTGGCATGAGTTCAGCAATGAAAATATTAATAATGCGTTTTGATTCGGAGAGGAGTCTTAAATGAAAAATTTAAGGAGAACTGAATTTCAGATTCGTCATAAGCATAATAGAACAAATTATTTTGTAAGCTGTTTGATGATGTGTGTATCCTTGTTTCTGACAGCATGTAGTAAGGGGAATGTATCCAATGAATATAACTTGCAAAACGCAGACAATGCAGTCCACATGACACAGGGAAAAGAGTGGGTTTATGTGCCTGAAAGGATTGAGATTAAGGATAAATGTGCTGATTATGGTGGGATGCAACTGGTTGGGGATACCGTCTGCTATATCTCGATAAATGGAGAAACGGAAAGTAATACACAAGATATCTGTCAGTATTCCTTGATCGACAAAGAATTGACAAGTATTCCCATTGATTGGAAGGATGACGGGAGTATTCGGGAAATCAGTTGTTATACTTTTGATGAAAACGGCAATACATGGCTGATAGTCAATGTTTATTCTGCCGGTTTTAGTCGGTTTCGGCGCTTTTTATATAAGTTTGATTCAGAAGGGAAAAACCTGTTTTTCAAAGATATTTCGGAGCAGTTGGGGAGTGGTACTTCCGTGGATGGCATGGCTGTTGATGGACAAGGACGGATATATGTTTTTAACCCGGAAACCGGCATTTGGTTGTATACCAATGAAGGAATCTATTATGGCGCCATATCATATGGATATTCGGAAGAAGTTCAGATCAAGGGGGCTGTAGACGGAAATGACGGCAAATTTTTCGTCTGCATTAGTAAAGAGGAGAATACATATTGTACGTTAGCAGAAGTGGATTTTGAGAGTAAACAGCTTACAGCGTCCCTAAAGGATTTTCCGGCTGTCAATGGGATTTGCAAAGATCCAACTGGGAGGTATGACTTCCTGTTGTGTGATGATATTGCTGCCTGTGGATATGATCTTTCTACGCAGAAAAAAGAGGAGTTATTTATTTGGGGGGACAGTGATGTCAATGGCTATTTCGTAAAACACTTGAGTCTGTTAGGGGATGGAAGATATTTTTGTACAGTGGACGACTGGATAAATGGTGACAGGAGTGTCGTGCTTTTCACCAAGACAAGTTCGGAGGAGGCTCCGCAGCGCCTTAATTTAGTACTTGCTACTGTGAATGGAGGGAGTGAACTGACTGCGTTGGCCGTAGGATATAACAGGAATAACAACCAGTATCATATCACTTTGAAAGAGTATGGTTCCCTGACAGACTTATACAATGCCATTCTGGCGAAGGAAACTATAGATATTATTGACCTGTCTGGGGTAAATGTAAAAAATCTTTCCAATCAGGGTATCTTTGAGGACTTGAACCCCTATTTGGAATCATCAGAAACCTTTACCTGTGCTGATTTTTTAGACGGAATATTGGATGTATATACCTTTGGGGACACTTTGGTAGGCATTCCGGAATCTTTCAGGTTGCGGACGGTCGTGGGAGACGGGAATAAAATAGGAAACGATGCCGGACTGACCTTAGAAGGACTGCTGACAATTGCCGAGCATAATCCCGGAGCGATGCCTTTTGGTGAAATCACAAAAGAAGAAATGATGCAGTATATTATGATGTTCAACGAGGATGCTTTTATTGATTGGGAGTCAGGCGAGTGTCATTTTGACTCGGCGCAATTCAAAGAAGTATTGGAATTTGTAAATCGCTTTCCGGATTCTATAGAAAGTGGACGTGAAGATGTTTCTCTGCCCAGTAAAATACAAAATGGTGATGTATTGTTTGCCATAGCGGATATGAAGGGGGTGAAAGCATTCCAGCTTTATGAGGAGATATTTGGTGAAAATGCTGCTTTTGTAGGATTTCCCACCATGGATGGAAAGGGAGGTACATTGCTGTTTGCTGACAATGCGTTTGGAATTGTTGCCGGTTCAGAAAATAAAAAAGGAGCGTGGGATTTTATTGAGAACGTTCTGAAACGGAAGAATACGGAGGGTATGGACAACGAGGAAATCTATCATGCCTATTACTATCATGAACCCAGTCAATTCCCTACCATGAAAAAGGCATTGGCGGCAATAACAGATTATATAATGGAGATCGATAAAGCCAACAAGTTTTCCACAAGACACTATAGTGATGGGTGGAGTTTTACTTCCCATGCTGTGACATGGGACGAGATCAATGCAATATTGGAGTTAGTTCCGGAAGCAACCCCTTTCTTTTCTGTAAATGATGATCAAATTATTACAATCATCAATGAAGATGCGAGAGCTTATTATAGCGGACAGAAAGGAATAGTTGATGTAGTGAGTATCATACAGAACCGTGTTCAGCTATATGTGGATGAAAACAAATGAAGATTGGCATGGCGGTCATTATGACCGCCACGTTTGTCGTAAAAAAGAAAAACTAACATTCCGATAACCTATCTCTGTTTCCGGCCACCCAGGGGGAAACCCTTAAAGAAGCCGGATTTTTTCATCACGTTTTTCAAACCGGCCCGCTCCTTTTCGTCAGTTTCTCGTAGCTGATCTGAAGCTGGGCGCACATGGCATCAAAAGTTGACACGATGAATTTCCGTGTCAACATTATACTATGATTGCTCCGCAATCACGGTATGGATGGCCATTCGGCCGTTTCCCGCCCTGAATAAGGTTATTAATAACATACTCAGTGAAATAGCAGATTGAATTTTAAGGTATTGCATATTATAATTAGTAAGAGAGTTAAGGTTGAAATTGCCGAGGAGGTGCTTATGAGTACATTAGAATATACAGTTTCCATGCTGGAAGCTATACCGGAAGAAAAGTTAAAAGAGGTTCAGCGCTATATTCAGTATATCATGTTCCGTGATACAGAGAACCCGATAGCAGAACTACTTACTGAAGATGCAATCGTAGAACAGTTGACAGCCCGGAACCCGAACGAAAGCAGAACAATGCTAAAAGAGTTGCGCAACATGAGGAAAAACATATGCTACAGGAAAACACCGCACACTTTCATATCCTTTATCACAGGGAAGACAGCGATTTCGCCGGGGAATTTATCCATCAGATAGAGCCGTTTTATCTGGAAATCTGCGAAAAAGCTTCCCTTCCTTCCGGTGATGACAGCTACGATCTTTACATCTGCAGGACGGAAGAGGAATTTATTGCCCTTACCGGAAAGAGCAGGGAAACGTATCAGGAATGGATGGTAGGAAATACCGATCTGTCCCGAAAAAGGCTCTGTATCCTCTCCCCGCGTGCCCGCAATAATCTGTCGCAATCCTACACAGATTACCTGATTCGTGTCATACTGCATGAGGTAGTACATATCGTTTTTGACCGGCTATGCGATCCGGAAAAATGTGAAATCTGGCTGGCGGAAGGCATCGCCTTGTACTGTGCCGGGCAGATCGATTTATCTTATGTGTCGGAAACGGAATGTCCCCGGGTGGCGGATATTTCGGGAATTGGAAATGAGATTGGATTTGCCGATAACGGCGGATATGATTATGCCGGAATTTATGTCCGGTATCTGATTCAGCGATATGGCATGGAGCAGTTTCTTGCCGTTTACAGAGGCGAAATCGAAGTCGGTCCGTTGATTGACTGCGATTTTGAGCAAAAGGCGGTCAGAGCCTGTAAGGCCGCGCATAAAGAAGGTTTCTAACAAAATGTCGGTGCGTAAACAAGCATACTCCGCTTGCTTACGCACCGTTTCGTTTGCCTCCAGGCGAGAGCGCATCCGTATAAGAATGCCGCTTACCCCTCGCACGCAAAGGAAATCTCCACAATAAACAGATCCGCGTTAAACTTCAGCGCAAACTGCCCGCCGCACGCCTCCGTAAAGCTCTGCGCGATAGAAAGCCCCAGCCCGCTTCCGCTGTCCGTGCGGCTCTTGTCCCCCCGGAAGAACCGCTCCGTAAAGCTTTGATCCTCGTCCAGCTCCATATGCGAGGTGTTTTTAACGCTCGCCACCGCCAGACCGCCTTCCGTCTTCAGCGTCACATACACTCTGGAGCCGTCCAGAGAATATTTCAGCGCGTTCTGGAACAGATTCTGGAAGACACGGTACATCCTCTGTCCGTCTGCCGTAATCATCACCGGCTTCTCCGGCAGCTCCGTCCGGAAGGATACCCTGCTGCCCCGGATCTCCTCATCCATATCCGCCAGCGTCTGCCGCAGCAGCTTCCCAAAGTCAAGCTCCTCCATATTCATGGGCAATTCGCCGGAAGCGGCCTTGCTCACCGCGAAAACATCCTGCACCATCTGGTTCAGCCGCTGGGACTTATCGTCCAGAATCCGGACATAGTCCTTTACATGCTCCGGAAGTCCCTCCTCATCCTTCAAAAACTGCACATAGCTGATGATCGAGGTCAGCGGCGTCTTCAGGTCGTGGGACACGTTGGCGATCAGCTCCACCTTCATGCGCTCACTCTTCATCTGCTCGTCCACAGCCCCCGCCATGCCCTGCCGGATGTTTTCCAGCTGGCTCATGGCCGTCTCCAGCCCTTCGCCGCTTCCGCCCGGTTTCCGGCTGGCTCCGCCCGTTCCAAAGTCTTTTCTGTAGAGGCTTCCGGCGTCTGCGCCCGTTCCAGAGTCCTTCCCGTTGAGGCTTCCACTGTCTTCGCTCTTTCCGCTGCCGCCCGCACCGGACTTCCCGGCGTCTGCGCTCGTTCTTCCAATCCTCCCGCTAAAATATCCACGGTTCCCGTCCGTTCCGTCTCCGCCCCTCTCGCTGTAATCTCCGCTGCAGATTTCGCTGATCCGCTCCGTCAGCGCCTCTACCTCCCTGGCGGTTGCCGCATTCTTCCGCGCGATCCGCCAGACCGCAAACAGGGCTCCGGCAAAAAGCAAAATACAGACCGCAAAGACCGGCAGCACCTCCTCATACTGCCACGCTTCGACGTAGCTTATTACCCAAGCCGTCATCGCCAGCAGCAAAAGTCCCAAAAAGCCCATCGTGCCAAAGAGAAAAGCGTTCCTGTGAACCATCCTGCGTACAAGCGGCAGCTTCAGCTCTTTTGCAGAAAAAGTCTCCCGGCATCGGCTGATCAGTCCCCTGCTCCACCCCTTTTTATTGTGCCGCAGGTCATTCCGGATCAGATAGGCCGTCCAAAACAGCAGAATCCAGAAGAGTCCCGGCAGATAAAGCAGCGCAGACTCGGAGAGCAGATATTTTCCATACTCTGCAGCTGCCGTCAGACCGCCCTCCCGGACGGCCCAATAATAGCCGTCCCAGCTGCCGTAGATTCTGCCGTTTTCCATGAAAATACACAGTGCCCCGAAAATGACCCCTCCGATCAGCAATATTTTGCATTCCACCCAGATTTTTCCCTGAAAGACGGCAAGTCGTTCCGCCGCCTCCCGTCCGGCCTTTCGGAAAAAGAAGGAGAGAACCAGAAGCGCCAGCCCCAGGCAAAGCCACGCCACCCTCCGGCGCAGCTCCTCCCGCTCCGCCAGAAGATTATACTGAATCCAGTACAGGTCATTGCCCTGCTCCCGATATCCGTTCTCCCGGTTCGTCGGCCCTATAGTATACTTTACGGGCTCCTTCGCCGCCGCGATACAGATCACAGCCTTCTTCATCTCGTCGCTGACCGGGAAGTTGCGGTAGCCCGGCACACACCACTGCCTATCCGCCTCGCGGTAATAGCCGTCCCCATAGACGTCCGTCTCCTGCCCGTCCTTTGTGATACTGACCTTTTCCCCGTCAAAATACAGAAGAAAATTATAGCCCTCCGGCGCCTGCGCCTTGCCGCCAGTCGCCTCCAGCTCCCCGTTGGAATACAGCAGCTCTCCGTCGTAAGAAACAGAGTAGAGCAGATTTTTGTCCTCCGCGATCCCGTCAAAAAACGCCCGGGTCATAGCTTCCTTCCGCTTCCGGATCCGCTCCTTTTCCTCCTCGGTCAGCCGCTCCTCCCAATCCTCCGAGTCCTCCCAGCCGTAATTGGGATCCAGCCCATGCTCCAGGTACCATTCCCGCTCCGCCCCGGACATGTCGCTTTCCATCTCCACACACACCCCGGTATCGACCTCCGCCTGCAGCACAAAGGTCTCTTCCGCCTGCAGCGCCTGCTCCTCAAACCACCATTCCGGATACAGCACACTCCCTGCGCCGAAGTAGACGCCGTCGTTATAGCTGTAATAATTCCAGGCCGGGAAGCCGTTCACCGCGACGGAAAGAAAATTCTCCAGCCGCTCGGAAATATACCGCCGGAAGCTCCGGCTCTGCTGATAGTCCTCCCACGGCTTTTCCCCGCTTCCAAAGGTCATCCCCGACGCGTTCCGAAGCACCCCGGGCAGATTCCAGAGCGTCAGGCTGACGCCCAGAAAAAAGACCGCAAAACTGAAAAATCTTTTAATGCTTTTCCATTTTGTATCCAATTCCCCACACCACCTTTAAATATTCTGGCTCTTTGGGATTCAGCTCCAGCTTTTCGCGGATGCGCCGGATATGCACCATCACCGTATTTTCCGAGGAAAAAGCCTCCTCGTCCCAGACGCGGCGATAAATCTCCTCCGCCGGGAAGACTCGACCGAGATTGCGCATCAGCAGCTCGACGATACCGGTTTCCTTCGCGGTCAGCCTGATCGGCTCGCCGTCCGCGTAGAGAATTTTCTCGTCCGTGCGGTACAGGAGCCTGCCGTTTCGAATCTCGCCAATCCGGCTTCCCGCGTGGATGTCGCCCAGACTGGTATACCGGCGGAGCTGGCTTTTCACCCGGGCCGCCAGCTCTTGGGGATTGTAGGGCTTCGACACATAGTCATCCGCCCCCATGGATAAGCCCAGAATCTTGTCCGTATCCTCGCTCTTTGCGCTCAGGACGATCACCGGAATATTCTGCTTCTCCCGGATGCGCATCAGCGCCGACAGACCGTCCAGCTTTGGCATCATCACGTCGATCAGCACCAGCCGCACCTGTCGGGAGGCCAGAATATCCAGGGCTTCCAGTCCGTCATAGGCTTTCAGCACCTCATACCCTTCCCCTTCCAACAGGATTGCGATAGCCTTCACAATCTCCCTGTCGTCATCTACTACCAAGATACAGTCGCTCATGATCATCCTCTCCCGGTATCCCTGCCGTTCCTGTCAGAAACCGGGAAAATGGTCTTCCTGGTTCCTCACATGTATGGATTGCCGCCATAATCCCGCTCATCTCCGTCAGACGGCACACCGCAATCGCTTCCGCTTACCTTGTCAGACGGCACATTGCAATCGCTTCCGCTTACCTTGTCAGGCGGCACACCGCAATCGATTTTCGTCCGTCCCGCAGTCTTTCGCTGAATCCAAAGGCTGAAACAATAGAATTTATGTTTCACGAAAATTCTATTGTCATAAATCAGAATATCCGCCTTTCCTTACAAATCAGCGGGGTATTTTCTTACATCTTTCTTACATTTCCTTAATAACCGTAGGTATCCCTGATCTCCGGCATATAAACGCCCGGCTCCCGAAATACGATCAGCGGCTTTTCCACCGTCATGTGCGGCTTTCCGCCCCGGACGGCCTCGATCAGAACCATATTCGGCTCTTTATCCACATAGGGGTAGACGAGCTGCATCCGCTTCGGCTCCAGATGTCTGCTTACCAGAACCGTTATGATCTCCGCAAGACGGAAAGGGCGGTGTACCAGAAAAAAACGTCCTCCCGGCTTCAAGAGCTTCTCCGTCTGACAGGCCACATCCTCAAAGGTACAAAGCACCTCATGGCGCGCAATGGCCTTTGGCTCCTCCGGATTGGCGATGCCGTGCCGCCCGATCATGTAGGGCGGATTACAGGTAATGCAATCAAAAGAAGCAGACTTAAAAATATTGTCTGCCTCTTTGATATCTCCCGTTACAATATCGATCTTTTCTGTCAGGCCGTTTAAAGCCACGCTTCTGGACGCCATATCCGCGCTCTCCGGCTGGATCTCCAGACCCGTTAGATGCGCACAGTGATACTTTGCCTCCATAAGAATCGGAATAATGCCCGTTCCTGTACCCAGATCCAACAGCAGATCCTCCGGATCAGCGTGCGCAAAGCCTGTCAGCAATACTGCGTCCATTCCGAAGCAGAACTTTTTCGGGTTCTGAATGATCCGATATCCGTTCCGCTGCAGATCATCCACTCTCTCGTTATCCTTCAGGCTGATCGTCATTGCGCTTTGTCTGTCCTTCCTGTCCGTCCTGCCTTTGTCTGTTGTACTGGTTCCTGCGCCTGCGGCGCTGCCTCTGTTCGCCGTCCTGACGGGTACGGTCCCTGCTGTCCGAAGCTCCGTCTAAGCCGGTGTACTCTTCTCCCTCTAAGCGGCGGCTGCGGTTCTCACGAAGCTGCCCGTCTTCCTGAGAATTATATTCCTCGTTTCTCTGACGGCGATTTCGGATTTCGTGAGGCTGTCCGTCTTCCTGGGAATTATATTCTTCATTTCTCTGACGGCGATTTCGATTTTCACGGCGGCTGCGGTTTTCGCGGTACTGTCCGCCTTCCTGCCGAGTGCGCTCCTCTCCCTCCGGACGGCGGCGGTCACGGCTCTCCTGCCCGTCCTCCTGACGTGTATACTCCGTTCCCTCCGGATGGCGGCGATCCCTGCTCTCCTGCCCGTCCTCTCGGTGGGTATAATCTTCCTTCTTCTGACGGCGGCGGTTTTCGCGGCGCTGCTCGCTCTCACGGCGGTCCCGCTCTCTTCCGTCCTGCCCGTCTTCACGGCGGCTGCGCTCCTCGCCCTCCGGGCGGCGGTGATTTCTGCCCTCCTGCTCGTCCTCCCGCCGGACATATTCTTCCTTTTTCTGACGGCGGCGGTTTTCACGGCGCTGTTCGCCTTCCTGACGGCCGCGGGCTTTATCTGTCTGCCTTTGACCCTCCTGCTGCCCGGCGCCTTCGCCTCCCTGCTTTTCCTCTTCCTCCAGCTTTTCCAGTTCCTTCATTTCTTCCCGGGAGAGATCCATTTTCTCCTTCTTGCCGTGCTTGCGCCTGAACTGAAGCTTTTCCACCGGATATTCCTTGATTTCCTTTGCGTCCCCGTCCTCCACGACAACCTTCACCAGCTGCCGCAACACATTGACGCTCTGCACCTCGCCTTTCAGTCCGTCCTCGGTGGTCACATAGTCGCCGATACCGGGCAGTCTGCGGTTCAGTTCCTCATAAGTCTCCTCCTCATTCTTCAGGCAGCACATCAGCCTGCCGCATACACCCGATATTTTGGTCGGATTCAGGGACAGATTCTGCTCCTTTGCCATTTTGATGGATACGGGGATGAAATCGGCCAGATAGCTGTGACAGCATAACGCCCGCCCGCAGATTCCGATTCCGCCGACAATCTTCGTCTCGTCCCGCACACCGATCTGGCGCAGTTCGATTCTCGTCTTGAACACGCTCGCCAGATCCTTGACGAGCTCCCTGAAATCAATTCGGCCGTCCGCGGTAAAATAAAACAAAACCTTATTGTTGTCAAAGGTGTACTCCGCGTCGATCAGCTTCATATCCAGCTCATGCTTGCGGATTTTCTCAAGGCATACCCGAAAGGCCTCCTTTTCCTTTACCTTGTTGCCGGCCTCCTGCTCCATATCTCTCGCGTTGGCAAGGCGGATTACAGGCTTCAGCGGCTGAACGACCTTCTCATCCTCCACCTCGGTAACGCCGGTCATTACCGTGCCGAACTCGATGCCCCGGGCCGTCTCTACGATAACATGATCTCCCCGCTTTATCTCAAGGTTCAGAGGATCAAAAAAATAAATTTTGCCCGCGGTTCTGAATCTTACTCCTATTACTTTTACCATCTATACTCCCATCTGCCTGTCCTGCAGGCTTTAGCCCAAACGCTCCGCGCCCCGCAAAAATCAGGTCTTTTCTGTCTTTAAAACAGCAGCTGCAGTGCATCCTGCACCACAACTGCTATTTTAACATAAACCTTTTGAAAATGCTACTGTTACATTTCGGCAGCAATTTTTCCTCCGTAATCACGCGGCTGCTGCCCTTCTTTTTATTGCATCGTTCTCCGTCGCACAGCAGACGCTTACTCACTGTCGCCCGGACTCAGTTTTCCTGAAGCGTCATCATCAACAGCTCCATGGTAAGCTCAAAGTTCACATTGGCGTCCAGTCTGTGCTTCGCCGTGTCAAGAGCCTTGATAATCCGCTCAATTCCCTCATAACTGCTTTTCTGGGCAATCTTGCGGAGCGTCTGAATCTCCTCCCGGAACACAAGATGGTTTGCGTCGTTTGTCGCTTTGAACAGGAGCACATCCCGATACCAGATGGAACAGATATCCAGATAGTCGTTGATCTCCAGCTTATATTCGTTGATCTTCTTTACCGCCGCGATAATCTCGTTCAATTCCATGTCCTGTATGTATTTTAAAAGCGACAGCGCCTCGGCCTTGACATTTTCAAAATCCTCGCTGGAAGCCAAAAGCTTTGCCTTCCCGATATTTCCTCTGGCGAAGGCCACGCAGATGTCCGCCTTGTAATCCGGAACCTTCAGCTGCTCCATCAGATATTTTTTCACAAGCGCATCCGGCACGGGCTTCATGTTCAACACCACACAGCGGCTCAAAATCGTGGGCAACAGCGAGTCCACATTAGCCGTCAGCAGCAGAATCACCGCATATTCCGGCGGCTCCTCCAACGTTTTCAAAAGCGCGTTCTGCGCCTGAACGGTCATCTTCTCCGCCTCGCTTATGATGTAAACCTTGTGCGGACTGCTGTAAGGCTTAATCGCCACATCGTTGTTCACCTGTGCGCGGATATCGTCTACGCTTACCGTATTGGGCTTCTCATGCATCACCCGGATAATGTCCGGATGATTGTTCGACAACGCCTGTTTACAGGAACGGCATTCCTGACACGGCTCCGGGCCGCCCTTTTCGCACTGCAGCGCCATGGCAAATACTCTGGCGATAAATTCCTTGCCGGAGGACTTTTCCCCGTTTATGATATAGGCATGGGAAATCTTTCCCGCCGATATTGCGTTTGTCAGATGCTCCTTGATCTGCTCCTGCCCGATAATGTCCCGAAATCCTGCCATACTGCCCCTCCATGCCAAAGGTTTTCCGCCGCGGCGTACTCCCCGGCTCTTTTGCGCTTCCTCCGCTGGTTTATCGCTTCCCTTTGCTTCCCGTGCGTTTCCTCTGCGGTTTATCTTCCGCTTTTGCACCTTTATTGTCCTGGAATCAAGTGAAAATATCCAGCAGCAATCCCCTGATCTCCCCGATCTTGTTTAAGATCGCCAGATTGTCCTTTTCATCCTTCATCAGCTCCTGCGCCAGCTGATCCAGATTTTCATCCACCAGCCGGATGATACCGTACACCCTGTGCCGTCCTCTCCGGTCCAGAAAATTTTCCCGGGAAAAGGAATGTGAGCGGGTCACCACTTCATTTAAAAATTCCTTCACCAGGCCGCGGTAATGCTTCATATCCTTGACGTCCCGGCGCTTTGCAAGTCTTTCGCCCTGCATGGTGATTTCTTCCATGAGCCCCTGCAGTCTGCTCTGCAGCTCCGCCTCCTCGATGTGGCTGGCAAGCATAAATTTAAAGGTGCCGTCCGTAGGCTGCGTATTCTGCGCAGGCTCTATCTGCGGGGCCTGACTGACCTGATTTACCTTGATATCCATTTTGCTTCATTCCCTTCCTGTCAGCACACTTCTCGTCATGCCGACGCAGTCGGCACAAACAATTCGTGAGACTTAGAATTTCTCCGCGAAACAGCCAGGCCTGAGAATCAGGCCTTTGGCTGCTGAGCGGTTAGAAATTCTTCTCACACTTCTCAGCCAGATACCCGCGGATTTCCTTCAGGCACCCTTCCAGCTCGTCATTGACAAACCGTCTGCTTATTCCCGCCTCCCGGATCTTTTCCTCCGAGAAATCCTCGCTGTCCGCAAGGAATCTCCGGCACATCTCCTCGTACCTGGGACTCTCCTGCTGTCTTTCCCGATCCAGCGCCCGCTGCAGTCTGAGGCCGTCATCTAATTCTATCAGCAACGGCACGATTCGTCCCGCTCCAAAATATTCCTGTAGATTACGGTAAGCCTCCAGCGTCCCGATCATTAAATAATCCCGATCATCTTCGATCTGACCGTCGTCCGCCACAAAGTATCTCCACAAACCGTAAAAGGTATCATATTTCCGTGCCTCAATGATTTTATTCTGCTTTTGAAACCGCTGAAAGCCCGCCTCATCCGTAAAGAAATACTCTACTCCGTCCCGCTCGCCGTCCCGGATCGGCCTGGTCGTATAGGGTACAATCTTTTTCAGCCCCAGCTTCGGTTCCTCCAGAAGCCTCTTAAATAAAGTATCCTTTCCCGTGGAGCTTTTCCCCATAAGACAGATGATCTTTCCCATGTACCCTACTCTACCTCTACCACATGAATCATATTTGTCGTTCCGGCCGTCCCCAGCGGAACCCCCGCCGTGATTACGACCCGGTCCCCGGACTTGATATAACCGGCTTTCTTAGCCTCTTCCACCGCCTCCGCAAACAGCTCGTCCGTGCTCTCCTTCTTCCGGATCATCAGCGGATTTACGCCCCAGAGCAGATTCAGCTGCTTACATACCCTGTCGTTGACGGTACAGCCGATAATCTGGCTCTTGGGCTTAAACCGCGAGATCGCCTCCGCCGTAAAGCCGGACATGGTAACCGTAATAATGGCCGCCGCCTGCAGATCCATCGCCGCCGTACAGGTCGCGTAGGCGATCGCCGTCGTGATATCCGTCCTGTCCTTACTGCTGCCGTCAATCATTCTGGAACGGTAATCAATATCTTTTTCGGCACATTCCGCGATTCTCGCCATAGTTTTTACGGCCTCCACGGGATATTTTCCCGCCGCGCTCTCTCCGGAAAGCATAATCGCCGTAGTTCCGTCGTAAATCGCATTGGCGATATCCGTCGTCTCCGCCCTGGTGGGGCGCGGATTTTTAATCATGGATTCCAGCATCTGCGTCGCCGTGATCACATGCTTGCCCTGCGCGTTGGCCAGCTTGATCATTTTCTTCTGCAGTATCGGCACCTCTTCTAAGGGAATCTCAACCCCCATGTCGCCTCTGGCTACCATAATGCCGTCAGACACGGCTATAATCTCCTCCAGATTCTCAATGCCCTGCATGTTTTCGATCTTTGCAATGATCTTCATATTGCTGCCGTGACTCTTCAGAATCTGCCGAACCTCCAGGATATCCTCCTTGCATCTTGCAAAGGAAGCCGCGATGTACTCGTAGCCCATTTCAATTCCGAACAGGATGTCCGCTCTGTCTGTCTCGCTGATATAAGGCATCGAGAGAACCGCTCCCGGCACATTGACTCCCTTGTGATTCGACACGGCGCCGCCGTTTATCACGCGGCAGACGATTTCCTCTCCCTCGATCTTCTCCACATTCATTTCAATCAACCCGTCGTCGATCAGGATCGTCGTTCCGACACTTATGTCATTTTTCAGGTTTTTATAGGAAATGGACGCCCTCTGCGCAGTTCCCAGCACCTCCTCCGTAGTGAGGATAAACTGGCTCCCCGCCGTCAGCTCAGCCTTCCCTCCCTCAAAATCCCGAAGGCGGATCTCCGGCCCCTTGGTATCCAGAAGCGTAGCCACCGGAATCCCTAACTCCTCCCTGACCTTTAAAACGCGCTGATACTTTACCTTCTGCTCCTCATGGGTTCCGTGGGAAAAATTGAATCTCGCCACATTCATACCCGCAAGCATAAGCTCGCGGAGCTTCTCCTCCGTCTCGCTGGCCGGACCGATCGTGCATACAATTTTTGTTTTTCTCATAGCGCTTCCCCTCTCTTTTTTGTTTTCTGCTTTACCGCTGATAATACCCAAGAGCCCCGAGCCCAATCGTAGCCCAATGATTTGCCTTCCGCATTTCCGCGGCTATATCTGCATTGTTTTCGACAGATATTCCGTCCGCTTTCATTTCTTCTATCATCTCGGTCACATCGACCGGCCTTATCTCCCGGTAAACGCCCACGCTGATATTCAGGAAGAAAAAAGAATAGCCCTGTTCTGAATCAACCGCCCCTCCGCCGTTCTTCTGCTGCAGCAGATCCGCCAATTCATCGGCGCAGATATCAAATACGGAAGCCCCATAAATTACAGGGCGCAGAGAACCGTCTATCCCGCCCAAAAACTCAATAAATTCAACCCTCTTGTCTTCGTTATAGTCAATTGCCATCTCATTGTTATAATAATACTGCCTGTTCCTGACAGACTGCCCTTTGCCGATTGCCGCTTCAACCGCAGCCTGACTCATTCCCAAAAAAATCGGAATACCGTCAACCTCGATTTTTTCTAAGGGATATAATACTATGTTCATAGGAAACGCCCCCTGAAATCAGACTATTACAATATTTTCCATCCGTTGCATTCCGTCCGGTATCTTCAACTAAATAAGGTTTACGGAAGAATTTTCAAGGACATTCGGCAGGAGCGTATAAATATTGCAGCCGCATAATTCATCAAAATACTTTTTGGTATTCATAAACGCTTTCCACTTCTCTACGGTAAAGTCCGGCAGGCCGTATCTTAACGCCACATCCACCAGACGCTTCTCCATAATGCACGCCCCGTTCGGCAGCGAAATCGCATCGCACAGCTGAATCAGAATATCATAATTATCATACTGCTTAGTTGCTAAAAACTGACGCAGAAACTCTTTCTGTCCGGGAGAGCAATCATACTTACCAAAATAGGAATCCACATCCTTTCCCGGAAAGGAATGCGTCAGGCAAATAGCGGCAATTTCCTCCTGCCCGATACTCATCATATAATCGTAACCGTCAAATATATGCAGGATGCCCTTTACGCCGGCCCTGCGCCCGATATCGTGCATCAGTCCCATGACATACGCCTGATCACAGTCCATAACGTTTGTCTTTTCGGCAATCAGCCTGGCGTTGTTGGCGACGCTTATACTGTGCTGTTCCCATGGCCCGGGATTTAATTTTGCCGCCAGCTTAAGCTCTCTGTCGGCCTCTATGAGGGTAAGCATTTTTATTTTCTCTCCCGTCTTTTTGATTTTTATACCCTTTTGCGCGCTTTGGCACACACCAGCTTAAAGATTGCCATAGGGCGGCGTTTTGGTGCCCGCTGTCTCGAATTTTGGCAAGAGACGTCAAAATCTCTCGCAGTGCCGTCTGGTGTCATTTACATTTATACTTCACGTTTCAGGGTGTCTCCTCCCGCTCTCCTTCCGCAGCGTCCAAACAAAATCCTCTCCACCCCGCCGCTCCAGCCCCTGTATGTTCAGGCCTTCCTCCAGCCAGCGGAAAACATCCCGAACCATCTCTTCCGTCAGCCGCTCTCCCGGCACAGCCAGCGGGATTCCCGGCGGATAAAGGTTGATAAACTCTCCCGCATACCTTCCGGCGCATTCTGACAGAAGTGTCAGCTCTCTTTCTCCGTCCCAGGCTGTTTCCAAAGGGATAACGGAATCTGTCTCTTTCCGCCCGCCATGGGACATTTCCGCCAAAGCCTCGGAAAGCTGCTTTTCCTTCCCGTTCCAGGGCGCTTCCGCCAAAGCTTCGGATGCCTGCTTTTTCTTTCCGTTCCCGGGAACTTCCGCCAAAGCTTCGGATGCCTGCTTTTTCTTTTCGTTCCCGGGAACTTCCGCCAAAGCTTCGGAGGCCTGCTTTCTCTTTCCGCTTTCGGATGCTTCTGCTTGAACAGCAGAAGACGGCTCTTCTC
Organism: bacterium; assembly: GCA_023664305.1. Taxonomy (GTDB): domain Bacteria; phylum Bacillota; class Clostridia; order Lachnospirales; family Lachnospiraceae; genus Acetatifactor. Next base: position 5,442 of record JAMPFT010000021.1, on the reverse strand, counting down.
CCCTTTCCCGAAATCGTTCCGATCGAATACAAAATACGCCCCCGCTTTCCCTGTTCTCCCCGGAATCTTTTCCTAACTTCCCGTCGATCTCCAGCAGCGCCCGCTCCATCCTGGCGTACCCCTCCGAACCGTCGCCCAGGGTAAACATGGCCAGCACATAGCTCTCCGCTGCCATCTCCGTCTGTATCTGATACTTATCTAAAAGAATATCATACAACCGTTTGCCGGTAATCGTCGTGTTTTTCACGCTGATCACCAGCTTCCCCAGATCCTGTCTTTCCGGATCCTCCGGCAGGAATCTCAAATGCCTGCATTTTCGGAGATTCTTTAGCATTCCCTGATATTGTCTTTCAAAAGCGGCATAGACTTCCTCTCCGCAGCTTTCCACATAATCCAGTGCGCTGTCAATGCTCGCCATCAGCAGATAGGACGGGCTGCTGGACTGATAAATGCGCAGAAAACGTCTCAGCAGTTCCCTGTCTATCCGTTTTCCGTTCACATGGAGCAGCGCCGTCTGGGTCAGCGCGGGAAGCGTCTTATGTACGCTCTGGATCACCAGATCCGCCCCGGCCTGGCAGCTGTTCTCATGGACTCTGCGATTCAGCCCCAGATGTGCGCCGTGAGCCTCGTCCACGATCAGCGGAATCCCTCTGTCATGAACAACGCGTGCTATACCGGCGACGTCCGCTATCCTGCCCTCATAGGTCGGCGAGACGATCAGAACCGCGCCGATGTCCGGCTCCCGCTCCAGAGCAAGACGGATCTGATCGCCGGTCACCGCTTCATAAATATCATATTCCTCCAGCAACTCCGGATACAGATAGGAAATCTTCAGCCCCCTCAGATAAGCCGCATGATAGGCTGACTTGTGACAGTTTCTGGCCATAAGGATACGGCCTCCCCGCGGCAGAGCCGCACTGACCGCACTTAAAACGCCTCCTGTGCTCCCGTTTACAAGGTAAAAGCTTTCCTCCGCCCCGCAAAGCACAGCCGCCCTTTGCTGCAGCTCCCGCAATAACCCTTCCGGTTGATGCAGATTATCAAAACCCTCGATCTCCGTGATGTCAATTCCCGCCAGAGCAGAAGGCAGCTTTCCCAGCGCCTCTCTCTTGTGCCCCGGCATATGACAGGGATATATGTCGGCTTCGCGGTATGCCGCCAGTTTATCAAATAAATGCTCCAAATCACTCTTCCCTCATCTGCCGCCGCAAAGCGCCGTGTCCTTTGTGCATATGGATCGTTTCCATCAGAGAGCACCACTTATCCGCCGCAGTGACAATCCAGGCTTCCCTGCATCGGGGCGGCTTCACGGTAAGCGGCCACATGTGATGCTTGATAATATCTCTCTCCTTTTTGGTCAGGCGGTACTCCTTTGCCGCATTTCGGAGCGCCGTGCCCGGATGATAAAACCCGTGCAGCTTATGCGGATGCTCCGGATCCGGCTGATGCCAGTCATAGAGAAAATAGTCGTGAAGCAAAGCGCCTCTCACCAGCTCCCTCTCACTGCACCGGATATGAAGCTTTTCGCTCAAAGCAAGACTATATCTTGCCACATCCATCACATGGCCGTTTACCGTCACGTTCCCGTGCTGAATATGTTCCCGCGTCCGGCGGAAATTGCGGGAACTGAGGATATCAGGCGCCGCCTTTTCTATTCGCTTCTGTATGGTTCGAAAACGGTTCAGCTTTCTCTGCCATCTCTCGGCCTGTCGTTTCGAACGCCGTCCGTGGTTCTTACCGCTCATCTTTTCCGTTCCCCTTGCTGCACCCCTGCAGTCCGGCCTTTCCCGGTTCCTCTGCTTTGCCTCTCTGCAGTCCGGCCTTTCCCGATTTCCCTGTTTTGCCTCTCTGCAATCCGGTCTTTCCCGATTCCTCTGCTTTGCCTCTCTGCAATCCGGCCTTTCCCGGTTCCCCTGCTTCGCCCCTCTGCAATCCGGTCTTTCCCGGTTCCCCTGCTTCGCCCCTCTGCAATCCAGCCTTTCCCAGTTCCCCTGCTTTGCCTCTCTGCAATCCGGTCTTTCCCGATTCCTCTGCTTTGCCTCTCTGCAGTCCGGCCTTTCCCGGTTCCCTGCTTTGCCTCTCTGCAGTCCGGCCTTTTCCGGTTCCTCTGCCTTGCCTCTCTGCAATCCGGCCTTTCCCGGTTCCTCTGCTTTATCTCTCTGCAATCCGGCATGCCGCCATCTGCTCATACCCTCTTACTTCACTTTATGCCAGGTAAGGGATAAAGCTTTATTGCGTCTGCTGCGACTGTTCCGCCTGCTGACTTAAACTCGGCTCTTCCTGATTCAACAATTCCTCCTCCGTCAGCGTCTGCGTCTCCGCGGGCGTTTCCAGCGGGTCTACCTCGTAATAATAGCAAATCACCGGAGAGCCGGTATGCACATACCCGTAAATTGCTGCGGCCGCATCTACCGGCAGATTAATACAGCCGTGAGAACCGTGTTCCTTGTAAATTGTCCCGCCAAAATTGGTTCTCCAGGTAGCGTCATGCATGCCGTAGTTTCCGTAAAACGGCATCCAGTAGCTCACAGGCGTCTCATAGTCGGCTCCTCTCAGTACCGCGTTAAGCGTCTTATAAGTCAGGCCGAAAATTCCCTCCGGCGTCACGCAGCCGGGAGTGGAATTCATTTTTCCCGAGACAAAATCCGTCTCAAGCACAATCTCGCCTTTTTCATGCACATAAAGATGCTGGTGCGTCAAGTCTGCCTCTATGTAAGAGTTCCCCACATCATTCGCGCCCTTTTGGGATGCCTTTACGCTGTATACGGGCTCCCTCGTCTCCTCGCTTCCCTGCCTGATCAGGCTGATCAGCTCCTCCGTCTCTGCCGCGGTATCTGTCTTCCAGCCGTAATTCGGACTCTGCAGCTTAAGCGTGATCCCCAGCGCGGTGACAAAGTTCTTTCTTTTTCCATAGGTATCGTACTGCTTTGCCTGCGCCTTTACAAACTTTTCCACAGCCTCCTCGTCCAACGTCGCCTCATCCCCGTCGATGGAGATCCAGTCCTTCAAGGTCTCCACATCCAATACTACCTCGTTTTCATTCCAGTCATAGACGATCTTCGTTCCGAGCCATTTGTTGACGGTCTCCACCGTCTCCCGCAGATTTTCATCCGTACTCTTTCGGGACGCTTCCGCATAGCACTGCATTTCTTCCAGATCAAGGGACTCCTCGTGCGCATAAAGGCAATCCGCCACATATTCAAACACCGCGTCCATATTCAGCACTGTTCCCGCCGTCTCCGGGATAATCTCATACCCGTTGATTTCATCCTGATACTCGCTGATATAGGCATCCGCCGGTTTTACCATATTTTTTACCCGACAGCTGTCCCACCCGCTCACAACGTTCTTCAGCAGCTCTTCGTCAAAGGTAACGCCCTGCACAATAGAGTAGCTCGCCGTCTGCTTTCCAAAATAGGCCTGGGGCCATAAAAACATATTCTGCTGCGTCAATACATCCTCTACAGCCCCCAGGGTATCCACATAGGCCAAGGCCACATCTTCGGCTTCGATCACGCCCAGCAGGGTGTCCGGCTCACATGTCGCATAGTCGCGTCCCGTCACCGTAAGCGAATAATCCTCCAATTGTGCATCGATCAGCAGAACCACCTCCGAAGCTTCCAGATTTCCGCAGGCCTCTCCGTTGATAACCGTGTTGGGCAAAAAACGGGATTGATAGAAAAAAGCCGTTCCAAGATAGCCCGCCGCCGTCAAAACCAATAATACCGCTATCACCGCAGCAATAATTTTAGGTGCCTTCCTTTTCCCTTTGCCGGAACCGTCTTCCTGTTTTTCAAGGGCGTCCTGTGTGGCCGCTTCTTCTTTTGACGTTTCCTGCGCTGCGGTTTCTTCCTTCGACGAGCCTTGTTCCGATGCTTCCTTGTCCGACGCTGCTTTCTCCGGCATCTCCTGATCTGATGTCTCTTTGTCCGACACTGCTTTCTCCGGCATCTTCTGATCTGACACCTCTTTGTCCGACGCTGTTTTCTCCGGCATCTCCTGGTCTGACGCTTTCTCGTCCTGCATTGCTTTCTCCGGCATCTCCTGGTCTGACGCTTTCTCGTCCTGCGCTACTTTCTCCGGCACTTCCTGATCTGACGCCTCTTTGTCCGGCGCTGCTTTCTCCGGCATTTTCTGATCTGACGCGTTTTCTTTGGATGCTTCCGCCGTTTCCTGATTCGTCGCTTCTTCTTTCGTTGCCTCCGACTCGACAGCCTTCTCCAAATCCGTGCGTTTCACCTCAATCGCCGCCTCCGTATCTTTTCCTTCTGTTTCGTTAAAAGGACTCGTTTTCATATGTCTTTCTCCACCGTACATTTCGATTTTTCATATTCAACCGTTTTCTCTTGCGGTTATTATGTCATGAAGCTGCAAATCCCGGGCAGAGCCCCGAAAAACCTACGGTTTTCCCAAGGATGCTTTGCATCCTTTGTCGCTCTCGCTCGTCAAATCCCCGAAGAATCATCTGCTCGTGCGAGCACGGCAGCTGTTTCTTCGGGCACTTGACTCTGCCCTTTACGGACATTATATCATGACTCAATACAAAAAAATAGCTCTAAAAGTCTTAAAATCAGTTTAAAAATAAGCACTTTAACGTTGCCGTCCTTATGTTTCTTCTTCCCAGTGCTCAAGTTCGTCAGCCGGGTAGGCCTTCGTCCAGTGATATGGCTGCAATTCCCCTAATTCCACAAATCTGATTTTATCTTCTTTCGTTGTGACAGCCACTTGTACATCCTCACCCCAATACCGCAATCTTTCCTGGCAAATGCCGCACGGTGATAATACCCTATATTTGGAGTTTTCATCATCACGAATAAGGCACATACAATGCGTCACTTTTTCATTGTATTTATGAGCTTCAAGCATAGCTCCCAATTCGATACATACGATTGCAGATGCATTGGCAGTTTCAATGGATACGCTTGTATAATAATTCCCCTTAGATGTGCGGACAACACCCGCGCCGCCCCAACCGACAGGATATCTCTTTTCTATCAATTCCACTGCTCTCCGATACATCTCATTTTCTATTTCGTAATATCTCATAAAGACCTCCGCAAATGCAATTTGTTTTCATCCGGAACGCAATCCAAAGAGGGAGTCAAAAAAACCCTTGCAAATACAATATTCGCAAGGGTCTGATGCCCAGAACCGGAATCGAACCAGTGACACGAGGATTTTCAGTCCTCTGCTCTACCAACTGAGCTATCTGGGCACAAAGACTTATAAAGGAAACTCCTCTATAAGTCCTGAGTAGCGGGGATAGGATTTGAACCTATGACCTTCGGGTTATGAGCCCGACGAGCTTCCAGACTGCTCCACCCCGCGATATTTAATTATAACTATATATGCCCTTTACCCGAAAAATATTCATGGTATCAAGCAAATGGATGGGGGTGGATTCGAACCACCGAAGCAATTTGCAGCAGATTTACAGTCTGT
>JAMPFT010000020.1 GCA_023664305.1 bacterium | reverse complement strand
TTCGAGCTTAGCGTCCGCTATGTGCCGACCCGAGTGCAAACGTGTCCGCAGAGGACCTGAGCCCGCCGGAACACAGCCTGAAGCGAATTATACCTCCCCTTTGTATCATAGTTGTAAAGAAAACGAAACAATCTGATTTCAAAGCGCCGCGATATCTACCAGTGACAGCCTGCCGTCCGCCTCCTGATTTTCCAGACTGTTTACGAGAGCCCTGGCGGTATCCATGGCGGTGATGACGTTCACCCCCGTCTCGATAGCGGTGCGGCGGATCAAAAAGCCGTCCCTGGACTTATCCCGTCCCTGGGTGGGCGTATCGATGACAAGGTCGATCCTGTGCCCTAAAATCAAGTCCATAACCGTAGGGGATTCCTGGGAAATCTTGTTCACCTTCCTGGCGTTGACGCCCGCCTCCCGCAGGGCTGCCGCCGTGCTTCTGGTGGCGTAGATGGTATACCCCAGCTTCTCAAAGCGCCTGCCGATCTCAATGGCCTCGCCCTTGTCCGCGTCCTTCACCGTCATGATCAGATTCTTATATTTCGGCAGATTTACCCCCGCCCCCAGGAAAGCCTTGTAAAGAGCCTCGTGAAAGGTTTTCGCGATGCCGAGGCACTCTCCCGTGGACTTCATCTCCGGCCCCAGGCTGATCTCCGCCCCGCGGATCTTCTCAAAGGAAAACACCGGCATCTTGATGGCGTAATACTCCGCCTCCGGCTGCAGCCCCGGCTGATAGCCCAGCTCCCGGATGCTTTTCCCGAGGATAACCTCCGTCGCCAGATCCACAATCGGGATCCCCGTCACCTTGCTGATATAGGGCACCGTGCGGGAGGATCTGGGATTCACTTCGATGACGTACACGTCCTCGCCGATGGCGATAAACTGAATGTTGATCAGCCCCTTTACATGCAGGGCAAGCGCCAGCCGTCTTGTGTACTCCACGATCTTATCCTTCACCAGCTTGCCGATGGTATGAGCCGGATACACCGAAATACTGTCGCCGGAATGGACCCCCGTCCGCTCGATATGCTCCATAATGCCCGGGATCAGGATCTCCGTGCCGTCGCACACCGCGTCTACCTCAATCTCTTTCCCCTGGAGATATTTATCCACCAGAATCGGGTGATCCTGGGCGATCCGGTTGATGATCTCCATAAACTCCTCGATCTCCCGGTCAGAGATGGCAATCTGCATCCCCTGGCCTCCCAGCACATAAGACGGCCGCACCAGCACGGGATATCCCAGGCGGTTTGCCACCTCCTTCGCCTCCTGCGCCGTATAGACCGTACCTCCCGCGGCCCGGGGAATCCGGGTCTTTTCCAGGATTCTGTCAAAAAGCTCCCTGTCCTCGGCGGCGTCCACATCCTCCGCCTGGGTGCCCAGAATCGGAACACCCATTTTCATCAGGCTTTCCGTCAGCTTGATGGCGGTCTGGCCCCCAAACTGCACCACCGCGCCGTCCGGGTGCTCGATCTCCACAATAGCCTCCACGTCCTCCGGCGTCAGCGGCTCAAAATAAAGCTTGTCCGCAATGTCAAAATCCGTGCTGACGGTCTCCGGATTATTGTTGACGATGATCGTCTCGTAGCCCGCCCTGGAAAAGGCCCAGGTCGCATGGACGGAGCAGTAGTCAAATTCGATGCCCTGGCCGATGCGGATGGGACCGGAGCCCAGCACCAGCACTTTTTTGCGTCCCGCTGTCTCCACGGCCTCGCACTCGCCGCCGTAGACGGAATAATAATAGGGCGTCGCGGCGGCAAACTCCGCCGCACAGGTATCCACCATCTTGTAGACGGCCCGGATCCCGTTCTCCCGCCGCATTTTTCTGATTTCCTCCTGCGTCCTGCCCGCAAGCTCTGCAATGACGGAATCCGGAAATTCCAGCCGCTTGGCCTCTTTTAAAAGCGGCGCCGTCAGTTCTTTGGTTCGCAGCGTCTCCTCCATCTCCGTCAAAACGGCAATCTTATCGATAAACCAGATATCGATCCCGGTAATCTCCTGAATTATTTCATAGGAAATTCCCCTGCGTACCGCCTCGGCGATCATCCAGATCCTCCGGTCGTCGGCCACGCTCATTTTTTCCGTCAGTTCCTCCTCGGAAAGCCCGGAAAAATCATAGCTTAACAGGCTGTCCACATGCTGCTCCAGCGATCGGACCGCCTTCATCAGCGCTCCCTCGAAGCTGCTGCAGATGCTCATCACCTCTCCGGTCGCCTTCATCTGGGTGGTCAGGACCCGCTTTGCGGTGAGGAACTTATCGAAGGGCAGCCTGGGAATCTTCACAACGCAGTAATCCAGCGCCGGCTCAAAGCTGGCGTAGGTTTTCCCCGTGACGGTATTTTTAATCTCATCCAGCGTATAGCCCAGCGCAATCTTTGCCGCCACTCTGGCGATTGGATACCCTGTGGCCTTGGACGCCAGCGCGGAGGAACGGCTCACTCTGGGGTTCACCTCGATGACACAGTACTCGAAGCTCTTGGGATGAAGCGCAAACTGCACGTTGCACCCTCCCGTGATTTTCAGCTCGTTGATAATATTTAACGCCGAGGTCCGAAGCATCTGGTATTCCTTGTCGCTCAAGGTCTGGGAGGGCGCGACGACGATGCTGTCCCCGGTGTGTACTCCCACGGGATCGATGTTTTCCATATTGCAGACGGTAATACAGTTTCCCGCGCTGTCACGCATCACCTCATACTCGATCTCCTTCCACCCGGCGATGCACCGCTCCACCAGCACCTGCCCCACTCTGGAAAGGCGCAGTCCGTTCTCCAGAATCTCCTCCAGCTCTACCCGGTTATGGGCAATTCCGCCGCCAGAGCCCCCCAGCGTATAGGCAGGCCGCAGGACCACCGGATAGCCGACGGTATCCGTAAAGGAAACGCCCTCCTGCACGGTCTCCACTACCTTCGAGGCCGCGCAGGGCTCCCCGATCCGCTCCATCAGATCCTTAAATTCCTGCCTTCCCTCGGCGTTTCGGATGGTTGACGCAGTCGTCCCTAAAAGCGACACGCCGTGGGCCGCAAGAAAGCCGGACTCCTCCAGCTCCATGCCCAGATTCAGCCCCGCCTGTCCGCCCAGGGTGGGCAGGATGCTGTCGGGCTGCTCCTTTTCGATAATCTGCTCCAATACCTTCACGGTCAGCGGCTCGATATAAACCTTGTCCGCGATATCGCGGTCCGTCATGATGGTGGCAGGGTTGGAATTGACCAGAATGACCTCCACCCCTTCCTCCTTCAGGGAACGGCAGGCCTGGGTGCCCGCATAGTCAAACTCCGCAGCCTGACCGATGACAATCGGACCGGAACCGATGACCATCACTTTCTTTACCTCCGGATTCTTAGGCATTGCCGTCACCTCCTTTTGCCGCGCCGCTCTCCGCCGCAGCCCGGCGCATCATTTCGATAAACCGGTCAAAGAGATACCGGGAATCCTGGGGGCCGGGACAGCTCTCCGGATGATACTGCACCGTAAAAATATTTTTGCCCGTGTAGGAAAGCCCCTCGTTCGTGCCGTCGTTTACGTTGACAAAGGCAGGCACGGCAACCTTTGGATCCAGTTTTTCGGTATCCACCACATAGCCGTGGTTCTGGGAGGAAATATAAACTCTTCCCGTGGAAAGATCCCTGACCGGATGATTCCCGCCCCGATGTCCGTATTTCAGCTTATAAGTGTCGCATCCGTTTGCCAGAGCCATCAGCTGGTGCCCCAGACAGATGGCAAAAATCGGAACGTCCGATTCGTACAGCTTTTTGATCTCCCCGATGATCGGGGTACACTCCTTCGGGTCTCCCGGGCCGTTGCTTAACATAATGCCGTCCGGCTTCATCTTCAGGATCTCCTCCGCCGGAGTAAAGGCCGGAAACACCGTCACCTGACAGCCCCTCTCGGCCAGGGAGCGGACGATATTTGCCTTTGCCCCGAAATCCATCAGCGCCACATGCAGGCCTTTACCGTTTAAGCTACGCACCAGAGACGGTCTCTTCTCCCGGACGCCCCGCTCATAAGCCTCCCCGTCAAATTTTGCCGTTCCTGAAATCGGCCCGTTTTCAGACAGCTCCTCCACGGCATCCACCACATATTTTTCCCGGCAGGTCACCCGCCCCACCACGTTTCCGATGGTATAGTCCTTCAGCCTGGGCAGGATTTCCTGCAGAGCATATTCTTCCTTCGTCGTGATCATGCCGTTCATGGTTCCCTTTTCCCGGAGGAGCTTTGTAAGCGCCCTGGTGTCAATCCCCGCGATTCCGGGCACACCGTTCTTCTCCAGAAACTCCTGTACGGTGCAGTCGCAGCGGAAATTACTCGGAATGCGGGACAACTCCCTGACGATCAGCCCGTCCGGCCAGGGCCTCGCGGATTCCTGATCCTCCAGGCAGATACCGTAATTTCCGATCAGAGGATAAGTCATGCATACCGCCTGTCCCGCGTAGGACGGATCCGTGAGCACCTCCAGATATCCCGCCATGGACGTATTAAAAACAATCTCGCTGATTACCTCTTTTTCCGCTCCAAAGTGTATTCCTTCAAAGACGGTGCCGTCCTCCAAAATCAAAAAAGCTTTCATAGAAACCTCCCTGTCGCGGCCCTAACGGATGGCTGCGTGGATCTCCTGAAGGGACATGACGCCGATCTCCCCTTCCCGGATCACAACGCTGATTCCGTCCGCGGTAGCCTTTGCCGCCGCCATCGTCGTCATATAGGGCACCCGGGCCTTAATGGCGGTTTTACGGATATAACTGTCGTCGAAATGCTTTTCCTCCTTAGCGGCAGGGGTGTTGACGATCAGCTGGATTTTGCCGTTCATCACCTCGTCCACGATGTTTGGTCTGCCCTCCTGCATTTTATTGACCCGCTGTGCCCTGATCCCGTTCTGCAGCAGCAGCTCGTAGGTAGTTCCCGTCGCCATGATGTTAAAACCGCAGTCCTCGAAAATTTTCGCCACCTCCGTCACCTCCGGCTTGTCCTTGCTGCTGACGCTGAACAGCACCGTGCCGGACACGGGAAGCTTCGTCTGGGTCGCCTCCTGGGCCTTGAAAAAGGCTTCTCCCACATTGGCCGCAAGCCCCAGCACTTCGCCGGTGGAACGCATCTCCGGCCCCAGGACCGGGTCCACCTCCTGGAACATATTGAAGGGGAACACGGCCTCCTTGACGCCGTAGTAGGCGGGCCGCACCTCCTTCAGGCCGACGATGGGCGAGGGCAGCCCCGTCAGACCGCCCGTCATGATCTGCGTCGCCAGCTTCACCATCTTCACATTGCAGACCTTCGACACCAGCGGCACCGTTCTGGAGGCTCTGGGATTGGCCTCCAATACATACACTTTCCCGTTCTCGATGGCATACTGCATATTCATCAGGCCGCAGACGCCCATCTCCTCCGCAATCCGTCTGGTATACTCCTTAATGGTCTCCACAAGCTGGGCCGGAATGTTTTTGGAGGGCAGGATACAGGCCGAATCGCCGGAGTGTACTCCCGCCAGCTCGATATGCTCCATCACCGCCGGCACAAAGGCATGCTTTCCGTCCGCGATGGCGTCCGCCTCGCACTCCGTGGCATGACGCAGAAAACGGTCGATCAGAATCGGTCTGTCCGGCGTCACGCCCACTGCCGCCGCCATATACTGTCTTAAGCTGTCGGGATCGCTTACTACCTCCATCCCTCTGCCGCCCAGCACATAGGACGGCCGCACCATCACGGGATATCCGATTTTCTCCGCAATCTGCAGCGCTTCCTCCACATCCGATGCCATCCCCGACTCGGGCATGGGAATTTCAAGCTTTTCCATCATCTCCCGGAACAGATCCCTGTCCTCCGCCATGTCGATGACCTCAGGGGAGGTTCCCAGAATCCGCACGCCGTTTTTCTTTAATTCCGCCGCCAGATTTAAAGGCGTCTGGCCGCCGAACTGCGCGATGACGCCCAGAGGCTTTTCCTTCTCATAGATACTCAGCACATCCTCCAGGGTCAGCGGCTCGAAATACAGCTTATCCGAGGTATCGTAGTCCGTGGATACCGTCTCCGGATTGCAGTTTACGATAATGGTCTCAAAGCCCAGCTCCTTCAGGGCAAAGGCCGCGTGTACGCAACAATAGTCAAACTCGATTCCCTGGCCGATCCGGTTGGGGCCGCCTCCCAGAATCATAATCTTCTTTTTGTCCGAAACAGCCGTTTTATCCGGCGCATTGTAGGTGGAATAGTAGTAGGCGCTGTCCTGCGTGCCGCTGACATGCACCGGCTCCCAGCTCTCCGTGATGCCGTAGCCGATTCTGGCCCGGCGGATCTCCTCCTCCGGCACCTCTAACAGCCTGCTCAGATAACGGTCCGCAAAGCCGTCCTCCTTGGCACGCTTAAGCGCCTCCCTGCCGGGGACGCTTCCCTTTCCGGCGAGCAGTTCTTCCTCTTCCTCCACAAGCTCCTTCATCTGCTCGATAAAATACCGCTTGATTTTCGTCAGTTCAAAAAGCTCCTCCACCGTAGCGCCCTTGCGCAGCGCCTCGTACATGATAAACTGTCTCTCGCTGGTGGGATAGATCAGAAGCTTTAGCAGCTCCTCCCTGCTTTTCTCATGAAAATCCTTCGCAAAGCCCAGGCCGTACCTTCCGATCTCCAGGCTGCGGACCGCCTTCTGGAAGGCCTCCTTATAATTCTTTCCGATACTCATGACCTCGCCCACGGCGCGCATCTGGGTGCCCAGCCGATCTTCGGAATCCTTGAATTTTTCAAAGGCCCATCTGGCAAATTTGATCACCACATAATCCCCGCCGGGCACATAACGGTCCAGCGTGCCGTGTACGCCGCAGGGAATCTCGTCCAGCGTAAGCCCCGCCGCCAGCATGGCGGATACCAGCGCGATGGGAAAGCCCGTGGCCTTGCTGGCAAGCGCCGAGGAGCGGGAGGTTCTGGGGTTGATCTCAATGACTACGACGCGGTCGCTTGCGGGGTCGTGGGCAAACTGCACGTTCGTCCCGCCGATGACCTGAACCTCCTCCACGATCCGGTACGCCTGCTCCTGCAGGCGCTTCTGCAGCTCCTCCGAAATCGTCAGCATGGGAGCGGCGCAGAAGGAATCCCCGGTATGTACTCCCAGCGGATCGATGTTCTCGATAAAGCAGACCGTGATCATATTACCCTTGGCGTCCCGGACCACCTCCAACTCCAGCTCCTCCCAGCCCAGGATGGATTCCTCCACCAGCACCTGGCCCACAAGGGAAGCCTGCAGCCCCCTGGCGCAGACCGTCCGGAGCTCCTCCACATTATAGACCAGTCCGCCGCCGGCGCCGCCCATAGTATAAGCGGGCCGCAGCACCACCGGATAACCCAGCCTGTCCGCGATGGCTAACGCCTCTTCCACGGAATAGGCGACCTCGCTGCGCGCCATCTCGATCCCCAGCTTGTTCATGGTCTTCTTGAACTCGATCCGGTCCTCTCCCCGTTCGATCGCGTCCACCTGCACCCCGATCACTTTGACCCCGTACTTATCCAGAACGCCTGCTCCCGCCAGCTCCGCACAGAGATTCAGGCCGGACTGGCCGCCCAGATTCGGCAGGATCGCGTCGGGGCGCTCTTTTTCAATGATTTGCTCCAGACGCTTCACATTCAGAGGCTCGATATAGGTCACATCCGCAATCTCCGGATCCGTCATGATGGTGGCCGGATTGGAATTTACCAGGACGATCTGATACCCCAGCTTTCTCAATGCCTTGCAGGCCTGCGTGCCCGAATAGTCAAACTCGCACGCCTGACCGATGATGATCGGACCGGAACCGATAATCAACACTTTTTTGATGTCTTCTCTTTTACTCATAACCGTCCTCCTGTATTCTTCTGATTGACGAAAAGAAAAGTCAGTAAATAATTTACTGACTTTTTTCAACCGTAATATAAAATTGAAACAACAACGGAAAAAAGGGAACAAAAGGCTCCGGGCATGCTCGTCGGTTTATTCTTCGCAATCGCAGTCCACCGTATCCTCATCCTGTATACCGCCTCTTTCCGCCAAAAGCCCGCGTCATCGGACTTTTTCAGCCGGGACACCCCTAACAGGCGTCCCGCGTTTATATACTCGTTCCATTATAGCGGAAAACCTTCGGTTCGTAAATAGGAAATTTAAAGTTTTCTCAGGGAACCGGGCACTACCGTTCCGCCATGAGATCCCGATACCACTTCAGCGCGTCCACATATGCCTGGCAGACCGGCCCCGCGTCCATCTCAGCCAGCAAAAGCTGTCTTGAAACCTCCTGCCAGTTTGCCGCCTCGTATTGCTTCATCATATCATATACCGGCGCAAGGCAGCCCTCCGAGGAGATAAGCACGCTGCGTATATCCTCCGACACCATGACCGTCTCCAGCGCCTCCTCCATGGGTTTCTCCAGAATCACATCCAGCACGGAGAACAGCCCCATCAAAAACAGCTCCTCCGCCTTACCGCCGAGGCCGAACAACGGCGCAAGATTCTCCGCAAACTTGGCCCGCAGCAGGGAAACCCTCGTGATTTCGCTGGGTCTGTCCGCGGTAAGCTCATTCACCACGGCGGTGTTGATCCACCGCTTCAGCTCCTTCTGTCCCAGCATCGCCGCCGCGTGCCGGATGGTGGTAATGCCGGACTTCACCGTCATCCTGTTCACCATTTTCAGCAGAGAGATGGTCAGCGCCGTATCCCGCCCGATAATCTTCGCCGCGTCCGCCAGCTCAAAATTCTCGCTGTTGACCACATTCAGCAGCTCGATATAATTGACCTTGAGCGGTGCCACCTCATGGGAGCCTCTGGTGACGGGCACGCGGTAAAAATCCCCCTCATACAGAGAGTAACTGCCGGTGTTCCGCAGAAAATCAAAGGTGTACATGTTATCGATGCCGCCCGCGCAGATTTTGATCCCGGGATATTTCCTGGCAAAATACTGCCTCGCCTTTTCAATGGCTACCTTCCTGCTGTTCAAAAAGATATAATCCGCTAACTTCAGAATCTCCCGCCAGTTTTCGTAATCCTCCACAGGCAGCTTCTGTACCGCCAGCTTGTAGCCCTTCTCCTTCAGTTCCCGCAGCCTGTTCACATAGATCTCCACAGGCGGTATCGTATAGTCGATCAGAAATACGATCCTTTCATGCGGCGCGCTACACTGGCCCTCCACATCGGAAAAGACCGATATGCTCCCCAGAGGGACAAAGATCTCCTTGTCCTCCGACAGGGTCTCAATTCCCATGCTCTCGATCAGCTCCAGACCCTCTACGACAGCCGCGCCGTCATTCTGTCCCGTACCCAGCTTTAACGGATTCAGGAAAAAATTATCCTTCTGCGAAAAAATAGAATACGCGCGCACCGCCATTTTTTCGTCAAACAACGGTATTAATGCCAGAAACATCTCATCCACCCTGCGGCCTCTTGTACGCCGCCCTTTCCAAAATTTATCGATTCCTGTCTGCCTGTGCCGCTGCAGGCCGTCTTTTCTTTAACCTCTGAAATACTCCACGCCGGATTCAAAGATCCGGATATCCTGCCGCCCGTAAATATTCACCGCAACGGCGTCCCCTCTTCTCTCGGAATGGGCCATCTTGCCCAAAACCCGGCCGTCCGGGGAAGTAATTCCCTCGATGGCGCAGTAGGAACCGTTGATGTTGTACTCTTCGTCCATGGAGACACGTCCCTGCGGGTCGCAATACTGAGTGGCCACCTGTCCGTTTGCAAACAGCCTGTCAATCCACTCCTTCGACGCCACAAACCGGCCTTCCCCGTGAGAGGCGGGATTGCAGTATACGCCGCCCAGCTCTGCGCCCCGAAGCCATGGCGATTTGTCGGACACGACCCGGGTGTAAACCATCTTGGAGATATGACGGTTGACGGTGTTAAAGGTCAGGGTAGGCGAATCCTCCTTCTGCCCCAGAATCTCGCCGTTCGGGACCAGCCCCAGCTTGATCAGGGCCTGGAAACCGTTACAGATCCCCAGCGCCAGACCGTCCCGCTCCTGCAAAAGCTTCCCGACCGCTTCCTTCAGCTTTTCGTTCCGGAACGCGGTTGCAAAAAACTTGGCGCTGCCGTCCGGCTCGTCTCCGGCCGAAAATCCTCCCGGGAACATGATAATCTGCGCCTGGGCGATATCCTTTTCAAACGCATCCACGGACTCGCGGATGTCCCGGGCGCTCAGATTGCGGAAAACCCTGGTCACCACATTGGCGCCCGCCCGTTCAAAGGCCTTCGCGCTGTCGTACTCGCAGTTCGTTCCGGGGAACACCGGTATAAACACCGTGGGCTTTGCCACCCTGTTTTTGCAGACATAAACCCGGTCCGTCCGATAGAGCGGGCTCTCCACAGGCGCAGTCTCCCGGACGGCCTTTGTGGCAAACACCTTCTCCAGCTTCCCCGTCCACGCCTCCAAAGCTTCCTGCAGCGGGATTTTTGTCTCTCCGACGGTGACGGAGGGCTCCTGCGTAACCGTTCCGATCAGCGTGTAATCTATCTCTGCAGCGTCCAGCGCCGCCATCCTGTCTGCCGGAATCTCCGCCAGAATATCTCCCAGCCCGTTTGTAAACAGTCTCTCCGGCTCCACACCGCCGTCGATTAAAACGCCCAGTCCGTTGCCGAAGGCCATCTTTGACAGAGCGGCCGCCACGCCTTTGGAATCCGTCGCATAGGCCGACACCACCGTCCCCTCTACTGTTAGGCGGTGTATTTTACGGTACATTTCCGTCACCGCGTCATACATGGGAATGTCATAGTCGTCCTTTTCGACGGCAAACCGGACCAGCCTGTTTCCGGGTTTTTTCAGCTCCGGCGTCACAATCTCCCCGCTCTTTGCGATATCTACCGCAAAGGAGACCAGCGTAGGCGGCACGTCGATATCGTTGAAGGTGCCGGACATGCTGTCCTTTCCGCCGATGGAGGGAAGCCCGAACCCGATCTGTGCGTCATAAGCGCCCAGCAGAGCCGCAAAGGGCTGGCTCCAGCGCTTCGGATCCTCCGTCATCCTGCGGAAATACTCCTGAAAGGTAAAACGGATGCGGGAGGGGTCGCCGCCGGAGGCAACGATCTTTGCCATGGACTCCACCACCGCATAGACCGCGCCGTGATAAGGGCTCCAAGAGGACAGATAGGGATCAAAGCCAAAGCTCATCACCGTAACCGTATCGGTCTTTCCCTCCGACACGGGGAGCTTTGCCGCCATGGCCTGCGTCTCCGTCAGCTGATGCACTCCGCCGTAAGGCATCAGCACGCTGCCCGCGCCGATGGAGGAGTCAAACATCTCTACCAGACCTTTTTGGGAGCAGACGTTCAGATCCCCCAATAACGTCAGCCAGGCTCCCTTCACATCGCCCTGCTTCAGCTTTTCCCCTGCCGCCGGAACCGCCCATTTCTTAAAGTAATTTCCCTTCTCATCGGGGATTTCCACCTCCACGGAGGCCTCCTGATGCGCGCCGTTCGTATCCAAAAAGGCCCTCTTTAAGTCAACGATCTTTTTCCCTCTCCAGGTCAGCACCAGCCTGGGGTCCTCCGTAACCTCAGCTACGGCCACCGCCTCTAGGTTCTCCTCCGCCGCGTAGGCCAGGAACTTTTCCACATTCCCGGGATCCACTACCACCGCCATACGCTCCTGGGACTCGGAGATGGCAAGCTCCGTGCCGTCCAGACCCGCGTATTTCTTCGGCACCTTATCCAGATCCACGGTCAGCCCGTCCGCCAGCTCCCCGATGGCCACGGACACGCCTCCCGCGCCGAAATCGTTACATTTTTTGATGATTCTGCTCACCTCTGCCCTGCGGAACAGCCTCTGGATCTTGCGCTCGGTGGGAGCGTTTCCCTTCTGCACCTCCGCGCCGCAGGTCTCGATGGAGCTTTCCGTATGTACCTTGGAGGATCCCGTCGCGCCGCCGCAGCCGTCGCGGCCCGTGCGTCCTCCCAAAAGGATAATGATATCGCCGGGCTTCGAGCTCTCCCGGATCACGTTGCGTCTGGGCGCCGCGCCCATGACCGCGCCGATCTCCATCCGCTTCGCCACATAATCCGGATGATAGATTTCCTTGACATAACCGGTCGCCAGGCCGATCTGATTCCCGTAGGAGGAGTAGCCTCCTGCCGCCCCACGCACCAGCTTCTTCTGGGACAGCTTTCCCTTTAAGGTCTCCGATACGGGAACCGTAGGATCCGCCGCGCCGGTGACGCGCATGGCCTGATAGACATAACCCCTGCCGGAAAGCGGATCCCGGATCGCGCCGCCCAGACAGGTTGCCGCTCCTCCGAAGGGCTCGATTTCCGTAGGGTGATTGTGCGTCTCGTTTTTGAAAAAGACCAGCCATTCCTCCGTCTCTTTGTGATCCCCGTAATCCATCTCCACGGGAACCACCACGGAACAGGCGTTGATCTCCTCCGACTCCTCCATATCGGTCAGTCTGCCGTCCTTCTTTAATTTCCGCATCGCCATAAGCGCCAGATCCATCAGGCAGACAAATTTATCTTCTCTTCCGGCAAAGATCTCCTCCCTGGTATCCAGATAACTCCGATAGGCGGTCTCCATGGGCGTGCGGTAATATCCCTCGCCGAATTTCACGCCGGTAAGCTCGGTGGAAAAGG
The DNA here is from genome assembly GCA_023664305.1 of bacterium. Classification (GTDB taxonomy): domain Bacteria; phylum Bacillota; class Clostridia; order Lachnospirales; family Lachnospiraceae; genus Acetatifactor. Next base: position 52,089 of record JAMPFT010000020.1, on the reverse strand, counting down.
TCGTGTGACGGCAGTGATCGGACCAGTAAGTATCCAGCACGCGGATCTCCGTCACAGACGGGTCGCGCCTCTCGTCGTCCCTGAAATAATTCCGGATATGCAGAAAATCCCGGAAGGTCATAGCCAGAGACAGGGAACCGTAAAGCTCTTTAAGCTCCGTCTCCTCCATCTGCGAAAACCCTTCCAGCACCGCGATATCCGCCGGCTCGTCAAAGACCGTGATCAGGGTGTCCGGCTTTTTCAGTCCCGTCTCCCTGGAATCCACGGGGTTGATACAGTAGGACTTGATCCGCGCAAATTCCTCCTCGGTGATGTCTCCCAGAATCAGATAGGTCACGGCAGTGCGGATGACCGGATCCTCATCCTCCCGCAAAAACCGGACGCACTGCACCGCGGAATCCGCCCGCTGGTCAAACTGCCCCGGCAGAAATTCCACCGAGAAAACCCTGCCGTTCTCCGGTATCTCAATCGTCTCTCGAAACAATTCATCCACCGGGGGTTCCGAGAACACGGTCCTGCAGGCCGTCTCAAAGACCCCGTCGGAAATATTTTCCACATCGTAGCGGATAAATACCCTGACGCCCTCCACGTCGATTCCCAGATAATTTTTCAATTCCTCGTGCAGTTCCTTCGCCTTTACCGCGTAAGGCTCCTTTTTCTCCACATAAATCCGCCTGACATTTCCCATGTCTGCACTCCTCCTGCCGCATTAACGGCGAACGCTCTCCGGCGCCTTTACATTTCCACGCCCAGCGACCCCAATATAAACAGAATCTCACGGTCCACCGTATCCGACGTGATGCCGATGGTCTGGGCCGAAATTTTCAGTCCCTCCAGGACAAACATGATATTCCGCGCCGTCCCCTGACAGTCCTCGCAGAAAAATTCTCCGTTCTCCACCCCCGTCTCGATCAGCTTCTCGATGATCTTGCAGGCAGAGTCAAACTGTTTTCTCAGCACATTGTCCTTTTTCCCCGGCCTCGCCTCAAAATAATATTCGTAAACAGCCTGTGTGAGCGTATCCTTTTTCCGCAGAAGCTCCTTTTTCTGCTCCTGCAGGAACAGGATCAGGATGTCCGCCGCCGTGGCGTCCTCCGTGATATTATCGGAAAAGACGTCGTCCGTCTCCTCGCTCTCCAGCTTCATCACCTCGAGAAAAATCTGGCTGGTATTGTCGAAATAAAGATACAGGCCCCCCCGGCTGATCCCGCAGGCCTCCACGATATCCTTCATCGTGACTTTTTTAAACCCCTTTTCCACAAATACCTTTCTTGCCGTCTCCAGTATAAATTTCTTCTTCTGTACCGATTTTTCTCCCATCTTTCCCCTCGTTTCCGTATTTCGCGACGCAAAAGTCCGCGCCTTTTTCCCTATTTCACGTCCAGCGGTCTGTCCCAAAACTCCAGAATATCCCGCATCCGCTGCAGCGTCAGGCGGAAAATATCCTCCTGGACGCCCTGCGCCCACAGCACGCTCTTTGTCCTGCCGCCCATCACATATTTGGAAAGAATCCCCCTCAGAATATCCCAGTCCTTCAGCTCCGCCGACGCGATCATCCTTCTCTCATCCGCGTGTGTGCGGATGTGGTTTCGGGTATAAGTATACAGATAATTCCTATCCATCAGCGGGGAAGCTCCCGCCTCCTTCACAAAGCTCATCAGCGTGGAATCGTACACCGGGATACTCATGGCGTGTTCCGACATCTCCGGCCCCTCATAAAATCCGCTGACATTCTGTCCCCTGTTTTTTTCAAACCAGGGAAGATAACGCAGCAGCGGCATCACCGACTGCTTATACTTCTTTAGAAGCTGCTCTCTGTACTCCGCGTTTGTCTCCATGGCTGCCTCTCTCTTTCCTATCTTTCTGCCGCATACAAAAAATGACACATATGTATTTTTATTTTATCACATTTTTGTTAAAAGTACAGTAGAAAATTACAGAGATTATGTTGTATAATAAGAATTGGCGTTCGGAAACGTTTCTCCCGGGCGTTAATTCAGTATCGGAATAAGAGGTAAACAAAAATGGCAGGAACTACACTGGAAAAGGGGAGACGTCTTTATGAGGTCGGACAGCCCGTGACGGCTCTCCACATGATCACAAAAGGCAAGGTCTCGGTAGAATATCCCGGCGGCGCTTATCAGATCGGGAAAGGCGAGGTCATCGGGATCTGCGAATTGAACTCCGAGGTTCACTTTCTGGGGTACACGGTGCTGGAGGAAACCACCGTTCTTTCCTATCCCTTAAAATCCATGGACTCTCTGGATGATCTCTTGCAGAAGCATCCCGATATAACAAGACTGTTTTTGCTGTCCCTGTTCAGCCAGATCACCATGCTGCAGGAACAGAGCTCCCTTTCGGAAATGAAATGCACCAGTCTCCATCAGAATCTGACGGAGGACTACGCAAAATACGACGCTCTTTGCAGCCGTTACCGCATCCAGCCCCGCACGGGAGGCAACGCGGACGATCTGGGCGCCCTGTTGGGGGAGGATACGCCCGACGACTGGCTGAACGCCTATTATCTCGGTCTGCACCATATCTATTCCCGCACGGGGGAAACCACCAAAGCGCTGATGCAGGAGCCGGGGGTATCCATAGGGCTGCTGCGCAGGGGCGGCCGGGATTTCCGCGCTATCTTCTCCGTGCTGGAGGAGCAGTCCCAGTACTGCGCCTCCGTGGCAGGCTGTTATTTCAGCGCCTCCGGAGACGATCTTTTCGAGCAGTTCTCCTCCCTGTATCTGCGTCTCGGCCAGAACAACGAGGACGCCGAGGGGCTTTACCGGGATATCCTTAGAATCATAAGCCAGTTTGAAAATGATCCGTCCCTGGACAAGCCTAAGGTAAGCGCCCGGATCAACAGCTTCCGCAGCAGTCTCAACCGGCAGAATGCCCCCGCGCCGGAAAATGCCGACTCCGAAAAGAAAGACGGCGTGTCTGCCGCTATCACCCGGGAGCTCTCCGGTTCTCTGGACGCCATCCTGGAATACGCGGAGTTTGGTTCGGAGGCAGCCGCTTCCTTCCGTCAGCATGTGGGCGAGTATAAGGAGCTGGAGGACCGCAGCGCCATGGACGACAAGAGCATCCGCCTGCGCAGAAAGCTGACGGACGAATTTTATTCGCTCTATTCCGCCGTCTTCGAAAAATCCGTCCTCACCCCCCACATTCCCGTCGCCGTAAAGATGTTTTTGTTCTTCGGCTATGTGGACGAGGAGCTGGCCGGCCCGGCCAACTGCCCCAAGCTTTACAATCTGGCCTGCGGCATGGAAAACCGGAGCAGCTTCGGCGTCTACACGCTCTACCACTGGCTGCTGGCCGTTTACAGCGGCGAAAAAAATCCCAGCCGGAATGAGTTTGACGAAGACTATACGGACTATATCCACAAGCAAAAGTCCAGCGGCAATATCACCGCGGCGGAAATGGCGGCCATGGAAAACGATCCCATGAGCAAGGTGCGTTTCGAGATGCAGAACATGTTCCCCCAGGTCAACAAGATCACCTGCGGCCGCATTACTACCTTCTGCCCGCTCTTCTCAGAGGATACGGTGCTGAAGGATCTGAACACCGCCTTTGTCACCGCCGCTCAGATCAGCAAGGCTTTTGAAATGATAAAGTCCATCGACTATTCCGCTTTCTATCGGGAAAGTCTGGACTATGACAATATGGACGCCATGGGAAAGGAGACCATCCATCTGGAATTTCTGCCGGATATCATCCTGATGCCGAATGTGGGAATCCGCGGCGTCATGTGGCAGGAGATCGAAGGGAAAAAGCGCAACTCGCCCGGCAGAATGTTCTTCTCCATCTTCCACATGGAAGACATCAACACCACTCTCGTCCGGCTCACCGGAGAATTTCGCTGGGAGATGTGCAAGCGCGTACAGGGCAGCCGCTGGAACGACGTGTCGGAGCGCTCTCTGACAAGCGAGTATTTCGATTATATCCAGTTCTTCCGGAAGAATCAGGAGTTGAGCGGCGAGGCCAAGGAACGCATCCGCAACAGCCTGCAGCGCGCGAAGAACAGCTTCAAGGAAATGTTTGTACGCGACTATATCGTCTGGGTGCTGTTCGAGGGAAGCGGTTCTCCGAGGCTGAACAAGGTGGCGAGAAGAATCCTCTTCACCTACTGTCCTTTCCCCGCCCCGCTGGCGGCAACCATGGAGCAGAACCCCATCTACACGGAGATGATGGGCCGCCAGAAGATTCTTGCGGGCCAGCGCGTCCACCGTCTGGAGATGTTGAAACAGAAGCTGCGTAACAGTAATGCGCCGGTTCCCTCCACTCTGGAAGCAGAAATTAATTTTACGGTGGGAAAGGTATAGACATTTCCGTTCTTTTGCGTTATACTGTGTAATAGTTCCCCTTTACGGTAAAAGCGCCGCGGATGCTCAGATCCGCGAGCGCTTTTATTGTTGTCTCCTGCCGTCCGCCGCGCTGCCGGACGGCGCAGATTCCCTTTCTCTTTGCCTTAACCGTTGGCGGCGTCCTGCCCCGACTCTTCTCTCATTTTCTTCAAAAGGCCGTCAGGATCCTCTTCCAGCTGCGCCATCCCTTCAAACGCCGCAAGCAGCAGCCTCTCCTGCCTGTAGCGGTTCATCTCCCCGGGCCGGTCCATATAGAGTTTAAAATGATCTACCTGCCACACCAGCACATCCGCCAGCGTATGCCCTGCCACCGTATACCGACATAAAAAGCTGCCGTAGTCGTGATAGTAAGCCAGCTCCTGCAAAAGCCCCGGCGACCCTTTGATTTTCCGCCAGAGAGCCTCCGCGTACGCTTCCTCCTCTCCCGCCCGCGCGGACAGTTCTCCCACATACTCCCGCAGCGTAGCAAGCGCCTTCTCCAGTCTTTCGGAACCGTCCTCCTTTTTGAAATCTTCCATCCCGCTTTGCCCTCCCTGCCTTTTTTTCAAAGATGCAGCAAACTGATTTCCGTAAGATAACAAAAGACCTTGAACGCCTTACGCGGTCAAGGTCTTTTCAGCAGGGGAAGAGAGGCTCGAACTCCCGTTAACGGTTTTGGAGACCGCCGCACTACCACTGTACTATTCCCCTATCTGCAGATGTCCGCCTCTTCCTGCTGCGGAACCACCAACAAAAATTATTATAACACAGTGTGCCGGGGTTCCGCAAGAGAATTTTTACTTTTTTTCGCTTTATACATTTTTGCTTTTGACAGCCTTCCAAAAGACGCAGGCAGATAAATCTGCCTGCGTCTTTATAATTTACCCGTGACAACGCCGTTTCATACAAAACGCTTACATCATGCCGCCCATGCCGCCTGCTCCGCCGGGCATAGCGGGCGTTTCCTCTTTGATGTTTGCCACAACGCTCTCGGTGGTCAACAGAGTGCTTGCCACGCTGGTCGCGTTCTGCAGGGCGCTTCTGGTCACCTTTGCGGGATCCAGGATGCCTGCCTTGACCATATCCACATACTCCTCCTTCAGGACGTCAAAGCCTACGCCTGTGTCGGACTCTCTTACCTTGTTGATGATCACGCTGCCCTCCAGCCCTGCGTTAGCCGCAATGTGGAACAAAGGTGCCTCCAGAGCCTTCAGCACCAGCTGCGCTCCCGTCTTCTCGTCGCCGCTCATCGTCTCAGCCAGCTTTTCTACTTCCTTTGCAGCATGGATATAAGCGGAACCGCCGCCGCAGATGATACCTTCCTCCACAGCCGCACGGGTAGCCGCCAGCGCATCCTCCATGCGAAGCTTCGCTTCCTTCATCTCGGTCTCGGTAGCCGCGCCCACGCGGATTACCGCAACACCGCCTGCCAGCTTTGCCAGTCTCTCCTGGAGCTTTTCCCTGTCGAAATCGGAGGTCGTCTCCTCGATCTGGTTCTTAATCTGCGCAATCCTGGACTGGATGGCTTCCTTCTCGCCCTCGCCGTCCACGATAACGGTATTTTCCTTCTGCACCTTGACGCTCTTAGCGTGTCCCAGCATGCTCAAATCGGTATCCTTCAGCTCATATCCCAGCTCGGAGCTGATCACAGTGCCGCCTGTGAGGATCGCGATATCCTCCAGCATTGCCTTCCTTCTGTCGCCGTAGCCGGGAGCCTTTACCGCGACTACGTTGAAGGTGCCGCGCAGCTTGTTGACGATCAGGGTGGTCAGAGCCTCGCCCTCCACGTCCTCCGCAATGATCAGAAGCTTTGCGCCGGACTGCACAACCTGCTCCAGCAGGGGCAGAATCTCCTGAATATTGGAAATCTTCTTGTCGGTAATCAGGATATAAGGGTTATCAAGGGTTGCTTCCATCTTATCCATGTCCGTCGCCATGTACGCGGAAATATACCCTCTGTCAAACTGCATTCCTTCCACCAGATCCAGCTCGGTCTGCATGGTCTTGGACTCTTCGATGGTGATGACGCCGTCCCCGCTGACCTTCTCCATCGCGTCCGCAACCAGCTGTCCCACAGCCTCGTCCCCTGCGGAGATCGCCGCGACTCTTGCGATGTGCTCCTTGCCGTTGACCTTCTGACTCATGCCGGAAATCGCCTCCACGGCACAGTCGGTAGCTTTCTTCATTCCCTTTCTGAGAATGATGGGATTTGCGCCCGCAGCCAGGTTCTTCATGCCGCCGTTGATCATTGCCTGCGCCAGAACGGTAGCCGTCGTGGTTCCGTCTCCGGCCACATCGTTGGTCTTTGTTGCAACCTCCTTGACAAGCTGCGCGCCCATATTCTCGAACGCATCCTCCAGCTCGATCTCCTTTGCGATGGTCACGCCGTCGTTTGTAATCAGGGGCGCGCCAAAGGACTTATCCAACACGACGTTTCTTCCCTTCGGTCCGAGGGTCACTCTCACGGTATCTGCCAGCTGATTTACGCCGGACTCCAATGCTGCACGGGCCTGCGCCCCGTATTTGATTTCTTTTGCCATTTTCTTCTCCGTTTCTGCGCTGCTTTCACGGATCGGCTCTGCCGTCCGCGTTCAGGACAGTTTCGTGCCGGGCAGCGCTCAGACACTTTGTCCGCTGTCTGCCTCTTACTGGATCACTGCCAGGATATCGCTCTGCTTCACGATGATGTATTCCTCATCCTCCAGCTTTACTTCCGTTCCCGCATACTTGGAATAGATCACCTGATCGCCGGCCTTCACTTCCATCTTGATCTCCTTGCCGTCCGCAACGCCGCCGGGGCCTACCGCAATCACTTCCGCCTGCTGGGGCTTTTCCTTATTCTGACCGGGAAGAACGATGCCTGATTTGGTCGTCTCTTCCGCAACCAGCTGCTTCAACACAACTCTGTCACCTAACGGTACTAATTTCATTTGAATGCCTCCTTATTTGATAGGTACTTTATTCATTTGTTAGCACTCATTTTCATCGAGTGCTAATCATCAAAACATATATTAGTTTTATGTATCGACTTTTTCAAACGCATTCACCGCGATATATCTCTTGTTTTCTCTTGTTTTCTCATTAAATCTCTTGTTTTCTCCCGTTTTCTCACTTCCTGTTCAAAAAACAGATTTTATATTTACTTTATAATTCCTTCCCGATTTCGTCATTTTCTGCCTCCGTTCCCTTCCGTCAAAAAACGCCGGGAACCTGTTCCGGCGTTTTTTCATTCATTATTAATAGGAATTTTGGCTGTTGAGAGAATTGCTCACCGTGCCCAGCCTGCGCATCTGCGTCTCTTCCTTTTTCTCCCTGACTCTGGAAAGAATTGTAGGGATCGCCCCCAGAAGCAGAAAGGCATAAATCAGAAGCAGATTCGCCACATAAGAGGAAAGCTCGATCAACTCCATCTCAATCGCATACGGCACCAGCTGATAACATTCAAAAATGTTATAGCCGGCCTCGGCTCCGCCCCCGCTCGTCAACAGCGCAATCGCCCAGTCAAGACGGTCGCCCAGATAAGTCATAAACAGCATGATCAGGACGCTGAGGACGATTCCCTTTTTGGTCAGCTTGCCGCCCAGCAGCTCGTAACCCTTCAGCACACCCACCGCCATAACCACGCCGGAAAGCGCCGCCACATAACCCAGGCGGCTCAGCACGATAATACACAGGACGCCCAGCAGGGAGCCGAGAAACGCTCCCACAATACCGCCCACAATATTCTCGCGCTTCTGGTCCTTCTGCTGAATCACGGTGGTCAAATTGCTCCGCATCGTGCCCTCGCACTCCATGCAGAGGTGATAATGATTTCCCCCGGCCAGAATGCCGGAAACCTCTTCCTCCCTGCCGCAGACGCTGCAGCAGGGAACGAATCCCTTAGAGCGCAGGAAAGAAAGCGTCTGCCTGAGCGCGCCGGGCAGCTTTTCCGTCAGTTTATTCTGCTTGATCTCATTCCACAGGTGTATCACAATATGGTTGCCGTCTTCTTCCACGCTTTTTACGAGCTCCGCGCCCTTGGCAAATTCCTTCGCCTCATTCGGATCCAGTATCGCGCCGGAAGTATTTCTGGCCGCGGTATGGATGGTGAGCAGAGTCGGTGTGCCGGGATTCTCCGCGTAAATCATCACATCGAATCCGTCCGCCTTTCCGTACACCACCTGTCCCAGGGCATCATACCTGAAGCCTGTAGCCTGAGCCACAGCTTCGTAGATCTTTGTCTGCTTGCTCATTTTTTTGTCCCCTCCTCAATACTCTCGTCTTCTGTCAGCACTTGATCTCCAGATATCCCAGCAGCTTGGACATATCGTATTCCTCCAGCACGCCCAGGTTGGAATCGTAAAATTTTCCGTCGTAATGGACGAGATAATGGCAGAAACGTCCCATCTTCTCCATCATGATACAGCATTTCGGAAGCACCGCGTCGCGTCCCTCCGTATACACGATGATATCCGTATGATCGATTCCGTAGTAATTTAACGCGGAAATCACCCGGCCCATGGTAGCCTGCCATTCCCGGCAGTCCATCACGCTGATCACCTCCGCGATGGTCACCCCTGCCAGCATAGCCACACAGGCCTGGCCGCAGAGACCGTCCTCCGGCTGGATGATGACCTTCATGCTGTCGATTTTGCGGACCGGCTTGTCGAAGCTGTAAGGGCTGTTCTGATCCATGCGGATCAGGGAGCCGTTGACATGGAGCAGGATCTTGTGCGGCACGCCGGGCTCTACGTTCACCGCGTCCCCGTCCTCAATGTGGATCTCATAGTTACCCTTCTCCAGAGGAAGCAGCTCGCAGTCGATGATCTTGTTATCCAGGACGACCTCCGCCTGGATCACGTCTCTCTGCTTGCAGACCTCCCAGATGTTAAAGGGAATCCTGATCATGTAGCCTTTCTCTTTCTTTTCGATCTGGGACTCAAAAAAATACCTCATACACCGATACCTCCTGTTTTTATATAAATTTGGAAATATTGTAGCCAAAAGTTTTTTTGTTGTAAACAGTCTTCTTCACGCCTTTTTCCTCGCCTGGGAAGGCGAGATCCCATACCTTTTTTTGAACAGCTTGCTGAAATGATAGGCGTCGTCGTAGCCCACAGACGCCGCCACCTCCTGGATGCTTCCCTCCCAGCCGTTCTCCAGCGTCTCTCTCGCCTTCTCCAGGCGGATGTTGATCAGGTGGCGGATCGGCGCGTCTCCCGTCTCGCTCTTAAAGATCTTGGAAATATAAAAGGGACTTAAGTACATATTCTCCGCGATCTGATCCAGAGAAATCTTTTCGCTGTAATGATCTTCAAAATAGCTGACGATCTGCTCCACCACATACTTCTTATTCACCGACTCAAAGGAATATCCCTTGGGGCGCTGCACCGGCTCGCACTGCTCCCTGACGATCAAAAGGATCATCTGCATCAGATAAGCCTTCAGCATAAAGTAACGCCCCTGCCTGCACACGGCGTTTTCCGCCTCCATGGAGGCGCATATCTTAAACAGCCTCTGCCGCAGCTCCCCCGCGGTATGCAGCACATGGCCGCCGCCCTTGACGGGCAGGGTGTTCTCCCGAAGTCCCGCGATCCGCACGTCGGTCACTCCCACGAAAAATTCCGTGGCCGGCAGCTCCGCCTCCGGGCAGGCCAGCGCCTGATGCTTTTCCCCGGGGTTAATGACGATCAGGTCTCCCTCCTGCACGGAAACGATACCGTCCTCAAACCGGTATTTCCCCTCCCCGGAAAGCACGAAAGACATCTCGATATGATCATGGCTTCGGTAACTGCCCTCGTCCCGTTCCCTGCTGCGTGTGCCCTTCCAGGTAAACAGAAACGTCGGATCCAGCTCCTCGATCTTCATACATTGATTGCCCTCTGTACTTCTACAGTTTTCCACGATAAACTCTCCCCGCACCTTCTCATTTCCGTCTCCGCGGCATCCTCTCCCTCCGGTCAGGCTGCAGGAATCTCCTCAGATTCCCATAATCAGCACGGCGAACCGGAAATAGACCAGAAGCGACAGCGCGTCCACGATCGTAGTGATAAAAGGACTTGCCATCACCGCCGGGTCAAAGCCCAGCCTCTTGGCGCCGATGGGAAGAAGACACCCCACCAGCATGGCCATCACCACCGCCGCCACCAGCGTCAGGCACACCGTAAAGGACACATAGAGCCCCACTCCGTCAAAGATCATCAGCTTCGCGAAATTGGCCGCGGCCAGCGTCATGCCGCACAGAAGCGCCACTCTCATTTCCTTCCAGACGATTTTTACGATATCCCTGTACTCGATCTCTCCCAGGGAAAGACCGCGGATAATCGTCACGCTGGCCTGCCCTCCCGCGTTTCCTCCCGTATCCATTAACATGGGGATAAAGACGCTCAGCACGGCGCAGACGCTCAGCGCGTCCTGAAAGGAGCTGATGATGGCTCCCGTAAAGGTAGCCGATATCATCAAGAGCAGCAGCCATGGGATCCTCTTTTTATAGGTATCCGCCACCGTCGTCTTCATATAGGGCTTGTCGCTGGGCACGATTGCCGCCATCTTTTCCATATCCTCCGTGGTCTCTTCCTCGATGATATCCACGATATCGTCCACGGTGATGATCCCCACCAGCCTGTTTTCGTTATCCACCACAGGCATGGCCGTAAAGTCATATTTTTTAAACTGCGCCGCCGCCTGCTCCTGATCCATGAGGGTATTGATGGCAATCACGTTCTCGTGCATCAGATCGCCGATGATTTCCTCCCCCCCGCTGAGCAGCAGATACCGCAGCGCCACGGTTCCTACCAGCTTCCTCTGGCCGTCCAGGACATAGCAGATATTGATGGTCTCGCTGTCAAGACCCACGTCTCTGATATGCTGGATCGCCTGCGCCACCGTCATGTTTTCCTTGAAGGACACATACTCCACCGTCATGATACTCCCGGCGGAATCCTCCGGGTAGCGCAGCAGATGGTTGATGGCCTGACGGGTGTCGGGCCTTGCGTTAGCCAGAAGCTGATCCACTACATTGGCCGGCATTTCCTCCAGAAAGTCTACCGCGTCATCGGCCATCAGATTGTCGATGATGTTGGCCGCCTCCGCATCGGACAGGGAGCTGATGACCGCCTGCTGGCTCTCTACCTCCAGGTAGGAAAACACATCCGCCGCCAGATCCTTCGGCAGGATCCGGAACACCTTTGAGATCTCTTCCTCCTCCATCTCCTCCAGGAAAGCGGCGATATCCGCGTCGTTTAACTCGGCCAGAAACTGTCTGAGTTTCGTGTACTGCTTGGCGTTAAGAAGCTCGCGCAGCCTCTCCAGTTCGTTGTTTCTTTCCATAGCACTTCTCCTTATGTGATTTTTTTATCCCTGTGCAACTTCGACCCGGAACCGGACTGTCTGAGCCTGCTATCGTACTCTTCATAAAAAAACCACCACCTTTCGTGCTCTGTTATTTGGCCCGAAAACAAACGAACCCGAACAAATTTATTTTAGCCCCCGACGGACCCTTTGTCAACGAAATAGAACTCTTTTATCTTTTCTACTTTAATCCTGCCTCCCGTAGCCTCGGTCATTTCCTTCTGCAGTCCCTCCGCCTCCGAAACCGGGACGGTCACGCAGAATGTAACCTGATCCGTGTATTCGCTTGCATACGGCTCTATCCCCGCGTTTCCCAGCAAATACAAAAGCTTTCCAATGCCGCCGTAATCGGTGGCCACCCGCAGCTGCACGCCGTAGCGCATCCTGCCGACAACGCAGTTTTTCAGTCCCTCCTGCACCGCACGGGTATACGCCCGGACAAGTCCTCCCGTCCCCAGAAGCACCCCGCCGAAATATCTGGTCACCACGACCGCCACGTCCCGGATCTCCTCCCGCAGAAGCACCTCCAGCATGGGACGGCCCGCAGTGCCCGCGGGCTCCCCGTCGTCGCTGCACCTGGTCAGCTCTCCCCTGCCGCCCAGCACAAAGGCGGAACAGTTATGCCTTGCGTCCCAGTACCTCTTTCTGGTCTCCTCGATAAAAGCCGCCGCCTCTTCCTCCGTTTTGCAGCCTCTGACCGTCGCGATGAAACGGGATTTTTTTTCCTCGTATTCTCCCTGTCCGCCCTCCAGCAGAACCAGGTAGGAACCCATCTCCCCCTTATCCATAACACGCAGCTCCCATCCGCCCGCCTCAGCAGACAATTGATTTCCTCTTAATGTTAGCATAATTTTTCAAAAATGTGAAACAATTATTAAAATTATTAAGTTGAAAAGAAAACCTTTCTTTACATACTTTTTTTTGTTATAATAAAATATATGTGCGCTGACGAAGCGCGCAGGGAGGTATTGGAATGAATTACGGTCAAAAAGGTGTCCGCGCAAAGCAAAAGGCACTGAATTCCAAAACGGTAAAAATAGAGAAAAAACTGCTCATCGGAATCGTCAAGCTGTTTCTCGTGGCTGCAGTCGGCCTCGGGATCTGCGGCGCTGCCGCAGGCATCGGCGCTTACAAGGGCATCCTCGCCTCCACTCCTCAGATCCGTTTCGGGGACGTGGTCGCTTCCGGTCAGGCAACCGTGGTATACGACTGCATGGGCAATGAAATCGACCAGTACGTCAGCAGCAACTCCAACCGTCTGCGCGTCGAGTCCATGGACGAGCTGCCCGACTATCTGGGAAAGGCGTTTGTGGCCATCGAGGATCAGCGCTTCTACCAGCACAACGGCATCGACTTCAAGGGTATGATCCGGGCGGGCGTAACCTTTATCCGGACCCGCTTCAAGAGGGCCGAGGGCGCCAGCACCATCACACAGCAGCTTTTGAAGAACACCGTCTTCACGGAGTGGACCTCCGAGGGGAAAAACACGATTAAAAAATTAAAACGAAAGCTGCAGGAGCAGTATCTTGCGATTGAGATTTCAAAATATTTCGACAAGGACGCAATCCTTTTGGAATATATGAATGCCATCAATCTGGGGCAGAACACCCTGGGCGTGGAAGCCGCTTCCAAGCGCTATTTCGGCAAGTCCGCCAGCGATCTGACGGTTTCGGAGGCCGCCGTCATCGCCTCGATCACCCAGAGTCCCACTGCCCTAAATCCCATCCGCCATCCCGAGGCAAACGCCGACAGACGGCAGACCTGTCTGACCAACATGCTGAACCTCGGGTTTATCACGGAGGAGCAGTATCAGGAGGCTGTCGCGGACACGGAGGACGTCTACCAACGGATCGGCAATTATGACATCGACTACCGGGAAAGCGTCACCGCTACCTCCGGCTCCTATTTCTCGGACGCGGTCTACGAGCAGGTGCTTCAGGATCTGATCGACGACGCGGGATACGACGCCGCCACGGCGGAAAAAATTCTGACCTCCGGCGGCCTGCGCATCGAGAGCACCATGGACCCCACGATTCAGAAAATCATGGACGAGGAGTACGCCAATCCGGAGAACTATCCGGAGAAAGTGCAGTGGCTGTTAAGCTATGCCCTGACCATCACCGGGCCGGACAAGACCCAGACGAATTTCAGCAAGGAAAATATGACAAGCTGGTTTAAGGCGAACAAGAGCTCCAAGTTCAATCTGCTCTTCTCCTCCCACGAGGACGCCTATGAGGCGATCGCCACCTACCGCGCCGCCATGATGGAGCAGCTCGGCATCGTGGAGACGGAGGACAATTATGAAGAGACAATCAGCCTGACGCCCCAGCCGCAGAGCGCCGCCGTCATCGCGGAGCAGGACACGGGCTATGTGCGCGCCCTGGTCGGCGGGCGGGGAACCAAGGAAGGCCGGCGGACCTGGAACCGGGCTACCGACACAAAACGTCCCCCCGGCTCCACCTTCAAGGTGCTGGCGGCCTTTGCCCCCGCCCTGGACAGCGCGGGCCAGACCCTTGCCACCGTTTACAACGACGCGCCCTTTAACTATGACGACGGAACACCCATCAGGAACTGGTGGAAGGGCGGCTACCGGGGAATCCATTCCATCCGGGACGCCATCCGCGATTCCATGAACATTATTGCGGTAAAAACGGTAACCGTCATATCGCCGCAGCTGTCCTACGATTACTGCCTGAATTTCGGCTTCTCCACACTGACAAACGGCGAGATCATCGGCGACAAGCTCTACACTGACGTCACGCAGACCATTGCGCTCGGCGGCCTGACCCACGGCGTCACTCCCTATGAGATGAACGCCGCCTACGCCGCTATCGCCAACCTGGGCACTTATGTGGAGCCCAAGCTGTACACCAGAGTGCTGGACGCCGATGGAAATGTGCTCCTCGACAATACCTCTCCCGCCAGACACCGGGTGCTCAAGGAAACCACCGCTTTCCTGCTGACCGACGCAATGACGGACGTTATCACCAGCGGCACAGCTACCAGCGTAAACTTTAACCGCAACATGCCCATGGCCGGAAAGACGGGAAGCTCCACAGGCTACAAGGACTCCTGGTTCGCAGGCTACACGCCTTACTATACCTGCACCGTCTGGACAGGCTTTGACAACAATATCGACATGGATACCGACGCGGAAAGAGCCACCTCCAGAAACATCTGGCGGGCCGTTATGCAGCGCGTCCACGAAGACCTCCCTCCGGAGCCTTTCCCGATTCCGCTGGGACTGGTACAGGCGCGTGTCTGCAAGAAATCCGGCAAGCTGCCGATCCCCGGCGTCTGTCCGGAGGAGGAAATCGCCAACGAGTATTTTGAGGACGGAACCGTTCCCATTGACAGCTGCGATATCCACTACGAGGGCGAGCTTTGCGAATACGACGGACTTCCCGCAAGCTTTGAATGTCCCTTCAAGACATACGGGCGGGTGGATCTTCCTCTGGTGGAGGATCCGGCCCTGATCAGCGGTTCCACTATGATCACGGAAAATCCGGACGGCACGGTGACCATCGTACCACCCGCCACTTCAAACCACTGTCAGCACGACGCGGAATTTTATGCAAATCCCGACTACGAGTCCATCCAGAACGCCCAGCAGTGGGAAATCAACCAGCGCCGGGCAGCCGCGGCGGCTGCGGCCGCGGCTGCCGCACAACAATAGCCATAAGCATTGCGCTTTTCCGCCCTGCTGTGCTATAATAAGGGCAGATCATTTCTAATAAGTTACAACGAGGTGAAAGTCATGGAACAGACCATCTTTACTTCCCTGAAAGTGAACAATGAAATTGAACTCTGCGAGATATCCGATCCGGAATGCAAGCAGCTGATCGAGCATCAGCTGCTGCAGGAGCGCATCTCTTATTACATACGCTGGATGAAGCCTTCCCTCTTCCGGCGCAAAAAGAATGTATGCATTATCTGCGTCAACGAAAATGCGGTAGATCTCGCCGAAGACATCGTCCGATCTGTATGCGACGAAAAGGGATACTCTGTCCGGTTCCTTATGCGCCGGTCTTCCAATCAATATCTGTAGTTTTCCGGCCGATCAGCAGGATACCGGTGACGTCCGCCAGCGCCCATCCGATGGGGATCGCCCACCAGATGCCGTACAGGCCGATCTCCGGTATCGCTGCCAGCAGATAGGCAAGCGCCACGCGCGTTCCCAACGAAATCACCGTCAGCAGAAGAGAAATCTCAGGACGGTTGACGCCCCGATAATAGCCGTACAGCAAAAACAGAATGCCGATCCCCAGATAGAACGCTCCTTCTATCCGCAGATATCCCATTCCGATTTCAATGATCTGCGTTTCACTTTCCCGGACAAAAATTTTCATCAGTTCCTCTGCCGCACAAAACACGGCGGCAGAAACCGACAGACAAAACCCCGCGGATACTGCGGAGGCGCTTTTTATGCCCTTTTTCAGGCGTTCCCGCTCTCCCGCCCCGTAATTCTGGGAAATAAATACGGAAAAAGCGTTTCCGAACTCCTGCGCCGGCATATAGGCAAAGGTATCTATCTTCACCGCTGCGGCAAAGGCCGCCATCACTTCGGTTCCAAAGCTGTTCACCAGCCCCTGTATCATAAGGATTCCAAAATTCATCACCGACTGCTGGACGGAGGTGGTCAGGGAAAACTGCAGAATCTCCCTTATCGGCTTTCCGCCTCTTCTAAAAGCCCCGGGAGAAAAGCGGAGGGACGGCTCCCTTAGCCGGGTGTAAAACGCCAGTCCGAGACCCGAAAAAGCCTGCGCCATCACGGTAGCCCATGCCGCGCCCTCCAGCCCGGCAGCAAAAATCAGGACAAACACAAGATCCAGAACCACATTGACGGCGGCCGCCAGTCCCAGAAACACTAACGGCGCCAGAGAGTTTCCCACCGACCGCAGGACAAAGGCAAAAAAATTATAGAGAAACACAAAGAAAATCCCCAGAAAAACAATCCTGACATAGCCGCGCATCGGCTCAAACAGCTCCCCGGGGATCCGCAGGAAACGCAGGATCGGATTCAAAAATGCATACACCGCCAGATTCAGTCCCACACAGATCAGGCCGATCAACACAAAGGAGGCCTGCAGAACATTTCCAAATTTTTCCGCATCTCTCCGTCCACGGTAAAAAGACAGCAGAGCGCCGCTTCCCATACAAAGCCCGATCAAAATCGAGGTCAGAAAGGTCATCAGCGAATAGGCCGAGCCCGCAGCCGCCAACGCATCCGCGCCCACATATTTTCCCACCACCCAGGTATCCACAATATTGTAAAGCTGCTGCAGCAAATTTCCCAATATCATAGGGCCCGCGAAAATCAGAAGGGAACCGGTAACATTCCCTCTTGTCAAATCACGTTTCATTGCCATGCCCCCATCTCTCCTCACTGCGCAAAAGAAAGGATGCACACCAGAGCGCCCTGCTCTACCGTCACCGACGCTTCCCTGCCCGTAAATTCATTGCTGATTCCGATGGGAAAATCGTTCCGCACCACCGCCCTGTTCAGCGGGTATTTCATTCCCTTTAGGGTAACGCCTCTCGCCTCCTCCCCCAGAGAGAACAGCGACAGATATCCCTCCAGTCCCGCCCGGAAGCGGATTGTCTCATTCTGCACGATCAGGATCGTTTGTCCCCCGTCCGTCAGATACCCTGCCGCTCCCCTGTGCTTTAGGTACAAAAGGCACTGGATATTCGCAAGCGTGTGCTCCAGATGTCCGCCCGTCCCTCCGTAGATCCGGAAGTCCCTGTAACCCCGCCGCAGCCCCTCCTTCAGGGCAGCCAGCGTGTCCGTGTCGTCCTTCTCCGCCGGAAGCCGCAAAATCCGCTCCGGGATCTGCTTCTCCAAAAGCTCTATGGCCTCCGCCTCCTTTTCGCTGACCGAATCAAAATCTCCCAGAATCAGATCCGGCTCCACGCCCAAAAGACCGCAATAACTCAGTCCCCCGTCCACGGCGATCACAAGATCCTCCTCTCCCGCCGGAATCTCCCCCAAAGTCAGGTCGCCCGCGCAGATCAGGATGCACTTTCCGTCGCCGGAATCTTTCGCCCGATCTGCCGCGCTTTCCGCCTCTGCGCTGACCTTCCTCGCTTCGCAGCCCCCGTTTTCGGTTCCGGTATCGCTTTTCTTCACCTCACCGGCCGTATTTTCGGCTTCTGCACCGAGCTTTCCCGCCTCGTATTCCGACCTCAGAATCGAGTGCCAGGACTCGTCGCAGACCCCCTGATTGCTGAAGCCCGCCGCCCGCCAGGTCCCCTCGTAGGTCATCCCGCTCTTTCTCATGACCCTGCCGGAATTGGGATTGCGGGGATCGTGACAGGCATTAATACAGTTTACGCCCACTTCCTCGAAAAGAAAGACGATCACGGCCCGCAACGCCTCCGCGGTAATCCCCTTTCCCCAGAATTTCCGCCCGATGCAGTAACCCATGCTGACGGATTCCGTTCTCTCATCTGTCTTTACCACGGAGATACTGCCGATAGGCTCCCCGATTTCCCGAAGCACAATGGCCCACTGGTAAAAGGATTTATCGCCGTTTTTATCTACCCAGCTTTCCACCACCTTTTCCGTGGCCTCCACACTCTCATGCGCCGGCCAGGTCAGGAACCGGGTCACCTCCGGATCCGACGCCCAGTTGCGATACATCGGCTCCGCGTCCTCCTGCCGGAAGGCCCTGAGAATCAGCCTCTTCGTCTCGATTGTCTTCGTTCCCTTGTGGTTCATTCCGATCCCCCTCTCTTCCGTCACCTTTTCACCAGAAAGACCGGCTTATCGTTCTTGTCAATCTCAAAGGCATCCGCAGAAATCCGAATCAAACTCGTCCCCACCGGAGCGTCAATGTACCGGAGAATGTCCGAATCAAAGCGCTGCCACACATCCCCCACATACACCAATTCGATATTCCTGAAATCGGACGTGTATTTATCACTCTCATTCCCCGCAAAAAAGCACCATCCGCTGTCTCCCTCGCCGTGCGGCTCAAGCCGCTTCATATAACCGACTTTCCAACCTTCCCGCGTAATCCTTTTCGAGACGTAGGCACTCTGATTCAAAATCAGCTTTCGATTTTTTATCACATCATAGTTCTTTTCACGCCCCCGAAATTCACTGCGCATTTCCTCGCTGACCGCGATATCCGTGTTGATGCCGTCAATGCACTTGCCCCAGATTCTACGGTCGTCCGCCGCGTTCCGCATAATCACGGCAAGCTCGAACAGCTCCTCCTCGCTCGCATCAATCTGTGTCTCCGCCTGCTTCACAAGCTGATTCCCGCGGTCGCCGTATAAGAACAGGAGAACTCCCCCATCCTTACAGAGCAACAATTTTACCGCGCCCAGATTTGCCTTATCATTGTAAAAAACCATGAACGGAGACAGATTTCCGTTGACATACCAGTCGAACTCCGTCCCGTTTTTCCCGTTCATGTAATAGACTTCCCCGCCGTTTTCCAACTCGCCGTCCGTCACATGGGGCAGATACAATTTGATGTTGCTGTCGATTATTTCCTTAATTTCACATAAGATGCGATTCATAGTTTTCGTTGCTGTCCTTTCCTGTATTTGCGAAATATTATAGCCCTTGGATATTTCCTGTCTTGGTAGCTGCCTTTTATAGGCGGTAGTTATTCATTTTTTGTGTAGCTGCGATATTGCACAACTGGAAGTTATAGTGCTACAAAGATTTCGAGTAACATATTTCTTGTGCGCCTAATCCTTGTTTCAAATGCTCTGTTGCACAAAAGCCCTTTGCTTCATAGAACATTCTTGCTCTTATATTGTCAAAGAAAACCCATAAAACAACTTCAGAAAATCCCGCATCTTTCATATCTGACAACACTCGCTCCATCATCAAACTGCCATAGCCTTTCTGCCAGTTGTGCGGTAGGCTATGAATGCAGATAAGCTCTGCTTTCCCATACATGTCTGAGTCACGGGCAGCATCCCACCAGGCAATGCAATGCGGTTGACCATCGAGTGTCAGAATATAGCCATTTCCTTTCTTTTCTTCCAATAGTTTCTTATACATGCTTGTTGCTTGATCCATGTTGGTATATCTATCCAATGTGTTTTTATCCAGTATGTTTTGAAACGCGGCTTTCCAGCTTTCTGTCTGTATATATGCAAGCACGGATTCGTCTCCAGCTTGAACTTTTCTAATGAAAATCACTCTATTCATTTCTTTTATAATCCCTTTTCTCTTTCGTGTTGATAATGCCTCAAAAATTCGGGGTTTGTCATAGTGACGGTTCGCTGTGGTTCTTTCTCAATTCAGGCTTGTTCTGAATGCCATTGAAATCAATCATGCAAAACCATTTTATGTGAGGAAAAAACGGATAAATATCCAAATCATGCTTTATAACGATACCTTCCGCGATCAAATAATCAACCTCCCCATTCTCGTAAATGTCCTCCTCATATATACTGATCGGCATTCCTTCGTAAAGAGTAACGATGTTTCCATGGGAATCCGTTCTTGCATCAGTTTGAGACAACATAACGATATTATGGTCAACCATTTCATTGAAATCAACAGAAATTCGTGCTTTATCCATAGTAAAACCCTCTCCTGACAGCTTTGTTAAAACATTTTATCATAAAACACTCATGTCTTGCCCCCATAAATCCCAGTTTGTGACTGGCTTCATTATATAGCTTTTTGGCAGAAAACGGAAGATGTTTTTATATACAACCAATGGAATGGATTGTGCCATCGCTGACATCGCGGAAGCATCATTTTTTGCTTTGCTCATTACATAAAAAAGTGCAAATGCACAAAAAATAGTAATGGCTATTGAAGTAAAAATAATTTAATGATAAAATATCATTACCAAAATTCGAGCAATGCACAAAAACAAGGAGTGGTGCTATGGAGATTAAGAGAGATTTATACCTTGAACAGTTAAAGATACGAAAGGATAATGGAATGATTAAGATTATCACAGGAATCAGGAGATGCGGCAAATCATTCCTGTTATTTGTGTTGTTTAAGAAATATTTATTGGAGAGTGGCGTAGATAATGACCACATCATTGAGATTGCATTGGATGGCATTGAAAACGAGGATCTGAGAGATCCCAAAAAGTGTTATCAGCATATTAAAGATGCAATGAAAGATGACCAGAAGTATTATCTGCTCTTGGATGAAGTACAGTTTATGCCGCGATTTGAAGAAGTATTAAACAGCTTGCTTCGTATCAGTAATATTGATGTGTATGTAACCGGCAGTAATTCTAAATTTTTATCCAGCGATATTGTAACTGAATTTAGGGGAAGGGGAGATGAAATCAGAATTTATCCGCTATCATTTGTAGAGTTCTATGCGGCTTTTGATGGAGATTATGATGATGCATGGGAGGAATATATGATATATGGCGGCCTGCCACAGGTAGCACAATTCTCTGTGGAACGCCAGAAGGCTGAGTATCTTAAAAATATTTTTACCAATGTTTATATCAAGGACGTGGTAGAGCGAAACAGAATACAAAATGTCGATGAGATTGGAACTTTGGTGGATATTCTGGCTTCTGCCATAGGAGCCCCTGTCAATCCAACCAAAATATCAAATACTTTCAAAAGTGAAATAGGTATCACTTACAGCAATAAAACCATATCCAACCATATTGATTATTTAGCAGAGGCATTTATAATTTCTAAAGCAGTCCGATATGATATTAAAGGAAGAAAATATGTGGGAGCAAACCTGAAATACTACTTTTCGGATGTTGGACTTAGAAATGCCAGATTGAATTTCAGACAGCAGGAGCCTACTCATATTATGGAAAATATCGTTTATAATGAGCTGCTTGTGCGCGGTTACAATGTTGATGTCGGTATTGTGGATGTGTTTGCAAAGAATAGCGAAGGAAAGAGGGTTCATAAGCAGTTAGAGGTTGATTTTGTAGTGAACCAGGGCAGCCAGAGATATTACATTCAGGTAGCTTATGATATGACTTCCGAGGAAAAGCAGACACAGGAACTCAATTCACTCCGCAATATTCCGGATTCATTTAAGAAGATTGTTATAGTAAATGGAACGAAAAAGCCTTGGAGAAATGAGGAAGGATTTGTAATTATGGGAATGAAATATTTTCTGCTCAATGCGGATAGTTTGGAGTTTTAGTATCATTCAAAATAACAGTATCAGGACACATAGAAAATAAAAAATTCTATGTGTCCTTTTTGTATGTAAGGGAGCGGAGAATAAAGAAAGCAGACATTAACCCGCCGTCGGACAGTAAAAGGTAATCGCCGAAACCTTATCATCTTTCATCATCAGGGCCAGGTAAAGAGGCAGGGCATCCGTCCCCTGTACCACATCCGCAATCATAATGTAATCAAACCGGCTTTCCCAGGCGTAATCTTTTCCGCCGCCATAATCCCATTCCCCGTCCATGTTCACGGGACTGTGGGGATAAGCTGTGCCGTTCCATCCCATATGACCGACCGCCTCATTGATGGGATTCCCTTCTGTATCCAATATTGCCATGGCGGGCCACAGATCGAGAACCTCTGTTTTCGTCATTCCTACGGAAAGCCCGTTTGCCAATGAGTACTTTTCACTGATAACGGAATATCCCGTCCGTTCTACTCTGTCAGGAAACTCATCATACCTGGCATAGTAATATTCCACGCCGTCTATCGTTATGATGTACCAGATCCCCTCGCCCGTTCCCGGCAATACGCCGCGCAGCTGCCGGACTTCCCCCGCTTTACAGGCGCTCTCGTAATCATATTCTGCAATTTCAGGACTTACAGCCGCCTCTTCCGGCAGGAGCCTCTGGATAAAAAACGACGGTTCCTGACCTGTTACGTTCTCCCACTGCACCCAGTAATTCTGACCTATTACGCTCTCATACTGCACCCAGTCTATCTCCGTAAATCCCTGCATGGCGTCTGTCTTTATGATCACGTCATCCATCGTTTCGCTTAAAGTCAGATACGCGTCGATCAGCGATTGGTCTTCCTCGGAATAAAGTCTGTCCCCCGGCAGATCCTGCACCAGAACATATTCTCTGTCGCCCTGTCGGTAGAATCCCAGTGCCTTGCTCAGGTCAGACAGTACGATCGTACCTTCCGTGCGCTCGATCAGGCACAGGTAGAATAAGTCTCCGCCTATCCCGGCGACCGCATTTCCTTTTTCGCAGAACGCTATCGCCCCGCTTTCCTCTCTCAACACGATATTCCCCTGCCAGCTTTCCGGGTAAACCACTTCCAGACCTGTGGAAAACCGTACCTTTTCCTTCCCCTCGTCCTCTACTCTCCAAAAATCCTCCTCCGAAAGGCTGCCGGACGCCTCGCTGTCCGTCAGGACGGGAGCCTGATCGACGCCCGCCGCAGTCTCCCCGGCCTTCAGAAGCTTCTCCTCCCAACCGCCGCCGTAGTAATCATAAACCATCTGGATATCCTCGATGTACCAGCCCTCGGGCGTGTAGGAGCAGTCGATGCACATACCGCTGTCTGTCTGCGCTTCCGCCAGCATGACCAGGCGGAGCATCGTCTTTCCATCCTTCTCGATGATGGTCGCTCCGTAGTAACCTTCGTCCATAACGGTCGGCGGTTCCGCATAACTGCTGATATCATCCTCCGGATAAGGATAGTCCTCCCAGCCGCCGATCCATTTCGGCTCCAGCTCCGGATTTTGGATAAAGTTTCCGGGATATTCCACCAGTTCGGGCTTTCCTGTCTCATCCGTCTCCACATGCAGCACGGTGACATCTCCCATACCATGCATACTACCCCAGGCAATTTTTACCAGAACGATATCGGCTGCTCCGTTCCCGGTCAGGTCTCCCGTCACAACATAAGAATCCCAGCGTTCCGGATAGCTTACCGACGCCCACTCGCCGTCGCCATTGTTCAGTCCCACGCTCAAAATGGTCAGTACGGAATCCCATTCGCCCAGATTGTTATCCGTTACGCGCACCCGGTCCGTCTCTCCGTCCCCGTTGACGTCCGTTCTCACTTCAATACCGGAATCAATGGGAATCTTCCTTGCCGCATATACATTTCCGCCGCTCTGCACATGAAGAATACAGCCGGTAAGCAGTACAAGGGCAACCGCGCCGCCCGCCAGAAGGACGCCGTTCTTCTTTCTCCCGCCTCCGAAGATACTGTCAAATCTGCGCTTTAAGAATTTCACTCCATGGACGTACCCGGTGGAAATCACGCTGCCCCGATATCTGCTCTGTTCTACCCAGGACATGATCACATCGCCGTATTCCTTTCGGTCTTCCCTGGACGCCTCGGACACAACCGCCTCATCGCAGGCAATCTCCATATCCTGCTCCGCCGTCTTGCGCAAAAACCATACAAGAGGGTGAAACCAATAGATCACATTCACGGTCACGAAAAGAAGTCTCCAGAGAATATCCCTGTTTTTACAGTGGGTCAATTCATGCTTTAAGATAAAACGCAGGTCTTTTTCCTGCAGGTTTTCATCCGGCAGCACGATCATATTTTTCAGCACTCCCGTCGTAAAAGGACCTGCGGAAGAATCCATGATCCGCAGCTTTGGCATTCTCTTCAGCCCGCATTCCGCTACAAGCTCCGAAAAAATCTCCCGTACTCTTTTATCCCTGCATTCCCAGCTCCAGCGCCTGATCTTGCCGCGCATCCGCCGATAGCCCTCCGCAAAATAAACCGCAAAAGCCGCAGCCGCAATGAGCCACACGGCAAACAGGACGTCCGCCACGGTCAGGCTTGCTTTCTCCGCCGGTTTGACAGAAGGCTGCGCTGCTTCATTCGGAGCGGACTGGCTCTGTCCGACCATCCCCGTGCCGTCCGCTTTCCCGGCGCTCCCCTCCTGATCCGTGACAACAGAATCTATACCGGGCGTAAAGCCGGTTTCCGCCGTCTGACGTTCAAACTCGCGCAGCACAACGTTGGGAACCTCCAGACTGTATGCTCTCGGAAAGCGGAACCAGGAAAACGGAACCAAAAACAGGACAGCCAGAAAAATCCAGATTCCTTTCCTGCACCTTGCGCTGTACTTCTTTCTGCTGACGAACAGCAGAACGCTGATCAGTACAATCCCCAGTCCCATTACTGCGGACGTATTCAACATACCGATTAACCATTTCTGTGTCATTTCTCTTCTCCTTCCAAGGAATCAAGATAAGCCCTTAATTCCTTTATTTCTTCCTGTGAAATTTTGCTTCCCCTGTAGAGATGGGCGATCATCTTCGCTGCGGAATTGTCGTACAGCTTTTCCAGAAAGCTCTCGCTTTCCTGGGTCTTATATGCATCTTGGGACACAAGGGCGGAGTAATAGTTGGTCCGCGTCGTCCTGTCGCAGTACACATACCCTTTATCGACCATCCTTGCCAGAAACGTCATCAGCCCCGCCAGCTTCCAGTCATACCTGTCCCTGACGCCGTCCAGAATCTGGTTGGAGGTCATCGGCCCGTCCCCGCTCCATAGAACCTTCATAATCTCGAACTCCGAATCCGATAATTTTTTCATGCTACACCTGTCCTTTCCGATTCCTTTTCCTGTAAGATACCCCTTGCGCGCTTCACAGGAGGGTGTGTAAACCCCCTCTTTGACATCAGTTCAATATTTGGAGGTTTCCTTTCAAGTATTTCCTGCTTCTGATTTACATTATACAATATGTTAATGATAATGTCAATGTTAATGATAAAAAAAATTTAATTACGGGTTTGATTTTGATCTTGTCAAGATCAGTCAGCACAATTATAATGAAAATCAGGAACAAGACAGACAAAAGCGGAGGAGCAAATGGAAGAAAACAACGTGAAAAAAGACTTATTTTTTTGTAAGCGGGACGGATTACGGATTCGGGGGATGCAGTATCTGCCGGAAAACTTCCGGGAAGGGGAACGGTATCCCGCCATCATCGTCAGCCACGGCTTTACCGGGAACTATACCGGCGAGGCCGAATACTGCAGAATCTTCTCCGGCTGGGGATACGCCGCGTTCTGCTTCAGCTTCTGCGGCGGCAGCCACGCCATGACCCCGGAGGAATTAAAGAGCGACGGCGAAACCACGCAGGCTACCATTCTGACCCAGGTCGCTGACCTGACTGCCGTGATCCGTCATGTAAAAGCGCTTCCCTATGTCGATGAGAGCCGGGTGACCCTGCTCGGCTGCAGTCAGGGGGGAATGGTCTCCGGCCTGGCCGCCGCAAAATGCAAAGACGCCGTTAAAAGTCTGGTGATGGTTTATCCCGCGCTGTGCATCCCGGATCACGCAAGGGCAGGGTGCCTTGGCGGCGCAAGCTACGATCCGGAGCATGTGCCGGAGGTGATCGACTGCGGAGCGATTCTGCTGGGAAGGCAGTTCCACGATACCGTGGCGGAAATGGACGTTTATAAGGAGCTTCGGCCTTATCAGGGACCGGTGCTGATTTTACACGGAACGGAGGATCCCGTTGTCAATTACTCTTATTCGGTCCGTGCAAAAGAAAACTATGCTCCCGGCCAGTGCCATCTGCACCTCATCCGCAATATGGGACACGGCGTAAACGACGGGCAGCGGGAAAGCGTGGCCGCCTGCGTCAGACAGTTCCTTCTGGGACGGGAAGAGCTGCTGACGGTCCGCGTCTTTATCACGCACACGGAATCCCGCAAGCTAAAGGATTGTCGGGAAAACAGGATCTTTTTTACGGGCTACTGCGACACGGCGCTTTTTCACGGGACGGTTCTGCCGGGCGGCTGCGATACGCAAAAGTATTACCCGGACGGTACAAAGAGCATCTGCGCCGACTATACGCTGGAGGGACTTGACGCGGAGGGCAAAGACTGCCGGATCCACATTGTAAACCGGGAGGTAAACGGCCAGTGGAAACCGGCAATCGACACGGACAGCGAGACGCTCTCCCGGCTGAACCGCGCCGACGCCACGGCTGTGTTGGAATATACAAAGGAAGGGCCTGTCGTCAGGATTTTCTTTCAAAAAAATCTGTAATATATAGAAAAGGAGACAAAATATGACTGATATTTTAGCAATTGGAGAAATTCTCATCGATCTGACGCAATCCGGAACCACACAACAGGGGATCCCCTGTTTTCACGCGAATCCCGGCGGCGCTCCGGCAAATCTGGCGGTGGCGGCCTCCCGGCTCGGCGCAAAAACCGGTTTTATCGGCCGCGTCGGCAACGACAGCTTTGGCCTTTCTCTGAAAAAATGTCTTGAGGACAACCGTGTGGATACCTCGGGACTTGTGACAGACCCCGTGCAGCACACCACTCTCGCCGTGGTAACTCTGGATGAATCCGGCGAAAGAAGCTTCAGCTTCTACCGCGATCCCAGCGCCGACGTCAATCTGTCCGCCGAAGATATTTCCGAAGAAGCCCTGAAGAACACCCGGATTTTTCATTTCGGCAGCGTAAGCCTGACCTGCGAGCCTGCCCGCAGCGCTACCCTGTCAGGCGTCCGGGCCGCAAAGGAGCTGGGCGTGCTGGTGAGCTACGATCCCAACTATCGGGAAAGTCTCTGGCCGGACAGCGCCCTGGCTGTGACACAGATGCGCGCCCCTCTGCCTCTGGTGGATATCCTGAAGATCTCCGACGAGGAGCTGCCTCTGCTTACGGGCACGGCGGATCCGGAAGAAGGCACCGCTCTGCTGGCCGAACAGGGAATCTCCCTGATCTTTGTCACCATGGGGCCGAACGGGGCCTTTTACCGCTTCCGCGGCCACACCGGACATGTGCCCGGCGTTCCCTGTACCGTAGGGGACACCAACGGCGCGGGAGACACCTTTTTCGGCGCCGCCCTGTCCCGGATTTCGCGTTTTAAAAGTCTGGACGAGCTGTCCGTTCGGGAGCTGGAGGATATCGTCTCCTTTGCAAACCGCGCCGCCAGCATCACCACAAGCCGCCACGGCGCAATCCCGGCAATGCCTACCTTGGAAGAGCTTTCCGCGGATTGCCATTAAAAAACAACGGGCAGTCCGCCAAACGCGCTGCCCGTTTTTTATCCGCCGTCCCTATTTGGAAGTGATGCTTGAAAAGTCAAGCACCTCCGCAAATACGCTGCATTCCGATTCGGAGATATGCTCTATCCCGTCCGTGTTTATGATGTCGCAGAATACTTTTGCAAAGTCACAGAATTTTGTCTTTTCGTCGTCGTTTGGCCAGGAAAGCTCCATACCCTCCGGCTGGCCGCTGCAAAGCCCTAAAAGGAAATCGGGCGTCACCTTATCCTTTACCCGCACGATATAGTCATAGATATCACGGAATCTCGTCTGCATACAGAGCAGGGAAAACAGCATCAGACGCCTGTACTTGCTCTCATACATCTCCGGATCGGCCAGTTTTTTGAGCAATAAAAACGAATTAAACAGCCGATCCATATCCCGGGGCTCGCCGCCCACGGAATGCCTGATCAGTTCGACATAAAAGCCCAGCTCTTCCTCGTCTTCCGTGTAGATATCAATATGCTCCAGCTTGTCCTTCGCATAATTCTGTATATTATAGCCGGACACCGGCACCCGGAAGGATACCTGGAACAGCTTATCAAAAAAGCGCTTCCCCGCATTGTCGTCAAAATCCTTCCCGTACCTTTCCTTCGCCCCGCGGATTACGAAGTTATAGTCTACGTTTATGACAAAGACACATCCCTCGCACTCAAAGAAACCCCGCAGAGCCTCCAGCACTTCTACCCCTCTTGCGGGTGTGAGCCGGTCCAGATCTTCTATGAAAACAGGCACCTTCCCGTTTTCTCCGACGGTTCTCTCTCTTACCAGCTCGGAAAAAGCCTGCATCAGCTTATCCGGCGAATTTGCCGCATCCTCCTTAAACAGTCCCTCCATCAGCTCCTTTCCCGCCGTACTTCCCTGAGAAAGCAGCCCCGAGGTAATGCTGATGAGCCCCTTCGCCACCTTGATCGCCCGATCCTTTGTGGCCGGGCCGTTTGCGCCGTTTAGCTGGCTGACCAGTCTGTTCCCTACCAGCAAAGGAAGCTGTTCCCCTGAGTCGGACTGTGAAAACTGTCCCACATTGAACCATATCAGATTTCCCCTGCAGTGCTCCTCCAAACTGTTGGAAATCATTTTCATAATACTGTTTTTGCCGCTCCCCAAGCTTCCCTGGATCGCAATCGTCATGGGGGTCGTACACTCGGCAATAAATCCGGATACTCCTTCTATGTACTTAATAATGCCGAACTGATCCTTTTCCCCGGACTCCGCTGCCGCGTCCGAATCCGTATAAGCTTCTTCCTTTCCCTCCGCAGCCTCCGCCGTAATTTCCACGGCATTGCTTCCCGCCTCAGGTAAGACGCGCGCAACGATCTCACATTTCGGCCAGCTGCCGCTCAGATAATCCGTAAACCTCGCTATTTCCGCAAGGTACTTCTCATACTTTTTGTTTGCCCTGCTCATTCCCAGCGTAAAATCGCCAAACCGGATGTTCACCCTCCGCGTCCCCAGCTCATTGCGGATCGTCAGGAAAACAGCCACATAGCTGATTTTATCCTCTGTGTTCGGCACTCCCTGCGTCCCTACGGCCTTCGCCGCACTGTTGATGATGGCCATGCCGCCTGAAAGGACGCCCCCCAGCATACTGCCCGGCTCGCTGCATTCCCTCCACTCGCACTGCACCACATCGCCCATGGGATATTCCCCGGTAATTTCATTGCCTCCCTGTCTGATGATATGGAAAACGCCGCGTTCCTCATTGATTTCTATCTTCTCGTCTATGCCGAAGACCGTATCGAAGCCTACCGTCCGATCCAGCACATAGGGCCTGATTGCATTTTCGACAAAGGCCAGGACATCCTCGCGGATATCCTCTTCCACCGCATAGGACCTTGTCGTTCCGTCCGTCATCGAAAGCTCCAGCGTGCCCATGGAGAGACCGGCCTTTCGGACGTCCTTGAACAGAACGCTTTCGCTCTGCCCTGATTTTGCCTTATACTCCACTCTGTCGCTCAAAACGTCAAGCGTCCCGCTGCCCAGCCCCTGACCGCTCAGACAGGAAAAATAAATTCCCTTTGCCAGAAGAGCCTCTTTTCTCTCCGCGATATAAGGCACAATCGCTTTCTCGACAAAGGCCAGGACCTCGTCCCGGATATCCTTGCCGATTGTAAACGATTTCGACCTCCCGTCGGTCAGCGAAAATTCCAGCATACCCATGGAGATGCCGACAGATTTCACGTCCTTATAAAGAACCGTCTCCCCCTGTCCCGACTTTGCCCTGAAATCCGCTCTGTCGTCCGTAATATTCAGGATTCCGCCGGACAGTCCCAGATTGCTGACAAAGGAATACCGGATCCCTTCTGTCAAAAGACGTTTTTTTCTTTCCTCAATATAGGGCTTTGACGCCTTCTCAATATACAAAAAGGCCTCATGAATCATTTTCATGTTTACGGTGCAGGACTCTGTCCTTCCGTCCTCCGTGATGAAAAAGATACGGTCCAGTCCCTTTTTTACCGACACAAGGGCAGAATAATTGAAAACCGTTTTCTGGACGTTACTTGTGCTGAACTCCACTCTGTCCCGATAAACCGCCAGCTTTCCGGATTTTAACATTCCCTTCACGTCGGCCACATAAATCGGCTTGTCCTCCTCCGGTTTATTCTCCGCAACCTTTGCTCCGCAATAAGGGCAGAACGCAACGCCGTCTGCAATCCCGTGTCCGCAATTTTTACATTCCATATCAGTATAAACCCCTCTCTTTCAGGCTACCTACAGTGTACCACACAAACCGCGTCTTTTCAATAAGGGATAGCAGATTCAAGCGTCCGCTGTACGGCATTGGCCGCCGGAAACAGGTTTTCTGCGGACACGTTTACACTCGGGTCGGCACATAACGGACGCTAAGTTCGAGAGTACCTCGCCAGGCGCCGATGTACCTTTACGGTCCGCAAAAAACCTGTTCCCGGCTGAAGCAGATGCCTTGCAGGACGCACCGCAATCCAACGGACAATTCTCTCAGGATGTATGTACGGTTCCGATATGCCGGATCATGACAATAACGATTGTCCGGAAGAGAAAATTATGCTACAATAAGAAAGTACTACAAGCGGCACAAAGCGCCCTTATGCGGCACTTAGAAGAATGCTTCGCATTCTTCTCCGGTTACGGCGAAATTGCCTATAGAATAAAAAAAGAACGAGGGGGATATCAAATTATGAGCACTATGAGCAAATTGGAAGATCTGGTCGCATTATGCCAGGGGCACACCGTTTATATCCAGACACACAATTTCCCGGATCCGGACGCCATCGCTTCTGCCTACGGACTTCAGAAGCTGCTGGAAAAATACGGCGTCACATCCGTACTCTGCTATGACGGAAGGATTGACAAGCTGAGCGCCTCCAAGATGCTGGACACGTTTCAGATCCGGCTTGTGCCTTATGAAAGCCTCACCGCGGACATGCAGGAGACGGATCGGATTATCTGCGTAGACACGCAAAAGCACGGCGGAAACGTAACTGATTTTGTCGGAGATGAAATCGCCTGCATCGATCACCACCCTACATTTGTCCCGATAGAATACCGTTATCAGGATATACGCATTACCGGAGCATGCGCCACCCTGATCGCGGAATATTACGCTCTGTCGGGAAACGAACCGGACAGAGACGTGGCGACGGCCCTGCTCTACGGGATCAAAATGGATACCCTCCAGTTTACAAGAGGTGTGACGGAGTTCGACATCAGGATGTTCGGATTTCTGTTTCCCTTCTGCGACCAGGAGAAGCTGTCTGACCTGGAAAGAAACAATATGGAATTTTCCGATCTGAAGGCATACGGCGCGGTAATCGAGAATATTGAGCTGTACGACAAAATCGGATTTTCCTGCATTCCTTTTCCGTGTCCGGATGCGATGATCGCAATCCTGTCGGATTTTATCCTGTCTCTGGTCGAGGTGGAGGTAGCGATTGTATTTTCTTTCCGAAACGATGGCGTGAAGCTGTCCGTCCGTTCGGAGACCCCTGAAGTTCATGCCGGCGATCTGCTCCACGGGGCGTTAAAGGATATCGGCAACGGAGGCGGACATGCCTCAATGGGCGGCGGCTTTATCGGCAGGGACCGTCTGCCGGAGCTCGGGGCGTACCCGAAGGATTCCATCCGAAATCTGATTTTGGACTTTCTGGGAAAGAAATAACGCTTTCCTGTTATTTAAGCGTATTGACAACAAGGATTGCCGCGCCTAAAACCGCCAGCACGACGCCGGTGGCCCGGTTCAGCACGACCGCGCTCGCCTTGTTTGCAAACACAGCCGCAATCCGCGCCCAGAGCAGGGTAAACGCGACGCAGAGCGCCAGGCACATCAGGTCCGGCATACCGCCGATGGCAAAATGGCTGACGGCTCCCGTCAGCGCGGTAAAGGTCATAATAAACACGCTGGTTCCGACCGCGGTTTTCAGCTCATAGCCCAGAACGCCGGTCAGAAGCAAAAGCATCATCATCCCGCCGCCTGCTCCGACAAATCCGCAGATAAAGCCGACTGCCGTGCCGCCGGCGACAGACTGGAGGATTCGCTTTTTTGCGTCAACCGACGCCATAGTCTCCTTTGTCGTCATAACCGGCTTCACAATAAACTTGATGCCCAGCAGCAACGTCATAAAGACGGAAAAACTTCCCATTGTCGTATTGGGCACAAGCTTTGCCGTCCAGCTGCCGACCATCGTGAACAATAGCACCGTAACCATCATTACCAGCCCGTTGCGGACGTCCAGATTCTTATTTTTACCGTAGGTATACGCACTGACCGCGCTTGCCAGCACATCGCTTGCAAGCGCGATTCCTACCGCCTCATATGCCGGCAGATCAAGAAACGTAATCAGCATCGGGCTTATGACTGCCGCCGCGCTCATTCCCGCAAATCCGGTTCCCAGACCCGCGCCGATTCCTGCCAGAAAACAAATCAGAATTTTAAACATTTTTATACCTCTCTGCCGATATTATATCATGAAGCT
This sequence comes from bacterium, assembly GCA_023664305.1. Classification (GTDB taxonomy): domain Bacteria; phylum Bacillota; class Clostridia; order Lachnospirales; family Lachnospiraceae; genus Acetatifactor. The sequence continues at coordinate 19,534 of JAMPFT010000020.1, read as the reverse complement.
GCAAGTCCCGGGCAGAGCCCCGAAAAACCTGCGGTTTTTCCAAGGATGCTTTGCATCCTTTGTCGCTCTCGCTCGTCAAATCCCCGAAGAATCATCTGCTCGTGCGAGCACGGCAGCTGTTTCTTCGGGCACTTGACTCTGCCCTTTACGGACATTATATCATCTTTCTCCCTGTCTGTCATTTCGGAAAATATAAAATTTACAAAAACGTTTTTCTAAAAACTCTTTTCATTTTCACCAACTTGTTTTACAATAAAAAAAGAACCGATCTTTGGTTTTCATACTTGCAGTCTGGAGGCGTTATCCGTGAAAAAAAGAAAGGTATTGTCTCTCTTTCTATGCTGTTTGGCTCTCCTTGGGGGATGCGCGGCGGAACAGGAAAAAAATAATATCCCCCCGTTGAAAAACCGGGAGGAGGGGATTTCCTATACCATGGCAGAGGTGGTTTACGACGACATTTCCGTCACCGGCACCATACTCTGTACCTACCGTCAGGCGGCTTCCTACAGTCTCACCTTCAGCCTGGACGGACAGAGGATCGATTCCGTCAATGTAAAAAAAGGCGAAATTGTACAAAAGGGACAGCTTCTGGCCTCTCTGGATAACCGGGACGCGGAAACTTATGTATCGGCGCTGGAGCACACCCTGCAGGCGGATCAGCTGAGACTTGATCAGACCGTCGCCCTTCGGGACTTTGATCTGGAAAGCGCCGAGACGCTTTATTATTATACTCATATGACGGCGGCCGACAAAAAAGCTCTGCAGGAGCAGCGGGAATCCGTCTCCTCTCAATACAAAAACAGGATTCAGGATTTGGAGGACGCGGTAGCCCTGGATACCGCCCGTCTTGCCCAGGCAAGGGAGCAGCTGGAAAAAGGCCGCATCTACGCGCCTGTCACCGGCGAAGTAACCTATGCGCTCAGACTGACCGGACCGAGCTACAGCAACACAAAAGAAACCGTCGTCACAGTCTGCGACATCTCCACCTGCTACTTTGAATCGACAGATTTCCGCTATCGGGATTATCTTCTGGAGGGCGAGACTTATCAGGTGGAATATGTCAAACAGGGCGGCTCGGAATTTTACGAAGTAGTCCCCGTGAATATGGAGCTCTGGGACGAAACGGGATGCCTGCAGTTTGCGCTGGTAAGCGAATCCGTCTTTCCCGAGCTGGCCACGGTGGGAAGGATGACCGTCTCTCTGGGCGAACGGAAAAACGTGCTTTCCGTTCCCCTGCAGGCTCTCCACAGCACGGAAGAAGGCTACTTCGTATACGTTCTGGAGGACGGCATCCGTCAAATCCGGGAAGTAACCGTAGGTCTTTCGGGAAGAGATAAGGCCGAAATTTTAAGCGGCTTACAGGAACACGATCAGGTGATTCTCAGCCAAAAGGCAGGTGACGAAGATGAGGACTGATTTTTTGAAATCGCGTACAGGATTGCGGTTGTGCGCCGCTCTTTGTCTGTGCCTCACCCTGACAGGCTGCGGCGGACAGACGCCGGAGCCTGCGCCGCAGCCCGTCCTGAACGGGGACTGGGACACCTCAAACCGGGAACAGACGACAGAAGTCTCCTACGGTGCCATCGAGGTCTGCAATCTTTATGAGGCCTGGGTTGCCCCCCGCGTCCGGCAGTTAGGCTTTGCGACCCAGGGAAGCTTCGGGGAATATCAGGTTTCCATCGGCGATACCGTCGCAAAGGGCCAGGTACTGGCCACCTTAAATCCCGCCCCTTACCTCGAGGCGGTTCAGGCTTTGGAGGAACAGCTGGAGGATCTCACCAGCCAATACGAATATGAGGCTGCCCTCAACGAAAAAACCGTGGCCGCCTCCAAAATCCAAATGGAGGAATATTACGCTCAGCTGGAGGATGAGGATAAGGTGTGGCAGGAAGGGGAATGGACCGCTGTCTGCCGCAGGATCGGCGAGCTGGACCGGTCGGTGAAACGCCTGGAGCTGATTAATTCTCAGGTGGAAGAAACCTATCTGCTGGAGTATTCGTATCTGGAGGAACAGCTGAAAGCCGCCAGAAAAACCTACCGTCAAATCACGATCACCGCTCCCTGCGACGGAACCGTTATCGCTCTGTACGACATGACGGGTTCGGACTACACCTCCGATTCCATGGATTATGTAGCCATCGCCGAAAAAGATGTTTACTGCCTCCGCTGCGAATATATTTCCGAGGGATATCTGAAAAGCGCTGCAGTAACCGGCTTCCGGAACGGAAAGCAGTATGAGCTGACCTACGACCCTTACGATGAGGATCTCCTGCTGCAGCTTCGGAACAGCGGAGAAACCATGTACTCGAATTTCCTGATTGCGGAGCCCGACGGGGATATCTCCTACGGGGATATGGCTGTGGTCAAGCTGGTTACTTCCGCAAAGGAACATGTCCTGCTGATACCCGAAATCACCGTCCGTTCCGACGTCGGCGGAAGGTATGTCTACCGTAAGACGGAAAGCGGCCGGGAAAAGGTTTATGTGACGAAGGGAATTTCCAACGGAATCGATACGGAGATTCTGTCCGGCCTGGAGGAAGGAGATGTGATCTATGTTCCGTAGCAAAAAGGCGCTCTCTCTGCTGACCGCGGCGGCGCTGCTTCCGCTGCTTGGTGCCTGCAGTTTCCGTGTTTTCAGCGATACGGGGACGGACATTTCCGCGGAAAGGGACATCACGGACTACCTGGATCTGAACGTCCTGGAGAATACGCCGCCCGAAGAGAAAGCTGCAGATACTTACACCGTAACCCGCGGAATCTTTACCGTTCCCGGCCTGGAATCCACTTACAACAGAGATTACTATACCGCCTGTCCCGTCAGGGCAAATGTGGAGTACGGCTCCATGACTTATGTGAGTACGGAGGTTTCCAATTATGAGACCGTGACGAAGGGCGACGTCCTCGCTCTGATCGAAATCCGGACGGATCCTGTGGATCTTCTGCAGGCGCGGCTGCAGCTGCAGCGGCTGACCGAGCGGTATGCGGAGGAAACCCGGAGCTTCGAGGAGGAATACGAAAAGGAAAGGGACGCGCTGAAGCTAATCTGGAATCCCTATGAAAATAAAGTCCGGACCATCCAGCTGGAGCGCCGGGTTCTGGAATGGCAGAATACATGCCGCAGCTATGAGAAGCAGATTGCCCACAAGCAAAGGGAAGTCTCACAGCTGGAAGCCTGTTCCGAAAGCCCTGTCCGCGCCGTCACCGCAGACAGGGACGGGCTGGTGATTCTCCCCTCTTCCCTGCCGCGAACCGGGGATACCGTCGAAAACGGCAGGCTGATCTGCAGTATCCTGCCGCTGGACGAACTGATCTTTTCCGCTTCCAACAATCAATACCAGACCTACCGTTACGGAATGGATTTCACCTGGACGGTGAACGTCCGGGGCGGGCAGCCTCTGGAAATGACCGGAAGCGTCGTCACCGGCACGGAGGGCGACCTGTACGGCAATCTCCGGGAGGATAAAATCTATTTCCTGCTGCAGCCCGAGGCCGAAAGTGATCTATCTGACACGGAGACACAGCTTTCCTCCAATATCAGGGACGCCAAAATCCACGGCGACCAGGGAACCATGGAAAATGTTCTTCTGGTGCCGACACAGGCCGTTACCGTGGAAAACGGCATTCCCTACGTTACGGTTGTAAAACAGGACGGCTCCTTCCTGAAAAAGGGCTTTCTGGCAGGGGGCTCCAACGCAAATTATTACTGGGTACTGGACGGTCTGGAAGAAGGCGCCGTGATTCTGGCCGAGCCCTAAGTGTGCAAAGATTTTCTAAGCGGTCAAGAGGGGGCGTGGCCCACCTCTTTAGGACGCCCGCTAAGAAAATCTAAGTTGCACAAGTTGCTAAAGCAACTTGAAGAATGCCAAGAGGGGGCATAGCCCACCTCTTTGAGCAGGCGTTCTTCCGGATTTGCACCAATTGTTTGTGCCGCCGCAGGCGGGCAGGGGGTATCTCTATGTTTTCTCTGATGTTCCAAAAGCTTTTACATAAAAAATGGATGGTCGCCTGCATGCTGTTGGGAAACGTGCTGCTGATCGCCGTGGCGGTAAGCCAGCCCCTCTACCGGGTCTCCGCCTTTCAGCGGATGCTGACCGACGACTTTGAAGACTATTATGAGACGAACGGAACCTGGCCCGCCGTCCTTTTCGTGTCCCAGCATACGATCAAGAACATCTCCAATTCTCCGCTGGAAAAAACGGAAAAAGCGTTCAACGACGCGCTGGATGCCATCGGAATCCCCGTAAGCCGCCGAATCACCACCTTCGGCCTCAGTTCCGGCAGAGTGCTTCCGCAGGAGATCCGAGACAACAAAAAGGAAAAGAAAATGTACCTCTCCGCCATGTCCGATTTACGCGGCCATGTGGAGATCGTCCAGGGGCAGTTCCCGGAAACCGGAAAGGCGGCAGACGGCTGCTATGAAGTGATGCTCAGCGAATCCGCCATGGTAGAGCTGGATGTGCTGCTGGGAGATATTTTTACCTACGATCTGTTTACCGATACACAGGGAAACGATATCTCGATCCGTATTACCGGCGTCTTCCGTCCTCTGGACGCCTCCGACAACTATTGGACCCGCGCCTTTACTGATATGGATAAAAGAGTGTTCCTGGATATGGATACCTTCTGCAGCCTGTTTGTAGACGACGGTAAAGATCTGGGCTACGGTCTGGACGCATACTGGACCGCCTGCTGGGATTACCGGCAGATTCCGATTTCAAAGGTCTCCGACTACCTCAATGCCTACCGCGGGGTACAAAGCTGGAGCAGCCTGGAAAAGAAGGTAAACGCCGAGGTTTTCTGCAATATTCTGACCCAGTACAGCGCCAACGCCAAAAAGGTGGAGCTGACGCTGACGATCCTTCAGATCCCGGTACTCCTGCTTCTTTGCTCTTTCCTGTTCATGATTTCCGGCCAGATGCTGGATATGGAGCGGAACGAAATTTCCCTGCTGAAAAGCCGGGGCGCAAAAAAGAGTCAGATTTTCTCCCTGTACCTGTTCCAGAGCCTGTTTTTGTCCCTGTTCGCCCTGCTGCCGGGCGTTCCGCTGGGACTGGCCCTCTGCAGACTTTTAGGGAAAGCCACGGCTTTTCTGGAGTTTCACGGGACGCATCCCCTGCCTCTGATCTTTACTGCGGATATCCTCGTTTACGTCGCGGCGGCCATCCTTCTTTCCGTGATCATGACCGCCCTCCCCGTGATAAGCTACAGCGATGTGTCCATCGTAAACCTCAAGCAGAGCAGATCCCTGAAGCATACCTCCCTCTGGAAGAAGGCCTGCCTGGACCTGATCTGCCTGACTGTCTCCCTTTACGGATTCTACAGCTACCGCAGAAACACAGGCGTCGTCATGGAGGACGTCCTGACGGGAAAGGGTATGGATCCTCTCCTGTATATCAGCTTTTCCCTGTTTATTTTAGGCTGCAGCCTCTTTGTCTGCCGCCTGCAGCCCCTGCTTCTGAGGCTGATTTACCGGCTGACCTCCAAACGGCTGAGGCCCGCGGCTTACACCGCTTTCCTCTCCGCCATCCAGACGGGATCCCGGCAGGAATTTATGATTGTGTTCATGATGCTGACCATAGCCATCGGTATTTCCAATACGACCATCGCCAGAACGATCATCGCAAATTCCAACGCCAACTTAAGCTATCGGAACGGCGCGGAGATTGTGCTGACGGAAAAATTCCGAACCAACGCGGACCTGATCAACAGCGGCCTGGCGGACAAGCTTGTCTATACGGAACCGGAATTTTCCAAATATCAGACGATAGACGATATCACTGCCGTAACCAGGGTTCAGAGGGAAACGGTTACCTTAAAAACCTCCGGCTCCCCTTCCGTTCAGCTCATGGGAATCCAGACGGGGAGCTTTGCCGAAGTCGCCGATCTGCGGGACGGTCTCCTTCCCTACGACTATCGCACTTACCTGAATGTACTGGCAGGCGACGGGAACGGATTTCTGGTATCCGAAAACTTTATGACCCGCTTAGGCTACCGGCTGGGAGATTACATTACTCTGGAAAACGTCCATAAGGGCAGCGTCGGCGGCTACATCCGGGGCTTTTTCCCCTATTGGCCGGGGTTTATTCCCTCAGAATATTCCCTGAACGAATACGGCGAGGCGGAAGAGACGGAAAACTATCTGATCGTCGCAAATCTCCACAGTCTCCAGAAATCCGCGGGTGTCCGGCCCTACGAGGTGTGGATCGCCACCGACGACGGCGGAAGGGAACTGACAGAGTGGATGACAGAGCATACGGAGGTTCTTCTCACCTCCTTCCGAAATACGACGGAGCAGATTGCCGAAATGGCGGAGACTACGCTGATCCAGGGCACCAGTGGTATCCTCTCCATGAGCTTTCTGGTGGTTTTGATTCTCTGCTGCACCGGTTACCTGATCTACTGGATCCTGTCGATCCGATCCAGGGAGCTTCTCTTCGGCGTGCTCCGCGCCATGGGGATGCGAAAAAGGGAAATCGTCTGGATGCTGATCATTGAACAGATTTTTTCCGGCCTGTTCGCCATCGTCTCGGGAGGCGTCATCGGCCTGCTTTCCTCCCGGATGTTCGTCCCCATGATCCAAAACGCCTACGCCGCAGCAGATCAGGTCCTTCCTCTAAAATTAATCAGCGACAGGGCGGATCTGATTCAGCTTTTTGCCGTAATCGCCGTCGTAATATGCCTCTGCCTGACCGTACTGGCCCGGATCGTTTCCCGCATGAACATCAGCAAGGCTTTGAAGCTCGGTGAGGATTAGCACCCTTTTCAGGGAACCTCCCGACAGCCGGATCAATCTCTTTTTGTCCGCTTTCGGCCCTCTCCCCTTTTCGGGGAGCTTCCCGACGGCCTGTCGCCGCCCTGCTTTCGGTCCAGACAGACGATTGCTTCCGTGTGCTCTGTAAACGGAAACATATCTACCGCGACGCCCCTCTGTACCTTATAGCCCTTTCCCGTCAACAGCTTCAGATCCCGGACCAACGTGTCGGGATTGCAGGAAATATATATCACCCGCCGGGGCGCAAGCCTTGCCGCCGCCTCCAAAAACGCCTCGCTGCTGCCGCTGCGGGGCGGGTCCAGGATGACCAGATCTATCTGCGCGCCCTGTTGCGCCATCTCCGTCAGAACCTTCCCCGCATCGTTTTCGTAAAACTCTATATTGTACACCTGATTGCGCTTTGCATTGCTTCTGGCATCCTTCACGGCATCCCGGTTGTTTTCCACTCCTATGACTCTTCCTGCCTGCTCTGCCGCGACAATACCGATGGTTCCCGTGCCGCAATAGGCATCCACAACCGTCTCGCCTCCGGTCAGCTCCGCATACTCCAACGCCTTCCGATAAAGTTTTTCCGCCTGCACGGGATTGACCTGGTAAAAAGATTTCGCCGAAATGCGGAATGTCTTACCGCAGATTTTATCCTCGATATATCCCTTTCCGTAGATGACCTGCTCCTTTTCCCCTAACACCATCCCGGTATCCCGGTCATTGACATTGACAACAATAGCGGTAATCTCCGGATGGAGCTTTAAAAGCGCCCTGACAAAATTATTTTTGGAAGGCATAATCGGAGAGCTTAAGACCAGCACCACCAGGACCTGTCCCGTAGCGTGGCCTGTCCGGATCAGGACATGACGCAGCAGCCCGTATCCGGTGTCCTCGTTGTACGGCCGGATCTTAAAGGATTTCAGCAGTCCGCGGATAGATACAATGATTTCATCCGCCTTTTGATTTTCAATGTAACAACTGTCTAACGGCACGATCCGGTGACTGTTTTCCTCGTAAATACCCGAAATCACATTATGCCTTCTATCCTCGCCAAACGCCGCATGAACCTTGTTCCGATAATGCGCCGCTTCTTCCATGCCGATGATCGGCTCCGGTTTACAATACGGCTCCATCATTCTGCGAAATCTCTTTTCTTTCGCCTCCAGCTGCTCCCGGTAATCCTTTCCAATCCAGGTACAGCCGCCGCACCGTCCCGCTGCGGCACAGACCGCCGTCTCTCTCTTTTCAGGCCTTGCCGGGCCCTGCTGACCGGTCTCCTTTTGTCCCGCCCTCTTCGGCATCGCTTTCTTCTTTTTACTCTTTTCCCTTTGAGAATGACTTTCTGCCGCCGTTTGCCGCATCACGACTCTTCCTCCACCGTTCTTCTAACCGGACCGCCCTGCCGCGGATTCTCCGGACAAAAAAAACGCCAAAGCTTTGGAAATCAAGGCTTTGGCATTTCTCACAATATCGGAGTGGCGGGATTCGAACTCGCGACCTCCACCTCCCTAAGGTGGCGCTCTAACCAAGCTGAGCCACACCCCGAAACACAATAAGCATTATAACGTGTCTAAGAGAAAAAATCAATAGTTTTTTTGCTTTTTTCTGCTTTTTGCTTGCGGATAACAAGATGTTCTGCTAAAATACAATATATCGTGGTTTCTATTGTTTTCTCATTATTTCAGTTACAAATTTCAACGTTTTCAAATCTGCCGCCGGTTTACGATTTCCCTGTCAGGATCAAAGTTTCCGCTTCTATGCCCTGTTGCTGCTTTCCTTCGTCTGCCCTTATTCTTTGCGCCTCTCTTGCCTTTATTCTTTTTGCCCTGTCCTCCCGGATTCCGATCGCCTCCTCCTTAAAATTTCTCTCAAGGGCTTCCAGCGCTTCGCATTCTGCCCGATCCAGCTCACGACGAACCGTCTCCTTATCATTGAGTATGAAAAATGAAGGCGGCGCAAGCCTGAAACACGATCCAAACGCGATGCTGCCATAGAAATCTGCCTTTCTCGCCTTATGTCTTTTTTTTAGAAATTCTATAATTTTTTTGATTCTTTCCATATCATTTCATCCTTTCTAAATCAACAACATCCACTCATTTTATGATTATAGCACTAAATTTTATCATTCGCGCGTCTATTTTGGCATCGCTTCGATAAAATACTGGTTAAACTTTAAATTATGGAACGAATAAATCAAAGAACCAACCACATAGTTGGGCAAAACATTAAAAGATTACGACTGGAACACAAGATGCGAAATATGGAGATTATCGCGAAGCTTCAGCTGCACGGGGTTGAAATCTCATCCAGTACCTTCAGTAAGGTTGAAAACGGAACAAACAACCCCAGTGTTGATCTGCTTACTGCGCTGACTGATATCTTCAACTGTGATTATAATGCCTTTTTTGAGCGCTGACATTCACCCTGTGTCAACATTGATGGCTATACGGCCGTTTTCTGCCTTGAATAAGGTCATTATACCACATTATTTCGTTCTGCAATCAGTTTTTATTGAAAACGTGATATTTTTTTGTGACTGCTGTTACTGTGGCGGTGCGTCTGAAAGGCGACGCTCGGCTGGAAGCCTGACTGAAGCCAAAAGGCAAACGTGGCGGACATTACGACCGCCACGTTTTCTATTTTCAGCTTTTCACTATATCCCGCGGAAGCAGAAGGTAAACTCCAGTTTTCCTTCCGCCGGCAGCAGATATTCGTCATGCACTCTGGCTCCCCAGCTGTCGTCGCCTCCCACGCCCATCTGCGCCATAGCCGCTCTGACCACGGTATAATGCACCTGCGGCAGTTCGTTGGCATGTGCCGCGTTTTCCATCTCGTGAGGCGTGTAAGGCAGGGCGGAGAAGGTCATCCCCTTTCCGGCAAAGAGCAGCCCCCTGCCCTTTGCATCCGTTACTTTGGCGTATCGTACCTCTGTCTTTGCGCCGCACTCCTGAGGCACCATGTATCCGGCCATATTGTCGGCCACGCAATTTTTGTAAATCCCCAGCTTTGCCCCTTTTTGCCTGTCTGCATAGGTTTCCGCCGGGCCGTTGCCGTACCACTCCAGCCTGTCATAATCCGCGTCCATCTTCAGGATAACGCCAAATTCCGGCAGATCGCCCAGCTCTTTTGCCGCGTCCATGGAAAGTGTCGTCTCGACAGTACCGTCCCCGTATACCCGATAGCGAAGTTCACATTCGGCCACAGGCCTGGTAGGCAGTTGGTACCTGCAGGTCACGGTAACGCAGTTCTCTTCCTCCGTCACCACGGGATTTTTCTCCCGAATGCCGTAGTTTCCGACATACATGCTGGCCAGCTTCCACTGCCCGCAGCGCTGCATCATGTGATTCCCGCAGTCGTTATCCACCGGTGCCCGCCAGAAGTTAGGCAGAGGCATTGTCTTGAGCATCTCCTTCCCGCCGTAGCGGTAAGAAACCAGTCCGCAGCCGCCGTAGGAAAACAGAGCCTCGAACTCCTCTCCCCGAACGCCCAGATTGTAAAATCCGTGGATGACCTGCAGCGGCTTTTTCACGGCAAGAGACCTGTCCGCAATCCACTCGTCGGTCTTCGTAAACACGCCCTGTCCGAAAGCGACCTCATGCCCTGCCGCCGCCCATGCCGTATCCTCCTTCAGGCAGAAAGAGACCGTCACGGTATATTCTCCTTTCTGCTGAGGAACCGCAAAGGGCAGATCGTATTCCTTCCTGCAGCCGGGCTTTACATCCGTGGGCAGCAGACATTCCTCCAGAAATCTTCCTTCCTTCTCCAGGCGGACAAAGCAGTCATAGCTGTCGGTGCCGACAAACAGGTTTCTGTTGGTAACCGTAACCTTGTCCTCGCCGACCTCGGCGTCTATATTGCGGTAATTATATTTGACCTCCTGCATCTTGGGCGACGGCAGCCTGTCACCACCGTAGACAATGCCGTTTCCGCTGAAATTGTAATCGCAGGGTCTGTCGTCAAAATCGCCGCCGTAGGCCTGAAATTCCTTTCCGTAGCGATCCTTCTTATAGATGGACTGATCCACATAGTCCCAGATGAATCCTCCCTGGTACAAAGGCTCTCTCTCCGCCAGCTCCGTATATTTGTGCATGGCCCCGCAGGAATTTCCCATGGCATGAGTATACTCACAGCAGATAAAGGGCTTGCTCCTGTCCTTCTGCAGCCATTTTTCGATGTTGGCCGCGCTGGTATACATCTGGCTCTCCACATCGCTGGTATCCGGATAGCTTCTGTCGTGGCAGATTCCCTCATACTGGATCACCCGGCCGGAATCGTGCTCCCGCAAAAACCGGGACATATCGTAAATATTCTTCCCGCCGTAGGCCTCGTTTCCACAGGACCAGATCAGGATGGCCGCATGATTTTTATCTCTCTGATACATGGAGTTGACACGGTCCAGCATCGCGGCGTTCCATTCCGGTCTGTTCCCCGGCACAACGGATTCCTTCGGAATCACGCCCCGAAGCGCCGAATCCCAGGAGCCGTGGGACTCCAGATTACACTCGTCGATCATGTACAGCCCCAGCCTGTCGCAGAGGTCATAGATTCTAAAATCATTGGGATAATGGCATGTCCGGATTGCGTTGATATTGTGCCGCTTCATGGTCACAAGATCCTGCCAAAGCTCGGCCTCGCTGACCGCGCGGCCCGTGCGGGAGCTAAATTCATGGCGGTTTACACCTTTAAATACGATGCGCCGGCCGTTGAGCTTCATCAGTCCGTCCGCGATCTCAAAGCGCCTGAAGCCCACCCGGACGGGGATGACCTCCTGCAGCTTCCCGTCTCTGTCCGACACCTCGATCGTCAGCCGGTACAGGTTTGGCGTCTCCGCGCTCCAAAGAAGGGGCTTTTCCACGGAAAGGGAAAGCCGGCTCTCCTGCTCCAGATCGGCTGTCATCTGCGCAACCGCCTTTTCCTCCACAAGCCGCCCCGGGTTCTTTTGGTAAACCGGATCAAAACGATAGCTTCTCTCCTCCCGGGTCAGGGTCAGCTTTACGCTGCCCGCCGCCGTAGCCTGCAGATCCAGTACCAGCTCCGCCTTGTCAAAGGTATCGTTCAACAGCGTCTGCACCCGCAGATCCCGGATATGAACCTCGGGCACGGTGTACAGATAGACGTCCCGGAAAATTCCCGAGAAACGGAAAAAGTCCTGATCCTCGCACCAGCTGCCGGAGCACCACTTAAATACCCTGACCGCCAGCTTATTTTCGCCCTCCTTCAGAAACGGGGTCAGTTCAAACTCAGACGGAGTAAAGCTGTCCTCGCCGTACCCCACATAATGACCGTTACACCACAGCGCCAGCGCGCTCTCCGCTCCCTGGAAGGAAATGAACACCGGGCCGCCCTTCCAGCTCTCCGGCACCTCAAAATACTTTACATAGGAGGCCACAGGGTTAAAGTGCTCCGGGATCTCTCCGGGCATCACTTCGTCCCTGCCGTCCCAGGGGTACTGCACATTGGCATACTGAGGCGCATCATACCCCTCCATCTGGATATGCGCCGGCACACGGATATCCGCCCAGCCTCTGCAGTCCGTCTCCGGCTTCTCAAAATCCCTGACCGCGGACTCGTAATTGGGCGCATAGGAAAACTTCCACAGCCCGTTTAAGCCAAACCGAAAGCCGGAGCTTTCCTTTTCCGCCTCGCCGTGCCCCCTGTAGCTTACATGATCCGAGTGGGCCGGCACTCTGTTTTCTCCGAAGAACTCAGGATCCTTTACCTTGTTATAGTCAAACTGACTCATCTGAATCACCATGCCTTTCTGCAGCCTGCGCTGCGATTTTTGTCCGGCGGCTTTGCGCCGGGCAGCGCCGCAAAACGTCACATAAAATCTAAACTTCCTTTTTTTCCAAAAGTCTTACCAGATATTCCCAGACTCTCCTCACGGAAGAAATGCTTAAGCTTTCCTCCGTCGTATGGATATCCTGCATGTCCGGCCCCATGGAGACGCAGTCCAGATCCTCGATCTTGCTTCCCAGAATACCGCACTCCAGCCCTGCGTGGATAGCCTCTACCCTGGGCTTCTCCCCGTACATCTCTTCATACAGGGACACCATCTTTTTCCGCAGAGGGGAATCCTTCCGAAACCGCCAGCCCGGATAATCTCCCGAAACTGCCGTTTTACCTCCCGCAAGCTCCGTCACGGCACACAGCTTCTGGATCAACGCCCTTTTTGCGCTCTCCACGCTGCTGCGCACGGAGAAATCGGCCCACACGGCCCCGTCCCGATACTCCAAAATACCCAGATTCAGAGAGGTTTCCACCAGCCCCGGCATATCCGCGCTCATGGCCTGGACGCCGTTCGGCAGACTCACCAGAAAAGCGGCGGCCCGCGCCGTGTCCTCTGCGGTCATGCATACCGTTTCCGGGATTTCCGTCTTCTCCGCGCGGATCCTGACGTCCGGATCCTTCACGCAAAGCTCCGCCTGAAGCTCTTTTTCCACCGTATCCAGAAGAGAGACAAACTTTTCGCTGTCCTTCTCGTCGATGACGAGAAGTCCCGACGTTTCCCGCGGAATCGCATTGTCCGCCAGACCGCCCTGCAGCTTGGCCAGCTTCACCGGCATATGCTCGCATAATCTGTACAAAAACCGTCCGAAAAGGCAGTTGGAATTTCCTCTCTCTTTATGGATCTCGCCGCCGGAATGCCCGCCCAGCAAGCCGTCCACCGTCACCAGGTAAGCCGTACCCGTTACTTCCTGCTCAGCAGTCTGCATGCGGCACTTTACCCGTGCTCCCCCGGCACAGCTGCTTAAGAATACGCCCTCTTCCTCGGAATCCAGATTCACCATCCGATGCCCGGTAAGCATAGACAGATCGATATTTCTCGCGCCGTCCATCCCCACCTCCTCATCCACCGTGAGGATAACCTCCAGTCTCGGATGCCGGACAGAATCCGAGGAAAGCAGTGCCAGCGCGTATGCCACGGCAATCCCGTCGTCCCCTCCGAGACTGGTTCCCTCCGCGTAGATCCTGTCGCCGTCCACGGCAACCCGCAGACCGTCCCTGCTCATATCGATATCACATCCCGGCTTCTTTACCGCCACCATATCCATGTGGCCCTGCAGGATCACCGTCGGCTCATTCTCATATCCGGAGGACGCCTCCTTCACGATGATTACATTCTTCCACTCATCCCGGATATAAAAAAGCCCGTGTTCCTCTGCAAAATTCACCAGATAATCACTGATCTGCCCCACATTGCCCGACCCGTGGGGGATCCCTGTGATCTCTTCGAAATAGCCGAAAACGCTTTTCGGCTCCAATTCCGATAAAACTCCCATACATTCCTCTCTTCCGCGCATTCCTCCGCGCAACTCTGATATCGGACGCCGGAAATTCTTCCCGCGCCGTCCCCCTCATTTTACCCTTTTTTCTTTCCGCTGTACACCGTTTTGTAAATTTTTTCCGGAGAATTTTTTCGCTGAATTTTCCGCTGTTTTTTCCCGAAAGAGGGGCAAACGTCCGCTTCACGGCCGCTTGGCGCATTGCCCGCGGGAATAAAACAAACCCGGCTTGCCGCGCAGAAACGGAATTTGGGCCGCAACTAAAATTTACGATTCGCAAAGCAAACAGCGTCACAAAAAAGAGATCAGAGCCGCCCGGGGACGGTCTCCAACCTCTTTTGTGCAACCGGCTCTTCGTCCGGTTCTGTTTTCGGACGAGTCAGGCCTGGTGCGGGAAACCTCCCGCGCCAGGCCTCCGGTCAATATGCTTCCACTTCTTTTATCAGGAACTCGTTCCCCCGTCGAAGGTAAGTGTGCTCGCTGCCGCAGTGCGGACAGACCTTCGCATACTGCACCGTCGGGTATTCCTGCCCGCAGTCCTCGCAGAAGGTGACTGCGTCGATCTGCTCGATCTTAAGCTCGGCCTCCTCCATCACGGGCTCCTTCTTCTTCGCCCAGTTCCAGCAGTCGATCAGATAATCGTGGATAATCCCCGACACCTCGCCGATCTGCAGCGTCACGGAGGAAATCTTTTCCACGGCGTTCTCTTCCGCCACCTGCTTTACGTCGCGGACGACATAAAACACGACTCCCAGCTCATGCATGTCATTCCCTGCTTTCCTTACTTATTCTTGTTCTTTACAATCTTCACCGCACGCTTCAGCTGATAAGGGATGATCGCCTTGAACTTATCCTCCGCCTTTATCATATTCGTACACTCCGGACGGTCGCGGTGCAGCGTGATCGCATCAAACTCGCACTTGGTAGTACATACGCCGCAGCCGATACACTTGTTCTCATCCACTATGGTAGCGCCGCAGCCCAGGCAGCGCGCGGTCTCCTTCTTCACCTGTTCCTCGGTAAAGGTTACATGCGCATCCTTGAAGGACTTTGCGGGAACCGAAGGGTCCAGCGCCTCAATCTGGCGGGAGGAATTATCGTAGCTATCCACACGGATATTGTCCTTATCCAGCGCGTTAAACTCCCAGCGGTTGCGGCCGATGGTCATATGGCCGTTGTGTACATAGCGGTGCAGGGACTCCGCCGCGTAATGTCCGGCGGCAATCGCGTCGATGGCAAACTTCGGTCCGGTATAGACGTCGCCGCCCACAAAGATATCCGGCTGGCCGGTCTGGAAGGTCAGCTGATCCGCCACGACGGCAGGCCCTCTGAACTCTACCTTTTCTCCCTCCAACAGGTTACCCCACACCGTTCTCTGTCCGATGGCAAAGATCACCCGGTCACAATTCAGTGTAATCGTGTCGTTCTCGTCATAGGTGGGCGCAAATTTTCCTTCCGCGTTCGTGACGGAAAGACACTTTTTAAATACCACTCCCGTCACCTTTCCGTCCTTCGTCAACACTTCCTTCGGACCCCAGCCGTTTTTGATCAGGACGCCGTCCTCTTCCGCCTCACGGATTTCCTCCGCGGAAGCAGGCATCTCCTTCTCGGACTCCAAGCTGAGCATGGTTACCTCCGAAGCGCCGCTCCTGACGCTGACTCTCGCCGCGTCCACAGCCACGTTTCCGCCGCCTACCACGATGACTCTGCCCGTAAAGGAGGTATTTCCCGTATTTGCCCCGTGCAGATATTCGATCGCGGTCATGGTGCCATCCGCCTCGTCTCCGGCAACCCCGGGACGGCGGCCCGCGCTGCAGCCGATGGCAATATAGAACGCCTTATAGCCCTGCTCGCGCAGCTGCTTTAAGGTAACGTCCTTTCCGACCTCCACGTCGGTCTTAATCTCCACGCCCATCTCGCGCATGACGTCGATTTCCGCCTCGATGACGTCCTTCTCCAGCTTATAGGACGGGATCCCGTACTGAAGCATTCCGCCGGGTTTTTCGTTCTTCTCAAACACCGTAGGGCGATACCCTTTCTCCGCCAGATAGAAGGCCGCGCTCAGTCCTGCCGGACCGCCGCCGATGATGGCAATCTTCTCGGGGAAATGATCCATATGGATGCTGGCCGGGATCACCACGGGCGGTATGTACCTGGTCTCCGCCTTCAGATCCTGATCCGCAATAAACTTCTTTACCGCGTCGATGGCAACCGCCTCGTCGATGGTTCCCCTCGTGCAGGCGTCCTCGCAGCGGCGGTTACAGATCCGGCCGCAGACAGCCGGGAAGGGATTCTGCTTCTTGATCAGGGCCAGAGCTTCCCTGTACTTGCCCTGGGAAGCCTTCTTCAGATAACCCTGCACCGCAATGTGCGCCGGACAGGCCGTCTTACAGGGCGCAGTACCCGTCTTGTGACTGTTGATCCGGTTGTTGTCGCGATAGTCGGGATCCCACTTGTCTTTCGTCCATTTTACCTCGTCCGGAAGCTCCTGCTTCGGATATTCGACCTCCTTGCCGTCCTTGGTGCAAAGCTTCTGTCCGAGCCTTGTCGCTCCCGCCGGGCAGTACTCCACACAGCGTCCGCAGGCCACGCACTTTTCCTTGTCAACGTGCGCCACATAGGCGGAACGGGACATATTCGGCGTGTTGAAAAGCTGCGAGGTGCGCAGGGCGTTACAGATATTGACGTTACAGTTACAGATACCGAAAATCTTGTTTTCGCCGTCGATATTGGTGATCTGATGTACGAAGCCGTTCTCCTCCGCTCTCTGCAGAATCGCCATCGCCTCGTCGTAGGTGATATCGTGGCCCTTGCCCGTCTCGCGGCAGTAATCCGCAAAATCGCCTACCCCGATACACCAGCCGAAATCGTCGTCCGCCACGCCTTCTCCCAGCACCTTGCGGGACGCGCGGCAGGAACAGCGTCCTACGCCGATGTGACCCTCGTACTTTTTCAACCAATAAGAGAGATGCTCCAGATCCACCGACTGGTTCTCCATAGAGATTGCCTTCTCCACCGGGATGACATGCATACCAATCCCGGCGCCTCCGGGCGGCACCATCTGGGTGATACCCGCCAGGGGAATATAGGTCATGCGCTCAAAGAAGGAAGCAACGTCCGGATGATCCCGCAGTCTGGGATTGCTCCTGTCGGGCAGCTCCTCCATGTTGAACAGCTCCGCCGAGCCGGGCACGAACATGGGCAGCACATATCTGCGCTCCGTCTGCTCGTGGGTGCGGCCGTTATGGTCGTAGTGATAACCGTAATCGTACTCCAGAAGACCGATGTAGCTCATCTCGTCCAAGAGCTTCTGGAATTTCTCCTCCCCGTCCTTGTCAATCTTGCACAGCTTACACAGCTCGGCAAAGGTATAGGGCGTCCTCAGCTTCATCGCAAGACCCACCTCCGCCATCTCCTCGGTGATGAGCTCGGCCAGGCCCCAGTATTCCGGATCCTCCACCTTTACGCTCCCCAGCTTGTGGGCGGCTACGTCCGTGATCTTCTTCCCCAAGGCAAGAATCTTCTTGCTGGGATTTTGATCGTGCTTGTGGTTTGCAGGCCACCTTTCGTACTGCTCCATGTCAAACGCCATGTTTTTTATCCTCCTTGTTTATGGTTTCCTTTCACCATTTTATTCCTGCTTGCTTTATCGGATTCTGCAAATCTTTCCATGCCGCAGAACCGTTTTGACGCATTCCGGCGTCATTCGCCGGACGATCCCCGTCTCTCCCGGAAATGCAGGGCCTTCAGCCCTTCCACCTCGTCGCAGACCTTCTGCAGGCTGCAGGCGCCGCAATCCATCAGCGCCGTCTTCATAATGTGATCGATGGTCTTCGTAATGCGTTCCGCCTCCGCGGTATACTGCAAAAACGCCGGATAATCCGCCTCCTTTGCCGTCACATAAAAGATCTGAACCGCCTCGACGGGGGTTCGCCTGCGGAAAGCGGTTATCATCCGATTCCCGGTCTTCGTAAAATCCAGTCCTCTTTTCAGGGCTTCCTTGCCGACCCGGACGCTTTCCTTCTGCCCGGAAGCAGAAACACGCATCATAAACCCTTCCGGGTAGAAGTGGTATCTCGTGTATTCCAGGTTCCGGATCGCCTGATACAGGGCCTGCCCTTCCCCCAGAGCTTCCTCCGTCACTCTCACAAAGGCGATTCTGGCGTAGGGTACATCCCGGTCGATCTGAGGAAGATCCGGACCCAAAAGCGTGATTTTGTCCTCCGGAACCAAAGCCGAATCCGCCGTAACCACCGTACAGCCGATGGCGGGAAGTCCTTCCCCTCCCAGCTCATAGGCCATATCGCTCCGCAGGATCATACTCCGATCCGAGACATCCTTCCAGTCCGTCTCGCCCAGAGGCAGGCTGCGTTCCTGCCCCGTCCCCAGAAGCGCCTGAAATTTTTGTATAGTTTCATCGTACAGTTTCATATCGTCTATAAATGCTTATCTCTGTCTATTTTATCATAATGCTTCTCGAACAAAGGCGCAAGCATTGACGTCAGCTTCATGTCGAGATTAAAGAAATAAATCAGAAATGTCAGCACAAACAGCGCAACCAGTACCGCCGCTGCAATTCCGATTATCTTGATCGCCAGCATCCTCTTTCACCGTTCCTTTCCGCTATTTACGCTTTCTTGCACTTTTGCCTTGCATACTCCGCCGCTCCCAGCGCTCCCATGAGCTGCGGGTCGATGGGCAGATCGATCACCTTCAGGTTCAGCACTTTCTCAATGGCCTCCTTCAGCCCCTCGTTCTTCGCGCAGCCGCCGGTCAGGGTAATCTTTTCCACCGCTCCCGCCTTCTTCGACATGACGAAGCACCTCTTTGCAACGGAAAGTTCGATTCCTGCCGCGATCTCCTCCATGGGCTTTCCCTCGCCCACGAGAGAAATGACCTCCGACTCCGCGAACACGGTACACTGCGACGTGATGGGAATCACATTTTTCGCCTTCAGCGACAGCTTGGAAAACTCCTCCAGATCCATCTCGAAGGCTCTCGCCATCGCCTCAAAAAACCGTCCCGTTCCCGCCGCGCACCGATCGTTCATGGCAAAATTCAACACTGTCCCGTCCGTGTCTACGGAAATACCCTTGACGTCCTGTCCGCCGATATCGATAATGGCCTTTACGCTGGGATCCGCCACATGAACCCCCATAGCGTGACAGCTGATCTCCGAGATATTTTCGTCCGCAAAGGGCACCTTGTTCCGCCCGTAGCCGGTTCCCACCAGATATTCCAGCTCCTCCGGGCTGTTTAAATCCGGCACCTGTTCCACCGCCTGCTTTAAAGCGTCCTGAGCGCTGAGCACCGAATTGATCCGGCTGCGCAGGGTGACGTCCGCCGCCATCTTGCCATTCTCGTCGATGATCACGCACTTCGTATAGGTGCTTCCGGAATCACATCCTCCGTAATATTTCATCCTCTTCTCTTCCTCCTCCTAATATATAAGTGTAGGGTTTCAGTACCCAACAGCCAGTTGGGACTT
>JAMPFT010000001.1:812907-827256 GCA_023664305.1 bacterium | reverse complement strand
TTAAGTCCCAACTGGCTGTTGGGTACTGAAACCCTACACTTATATATTAGGAGGAATTTATAAATATGGTATGTGCGTATTGTGGAAACGAAGCGAAAGGAACTAAAGAACATATTGTTTCATGTGCGATATTGGATTTGTTTCCAGAGTGTTATATAACCTTTGATGAAACGAAAAATAGGATTCATGAGTCAGTCCCTATAGTAAAAGATATTTGTGCTGATTGCAATAATAATTGATATATTGATAGTTATGCAAAAGATTTTATAGCAAGATATTTTATTCAAACTTATAATGAAGATGAGAGGGCTGAAATAGAATATGATTATGTTATGATTAAAAAAAATCTTTTCTATCCAATGCAAAAAGATTGGGTACATCTGCACATACTGCACATTCTACTTTGGGGGTTCCTGAAAATAATTGCGGATTCTTTTCCTTCCGCTCCCCCAATGTTTCCTGGGATTTCTGGAAGCTCTTTTTCACATCCCCTGATGTTGCCGGTCCTTTTGCCATAAAAAAGCTTTCTTCATCATCTGCAATCCTGGGCTTCATATAATAACCGTCATTGCCTATATAGCTATCCAGCAGTTTCACAAGTTCATTTTCCTACATATTCCTATCTCCTTATTACGATTGTGATTAGAATCAATTCATCTTCTCCGGTATTAATGATGCCGCGTTCCGATCCTTCCGGCAGATATGGCAGATGCCCATCGCAGAGCAGCCCGCTTTTTACCGAATGATATACGCCGCCACAATCTCCCCGATGTAAGCCGTATGGGCATCCCGGTTGGCCATGGGGAAGGAACCGTCCACATCCTGCGGATACATTTTATCCCGGATATCCTGCGGAATTTTGGCAAGCTCCTGTTCCTGGGAATACAGCACTTTGCATTCCAGGGTCAGGGGATATTCCCTGATTCCCGGTACGCTTATGATTTCCGGATCCTCCAGTGTCAGGTGGGCCTCCGATGCTTTGTCGATCGTATGTCCGGACTGAGTGCCGCATATTTTGACGATAGAGGGAACCGGTTCGCCCAAAGGAATGCTGATTGTAAATTCCCCGGACGCATCCAGCTGCGTCTTGGTATAACGGTGTTCCCGCACATACACGGTGAAGG
This sequence comes from bacterium, assembly GCA_023664305.1. Taxonomy (GTDB): domain Bacteria; phylum Bacillota; class Clostridia; order Lachnospirales; family Lachnospiraceae; genus Acetatifactor. The sequence continues at coordinate 826,132 of JAMPFT010000001.1, read as the reverse complement.
CAGGCTTGCCCCATACCGTTCCCAGAGCGCCCCATCCTATGACCATGCTGTTGAACTTTGCGGCCTTCGTATTCAACAGAATCCCTTTTGGCAATGCCTCTGTAATCTTCTGTGCGTAGTCTGTGACTTTGATTCTTTCTTTCATGCTGCTCCTCCTTGTCAGATTTTTGGTAACTTGATTATAACATTACCACCTCTGTTGTTTCAAGATATAGGCGGATTGAAAATCAGCCATCATTTCTAAGTAGCTTTTCCTGTTGGCATAGAGTATAATGTTAAGACAGAAGAATATCAGAGAAGGACAGCTTCAACGAAATCGTGCCGAAGATTGAAAATGCGGATCTGATTGCGTTTGCCTCGCCTCTGTATTTCTGGACGATTTCTTCCAGACTCAAGGCATTTATCGAGAGGTTCTACTGTCTGGCACAGGAAGATGAAAATCCTCCGTTAGGGAGGTATGAAAAATATCCGGAAAAAGACTGCGCGCTATTGATGACTGCCGCCGACAATTTCTTCTGGACCTTTGAGCAGGCTGTCGCTTATCATAGAATCATAGGGCAGATTCTATGATCCAAGTTCTATTATCGGTTTGCGGTGGTGAATTACATAGGCTTCCATGACAAGGGGATGCTGCTCGCCGGGGGATGCGGCGACACGAATGGCAGGCCGCAGATTGACAGGACGAATCATCTGACGGCGGCCTATGAGTTTGGGAAAAATATTTACAGGCAATAGGGAAGCTTACTGCTTAGTAATGGTTGTTTTTGTAAAAACGGAGCGGTGCGATGGTAATCGAATTGAAGTATTCCAACACAAACACTTACCTTATCCGGGGAACGGACGGCAGCATTCTTTTTGACACGGGATGGGCAGGCACTTTTCCGCAGTTTTGCAGGGTGCTGGGCGAAGCGGGCGCGGCGGTGCAGGAAATCCGCTATCTGTTTCTTTCTCATTTCCATCCGGATCATATGGGGATTGCACAGGAGATTGCCGGCTGCGGTGTGAAAATCGTGGCGGCTGATGTGCAGCGGGCGCATATCCATGATGCGGACAAGGTGTTTGCAAAAGAGGGGAACCGTTCTTATCTGCCGATTGCGGATGAGGGCGTCCGGTTCATCTCCTGCGCGGAGAGCCGCGCGCTTTTGGCGGAATGCGGGATTGCGGGGGAAGTGATCCATACGCCGGGGCACAGTGAGGACAGTATTTCCCTGTGTCTGGATGACGGCCTGCTGTTCGTGGGCGACCTGAATCCGCTGTATGAGCTGGAACTGCATAAGGGGACGCAGATTGAGGAAAGCTGGAACAAATTGCTGGCGCGAAATCCCGTCAGGGTGTACTACGGCCATGCGAAGACGGCGGAGTTAGGCGGGGAGGGGAAGACGTCTCCCAAAGAATCCGGGTATTCGAAAGACACTTTTCGACTGGTAAAAAAGATTGTGAAATACATAGACGAGGGTTATACGCTGGAGGACATCGGGCGGATAACGGGCGCGGAAAGGGTATTTGTGGAGGATGTGGCGAGGATGTATCTGACACATCGGGATATCAGTGTACAGGGAATCCTGGACAGGATTGAGATTAAGGGGAAATAACCTGAGCGCAGGAGACGGCGGTGAGCCGGATCCCCGACGGAAAGAGGGACGGTCTGTATGGCGGTACGTTTTTCCGGAAAGACAAAAAATTGCACAGATCGTCAGAAAAACAAGGGAAACGATTGACAAATCTTTCGTTATCCTTTATAGTTATTTCATTATGTTTGCATCTGAAAAGGCCGCGTTTCAGGAGGGGTACGCGGCCATAAAAGCGGCTGGGTTTCTTTGCCATGGCTTTTTCGGCTGTCTGTCCGAGACAGCGGAAAATAATATACCGTCCTTTGCGGGAGGCAATCAGAAAAAACCCGGCCGGGTTATGTGTGAGTAACGGGACATGCAACTGATTTTGGCGCTTGCGCGCCACCGCAAAGGAGATGCACAATATGAAAAATACGATTATTTCTTTGAAGGACATCACCGTTTCTTATGATGGGGAGCAGGTGCTGGGAGGTTTTAATCTGGAGATACACGACGGGGAGTTTGTCACCCTGCTGGGTCCCTCCGGATGCGGAAAGACCACTGTGCTGCGAACGATCGCCGGTTTCATCAGGCCGGATGCGGGAGATGTATTTTTTTACGGCAAAAACATCACCGAACTGCCGCCGCATAAGCGCGAGGTGAACACGATTTTCCAGAAATACGCCCTGTTCCCGCATCTGAACGTCTATGATAATATCGCGTTCGGTATGCGGCTGAAGAGGATCGACGAAAAGAAAATCAAAGAGACCGTACACAGAATGCTGGCAATGGTCAATCTGACCGGCTACGCGCACCGGGGCGTCGGACAGCTTTCGGGCGGGCAGCAGCAGAGGGTTGCCATCGCCCGGGCGCTGGCAAACGAACCGAAGGTATTGCTGCTGGACGAGCCTCTGGGGGCGCTGGATTTGAAGCTGCGCAAGGATATGCAGGTGGAGCTGAAAAAGATACAGCAGCAGACCGGGATCACATTTGTGTTTGTCACGCACGATCAGGAAGAAGCGCTTTCCATGTCGGACACCGTAGTGGTAATGGACGGCGGCGTAATCCAGCAGATCGGGACGCCCACCGATATCTACAATGAGCCGAAGAATGCCTTTGTGGCGGATTTCATCGGGGAGTCCAATATATTGGACGGCATCATGCAGGAGGATTACTGCGTGCGGTTTGCCGGGCATAATTTCCGCTGCCTGGACAGCGGCTTTGGCTCAAACGTTCCCGTGGATGTGGTGATACGTCCGGAGGACATCAAGGTGGTGGAGCCGGATTCCACGCTGATCACCGGGGATGTCACCGCCGTGACCTTCAAGGGCGTGCATTATGAAATCATTGTGGACGTGATGGGCTTTAAGTGGATGGTGCAGTCTACGGAGTACTGCGGGGTAGGCGATCATGTGGGCTTATCCCTCACTCCCAACGATATTCATGTCATGCATAAATCCGAGTATTCCGGTAAATTTGGCGATTACAGCACCTTCAGCGACGAGATGGAGGAAGACATAAATTTCTCGGATGAGGCGTTGGAGGAAGAGGAGGGCAGGAAGGATGAAATCTGATTCGAAGCTTCTCTCGACCCCCTACACGGTATGGATGACGATCTTTATCGTGCTGCCCATGCTGTTGGTAGGGTATTTTGCCTTCACGGATAAATCGGGCAGCTTTACGATGGAAAACATTTTAAGCGTGGGGCAGTATTCCAACGTGTTCCTGCGCTCGATCTGGCTGGGGGCGGTGGCAACGGTTGTCTCTCTGCTGCTGGGGTATCCTCTGGCGTATATTATTTCCAAAATGAATGCCAGGCGTCAGAATGTCATGGTGATGCTGGTGATGCTGCCCATGTGGATGAATTTTCTGCTGCGCACCTATGCTTGGATGACGCTTTTGGAGGACAACGGCCTGATCAATTCGGCTCTGGCCGCAATCGGCCTGCCGCGGATCCATATGATCAACACGGCCGGGGCGGTGGTGCTGGGGATGGTCTATAACTATATCCCCTATATGATTCTGCCCCTGTATTCCGTGCTGACGAAAATTGACCGGAGCGTGATCGAGGCGGCCCAGGATCTGGGAGCCGACGGCAGGCACGTTTTCCTGAAGGTGGTGCTGCCGCTTAGTATGCCCGGCGTCATCTCGGGCGTAACCATGGTATTTGTGCCTGCGGTCAGCACGTTTATTATCTCGAAAATGCTGGGCGGCGGCGGAAATCTGCTGATCGGGGATCTGATCGACATGCAGTTTCTCGGCAGCGCCTACAATCCGAATCTGGGCTCCGCCGTGTCGCTGGTGTTGATGGTGATTATCCTGATCTGTATGGGTATCATGAACCAGTTTGACGACGGCGAGGCGGCCGGGGGAGGAGGTATGCTGATATGAAAAAGACGGTTGTCCGTATCTATACCTTTCTCATCTTCCTGTTTTTGTACGCTCCGATTCTGGTGCTGATCGTCTTTTCCTTTAACGACACGGAGACGGCCAGCCGCACGGTGTGGGGCGGCTTTTCCCTGCGCTGGTATCAGAAGCTGTTTGAGGACCGGATGATTCTGGAGGCCCTGCGCAACACGCTGATCATCGCCGTGGTGTCGGCGGCGGTCTCCACGGTGCTGGGAACCATGGCGGCGATCGGGATCAATTCCATGAAGCGGCTGCCCAGACGTATCATGATGAATATTACGAACTTTCCCATGGTCAACCCCGAGATTGTCACCGGGGTATCGCTGATGCTTTTGTTCGTGTCCGCGGTCAGGCTGTTCGGCGGCAGGAGCCTGGGAATGGGATCGCTGTTTGCGGCGCATATTACGTTTTGCCTGCCCTATGTGATTTTGTCGGTGCTGCCAAAGCTGCGCCAGATGGATCCGAACCTTTACGAGGCGGCGCAGGATCTGGGCTGTCCGCCGGTAAAGGCGTTCTTCAAGGTGGTGCTGCCGGAGATTATGCCCGGAATCGTGACGGGGATGATTATGGCGTTTACGCTTTCCATCGACGATTTTGTGATCAGCTATTTCACCAGCGGCACCACGCAGACGCTGCCGATTTACATCTATTCCATGACCCGTAAGCGGGTCAGTCCGGAGATCAACGCTTTGTCTACGGTGCTGTTTATGGCGGTAATGGTCCTGCTGATTATCATAAATGTCCGCAAGGCGAAGGATCAAAAAGGGGAGGTATCGGGTTGAAAAAAGCTCATTTCATACGGCCGGCGCTATGCATGGCTCTCGGTCTGACCCTCGGTTTGGCTTCGGTCCGAACGGTTTCGGCCGAGGAGGAAGCCGCGCCGGACCGGGGCGTCACCATAAACGTTTACAACTGGGGGGAATATATTGCCAACGGAACCGACGGTTCGCCGGATATAAACGCGGAGTTTACCCGGCGCACGGGAATCCGGGTGAATTATACGACCTTTGACAGCAACGAGTCGCTGTACTCCAAGCTGGCCGGGGGAGGCGCGGATTACGATGTGATTATTCCCTCGGATTACATGATTTCAAAGCTCATCGACGAAAATATGCTGGCGGAGCTGGACTTTGACAATATTCCCAACTACCGGTATATCGATGAGCATTTTCGGGATCCGGCCTATGACCCCGGCGGCCGTTACTCGGTGCCTTATACCTGGGGCGTGGTGGGGCTGTTTTACAACACGGATTACATAGAAGAAGAAATTACCAGCTGGTCGGCGCTGTGGGATGACCGTTATGCGGGAAAGATATTGATGTTCGACAATCCCAGGGATTCCTTTGCGATCGCGCAGTTTTTGCTGGGGCAGTCCCTGAATACCACAGAGGAGGGCGACTGGGCGGAGGCGGCGGCTCTCTTAAAGCAGCAAAAGCCCATGGTGCAGGCTTATGTCATGGATCAGATTTTTGACAAAATGGAGAGCGGCGAGGCATGGATTGCGCCTTATTACTCCGGGGACGCGGCGATTCTGGTGGATAACAACGAAAACATTCAGTTTGCCATGCCTGAGGAGGGAACAAATTATTTTGTGGACGCCATGTGCATCCCGCTGACCTCCAGCCATAAGGCGGAGGCGGAGGCGTATATCAATTTTCTGTGCGATCCCGAGATTGCCGGGGCCAACATGAATTATGTCGGTTACTCCACGCCGGAGAGCGCCGCAAAGGCGTACATGGACGAGGAGGTGGTAAACAGTCCCATCTATTACCCGTCGGAAGAGACTCTAAAGCGCACGCAGGTGTTTGTGAATCTGCCGGAGACTACCGCAAAGCTGGTAGACAGCCTGTGGGCTGAGGTGAAGATGGGAGGCCCGGGGGAGTCTGTTGTCCTGGTGGCGATCATTGTCGGATTTTTCGGGGTATATCTGGCCATTTTGTTCTATAAGCGAAAGAAACGGCAGAGAGAGCTTGCGTAGCAAAATCTGCCTGCGGTTTGACGGACATATTTTCCGGTCGGTTATCATACAATGACTCGCAGATTATCATTTCAGAAACGGGAGAGCTTTATGAAAAAAAGCGGGAAAAATATTATTTTCCTTTTACTGATTTTTGTCCTGGGCGTTTCCACTGCTTTTTTGATTTATTTGCATTTTTTTGCGTCCGGTGACGGGAAGCTTTCGGGGGAATGGACCGCAGAGCTGGATCTGACGGACCGCGCCGTCGTCACAGCCCTCGACTGGCTGCAGGATATCGAGGCGGTCTCCGTTTCGATGGAGGAGCTGGAAGCTTCCATGCAGGGGCTGACCGTTCAGGTGCATATGACAATGGAACAGACCTCCCGTTCGGCGGGAACCTTTCAGTGCGGTGTGCTGCCGGAAAGCTACGAGGCGTGCAGTCAGGCGGCCTATGAGGCGTTTGCGGCAGCCTTTCGGGAGCTTTTGACCGAGAGGCTTCGTCTGGCGGGCTATCCGGACATCACGGACGGGGAGACCGTCGAGGCGCTTGTGCAGGAAACCTTCGGCATGTCCTCTGTCTCTTATCTGATGACCTGCGGCCCGGCTCTGCTGCCTTCCCTGGAGGAGCTTCAGGCCGAATATGACGGCAGCGGAACCTATGAAACGGCGGAGGGCGTTTTAATCAGACGGTTCGATACGGACGGCGACGAAAAGACGGAGTCGGAGCGTTATATCCGGCAGGGCGGCAGCCTGGTTTTGCTGGGGGAGGCCGATTCGGATGCGGCGGATTCCCACGGTGACCGTTATCCGGCGGTCTATACGCTAAAACAGTCTGAAAATTGACAGCTTTTTCGGGATTCCGGCGTGGGCGGCCATGTCTGACAAAGGCCGGATTCGAAACGGGTAACGGCAAGGGAAACGGTAAGGAAAGGAAAACGGAATGAAAACAATCCTGCGGAAAATCAGCTTTTTGGTATTGTCGGCCGTATTGGTCTGCTCTCTTTTGCCGGCCAGGGCAGCCGCAAGCTACGAGATCCCCGGGACCTGTCAGGTACAGGCGGACGACGGCGGCGTGTACACGGTAAAAACCCTGGATTACGGCTATCAAAACAATACTTATGTCTCTCTGCGGGATATGGCCGTGGTGTTTGGGGAAACGGAGAAATCATTCTCTCTGGAAATCACGAAAAACAGCGTCTCCCTGAATCCGGGAAACGCTTACAGGCCGACAGGGACGGAAAATATCCCGTGGGATAACCGGGAGAACCCGGATGTCTCCCTGCGGCGGAACGAGTTTGCGGTAAACGGACAGCCCGTATATTACTATACCATGATTATGAGGCTGTCCTCCGGCAGCTATGACTGCTTTATGATGGCGGCGGATCTGGCAATGATCCTAAATGTGGATCTTACCGTTCCCGCGGAGGATGTGATCCGGATTGACACGGAAGAGCCCTTTTGGGTTTTCCCCGCGGAGCTGGAGGAGGCCGGATATTTTTACGGGGTCAACAGTGTGCTGGTCGGAGACGCCACCACCGGCAGCATTTATTACCGCTATCAGGCGGACGAGGCCTATCCGATTGCAAGCACCTCCAAGCTGATGACCTGTCTTTTGACCCTGGAGGCGCTTTCCGCGGGGCAGATTGCCCTGGAGGATCAGGTCACCGTCTCGGAGGAGGCGCAGGCGCTGGCGGAATCGGGCGACGGGGTGCTTCCCTTGGAGGCCGGGAAAAGGATTACCGTGAAAGAGCTTCTGCTGGGGGCTCTTCTGCCCTCCAGCAACGAATGCGCGCTGTGCCTGGCGGAAGCGGTGGGCGGCTCGGAGGCGGCCTTTGTCGGGAGGATGAACGAGAGGGCGCAGGAGCTGGGGCTTTCCCGGGCGGTTTTCTTCAACAGCCACGGACTGCCCTCCTATTCGGAGGACCCCGTCCCGGCAAAGCGTCAAAACCGCATGAGCGCGGAGGATATGTTCCGGCTGGTTTCCTATCTTTTAAAGGTCTATCCCCGGATCACGGAGATTACCTCCTTAAAGAATGCCGATCTGGAATCTCTGGACCGGAAAGTGCGCAATACCAATCCGCTTTTGTACAATCTGCCGGAGGCCACCGGCCTGAAAACCGGGACTACCAATAAGGCCGGGGCCTGTCTGATCACGTCCCTGGCTTTGGACGACGGAAGTATGGAGCATAATCTGGTGGTCGTCGTTCTGGGAACCGAGGATTCCATAGAGAGAGGCCGGGTATCGGGGCTGCTGGCAAAGTATGCCATGAATGCTTTTTATGCGGGCCTTGCGGAGGACGGGGAAGGCGAAAGACCTTTGGAAAATCTGCCCGTACACGCGGAGGCGGCGGTAGACCGGATCCTGCAGACGGTCGGGAAGCGCTATTCCGCAAAACCGCAGGAGGAGTAGCACCGTCAGGGAAGCGCTATCCCGCGGAACTGCAGGAGGAGTAGCACCGTCAGGGAAGCGTTGTCCTGCAAAAACCGCAGGAGGAGTAGCACCGTCAGGGAAGCGCTGTCCTGCAAAACCGCAGGAGGAGCAGCGGCAGTCAGGAAGCGCTGTCCCGCAAAAACCGCGGGAGCAGCGGCGCTCAGGAAGTTGTGAGTGGAAAGATGGGGGGAACTGCAAATGAAAGAAATGATACCGGCAATTGTGCTGATTGTCTTGTTTACGGTCTATATTGCACTCATCCTGACCCGCGCCGGGAAAAAAAGAAAGCAGCTGGAGAAGGAAAACCGGGAGATGAGCTATATCATAAGCGGCGTCAATACGCTGTTTTCCCGATTTGCCATGGCGGATCTGGAGGAGGAGACCTATCAGTATCTGGCGGGGACGAAGCCGGAGGGAGAGGGAATCGAGACAAGCGGCAAGTATCAGGACATCGTGGCTTATCTGGCGACTTATGAGGAAGAAGACCGCCGACAGGAATTTTTGGACTTTATGGATAAGGACGCCATCATCGAGGCAATGTCGGAGCAGGAGGATCTGCGGTACGAGCGGAGCGTGGTCCGGAGCGGAACGCAGAGATGGGAGCACCTGAATGTGATCTGTCTGGAGAGAAAGGACGGAAAACCCTCCAAGGTTCTGTTTATCCGCCAGGATGTCACGGCGTTAAAGGAGAGAGAGCTGCGCATCCAGGCGGAGAGAGCCCGTTCAGACCGCAGAGAAAGACAGTATCAGATAGCGATCATGTCAAACGCTTTCTGCAGCTTTGAATTTAATCTCACAAAGGATCTGATCGAGCAGGATATCACCAGAAGGGTGGGCGAAAAACAGGTATCCTTTTTGGAGCGGATCGGACTGACGGCTCCCTGCAGCGCTTCGGAATGCTTTGAAAAATGGAAGGCTTTTGTCCTGGAGGAATCCCAGGAAAGCTACTCCGCCGCGGTGAACACAGAGCATCTGCTGAAGTGCTACGAACGGGGAGAGAGGGAGGTCGTCGCGGAATACTGGGGAAAATGGGGAAAGGTTTCGGCGCAGGAGCAGATGTGCGTGCGCCAGTCCTTCGTCATGACAACGGACGACAATACCGGCGATATCATGGTCATGGTTGTGTCGAAGGATATCACGGAACAGGTCAGAGAGCAGAGGCAGCAGACCCAGGCGCTTCAGGACGCGCTGCTGCAGGCGCAGCACGCCAACCGGGCGAAGACTACGTTTTTATCCAATATGTCCCATGACATCCGCACGCCCATGAACGCCATTATCGGCTTTTCCACCATTGCCGTCAGCCACATCGACCACAAGGATCAGGTGCTGGACTGCCTGCAGAAGGTTCTCTCCTCCAGCAACCATCTTCTCAGCCTGATCAACGATATTCTTGACATGAGCAGGATCGAGAGCGGAAAGGTGCAGATCAAGGAGCAGGAATGCAATATCTCCGAGCAGATGCACAATCTGGTCAATATTATCCAGCCACAGGTAAAGGCGAAGCAGCTGGAGCTGTTTATCGATACCTTTGAAGTTACCAACGAGGATGTGATAGCCGATCCGCTGAAGCTGAATCAGGTGTTTGTCAATCTGTTGAGCAACGCGGTGAAGTACACGCCGGCGGGCGGCATGATCACCTTCCGGATTATGCAGAAGACCACGTTCAGGCACGGATACGGCGACTATACCTTCATCGTCAAGGACAACGGAATCGGTATGTCGCCGGAATTTGTAAAGCATATTTTTGAGCCCTTTGAGCGGGAGTCCACCGTGACGCGGAGCGGTATCCAGGGCACGGGGCTCGGTATGGCCATCACCAAAAATATTGTGGAGATGATGAACGGAAAGATAAGCGTCGAGAGCGAGCGCGGCAAGGGCAGCACCTTTACGGTGGAGCTTGAGCTCAAGCTCCAGGATACGGCGAAAAACGAGGCGCAGATCAGGGAGCTGGAGGGACTGCACGCCCTGGTGGTGGACGACGATTTCAACGTCTGCGACAGCGTCAGCAAGATGTTAAAGAAGATCGGCCTGCGGGCCGAATGGACAACCTCCGGCAGAGAGGCGGTGTACCGCGCAAGGCGCGCCCACGAGGAGGGCGACTCCTACCACACCTTTATCATCGACTGGCAGATGCCGGGACTCAGCGGGGTGGAAACCGCCAGAAAGATTCGAAACGCGGTCGGCGCCGAGGCTCCTATCATTATCCTGACGGCGTACGACTGGGCGGATATCGAGGAGGAGGCAAAGGCGGCGGGCGTGACTGCGTTCTGCGCAAAACCGCTGTTTATGTCCGATTTAAAGGCGGTGCTGCTTGCGGCCAACAATCTGCAGGGAAAACAGGAAGCGGTCCCGGAATGGACTCTGGCCGACTTCAAGGGAAAACGGATTCTCTTAGTGGAGGACAACGAGTTAAACCGCGAGATCGCGCAGGTCATTTTGGAGGAATCCGGTTTTCTGGTGGATACCGCGCCGGACGGAACGGACGCCGTGGCGATCATGGAGAAAGCCGAAGAAAATTATTACGACGCCGTCCTGATGGATGTGCAGATGCCGATTATGAACGGCTACGAGGCCACCCGGACGATTCGCAGACTTCCCAGAAAGGATGTGCAGGAGCTGCCGATCATCGCCATGACGGCAAACGCGCTGGAGGAGGACAGGGAGGCGGCACTGAAAAACGGAATGAACGCGCATATTGCAAAGCCTCTGGATATGGACGACTTTATCGCGGTGTTGAAGAGGTTTTTGGAGTAGGGAGTGTGGGAAAAAGGTTTGATGAAACAGAATGCAATGAATTGGCAAAAGCAAAAAGGAATGCGGAGTATCTTGCAAAATTGAACAGAGCGGATGAGCAGAAAAAAAACGGTCAGGTGATTACGAAAACAATGGATGAGCTTCTGGCAATGGAGGATTAGGAAAGCCCTGTAAACTGGGTTAATGCTTTTTTTATTGTAAACACGAACTTTTTTCTGTATAATTCAGGTTAATGGTAGGAGTAAGCTATACTATCTTTTTGTCATAGATTTCAGAAAATCGAGGTGATAGGGTGCAGGACGATAGGAAACAAACAGAAACAGAAGAAAACATTGCAAAATATACCATTAAAGATAGCGTGTTTTCTGATTTGTTCAAAACGAAAAAATATCTGCTACAGCTATACAAGGCACTTCATCCGGAGGATATGACAGCAACAGAAGACAAGTTGACGGACATAACAATCAGGAATGTTTTGACAGACAACCTTTATAATGATTTGGGTTTCAGTTTGGGAGAAAAAATTTTTATCCTTGTTGAAGCGCAGTCTGCTTGGACATTAAATATCATAATACGGGCATTGCTGTATTTAGCACAGACCTATCATGATTATTTTGAACGAACAAACCAAAACTTGTACAAAAGCAAGAAAGTGAAAATGCCAAAACCGGAATTATATGTAGTATATGTGGGCAATCATAAGAATATCCCCGATGAAATATCCTTGTCAAAAGAGTTTTTCGGTGGTGTTGATACTGCCATTGATGTAAAAGTCAAAGTTATTTGTGAGAGTGATACAGACAGTATCATCAATCAGTACATCATATTTTCAAAAGTGTATGATGAACAGAGGACAAAATATGGCAGGACAAAGAAAGCCATTACAGAAACGATCCGCATATGCAAAGACAGGAACGTGTTGCGGGAGTATTTGGAGGATAGAGAAAAGGAGGTTGTTTCGATTATGATGAGTTTGTATGATGAGGAAGAAGTTATGCGGTCTTATATTAAGAGTGAGCGTCATGATGAAACAAAGGACAATGCCCGCAGACTTTTGAAATTAGGGAAAATAAAAGTCAATGAAATATTGGAATGTTTTCCCGATTTGTCCGAGAATGATGTCAGGGAACTTGAAACCGAGTTTATGCAGTTAGTATAGGAACAATTTAATATTAAAATGGAGTCTCTGTAAAACAGAAGAAAGGGTAACACAATGTATATTGTGTTACCTTTCACGCGTCCGATTTATCTGTTTTCAAAGTAAATTTTTCTACAGTCTGATATTTCTGAATACCTGGTCCCGGTCGTCCTGCTCAATGCCGAGATACCGCTTTGTGTTTTGAAAAGAAGAGTGATTGTAAATATTCATCAAAAGCACCGGCTCGATTCCCTGCTTCCAGGCATAGTAGCCGAAGGTTTTCCGAAGGGAATGACAGCTGATGACTCCCGGAATCCGACAGCTTTTGGCGGCGTTTTTGATCAGCCGGAACGCCTGTACCCGCGTGATCGGCCTGTTTTCCTGTCCTCTGCCGATAAAAAGATACTGCTCCTGCTCCGGGTCGGTTCCCGTCTGCTCCCGCAGGAACAGATAATAAGCCTCCAGGGCCTGTCTTGCGTTTTCGTTGATGTAGATTTCCGAGGTTTTTCCCGTCTTCTGCTCCTGAAGAAAAATGTGCTGCCGCCAGCCCTGCTCCTCCGGGCAGTACACATACTTCCATTTCAGGGACAGAATATCCGATATGCGCAGGGCCGTGTTCAGGCCCAGAATCATCAGAAGCTGATTGCGTGGATTCGGATGCTCCAACAGGTAATAGTTTTTAAACCGCTCCAGATCTTTGTCGTTTTTGATAGGTTGTGCTACGTTCATTTTTCTCTCCTTTTCTGATGTTATTTTAATGTGAAGAATCTCTTCAAATTAAATGCTACCAGAAAGCGGCGATTGCTTTATACTTGTTTTGGAAAATAAGCGGGGTAGAATTTACTCTGGCAAATGAAGCAGAGAAAAAATTTTCAAATTGCCTCTAAAGTTTACCGTGAACCTGTCGATATATACAGTGTAACGAAGAAAGGGTAACACAATATACAAAGAGTTACCTTCCTCATTACCGAGACGGGAAGAAAAAT
>JAMPFT010000001.1:787418-812807 GCA_023664305.1 bacterium | reverse complement strand
CGGTTCAGGTCCGTGTGGTAGCAATACCATGAGAGTTCAAGTCTCTTTTCCTGCAGCGGAAAGAGTGTTAAGTGATTGCTTAGCACTCTTTTTTTCTCTAATCTGAATGCGGAAAGGTTGGGAAGCGATGAAGGAGCGTGAATCAGGAGCCGTCGGGACGGAGGGGGCAGGCGGACAGGGAGCCTCTGTACGGATTTTACACGAAAGGAGCGGAGCTGATCAGGTACAGAACGCGAAAGAAAGAGGCAGGGAAAAGGGCAAAGAAAAAAGCGGTAAAGAAAAAAACGGGCGCAGGGACTGGTATCAGCTGGACCTGTCTGCGATTGTATATCCTACCCTTCAGAGGAGAGATTTTTCGTCAGTCTACCGTCTGTCGGTGGTGCTGAAGGAGGAGATAAAGCCGGAAATTCTGCAGGAAGCGCTGGATCTGACCCTTCCCCGGTTCCCCACCTATAAGGCGGCGATCCGAAAGGGGTTGTTCTGGCGGTATCTGGAGCCCAACGACCGCCCCGGGCCTTTTGTGCAGGAGGATGTAAAGAATCCCTGTCAGCCCATGCATTTCAAGGCAAATAACCGGTATCTTGTGCGGGTATATTATTTCAGGAACCGGATTGCGCTGGAGGCGCATCACAGCCTGGGAGACGGGACGGGCGGCATGTGTGTGCTGATGACTATGACGGCGGTATATCTGAGGCTTTTGGGGTATGAGGGCATCGAAAACGGCGGGTTTGTGCTGGATATAGATGAGGCGCCTGCGGCGGAAGAGCTGGAGGACGCGTATATGCGTTACGCCAACGCAAAGGTCTGTCCGCCCAGGCTTCAGGAGAAGGCGTACCGTGTCAGAGGGACGGCGGAACCTTTTTATACCCTGAATATCATAGACGGAATCATGTCGGTATCGGAGGTGATGACCGTGGCAAAGCGGTATAACGCCACGGTTACGGAGTATCTGAACGCAGTGCTTCTGTATGCGCTCTTGAAGCGGCAGCAGGAGGAGGCGGACGGACGGCTCAGACCGGTGAAGATAGCCATGCCGGTAAATTTAAGGAGGTTTTTTCCGTCCGTCACCCTGCGGAATTTTATTACCATGATTTATCCGGGGGTGGATCCCAGGCTGGGGGAATATACTTTCGAGGAGATTGTGGTACAGGTTCACAATTATATGCGTTATCATATCAACGAAAAGCTTCTGCGGGGAGATATCACCACCAACGCCGCGACGCAGAGAAATCCCCTGATCCGCGTGGTGCCGCTTTTCATCAAGGATATTGTGGTAAGGACCTTTTACACGAAGGTGCAGGACCGAAATTCGTCTGCAGGTCTGACGAATATGGGGGCGCTGAAGGTGCCGCAGGGGATGAAGCCGTATATCGAGCGCTTTGATATATATATGGGACAGCCCTTTTCCCGGCGGACCAACTGCGCCGTCATCAGCTTTGAAGATATTCTGACCGTCAATTTTGCCAGCAGTATCGTGGAGGCGGATGTGGAGCGGCACTTTTTTCGAAAGCTGGTTCAGGACGGGATTCATGTGAAAATAGAAAGCAATCGCGGACAGGAGGATCAGCGCGGGAAATGAGCTGGGACTCCAATTCGCAGACTGTGGAAAGGCAGGGTTATTCTTATGTCATATTGCGTAAACTGCGGCGTGGAGTTGGACGCTTCCGCAAAGGAATGTCCGCTCTGCAATACGCCGGTAATCAATCCCGCGGATCTGGAGAAGATCCGTCAGGATCGGCAACCTTTTCCCACGCAGAAGGGCTCGGTGGAGACGGTAAAGAGAAAGGATCTCGGGATACTGGTGTCGATGGTTGCCCTGGCGACGGCGGCCACCTGCGGTATCCTGAATGCCTTTGTGTTTCCGGGAAATCTGTGGTCGCTGGCGGTGATCGGCGTCTGTGCCATTTTGTGGGTTATCCTGATCCCGGTGTTTATTTACGTCAGGCAGCCGATCTATGTTTCCATCCTGTTTGACGGGCTGGCTGTAGCGGGGTATTTATATCTGCTCACTTTTCTGACGGGAACGAGAGAGTGGTTTGTACAGCTGGGGGTTCCCATCGTGCTGTTGGTGACGGCTGTGGCGGAAGCGGCTGCCGTCTGCATCTGCAGGCTTCCCAGGTCGTTTTTGACCGTGGCGCTGTATCTGTTTACGGCGTCGGGGCTGTTATGCCTGGGGCTGGAGATTCTGATCGACAGGTATGTCGGCGGACAGGTGTCTTTAAGCTGGTCGGCGGTGGTGCTGACGGTGACGGCGATATTGGATATCGCGATCGTCACCATGCTGTCGCGCAGGAGGCTGCGCAACGCGGTCCGCAAAAGACTGCACTTTTAGACGGGAGGATTCGGGATGGATAAAACAGACAGACGGAATCAGAATCTGATGCATCTGATCAGGCGGGCTCACGGGCTGGTGGAGAATACGGATCTGGAGAAGCACAGGCAGTCCCAGGACGCGATCGGGGCAATCCTGAGCAATACCCGAGACATCAGGTATCGGGAGTTTGAGATAGACGGAATGTATGCGGAGTGGATCAGTGTCAACAGGGCGCATATGAAAAAATATATTATTCTGCACTGCCACGGCGGGGGCTACTCCACGGGGAGCAGTCTGTATGCCAGGACGCTGACGTCCAAGCTGGCGGCCTCCACTTCTATGGACGTTCTGTGCTTTGACTACCGTCTTGCGCCGGAGCATCCGTACCCTGCGGCGGTGGAGGATGCCATGAAGGTGTGGAACTACCTCATGCTTTTGGGATACGGGGCGCGGGATGTGATCCTGACGGGGGATTCCGCCGGGGGAAATCTTGCCCTTGCGCTTTCCCTGAAGCTGAAGGCGGAGGGAAGGCTCCTGCCGCGGGGGCTGGTGCTTCTGTCGCCGTGGACGGATCTGACTTCGTCGGGCGAGTCCTTTTCGTCCAGGGCCATGCTGGATCCTGTCCTGGACCGGGAATATATCGACAGAATGATCCTGGCTTACGCGGAGGGGCAGGACTTGAGAAATCCCTTTGTTTCTCCGCTGTTCGGCGGATTTGAGGGTTTCCCGCCCACCTATATTCAGGTGGGAGAGAACGAAATCCTGCTCAGCGACGCTACGCGTCTGCATGAAGCCTTTGTGAAAGCAAACGTTTCCGTGAAGATAGACGTTTATCCGGGAATGTGGCATGTATTTCAGATGTCGCCCGTGAAGGCGGCCAGGGAAGCTATGGATAAAAACGCAGAATTTATTTATGATATTTGCAGATAAAAAAAGGAAAAAGGGGACGGACACAGAATATAAGAAGTAGGAGAGTGGTTTCGTTTAAGACTGTATTTTAGTCGGAACAGGAGCAGACATGACAATCAGAGAGGGTCTGGAGAAACGGGAAGAAGAATACTTAAGCCCGTATGCGTCTCTGAGTATGAGATCCAAAGGCAGGCTGAAGCCGGAAGTAGAGTGCGATATCCGTCCGGCCTTTCAGCGGGACAGGGACAAGATACTGCATTGCAAAGCTTTCCGCAGGCTGAAGGATAAGACGCAGGTATTTCTGTCGCCCGAGGGCGATCATTACCGCACCCGTCTCACCCATACGCTGGAGGTGTCCCAGAACGCGCGGACGATCGCAAAGGCGTTGAAGCTGAACGAGGATCTTGTGGAGGCGATCGCGCTGGGACATGATCTGGGGCATACGCCCTTCGGGCATGCCGGGGAGAGGGCTTTAAACAAAGTGTGTCCGCTGGGCTTTGAGCACAGCCAGCAGAGCGTCCGCACGGTAGACCGGCTGGAAAAGCACGGACAGGGTCTGAATCTGACCTATGAGGTCAGGGACGGGATCCTGAACCATCAGACCATCGGCAAGCCTCACACGCTGGAGGGGAAGGTAGTGCGGCTTTCCGACAAGATATCTTATATCCATCACGACATGGACGACGCCGTGCGGGCCGGAATCCTGACGGAGGGAGACGTCCCGAAGGAGATCCGTGACGTGATCGGCTGTACGCCCAGCGAGCGGCTGGATCATTTTGTTCACGACATTGTGACGAACAGCATGGGAAAAAACGATATCTGTATGTCCGATGAAATAGCGGAGGCCATGCGGAAGATGCGGCAGTTCATGTTTGAGAACGTATATCAGAATCCCATGGCGAAAAGTGAGGAGGGCAAGGCGGAAAAGCTGATGGAGACCCTGTACACTCATTTTATGAAAAATACGGACGATCTGCCGGAGGAATTTTTAAATCTGCTGTCGGAGGGGGAACCCAGAGAACAGGTGGTCTGCGATTATGTGGGCGCAATGACGGATCGGTTCGCCATCTCGGTGTATGACAGGATCTACATACCGAAGTCTTGGACGACTTTATAAGTATATGCGGAGGGATTGATGTTTTATCCGGAGGAACTGGTAGAGGAAATCAGAGCAAAAAACGATATTGTGGATGTGGTGTCCGGATATGTAAGGCTGCAGAAAAAGGGCGGGAATTATTGGGCGTGCTGCCCTTTTCACGGAGAGAAGACGCCTTCCTTTTCCGTGTCCGGCAGTAAACAGATGTATCATTGCTTCGGCTGCGGGGTCAGCGGCAACGTATATACCTTCGTCATGCAGTATGAAAATTATTCTTTTCCGGAAGCGGTTAAGGCGCTGGCGGAGAGGGCCGGGGTCGCGCTGCCTGAGACGGAGTATTCGGAGGAGCAGAAGCGGCGCGCGGGCAGAAGGGCAAGGCTTCTGGAGGCAAATAAGGAGGCGGCAAAGTTCTTTTACTATCGGCTCCGTTCGCCCAGGGGAGAGACAGGGCTTCAGTATCTGAGAAGGCGTGAGCTTACCGATGAGACGATCCATCGGTTTGGATTGGGGTACGCGGGAAAAAACGGCGGGGAGCTGGTGGCGTATCTGCGGCAGAAAGGCTTTGAGGACGATCTGATCAAGGAAGCCGGGCTGGCAAATTTCTCTGAGAAAAGCGGGCTGAGCAGCCAGTTTTGGAACAGGGTCATGTATCCGATCCAAGACATCAACGGCAGGGTCATCGGCTTCGGCGGCCGTGTCATGGGGGACGGAGAGCCCAAATATTTAAACTCGCCGGAAACGCCGGTGTTTGACAAGAGAAGAAATCTCTACGGGCTGAATTTTGCCAGAAAGGCGCGCAGCGGGAATATCATTCTGTGCGAGGGCTACATGGATGTGATCTCCATGCATCAGGCGGGCTTCACCCAGGCGGTCGCTTCGCTGGGGACGGCTTTCACGGCAGAACAGGCGACTCTGCTGAAGAGGTACACGGAAAATGTGCTCCTGGCTTACGACAGCGACGGAGCCGGAGTAAAGGCGGCCCTGCGCGGCATCGGGATCCTGCGGGAGGCGGGGTTGACCGGAAAAGTAATCAATATGGAGCCGTATAAGGATCCGGACGAGTTTATGAAGGCGCTGGGAAGGGAAGCCTTTCAGGAGAGGATCGATCGGGCGGAAAACAGCTTTTTCTTCGAAATCCGGATTCTGGAGCGGCAGTTTAACATGAGCGATCCGGAGGAAAAGACAAGGTTCCATCGGGAGATTGCAAAAAAACTGTGCGAGTTTTCGGAGGACGTGGAGCGGGACAATTATCTGCAGGCCATAGCGGATAAGTATCTTATCGGTGTGGAGAATCTGCGGAGGCTGGTGACGAGATACGCGGAGCAGACTGGGCTGGCAAAGCCCCTGGAACGGCCGAAATCCGGCGTCCGGCCAAAGAAAGGGCCGGAGGAGGGCGCGAAGAAATCCCAGCGGCTCCTGATCACCTGGATTACGGACGAGCCGGGTCTGTATGAAAAGATTCGAAAGTATATCACACCGGAGGATTTTACGGAGGATTTGTACCGCAGGGTCGCGGAGCGGATGTTTGCCGATTTGGACGCGGGAACCTTTCATCCTGCGGGGATTGTCAGCACCTTTGAAGACGAGCAGGAACAGCATGAGGCGGCGGAGCTTTTTCAGACGAATCTGCCGCAGCTGGCGACCAGACAGGAGAAAGAGAAGGCGTTCCGAGATATCCTGCTTGCGGTCAAGAGAAACAGCTACGAACATCTTTCTTCCGGGCTTGGCAGCGACGTGAACGCACTGAATCAGGTCATAGAAGGCAAGAAAGCCCTGGAAGAGCTGGCAAAACTGCATATTTCGCTGGATTAGGGTAAAAAATAGCTGTACGGTCAGTCTGCGGACGGAATGTCTGCGGCGAATATAGGAGGGAACCGTTTCCCAAAGGAAGGATGGATTTACTACAATGGATGAAAACACACAGGCAAGGTTTGACGAAAAGGTCAAGGAACTGTTAGCGGCGGCCAAAAAGAAGAAAAATGTGCTGGAGTATCAGGAGATAAGCGATTTTTTTGCGGACATGCCTTTGGAAGAGGAGCAGTTCGAAAAAATTCTGGAAGTATTAGAGCAGAATAATGTGGATGTGCTGCGCATCACTGAGGGAGACGATGTAGATGATGAGGAGATCATCCTCACGGAGGAAGACGAGGTAGATGTAGAGAGCATCGACCTTTCCGTTCCCGACGGGGTCAGTATCGAGGATCCCGTGCGAATGTATCTTAAGGAGATCGGAAAAGTACCGCTTCTCTCCGCCGAGGAAGAGATCGAGCTGGCGAAGAGGATGGAGCTGGGAGATCCGGACGCGAAAAAGCGCCTCGCCGAGGCAAACTTACGTCTGGTGGTCAGCATCGCAAAGCGCTATGTGGGCAGGGGAATGCTCTTTTTGGATCTGATTC
Organism: bacterium; assembly: GCA_023664305.1. GTDB lineage: Bacteria > Bacillota > Clostridia > Lachnospirales > Lachnospiraceae > Acetatifactor. The sequence continues at coordinate 806,092 of JAMPFT010000001.1, read as the reverse complement.
AGGAGGGAAATCTGGGGCTGATCAAGGCGGTGGAGAAATTTGATTACCGCAAGGGCTATAAGTTTTCCACCTACGCCACCTGGTGGATCCGGCAGGCAATCACGAGGGCCATTGCCGACCAGGCAAGGACGATCCGTATTCCCGTGCATATGGTGGAGACGATTAACAAGCTGATCCGCGTCAGCAGACAGCTGCTGCAGGAATATGGGCGGGAGCCTTCCCCTGAGGAGATTGCGGAGGAAATGAATATGCCGGTGGACCGCGTGCGCGAAATCCTGAAAATCAGTCAGGAGCCCGTGTCTTTGGAAACCCCCATCGGCGAGGAGGAAGACAGTCATCTGGGTGATTTCCTGCCGGACGACAATGTGCCCGTGCCTGCGGACGCGGCAGCGTTTACGCTTTTAAAGGAGCAGCTGGTAGAGGTGCTGGGAACCCTGACGGAGCGCGAACAGAAGGTGTTAAGGCTGCGGTTCGGCCTGGACGACGGGCGGGCGCGCACGCTGGAGGAAGTGGGAAAAGAGTTTAATGTCACCCGTGAGAGGATCCGTCAGATCGAGGCGAAGGCGCTCCGCAAGCTGCGCCACCCCAGCCGCAGCAGGAAGCTGAAGGATTATCTGGATTGATGAAGAGCGGACAGGTCGTGCTGTCGGATCGGCTTGAGATGCTGGCAGGGATGGTGACGCGGGGAAACCGGGCGGTGGACGTAGGCTGTGACCACGGTTTTTTATCTGTCTGCCTGATACAGCGGGAAATCTGTCCCCATGTGCTGGCGACGGATGTGCGGCGGGGGCCCTTGGCGGCGGCCGCGGAGCATGTGCAGGCCTGCGGACTGGAGGCATACATAGAGATTAGACTGTCGGACGGCCTGAAAAACGTGGCGGCGGGGGAGGCGGACACCGTGGTGTGCGCCGGTATGGGCGGTCCGCTGATGGCAAGGATTCTGACGGACAGCATGGAGAAGGTCAGAGGGATGAAGGAGCTGATTCTGCAGCCCCAGTCGCAGCTGCGGGAGTTTCGCGCTTTCCTGCGCGCGGCAGATTTTTGCATTTTGGATGAGGACGCGGTTTGGGAGGACGGCAAATATTACTTTGCGATGAAAGCAGTCTGCGGGAGCGGGAAGGTAAGCGCGGAAACCGCGGAAGAGCAGCGCATGTATGACGAATACGGGAAGCTGCTGTTGGAGCGGCGGCATCCGGTGCTGCGGCAGTATCTTTTGACCCGAAAAGAGACTGTAGACCGGCTTTTGGATAGTCTGACGGCCCGGGAGGGCGGCAGAGCCGCAAAGCGCCTGGAGGAGCTTCGAAGGGAGCAGGCGGTGACGGTGGAAGCGCTGAGGCGGTTTCAGTGAAGAGGGTATAGAAAGAGCGGAGAAAGGGTATAGAAAGAGCAGAGAAAAAGCAGACAAAGAGTATAGAAAGAGCGGAGAAAGAGCGGAAAAAAGGCATAGAAAGAGCGGAAAAAAGGCATAGAAAGAGCGGAAAAGGGTATAGAAAGAGCGGAGAAAGAGTGAAGAAAGAGCGGAGAAAGAGTATAGAAAAGCATAGAAAGAGTATAGAAAGAGCAGAGAAAGAGTATAGAAAAGCATAGAAAGAGCAGAAAAGGGAGAGGGAATATGGTTACGGTTACAATACACGGCGAGAAGAAAGAATTTGCACAGGGAACTACCTACGAGGCCATAGCGGAGGAGTATCAGGAACAGTACGACGGGACGATTGCGCTGGTGACGGTCAACGGCAAGATTCGGGAACTGTTCAAGAAGGTGACAAAGGACTGCGAGGTAGACTTTTTCACCTTGAAGGACGACGTGGGACATAAGACCTATGTGAGGACGGCGACCATGCTGTTTTTGAAGGGAATCTGCGACGTGTTCGGCGCGGAGGCGGCGCAGAAGTGCTGCGTGGAGTTTACCGTCGGACACGGGTATTATGTGAACGTGGCGGGGACGGTGCCCGTGACGCAGGAGAGTGCCGAAAGAGTAAAGGAAAGGATGCGTAAGCTGGCGGAGGAGAAAGCGCCGTTTAAGAAGAGATCCTATCCTCTGGACGAAGCTATGGAGCTGTTTCGAAAGAAGGGGATGACCGACAAGGAAAAGCTGTTCCGCTACCGCATGGGTTCCACAGTGAACGTCTATGAGATCGACGGCTATTACGACTATTATTACGGTTATATGCTGCCCAACGCCGGGTATGTGAAATGGTTTGACCTGATTCCCTATGAGGACGGCTTTATGCTTTTGCTCCCGAATAAAAAGAATCCCCGGATCGTGGAGCCTTTTGAGGAGCGCAGAAAGCTGTTCGAGACGATGGAGGCGTCCCAGGACTGGGGCAGAAAGGCTGAGATCGAGACGGTAGGCGATCTGAACGATCAGATCTGCAAGGGTTCCATGAGCGAGCTGATTCTGGTGCAGGAGGCGGAGCAGGAGAGAAAGATTGGCGAGATTGCGAAGGAGATCGTCGGCCGCGGGAACGTGAAATTTATTATGATAGCGGGGCCTTCCTCCTCGGGCAAAACGAGCTTTTCCCACAGGCTGTCGATTCAGCTTCGGACGCTGGGCAAGATTCCGCATCCCATCGCTGTGGACGATTACTTTGTGGACCGTGAGCTGACGCCCAGGGACGAGAACGGTGACTACAATTTTGAATGTCTGGAAGCCATCGACGTAAAGCAGTTTAACGAGGATATGGTGAAGCTTCTGGCAGGCGAGCGTGTGGAGCTGCCGACCTTTAATTTCAAGATAGGAAAGCGGGAGTACCGTGGAAATTACAAGCAGCTGGGGCCGGACGATATTCTGGTCATCGAGGGCATCCATGGCCTGAATGACAAACTGTCCTATGCGTTGCCGCTGGAAAGCAAGTTTAAAATTTATATCAGCGCGCTAACCACACTGAATATAGACAGCCACAACAGGATTCCGACTACCGACGGCAGACTGCTGCGCAGGATGGTGCGGGACGCCAGAACAAGGGGAACAGTCGCCAGAAGGACGATCCAGATGTGGCCCTCGGTGCGGCGGGGAGAGGAAGAAAATATTTTTCCCTTTCAGGAGGAGGCGGACGCCATGTTCAACTCTGCGCAGATCTACGAGCTGGCCGTGTTAAAGACCTTTGCGGTTCCGCTGCTGTTCCAGATTCCGAAGGATGCGCCGGAGTATTACGAGGCGAAACGGCTGCTGAAATTTTTGGATTATTTTCTCTGCGTGCCCAGCGAGAGCCTGCCGAACAATTCGATCTGCAGGGAGTTTGTGGGCGGAAGCTGTTTTAATGTATGAATGATTCATCTTGCTTTTACGGCGGAGTACAGGTATAATATTCCCGTAAGTAAGACAGATGATCGCGGCTGCGGCTGCCAAAGGGCAGCCGCGGGTGAGGAAAGTCCGGGCTTCACAGGGCAGGATGCCGGATAACGTCCGGTGGAGGCGACTCCAAGGCCAGTGCAACAGAAATATACCGCCGCCTCTTCATTGAGGGAAAGAACCGGCTGTGCCGGCTCTTTCGGTTGCGTGTCTCATACAGCCTGGTAAGGGTGGAAAGGCAGCTTAAGAGACTACCGTCCGTCTGGTAACAGGCGGAGCCATGTAAACCCCATCCGAAGCAAGACCAAGCAGAAAGCGACAGGCTTGCCCGGCCTGCTTTCAGGTAGGTCGCTTGATGCGGCTGGTAACAGCCGTGCCAGATAGATGATCATCCAACGACATAACCCGGCTTATCGTTTTGCTTACCGGAAAGACCACCCGCAGGTGGTCTGTTCCTTTTTTGGAGGTATTTTTTGAAGAGTTTGAAGAGAAAAATTATTTTCTGGCGGAAAGCCTCGTTATTGGCGAAAGAGCGTGAGAAGCCTTTTCGGGGCGTCACGAAGGGGCTCTTTTTTGTGACGGCGGCGGTCTGCCTGCTTCTGGCGGGATGTGCCGGGATACAAGGGCAGAAGACGGCGGACGGGGGAGAGGCGGCAAATCGGGAAGAGACAACCGACAGGGAAGGAGTGTCGAACCGGGGAGAGGCAGCGGGCAGAGAAGAGGTGGCGAATCCGGAGGAGATAACTGACCGGGAAGGAGTGTCAAACCGGGAAGAGGCAGCGGAAAGAGAAGAGGTGGAAGCTCCGGGCACGGCGGCAGAATGGAAGGAGACAGAGATTGCTCTGGAAAAAATGGGGCTGCTGCAGTGGGAGGATGCGGAGCAGGAAAATCTCGCGGATCTCCTGCAGAGACAGGGTGGCGGAATGATGGTACAGATAGGGGCCGGGAGCCGATTAGGGAGCGGCGTGATCTATGACACGGAGCAGGGCGGCATACGGATCCTGACGGCGGCGCATGTATTGGAGGAAGCGGAGGACGGGCTGCGCGTGACTTTTTCCGACGGCCTGAGCGTGATATGCAGCGACTATGTTACCTATGATGTGGCGGATCTGGGTCTCCTTTGGGTGGACGCGGCGCAGATCCCGCAGGAGAATCTCGAAGCTTACCTTCGGGCGAATGTAGACAAGGAGAGTTTTGACGCCGTAAGACCGGAGGACGGCTGTATTGTCATGGGAAGTAAATCCGGCGTTGCGGCGGAGGCCTATGAGGGAACGGTTTTGGACGGCTGGATTTATCTGGAGGATTACGGCCAGTATATGATGTGGGTGAAAGCGGAAAGCCGGGCGGGCATGTCCGGGGGAGGTCTTTTCGACAGGCGTGGGCATTTTCTGGGGATTCTGTCCGGGAGAACGGAGGACGGCGAAATGGCGGCTGTGCCGCTTAGCCTGATTTTGGCGGCTCTGGAGAGCGAGTAGGAGTTGTTTATCAAACTTTTAGATTCGCATTCTTGACAAGTTTTTTGGAATGGTAGAAAATAGTAGAGGATGCGGCGGGGAAGACGTCCTGTCCGCGTAATGTTGTACAGATGCCCGCCAGGCGGGCAAGGAGGTAGAAGATGACAAAGATAGATGTGGTTTCCGGTTTTCTGGGAGCGGGAAAGACGACGCTGATTAAAAAGCTTTTGAAAGAGGCGCTGGACGGGAGTAAGACCGTTCTGATCGAGAACGAGTTTGGCGAGATCGGTATTGACGGAGGATTTTTAAAGGAGGCCGGAATCGAGATCAAGGAGATGAATTCAGGCTGTATCTGTTGTTCTCTGGTAGGAGATTTTGGCGAATCTCTCAAGGAAGTAATCAAGACCTATGCGCCTGAGCGGATTCTGATCGAGCCCTCGGGAGTGGGCAAGCTGTCGGATGTGTTAAAGGCGGTGGAGAATGTGGCCGCAGAGCTGAACGTACAGGTAAACAGTGCGGTGGCTGTGGTGGACGCTACCAAGGCAAAGATGTATCTCAAAAATTTCGGCGAATTTTTTGCCAATCAGATCGAATTTGCCGGCACGGTTATCCTGACGAGAACCGATAAGGCGGACGATAAGAAGCTGCAGGAATGTCTGGCATTGGTCAGGGAGCATAACATGAGGGCGACGGTTATTACGACGCCTTTGGATCAGCTGGACGGCAAATATGTCCTGGAAACGATCGAAGGAGCGGTTACGCTGGACGATATGATGCGGGAGATGCTGGAGCATGTGCAGGAGGAGCATCACCACCACGACGACGGAGAGGAGTGCTGTCACCATCACCATGACGGGGAGGGACACCACCATCATGACGGAGAGGAGCATCACCATCATGACGATGACGACGGAGAGGAGTGCTGCCACCATCACCATGACGGGGAGGGACACCACCATCATGAGGAGGGAGAGGAGCATCACCATCATGACGATGACGACGGAGAGGAGTGCTGCCACCATCATCATGACGGGGAGGAGCACCACCATCATGACGATGACGACGGAGAGGAGTGCTGCCACCATCACCATGACGGGGAGGGACACCACCATCATGAGGAGGGAGAGGAGCATCATCACCACGACGACGGAGAGGAGTGCTGCCACCATCACCATGACGACGGGGAGCATCATCACCATGAGGGCGGCCATCATCACCACCATCATGCGGACGAGGTGTTTACCAGCTGGGGGAAGGAGACTCCCACACGGTACAGCGCGGAGCGGATCGAGAACATTCTGACTGCATTGGATAGCGGAGAGTACGGCGCAGTGCTTCGGGCAAAGGGGATGGTTCCGGCCCGGGACGGCGAATGGATTTACTACGATTATGTCCCCGGCGAGCATGATATCAGAACCGGAAATCCGGAGGCGATCGGTAAAATCTGCGTCATTGGAGCCCAGCTGAAGGAAGAAAAGCTAAAGGAACTGTTTGCGTGACAGGCGGAACAGTAAAACGGTATAGAAAAGAGGATCAAAATGAAACCCGTATATGTGATCAACGGTTTTTTGGAAAGCGGGAAGACCGAATTTATCAGTTTTACCCTGTCGCAGCCCTACTTTCAGATCAGGGGCAAGACGCTTTTGCTGCTGTGTGAGGAGGGCGAGAACGAATATGACGAGGCTCTTTTAAAGCGAAGCCGCACAGAGGTCGAGCTGATTGAAGAGGAAGCAGATTTTACCCCTGAAAATCTGACTGCTTTGGAGAAAAAGCATAAACCGGAGAGAATCATCATAGAGTTTAACGGCATGTGGAATTACAAAAATGTCAGGCTGCCCTGGTACTGGAAGATCGAGCAGCAGATCACGACCATCGACGGATCCAGTTTTCAGATGTACTACACAAATATGCGTTCCCTTTTGGCGGAAATGATCCGGGGATCCGAGATGATCATCTTTAACCGCTGCGATTCGGTGCGCGACCAGCTGAATGCTTACAAGCGCAATATAAAGGCGGTGAACGCCAGGGCTGATGTGATTTTTGAGGATTCCAACGGGGAGATCGACGAGATTTTTGAGGAGGATCTGCCCTACGATCTGAATCAGGATACGATCGTGCTGGATAACGAGGGCTACGGGATCTGGTATCTGGATTCCATGGAGCATCTGGAACGGTATGTGGGGAAAAAGCTGCAGTTTGTGGCCATGGTATTGAAGCCGGAAAAATTTCCGGCCGGGTACTTTGTCCCCGGGCGTATGGCGATGACCTGCTGTGCCGAGGATATGGCGTTTTTGGGTTATGCCTGTGAGTTTGCAGGGGCGGGGGCGCTGAAGCAGAAGGAGTGGGTCAGGGTCACCGCCACCGTGACGAAGGAATATTGGGAAGATTATAAAGGAGAGGGGCCTATCCTTCACGCGCTGAAAGTTGAAAAGACAAAAGCGCCCAGGGATGAAGTGATCAGCTTTTCGTAAAGTATGGCGCAGGACAATGAAAAGGAACTACAACAGTTGAAGAACAGGCTTCACGATCTGGCAGAGCGATCCTTTGCACAGGGGATATTTACCTTTACGGGATTTCTGGGATTGGGGGAGCAGGAGATTTTCTGGCGCGAGGAGCCGAATCTGCGGTATGCCGGATATACGCTGTACGGCGGTTTTGAGGACGCGGACAGAGTGCTGGTACGTTTCGGCGACGTAAGTCAGCTGGGATATGAGACGGCCTTTCCCATCGTGTGCGTCCATATCCGTCCGTTGGCGGAGAAATTTGCGGATGAACTGTCCCACAGAGATTTTCTGGGAGCGCTGATGAACCTGGGGATCGACAGGTGTACAATCGGAGATATTAAGGCGGGCGGAAAACAGGCCTGCCTTTTCTGTCTGGAATCCGTTGCGGAGCATATCTGCGACAATCTGACACAGGTCAGGCATACGAACGTGAAATGTCAGATTATCGAGAACGCTCCCGCAATCCTTACAGAGGAGCCGGAGGTGATGAGTATCCAGGCGCAGTCTCTGCGTGTTGACGCGGTACTGGCTAAGGTTTATAATATGTCAAGAGAAAAGAGTCTGGAGCTGTTTCGGGCAGGCAGAGTCTATGTCAACGGCAGACTATGCGAAAATAATTCCCGGATCCTGAAGGCCGGAGAGACCGTCAACGCGCGTGGGTACGGAAAGTTTACCCTGAGAGGAGAGCCGAGGGAAACCAGAAAAGGAAAGCTTTCCGTGGAAGCGGCCGTATACCGCTGAACCGGCCGACGCGTCTGTCTCGGAAACGTGACGTACAGACTGTAGAGGAGCGAGAATATTATGTATCATTATTCTATTATTCAGTGGCTGTTCTTTTTTTATTTTTACTGCTTTGCGGGGTGGTGCTTTGAGTCCGCCTTTGTGTCCGTCAAATCCCGAAAGCTGACGAACAGGGGATTTATGCGGGGGCCGTTTCTGCCGATCTACGGAAGCGGCGCAATCATGATGTTGGTGGTGTCCATGCCGTTTCAGGATCACATTTTTCTGACTTATGTGGCGGGCTGTGTGGGTGCAACGGTGCTGGAATTTGTAACGGGAGTCGCTATGGAGGCGTTGTTTCAGGTGCGCTACTGGGATTATTCCAACCAGAAATTTAATTTTATGGGGCATGTCTGTCTGGGATCCAGTCTGGTATGGGGTGTGTTCACGATCCTGATGACGGAGGTCATACAGGTACAGGTAGAGAAAGTGGTGATGCTGATTCCGGGGCAGGTGCTGACCGCGGTGACGCTGATTTTGACGGCGGGAATCTTTGCGGATTTTGCGCTTTCCTTTAAGGCGGCTATCGATTTGCGCAATTTGCTGGTAAAGATGGAACACGCCAGGGAAGAACTGGTACATATCCAGAAGCGTCTGAGCGATATTGTCTCCACGGCGGGAACGGGAATCGGCAATAAGAAGGATGCCATCGTGGAAAGCGTAGGTATGGCAAAGGACGGGGTCGCGGACAGCGTGTCCGATCTGAAAAACGCTATTGAGAGTAAACTGGAGTGGATCAAAAACGCGATACAGACAAAGCCTGCGGGATATCTGGAAAGTGTGCGGGAAGAGCTCTTTGAACTGAGAGTGAAATATACAAGGAACGTGAAAGACAGAGACGATCTGGGCAGGGAAAAAGACTTTTTCCGAAACCATATGATCCGCTCCAATCCGGGAATGACTTCCAGAAAATACAGTGAATATCTGGAGGAATTGAAGAATCAGATCAGGCGGAACGGCAGATGAGCCTGTCCCGACTGTTGCAGCGGCAGGATATGGGACGGTGTCAGTGCTTCGCCTGCAGAAACGTGGCATATTTCATTAAGGTTTCCACGGAGTTAGTGTCGAGGGTAAGGACTGTATTTATGACATCGGTCACGGTGTATTCTCTGGAGAGACGGCGGTTGAGCAGCTGAGGATCAAAGCGATACCGGGTGCGGCCTAAAAGATAATCCACCGTCACGCCGAAGTACCCCGCCAGCCGGCAGAGAGTTTCCAGACTGGGCGAATGAACGTTGTTCTCATAGTTAGAGACGGTGCCCACGGAAACGTTGAGATACAGGGCGAGCTCTTTCTGACTCATATTACGTTCTCTGCGCAGATCTGTCAGAATCTCGCCCAATGTCATCTGTATACCGTCTCCTTCCGTCTTCTGCAGATTTTACAAAACCTAAAATTTATTTTATCTCATTTTATGCTCTGTGAGGTAAAATTATACGAAGTCAATAAAAAATTCAGAAATAACAGATGAAATTTTAGGGATTCTAAAATACTTACTCTGATCGGAAGGAAATCGGTACTGAAAATCAGTTAATACTGCCATCCCACAGAGGAAAATCGGAAAGATACTTCGGGTTTACCGCCGGGACATAGAATGCGCCAAACTCTGCCGGTTCGTTCTCATACTGCCCCGGTTCCGGCGACTCCACATAGAAGCGGTAATAGGGCATAAATATTTTTTGCAGAGGGCCGCTTCGATAGACAAGCTCCTCTTTCCGGATCCATGTCTCATCCGGAAGCTCATAGGGGACGCCGGTAATATATTTCCCCTCCAAAAGATATTGGCGGGCTTCCGCCAGGGTGATAACAGGGTAATCACCCAGCTTTTCCGCGCAGGAAAGATTGTCGTGAATGACGATGCTGCTGAGTCCCCGGCCTTCCGCGTCTGCATAAAACATAGCGTAGCGCAGATTATAGTTCAGCAGGCGCTGCGTCTCGTCTCCGGCGTCGTCATACAGTTCATAATACCAGTCACGCGCCGCTTCCCGGATAGGATTTCCCGTCCGGTCATATTCCGTCCACACGCTGTAATGTGCGGTCAGCGCGGGCTTTGGCTCCTCAAAATCAAGCAGCTCCTCGAACTGTCGGGCAAAAAAGGTCATTGCATCCTCAGCGTCCGATCGGCTGGTTTCATCTCGGGTAAAGTGTAGATATTCCGGCAGAAGGAAGCCATTTCCAAAATCCACCCGAATCTCGCCGCCGGCCTCCGCCCGCACTGTCGTTTCGCCGGACTGAACGGTGACGGCAAGGACATTCTCCCCGTTACGTTCATATTCCAATTCGGTACTTTCCAGCCCCAGCGCCTCGCAGGCGGCCTGCAGCCGTTCCAGCACGGTGTCCTCCGTCAGTCCGACGGGTTCTCCCGCGGGGTGGTAGGCACGGTTTTCAAAAACGGGAAGAGTGGAAAAGGTCATATCCTCCCGCCAGGGGTTTCCGTTTTCCAGTTCGCTGGCGTCGTAGAGAAGTAAAGCTTCGTATCCCATGCCATCGCCGGTTTCTTCCTGAATTTGCAGCATAGGCAGACTGCCCGGACCTGTCAGGGCTGAATTTTTCCAATAAATTCCGCCTCCCGCGATCAGGCAGAGGCACGCTGCCGCTGCGGCCAACGTTCCCCATCCCGGCCGATTCCGTTTCTCTTTTACGGTCTCGCTCTGTTCCAATATGTCGTCGTCCACTTTGCCGATCGCAAGATATAAGTCTTTGCCGTTCAAAAAAATCCCTCCTTTGTGAGCTCCTGTTTCAGCTTTTTCCGCGTCCGGCTGAGAATTACCGTGACGTTATTTCCGGTCAGGCCGTACCGCTTTGCGATGGCGGCAGCCGGTTCGGTAAAAAAGTACCGGCGCACGAACACATTTCTGTCCCGCTCCGGGAGGGCGCGGACAAAGCGTCGAATACACTCCTCCAGCTCTGCGGCCTCATACGCGGCCTCCACATTCATTCCGCCTGCAAGACATTCCGACAGTTCGTCCAGAACAAGGGTGATTTCGCCGCCTCCTCGCTTTTTTGCGTTTTTTGCGTGAAAGCGGTTAAACGAAAGATTGCGGGTGATCTTTGCAAGAAACATTCGCAGCGCATTTGGCCGCTTGGGCGGCATCGTATTCCAGGCGTGGAGCCAGGTGTCGTTGACACACTCCTCGGAATCCTCGGCGTTTTGCAGGATGTTTTCGGCGATCGTAAAGCAGTACGCGCCGTATTTATCTGCGGTTTCGGAGATGGCGGCCGTATTTTTCTGCCAGTAAAGTTCTACGATTTGACGGTCTTCCAATGTCATGCCTCCTCTCTGCGGGTTGAAGTATCCCTCATCCTATAAGACAGGAAAGAAAGGAAAATCTTACAGTTTGTTTGAAAAATATGCAGCTTAAACATTTCTTAAACAATTCCCCTGTTTATTGTTAAAGAGCTATCTGCTAAAATGAATTATATAACAGAAAACCTCGAGGGAGAAGCATTAAATGTACAACATATTGATCTGTGACGATGAGCGGGATATCGTGAATGCCCTGAAAATTTACCTGAACGACGCAAGCTATACGCTGTTCGAGGCATTTGACGGCAGGGAGGCGCTGAAGACGGTACGGGAACAGGAGATTCATCTCGTGCTTTTGGATATTATGATGCCGGAGATGGACGGAATTGAGGCGATGGTAAAGATTCGGGAGATGAGCAATGTGCCGATCATCCTGTTGACCGCAAAGTCGGAGGACACGGACAAGATTCTGGGGCTCACGGTGGGGGCGGATGATTATATCACAAAGCCCTTTAATCCGGTGGAGGTATCCGCCAGGGTCCGGTCGCAGCTGCGGCGTTATATGCAGCTTGGAGCGGGAAATATCAGGCCGGAGCTTCTCCGGTGCGGAGCCATCGAGTTGGATGACAACCAGAAGAAGGTGACGCTGGACGGCGAAGAGGTGTCGCTGACGCCCACGGAGTATGATATCCTGAAGCTGCTGATGCAGCATCCGGGACAGGTGTTTTCGCCGAAGGAAATTTATCAGAAGATCTGGAAGGATCTGCCCTACGGCAGCGAAAACACGGTGGCGGTACATATCAGGCATCTTCGGGAGAAGCTGGAAATCAACCCGGCGGAGCCCAGATATCTGAAAGTTGTGTGGGGGCAGGGCTACAAGTGTGAACGGAATGAAGATTTTCTAAGGTTGGAAAATATCCAACCTAAGAAAATCTAAATCATTCCGGGAAGAACGCCAAGCGAATTTGTTCGCTTTGCGTTCTTCCAGCCTTGCACCAATTGTTTGTGCCAGGGCGTTACGGGAGTGTATCGAGAGGGAGAAGGTTGGAGATGAGAAAGAGAAATGCTGAGATAAAGGAGCCGCGGCAGGCGGAAGCGGAGAAGGCAGGCCGGGAAGAAGTACGGCAGGCGGAAGCGGGAAAAACGGGCTCGGAAGAAGTGCGGCAGGCGGAAACCGAGAGAGCAGGCTGGAAAGAAGAATTGCGGCAGGTGGAAGCTGAGAAGATAGGCTGGGAAAAAGAAGTACGGCAGGCGGAAGCTGAGAAGATAGGCTGGGAAAAAGAGGTACGGCAGGCGGAAATCGAGAGGGCCGACCGGAAGGAAGAAGAGCGGCAGGCGGAACAGATGAAGGAGTCGGATAGAATGAGAGGACAGAAGAAAAAGTTTCATCTCACAGGGTCAACAGCGGTAAAGGTTACGGCATTTATCCTGTTGTTTGTCAGTATTATTGTCGGCGTGGCGAGCGGCGTGGGCTGTTATTTGCTGGCGTCAGAGGGCGCTTATTTCGGTCGTGAGTCGGAACTGATGATGGATTGCGTCTGGGGTCCGGCGCGCAGGGTTGCCTTTGAGGTGCGGGATCGACTGAACGCCGGTCATGAGGATACCATAGCTTCCTGGATAAGCAATATGAATGCGGAGGTGGCGATACTGGAGCGGGAGGACGACGTGGTGCAGGACAGCAGCGTTTTCCTCTGGAAGAGCTACAGCGAGGCGGACGCAAAGGGAGAAAACGGCTTTTACTCACTGTGTTACCTGGATTTTCAGATTTGGTGCAGCTATTCGTTTGAGGAGCAGGAGACGGGGAAGTCTTCGGATGAAAAGAAGGAACAGGCGGAGCTTTCGGGGGCAGGGGAACAGCAGGAGACTCCGGAGCAGATCTATCTTTTCCGGGTGTTTCTTGATCCGGAGATGGAAGCGGATGATGAAATTCGGATTTACTATAATCTGGCGGCCTGGTTCTATGAGTTACGTTTTGTCATGATCGGGCTTCTGATCGGGAGCGTTTTGCTGGCGGTGGTCTGCTTTGTCTTCCTGCTTTGCAGCGCAGGGCACAAAAACGGGAAGGCGGGGATTACGCCGGGGCCGGTAACGAGACTGCCCTTTGATGTGGTGACGGCGGCAGCAGTCTTTCTGCTGGCCGGAATGATCTGCCTTTTTCAGGAGACGACCTACTACTATGACGAGATAGAGCAGGTGATTTCGGGCGGTGCTTTTCTGCTGGCGTTGGGCGTCCTGTTCATGCTCTGGCTGATGGATTTTGCGGTTCGGCTGAAGCTGGGAAGCTGCTGGAGGAACACGCTTACCTTTATCGTCCTGCGGGCGGTATGGCGCGGCCTGAGATTCTCCCTGCGGGGAATCGGAAGGCTGCTGCGGGAGCTGCCCACAGTGCTGACGGTTATGATTGCTTATCTGGGGCTCAGTATTCTGGAGATGCTGGGGCTGGCAGTGTGCGGGGGTGAGGCCGAGGCCTTTCTTCTCTGGGGCGTGGAGAAGGTGGTGCTTTTCTTTGTGGTTCTGTATGTGGCAGCGGTCTGCAGGAAGCTGTTGAACGCCAGCAGCGAGCTGGCGGAGGGCCGGGAGGATTATCGCGTGGATACGAAATATCTGTTTGGGGCCTTCCGGGAGCACGGGGAGAATCTGAACAGTCTGGGACAGGGGATTTCCAAGGCGGTCGCGGAGAGGATGCGGAGCGAGCATTTGAAGACGGAGTTGATCACCAACGTTTCCCATGACCTGAAGACGCCGCTGACCTCGATTATCAATTACGCGAACCTGATCTGTGAGGAGGAGACGGAGAACCCGAAGATTGCGGAGTATTCGGAGGTGCTGCTGCGCCAGTCAGGGAGGCTGAAGAAGCTGTTGGAGGATCTGGTGGAGGCGTCCAAAGCCACCACGGGAAATGTGGAGGTGAATCTTGCGCCCTGTGAGGTGGGAGTGCTGCTGACGCAGGCCGTGGGGGAATACCAGCAGAGAATGGAAGAGAAGGGATTGGAGATCAAGGACAGACAGCCGGAGCAGCCGGTGAAAATTCTGGCGGACGGCAGGCATCTCTGGAGGGTTTTTGATAATCTGCTGAATAATATCTGCAAATATGCGCAGGAAAACACCAGGGTTTATCTGAGCCTTGAAAAACAGGAGGATAAGGTTTTCATCGTTTTCCGCAATATGTCAAAATACCCGCTTGATATTTCTCCGGAGGAATTGGAGGAGCGGTTTGTGCGGGGAGACAGGTCCAGACATATGGAAGGGAACGGTCTGGGGCTGTCTATCGCGAAGAGCCTGACGGAGTTACAGAACGGGAAGCTAAATATCGTCATAGACGGCGATTTGTTTAAGGTTATACTGACCTTTCAGGCGTTGGAGTGATAAACGGCAGGGACGCAGCAGCCTGCTGGCAGTCCAGCAGGCAGGGAAAACAAGAAGGAGTCCGAACGTTGTGAAAAAATATTTCAGGTGACTGATATTTGAAAGTCTTTTGCTGCGCAGAAAGGCCGCTGCCTGGTTCGTCCATGCAGCGGCCATCATTGATGGCATATTTAGGAAGCATCTGCCTTTTTCCCAAAGAGGGCAAATAACAGAGGCAGAAGCCAGAGGATCACGGCGGTCAGAATCTGGTTCAGGCCGCCTGCTGTCAGGAGCTGCTCGACGAAATCATCCCAGGCGGTAAGTACGGTTTCCCAGCCAAAAGAGAACATCCACCAGAAAAAGCTGTTGATCTCCCAGTTTACAAGAGAGAGGCCGCCCAGAACGACATTGAGAGCGACGGTAATCCCTGCGGAGCAGAGGAGATCCCGGCGGGATATCCTGCGGAACAGGAAAAAGGCCGCAAGCAGTCCAAGGAGAAAGAGGGAGGCGTTAATCAGCAGCCAGCTGGTATTGTCGGGGGTAATCGCTCCGTCCGGAGTCGTAATCAGCCCGAAGCGGACCAGAAGCTGAAATTCCAGCAGATAACAAACGCAGCCGAGCAGAACGTAATAAACGGGAACCTTCCACCATGTTTTTTTCATACGATACCTCCGTTTTGAAATGTACAAAATGTTGTTGTAAGGTAGCTTTAAAAATGAAATATATTTGTGATAAATATATTATGTCTCAATGATACGACATCTGGCGGGAAATTGCAAGAAATTTATTTTGAGTCATTCAGAAAAGTACAAAATAAAGTACATTCCAGCAGCAGATAACCGGGAGCCATAAAAGACATGGATCCCGGTCAATGAGCAGATGCGTTATCCGATTACTTTGCAACATAGGCATCGATTGCAGATCTTATCAGGTCGGAATTGGACAGCAGAAAGCCGTCATCGTATGCGTTCCCTCTGTACTCATGGTACACAGCGCCGGTTGCTTCGTTATAACCCTTCCAGTAATCGCGCGCGCGATAGGTACTGAAAATCGTTGTACCCGTATTGGAATTTAAGCGCACGATATAGTTCCACCGATATGTTTTCACCTCAAAAACAGAGCCATATGCAGCGTTTACCGAATCAACGATTACACCTAATGCTGCCGTTGCGATGGAAAGCGTAAGTCCCAAAATGCTCGCATTTGTAAAGAAAGCGACGATAACAGAAGCAGCGGCAGATATCTTTGTGCCTGCGCTAAATTCAAATTTATGGGAATGATAAGTCCCTGAAACTCCCGCATTCTGGCGCTGAAGATAACCATATATATTGGGAGCATAGTAGTAATTGCCGCGGGAACCCATAGCCTGATAGCCGCCGTAAGAGGACACGCCGGTGAGAGTGGCCTGATTTCCCTTGGAATCCACCGTCAGAGGTTCATTCGTGATGTAGTCGGTACTTTGCAGACTTGCGAAAGAAATATCCGGGGATTCGAGGGATGCGTCCTCGGAAGAAGCCGGTACACTGGTAATGGTAACGACATCCGAAAGCTTTTCCGTCACAACGGTTCCGTCCGCATATTCGTGCGTCAGTTCATCGGAAGAAAAGTCCACATATAAGGTCTCTTCATAGACATCGTTCCTGGAAATGCGGGTAATATAGATGTCTGTTCCGTCGCTTTGAGCAGAATAGAGGTTCTGGGTGGGAACGGCTTCGATATCGATGACATCTCCGGATTCCTTTTCAACAAATTGCGCGTGATCCGCGACGGCAGACGTTTCCGCAGCTGCGGCGGAAACGGGGATGGATGTTAAAAGAATCGTGATACCGGTCAGTGCAGCAACTATTTTTTTCATTTGCTTTATCCTCCTTCAGATAATAGGCTGATTATTTTGTTACAGATGATTTCCTTAGGTTTCAATAGTTTTTGTCAGGTCATAAAATCACCTCCACGATCAAATAACATATTTAACACAAATAAGTTACGAAATTAGGATAGCATAGATTGTGAGAAAATGCAACAATAAAATATAACAAATAAAAGATAATATAAAAACATCAAATATATTACACAAACAGAATAAAATACGCTTGACACATTATCTTTAACTATTTACAATAAAAAAAGAAAGAAAAATGGAGATTAAGATGAATAAAAAAGAGATTGATGTATTGAAAGTTCTTTGGAAGTCCCAGGAGCCTATGTCGCTGGCAGATATTGTAAACAACTGTGAGGGTCTGAGCAAGAGCTCCGTAAACACGATTCTGGCAAGACTGCTGAAGGAGAAGCAGATAGAGGTTGCGGGGATTACTTACAGCGGGAAGGTGTTATCCAGAACCTACCGTCCGTCGGAGGCCTCCAAAAATAAAGTATTGCAGGAAATATCAGGCGATATGGAATATCTCAGCGATATTATACCTGAGACTGCTTTTTTTGCTTCTTTTTTGGGAATGTTCGGGAAAAAGGCGTCGGCGGAGGAGATTAAGAAGCTGGAAAGCATTCTGGAGGAGTACAAGAGGGAAAATCAGATTGAGTGACGGAGGAAGGGGATATGATGAGAGCCCTTTTATCGCCGATATTTATGGCGGTTCTGACGAGTAATTTTCTAATTATTTGTATGGTGCTTTTTTTTCGTAATAAGAAACTTCTTTTGTGGGCAGGATATAAAGTTTTGGCTGTCTTGATGATTCTGATTGTGCTTCGTATGTTTTTTCCGTTTGAGATGCCTTTTTCACATAATGTGTATCTTCCGGAAATAATCGCTGTTTTGATTGTTAAGATGAAGACAGCGCATTATGTGGGAACATTGAAAATTACTTTGTGGGACCTGTTTTGTCTGATATGGGCGGCAGGTGCAATTATTCTCTTTTTCCGCTATATGCTGCAATATCGCAGAACAGGAAAAATGATCCAAACACGGGGAGAGGACATTACATCGGAGGAACCTTATCGCGACATCCTGCAGAGTGTATGTGACAGGAAAAAGCAGAAAAACCGGTTTCGTGTCATGAGGATGTCCGGATTTTCGATGCCGGTGCTTTTCGGTATCTTTCGGCCGGTTATTTTGCTTCCTGAATCTATGGAGCTGTCAGAGGAAGAACTGGGAATTGTGCTTGGGCATGAAGCCTTTCATCATTTTCATCATGATCTGTTGTTAAAAGCCATTGTCAGGATTATCACAATCATTTATTGGTGGAATCCGTTCTGCCGGATTTTGAACCGTCAGGCGGATGTCATTCTTGATATGCGCGTGGATGACAGATTGACGGAAAATCAGTCGGAGTTCCGGTATCGATATCTCTCCTGTCTTTTACATCTTCTGAAAATGGCGGAGGCGGAACCGCCGTTTGACAGAGGCATCACAGTTTCGATCTGCCGGGAGGAAGCGTTACTGACGAAGAGATTTGAACTGCTGAAGGATGGCGGAAAGCGGAAAGGGGGAAGACTGACGCTGGCAACGTCATTTTTGGCAATAGTATTGTTTTTTGGGTCTTATCTGTACATTTTTGAAGCAATGTATTTTTCGCCTGAGGTTACGGAGACAACTTTTGGATTGGATCGGGAAAACGCATATCTTGTCCGAAAAAAGGACGGAACTTATGACATTTATCTGTGGGGGAAATTTCTACACAGCACGGACGATCTGGAAGGATATCTGTATTATGATCTTTTAATTTACGACGAGGAGGGAAATTTGATTGAGGATTAAAGGGATAACATTTTTACTGTGCGTTTTATTGTCTTGGATGCCGCCTTTAGCGGAAGAAAATGAATTGACAGTCACGCAGCAAGTGTCGGACTTGGAGACAGATGTGATGCCGATGGCTGAAACGTTGGTTTGGCGGTATAAAATTGTGATGTCAAAAATTTATAAACGTTTATACAATACAGGTTCCGACGAATGGCTGGGAGAGTGGGAATATGTATGTGACCTTTAACCGGTTCTTCCGGGGGTTAGCTGATAGGTGGAGGGCAATGTGATGTATGATAAAATATCAAAATGATGTTGGGGTCAAAAGAGTTGATAAAGGACTCCATGACCTTCCATATAG
>JAMPFT010000001.1:708770-787318 GCA_023664305.1 bacterium | reverse complement strand
AAGATTCCCCGGAGATGTCTCCTGCGATGTATAAAGCATTTAAGAGCGCGGTGGTACAGAGAAATCGAAAAAAGAATGCATAAAAAATACTCAGTAAAGGCACATGGCCGTAAACCATGTGCCTTTTCGCCTGAACGGTATTTTTTTACATCCGCGGACAGGGTGACGGAACAAAAAGCATCAAAACCGTTACATATTCTTCGCGCGGTCGGGCTGTCTGACGCGCAGAAACTGATTCTTTTCCCGGTATTCGCTGGGCGAGCAGCCCTTGATCTGGCGGAACACCCGGTTAAAGGTGGAGATACTGGGAAAACCGGCCTGCAGGGCTACCTCCGTGACGGAAAGATCCGGCAGGGCCAAAAGCTCTTCCGCAATCTTAATCCTGCGGTGGGAGAGATAGGCGCAGAAGGTATAGTTGGTGTACTGCTTGAACAGTCTGGAAAAATGATACTTGCTGAAGCCGAAAGCGCTGGCAATCTCCTCCAGGTTCAGATTTTCCGTGTAATGAGTGTCGATGTAATCCATAACGGCGTTGAACTTGTCGATGTATTCCTTTTGCTTATATACCCGCATGTTCGGGAAAAGATCGACGTTTTCCAAGTGGTTCGTGCCCAACTTGACCAGCATGTTTAACAGCAGGGAGTAGATCGTCAGCTCCGCAAATTCGTTTTTGGCAAAATACTCGTTGCGCATCTGCACCAGAATCTGGTACACGTCGTCGTAGATATTGGGATAAGCGGCGCGGGTCATATGGATGGGCCTGCTTAAGATTGGCTGCAGCCCCGCAAAGCCCTTGAACCGGGTGAAGGCGGAGAGATCGAACATGAAGACGAAGCGGCTCCCCGTCTCCGGCGCTTTTAGGGCGTGAAGCTCTCCCGGCGGGATAAAGAAAATATCTCCCGGCACGATATGGAAGGATTCGCCCCCGACTGTGGCGTCGTACCAGTTTTCCATGGGAACGATAATTTCCAGCGCATTGTGCCAGTGCGAAGAGTAATCATAAGCAATATCGTTATACCAGATGCGCAGCAGGGTATCCTGACGGTACTGGACGATCTCCTGTCCGCCGCCGGTCAGAATCCGAGGGCGCGCGATGTCCGAGTTTGCATCGTTAAAGATTCCCAGATTTTCCGAATTGGGGGGGGTGCTTAAGGTTACTTTTACAGGCATCGGGATACCTACCTCCTTATTCTCTTATTGTAGCATCAGTTTCGGAAAAAGTAAATTCCAAATAAAGCAAAATCTGGGGGATAAACAGCAAAAAATATCAAGAAGCAAAGAGGATTTTTTTGTATAATAAAAGGAAAAGCAGATTTTATTATTCAGGGACTATAGTGTAAAAGCAGTAAAACAGGCGGGAGGAACCGTAAGATGAAAAGAAAATGGATGGTATTTTTGCTGGCGGCCGCGGTGGCGCTGACCGTGTTTGGCGGCTGCGGGAGCGCGGAAAGAACCGAAGGGACCGGAACGCGTGAGGAAACGCAGGGCGGTTCCGCTGAAGATGGCAGTCACGCGGATGGCGCGGGCGGTGAGACCGGAAATCTGAACAGTGGAGAAAACGGGGCAGATCAGGCGCCCGGCACAGGCGAAGGAAATGAAAATCCGGGCGGCGGACAGGAAGCTTCCGGAGGCAGCGCCGGAGAAACGGACGGGGAGGTGCCAATCTTGAAGGACGCGGTGATGAAGACAATGGGCTGTCGGGTCGGCTGCGCCGCTACGGCGTCGGAGCTGGAGGACGAGAAGGTTTGGGAGATTATCACGACGCACTTTAACGCCCTGACCATCGGCAACGAACTGAAGCCCGACGCCATGGTGGGCTACAGCGTGTCGAGATGTCCGGGTACGGAGGAAGCGGAGCTAAACGGGGAGACCATCGTCGTCCCGAAGCTGGATTACTCCAGAGCGGAGAAAATGCTGGATAAAATTTACGACTGGAATCAGGAGAACCCGGAGAATGCCATCAAGGTCAGGGGACATGTGCTGGTCTGGCACTCCCAGACGCCGGAATGGTTCTTTCATGTGGACTACGACAAGAAGAAGGACTATGTAGACAAGGATACCATGAACAAGCGGCTGGAATGGTATATCCGCACCATGCTCACCCATTTTACCGGAGAGGACAGCAAGTATAAGGATCTGTTCTACGGCTGGGACGTGGTGAACGAGGCGATCTCCGACGGCACGGGTACTTACCGCACGGACAGCGAAAACGCAAACGAGTCCCTGTCCGAGGACAGGCATGGCAGCAATTCCAGCTGGTGGCATGTCTATCAGAGCAACGAGTTTATCATCAACGCGTTTATCTATGCCAACAAGTACGCCCCGGCGGATCTGGAGTTATACTATAACGACTACAACGAATGTGATTTTACAAAAATGCAGGGAATCGTGGCTCTCCTGAAGGAACTGAAAGAGAAGGAGGGCGAGCCCGGCGTGGGGACGAGGATTACGGCCATGGGAATGCAGGGCCATTATAACATGACCAGTCCCGCCATGGATAAGGTGGAGCTGGCGGTGAAGACCTACGGCGCTATCGTGGGGAACGTCCAGATCACGGAATTTGACATGAAGGCAAGCGACGGCTACGACGGCAGCGAGGAGGCGAAGGCGGAGGAGTACGAAAAGCAGGCGACCCGCTACCGGGTGCTGTACTGGGTATTGAAGACCCAGAACGCAAAGGAGGATATCAACGTCACCGGGATCACCTTCTGGGGTACGGTGGATCATTATTCCTGGCTTCAGAGCCGCTCCGACGTAGGCGGCGGGAATACCGGAAGCCTGCTGCAGTGCCCTCTTCTGTTTGACGACAACTACGAGCCGAAGCCTGCGTTTTATGCGTTTGCGCAGATGGAATAGGGGAGGAAGAAGAAAAGGGCGCACGGTGCCGTAAAGGAGCCGTGCGCCTTTCCTGCGCCTAAATAGGACTTTCCCCATCCGCAAACAGGGCTGCGACGGAACACAAAAGCATCAGAAACGCGGAGTTCCAGTAGATCGTGACCTCGTTGGTGGAATAGCTCCCGGTCATATCCGCCAGACATTTGGCGGGAGGGGTGTCTTTGGTGAAAATGCTTTTTGCGGTCTCGTCGGCCAGCCAGCTGCAGGGGCCGCCGGAGAGCATACCCGGCATGGCCTTTCCCAGGAAGCCGGAGGGCCTGTGGTGTGGCCTGCGGATGGCGTCGGTGCCGCAGCCTGTGACATAGCAAAGCCCCATGGGATTGCGTCCCAGCAGATAATGGAGCTGTTCCGCGGCGGCGTCCAGATACTTTTCCTCGCCTGTGAGCATCCAGACGTCGTAGAACAAAAGGCCGTTGTTGGCAATGCTTAAATTGCTTCCCCAGGAATACTGATATTTTGTGAGGGAAGCGCTATAGCCGTCCTGCACCATAGCGTCGTAGAGTCTGTCCGCCGATTCCGCAATTGTCTCCTCGATGGCGGCCTTTAACGCCGCGTCCGTCTCCCGTCCGCAGCTTAAATAGGCCAAGTTGCCGTAGCTGCCCATGTCGGACCAGCCGTAGCCCTGATAGATTTTTGCCGCCGCAAGGCGTTCAAAATCCTCCCGGTATTCGACGTCGCCGAAGGCTTTGTACAGCTCCGCGGCGGCCCAGTAGCGCTCGTCTCTGTCGCAGCTGTCGCCGTATTCGCCGGTGCTGATCTCGGGCGGGTTTTTGAAGCCGCCCGGAAGAACCATGGTCTTTAAGGCGGCGTAGGCCTTGCGCGCGGCTTCTGCCAGCCGCCCGGCGTAGGCTGGATCGGATTTTTCAAAAAATCTTACGGCCATGGCGCAGACGGCCGCAAAATCCCCCGTGGCCGTGGCGGAGACGGGACTGACGACCAGCTCCTCCTGCTCTTTGTCCGGCATGATAAAGCCGCAGAAGCGCCGGCAGGACACTTTGTGATAGAGCGCGCCGTCCTCCCGCTGCATTTTCAGCATCCAGTCCAGCTCATACCGGATTTCCTCAAGGCAGGCCGCACGTCCGGCTTCGGGAGCGGAGAAATTTTCTTTGTCGGGGGAGGCGTCGCTTTCGGAGCTTAAGCTTCCGTTCTTTTCCTGCGCTTTTGAGCCGGGCGAGACATAGCTTCCGCAAAGGCCGGGATTCCGCTCCAAAGCGTAGAGCAGCTGGGCGCAGGCCATAGCGCCGGGTCCTACATAGCGCCCGTAGTCTCCCGCGTCGTGCCAGCCTCCGGATACGTCCTTTCTTTCCTCTGTGCCGTAGATTAGGGCGGAGGCTGTGTGACATGCCCTGTGGGTGTAGATCCCGGCGGCCTTTTCGGGAAGCTCCATGCCGCAGCGCTGGAGATAAAAGAAAGCCACAGACTTTTGGAACACGTCGTCATAGACGTCCGTGCCGATCGGGAAGGCGTCGGATTCGCCGCACCCTTCCGCAGTGATATAGTAGCGGCCGGGAGCCGTCACCGCGGAGAAATCTCCCACACAATCGGTTTCCCCGGCGGCGTCGTTCTCCAGTCTTCTGTCGGCTACGCCGCTGAAGACGCATGCCCCGTCGGTCTTAAGCACCGAGAAGGAGACCGGTTTATCGCTGCGGATTGTGACGCGCTTTGGCATACCCGGCAGATAGCCGCACTGATTTACAAAAATACTCTTGTACATAAATACCTCCTTTTTTGAGAGTGTTTACATTTCTTCCTCTTCCTCCGGCTGCGCGGTGGGACGCACGGTGATGCCGTTGACCGTGACGCCGCCGTCGAGACGGATGACAAGACATTCCAGGCCGTCGATCCGCCTGGTCTCGATGAGATCCGTGCGGTCGGGGCTGACCCTGACCACAACATCCGGCGTCTTGACCTCAAAGCTTCTGGCGTTCATGACATTGCTGGCCAAAAGGGATGTGTTTTCTCCGGCGGTCTCGTCGTAGCGTTGGTCGAAGGTCTCCAGCCTCTTGTCGGAGACGCCGCTGTCCGCCAGAATGGTCTTGACCTGATCCTTCTCCAGGACAAGGGGCTCCGGCTCCTCGCTGTGCTCCTGCGTCATTTCCGCAAGGCGGTCGTGGATGCTCTTGACCGTTTCAATTCCGCAGTCTTCTCCCAGCGTCTCCTCGATCAGCGTCTGAAAGGTCTCCTTCTGTCCGCCTGCGGAGAGCGGCAGGGGGCACCCCAATACCTCCGCCACAAAGCCGTCCTGCAGCTGCTCTGGGTCTTTGGAGTAGTAAAGAGTGCTGTGGATGTCGCTTTGGCGGTCAGTGAAGGCGGGAAAGAGAAAGCCCGTCTCGGGAAGCCCCACCACCCAGTCCCGCACCCGGTTGCGGAAGGTGTTTTCCACCGGGTCATAAGAGAGACCGGGCTTGGAAAGCTCCACGGGACAGATACAGATTAGGATATATTCGTAGACCTCGTCGGAAGCGTCCTCCATTTCGAGGCCGTCCAGGGTGCGGCCGGGGACGTCGTAAACGTCGTGAACCGCCAGGATCAGATAGTTACCCACATATTCGTAGCTTGCGATGATTTTGTCGTAAAATTCCTCCAGCAGGGCGTCGTCCTTGAGGCGGCTTGTCTTTAAACGGAGCAGAAATTCCTGAGCGCCGCCCTCCTCCTCGGCGGCGAGCGGAAAGTCCAGCGTCATCAGATTTTTGCCCGGAATGCCGGAGAGAGCCTTCCGCAGGATCTCAAAATATTTGAACATTTCCTCTTCCGGCAGGGAAAGAAACGCCTGGCTCAATTCCGTTTTCTTGTTCTTTTCGCCGTCCACATAGCACCCGCAGATTCGGGTGAGGGAGCAGTTTTTCGGGGTGAGAAGCTTTTTGATTTCGGATATTTCCCGTTTCGTCATTTTATGTACCTCTTTTTTCAGGATAGGCGGCCGCGGGGCCGTCTTTTCTTTAGTATACCGCAAATTTGCCGTCGGGGCAAGTTTTGTCCTTGTGAAGGCGGCGTTCTTGTGCTACTATGTATTATAAGGCAGTGTATGCGCGAGAGGAAGCTTTTTAAGAGCCGGAAGAAAGGACAAAGGAACCGATGAAAAAGGACAAAGGAAAAGGATTTATTGCGGAGTTTCGGAAGTTTATCATGAGAGGAAATGTGATGGATATGGCGGTAGGCGTGATCGTGGGCGGAGCCTTTACGTCCATCGTGACCTCGCTGAACCAGGATATCCTGACGCCCGTTCTCGGGATTTTCGGAGGGACGGATTTCAGTTACCTGACCGTTGCCCTGGGAAAGGGGGAGAACGCGCCCCTGTTGAATTACGGAAACTTTATCACGGCGGTGATCAATTTCCTGATCACGGCGCTGGTGATTTTCTGTCTGGTAAAGCTGTTAAATAAGGTAAGCGAGAAACTGGCTCCCAAAAAGGAAGAGAAGCCCGCGGCTCCTACGACGAAGAAATGCCCCTTCTGCAAAAGCGAGATTGCCATCGACGCCACGAGATGCCCTCACTGCACATCGCAGCTGGACGGCGAGTAACGGCGGGAGGACATAAACAGGCTGACGGGGAGGCGACCTCACTGTACATCGCAGCCGGA
This sequence comes from bacterium, assembly GCA_023664305.1. Classification (GTDB taxonomy): domain Bacteria; phylum Bacillota; class Clostridia; order Lachnospirales; family Lachnospiraceae; genus Acetatifactor. The sequence goes on along the minus strand of JAMPFT010000001.1, from coordinate 780,842 downwards.
CGGCGAGTAACGGCAGAATGGTCGTGCAGACCGGGCGGAGGCTGCGGTTTCGCAGGACAGAAACACGAGGGATAAAAAGGACGGTCTGTGTCCGAAGGTTTACGGCGGGAGAAACGGTATGCACCGAAGAAGAGACGGAAAAAAGTACATATGCGGACTGGCGGCGCTCCTTCTTGCAAGTGTGCTTGCGGGCTGCGGCGGGGTGGAAGAGAAGACTGCCGACGCCGCGGAGCGGATACAGAATCTTGATTATCAGGGGGCGCTGGAGGATCTGGACGCTGCCGAGGAGGCGGGGGAGAATCTGCGCCTGATCGACCGTTCCCGGGGAATCGCGTACATGGGGCTCACCGATTATGACCGGGCCATCGAGTCCTTCCTCGCCTGTCTGGCGGGCAGCAGCGGCTTTATCCAGGAGCTGGACTTTGACACGAATTATTATCTGGCGGCGGCCTATACCAAAAACGGGCAGTTTGCCGAGGCGGAGGAGACCTATAACGCGATTCTGGAGCTGAGACCGAACGAGAAAGACGCTTATTTCCTGCGGGGGAACGTGCGCCTGAGTCTGGGGAATCACGACGGAGCGGTTGCGGATTTTGACAGAGTGATCTCCATGGAGCCGAAAAATTATGACAGACTGATTAAAATTTATGAGGTGCTGGCGCATTTCGGCTACCGCGAGGAGGGCCGGGATTATCTGCAGACAGCCCTTTCCTCCGGCGACAAGCAGATGGATAATTATGTGATCGGCCGCATTTATTATTATCTGGGAGAGTATCAGAAGGCCTGCCTGGCGCTGGAGGAGGCGAGAGAAAAGGGCGGCGCGGACAGCTACCTGTATCTTGGCCGCTCCTACGAAGCCACGGGAGATTATAATTACGCCGCCAGCGTGTATAACAGCTATCTGGGAAAATACGAGGGAAACGCGGAGATGTACAATCAGCTCGGACTTTGCGAGATGGCAAAGGGAGAGTATCAGAAGGCCCTCGACGCCTTTCAGGCGGGAATGAAGCTGGCGGACGCAGGAACGATGCAGAGCCTGTCCTTCAATGAGATTGTGGCTTATGAACATCTGGGAAATTATGAGCAGGCTTATGCGCTGGTGGCAAATTACCTGAAGAATTATCCGGACGACGAGCAGGCGGAGAGAGAGTACGGTTTTTTGTCTACGCGCTGAGTTTGCGCCGCGGGCGGAATTGTCTTTTCGGGACGATGCCGTATCAGTGTGAAAAGAGGAGGCAGCTATGATTCAAAAATTAATTTCCGGGATCCGCAGGACCGGGGCTCCCATTGTCGTCGGTCTGGATCCCATGTTAAAGTATGTGCCGGAGCATATTTTAAAGGAGGCCTTTGCAGAGTGCGGAGAAACGCCGGAGGGCGCGGCGGAGGCCGTCTGGCGGTTCAATCAGGGAATCGTGGACGCGGTGTGCGAGCTTGTCCCCGCGGTGAAGCCGCAGATTGCCATGTACGAGCAGTTTGGACTGCCCGGCATGACCGCTTTTAAAAGGACCGTGGATTACTGTAAGGAAAAGGGACTGGTAGTCATCGGGGATATCAAGCGCGGCGACATCGGGTCTACCTCCGAGGCCTACGCAGTGGGACATCTGGGGAAGGTGCAGATCGGGAGCCGTTTTTTTGACGGCTTTAACGAGGATTTTGCCACGGTGAATCCGTATCTCGGCTCGGACGGGGTAAAGCCCTTTTTAAAGGTGTGCAGGGAAGAGAAAAAGGGGATTTTTGTACTGGTGAAGACCTCGAATCCCAGCAGCGGGGAGCTGCAGGATAAGCTGACGGACGGGAAACCGGTGTATGAGCTGGTCGGCGAACAGGTGGCGGCCTGGGGAGAAGAGTGTATGCCGGAGGAAGGCGGTTACAGCTATGTGGGCGCAGTGGTGGGCGCAACTTACCCCGAGCAGGGGAAGATCTTGAGAAAGGTGATGCCGAAGGCCTATATCCTGGTGCCGGGATACGGTGCCCAGGGCGGAAAGGGCGCGGATCTGGTGCATTTCTTTAACGAGGACGGTCTGGGAGCTATCATCAATTCCTCCAGGGGAATTATCGCGGCTTACCTGCAGGAGCAGTATGCGTCTTACGGCGGCGAAGGCTATGCGGACGCGGCGCGGGCGGCGGTGATCGCCATGCGGGAGGATATTTCGCAGGCGTTGCAGAGCAGATAGGGAAGAAGGATATTTGCAGACATTGCAGAGCAGGCAGGAAAGAAGGACATTTCGCAGGCGCTGCAGAGCAGGCGGGGAAAGAAGGACATTTGCAGGCGCTGCAGGGCAGGCGGGGAAAGAAGGACATTCGCAGGCGCTGTAAAGAAGACAAAGAAAGAAAACAGGAGGGTGTCATGAGAAAAGAACTGATTACATTAAGCGAAGAGCGTGAGGTTACGCTGACGGCATATCTGCAGGAGGTGGGCGGAGAGTTTCACAATATCGGAAAGCGCCCCGCGATACTGGTGTTACCCGGCGGCGGATATCAGATGTGCTCCGACAGGGAGGCCGACCCGGTGGCCTTTCCGTATTTGAAAGCCGGTTATCAGGTGTTTATCCTGCGCTATTCCGTAAAGCCGGGTACGGCCTGGCCCCAGCCTCTTGAGGATTACGAGCAGGCGATGGAGCTGATCGCGGACAGGGCGGAGGAATGGAGCCTTTACCCCGATAAGGTCGCCGTGATCGGATTCTCCGCAGGCGGGCATCTGGCGGGCGCGGCCGCAACCGTGTCGCGGATCCGGCCTGCGGCGGTAATTTTAGGCTATGCGGTACTCAACCGGGACGTAAAAGGCTGCAGCAAAACGGCGCCGGATCTGATCGGCGAGGTGGACGGTAAGACTCCGCCCTGTTTCCTGTTTGCTTCCCGAACGGATAACGTGGTGCCCATCGACAGCAGTCTGGAGTTTATGACGGCCTTAAGCCGTAAGGGAATTTCCTTCGAGAGCCATATTTACGCTTACGGCCCTCACGGATTTTCCACCTGTGACAGCTCCGTGCAGGATAAGTACTGCGATATGTGCGACCGGATTCCCCACTGGGTGGAGGACAGCATCGGGTGGCTGCGGGACGTGCTGGGTGACTTTGGGCCCAAGGGCATGGAGGAGCCGTCCTGCAAGGCGCGGATCAACGGGGACGAGGAGGACTTTTTGTCCGTAGACTGCACGGTGAACAAGCTGTTGGGAGACGCGAGGGCCCGGGCGGTTCTGGAGTCCTTTTTAAAGGCTGCCGAGCAGAACAATCCCGGCGCGGCGGGGCTGACACAGAATCTGTCGCAGATGCCGGAGTTTGCAAAAAATATGAAGCTGCGGGATACGCTGAGCTTTATCAATGTGCCGCCGCAGACGGTGGAAGAGCTGGACGGACAGTTAAAGAAGCTGCCCAATACGGAATCCTGACGGGAATCGGAAAGGCGCGGATAAGGAGCGGCGCTGATGCCCGGAGGAGAAAGCGCCCATAGCGCGAAATATTTTTGGTGGCAGTATCGCAGGCGTGGCCTGCGATATGCGGGGGTATAAGAATAGAAGGACAGGAGAAATAACGATGGAGATGGTATGTTTGGATCTGGAGGGAGTGCTGGTGCCGGAGATCTGGATCGCTTTCGCAGAAGAAAGCGGCGTTTCGGAGCTGAAGAGAACCACCAGGGATGAGCCGGATTACAATAAACTGATGAAATGGCGGCTGGGAATCCTGAAGGAACACGGCCTGGGGCTGAAGGAAATCCAGGAAACCGTTGCTGCGATCGATCCCCTTCCCGGAGCGAAGGAGTTTCTGGACGAGCTGCGCAGCTTCTGCCAGGTCGTCATTATCAGCGATACCTTTACCCAGTTTGCGGCGCCGCTTATGAAAAAGCTGGGCTGGCCCACGATCTTCTGCAATTCTCTGGAGGTGGCGCAGGACGGCGGGATCACGGATTATCACATGAGAATTGAAAACTCCAAGCTGACCACCGTGAAGGCGCTGCAATCCGTCGGCTATGAGACGATTGCCGTGGGAGACAGCTATAACGACCTGGGGATGATCAGAGCCGGAAAAGCCGGATTCCTGTTTCGAAGCACGGAAAAAATCAAGGCGGACAATCCCGATCTGCCTGCCTTTGAAACCTATGACGCGCTGATGGCCGCCATCCGCTCCGCCTGTACGGACGCAGGGGTATAAAAGGAAGGTGAGGTCGCGGGAATGCTGGGAGCGATTGTAGGCGATATTGTCGGCTCTCGTTTTGAGTGGGACAATTACCGTGCGAAGGATTTTGAATTTCTGAATCACAAGTGCTTTTTTACGGATGACAGTATTATGTCGCTGGCTATAGGTAAGGCGCTTCTGGAGTGCAGGCCGGACTACAGTGATTTGAGCGAAAAAGCCGTTTATTATATGCGCAAAATCGGCCAGCCTTATCCGCACAGTGGGTACGGCGGCAGATTTTATAACTGGATGTATTCGGATCATCCGCAGCCGTATCACAGCTTTGGCAACGGGGCCGCTATGCGTGTGAGCGCGTGCGGCTATGCGGCAAACTCTGTGGAGGAAGCAAAGAAGCTGTCTAAACTGGTAACGGAGGTTACGCACAATCATCCGGAGGGGATAAAGGGAGCGGAGGCCGTAGCGGCTGCGGTCTATCTGGCGCGCACCGGAAAGAATATTCTTGAAATCAGGGATTATATCAACGGGAACTATTATCCGATGAATTTCACGCTGGACGAAATTCGTCCGTCTTATCAATTCAATGAGACCTGTCAGGGTACTGTTCCGCAGGCGTTGATGGCATTCTTTGAATCAACCGGTTTCGAAGACGCCGTCCGCAACGCCGTCTCGGTCGGCGGTGACAGCGACACGCTTGCGGCTATTACCGGCGGCGTGGCGGAAGCCTATTATGGCATTCCCACAAAGATCAGGAAGCATGCGTTGACTTTTTTGGACGAGCGTTTGCTTGCAGTACTTGTAGAATTTGAAAATAAATATCCGCCCCGCATGGAGAAGATGGAGGGCGGCGTCAGCATTGCCGTGGATGCAGGAAAAGCGCGGAGAAAGGCGGAAGGCGCGTCGAGAGAGCAGATCTTGCAGTCGGCGATTGACGCTGCGGATGCGGAGCTTGACAACAGCGCAGTGAAACCGGAAGAAACTACCAGCCAGAAGCTTTTTGCTCATTTGTTCGAGGCCTGCAATATTTTAAGAGGACCGATCAATCAGGACGAGTATAAGAGCTATGTGACGCCGATTCTGTTTTTTAAGCGTCTGTCCGACGTCTATGATGAGGAAACGGAAGCAGCCCTCGAAGAGTCAGGCGGTGATGAGGAGTATGCGGCATTTTCGGAAAATCACAGATTTATGATTCCGGAGGGCTGCCATTGGCGAAACGTCCGTGAGGCCGGTGAAAATGTCGGAATGGCAATCGTAAATGCCATGTACGGTATTGAACGGGCTAATCCGGATACGCTGAACGGAGTGTTTTCCAGCTTTGACGATGCAAACTGGACAGATAAGACAAGGCTGTCTGACGGGCGCTTAAAAGATCTCATTGAGCATATGTCAAAAATCAGGGTCGGAAACCGTAACTATTCCGCAGATGTCATGGGGGACAGCTACGAGTTCCTGATCAAGAGATTCGCCGACCTGTCAAAGAAAAACGCCGGTGAGTTCTATACGCCGAGGTCAATCGTTAAGCTCATGGTCATGCTGCTGGCGCCGAAAGCCGGCGAGGCTGTATATGACGGAGCCTGTGGCACAGGGGGTATGCTGATCGAGGCCATACGGTATATGCAGGGAGACAGGCTGACCTATGGACGGATTTACGGTCAGGAGAAGAATCTGGCCACATCGGCTATCGCAAGAATGAACCTGTTCCTGCACGGAGCCGTGGATTTCAAAGTGACGCAGGGCGATACCCTGCGCTCGCCAAACTTTTTGGACGGCGGCGGTTTGCAGACCTTTGAATGCGTTATCGCAAATCCTCCGTTTTCGCTGAAAAACTGGGGGGCAGACCAGTTTGCGTCTGATATTTACGGACGAAATCTTTGGGGCTGCCCTACGGACTCAAACGGGGACTTTGCATGGCTGCAGCACCTGGTAAAATCCATGAAGGAAAAGACAGGCCGCTGCGCTGTCGTACTTCCGCAGGGTGTATTGTTCCGCGGCGGCAAAGAAGGAGAAATCCGAAGGCAGCTTGTGGAGTCCGATAAACTGGAATGCATTATTACGCTGGTAGGAGGGGTGTTTTACAGCACCGGTGTTTCGGCCTGCATCCTCCTGCTGAATAATAACAAGGTACATACGCATAAGGGCTGCATCTGCATGATTGATGCTTCTGCAATTTATACCGCGCAGAGAGCGCAGAATATTATGACAGAGGACGATATCAATCAGGTTTATGCGCTATATGAGAATTATGAGGATATGGTCGGAAAGGCAAAGATCGTCACACTTGATGATATCCGATCAAAGGACTACACCCTTGCCGTCAACAATTATATCGAGAAAAAAGAGCAGGAAACCGTACCGCCTGCGGAGGTGCGCAGACAATATTTCGAGGCCTGGGAGGAGGTTCTGGAGGCAGAAACCGCTATGCGAAAGCTGCTTGTGGAAGGAGGCTATGTCAATGAGTAAGAGAATTGAGATATCCGAACTCCAAACCTATTTGTGGAATTCGGCGGTTCTGCTGCGCACCAGCATAGATGCCGGAGCTTACAAGCAGTACATCTTCCCGTTGCTATTCTTTAAAAGAATCTGCGATGTTTACGATGAAGAATGTACACAGATTTTGGAAGAATACGATGGTGACGAGGAAGCTCTGGAATGGGAGGAAAATCACCGTTTTAATGTCCCGAAGGGAGCACACTGGAAGGATGTCCGTTCCGTGACCGAGAATATCGGCGTTGCCATTGTGGAGGCCTTCCGAAAAATTGAAAATGCAAATTCGGATCGGCTGCAGGGCATCTTCGGAGACGGCGCATGGACGAATAAAAACCGTCTTCCCGATCGTCTTCTGAAAGACCTGATAGAACATTTCAGCACAAAGACCCTGTCTATTGCAAACTGCCCGGAGGATGAGCTTGGGCAGGGCTACGAATATCTGATCAGGAAGTTTGCGGATGACAGCGGACACACGGCGCAGGAGTTTTATACGAATCGTACCGTCGTTCATTTGATGACGGAAATACTGAAGCCGGACTCCGGAGAGTCGATTTATGACCCGACATGCGGCAGCGCAGGTATGCTGATTTCCGCCATTGCAAGGCTGAAGGCGCAGAATAAGGAATGGAGAAATGTGGCTGTATACGGACAGGAAATCAATGCGCTGACATCCGCGATCGGCAGGATGAATCTATTCCTGCATGGCGTGAAGGATTTCAACATAGTCAATGGAGATACGCTGAAGAGCCCTGCTTTTATTGAAAACGGGCAGCTTCAGACCTTTGACCTTATTCTGGCGAATCCACCCTACTCCATCAGCCAGTGGGACAGAGAGGCCTTTATGAGCGATAAGTACGGCCGTAACTTTTTGGGCGTGCCGCCGCAGGGCCGTGCAGACTATGCCTTTCTACAGCACATTATCAAGAGCCTAAATACCAGGACGGGCCGCTGTGCTATCCTGTTTCCGCATGGAGTGCTTTTTCGAAACGAGGAAAACGCTATGCGGGAAAAGCTGGTGCGCGGAGATTATCTGGAGTGCGTGATCGGCCTTGGCCCGAATCTGTTCTATAACTCGCCGATGGAGGCCTGCATCGTTATTTGCAGAATGAACAAGCGGCCCGACAGACGGGGGAAGGTACTGTTCATCAACGCAGTAAACGAGGTTGAGCGCAAAAATGCCGCAAGCTTTCTGGAAGATCGCCATATCCGAAAGATCGCGGATGCTTATGATCGCTATGAGAGTGATGACGACATTGCGAAGGTGGTAACCATCAAAGATATCGAAGCAAATAATTTCTCTCTGAGTATTCCGCTTTATGTGAAGGAGCCAGCGACAGAAATCGAGACAGATTCCCGCTCTCTTCAAGAGCGGTTCGAGTGCTGGTCGGCGGCAGCCGGGCGCATGCACGCGAGTTATGAGCTTTTGAATCGGATGTTGGAGGGAGAAGGTGGAGAGGATGGCTAAAGTACGGCTTGGAGATGTAGCGATTGAGTATAAGGAAACCTGTAAGGGCAGCAAGGACGGCTATCCTGTCGTGGGACTGGAGCATCTGGTGCCGGGGGATATTAATCTGACGAGGTGGGATGAATCATCGGAAAATACGTTTACGAAGATGTTCCTCAAGGGACAAGTCCTTTTTGGCCGTCGCAGGGCTTATCTGAAAAAGGCGGCAGCAGCGCCTTTTGACGGCATCTGTTCCGGGGACATAACCGTAATTGCGGCAAAGTCGGATAAGATTTTGCCGCAATTGCTGCCGTTCATTATTCAGAACGACGACCTGTTTGACTTTGCGGTAGGCAAGTCGGCTGGTTCCCTCTCGCCCCGTGTGAAGTGGCAGCATCTCAGCAATTACGAATTTGAACTGCCGGATAGGAACAGGCAGCAGGAATTGGCGAGGCTGCTGCGGGCTATGGATGCCACAAAACAGGCCTATAAGAAACTGCTGGTTAAGACGGATGAGATGGTCAAATCTCAATTTATCGAGATGTTTGAAACAAGATCAGATGAATACCGACATTGCATTTTATCGGAAGTATGTTTAACAGGCGACGACATTAAATGTGGACCTTTTGGAACACAATTAAAGCAGTCGGAATATACAGACTCTGGTGTGGCCGTATGGGGAATCCCACAAGTTAATTCTGGCTTTTGTATTCAACCGGATGTTTTTGTAACACCAGAGAAGGCACATCGGCTGGCGTCTTTTTCTATTCGGACAGGTGATATTGCGATGTCACGCAAGGGAAATGTGGGACAATGTGCGTTGTTTCCAGAAAATTTTGACGAGGGTCTCATTGCTTCGGATGTGCTGCGCATTCGTGTAAATGCGACTGAGATTATGCCAGCCTTTTTAATGGCACAGTTACATTATAGCAGGAGGGTAGTTAATCAAATCGCGATGGTGAGTAACGGTGGTATAATGGCTGGGGTAAATGTCTCAAAGTTGAAGAGTATCAAGATTTTTGTTCCCCCGCTGTCCCTCCAGAACCAATTCGCCGCCTTCGTCCGCCAGAGCGATAAATCAAAATTTGAACTGGAACAGTCCATTGCTGAGTTGGAAGCCACCTACAAGAGAATACTTTCGGATAATCTTGGCTGAATGAGTTTGTTATGATGTTTCTTTTGACATGAAAACTATTTTAGGGGATATCGAATGATAGAAGAGAAATTTTATTCCGAAATATGTGAAATTATATTCACCGGAAAGCAGAAGATTCCATGGGATAAAGTGGAAGATTATTTAAAGCGATATATAGGCACAAGGCATATTGTCAAAGAATATCGGGATATAATAGAGATAGCCGGAGACTTCCCGGATGAATATACAGAATCTCTTTATACGAAAAAGCTGCGTGGAGCATTGGCAAAAGTGAAAGCGAACGCAGCACAAATCATAGACAAGTTGATTGTTCATGCTACAAACAGGCGTTGGGTAGAGAATAAAGCAGAAAAACATAAGCAAAATGCAGGAGAGGGGTGGTTCCGTTATGATACATATTTTTCAATGCCTGTACGGGGAAATGATGAAACGGAAGATCGAATTAACCGATATATTGCGACTCTGATTGTCAGGAAAACAGAAAAAGGTCTGTTTTTATATGACATTATAAACATAAAAAAAGAAGCAAGTACGCCGCTTGAGTTATTATAACTGTACGGTTGAAAACTGCCTCTTCTTTGTATCAAGATAACATAATCTCAACTTGCTGTCAAGGAAAAATTTGAAAAGAAGAAAAAAGAAGCAAAAGGTAATATGATGGTATAAATTCTTCTATAGATTTATACGAAATTTGAACTGGAACAGTCCATTGCTGAGTTGGACGCCACCTACAAGAGAATACTTTCGGATAACCTTGGCTGAATGAGTTTGTTATGACGCTCCTCCTTGGCATGAAAAATACTTTTAGGAGGAAAAAATATGCTTGAAGAAATTATTTTGGAAGTTCAAAAGGATTTGGCGGGTGAGTTATCCGGAGTACAGCTCGAAAAGCTGGTTCAGGTGCTCAGAAAACATCTCTCCGGTATTGTGGATGTTGCTGTCTCGGAGAATGAAAGGAAGTCGGAAGGTTTCCTGGAAATGTTCATAGCGGCAAAGAGGGTGGAAGGCTGTTCGGAGAAATCTCTCCGCTATTATGAATCGACGATCCGCAACATGCTGGAGGGCATCGGAAAGCTGGAGCGGAATATTGCCACAGAGGACTTGAGAGGCTATCTCGACGCTTATCAGCGCCGGGGATCTGTCAGCAAGGTTACGCTGGATAATGTACGCAGAATCCTCTCTACATTCTTCTCCTGGCTGGAGGATGAAGACTATATCGTAAAAAGTCCTGTGCGGAGGATTCACAAGGTTAAGGCCGGAAAAACAGTCAAAGAGACCTACTCCGACGAGTCGCTTGAAATGATGCGAGATTATTGCGATAATCCCCGTGACCTGGCGATGATTGACTTATTATCTTCTACCGGTATTCGTGTTGGAGAGTTGGTCAAGCTCAATCGAGCGGACATTGATTTTGAAAACAGAGAATGTATTGTATTTGGAAAGGGCGACAAGGAGCGTAAGGTTTACTTTGATGCCCGGACGAAAATACATTTGCAGAAATACCTGAACAGCAGGACGGACGATAATGGGGCGTTGTTTGTATCCCTGCTGAAACCGTTTGAAAGGTTGCAGATAAGCGGTGTGGAAATTCGCCTCAGAAAGATGGGAAAAGAGCTGAATATTCACAAAGTTCATCCGCACAAGTTTCGGAGGACGTTGGCGACGATGGCAATCGACAAGGGAATGCCCATCGAACAGGTACAGCAATTGCTCGGTCATCAGAGCATCGATACCACGTTGCAGTATGCGATGGTCAATCAGGCCAATGTGAAAAACTCTTGTAAAAAATTTATTGGTTGATCAGGAGAAGTGAAATGGATCGAAATTTTTATGAAGAAATCAGAAGAATTTTAGCAGAGGCAAGGAACAAAGTATATCAGACGGCAAATTTTGCCATGGTAGAGGCCTACTGGAATATTGGAAAATCGATTATAGAAGAACAGGGCGGAAACGAAAAAGCAGAATATGGCGCCGGTTTGTTGAACGAGCTGTCAAAACAGATGACAGAGGATTTTGGCAAGGGCTTCACAGTAACAAACCTGAAATATATGAGGCAGTTTTATTTGACATTCCCAAATGGTCACGCACTGCGTGGCGAATTGAGTTGGACGCATTACAGGCTTTTGATGAAAGTGGAAAATGACAATGCACGAGAATTTTATATGCAGGAAGCGGTAAAATCGCAGTGGAGTACCAGACAGCTTGAACGGCAAATAAATTCTTTTTTTTATGAGAGGCTGTTATCCAGTAAAAAGAAAGAACAGGTAGCAGCAGAAATTCATGCATTGGAACCGGCTAAGAAACCGGAGGATATTATCCGCGATCCCTATGTTTTGGAATTTCTTGGCTTGAGTCCCAATGAGGACTTTTATGAAAGTGATTTGGAACAAGCGTTGATTACTCATTTGCAAAAATTCCTCCTGGAGCTTGGCCGAGGCTTTTCATTTGTCGCAAGACAGAAAAGGATTACCTTTGACGGCCGCCATTTTAGAATTGACCTTGTGTTCTACAATTATATTTTGAAATGTTTTGTCCTGATCGATTTGAAAGTCGGAGATTTGACCCATCAGGATTTGGGGCAGATGCAGATGTATGTACATTATTACGAGCGAGAGCTTATGACTGAAGGGGATAATCCTCCGATTGGCATTGTGCTTTGCGCAGATAAAAGTGAATCCGTAGTCAGATATACTTTGCCCGAAACGGAAACACAGATTTTTGCTTCCAAATATAAGCTGTATTTGCCAAGCGAAGAGGAGTTGTTAAAAGAATTGAATCAGGAATACAGGGCATTGGAAGCCGGTAAGATGGAGGCAGAGAAAAAGAGCGATCTGGGAGAGGATTGAGTGATATTCAGGTTTCAAATCTCAATTTATCGAGATGTTTGAAACAAGATCAGATGAATACCGACATTGCATTTTATCGGAAGTATGTTTAACAGGCGACGACATTAAATGTGGACCTTTTGGAACACAATTAAAGCAGTCGGAATATACAGACTCTGGTGTGGCCGTATGGGGAATCCCACAAGTTAATTCTGGCTTTTGTATTCAACCGGATGTTTTTGTAACACCAGAGAAGGCACATCGGCTGGCGTCTTTTTCTATTCGGACAGGTGATATTGCGATGTCACGCAAGGGAAATGTGGGACAATGTGCGTTGTTTCCAGAAAATTTTGACGAGGGTCTCATTGCTTCGGATGTGCTGCGCATTCGTGTAAATGCGACTGAGATTATGCCAGCCTTTTTAATGGCACAGTTACATTATAGCAGGAGGGTAGTTAATCAAATCGCGATGGTGAGTAACGGTGGTATAATGGCTGGGGTAAATGTCTCAAAGTTGAAGAGTATCAAGATTTTTGTTCCCCCGCTGTCCCTCCAGAACCAATTCGCCGCCTTCGTCCGCCAGAGCGATAAATCAAAATTTTTAATGCAGGAACTTATGAGAAAGGAGTTATTCCGCCATGTTTAATGAGGATAACACAATCGAGCAAATGCTTCTCGCTACCCTCCGGAAAAATGGGTGGAAGTACATACCCGCGGAGGAACTGCCAAGGGAATATTCGGATGTTATGGTAGAGCCGATGGTGAGGGAAGCTTTGATACGGCTGAATCCTGAAATCGCAGAGGAGCCTTCCCGGGCAGACGAGGTGATTTACAAACTGCGCACCCTGATTCTGACGGTGCAGGCGCATAATCTCGTGACGCAGAATGAACTTTTCAAGAAGATGATTTTTGAGGAAAATTCCTATCCGTTTGGCAAGGATGGGCGCATGGTGCCGATTCGCTTCTTTGGTACGCTTAAGAAAGAAGATCTCAGGCTGAATGAATATGTTGTCACAAATCAGTGGGTATTTCCGAAGAAGGATGACGGGAAGCGGCTGGATATTGTCCTTATCGTGAACGGTTTTCCGATTGCCGTCGGAGAGCTGAAAACACCGGTGCGCAACGCCATCACATGGCTGGACGGCGCAAAGGATATTCTCTCCTATGAGAAGAGTATCCCGCAGATGTTTGTACCGAATGTGTTTAACTTCGCTACCGAGGGGAAGTGTTACCGTTACGGCTCCGTCAATATGCCGATGAATATGTGGGGGCCCTGGCATACGCCTGATCACAAGAGCGAGGGCGCTCTGGCGGATGTTCGGATCAGCGTGGCGGATATGATTACGCCGGAAAAGGTGATGGATATTTTTCAGTTCTTTACCATGTTTGCCACGGACAAGAAGTATCGCAAGTATAAAATTATCTGCCGTTATCAGCAGTTTGAGGGAGCCAATCTCATCGTGGAGCGTGTGCTTGCCGGTTATCCCAGGAAAGGTTTAATCTGGCATTTTCAGGGCTCCGGCAAATCGCTGCTTATGGTATTTGCAGCTCAAAAGCTGCGCATGATACCGGAATTAAAGAATCCTACGGTGGTTATCGTGGATGATAGAATCGACCTGGAAACACAGATTACGGCAACCTTTAATGCGTCGGATATTCCGAATCTGGCAAGTGCCTCGACAAAGGAGGAATTGATGTCCTTCTTCCGCGGTGATATGCGGAAAATCCTGATCACTACTATTTTCAAGTTCGGCGAGGTGGAACAGGAGCTGAATGCCCGGGACAATATTATTGTGATGGTTGATGAAGCCCATCGGACGCAGGAGGGCGACTATGGGGAGAAAATGCGGATGGCCCTGCCGAATGCATTTTTCTTTGGATTGACCGGTACGCCGATTAACAGGGTTGATAAAAATACGTTTCATACTTTTGGAGCCATTGAGGATAAGAGCGGGTATATGAGCCGCTATTCCTTTTCGGATTCCATCCGGGACAAAGCGACGCTTCCGCTGCACTTTGAGCCGGTGCCTGTTGAACTGCATGTGGATAAGGATAAGCTAAATTCGGAATTTGAAGCTCTGACCGAGAGGCTTTCCACAGAGGAAAAGGCGGAGCTTTCCCGCAGAGTCAACATGCGGGCGATTATGTATGACAGGAATCGTATTCGCAAGGTGTGTGAGCATATCGCAAAGCATTACCGGGAGAAGGTCGAACCAAACGGCTATAAAGGGCAGGTCGTGTGCTATGACCGTGAATGCTGTCTGATGTATAAGGAGGAGTTGGATCGGCTCCTTGGCACGGATGCGACAACGATCGTGATGGACACGAACAACGATAAGGAAGACCGCTATAGGGCTTTCCGCAGAGACCGGGACGAGGAGGGTAAGCTGCTGGATTATTTCCGGGAGCCGGCCAGCCCGCTTAAGCTGGTTATTGTCACGGCAAAGCTGCTGACCGGTTTCGACGCGCCGATTTTACAGGTCATGTATCTGGATAAGCCGATGAAGGATCACAATCTCCTGCAGGCGATATGCCGTACCAACAGAACATATGACGAGGGCAAGACCTACGGTCTGATTGTGGATTATATCGGAATTTTTGACAACGTGGCGCGGGCACTGGATTTTGATGAAACCGGCATGAAGGAGATCATCACCAACATCGACGAGGTGCGAAAATCTCTTCCGGGATTGCTGAAGCGCTGTCTGGCATACTTTGTGGGTGTCAACCGGATGCTGGAAGGCTGGGAGGGGTTAATGGCGGCGCAGGAATGTCTGCCAACCAATAAAGAGAAGGATGCCTTTGCTGCTGATTACCGTGTCGTGAACAGAGCTTGGAATGCGCTCTCGCCGGACAGCAGCTTTCTTTCGATGAAGTATGATTATCAGTGGCTTTCCCGTGTGTATGAATCCGTGAAGCCGACGGACGGCCGCGGCGGACTGATCTGGGCGGCGCTTGGCCCGAAGACGATCGAGCTGGTTCACCAGAACATGACGGTTGGGGAAGCGGACGAGGCTCTGGAAATACTCTCTCTGGACGCAGACCTGATTGATGATTTTATCGAAAAGCAGAAAGATTTGAAGAAAGAGACGAAGAAGGTCGAAATAAATCTTGTGGCGAAAATTCTGGAGCACAGTAATGACCCGAAGTTTATAAAGCTCGGCGAAAAGCTGGAGCAGCTCAGAGAAAAGCATGAGCAGGGACTTATCACCAGCATCGAATTTCTGAAGCTCTTGCTGGAGTTGTCCAGGGAAGCCGCCCGGGCGGAAAAAGAAGTTGTGCCGGAAGAAGAGGTTGATCGCGGCATTGCCGCATTGACGGAGCTTTTCAACGGCGTGAAGAATAAAAGTACACCGATTATCGTCGAGCGCATTGTCAGCGACATAGATAATATCGTAAAAATTGTCCGTTTTGACGGCTGGCAGAACACGAATGCCGGTAAGCAGGAGGTGAAAAGAGAACTGCGAAAAGTAGTGCGGTTGAAGTACAAGATTAAGGATGAAGATGTGTTTGATAAGGCGTACAGCTACATTGAGCAGTATTATTGAGGAAGACGGGCAACCGGCCGTGGAGTATGGAAGTGAGCGTTTCATTACAAAATAGATTGAATAATCAAAAGTTTTATGGTAGTATGAAAGGGACCTGGAAATCCTTTCGCGGCGGGTTGTTAAGTGTGCGGAGCTTCCCGAGAGAGAAGAACGCGGGCGAAAAGCCTGATCAACGGGCGGCCTTAAATGAAAAAATCAGAGGATTTGTAGGCTGCGGAAAGGCATGGGTATTAATATGGATCAGTACAAACGGGAATTTATCGAGTTCATGGTGGACAGCCAGGTGTTGAAATTCGGCGATTTTACCTTGAAGAGCGGCAGAAAATCCCCTTTCTTTATGAACGCGGGGGCGTATGTGACGGGAACGCAGCTCACCAGACTGGGCGAGTATTACGCAAGGGCGATTCACGACAGTTACGGCGACGGTTTTGATGTGCTTTTCGGGCCGGCGTACAAGGGGATTCCCTTAAGCGTTGCGACGGCAATGGCCTACAGCAGACTGTACGGGAAAGAGATCCGCTACTGCTCCAACCGCAAGGAGGTAAAGGATCACGGCGATGTGGGGATTCTGCTGGGCAGCAGGCTTCAGGACGGCGACAGAGTGGTCATCATTGAGGATGTGACGACCTCCGGAAAGTCCGTCGAGGAGACTTATCCGATCATCAGGGCGCAGGCCGATGTGGAGATCCTGGGGCTGATGGTATCCTTAAACCGTATGGAGAAGGGGCAGGATGGAGACAAGAGCGCGCTGGACGAGATCCGGGAAAGGTACGGAATAGAGGCGGGGGCAATCGTGACCATGGAAGAGGTCATCGAATATCTTTACAACAGACCCTGCAAAGGACAGATTTATATTGACGATACGTTAAAGGCGGCAATCGACCGATATTATGAAATATACGGCTGCAGGAAGTCTGCAGGGGCGGATAAAGAATGAGCGGGGAAAGAGACGTTCTGATGACAGAAGAATGGAAGCCGGAAGGGAGCGGAAGGATGGAACAGAAGGTATACAAGATCATGAAGGCGGCGGGAGCGGCGAATATTGCCATCGGTGTAGTCACAATCGTATTGGGGCTTGTCTCGGGAATTTTACTGATCGTTGCAGGAGCAAAGCTGCTTGCGGGCAAGTCAAGGATTTTATTTTGAGGAGTAGGAGCAGACGGCGGGCATTTCCTTAGGGGAGTGCCCTTTTAGAGTTTTATGAAGAGAAGAAAAGGTTACATTTTTACAAACAAACGGCATTCCAACCGGGGGATTATGGCAACGATTCTGGGCGTCATCAGCCTGACGTCCCTGGGAGCGGTCGTGTTTCTGGCGTATCGGGGAAACGGGGAGGCTGCGGCAGGCTTCGGTTTTACGGGGATTCTGGCGCTGATCTTTTCTCTGATCGGGCTCGGCTTGGGTTTTGTCACGTTCTGCGATAAAACCTATTACCGGCTTTTCCCGGTTCTGGGAATCCTGCTGAATCTTGCCGCTCTGGGCGGGATCAGTCTTATCTTATATGCGGGGGCGAATTTATGACGAATCAGACAAACGAAAAGGAACAGAGTGAAATTTTAAAGGAGCGCTACGGCCTGGCGATAGAGCGGATC
Organism: bacterium; assembly: GCA_023664305.1. GTDB lineage: Bacteria > Bacillota > Clostridia > Lachnospirales > Lachnospiraceae > Acetatifactor. The sequence goes on along the minus strand of JAMPFT010000001.1, from coordinate 763,660 downwards.
CGTCAAATCCCGGAGGAAGGGCTTTGCCGGGAACCGTATCGGGATTACTTTGACAGGATGGCGGCGTTTTTACTGCTGCTGGACGATACGGGAAGCTTTCTGGCCGGAGGCGGCTTGAAAGACGCGCCGGAGGAGGAGCTGGCCCGCAGGAACCGCGCTCTCTATGAGGACATCCTGCCGGAGCATTATGAGGAAAGCTATGGCAATCCGGCTTACGCGGTAAAGCGGCTGGGAGAGTTTGGGCAGGAGCTCTGTCTGCTTTATGCGGAGCTGCGGGACATGATCGGGTGTGTCTACGAGGGGGACACGGAGCAGCTGGTTGTCGGCCTGGAGCTGTTTCTGGAGGTTTATTCGGCCTTTGTCTATGAGTGGAGCGAAAAGCAGGCTCTTCCCGACAGGGAGGAAATCCGCAGGATTTTATACTGGTTCTTCTGCGATTATGCGGAGCTGAGGCAGGAGAGAAGCGTGCGGGGGATGGTGTCGCCTGCGGACTGTTTTGTGACAGGTATCATTCAGGACAGCGACTTGAGCGGCACCCGGTATCTTTACGCTTACGGCAAATATGTCAGCGAAAACGAGCTGGAGACGGCCCGGTATCTGGCGGGTCTTCCCGAGGAAACCATAGCCTCCATGGCGGACACCTATACGGAAGGTTACCGCATCGGCTTTGAGGTGACGGGCAAGGATCTCTCCAAAAAGAAGACGGTGGGCCTGCGGTATCACATCGGCTTTGAGCGCATGATGCGCAGGGCTGTCCGGAATTTTGCAAAGATGGGGCTGAAACCGGTGGTGAGAAGCGGCCATCTGGAGGACGGCAATCCCAACCGGCAGTACCGCTACGACCATAAGGACGACAAGGCGCTGTTTCTGGATAAAAATTATATCAACCGCAGGCTGGAGGCGACCCGGAGCGCTTTTGAAAAGTACCGGGAGGAGGCGGGCTGGTATGCCGGCCCCGCGGTGGTGGAGACCTTTGGCGAAAAGGATTTTAACCCCGTGAACAAGAAGGAGGCGCTTAAGCTTTCCGATGCGCAGAAGAAGCTCTGGGTGGATTTTATGTCCCAGTACAGGGCCATGATGCGGGAATACATTATCGAGGAGGAGCGCAGCTTTACCATTATCGCCTTCCCGATTCCGGAGGTGGGGCCGGTCTTCCGGGAGCTGTTCGACGAGACGATCCGGCTGAACACCTTGGATTATATGCTGTATCGGAACGTGCAGCAGAAGCTGATCGACGCCCTGGATACGGCGGATTACTGCGAGATTAAGGGCTGCGGGGACAACCGGACCGAGCTTAAGGTGAATCTCTGGAAGCTGCAGAATCCGGAGAAGGAAACAATTTTTGAAAACTGCGTGGCGGATGTGAACATCCCGGTGGGCGAAGTGTTTACCTCCCCCGTGCTGGAGGGGACAAACGGCGTCCTTCATGTGACGAAGGTGTTTCTGGACGGTCTGGAATACCGGGATCTGGAGATCACCTTTGAGGACGGGATGATAAAGGAGTATTCCTGCGCCAACTTTGAGACGGAGGAGGAAAACTGGAATTTCCTGAGGGAAAACGTCCTGTTTTGGCATGAGACGCTGCCTCTGGGCGAGTTTGCCATCGGCACCAACACGACGGCTTACGTCATGGCGAGAAGGCTGAACGTGGAGGCAAAGCTTCCCATCCTGATCGCGGAGAAGACGGGTCCCCACTTTGCGGTGGGAGATACCTGTTATTCCCACACGGAGGACATGCGGGTTTACAATCCCGACGGCAAGGAGATCGTGGCGAAGGACAATTCCAGGTCGAGACTGCGGGATACGAAGCCTGCGGAGGCGTATTTTAACTGCCACACGGACATCACGATTCCCTACGACGAGATGGGAGAGCTGGCCGCGGTGCAAAAGGACGGGACGAGAATCGTTATCATAAAGGACGGAAGATTCGTGCTTCCCGGCACGGAGCCGTTAAACGAGGCCTTTGACACACAAAAACATTAAGATTTTGTTTTTTCGCGGTTAAAGGTTGCGCAAATGAGCTTATTTTAGTAAACTGAAATAGGATTGCAAAAACAGATGAAGGAGGATGTCAGGGCTATGGCAGACAATGTGTTACAGGACGCCGGGAAAGCGGATGCGGTCTGCGGCGGAGAACCGTGTGGGAGCGCGGAAACACAGACAGGTGTGCCGCGTGTCGGCATGATGCCGCGCGTCGGCATTGTGATGGGAAGCGATTCCGATATGCCGGTTATGGTCAAGGCGGCGGACATTCTGGATGAGCTGGGTATCGCCTATGAGATGCGGATCATCAGCGCCCACAGGGAGCCGGATATCTTTTTCGAATATGCGAAGACCGCAGAGGAGAGAGGGCTTCGGGTGATTATCGCGGGCGCGGGGATGGCGGCGCATCTGCCGGGTATGTGCGCGGCAATTTTCCCTCTGCCGGTGATAGGCGTTCCCATGCATACCTCGTCTCTGGGAGGGCGGGATTCCCTGTATTCCATCGTGCAGATGCCCTCCGGGATCCCGGTGGCTACCGTAGCGATCGGCGGCGGAGCAAACGCGGGGCTTCTGGCGGCAAAGATTCTTGCCGTGTCGGAGCCGGAGCTTTTAGAGAAGCTTAAAAATTACAGCGAAAAGCTGAAAAATCAGGTGGAGGCGAAGGACGCGAGACTGCAGGAGGTAGGCCGCCAGGCGTACTGAGGTGCGGACGCACTGTCAGGCTGTGCGGGATGCGGAAGGCCTGCAGGAGGAAAAGAAAGGGCTGTGTGGAACGTGAAGGCCTGCAGGAGGAAAAGAAAGGGCTGTGCGGAACGCGAAAGCCTGCAGGAGGAAAAGAAAGGGCTGTGCGGAACGCGAAAGCCTGCGGGAAGGAAAGCAGAGACTGTGCAGACGCGCGGAAATGAGGAAAAGATGGATTACAAAAGTGCGGGAGTAGATATCGAGGCCGGCTACAGGTCGGTGGAGCTGATAAAGCAGTATGTGAAGGGGACGGCGCGCCCCGAGGTGATCGGCGGATTGGGCGGTTTTTCCGGAGCGTTTTCGCTGGGCGCGGTAAAAAAGATGGAAAAGCCCGTCCTGCTGTCGGGAACCGACGGGGTGGGCACGAAAATCAAGCTGGCGTTTCTGCTGGACCGGCATGATACGGTAGGTATCGACTGTGTGGCCATGTGCGTCAACGATGTGGCGTGCGCCGGCGGCGAGCCGCTGTTTTTCCTGGATTACATAGCCTGCGGCAAAAATTACCCGGAGAAGATTGCGGCGATCGTAAAGGGCGTTGCGGAGGGCTGTAAGCAGGCGGGAGCAGCGCTGATCGGCGGCGAGACCGCGGAGCATCCGGGGCTGATGCCGGAGGACGAATACGATCTGGCCGGGTTTGCCGTGGGCGTCGCGGACGAGAAGGAGCTGATTACCGGCGAAAAGATCAAGGCGGGGGATGTGCTGATCGGACTGGCCTCCTCCGGAGTACACTCTAACGGTTTTTCCCTTGTGCGGAAGGTGTTTGAGATGACCAGGGAAAGCCTAAATACCTATTATGACGAATTGGGCGCTACGCTGGGCGAGACCCTGCTTACCCCTACGAAAATTTATGTCCGGGCGCTGCGCGCGGTTCGGGAGGCCGGCGTGACGGTCAAGGGCTGCAGCCACATTACCGGCGGCGGCTTTTACGAGAATATTCCGAGAATGCTTCCGGAAGGAATCCGGGCGGCCGTGAAGAAGGACAGTTATGAAGTGCCCCCCATTTTCAGGCTGCTTCAGGAGAAGGGCGGGATTGAAGAACAGATGATGTACAATACCTATAACATGGGTCTCGGCATGGTTCTTGCGGTGGACGAAAAGGATGCGGAAAAGACGCTTGCGGCCGTCCGGGCAGCAGGAGAAACGCCCTATGTGGTCGGCTGCTGCGAGGCGGGCGAAAAAGGAGTAGTCCTATGCTGAGAATCGTAGTGTGTGTGTCCGGCGGCGGCACGAATCTGCAGGCAATCCTGGACGCCGTTGACCGAAAGGAGATCACGAATACGGAGGTCCTTGCCGTGATCAGCAACAATGCGGGGGCGAAGGCGCTGGAGCGGGCACAGAAGCGGGGGATCCCGGCAGTCTGTCTTTCGCCGAAGAGCTTTCCCGACAGAGAAGCCTTCAACCGGGCGCTTACGGACAGGATAGCGGCTTTAGCCCCGGATCTGGTGGTTCTTGCGGGCTTTCTGGTGCGGATTCCCGAGGAGATGGTAAGGAAGTTTTCCAATCGGATTATCAATATTCATCCGTCCCTGATCCCGTCCTTCTGCGGCGTGGGCTATTACGGGCTGAAGGTACATGAGAAGGCGCTGGAGCGCGGCGTGAAGGTTACAGGCGCTACGGTTCATTTCGTCAACGAGGGGATGGACGAGGGCCCCATTATCGCGCAGAAAGCGGTAGCCGTGGAGGAAAACGATACGCCCGAAAGCCTTCAGAGGCGGGTGATGGAGCAGGCGGAATGGATTCTTCTGCCAAAGGCGATCGACGACATTGCCAACGGGCGGATAGAAGTGACAGATAACAGGGTGCGCAGAAAAGGATAACGCTGCGAATCATCGGAAAGGCACGGTGCTGCATGAAGGTTTTGATCGTAGGAGGCGGCGGCAGAGAGCACGCGATCGCCGTCAGTATGAGAAAGAGTAAGAGAGTGGACGCGCTTTACTGTGTCCCCGGCAACGCGGGAATCGCGCAGATTGCCGAGTGCGATCCGTCCGTGAATGTCATGGATTTCGACAGGGTGGCGGCGTATGCGAGGGAAAAAGAGGTCGATTTGATCTTCGTCGCCCCCGACGATCCTCTGGTGGGAGGTCTGGCGGACGTTTTGGAGGCGCAGGGGTTCCGGGTTTTCGGGCCGGATAAAAAGGCGGCGGTGCTGGAGGGCAGCAAGGCTTTTTCCAAGGAACTGATGAAAAAGTATCATATTCCCACGGCCGGTTATGAGATCTTTGACAATCCGGAGGACGCCCTGCATTATCTGGAGACGGCGTCTGTGCCGATCGTATTAAAGGCGGACGGACTTGCCCTGGGAAAGGGCGTTCTGATCTGCAATACGCTTGAGGAGGCGAGGGCCGGAGTAAAGGAGATCATGCTGGATAAGCATTTCGGAAGCGCCGGGAACAGGATTGTGATCGAGGAGTTTCTGACAGGCAGAGAGGTTTCGGTTCTGGCCTTTGTGGACGGAAAGACGGTAAAGCCCATGACCTCCGCTCAGGATCACAAGCGAGCCTTCGACGGGGATCAGGGGCCCAATACGGGCGGCATGGGGAATTTCTCGCCCAGTCCGTTTTATACGGAGGAAGTGGATGCGTTCTGCAGGAAATATATTTACCAGCCCACCGTGGACGCCATGGCGGCGGAGGGAAGACCCTTCCGGGGCGTGATCTTTTTCGGGCTGATGCTGACGCCGGACGGCCCCAGGGTGCTGGAGTATAACGCCAGATTCGGGGATCCGGAGGCTCAGGTGGTGCTGTGTCGGATGAAGAATGATATCATGGACGTGATCGACGCCTGTATCGACGGCACGCTGGATCAGGTGGAGCTGGAGTTTGAAGACAACGCGGCGGTTTGCGTGGTGCTGGCCTCGGAAGGATATCCCGTCTCCTATCGGAAGGGCTTTGAGATTACGGGGCTGGAGCATTTTGAGGGAAAAGAAGATTACTATTGCTTCCATGCGGGAAGCAGATTTGACGAAAAGGGCCGCATCGTCACAAACGGCGGCAGAGTGCTGGGCGTGACGGCAAAGGCGGCGACGTTAAAGGAGGCCAGGGCGAAAGCCTACGAGGCGGCGGAGTGGGTTTCCTTTGAAAATAAATTTATGCGCCGCGATATCGGGAAAGCGATTGAGGAGGCGTAAGCGGCCGGCTGTCGTGGACGGAGAAAAGGAGGAGCTGGTTAAATGGGCGGAATCGCAAACATTGTCGATGACTGGTATCATACGCCGCGGACCTGTACGGAATGCGGCGGGGTCATGATTTTTAAGGGCGTAGGAGAGTACCGCTGCGAGGACTGCGGCGCGCAGGCATTTGACGATTACGGGAAGGTCAGACGCTATATAGAAGAAAACAGAGGCGCTACGGCGGCGGAGGCGGAAGGAGCCACCGGCGTGTCCCAGCGCTCCATAAGACAGATGCTGAAGGAGGGGCGGCTTGAGGTTGCGCCGGATTCCAGGGTGGCGATGCGCTGCGAGGGCTGCGGCAAGACAATCCGCTACGGCCGGTTCTGTCCCGAGTGCGAGACATCCTATCACCGCAGTCTGGAAGCGCAGGAGAGAGAGCGGAAAAAGAAAAATCTGCAGGGCGTGGGACTGACGCAGACGGGCGAAGAAGGCCAGAAGCGGTTTATCCGCGGCGGAAATTAAGGCTTAACGCTCCGGGGAATCCCACCGGCTGAAAGATCGGCAAATTGTACCAGAGAAAACCATTCACGGTGTGAATGATTTGCAGAAAGGCAGAGTGATACCTATGAAAAAAGACAGTAAAGTACAGGGAAGACAAAAATTTCTGCTGGCGGTTCTGACGCTGGCGCTGACGGCGGCGCTTTGGCTGATCCCGGACGGGTTTTCCATAGTGAGCCACGCGGAGAGCCAGGGTAAGGTCACGGCGACCAGCGCAAACATCAGAAAAGAGCCGAACAGCACCAGCACCGTGATCGGGAGCACGGAGAAGGATAAGATCATCGCGATCACCAGTCAGGTGAAGGGAAGCGACGGCTATACCTGGTATCAGACCTTTGTAAACTCGGAGACGCTGGGATATATCCGTTCCGATCTGGTGACGATCATCGACGGAACCACCCCCGCGACCGTGACGCCGGTGCCTGCCACCACGACAACGCCGACGACTACGACAACAACCACAACGGCAAGCAACAACGAGACGCCGGCGGAGGTGTCGCCGGTAAATCCGGTCAGCGCTACGGTGTCCGGCAGCTCCAACGTAAACGTCAGAAGCAACGCGTCTACCTCCAGCGCCGTCGTCAAGAAGGTGTCAAGCGGACTGGCGCTGACCGTAACCGGCACAGCCCAGGGAAAGGACGGCAAGACCTGGTACAAGGTGAGCTTCAGCGCGGACGGCTCGGAGGTCGAGGGCTTTATCCGCTCCGATTATGTGAAGCTTTCCGAGGAACTGACGCCTTATACGGAGCCGGAGGTGCCTGAGACGCCGCCGGAGACTGACCCGGAGCCGGATGAACCTGAGACGCCCGAGGTGGTAAAGGATTTTGATACCAGACTGGAAGAGGACGGATGGTATCTTCTGGATATGCAGAAAAACGAGAAGCACAATATTCAGGGGCTTTTTGAAAAGGTAGAGCAGAATCTGAAGGCCTACGAGGAAGAGGTAAAGACGACGAAAGCGCAGAAAGCCGTCATTATTGTCCTGGTTCTTTTGCTGGTGGCGGCAGCGGCGGCGGTTGCGCTGTTGATTTTCAAGATCAGGGAGATGGCGGACGCCGCGTATATCAGCGAAGTGGAGAGGGAGACGATGAAGCGGCGCGGGACGGCCCGCACGCAGGGCGGTTCCCAGAAGGTGATGCACACGGTGGGATCCGGAAGCCAGACGGCGAGACCGGCAGGCCAGAGACCGTCGGGAGCCCAGGGAACCGGCCAAAGGCCCGCGGGAGCAAGGCCCGCAGGAACCCAGGGAAGCGGCCAGAGACCGGCGGGAACCCAGGGAGGCGGTCAGAGACCCGCGGGAACCCAGGGAAGCGGCCAGAGACCGGCGGGAGCTCAGGGAAGCGGCCAGAGACCGGCGGGAGCTCAGGGAGGCGGTCAGAGACCGGCGGGAACCCAGGGAAGCGGCCAGAGACCGGCAGGAGCCCAAGGGAGCAGCCAGAGACCGGCGGGAGCCCAGGGGAGCAGCCAGAGACCGGCAGGAGCTCAGCAGGGAAGCGGACAGGGCCAGAAGTCCTCGGGAAATCAGCAGGGCTGGCAGTCCAAGAATTTCATGGCGGAAGATGACGATGAATTTGAGTTCGAGTTTCTGAACTATGACGGGGACGAAGAATAAAAGATACGGCAAGGGATGCTTTACGGCGTCCCTTGCTTGCTAAGTGTGCAAAGCTTTTCTAAGCCAGTAAGAGGGTGCGCAGCACACCTCTTTAGTACGCGGACTAAGAAAATCTAAATTGCACAAGTTGCTAAAGCAACTTGAAGAACGCCAAGAGGGGGCGTAGCCCACCTCTTTGGGCAGGCGTTCTTCCGAGTTTGCACCAATTGCGAATAGCTTCGGGTTGACAGCGGCGCTTATCTGTTATAATATACATATAACAACAAAAGGACATCTGCCAAAGAGAAACGAAGGGTGTGGATATGTTTATTGAGATAGATTTTAACAGTGACGAAGCGTTGTATCTGCAGCTCTGCAATCAGATCATTATGGGGATTGCGGCGGACAGGATCCGGGAGGGGGATTCCCTTCCCAGCGTGCGCCAGCTTGCGGATACCATCGGAATCAATATGCATACGGTCAACAAGGCATATACCGTTTTGAAGCAGGAGGGGTACGTCAAGGTGGACCGCAGGAGAGGCGCTGTGATTGCCGTCGATATAGACAGACTGCGGACACTGGAGGAATTAAAAAAGGAATTGCAGGTTATCCTTGCTAAGAGCAGCTGTAAAAATATTTCCAGGGATGAAATACATCAGTTGATCGAAGAAATCTATGAGGATTATAAATGACGGAGGACGTTGATTATGCAGTCTCGGTTTACGGACAATGCGCAGGAGGCGCTTCGGGCGGCGGCCCGTTTTGCCTCCAGACTGAAGCAGGGCTATGTGGGCTCGGAGCACATTCTTGCAGGACTTTTGAAGGAGCAGGACGGCGTGGCCCACAAAACGCTGTCGGATAACGGAGTGGAGCTGCCGCGGGTTTTGGATATGATCCGGGAGTCCATCGCCTTCGACGGGGGAGTCGGGATTCAGGAGAGAGAAGGATATTCGCCCAGGGCCCAGAGGATTCTGGAGGATTCCCACAGGCAGGCGGCGCGCTTCGGGCAGCGGCAGACAGGGACGGAGCATCTGCTGCTGGCGGTGATAAAGGACGGCGATAACGTGGCGGTCCGCCTTTTGAATACGCTGGGGGCGAATGTGCAGAAAATATACATGGATACGCTTGCGGCCATGGGACAGGATGTAAATCTTTACAAGGAGGATCTCGGCAGAAGAGCGCAGGGGAAGAGCCGGACGGCCGTGCTTAACCAGTACAGCAGGGATCTGACGGCGTTGGCGCGGGAAGGGAAGCTGGATCCGGTGATCGGCAGGGAGGAGGAAATCCGCCGCCTGATCCAGATTCTGAGCAGACGGACGAAAAACAATCCCTGTCTGATCGGGGAGCCGGGAGTGGGAAAGACGGCGGTGGTGGAAGGACTCGCCCTGAGCATCGTGGAGGGAAGGGTTCCCTTTACGGTGAAGGATAAGCGTGTTCTCACGCTGGATTTGTCCGGCATGGTTGCGGGGAGCAAATACCGCGGTGAGTTTGAGGAACGGATCAAGCGGGTGATAAAGGAAGTCATAGACGACGGAAACGTGATTCTGTTTTTAGACGAGCTGCACACCCTGATCGGCGCGGGGGGCGCAGAGGGGGCAATCGACGCCTCCAACATCCTGAAGCCCTCTCTCGCCAGAGGCGAGCTTCAGCTGATCGGTGCGACGACCATCGCGGAATACCGCAAATATATTGAGAGGGATGCGGCCCTGGAGCGGCGTTTTCAGCCGGTGAACGTGGAGGAGCCCACGGAGGAAGAGGCTGTCCGTATCCTGGAGGGCATCAAGGGGAAATATGAAGAGCATCACCGCGTGACGGTTTCTTCCGAGGCGGTGGAAGCGGCAGTCAGGCTGTCGGGACGTTATATTAACGACCGCAATCTGCCGGATAAGGCCATCGATCTGATGGATGAGGCCGCTGCAGGCGCGAGACTGCGCACCTCGGATATGCCGGATAAGCTGAAAGAGCTGGCGGATCAGATCAAGAAGATGGATCTGCAGATCGAGCGCTCCATCCGCATGGAGGCGTTCACCCAGGCGGCAGAGATCAGGCAGAATCAGGACGAACTGGTCAGAAAGTACGACCGGGCAAAGCGAAAAGCGGAAAACGGCGGCCAGGGAAAACCGATCGTGATATCGGAGGAGGATATCGCGGAGGTGGTTGCCATGTGGACGAAAATCCCGGTGCAGAAGCTGGCGCAGAAGGAAAGCGAGAGGCTGCTTAAGCTGGAGGGCATCCTGCATAAGAGGGTCATCGGACAAAACGAGGCGGTGTCGGCGGTGGCGAAAGCCATGCGGCGGGGCCGGATCGGCTTAAAGGATCCCAGACGTCCGATCGGATCCTTCCTGTTCCTGGGGCCCACAGGCGTGGGAAAAACGGAGCTTTCCAAGGCGCTCGCCGAAGCGATGTTCGGTTCGGAGGATGCGGTGATCCGCGTGGATATGTCCGAGTATATGGAGGGACATTCCGTCTCCAAGATGATCGGCTCTCCGCCCGGATATGTGGGCTTCGAGGACGGCGGGCAGCTCAGCGAGAAGGTGCGGCGGAACCCGTATTCCGTTGTGCTTTTTGACGAGATCGAAAAGGCGCACCCCGATGTGTTTAATATTTTGCTTCAGGTTTTGGACGACGGACATATCACGGACTCCAAAGGAAGAAAAGTCAGCTTTAAAAATACGATTCTGATCATGACCTCCAACGCCGGGGCACAGCGGATTGTGGATCCAAAAAATCTGGGCTTTGCCGCCGTGGCGGACGAAAAGAAGGATTACGAGCGCATGAAGAGCGGCGTCATGGAAGAGGTCAAAAAAAGCTTTAAACCGGAGTTTATCAACCGGATCGACGATATTATTGTTTTTCATCAGCTGGGGAACGAGGAGATGAAGGCGATTGTGAATCTGCTGGCGTCGGATCTCGGCAGACGCTGCGAGGAGCAGATGGATATCCGGCTTAACCTGACGGCGGCGCTGAAAGAGCACCTTGTGACGAAATATGCGGATCATAAGATGGGGGCCAGACCGTTAAAGAGGGCGATTCAGTCCGTCGTGGAGGATGCCCTGGCGGAAGAGATTCTGCTGAAAAAAGTACAGCCGGGGGACGTTGTGACCGCGGGATATAAAAGCGGAAAAGTCTGCTTTACAACAAAACGGGAATCGAATATACTGTAAATAAGCTTTCGGTAAACTACGAAGGAAACAGGAGGGTATACAGATGGCAGTTGTAGAAGAGCTGCTCCGCAGCGAAGAGAACGGCGCGATCAGTTTTGGAAACCACAGATTGGCGCAAAAGGCAAAGGTGGAGGATTTTCAGCATGCCGGCGATCTGCTGAAGGTAAAGACCTTCAAGGATATTACAAAGCTGGAGAAAAACGGTATGTTCCTCTACGAATCCGTGCCGGGAACCAGTGTGCTGGATTTTGCGGAAAAGGACAGCGGCGTGGAGTTTATCGTAGAGGGCGGCGAGGACGCGCAGATCACGATCGGACTGGACGACGATACGGAGTACGAGGTATTTGTGGGAGGCAAGAGCATCGGCGTCATGAAAACCGGTCTGGGCGGAAAGCTTTCCCTGAGCGTGGAGCTTGAGGCGGCGGGAGAAGTGCCGGTAAAGATTGAAAGAGCGTAGGTATGGCAAAGAATAAGGCGGCTACGGTTTTTTTCTGCCAGAATTGCGGATATGAATCGTCAAAATGGATGGGACAGTGCCCGGGCTGCAGAGAGTGGAATTCCTTTGTGGAGGAGACGGTAAACAAAACGCCCCGTATGGGCGCGGCTTCCGCGGGGGGAGTGGCGCGGAGGGCTTTAGCCTCCGGCGTCCCCAGCGTGCTGGCGGAGATTTCCATAAAGGCGGAGGACAGGATTTCTACGGGAATCGGAGAATTGGACAGAGTATTGGGGGGCGGCATTGTGCAGGGCTCCCTTACTTTGGTGGGAGGAGATCCGGGAATCGGAAAGTCAACCCTGCTTTTACAGGTGTGCCGCAACCTTTCGGACAGCGGACATAAAGTGCTTTACATATCGGGGGAGGAATCTCTGGCACAGATTAAAATGCGGGCGGACAGAATCGGTTCTTTTACAAATCAGATGCTGCTGCTCTGCGAGACGAATCTGGCTGAAATCGCGGAGACCATCCGCATACAGAAGCCGGAAGCCGTGGTGATCGACTCCATACAGACCATGTACAATGAAGAGGTTTCGGCAGCGCCGGGCAGCGTCTCCCAGGTGAGGGAGTCCACAGGCATTCTGCTGCAGCTGGCAAAGGGCCTGGGGGTTTCCGTCCTCATTGTGGGACATGTGACAAAGGAAGGGACGGTTGCGGGTCCAAGGGTTCTGGAGCATATGGTGGACGCGGTGCTGTACTTTGAGGGCGACAGACATGCCGCCTACCGCATTCTGCGCGGCGTAAAAAACCGCTTCGGTTCCACCAATGAAATCGGTGTGTTTGAAATGCGGGAGCAGGGACTTGTGGAAGTGCAGAATCCTTCCGAGTATATGCTGGAGGGCAGGCCGGAAAATGCCAGCGGCTCTGTGGTGGCCTGCACCATGGAAGGGACAAGGCCGCTTTTGGTGGAAATCCAGGCTCTTGTATGCCACAGCAATTTCGGGATTCCCCGCAGACAGACTACGGGGACGGATTTCAACCGGGTAAATCTGCTGATGGCGGTGCTGGAAAAGCGCTCCGGGGTGCAGCTGGCAAGCTGCGACGCCTATGTGAACATTACCGGCGGCATGAAGATTATGGAGCCGGCAATCGACCTGGGGATTGTGCTGGCAATCCTATCCAGCTTCCGCAACAAGGCTCTTTCTCCAAAGCTGATTGCCTTCGGGGAAGTGGGCTTGAGCGGAGAAGTGCGGGGGGTCAGCATGGCCAGACAGCGTGCCGCAGAGGCGGAGAAGCTGGGGTTTGAAGCCTGTATCGTCCCCTTTGTCTGCGCGGAGGAGTGCCGGAAAAACAGTAAAATAAAAATCATCGGCGTGAAAACGGTACAGGACGCCATAGACAGGATCTTTGTGTAGAGCATTGTTTTTCATGGCCTGTCTCTGTCACGGACAGAGGAGCAGGAACCGTCGGAAAGGAGAGAGGGCAGATGGAATCCGGCTGCAGCCGTACGGCAAAACTGACAAAGCTTATGTTGAATACTGTTTTTGCGTTCGCGGTTGTTTTTCTGGCGGTTTTACTTATCATGCAGATGAATCATTCCGTCACCTTTGACGAAGCGGGGAAGGTGATTTTTGTCCGGCAAAAGGCATGGACGGTTGCCCTGAGGGCGGTTTTGATCATTTTTGTTTTGATGCTTTCAAAGCGGATCGGGCTGACGGTCAGCAAGAAAATGTTTTATATGATCGGATCGGTGTATGTTCTGCTGAATATTTGTCTTGTTTTTGCCCTGAGCCTTTATCCCGGGGGTGATCAATACTATATAACATGGATTGCATCGGACATGATGGAAGGGATTTATTCCCAGTTTGAACCTTTCGGATATATGAACCTGTACCCGTTTCAGTATAGCTTTGTGAGATATGTAAAGTTGATTTTTACCTTCTTTGGGGTCAATAATTATTATGCCCTTCAGATACTGAATGTATTGTATTTATGGCTTATTATATATTTTGTTGTCAAAAACACAAGATTTATGTTTGGCCGGGAGCAATATCATATCGGGGTCATTTTGATGCTCTTTTTCCCACTTTCCCTTTATGTGACTTATATTTACGGAAGCCTGGTGTCGCTTGCTCTATCCTTTGCCTCCGCTTATTTTTTACTTCGGTTTCTGACAAAAGAAGGACGCCTGTGGCTCAATTTCCTGTTTGTAGTAGTTTTAAACGTTTTTTCTATTTTGATGAAGAACAATGCGATTATTTTTACCATAGCGGAACTGTGCATTATCCTTCTTTATTCGGTGAAGCAGGCCCAAAAACAAGTTGTTTTTCGGAACGTCCTGCTGACGGTTGGTATATTGGCTGTATATGCATTGTCAATGACAGCGGCAAACAGAAGCCTTGCAAAGTATACGGGGACCGATAAAGTAGGCGCACCCAAAACAGCGTGGATCGCCGTGGGACTTCAGACAGGAGGAGCTGCAGAGGGATGGAATAATTTCTTTTGCCGGGATGTGTATTGGGACAATGGCTGTGATGCAGAGGCGACAGATGCGTTATCCAAGGCGGCGATAAAAGAGTCAATTTACGGTTTCCTGAAAGATCCGAAATATTGTGTGAAGTTTTTTTATAAGAAGATATGTTCGGAATGGATGAATCCATCCTTTGATGCGATTGGTGTGGTTGAGAAAAGCTTGAAAAATAATCCGAATACAGAGATTCGGTATTCCGCCCCTGTCAGGCGTTTTTTGTCCAATGATCCGGGGAAATCGCTGGATGCATCCCATTCCGTGTTGAATGAATACCTTAGGATTTATGAGCTTGCCATTTATGCGGGGGCGGTTCTTTATTTGATCATCAGGCGACTACGAGTCACTGATTGTCTTTTTATGGTAGTTTTTATCGGGGGCTTTCTGTTTCATATCTTCTGGGAAGCGGCAAATCAATATATGCTGCCATATTTTGTGGTGCTCATCCCATATGGGGTAACGGGACTTACGGATTTCAGGGACATTGCCGCGGTAAAGCTGAAACGGTTAGGGCAAAAACGGTAATTGTCAGATCGGTATGGGGATACCGCTTTTTTCCATTGACAGTATTACGAATTTGGGATACGCTAACAATAAGTAAATTATCATGTTACAAAACGAGAGGGCCAAACCTATGCTGTATAACTATCTGAAAGAAAATTATGAACCGGGAGAACCAATCTTTGCCGGGGATATTGTCCTTCCTGGATTATCGGAAGAAAATCTTCGGTATCACTTGAAGCGGCTTACTGACGATGGCATCTTGTGTAGATTTGAAGCCGGAATCTATTACTTCCCTAAAACAGATTTTCTGGGGGGAAGGATGGTCTTGACGGCAGATACGGTAGCATTCCATAAATATGTCAGGCGCAGGGGAAAAAGAATAGGGTATTATTCAGGATATACTTTGGCGAACCGCATGGGGCTGTCTACACAGGTGCCTCTTATGGAGGAGATCACCAGTAATTATGCACCGGCGCCGGTTCGGGAGCTTACAATAAAGAACCGCAAGTATATTTTGAGACGTCCTGTGGTGGAGGTGACGGATGAAAATGTGACTGTTCTGCAGCTTTTGGACTGCCTGAAAGATTTGGAAAAGTGTGCAGAGGAGGAACCGGAGGTCTGCGGGCGGATTCTTACCGGTTATATAAGAGAGCATGCTCTTACAAAAACAGTAGTTGACAGATTCCTTACAAATTATCCGTTGAAGATATATAAGGCAATTTATGAAACAGGAGTTACATTTGGTTTTCAGTCGCAAATTTGTGCCTGTGACCCAAATTCGTAGGTTGCGGAAGGGCATGGTTATTAATATGTATTTACACAGGGATCGGGAAACATTCAGGAACATGATTGAGCAGGCGGCTGACAGCAGTGGGAGGATTCCGTCTGTAGTGGAAAAGGATTATTATGTGACACTGATTTTAAAATTGCTTTCGGAGCAGTTAAAGAACTGTGTGTTCAAAGGGGGTACGTCCCTGTCGAAAGGCTTTCAAGTGATAGATCGTTTTTCCGAGGATATTGATATTACCTTCAATGAATATATCGGGGAGCATAGGAGGAAGAAATTAAAAAATGTTGTTCTGAAAGGGATCAGTGAGGAGTTGGGGATGCCGGTTGCTAACTGGGAGGAAGCGCAGAGCGACAGGGATTATAATGCATATCTGTTTTCCTATAGGTCGGTATTTGGTATTCAGGACGACAGGCTGCCACAGTATGTAAAGCTGGAAACAGCTTTGGGATCCTATTCTTTCCCTACGCAGGCCGTAGAAATTCGCAATTATATCGGGGATTATCTGGAAGGAAGGGGAAGGACAGACTTGACAGAGCAGTTTTCTTTAAATAAGTTTACCATGAACTTACAGTCTCTGGAGCGGACTTATATAGATAAGGTTTTTGCCCTGTGTGACTATTATCTTCAGGGAAAGTCAAGGCGCTGCTCCCGACATTTGTATGATGTTTACAAGTTGACTCCCCTGATAAAATTTGACGATGGATTTGCCGCCCTGATAAAGGATGTGAGAGAGCAGCGCTCTAAAATGCAGACATGCCCGTCGGCACAGGATGCGGTTAATGTACCTGCAGTTATTCTGGAATTTTGCGATAATTCTTTTTACAGAGAGGACTATCAGGCGATCACAAATTATTTTGCGGCAGATACTGTGCCATACGAGAAAGTGATAGGACAAATGCGGGAGCTTGCTGCTGCTGATTTGTTTGTAAGATAGATGTTTGGCATGTATACGGTTGTTTGATCTATCGGTGCATCTTGGCTGTTATTGACAGTGCTGTCCTTCCTTCTTTTTGCGAGATATTATTTTACTCAGTACAATACGGCGGCAGCAGCTGATTTCCGTGACGGTGTGCAGGAATGTGTCGCATTCATTCGGCAGAACGGTATGCAGGATGTCAATGTTACAGACAGCGTTTACTATCCGCAGATTCTTTATTTTTCTGGTACTCCGCAGCAGGCTTATCTGGATACGGTGGAATATTCCAATTATCCCAGCGCCTTTTTGAATGTAATATGCTTTGATATTTATACGATAGGTGTTGATTATGACAACCTTGGCGGGCATCAGGCGTATCTTGTTGAAAAGGAGCAGTCGCAGAAGTTGGCAGACTGCGGTTATCAGATAGAAATATTCGGTCAATACTGTGTTGCATGGCGACCGTGAGTTTATGGCATGATTCGCAGAAAAAAATCTTGTCATAAGGGAGATTTCATGCTATACTTACATCCTGTCGAGAAAATGAATGGAATTATCTGCTCACTTGTATCGTCGCACAAAGGAAGACACAGGTGGGCAGTTTTCTGTGTGCAGGGAATCAGGGGGTTCTAAGGCACTTTGTGCCGACAGCGCCTATATGACAGGAAAAAGGAGCATACTGTAAAACGGATGGGAAATCAGATGGAAAAACAGCAGGAAAAACAGATAGAAAATCGGCCGGAAAATCAGCCGGGAGAGCAGGAGAGCACGGAGAGGAAAAGTCCTGCGGAAGGACAGACGGAAAACCGGATGGAAACAGAGACGGAGGACCGGACAGAAAATCAGCCGGACGATCAGACAGAACACGGGGACTGGGAAGAACGGATAGACGGGAGGATTCTGCGGGCAGTAAGGGAAATGGGATTTGAACAGTTTTCTCCCATACAACAGATGGCGATTCCCTGTCTGTTAAACGGCGAGGATATCATCGGACAGGCGCAGACGGGAACCGGTAAGACGGCTGCCTTTGGCATTCCGCTGCTGCAGAAGGTGGATCCGGAGATGAGAAAGCTGCAGTGTGTGATCCTGTGTCCTACCAGAGAGCTGGCCATGCAGGCGGCGGACGAGCTGCGAAAAATTGCAAAATACATGCACGGCATCAAAATCCTGCCGATTTACGGCGGACAGGAAATCGGCAGGCAGATCAACGGGCTGCGGGGCGTACAGATTATCGTGGGCACACCGGGCCGGGTGATGGATCATATGCGCCGCCATACGATTAAACTGGATCATGTGCATACGGTCATCTTAGACGAGGCGGATGAGATGCTGAATATGGGATTTAGGGAGGATATGGAGCTGATTCTGGGACAGATTCCGAACGAGCATCAGACCGCGCTTTTTTCTGCAACCATGCCGCAGCCGATTTTGGAGATTACGGGGCAGTTTCAAAAGGACGCAAGAATGATCCGTGTGGCGGCGAAGGAGTTGACGGTTCCTCTTGTGTCTCAGAGATATTATCGGGTTAAGAGCCAGGATAAGGACGCCGCCTGTATCCGGCTGTTAGAGTATTATCAGCCTGCGCTTTGTCTGATCTTCTGCAATACGAAGGTGAAGGTGGACGAGCTGACGGAGGTATTGAAGAAGGCGGGTTTTCAGGCGGAAGGGCTGCACGGCGATATGTCCCAGCATCAGCGGGATGTGGCCATGCATCGGTTCCGGGAGGGCAGCACGGGGATCCTGATTGCGACGGATGTGGCAGCAAGGGGGATCGATGTGGATAACGTGGAGGCTGTCATCAACTACGATCTGCCTCAGGACACGGAGTACTATGTTCACCGCATCGGAAGGACGGGCCGCGCCGGGAAGACGGGCCGTTCCTTTACCTTTGCGACGGCAAGGGAAATTTATCGGATCAGGGAAATCGAGCGGGTCTGTCACACATCGGTTGAGGAAAAGAAGCTGCCCGGAGCGGCAAAGGTGATGAAGGCCAAAGCGGACAAGTACCTGAATCAGGCATGGGAGCTGCATGAGCATGAAGATATGGAACTGATGAAAAGCTTTCTGCAGCGTAAGATGGAAGAAGAAGGGTGCGACGCGCTGGAGCTGGCGGCTGTGATGTTGAAGGCACAGGTGGGCGACAGGGGGCCCGAGATCGAGGTGGATCGGCCTGTGAACAGAGGGCGCAGCGAGCATATCCGGGACAGAAGAGGAGCGGACGGGAAATTCCGTGAAAGAGGGGAACGCCGCAGCGGTTTCAGAGGCCGGAGCCGGTTTGAAGACGGGAGAGAAAGCGGCAGATACCCGGAGAGAGAAGAGAGGCAAAGCCGCGAGGAACGCCGGGGCGGATTCAGAGGCCGGAACCGGTTTGAAGACGGGAGAGAAAGCGGCAGATACCCGGAGAGAGAAGAGAGGCAAAGCCGTGAGGAGCGCCGGGGCGGATTCAAAGGCCGGAACCGGTTTGAGGATGGGAGAGAAAGCGGCAGATACCCAGAGAGAGAAGAGAGGCGAAACCGTGAGGAACGCCGGGGCGGATTCAAAGGCCGGGATCGGTTTGAAGACGGGAGAGAAAGCGGCAGATACCCGGAGAGAGAAGAGAGGCGAAACCGCGAGGAGCGCCGCGGCGGATTCGGAGGCCGGAACCGGGCGGAGGATGCGAGACAGGCCGGAAGATACCCGGAAAGGGAAGAAAGACGTGACCGCGAGGAACGTGGCGGAAAGGGAATCGCCTTTGCGCTGCCCAAGCGGAAAGGAAAGGAATCGGAGGCGGTAGAATGAGAGTCGGAACAGGCTATGATGTACACAGGCTGACGGAAGGGCGAGACCTGATTGTCGGCGGCGTGAAAATTCCTTATGAAAAGGGGATTTTGGGACATTCGGACGCGGATGTGCTGCTGCATGCCGTAATGGACGCGCTGCTGGGCGCGGCGGCGCTGGGCGACATCGGACAGCATTTTCCGGATACGGATCCCGCATACAGAGGGATTTCTTCGCTGCTGCTTTTGGAAAAGACGGGAGAAATGCTGCGGGAGAAGGGATTTTTTGTGGAGAACATCGACGCCACAATTATTGCCCAGGCTCCTAAAATGCGCCCCCACATTGACGCCATGCGGGAAAATATTGCCCGAACGCTGGACCTGGATCCGGGCTGCGTCAATGTGAAGGCTACCACGGAGGAAGGGCTGGGATTTACCGGAGCGGGAGAAGGAATCGCCGCCCAGGCGGTCTGTATGCTGACCAGTCCGTTCGATCTGACAGCTTCCGGGGCGCCAAATTGCGCAGGGTGCAGCGGCTGTGGAAGGTAGATGGAACCGGGTTGTGCTAAGTGCAGCGGCGGCAGAGGAGGGAAGAGTCGGCAACTGTTTTTTCAGGGACAAATGCTGAAAAAAGATTGACAAAACCCGGAAAGTTGCATATTCTGATTATGAGATCAGTGGCTGCCGTGTACGGAAAGCAGGATAACGGCAAATGCGGAGAACGGGAAGAGTACCTTTTCGAAAAGGTGCAAGAGAGGGAGCGTCATCGGGCTGAGAGCGTTCCTCATCGGCGAAAGGGGAAGTGCATCCGGGAGCAGATTCGGGGAGCGTCATCGACGGGTAGCCGAATCCGTGAGCGCGCGTTAAGCGTAAAGAGGGAAGGGCTTGTTGCCCTTAAGCAGAGTGGAACCGCGGGAAATCGTCTCTAAGATGGATTTCCCGCGTGTTTTTGCGATATAACCTTATTCGGGCAGGAAACGTCCGGATGGTCTTCATATCGTAATTGTGGGGCAATCCCGGGAAAACGTTCTGCGGCGGAATGCGCACGGTTGGCTATGGGCGTCCCCGCATTGCGAACCATGCTTTTGGCAGCCGGCGGAAGACGCGAGGAAGGTGTTTATGGGTATATTCGGAAACGTGCGGGAGGAGATCAGGATCATCAGAGAGCGGGATCCGGCGATCCATTCCTCTCTGGAGGTATTCCTCTATCCGAGTTTTAAGGTTATGATGCATTACCGGGTGGCGCACAGGCTGTATGAAAAGGGCCATTATTTCTGGGCAAGATGGGTTTCCCAGAGGGCGGTGCGCAGGACCGGCATTGAGATTCATCCCGGTGCGAAGATTGGGAAGGGCTTTTTTATCGATCACGGGAACGGCGTGATTATTGGGGAGACTGCCGTGATTGGAGACAATGTGACGCTGTATCAGGGCGTTACCCTGGGAGGAACGGGAAAGGAACACGGGAAACGGCATCCCACGGTGGGCAATAATGTCATGATCAGCGCGGGAGCAAAGGTGTTGGGCTCCTTTCGCATCGGGGACAATTCCAAGATCGGCGCGGGCAGCGTGGTTTTGAGCGAGGTGCCGCCCTGCTCCACTGTGGTGGGTGTGCCGGGGCGGATAGTGAAGAGAGGAAATATGGCGCTTCCCCAGGAGACCATGAACCAGACGGATCTGCCGGATCCGGTGAGAGAAGACATCGCCAATCTGCGGAGGGAGAATGTGGAGTTGACGAACCGGCTGCTGGAGCTGGAGAACGAATTGCGGCGGATGAAGAAGAGGCAGGAAAGAGCAGGAGAATAGGTAGGAATGTAAGTGCCGAAAAAGGGAAATCGGTATGTATGAGCGCATAGGAGGAATAAAGTCATGGAAAACAAGCTGCATTTTTATAACACACTGACAAAGCGGGTGGAGCAATTCGTGCCCAACGAGGACGGGAAGGTGGCGATGTATACCTGCGGCCCCACGGTGTATCACTTTGCCCACATCGGGAATCTGAGGAGCTATATCATGGAGGATCTGCTGGAGAAAACGCTGCGTTATATCGGTTACGATGTAAAGCGCGTCATGAATATCACGGATGTGGGGCATCTTTCCAGCGACGCGGATACCGGCGAGGATAAAATGTTAGAAGGCGCGAAGAGAGAGCATAAGACCGTGATGGAGATCGCGAGATTTTACACGGACGCGTTTTTTGAGGACTGCCGCAGCTTGAATATTAAGACGCCGGATGTGGTGGAGCCTGCCACCAACTGCATCCCGGAGTTTATCCATATGATAGAGGCTCTGCTGCAAAAGGATTTTGCCTATGAGGCCGGCGGTAATATTTATTTTGACACGTCCAGACTGAAGGATTACTATGTGTTTTCCAACCAGAGCGAGAAGGAGCTGCTGGTCGGCGTCCGGGATGACGTGGAGGAGGATGAGAACAAGAGGAATAAGAGCGATTTTGTGCTCTGGTTCACAAAGTCCAAGTTTGAGGATCAGGAGCTGAAGTGGGAGAGTCCCTGGGGGCTGGGCTACCCCGGCTGGCATATCGAGTGCTCCTGCATCAGCATGAAGCATCTGGGCGAGTATATGGATATCCACTGCGGCGGCGTGGATAATATCTTCCCCCATCATACCAACGAGGTGGCGCAGAGCGAGTCTTATCTGGGACATAAATGGTGCAATTACTGGTTCCATGTGCATCATCTGAACGACCGCTCCGGGAAGATGAGTAAGTCCAAGGGGAATTTTCTGACGGTTTCCCTGTTGCGGTCCAAGGGCTACAATCCGCTGGTATATCGCCTGTTCTGCCTGCAGTCTCATTACCGGAAGCCCCTGGAATTTTCCTTTGAGGTGCTGGATAACATGAGCGCGGCCTATGAAAAGCTGACGAAACGGATCGGGAGCCTAAACCGGGAGGGGCAGACGGACGAGGCGGCCTTCGCGGCGTATCGGGCGAAGTTTGAGGAGGCACTCTGCGACGATCTGAACTCTTCCATGGCCATCACGGTGCTTTACGACATGCTGAAGGCGGATATCCCGGATGCAACGAAGTTCGCGCTGGCGGAGGATTTCGATCAGGTGCTTTCGCTGAACCTGACGACGGCGCATGAGGCGGCAAGGGCGGAGAGCGGCGTTGACGAGGAATTGGAAGCTTATGTTCTAAGGAAGATCGAAGAGAGGAAGGCGGCCAAAAAGGAGAAGGATTTCGCAAAGGCGGACGCGATCCGGGCGGAGCTTCTGGAGAAGGGGATTGTCCTGGAGGATACCCGGGAAGGGGTTAAGTGGCAAAAAGCGTGAAAAGGGCAGGGAGATTTGCCCGGAGGAATAAGATGACGGGACAGAAAGAGACAGAGTAGAAAATGACAGGACAGGAAGCGATGGAACAGAAGACGGTGGGAGAGGAGCTCCTGGCGAAGATCAGGGAAGCCTTCCCCGGCAAGAGACAGGATATCCGAAGCTATTCTCCCCTGACGCTGGCCTATATCGGGGACGCGGTTTACGACCTGATGATTCGGACGGCGGTTGTGGAGCGGGCGAACCGCCCCGCCAACGATTTGCATCATATTGCGGTAAAATATGTTAACGCCGGAGCCCAGGCCAGGATGATAGCCGCGCTGGCGGACAGGCTTACGGAGGAGGAGCGGGCGGTGTATCACAGGGGAAAGAACGCCAAACCTCATACCATGGCGAAGAACGCCTCCGTCGGAGATTACCGGAGGGCTACGGGCTTTGAGGCGCTGGTGGGATGGCTGTATTTACAGGGAGACCTGGATCGGATTCTGGAGCTGGTAAAGGAAGGGATCGCCGCCGCAGGGCTGGAGGGTTGAGAAGAATATGGTATATCACATCTCGGAAACTCCCGGAATCAGGGTTTTGACTCCGAAGGTTTCCACACATAAAAAGGCATACGTCTACGGAGTTGAGAATCTGGTCACGGGACTGCTGTTCGGCGTAAGGCAGGACGATTTTGATTTCATGATTTATACGGACGACGAGGACAGACCGCATATATGTGAGTGCTACCCTGACGGAATGCGAAAAAAGTATGCAGGCAGGAGCTGTTCGGTCTATGAGCTGCCGGAGGAAGGGTTTCTGCGGGGTATGACGTCCTGGAGCGCGGAGCTTGTTTCGCCGCAGGAGGTCAGGGTAGAGAGAGAAACGGCGGTGCCGGATTTGTATCAGAGGCTGTTGGAGGAGGAAGAGAGGGGGACGCTCGTCATCCACAGATATCAGGATAGTCCGGAATACAGGAAGATGATTTCCGAACATATTGTGGATCGGCTGATCCGCTTTGACATCCTGAAAGGGGACTGGGAGAAGGATGAAAGATTTGCAGGCTGCTACAGGCCCATCATCGAGGCGCTGCTGTCCGTGACGGACGGGCATCTGCTCTGCAGGGAAAAGGAAATATCAAGGGAGACTATCGCGTAAGGAAGGCGGATTGCCGCTGATCCGGAAGTAAAAGGATATAAGAGTCTCAGCGATTTAAGGGAGGCGCCGGATGAAGTAGAGGTTCCATTTACCGGTTAGTTTAAGCGGAATTTGAAACGGGAGAAAAGGCAGGGAAAAGTCAGAATTGTTATAGAAATCTACCGTTTTGAGTCTGGCCGGGAAACAAAGGATAGATGAATCGGTCAAAACGAGGAGGGCATCATGTCATATCAGGAGTTTATATCTGGCAACGAAAATAGCTGCCGATCAAAATGTATAACGAGTGAACGCACTGGTAATCCAGAGCGAAAAGCAGCAATTAAAGGCGTTCACGAGTATACCATAGAGGGGCGGAATGCGGTCATGGAGGCCTTTCGTTCCGGAAAGACCATAGACAGGCTTTATATTCAGGACGGCTGCCAGGACGGCCCGATTCTTTCCATCAAGCGGGAGGCAAAGAAGCAGGATACCTTAATCAAGTATGTGACGAGGGAGCGGCTGGATCAGCTGTCCGAGACGGGGAAGCATCAGGGAGTCATCGCGTCGGCCGCCGCTTACGAGTATGCCGAGGTGGAGGATATTTTACGGGCAGCCCGGGAAAAGGGAGAGCCGCCTTTTATATTCCTGTTGGATAACATCGAGGATCCTCATAATCTGGGGGCGATCATTCGCACCGCCAATCTGGCGGGAGCGCATGGGGTGATTATCCCGAAAAACCGCGCGGTGGGGCTGACGGCGACGGTGGCGAGAACCTCCGCGGGGGCGCTGAACTATACGCCGGTGGCTAAGGTGACGAATCTTGCCAAAACCATTGAGGAGCTGAAAAAGGAAGGAATGTGGTTCGTCTGCGCGGATATGGACGGCACGGTGATGTATGAGTTGGATCTGAAGGGGGCGATCGGGCTTGTCATCGGCAGCGAGGGCGAGGGCGTAGGAAGGCTGGTAAAAGAGAAGTGTGACATGACGGCAGCGATTCCGATGAGGGGCAATATTGATTCCCTGAACGCTTCCGTGGCGGCGGGAGTGCTGGCTTACGAGATCGTGCGGCAGAGACTTCAGGGATAGCCGGGAGCAGGGAAAAGCCCTGAGACGGAGAGAGCCGTGAAGCTTCGGGGGCAGCCGAGGGAAGGAAAGGCCTCTGAGACGGAGAGAGCCGGGAAGCTTCAGGGATAGCCGGGAGCAGGGAGCTCCTTGAGACGGAGAGAGCCGGGAAAACTCCGGGATTCCCCGGGCAACGGCAAAGCTTGGAAAGGGACGCGGATATGACGGACAGGACAGGAAGGGATATAGACGACGGACAGTGTACCGACGATGAACTGATCGACAGACTTCGGCGGGGAGAAGCGTATCTTATGGACTATATCCTGGATAAATATAAGTATCTGGTGCGCAGCAAGGCCAAATCCATGTTTATTCTGGGAGCGGACAACGACGATCTGATTCAGGAGGGAATGATCGGGCTGTTCAAGGCGGTCAGGGATTACGACATGGGCAGAGACGCCAGTTTTTTCACGTTTGCGCAGCTCTGTATCAGCCGTCAGATGTACACGGCGGTGCAGGCCTCCAAACGGCAGAAGCATCTGCCCCTGAACACCTATATTTCGCTGGACGGAAAAACGCTGTCTGCGGGTGGGGACGAGAGAGAAAGCCCCAATCTGGGCGAAGTGCTGGAGGACCGGGCGGAATTGAATCCGGAGGAAATGTTTCTGGATAAGGAGCGGGTGGAGTATCTGGAGAAAACCATCGAGGAAGAGCTGAGCGGCTTCGAGAGGCAGGTGCTGGATCTGTACATGACCGGCATGAGCTATACGGAGATCGCAAAGGTGCTGGGAAGAGACGAGAAGGCAACGGATAATGCGCTCCAGCGGCTGAAAGCCAAGATCAGAAAAATATTGCGGGATTGAAGAACGGTGGCTTCCGGGAAGGGTGGCCGCCGCTTTATATTTTTTTTAGAAAATGAAAAGATTTCTTCTATTGACTTCACGCTCCGGGCGACTTATAATCATCAGAGCAAAAAACCGACTGACTGGTCGGACGATGGCGGAGCAGGGATAATTGTCCTGCCACGGGAGGAACTATGTGTCTGCTGAAGCGGGCAGGAGGTAGATAAGTGATTTCAAAATTCAGTGTCAGAAAACCTTATACAGTGCTGGTGGGAGTGGTGTTGGCAATCATTCTCGGCGTGGTGTCCTTTACCCGGATGACGGCGGATCTGCTGCCCAATATCAGCCTGCCCTATGTGATCGTGATGACTACATACCCCGGCGCCAGTCCGGAGACGGTAGAGATGGCGGTGACGCAGCCGGTGGAGGCGGCCATGGCTACGGTCAGTAATATCGAGGGGATCAGTTCCGTATCCAGCGAAAATTATTCCATGGTGATTCTGGAATTTTCCCAGACCGCGGACATGAACGCCATCTCGCTGGAGATCCGGGAGAGTCTGGATCAGATCAAAAGCTACTGGGACGATTCCATCGGGAATCCCATTATCATGAAGATGAATCCCGACATGCTGCCTGTCATGATTGCCGCGGTGGGCATGGAGGGGATGGATCCCGGCGAGATCAGCATCTATGTGCAGGATTCCATCGTGCCGGAACTGGAGAGCATCGAAGGTGTGGCCAGTGTCAACGCCACAGGTCTTTTGGAGGAGAGCGTCAATGTCATTATCCGGCAGGAGAAGATCGACGAGGTCAACCGGAAGGTATATGCCGTGATCGACGATCAGATGGCGGATGCGGAGCAGGAGCTTGCGGACGGCAGGAAGGAACTGGAGGACGGCAAGAAGGAGCTGGAGGACGGCAGGAAGGATCTTCTGAAGGCCCAGCGGGAGCTGGCAAACGGCAAGAGCGAGCTCAACGACGGGAAGCAGGAATTGGAGAACGGTAAGACGGAGCTGGAAAAGAAGCAGGATGAGACGGCGAAGCAGCTGGCAGCCCAGAAAACCGCGCTGCTGACCGCAAAGACGAATCTGGAGTCCATTCGGACAAATCTGGCTACCGCGGCGGGCTTGCATGACGGGATTAAGAAGATTGACGAAGGGATTGCTGCTCTGGAGGGGATGAAGCCTTCTGTGAGCGCTTCTGTGAATGCTTTGCAGAGCGATCTAAAGGATGCGGGTGCGCCCGATGCTTATGGCGAGGCCTTACAGAAACAAGCAAAAGCGCTGGCAGAACTTGCGGTGAGTTCCGGCGATGCGCAGGCAGCGGCGGAACTGGAGGAAGCGAGAAATGAGATCAACGGTCTGAAGGCTATTGTTACGGGGAACGCCATACTGGGGCAGTTCTGGGGACAAATCAGCGGGATGGCTGGAGTACCTGGTGCAACATTGCCCTCCATGGAAGAGTTGAAGGCCATGGACTGGACGGCTCCAGATAGTGCCGGGACTGTCGGAATGGTACTGACAATTGTATGCGACAACATGTTCGCGCCTGCAATCAACGCGGGACTCGATGCGCAGATCGCAGACCTGGAAAACCAGAAGGAAGCCCTGAAAACACAGTTTGAGCACGCCACCGGCGGCGTCGCTTATGATGATGACGACGGTCGCGGTGACAATAAAAGCCATGGGTATGAAAAATATGTAAAGCAGATAAATCAGATCCTTGCGGCCCAGAAGATCACAGATCTCAACAAGGCCATCGAGGATATCAACAACGGCCTGATCCTGTTGGAGCAGGGCCAGATGACCGCCGCCGTGGAGTTTGCCAACGGCAAGGCCCAGATTGCGCTGGGAGAGTATCAGCTGGAGGTTGCGGAGGCGGAGCTTACCTCCGGGGAAGAGCAGATCAAGTCCGGGCTGGAGCAGATGGAGGACGCCAAAAAGCAGCTGGACGACGCCGAGGAGCAGCTGACGGAGGGAGAAAAGCAGCTGGCGGAGGCGAAGGAGAAAGCATACGACCAGGCGGATATGAGTAAGGTTATGACGGTGGATACGGTCAAGGGTCTTCTGACTGCCCAGAATTTTTCCATGCCCGCGGGTTATGTGACCGAGGAGGGCATCGACTATATGGTGCGTGTGGGTGACAAACCGTCTACGGCGGAGGAGCTGCAGGAGCTTCCCCTGCTGGATCTGCATATGGACGGCGTGCCCGTGATCACTCTGGGGGATGTGGCGGATGTGTTCTACACGGACAATTCCGCGGAAATCTATACCAATGTGGACGGCAGCGCAGGAGTGATGCTGACAATCCAGAAGCAGACAGGGTATTCCACCGGAGAGGTATCCGATCTTCTGGCGGAGCGTTTTGAGGAGCTGACGGGAGAAAATCCGGGCTTAAGCCTGATCACGCTGATGGATCAGGGCATCTATATCGATCTTGTGATGGACTCGATTTTTAACAATATCATATTTGGATTCGGTCTGGCTGTCCTGATCCTGATCCTCTTTTTAAAGGATCTGCGGCCTACGGCCATTGTGGCGGTATCCGTCCCCATCAGCCTTGTGACGGCTGTGGTCTGTATGTATTTCAGCGGCGTGACCCTGAATATTATCTCGCTCTCGGGACTTGCGCTGGGAATCGGTATGCTGGTGGATAACTCTATCGTGGTGATTGAGAACATCTATCGGCTGCGGGGCCTTGGCAGCGACGTGCGAGAGGCGGCCATGGAGGGCGCACGGGAAGTGGCGGGCGCTATTGTGGCGTCCACCCTGACGACGGTCTGCGTCTTTTTGCCCATCGTATTTACGGAAGGGATCACGAGACAGCTGTTCGTGGATATGGGACTGACCATCGCTTACTCGCTGTTGGCCAGCCTTGTGATCGCGCTGACGGTGGTTCCGGCCATGGCCTCCAAGATTCTGGTGAAAACCAGGGAACAGAAGGAGGGAAAATTCTTCCGGGCGCTTGTGAACGGCTATGAAAAGGTGCTGGCGTTTTCGCTGAAATGGAAGCCTCTTGTGCTGACGGCGGTTCTGCTTTTGCTGGCGGCCAGTATCGCGCTGGCTTATACCAACGGCACGGCCTTTATGACGGATATGGATTCGACCCAGCTGACGGTGAGCGTGCAGCTGGAGGATGACGCGACCCTGGCGGAGACGGGGGCGGTCACGGACAGGGTAGTAGAGGCGATTCTGTCAATCGACGATGTGCGGAATGTGGGCGCTATGACAAGCACCTCCACCCTTTCCCTGCTGGGCGGCGGGGGCGGCAGCACCAACGCCGCAACGATCTATGTGGTGACAGTGGAGGATAAGACGCGGAGCAATGAGGAGATTGCGGAGCTGATTCTTGAAAAGACGGCGGATCTGGACGCGCAGATCACCGTGGATACCTCCAGCATGGATATGAGCGCACTGGGCGGCAGCGGCATCTCCATCCAGGTAAGGGGACGGGAGCTTGACGAACTGCAGAGAATTGCGGAAGAAGTGGCGGCCGTTGTGGAGAGTGTGGAAGGGACTGCCCGGGTCAGCGACGGACTGGAGGAGACGGAGGAAGAGCTGCGGGTTGTGATCGACCGGGAGAAGGCTGTCCGATACGGTCTGACGGTGGCGCAGGTCTATTCGCAGATATACGGCAGGCTGGCGGAGGCCGGCAGCGCGACCACCCTTGTGGCGGCGGACCGGGATTATAACGTCTATGTTATGGACGGAAACGATATCGAGCTGACGAGGGCGCTCTTGCGGGAGATCAGTATCACGGGAACCGATGAAAACGGCGAAAATGCGGAGATTCCGCTGGAGGAAATTGCGTCCTTTGAGGCGGCAGCGGCGCTGACGAGCATCAACCGTCAGGATCAGAGCAGATACGTCACCGTGTCGGCGGCGATTGCGGACGGCTATAACGTCGGCCTTGTGTCCGCCGATGTGGAGAGAAAGCTGGCGTCTTATGAGATGCCAGCGGGCTACCGATTAGTGTTTTCGGGAGAGAACGAGATGATAAACGACGCGATGGGGCAGGTCCTGCTGATGCTGGCGCTGGCTGTGGCATTCATGTATCTGATCATGGTGGCGCAGTTCCAGTCCTTAAAATCCCCGTTCATTATCATGTTTACCATTCCGTTAGCCTTCACCGGAGGATTTTTGGGACTGTTTATCAGCGGAAGCGAGATCAGCGTGATCGCCATGATCGGCTTTGTCATGCTGGCGGGCATTATCGTGAACAACGGTATTGTGCTGATCGATTACATCAATCAGCTGCGGGAGAGAAGCATGGATAAGAGGACGGCGATCCTGGAGGCAGGGCGCACGAGGCTGCGTCCGGTGCTGATGACGGCGCTGACTACCATTCTCGCCCTGTCTACCATGGTCTTCAGCAACGATATGGGCTCTGAGATGGCGAAGCCTATGGCGGTGGTTACCATCGGCGGCCTGATTTACGGGACGCTGCTGACGCTGATCGTGATTCCCTGTGTCTATGATATTTTTGAGCGGGAAAAGAAGAACGGCGGTGCAGCAAAGCGGATGAGAAGACAGCGCGGCGGGAAAGCCGGCCTGTTGGAGGAAGAGTAATGGGTAAGATGACGGGATTGGAAGAAATCAGGGAAATCCCCCCGAAGGTGCTGCAGATGTACCGGGCGGTCGTTGAACTGATCGAGGAGGGGGAGGACGTCGCGGGCCTGAGGGTCTCCACGATCACGGACAGGGCGGGGATCGGAAAGGGAACGGCATACGAATATTTTGACACGAAGGAAGAAATCGTAGCATGCGCCCTGGTGTATTATATGCAGAGTATGTTCGACTGGCTGGGCGGCGAGCTGGCAAAGCAGGAGAGCTTTGCGGAGCAGATGACTTGGCTGCTGGATGAAGTCGGGCGGGAAAACAGCAGAAAATTCTGCTTCCTGCGGATCGTCCATATCCTGACGGACAATTCTGAGTTCAGCGGGCTGGTCCGCCGGAAGCTTTCCTCCGAGGAGGCGCGGAAATACATGCCCATGGCGGTATTCGGGAAGGTGCTGGAAAGGGCTGTGGAACGGGGAGAGCTTAGAAAGGATCTGCCCATGGATTATATGATCTGTCTGGTGTTTTCCCATCTTCTGGCGTATCTGATGGCGGTGACCTCGGAACAGTGCTTTCAGGTGGACGCGCAGGGGATGCGGCCCTATATCTGTCAGGGGATTTTGAATGAACTGTGTGAAAAAACAGTAAATAATGGTTGACATTTCCTGAATTTGGGACTATACTTCCTTATGTGAATGATGATTAGATTGAGAGTGGCTCGCGGGCCACTCTTAATTCGTGTTAAGAGGAAGCGGAAGAAGAGAGGAGGCAGGGGATGTCCCGGAGAGAAGACTACGAGGCGAAGACGGAGGAGTTGCTGAAGCCCATCGCCGAGGCGAACGGCGTTTCTGTCTATGACGTGGAGTATGTAAAGGAGGGAAGCAGCTACTATCTGCGCGCGTACATCGATAAAGAGGGCGGCGTGAATATTCTGGACTGCGAGAATGTGAGCAGGGCGCTGTCGGATGAACTGGACCGGGAGGATTTTATACCGGACGCGTATATTCTCGAAGTCAGCAGTCCGGGGTTAGGCAGGGCGTTAAAAAAGGAGAAGCATCTGCAGTCCGCGGTGGGGCAGGAAGTGGAGGTCAGGCTGTTTAAGCCCGTAGACCGGCAGAAGGAATTTGCCGGGACGCTTGAGGGCTTCGACGCGGAGGAACTGACAATTCTGGAAAACGGAGCGGCCAGAACCTTTCGGCGCGCGGATATCGCGTTGATCAGGCTGGCGTTGGATTTCTGATATCTTAAGACCCTTGCGGCATCCGCTTTTTGTGCGCCGCACGAAAACGTAAAGCAGGGCGTGCGCGGGGAATAAACAGGCCGATACGGGCCGGAATGGAGGAAAAGGAAAAGAAATGAACAAAGAATTAATGGAGGCGCTGGATATTCTGGAGAAGGAAAAGGAGATCAGTAAGGAGACGCTGTTTGAAGCCATCGAAAACTCTCTGCTCACTGCCTGCAAGAATCACTTTGGAAAGGCGGATAACATAAAGGTGGAAATTGACAGGGAAACCTGCGATTTTCTGGTGTATGCGGAAAAAGAGGTTGTAGAGACCGCGGACGACGTGGAGGATAACTGTCTTCAGATTTCTCTGGAGGATGCGAAAGAGATTTCCGCCGAGGCGGAAGTGGGAAACGTGATCCATGTGGAGATCAAGTCCAGGGAATTTGGACGTATTGCCACCCAGAATGCAAAGAATGTGATCCTTCAGAAGATTCGTGAGGAAGAGCGGAGCGTGATCTACAACCAGTATTACGAGAAGGAAAAGGATGTGGTCACGGGCGTGGTGCAGCGTTATGTGGGCAGAAACATCAGCATCAATCTGGGGAAAGCGGACGCGATGCTGAGCGAGAGCGAGATGGTGAAGGGAGAGGCCTTCCGTCCTACCGAGCGGATCAAGGTGTACATTCTGGAAGTGAAGAACACTCCGAAGGGCCCCCGAATCAATGTAAGCCGGACGCATCCGGAGCTGGTAAAAAGGCTGTTTGAGTCCGAGGTGACGGAGATCAAGGACGGGACGGTGGAAATCAAAAGCATCGCCCGCGAAGCGGGAAGCCGTACCAAGATCGCCGTCTGGAGCAACAATCCCAATGTGGACGCGGTGGGAGCCTGCGTCGGAATGAACGGCGCGCGGGTAAACGCCATCGTGGAGGAGCTGCGCGGGGAAAAGATCGATATCGTGAACTGGGACGAAAATCCCGGACTGCTGATTCAGAACGCGCTGTCGCCGGCTAAGATTGTGGCGGTGTTTGCGGATCCCGATGAGAAGACCGCAAAGGTAGTGGTTCCGGATTACCAGCTTTCTCTTGCAATCGGCAAGGAGGGACAGAATGCCAGACTGGCCGCCCGACTGACCGGTTATAAGATCGATATCAAGTCCGAGACGCAGGCGAAGGATGCTCCCGGTTTCCGCTATGAGGATTATCTGGATGAAGAGTACGGAGACGAGGAGTACGCGGACGGAGAATATGAGGACGGGGACTATGAAGAGTCCGGCTACGCGGAGGATTACGGAGAATATGAAGACGGGGAAGGAGAGTACGGGGAGCAGGAATACGAAGAACCCGGCTACGGAGAACCCGAGTCTGACTAACCGTCGGGGAGTAGAAAATATATGGCAAAAAAGATTCCTTTGAGGCAGTGTGTGGGCTGCGGCGAGATGAAGGGAAAGAAGGACATGATGAGGGTCCTGAAAACAGTCGAGGATGTGATTTGTCTGGATGTCACAGGAAAAAAGAACGGAAGAGGCGCATATATATGCAGGAGCAGGGAATGTCTGCGGATGGCAAGAAAAAATAAAGGCCTTGAACGCTCTTTCAAAATGAGTATTCCAAGTGATGTATATGACACTTTGGAGAAGGAGTTTGACAGTCTTGAAGCAGAATAAAATTTTTTCGCTTTTGGGAATTGCCATGAGAGGGCACAATCTGGTGAGCGGCGAAATGCAGACCCTGGATGCGATAAGAAAAGGCTCCGCCATGCTGGTAATCATTGCGGAGGATGCGTCCGACAATACCGGAAAGCTATTTCATGATAAATGCTCTTATTACGGAGTGCCGGTCTTCCGATACGGGAAGAAGGAAGAACTGGGAAGAGCAATCGGAAAAGATTTGCGGTCATCGCTGGGCGTATGCGACGCGGGATTAGCGGAAGCCATCATCAAACGACTGAAAGAAGAGGAATAAGCCGAGAGGCAGAAGTGGAGGAAAGCATGGCGAAGATAAGGATACATGAACTCGCTAAAGAATTAGAAGTGCAGGGAAAAGATATCTTGAGCTTTGTGCAGGAAAAGGGAGTGGAAGCCAAATCGGTGAGCAGCTCCGTGGAAGAGCCTATTGCCGACAGTGTGAGGAAAGCTTTTGGAAAGAAGGCCGGAAAGCAGGAGGAAGTACAGAGCGCGAAGAAGGCCGACGGCGGGAAGAAGGCAGAAGGTCAGAGCCTGGCGGAAGGTCAGAGCCCGGAGAAGGCCGACGGTGGAAAGAAGGCGGAAGGTCAGAGCTTGGAGAAGGCTGACGGCGGGAAGAAAGCGGAAGGGCAGAGCCCGGAGAAAGCCGACGGCGGAAAGAAGGCGGAAGGTCAGAGCCCGGAGAAGGCCGACGGCGGAAAGAAAGCGGAAGCGCAGAGCCCGGAGAAGGCCGACGGCGGAAAGAAGGCGGAAGGTCAGAGCCCGGAGAAGGCCGACGGCGGAAAGAAGGCGGAAGCGCAGGGCGCGGATCAGACCGACGGCGGGAAACGGAAAGAGGGGCAGCAGTCCTCCGAAAACAGACAGCCGAAGGGCGCAAACGGCGGCCAGGAGGCTCCTAAGAAAAAGAAGACGATTATCTTTGTAAATAACGCCCAAAACTCCAAAATCCCGAACCGCCGTCCCGGCGGACAGGGAGGAAACGGAGGCAGACCTCAGGGCGGAGGCCAGGGAAGACAGCAGGGTGGCGGTCTCCAGAATAACGGTTACGGCAATGGCCGCAGAACGCAGTCCGGGACGCCGGGACATACGCCGATTAAGCCGCTGACGCCCCCGTCTCCCACTCCGAGCGTGCAAATGATGCCTTCCAGACCGCAGCCGAAGCCGAAGCATGAGGCGGAGCCGCAGGAGACAAAGGCAGCGGCGCAGGCGGAAGCAGTCAGAACTCAGCCGCAGGGCGCAAACCAGGAGAGAGGCGATCTGCCTGTCAGGGAAAGCCGTCCTCAGGAGAACCGCGGCCAGGAGAATCGCGCTCAGGAAAACCGCATGTATGAGAGAGGGTCTCAGGAGGGCAGAACCCAGGAGAACCGCGGTCAGGGGAACCGTTCCCAGGAGAACCGCGGCCAGGGAGGCCGTCCTCAGGAGAACCGCGGTCAGGGGAGCCGTTCCCAGGAGGGCCGCGGTCAGGAAGGCCGTTATCCGGGCAGCCGGGACAGCAGAGGACAGGGCGCTTATCCGGGCGGCAGGCAGGAGCGCGGACAGTTCCAGAGCAGAGGAGGAAGCGGCAATGGCAGACCTGCGGGTGAAAGACGTGACGGATATCAGAGACCGGGTCGTCCGGGTGCGGAAGGCTCTCAGGGCGACAGGCGCGGTCCGGGCATGGGTCCGGGCGGAAATCGCGGTTTTAACGGTTCTGCTTCCCGCGATAACAGAGGCAATGGCGGACAGGGAGCCGGATTCAGAGATAAAGGACAGGGTAAAGGCTTTGCAGGGGAAGCTCCGGCAAAGGATCTGGAAAAGAGGCGCGAAGAGGACAAGAGGCGCGCGAGCAGCCAGGAGAAGGATAAGCGCTCCAGGAAGGATCACATCTATGAGGAGGACGAGGCGCTAAGAAATAAGCCCGGCCGCTTCATCAAGCCGGAAAAGAAAAAGGAAGAAGTGGCGGAGGAGGTTATCAAGGTTATCACTCTGCCGGAAATGATTACGATCAAAGAACTGGCGGAGAAGATGAAGCTTCAGCCCGCGGCAATTGTGAAAAAGCTGTTCCTGGAGGGCAAGATTGTGACGGTCAACCAGGAGATTTCCTATGAGGATGCGGAAAACATTGCCATGGAATATGATATTCTCTGCGAAAAGGAAGTAAAGGTCGATGTGATTGAGGAACTGCTCAAGGAGGCCGAGGAGGACGAGGAGAACATGGTGGAGAGGCCGCCTGTCATCTGCGTTATGGGACACGTCGATCACGGTAAGACCTCGCTGCTGGATGCGATCCGTAAGACAAATGTGACGGATAAGGAAGCGGGAGGTATCACACAGCACATTGGTGCGTATACTGTAAACGTAAACGGCAGAAAGATCACATTCCTGGATACGCCCGGACACGAAGCGTTTACCGCCATGCGGATGCGCGGCGCAAATTCCACCGATATCGCGATCCTGGTCGTGGCGGCGGACGACGGCGTGATGCCGCAGACCGTCGAGGCGATCAACCACGCGAAGGCGGCGGGTATTGAGATTGTCGTCGCGGTAAACAAGATCGATAAGCCGTCGGCAAATATCGAGCGCGTGAAGCAGGAGCTGACGGAGTACGAGCTGGTGGCTACGGACTGGGGCGGAAGCACGGAATTTGTGCCGGTTTCGGCAAAGTCCGGAGAGGGTATCGAGGATCTGCTGGAGACCATTCTGCTGACGGCCGATATTCTGGAGCTGAAGGCCGACCCGAAGCGCCGCGCAAGAGGACTTGTCATCGAGGCGGAACTGGATAAGGGACGCGGTCCCGTGGCGACCGTACTGGTGCAGAAGGGCACGCTTCATGTGGGCGATTTTATCTCCGCAGGCTCGTGTCACGGCAAGGTGAGAGCCATGATTGACGACAAGGGCAGACGGGTGAAGGAGGCGACGCCCTCCACCCCGGTAGAGATTCTGGGACTGTCCGACGTGCCCAGCGCAGGCGAAGTGTTCCTGGCGCATGAGAGCGATAAGACGGCGAAATCCTATGCGGACACCTATCTTGCACAGAATAAGGAGAGAAAGCTGGAGGAGACCAGGAGCAAGATGTCTCTGGACGATTTGTTCTCCCAGATCAAGGAAGGCAATCTGAAGGAATTGAACCTGATCGTCAAGGCGGACGTACAGGGCAGCGTGGAGGCGGTGAAACAGTCCCTGATGAAGCTCAGCAACGAGGAGATTGTGGTAAAATGCATCCACGGCGGCGTAGGCGCAATCAATGAATCCGACGTAACGTTAGCCAGCGCGTCCAATGCCATCATCATCGGCTTTAACGTCCGTCCCGACGCTACCGCAAAGGCTACGGCCGAGCGCGAGGGCGTGGATGTGAGACTTTACAAAGTGATTTACCAGGCGATCGAGGACGTTGAGGCGGCCATGAAGGGTATGCTGGATCCCGTGTTTGAGGAAAAGATCATCGGCCATGCCGAAGTGCGTCAGATCTTCAAGGCGTCCCAGATCGGAAATATCGCAGGCTCCTATGTCATGGACGGCGTCTTCCAGAGAGGCTGTAAGATCCGCATTACCCGCGAGGGCAACCAGATTTATGAAGGAGCTCTTGCTTCCCTGAAGCGTTTCAAGGACGATGTGAAGGAAGTGAGGGAAGGCTTCGAGTGCGGACTTGTCTTTGAAGGATTCGACCAGATCCAGGAGTTGGACGTTGTAGAGGCCTATATCATGGTGGAAGTGCCGCGCTAAAAGTGTGTAAGGAGTATAAGAATGAGAAAAAACAGCATCAAAAACACCCGGATCAACGGGGAGGTGCAGCGTGTACTGGCTGAAATCATACGCGGTGAGATCAAGGATCCCCGCATCAGCCCGTGGACAAGCGTCGTAACCGTGGAAGTGGCGCCTGATCTCAAAAGCTGTAAGGCATGGATCAGCGTGCTGGGGGACGAAGAGGCAAAAGCAAATACGCTGCAGGGATTGAAAAGCGCCGAGGGATTCATCAGGAGGCAGCTTGCGAAGACCGTCAATCTCCGCAACACTCCTGACATTACCTTTGTCATGGATCAGTCCATTGAATACGGCGTGAATATGTCCTACAGGATCGACGAGGTGATTGCCGCGGACGCGGAGCGCGCGGAGGGGCAGGACAGGGAAGTATAAAGGAACAGGGACGAAAATGAAAATGAATTTGTTAAAAGAATGCGAAAGCGCGAAAAGAATCGGGATCAGCGGACATATCCGCCCCGACGGAGACTGCGTGGGGGCAGTTCTGAGTATGCGGATGTATCTGCAGAAATGTCTGCCTGACGCTGAGATCAGGGTTTTTCTGGAGCGGCCTGCGGAGATATTCCGGGAGCTGAAAGGGTTTGACGAGATCGACCATAATTTTCCCGAGGAAGCGCCCTTCGACGTGTTTTTTGCGCTGGACTGCGGGGCGGACAGACTGGGCGGAGCGGAAAAATATTTTAAGGACGCGAAAAAGACGGTCAACATAGACCACCACATCAGTAACCCGGGCTGCGGCGATGTGAACTGTATCGAGCCGGATATGGGATCCACCTGCGAACTGCTCTATGATCTGATGGAGCCGGAGAAGCTGGATCAGGAGCTTGCCATGGCGATCTACACCGGCATCATCCACGATACCGGCGTGTTCCAGTATTCCAACACGACTCCGGCCACACTAAAAAAGGCGGCCAGGCTGATTTCCTACGGCTTTGATTTTCCAAGGCTGATTCAGGAAACCTTTTATCAGAAGACCTATCTGCAGGCGCAGATTATGGGACGGGCGCTGATGGAAAGTATTCGGTTTATGGATAATTCCTGTATTGTCAGCGTGCTGGATCAGAAGGCAATGAATTTTTACAATGTGGACTCCTCGGATCTGGACGGCATTGTAAACCAGCTGCGCAATATCGAGGGGATCAGCTGCGCCATATTTATGTATCAGACCGACGTGATGGAGTATAAGGTGAGCCTGCGCTCCGACGAAAAGGTGGATGTGGCGGAGGTCGCGGCCTATTTTGGCGGCGGCGGCCACAAACGGGCCGCCGGCTGCACCATGCACGGTAATTTTTACGACTGTGTAAACAATCTTTCCTTACATATCTCAAAGCAGATGAAACAAAAAGCGGATTGACGGATCGGCGCAGGGAAAGACGCTTATCGGTGAAAGGCCGATGTCTGCGGAAGCGGACAGGAGTATGGGAAAGGAATGACATGTCTCTCGGATTTTTTGTTGTGTCTGACTTTGCGGTTGAGAAGATTTTGAAATGCTTCGGAGCCGATTTGCAGAATCAGGCGTGCTTTGGAATCCGGGAGTCTGTTGTTTTAAGAGGGAGAAACCGCGTGAACGGAATTATGATTATCGATAAGGAGCAGGGATATACCTCCCATGACGTTGTGGCGAAGATGCGGGGAATATGCGGTCAGAAAAGGATCGGACACACCGGAACGCTGGATCCCGCGGCTACGGGGGTTCTGCCGGTCTGCCTCGGAACCGGCACAAAGCTGTGCGATATGCTTACGGACAAGGACAAGGAATATGTCGCGCAGCTTCTGCTGGGAGTCGAGACGGACACGCAGGATATGACCGGACGGGTGCTGGCAAGGCGCCCGGTGGAGGTATCCGCGGAGGAAGTGCGGGATGTCTGTAAAAGCTTTGTGGGAGATTATCTGCAGGTGCCTCCCATGTATTCGGCGTTAAAGATCAACGGGAAAAAGCTGTACGAGCTGGCAAGAGAAGGCAGGGAGGTACGGCGGGAGGCGAGGCCGGTGAAAATTCTGGAGCTGGAAATTCTGGAGTGCAGGCTTCCCGTCGTGGAGATGCGCGTCCTTTGTTCAAAGGGAACCTATATCAGGACTCTTTGCGCCGATATCGGTGAGAAGCTGGGCTGCGGCGGGACCATGAACAGTCTGCGGCGCACCAGGGCGGGAGCCTTCGGACTTACGGAGGCCGTGACGCTTGATAAGCTGCAGCGCCTGAAGGACGCGGGAAGACTGGAGGAAGCGCTGCGTCCGGTAGACAGCGTTTTTTCGGACTGTCCGGCGCTGCATACGGAGGGGGAGACGGACAGACTTTTAAAAAACGGCAACGCCATCGCACCGGAGCAGACAGCGGAAAAGCAGATTTACGCGCAGGGACAGCGGGTGAGATTCTATTGCTCCGACGGCAGCTTTTCCGGCGTCTACACCTATGACGACAGACGAAAATGTTATGTTGTCCTGAAAATGTTTTAAATGCATACGATTGAATTTATGTCCGCTGAGGCGGACTTGGGGTATAAGTGTGCAAAGATTTTCTAAGCCAGTAAAGTACACTGGCTAAGAAAATCTAAGTTGCACACTGAAGAATCGCAAGGGAAGCGATTCTTCACACGGATTGTTTGTGCCGCCGCTGGCGGCATGACGGGAAGTATGGAAGTAAACTTTCATACTGTTGAATTTATGTCCGCTGAAGCGGACTTGGGGTGTAAGTGTGAAAATTATCAGCGGTACAACCGAATTTTATCTGGCCGGGGAGACGGCGGCGGCCATCGGGAAATTTGACGGCGTGCATATCGGCCACAGAAGGCTTTTGGAGGAAATCTTGCGCTGTAAGAGCAGAGGGCTTTCATCCTGCGTCTTTACCTTCGATCCGGCCCCGGCGGCGTTCTTTGGCCGGTCGGACGGCAGGGAGCTGACCACCGGGGAAGAAAAGCGGATGCTTTTTGACAGCATGGGTGTTGACGTCCTGGTTGAGTTTCCCATGACGGAAAAAACGGCGGCCATCCCGCCGGAGGTTTTTGCGGAGGAAGTATTGGCAAAGCGGATGAAGACACGCTTTCTGGCAGCCGGGACGGACCTGGCCTTCGGGGCCGGCGGCGCGGGCAACGCCGAGCTGCTTGGGCAGTTGGGGCCAAAGCTTGGCTTTGAGGTAAAGACGATCGAAAAGATATGTCTGGAGGGGAAGGAAGTCAGTTCTACCTATGTGCGCGACAGGGTGGAAGCGGGAGATATGATTCTGGCCGGGCGGCTGATGGGCATGCCCTATCTTGTGGCGGGCAGGGTGGCGCAGGGGAAAAAAATCGGCAGAACCTTAGGTTTTCCCACCGTGAATATCCTGCCGGGGAAGAACAAGCTTCTGCCGCCCGCGGGGGTTTATTTTTCCGGCGTGCGGTATAACGGACGCGTCTACAACGCCATCAGCAACGTGGGCTGTAAGCCGACGGTGACGGAGGAAGGAATCGTCGGCGTAGAGTCCTATCTGTATGATTTTCAGGAAGAAATCTACGGAGCGGAGATTCAGGTGTTCCTTTACGAATTTCGGAGGCCTGAGAAACGCTTCGGGAGCCTGGAGGCTTTGAAAAAGCAGTTGGAGCAGGATATTGAAGCCGGAGCGGCATGGGCGAAGGAGTTCCGCGAAAGAGATCAGGAATCCGAAATGTGGATTCCTGTAAAAAAAGGTAATTTTCTATTGTAAGTTTTTGATTTTTCCCGTACAATTAAAGTGGTTTGTCTAAGATGGCTTTGTTTTGTTCAGAAGGGAAAAGTATATGAATGCAAGCATAATCATGTCAATGGCGGGCGGCCTGGGGCTGTTCCTGTTCGGTATGCGGGTCATGAGCGACTCCATCGAAAAGGTGGCCGGTGCAAAGCTGCGCCGGATTCTGGAGATTTTTACCACAAACCGTTTTACGGGAATGTTGGTCGGTTTTGTGTTTACGGGAATCATTCAGTCTTCCTCCGCCTGTACGGCCATGGTGGTAAGCTTCGTAAACGCCGGACTGATGAATCTTTCGCAGGCTGCAGGCGTAATTTTCGGTGCCAATATCGGTACGACGATCACTTCCCAGCTGGTATCCTTTAATCTGTCCGAGTATGCGCCGGTGATTCTGCTGGCCGGCGTGCTTGTGGTGATGTTTGTGGCGGGAGAGAAGGTGAAAAAGTTCGGAGAGATCATCGTGGGCTTTGGCGTGCTGTTTCTGGGTCTGAGCACCATGTCCGAATCCATGGCCTGCATGAAGGATGTGCCCGAGGTGGTAAATCTGCTGGCTTCTCTGCAAAATCCCTTTATGGCCACGCTGATGGGACTGGTTCTGACTTCTGTTATTCAAAGCTCTTCGGTTACGGTCAGCATTGTGCTGCTTCTTGCAAATCAGGATCTGCTTTCCCTGCATATTACCCTGTACATTATTTTGGGTTGTAACATCGGCGCCTGCAGCACTGCGCTGCTTGCGTCCCTGTCCGGCAAAAAGGAGGCGAAGAGAACCGCGCTGATTCATTTCTGGTTTAACGTGATCGGCACGGTGCTTCTCTATGTGCTGCTTTTCGCGGCGGAGGAACCGGTCATGAAGCTGATCTGGCTCGTATCGTCGGACAACGGACGTTTTGTGGCAAACGCCCATACCATGATCAAGATATTCCAGGTGATCGTGCTCTTCCCGTTCTCGTCCTGGATCGTGAAGCTGGCCTGTCTCTGCGTACCCGGCGAGGATCGGAAGGTCGGCTACAGAGAAAGCTATCAGCTGAAATATATCGGCGATAAGGTGGTGTTTAATCCCGCCACCGCGGTGATCGAGGTTATCAAGGAGCTGGACCGCATGGCTTCTTTGGCCAGCGAGAATCTGAACCGTGCCATGAACGCGCTGATTACGCTGGATGAGGAGGATATTGAGGAGGTTTATGAGGTCGAGAAAAACATAAACTTCTTAAACCATGCGATTACGGATTATCTGGTAAAGATCAATCAGACGACGCTGCCCATCGAGGACTTGAAGAGTCTGGGCGCGCTCTTTCATGTGGTGAACGATATCGAGCGGATCGGCGACCATGCCGAAAATGTGGCGGATGCGGCCAGGCAGCGGCGGGAGACGGGGGTTTCCTTCAGCAAGGAGGCCCAGAGAGAGCTGGGAGAGATCCTGGAGATGGTCAACAAGATTATCCAGTACGCCATCGAAATGTTTGTAAAGGGAGATGAGCGCCACATGCAGGAGGTTATCACTCTGGAGGACAGTGTAGACGCCAAAGAGAAAGAAATGCAGAAGCTGCATGTACAGCGTCTGACCAGAGGAGAGTGTACGCCGGAGGCGGGGATGATTTTTTCGGATGTTGTGTCGGGACTGGAGAGAGTGGCGGATCACGCGACGAATATTGCGTTTGCGGTGATTGATGCGGAGAGAGAGGCGGAGACGGAGTGAAGGCAGGCGTTTTCGACTGAGTGACGGCCGCGGCCTGATGGCTGTCCGGTTGAGGAGTGTCCGGCAGATGTGGCTTTGGAAGAGGCGCGGGATAATGGGAGGAACAGATGGAAGAAGCGCTGATCGAAGAGCTGATCGGCACATGCGGCCTGGGGAAGATACATGGAGATATTGAACCGGTATCCGGCGGTCTGATGCACAAAATGTACAAGGTGGCAACCGACAGCGGCGTATACGCGGTGAAGCATTTAAATGCGGAAATTATGAAAAGGCCGGATGCCCGTGAAAATTATGAGAGGGCGGAAAGACTGGAAAGACGTTTGGAAAACAGCGATATTCCGATTGTACCTGCCATGGAGATCGGCGGGAATAAGATGCAAAGGATATCGGATCAGTTTTTCTATCTGTTTCGGTGGCAGGAGGGACGGATTGCCGACTGGAATCATATCTCAGAGGACATGTGCTATAAGGCCGGAAATATTCTGGGGCGAATCCATGCAATTAAGCCGGAGAATACGGGACACCGGGCTGTCGAACATCAGAATACAGACTGGCACGGATATGTGTGCAAAGCAAAGGAGGAAGACTCGGAGCTGGCGGCTTTGCTGGCGGAAAAGGAAGAACTGTTATACTATGCCGAGAGTGAATTGAACAGGGCAAGGGCTTCCCTGCCGGAGCTGTTATGCGTATCCGACGAGGATATGGACCCAAAGAATATTATGTGGGAAAACGGTCAGCCACGGGTCATTGATTTGGAATGTCTGGATTATGGGAACCCTGTATCCTGCGCTGTGCAGTTGGCGCTGCAATGGGCGGGGATCGTTACCTGCGAGCTGGATGCGGATAAATTGACGGCTTTTTTTAACGGTTATCTAAAAGCGTATGATAATTGCTTTCGGGGGTACAGTGACGTTACAGGCGTGGCGTATACCTGGCTCGAATGGCTGGAGTATAATATCCAAAGAGCTCTCGGCGGCTGTACCGACGAAGCGGAAAGGAATCTGGGGATTTCTGAGGTAAGGAATACCCTTGACAGAATCGGGTATATTCACAGGATGGAACCCGAGATAAAAGAGGCATTGAACACCCGTCTTCGCAAGCCTGATGTAAGCCGGTATGACAATCACGATGACCGAATCTGCTATTATGAATTACTGCTTGAGCGTGAGCTTTGTGATGTGCCGGAATACAGGCTTCCTGCCGGATATCGGTTTGCGGCCTATTCTGACGGAGACAGGGACAGCTGGATTGCGATTGAGATGTCGGCAAAGGAGTTTACAGATTATGAGCAGGGGTTAGACGCCTGGAACCGTTATTACGCAAACTGTACGGAGATCCTTCCGGACAGAATGTTTTTTGTTGAAAACGAGAAGGGGGAAAAGATTGCTACGGCTACGGCCTTTTATGATATTTACGGCAGGGATACTTCGGGAGCAGGATGGCTTCACTGGGTGGCGGTCAGGCGGGAATATCAGGGCAGGGGGCTTTCCAAACCGCTGATTACACACGTTTTGAAGATCATGAAAGGGCTGGGATACTCGCATGCAAAGATTCCGACGCAGACCAATACCTGGCTGGCCTGTAAGGTCTATTTGGATTTGGGTTTCCTGCCGATCAGGAAAAATCTGGAACACAGTTACGAGGGATGGAGGATTGTGAAGAGCTTAACCGGGCATCCTGTCTTAAGGGATATTTAAATGCGATAGACAATGGCGTCTGTGTGCTATTGATACCACTGTCTCTGCAGCTCGTACATTGTCTTATATTCCCCCTCGACGGCAAGCAGCTCGCTGTGGCTTCCGTCCTGCACAATGCGTCCGTCCTTCACCACAAGAATCCGGTCGGCAATCTGCGCGGAAGCCAGCCGGTGCGTCACAATAACGGAAGTACAGCTGCGCGACAGTCTGCCAAATTCCTCATAGAGATACTTCTCCTCCAGAGCGTCTATCGCAGCCGTAGGCTCGTCCAAAATCAAAAGGCTGTTGTTCCGGTACATTCCTCTTGCAATTGCAATTCTCTGCCATTGGCCGCCGGAAACCTCCGCGCCTCCGAACTCCCTTCCCAGCATTCCGTCCATCCCGCCGGCCCATTCCGGAACTACGCCGATGTCCCGGCAGATCCGGTTCAGCTTCTCCTCGGACCTGTCGCCATCCATGTCGCTGATCCGGATGTTATCGCCCAGCGACAGGTTATAACGGCAGAATTTCTGAAAGACCGCAGAGATTCCGCTTCCAATCCTTCCGCCGCCTCTTTGCGCCTCTCCGCAGGAAACGTTTTCCCCGGCAGGGATTTGCGTCTCCCCGCAGGAACCGGTTTTCCCGACAGGAATTTGTGCTTCCCCGCAGGAAGCGGTTTTCCCGGCAGGGATTTGCGTCTCCCCGTAAGAAACCGTTCCCTCGGTAGGGGAATATAAACCCGCGATGATGTGGCATAACGTACTTTTTCCGCTTCCGTTTTCCCCTACCAGAGCGACGGTCTGTCCCTAGGGAATCTGCAGGTCGATATCCGAAAGCACAAATTTTTGTTCCCCCGTTTCCGGCTGCGGATAGGCAAAAGACACATGCTCCAGACGTATCTCAAATCTTTCGGGCAGTTTTATCTGCTTCCGTTCTCCCGGATCTTCTTTCAGGAAGGCAAGATAATTCTTTACGGCAGC
Organism: bacterium; assembly: GCA_023664305.1. Taxonomy (GTDB): domain Bacteria; phylum Bacillota; class Clostridia; order Lachnospirales; family Lachnospiraceae; genus Acetatifactor. Next base: position 719,034 of record JAMPFT010000001.1, on the reverse strand, counting down.
CATGTTCTCGACGGCGACCGCCAGACGCTCCGATATCACCTCATCCATAAAGCCGTAAAACTCCCGCAGCGCGGCAAAAACCGCCGCAAACGCGCCGACGGAAATCCTGTCCGTCAATACATAACGGACCAGCATTGCGATAATGACGCCATAAGCCGCCACGGTGAAAACATTGATGCAGAAATTGATCGTTTCCTTGCGCAGCTGTATCTGAAAATGCAGTCGGTTCAGCTTTTTTTGCATCTTCCTGTATTTGTCGAAAAAGAAACCGCCGCATCCCAACAGGCGGGTTTCCTTATAATATTCTTTCCCGACGATGCAGTCCGCGTAATATTCCATCTTCCTTCGAACGGGCGCGGCCTCGTTTTCCAAACGTTCAAAAGAGATCATATGAAGCAGTCTGGCCAGCACATTCGGCAGGAAGATAAGGATCGTGCTGACGCTGAGAACCGGCGCCAGAGAAAACAGATACCAGCTCATCAGGACGAAATAGAACCCGTAAAAAAACAGGATATCCAAAACAGTAGTGCTTACCCAGAATACACCCTCCGAACCGCGGACGGCTTTGTTGATCTGATCCAGCTCCTCCGCATATTCAAAAGAGAGCGCTTCTTTCCGGTCAATCGCCCGGAACAAAAGCTTATTGGTTTCTTTTGCGGCTTTTCGGTTCAGAATCTGCCCGTAACAGTTTATGACGCCGTTCATGATCTGCGCAAAAGCGCAGGATGCCCCCAACAGTAGTATTTTGAGGACAAGCCCCGAAAAACCGCCTTCGTTTTCCAAAATCCCGTCCAGAAAGTACTGCACACTCACGACCTGGAGAACCCAGGATGCGCCGTGCAGCATCTGCAGCGCCGAATAAAAAAAGATGCTCTTTGGAAATATTTTACACAAAAGTCTGAGTCCGATCAGGTTATTGTAAAGAAAATTTTTATGCCTCATACCAACACCTCTGGCTTTCGAACATCTCCCGATAAAGCCCCTCTTTCGACTCCGCTAATTCTTTATGGGTTCCCTGCTCCAGAATCCTTCCCTGCTCCAATACCAGAATTTCATCCGCCATGCGTGCCGCTCCCAGCCGGTGCGTGATCAGAATTGTGAATTTCTCCTCGTTGACCTGTCGGAACATCTCATACACCCTTGCCTCTGCCTTTGGGTCCAACGCCGCTGTGGGCTCATCCAGGATATTGACGGGAGCTTCGCGGTACAAAAGTCTTGCGATTGCCAGCTTCTGCCACTGGCCCCCGGACAGATCCAGGCTGTCCTTCTCCAGCTTTCCCAGCTGAGTATCCGCCCCGCAGGGGAGGCCGCGTACCCAGGATTCCAACTCCAGCTTTTTCAGGATTTGCGCCAGCAGCTGTTCCCCGTTATCTTTTTTGCTTCCCAGTGAGATATTGTCCCGAAAGGACAGGGCATATCGGGCAAAATCCTGAAATACCACGGAAAACATCCACTTCAGCTCCCCATAGCGGTATTCGCGTAAATCTTTTCCGTTGATCAGGATCTGTCCCTGATAATCCTCATACAATCCGGTCAGCAGCTTCGTGAGCGTAGACTTGCCTGCGCCGTTCTTACCCACTACCGCATAACACTTGTTTCCCTGAAGCGCAAACGAACAGTTCTTCAGCACATATTCCTCCCTTCCCGGATATCGGAAGGATACGTTCCTAAATTCCACTGTCTCCACCCGGAATCCCGGGATCTTCATCGGTTCCGCATCGGCGTCCGTCTTTTCTTCCATGTTCCAGAAAACGCTTACATCCTGCAGATACGCATTCAGGTCTGCAGCCCCCTGCATGATACCCGACAGGCTCCACGACATGCCCTGAATCAGATTCAGAATGGAAGTCGCAAGACCGATATATAATCCGGCTGACAGTTTTCCCCTGCTTAAGGCCGGAAGGAGGAGCAGCAGGATGATCACGGAAAGCGCGACCATGATCAGCGAACCGCTTTTCATATTGGCATATCTTTTCTTCTCGATCACGGCCTCTTTCCGATTTGCATAATCGCTGAGACGGTCATACTCCCTTGCTACAGGCTCGGAGTAACCGAATAATGTCCGCTCCTTTGCGTGGGCTCTGTCCGACAGAACCGCCGCCAGATATTGATAACGTCTTTTTACCTCTGCGGCGTCCTTTTGCAGGACATAATTCTGTCGGCCGGTTTTATAGGCCAGATAAAAAAGCGGGACGCTCACCGCCAGAAGCGCCGCGCCGCTCAGGACGCTTGCCTGCAGGACAATGCTCATAAGCGCCGCGCATTTTACCGTCAGCTCAATCCCGTTACAAACCGTTCGGTAACCCGCCCAAAAACGATCCTCCGCCTTCTCGCAGACGCGGTAGATCAGCGCGCAGGACTCGCTGTCCTCCAGATAGCGGTATTGAAGCGCGGCCTGCTTTTTCAGGAACCGGTTTTTCAGCACGCTTTTTAATCGGTTCTGCGCCGATACGTTGATCAGATTCGTGACGGACGGTATCATTTGCCTAAAAACCACAATTCCCAGCAGCAGGATAAGGGGCGTCGCAATCCGACGGACCTCCGGGGCGCCGCCGTATGTCCCCTCCACGCGGTTCACAAATTCCGCAATGGCAAGCGCCTGTACCGTTGGCAGGAAAGCGTTCACTGTGGCAGTCAGCAAAAGGTATCCTGCGTGGAAGGGTATCATTTTTATCATCTTCTGCAGGAATACCAAAATGTTGTATTTCGGTTTATCTGAATTTTTCATACCTACGATTTTACTACAAACGGTCCCCGGGCGCAAGCGTGTCGGAGCCGAAATGCGGGGCAGCCGCCTCCCGGAAGTCTGCCGACGCCGACTTCCAAATTTGTGTTCAGCCATGCCATTCATAATTTGCCAGAATATACATTATGCGCAAAGGATTTACAGGCTGGCTGAAATGTTACCCAAATTTCGGGAAACCTGTCATAACCCCTTGACAGGAGAGGGCGGAGACTGTATAATTTAAATCGTAACAAATTTGTAATTATTTTGTAAATAAGATTTAATTTATAAGGATACACACGATGAAATTATTAAGACAAAAGAAATATTTAGCGGCGATTTCCGCAGGAATCATGATTTCAATGTGTCTGGAGCCCTTATCGGTACAGGCGTCCGAGAGCGGGAGCGTGCTTCCCTCCGCAGGGATTGCCTCCATGCTGGAGGCAAAGCTTACAACGGCGGAATATCTTCAGGCGCTGCAGGACGCCCAGGGGGCCTGCTGGGGCTATACGAATATCGGTATCGCCAATGTGACGAGCGGTAATCTGAATGTCAGGGCGATTCCTTCCACGGAGGGGAAGCTTGTAGGGAAAATGCCGAAAAACTCCGCCTGCGAGGTGTTGGAAACGCTGGACGGCTGGGCGCATATTACCTCCGGCGAGGTAGACGGGTATGTGAGTCTGGATTATCTTTTGACCGGACCGGACGCCATCCTGACGGCGCAGACCCTGGTACATACCGTGGCGGTCGTCAATGTGGACGGCCTGAACGTGAGGGATCAGGCAGATTTGGAGAGCGCCGTTCTGACCCAGGTTCCCCAGGGGGAAGAGCTGGAGTATGTGGCGACTCTGGAGGGATGGATTCAGGTATCCATAGACGGGGAGGACGCTTATGTCTCCGCGGATTATGTGACGGTTCAGGACAAGCTGGATACGGCGGTCACCATGAGCGAGCTTCTGTACGGCGTGGGTGTATCGGACGCCAGGGTGGAGCTGGTGGAGTTGGCGAAGAAATCTCTCGGAAATCCTTATGTCTGGGGCGGGACAAGCCTGACGAAGGGAGCGGACTGCTCCGGTTTCGTCCTGACCCTGTACAAGAAGTTTAACGTGACCTTAAGCCATTCGGCCCGGGCGCAGTCCAAAGAAGGGACAAAGATTTCCTACTCGGAGATTCAGCCCGGCGATCTGATCTTTTACGCGAACAGCTCGGGAACCATCAACCATGTGGCGGTCTACATCGGCGGCGGCCAGGTGATCCATGCCAGCAGTCCGAAGACGGGGATCAAGATCAGCAAGTACAATTACCGGACGCCGGTGAAGTATGTGAGCATTTTTAAGGACTGACGGCGGCGAAGCAGGCGATATAAGACAATATAAAAAACCAGGGGCAGCACACGAAAAACGGTGTGCCGCCCCTGGTTTTTTTGCTTTAAAGAGAGGCGAAGCATTCTTTCTGCTGAATTGATTCATTTTGTCTGCTGCGCAGGCATTGCTGCTTTTGAGAACGGGTTTTCCCTGTCAGCTGTGTGGGGCTTTGCCCGCCGTTTTAAAGGGTCAGGGAAATTCAATCCTCCGGCAGCTCTCCGCCCTCGTCCAGATAAAGCTGGATTTTATTCTGGATGATCCGGGCTACGTCCTCCGCGCTCTTGCCTCCCTCGATATAGCTCTGGGCCTCCTCCCATACGACGGCCAGGATGTCGTCGTATTCCGCGGGAGCGGGGACACAGCGCTCCAGAAAGTCCTTATACTCGTTCAGCACCGTGGTTCCGTCCTCCTTAAGCGTCAGGGGAATTACGGTCTGGGATTTCTGCCAGGAAGCGGTCGGCCCGTCTTCGGTCTCCCAGATCACCAGATCCTTTAGGCTGATCTTGCGGACGGAATCTTCTATTTCCCAATTCAAAACCGGGTATTGGATCTCGTCGCTCAGCACGCATTCCAGGTAGGCGGCCACGGCGGCAGAGTTTTTCGCATTCCGGTTTACCACCAGTACGCCGTCGCTTGACAGATAGCTCCCGCAGCTGCCCTTTGTCGGAAAGCCTACCCTGTTGAGCTCGTCCCCATATTGCGCAGAGAGCAGATCGAAGGCCTCCAGGCTTGAGACCGCGCAGTTGCCCAGACTTCCGCCCACGCCCAGGAAGGTGGTAGTCCCCATGGGATCGGCAGCGCCGTACTCCCTGGCAATTTTCAGAATTTTCAAAAACAGGTCGCTGTCAAAAAAACTTTGCCGCGTTTCCGGGTCGAGGAGGGAGCCGTCCTGCAGGCCGAAGGTCGTCATCCAGCGCAGCACCGCCTGAGGGGCAAAGGGCGTTTCTCCCTGGCACAAAACCCCCGTAAATTTACCGGTGTCTAAAAGACCGATCACATCCTCCAGACTCCAGGTATCCTGATCCCAGACGCTTTTTAAGGTCACTACCGTCTGGATACTCGTCTCAGGCGCAAGCCCTGTGAGGATGCCGTCCACGGTTCCCTGTTCGAGGATACCGGGAAGCACCTGATCCCGCAGTTCCTCCGAAAGGATCTCTCCGAGATCTGCCAGCAGCCCCTCCCTCTGCATCCGCCGCATATCCGCGAGGGAGACATAGAGGATGTCCGGCCCTTTTCCGGCGACCATGTCGGCGAGGATTCTGGTTCGGAAATCGTCTTTTTCCTGCTCTGTGCAGGTCTCGTAGGAAAAGGAGAGGCCGGGATTGCTGCGGGAGGCCAGGGCGGAAGCGTTCTTCACGCAGGAAGAGTCCCCGAGCAGGCTGACAATCCTCGTGGCGTTCGCATCCTCCGGCTTTTGTGAGGACAGCGCCGTCAGCCAGTCCTCCTCCCTGTCGTTTACGGTTCCGTATATCCGAAAGACAGGGGGCTGTCCCTCCCGGAGAACCAGCATATTTTCCTGAATAGTGGAGACGCTGTTTTCGTCAAAGGAGAAGACAAGCGTCCGCTCGCCGGACGCAATATTCCATTTTACGATGCCGAGGTTCAGGGAGGCGTAGTAGAGATCGTTTCCCTGTATCCCGTAAAACCGGGAGACCTGCTCCGCTTTTAGGACGGCGAGGGTGCGGAAAGTTTTCGCCTCCGTGTCAAGCCAGAGGAGCCGGGTGGATCTATCCTCCCGGATCTCTACCGGGAAAATCAGTTCTCCCTGCGGCATCCGGAAGGGCGTCTGAACCGTATTGAGATAGTCGGCGTCATACTCCGCCAGAAGCGCCCCTTCCGCGTCGAAAACGGACAGATACCGGGAGGTAAAGCCGTCGGTTCCCCGGATATAGCTGTTCCGATTGTTGTCGCAGAATATTTCATTATTCAGGCGGTCTTCCCGAAGACCCGCCGCAGAAATAGCGGGCAGCAGATCTGTTTTTTCAGTGTTTTCGCCCAGATCCGTAAACACAACATAGTCGTTGATCGGTTGAAATTCGGCGGACTCCGGGTCGGATACCCGGATCCGAACCGCGTAGCTTCCTTCCTCCGGAATATCGATGCCGAGAAGGTAACCGCCGTCCACGCCGAGGCTTTCGGGAAGAATTTCCCTCACCGCAGTCTGCGCGGACGAGGTATCGTATTCCTCCAGCAGATATTTATCCTTCGTCCCTTCTCCGTCCGAAACGTCGAAGCTATGGAAGCGGTAGAGGATGTTCCCGCGGGCGCCGAGCTCGTCCACCCGGTTAAATATAGAAGGCACGGCGTCCTCGTAGCTGACGTCGTCGTGCTGCCAGCTGACATACTCCGTAACCCAAAGGGACGGATTTTCCCGGATTTCGCCCGGAGCCGCAAAGCCCTTTGTCTGCCAGTCGGCGGTGAGGGCGGTCTGTTCTTCTCCGCCGGAAGCATCCGACTGTTCTTCTTTGCCGGGGAGACTGTCCGTCTCGTCGGCGGGCGTCCTTTCCTGTCCGCAGCCCGCGAGGAAGAGCAGGCAGGAAAGAAGGGTCAGAAAAAATCGAAAGCGTTTCATGTCGTTTCCTCCTGAACAATTATATAAGGAATGATAGCATACGGCGTGAGAAAACTCAAGCTTTACACTGCCGCTTCTTTCTGCCGGATACTATGGGCAGCCTCTGCTCCCGCGCGGCGGCGAAAGGCGGAGTTGGCCGCGGGAATCCCGGATTGCATAAAAAGGAATAGAACGCTCATCATAAAGAGAAAATGTGTCTTTACTTCATACGATTGCAATGGTATAATTATATCAAAAAAATGATATAAAAGAACATGACAGACGGGTAAAAGGAGAGGTGAAATTATGCTGATAAAAGCATCCGCGGCACTGAGAAATGATTATGCATCCATATCTGCACTGGCGAAGGAAACAAAAGAGCCTATTTATATTACCAAAAACGGGGAGGGCGATATGGTACTGATGAGTATAGAAGCCTTTGAGAGGAGGGAGCAGATATTGCAGCTCCGCGCAAAGGTGCTTCAGGCGGAGCAGGAGAGGATGGATGGAAAACCGACAATCAGCGTATCAGAGGCGAGAAAGCGCCTGAGGGAGAGAGCCCGTGAAATATAAAGTGGAAATTTTACCTTCTGCGTGGGAGGATCTGAAAAAAATAGAGGATTACTATGCCCTGCAGTTTGATGTGCAGACGGCGTTGAAGGTCAGTGACCGTATTTTAGATGCCGTTGAGCGATTGGAGCAGTTTCCCGATTCCGGTTCTTTTACGCCGGATGACTGGCTGAATGAGCGCGGATACCGGATGGTAATCTGCAAAAAGCATGTTGCCGTTTACCGCGTGATTCACGAAACGGTGTATCTATATCATATTGCGGATACGCAGACGGAATATACAAAATTATTTTATTCCTGACAGAAGAATTTCCGCGAGGGTCCGCTAAAATCCGCTAAAATCCCGCTGCTTGCCGCGAAAAACTGTTTACATTTCGGCGTATGTGTGGTAAACTAACAAAGTATGATTCAGCCGACGCCCGGTTGTCGGATGCTCCAACCGCGGCTTAGTGTCAGGCGATTTCAAAAAAATATTTGGAGGAAGAAAAATGATTTCGAAAGAAAAGAAAACAGCAATTATGAACGAGTATGCAAGGACGCCCGGCGACACCGGTTCGCCCGAGGTACAGATCGCAGTCCTGACTGCAAGGATCCAGGAGCTCACGGATCATCTGAAGGATAACCCCAAGGATCATCATTCCCGCCGCGGTATGCTGAAGATGGTCGGACAGAGACGCGGCCTTTTGGACTATCTGAAGAGAAAAGATATCGAGAGATACCGTTCCCTGATCGAAAGACTCGGTCTGAGAAAATAATATCGGTGACAATGAGGGCGGAAGACAGCCGTTTAACGGCGCTTCCGCTTGTTACAGTGCGAGGGGAGCCTTTAGCGCCCGCACCGGATTTTGAAAATCCGAACCGAAACCAAAGGGACAGAAGAAAGTCCCGAGACCACTGAAAAACATATGCGGGCATGTGCTTTTCAGTAGTTTCGGTATCTTCTGTTCCTCAAGAATAAAGGAGGATACTTATGTACAAGACTTATGAGATGGAGCTTGCGGGCCGTCCCCTGAAGGTGGATATCGGCCGCGTCGGCAAGCAGGCAAACGGATGCGCGTTCATGCACTACGGAGATACGGTGGTACTCTGTACGGCCACCGCGTCCGAGAAGCCCAGAGAGGGAATCGACTTTTTCCCGCTGAGCGTGGAATACGAAGAAAAGATGTATTCGGTGGGAAAGATCCCCGGCGGCTTCAACAAGAGAGAGGGCAAGGCCAGCGAGAACGCAATCCTGACCAGCCGTGTGATCGACAGGCCCATGCGGCCCCTGTTCCCCAAGGATTACCGCAACGACGTGACGCTGAACAATATGGTGATGAGCGTCGATCCCGAGTGCCGCCCGGAGCTGGTGGCAATGATCGGGGCGGCCATCGCCACCTGTATTTCCGACATTCCCTTTGACGGCCCCTGCGCCATGACCCAAGTCGGTATGATCGACGGCGAGTTCGTGATCAACCCGTCCCAGGAGCAGTGGAAGGTGGGCGACCTGAACCTGACCGTGGCTTCCACAAGGGAAAAGGTGATCATGATCGAGGCGGGCGCGAACGAGGTGCCTGAGAATAAGATGATCGAGGCGATCTATAAGGCTCATGAGATCAACCAGACCATCATCGCCTTTATCGACAAAATTGTGGCGGAGTGCGGCAAAAAGAAGCACGAGTACACAAGCTGCGCGATCCCGCAGGAGCTGTTCGACGAGATGATGAAGCTGGTGACTCCCGAGGAGATGGAGACGGCGGTCTTTACCGACGACAAGCAGACCCGGGAGGAAAATATCCGCGTCATCACTGCAAAGCTGGAGGAAGCCTTTGCGGAGAAAGAGGACTGGCTTGCCGTTCTGGGCGAGGCGGTCTACCAATACCAGAAGAAGACCGTCCGCAAGATGATTCTGAAGGATCACAAGCGTCCCGACGGCCGGGAAATTACTCAGATTCGTCCTCTGGCCGCGGAGGTGGATATCATTCCCAGAGTACACGGCTCCGCCATGTTTACCCGGGGACAGACCCAGATCTGCAACGTATGTACCCTGGCCCCCCTTTCCGAGCAACAGAAGCTGGACGGGCTGGACGAGAACGAGGTCAGCAAGAGATATATGCATCACTATAACTTCCCTTCCTACTCGGTGGGCGAGACAAAGCCCTCCAGAGGTCCCGGAAGACGTGAGATCGGCCACGGCGCGCTGGCAGAGAGAGCGCTGATCCCCGTGCTTCCCAGCGAGGAGGAGTTCCCTTACGCGATCCGCACCGTGTCCGAGACCTTTGAGTCCAACGGTTCTACCTCCATGGCGTCTACCTGCGCGTCCTGTATGTCCCTGATGGCGGCGGGCGTGCCGATCAAGAAGATGGTTGCGGGTATTTCCTGCGGCCTTGTGACAGGGGAGACCGACGATGATTTCGTGCTGCTCACCGATATCCAGGGGCTGGAGGATTTCTTCGGCGACATGGATTTCAAGGTAACAGGTACGACGGAGGGCATCACGGCCATCCAGATGGATATCAAGATCCACGGACTGACCAGACCCATCGTGGAGGGTGCGATCGCGAGATGCCGCGACGCGCGACTCTTTATCATGGATACCTGTATGAAGCCTGCGATTTCCGCGCCCAGACCCGAGGTTGGGCCTTACGCGCCCAAGATTATCTCCATCCAGATCGATCCCGAGAAGATCGGGGATGTGGTGGGCCAGAGAGGCAAGACCATCAACGAGATCATTGCCCGTACCGGCGTGAAGATCGATATCACCGACGACGGCAACGTTTCTGTATGCGGAACCGACAAGGAGATGATGGATAAGGCCGTGGAGATGGTCAAGATGATCGTCACCGACTTTGAGGAAGGCCAGATCTTCAAGGGCAAGGTAGTCAGCATCAAGGAGTTCGGCGCCTTTATCGAGTTTGCTCCCGGCAAGGAGGGCATGGTTCATATCTCCAAGATTGCGAAGGAGAGAATCAACCGCGTGGAGGACGTTCTGACGCTGGGCGACGTGGTGACGGTTGTCTGCCTGGGCAAGGACAAGATGGGCAGGATCAGCTTCTCCATGAAGGATGTGGCGCA
>JAMPFT010000001.1:584875-708670 GCA_023664305.1 bacterium | reverse complement strand
GGTAACACAATATACAAAGAGTTACCTTCCTCATTACCGAGACGGGAAGAAAAATTCAAGGAGGAAGAAAGATGCTGAGAATGTCAGTTGCGGCGGAGGAGTACCTCATGATCGGCGACGATATCAAGATTGTTTTTCTGGGCGGAACCGGAAAGCATATCCGAATCATGATTGATGCGCCGAAAGAGGTCAATATCGTAAGAAGCAGCGTATTGGAGAAGAAGTTCACGGATCCGGAGATCCGGGCGACACTCCCGAACTATTACGCGGAACCGGAACATCCGGAGAAATATAAGAAGAAAGCAAACATTGTGATTGCGGGGGCGGCAGGAAAGAAAAGCCCGGCTGGGGAACAGCCTTAAGGAACCGTGATCCGCCGGAACGGTTTCCGGATTGAACAGGATAATAACCGGATGCGGAAGCATCGAAGCCCGGGCCCGGCAGAGGGCGGAACCATCCGGATTATTATAAAAACCATTAAACAATGTATTCACCGGCGCGAACGGATTCGCGTCTGGTAAAGCCAAGGAGGTAAATTATGGTAGTACAACACAACTTAACAGCAATGAACTCCAACAGAATGTTGGGATTGACCACCAAGACTCAGGCAAAGTCCACCGAGAAGCTGTCTTCCGGTTACAAGATCAACCGTGCGGCTGACGACGCTGCAGGCCTTTCCATCAGTGAGAAGATGAGAAAGCAGATCAGAGGTCTGACCCAGGCTTCCGCAAACGCTCAGGACGGTATCAGCGCAGTACAGACCGCTGAAGGCGCTCTGAACGAAGTGCAGGATATGCTTCAGAGAATGAACGAGTTGGCAGTTAAGGCGGCTAACGGCACAAACTCCACCTCTGACCGGGATGCGATCCAGGCAGAGATCGACCAGCTGGTAACCGAGATTGACCGTGTATCCGAGACCACGAAGTTCAACGAGACCTATCTGCTGAAGGGTGACGTAAACGCAGATAAGGATACCGACTTCCAGTACAAGGAAGGCGACGTGATCAAGCAGGATCTCTACTATGTAGAGGACAACAAGGTGAAGACGCTGGCAAAGGGTACTTATGCGGCAAAGGTAGATTCGACGAAGACCTATTATTCCGACAGCACGGGTGTTGTGAACGGATTGGCTATTGCAGGGAGCGATTCCGACGATTATGTCAAGTCAGAAGCGGTTATCACAGGAAACACCACATACTATTTGCAGAATACTGCTGATAGTGGTTACTATGCTGTGGCGTCGGGAACAGTAATTGATACGGATGCAACCTATTATACGTCTAAGTCAGGACAGACGGGAGCAACGATCAAGAGTGAGTTGGTGGCTGTTGCAGCAACTGCCGTTGCGTCTGGTGAGCATTATGTATTGAAGTCTGAGGTATACGACAGCAACGGAAACAAAAAGGGAGTCAACACCGATATTGGTGGTACTGCAACGGATATCAGTAAGTATTATTCCGCTCTGGTTAATGTAAAATTAGGGCCGGATTCGGTTGACACAACAAAGTATACGGAAAAGAAGGTTGCGCAGTTTGTTGACAGGGACGGCAATGAGATTGCGGCGAACGGCTTGTATAAGTATATCAGCAACGACGGGAAATTGGATCCTGACGCGGGGCTGTATCTGAAGACAGGGGAAGGAGTCACCGACCGCAAGCTTGCCGGACAGGATGATGTGGACGCGCTGGTGAGTAGTACCGCGAAGTTTGACGTAGGTGCTTTGACACTGAAACTTCATGTAGGAGCTGACGCTACTTCCAACAACCAGATCTCTCTGGATATCGAGTCCATGAGCGCGAAGGTTCTGGGCGTCAACGGCCTGAAGATCAACGGCGAGGATGACACCAACGCGCTGAACGCCATCGAGACCATCAAGGCGGCCCTGAACAAGGTTTCCGACCAGAGATCCGCACTCGGTGCGATCCAGAACCGTCTGGAGCACACGATCAACAACCTGGACAACGTTGTGGAGAATACGACTTCCGCGGAAGCGCAGATCCGTGACACGGATATGGCTACCGAGATGGTTCGCTATTCCAACAACAACATCCTCGCTCAGGCCGGCCAGGCGATGCTGGCGCAGGCAAACCAGAGCAATCAGGGTGTTCTGTCCCTTCTGGGCTAATAAGAGTTTTGCACTGTTTCTTACAGGCGGTGTGCTTAGCGCACCGCCTGTTTTCAACGGATCAGAAAAACCTTCTGACGGGTACGGGGTACGGTATGAAATTATTTGTCTATGACTGGAACTTTATTGTAAAGCATGATTTATATCTTGCATTTTCGGAGTTGGGGATTGAATATGACCTTTTTTCTTCCGTGGCCAGTCCGCGGTTTCGCGACCAGAGAGAACAGTTTCAGAAGAATCTGAAGGAAGCCCTGGAGAAGAAGGGATATGACGCCCTTTTTTCCATCAATTATTTTTCGGAGCTGGCGGATGCGGCCCGGGAGAAGGGGATCCCCTATATCTGTTGGACCTACGACAGTCCGGCGCTGGGTGCTGTCGATAAATATGATACGAGTTATTTTTTTATCTTTGATTCTGCAGAGTACGAGGAATATAAGGGATACGGGGTCAAAAATATGTATTATCTTCCTTTGGCGGTAAACACAAAACGCCTGAGCCGCATGCAGCCTGCGCCTCTGGAGAGGATGAAATATCATGCGGATGTATCCTTTGTGGGGCAACTCTACCAGTCGGATATGGATCGAATGTTTCCATTGTTTGACGAGTATGGGGCGGGGTACACCGCGGCGATGATCAATACCCAGATGAAGGTGTACGGCAGCAACATCATCAGTGACTTGGTGAACGAAAATGTGATCAGGCGCCTGTGCAACCGAGAGGTGACGGAGGCGTTGCTGGAGAATCTGAATAACAATTTTTATCATGACGTGGAGGAGATGAAAACTTGGGCCCTGACAGGATTTTTGCTGAAGGCGGTGACCAACAAGGAGAGGGTGTTACTGCTGACGCTGCTGGCAAAGTATTGTCGTGTAAAGCTGTTTACTGTAGGGGAGCCAAAGCTGCCAAACGTAACCGTGTATGGAACGGTGGATTATGTGAGGGACATGCCACTGGTCTTTAAATGTAGCAGGATCAATTTGAATGTTACTCTGCGGAATATCCGGCACGGGATCCCCCAGCGGGTTCTGGATATCATGGGCTGCGGAGCCTTGGCCCTTACAAATTATCAGGAGGATATCGGGCGGTACTTTCAGGATGGCAGGGATCTGCTGGTATACAGTTCCACGGAGGAGGCGCTGGAAAAGAGCCGGTATTATCTGGCCCATGAAAAGGAGGCGGAAAAGATCCGCCAGAACGGTTATCGGATCGTTCGGGATCAGTTCAGCTATCAGCAGCAGTTGGACAAAATCTGGGAGCTGACGGGCTTAAAGGCAAAGCTTGCGAAATAAGAAAGTACAGGGGGCGTAAGAAACGATGAAGCTGACATATCTGATGTGGGGTTACCCTTATGACAAGGCAATCCGGCAGGCCTTCCGGGAGGAAGGGCTTGCGCTGGAGACGGTGGAGATGACAGAAGCGGAGGCAAGGAGTCCGGAGGCGATCCGGGAAAAGCTGGGCGTCGGGACGGGGGACATCCTCTTTTCCGTGAACTTCTTTGGGGCGGTTTCAGACTGGTGTCAGGAGGAGGGAATCCCCTACTGCAGCTGGACGCTGGAGCTGCCGGACTTTGACCTGTATACCGCCTCGGTGAAAAATCCCTGTAATTACTTGGGGATCTGCGATAGCTATCTGGTGGAAAAGCTCTGGAGTCTGGGAGTATCCAAAGCCTTCTTTCTGCCAGAGGCGGTGGAGCCCTTTTCGGAGTCGGAGCATGTCCCGGTGGAGCGGGAGGCCTGTTTTATCGCCAGACAGCCGGAGAGTGCTTTCAATCTGGAGGGGATGACCCTGTACGGCAGGGGGTATCTGGATGCTTTTCTGCACGCCCAGCGGGTGCTCTACGGCGCCAGCATTCTGGAGGAGGGGCTGCTCCTGCGGGTGTATCAGGAGTTCGCATCGCTCAACCCTGCACCAGAGGAGATTCTGCCGGAGCTGCGCAAGCTCTACACGGCGGATCGGTATTTTGCGCCCGCCTGCACAGCGGCGCAGCAGAATATCTTCTTGCAGAATTTTGACTCTATCATGACGATTTACTCTGACGGGGCCTTCGAGGGGTGTAATGCGCAAAAGAAGCCCTATGTGGAGGATGCGGAGGAGCGGCGGAAAATTTATCGGGGAAAGGAATTTACCCTAATTCTGGCCCCTCATACCCTGCACAACGCCATCCCCAGACAGACCCTGGAGGTCATCGCCGCGGGTGGCTTTCCTCTGGCCGGGTTCCAGCGGGATTACGTCTATTTCTTCCAAAAGGACGAGACTCTTGTCTACTTTACGAATCCGGCAGAATTTTCCCGGGCGGTGGTGCGCTATGGCAACAGCGCGGAAGAGCGGGAGCGAGTCAGGGCGGCGGCTTGCCGGGCGGTGGCGGAAAATCACACCTACCCGCAGAGGATTGCCTCCATGCTGGAAATGTGGGAAAGACTATAAGAAAAGGCGGGGATAAAAATGAGAATCTATGTCTGTTGCCCGCCGCGGGTGGCTACCGGCGGCGTGGAGCTGCTGCATCAGATGATCTTTGAGTTAAATCGGCGGAGCCCGGGGATAGCCAGAATGCTATATATTGATGGGTATCCGGAAGAGGGCTGGCTCATGCCGCCACAGTATGGAAAGTATGGGACGCCCTTTGTGGCAAACGATTACCGGAGATATGATTCTATCGTGATTTTGCCGGAAGTCTGGGCGGAAGGGGCTGGAACCGTATTTTGGGGCTACAAGACCGTCATCTGGTGGGAGAGCGTGGACAATTATTTCCTTGTGAATCCCGCTGAGACTTGGATGTCCTTTGCCAAAAATAAGAGCATGCTGCATCTGGTGCAGTCGGAGTACGCGAGGGGCTTTCTGACAGAAAATGCAAAGGTTTCGGAGGATCGAATCTTAAGCGTGTCGGATTATCTGAACGAAAGCTTCTTTACGACAAAGGTGAGTCTCAAGGCGGAGGGGCGGAGACCCTGCGTCCTCTATAATCCTTTGAAGGGCTTTGAATTTACCGCCAAACTGATCGAGGCTGCGCCGGATCTGGAATGGATTCCGCTCCGCGGGATGACACCGGAACAAGTGGCGAACCTGATGCGGGAAAGCAGGGTCTATGTGGACTTTGGCGACCATCCGGGCAAGGATCGGATCCCCCGGGAGGCCGCGATCTGCGGGTGCTGCGTGATCACGGGAAGGAACGGAAGCGCCACCTACCCGGAGGACGTCCCGATTTCAGGGGAATACAAATTCGGGCGGGATGAAAAAAACATCCCCGCAATTTGCGACTGTATCCGAAGACTGGTCAACGAATACGATACCTATATCTCGGATTTTGCCTATTACCGCGCGGTGATACGGGGAGAGAAGGAAAAGTTTGAGAAGGCCGTTGCAAATTTGATCCCTGTTTTGGAGGAATACTGCCGGTCCGGCGAGGAAGACCGGATTGGGATCGCGGTGTGCGGCGCAGACAGTCGCGGCGCAGCGGCAAGAAAGCTGATTGAGCAGGCTTATAATAAGTGGCTGGAGATGTCGGGGAGCAGCTGTCGGTTTGAGGTCCGGGCCTATGTGACGCAGGAGCCTCAGGGCGAGGAGTACAGAGAGGTTTCCGTTATTCGTCCGGAGCAGCTTGCAGAGCTGTACAAGGAACAGCAGCTGGCGGGAATCGTGATCCCCGAGCCTGCTGCCGCGGCGCACATCCCTTTTGTGACGGAGCTTGTGCGGAAGGGAATCGATTTAAACGACGTTTACTGTATGGAAAACAAGTGGTTTGAAAATGATTCCGGCAGGCTCAGCGATGCGGGGACGATGTTGATGCCCTGGGCGAACAGATAGGACAACTCACAGCTCCCTGCGGGGCGGAACGCCGTATTCCTTCCGAAAAGCCCGGTAGAAGGAGGAGTAGTCGCAAAAGCCCGCCTTGAGGGCCGCGTCGCTGATATGCAGTCCCTGGGCGCGCAGCTCCCGCACCTTCGTGAGGCGCTTGCGGCGGATGTATTCGTGGACGGTGAGGCCGGTGGCCTTGCGAAATTCCCGGCAAAGGTAGTATTTGGAGATGAAAAATTTTTCCTGCAGGATATCGAGGGTGATTTCCCCGGTATAATTGTTGTTTAAGTACAAAATAACGGACTTAATAGGGCCGGTGGAAACATCGGCGGAGGAAAAGTGGCTGGTTCGGTTGATCAGGTACAGGATCTCCAGAATGACTGATTTCAGCACAGGTGTATCCGGGGAAAGCCGATAGTCCTCAGAGTAGCGTTGATATCTTAAAAAGGCGTCGTACAGGCCGCTGGAACGGACGGTTTCAGCGGCAATTTTATGGCCTGTGCCCAGGGGAGCGTGCAGAAACTGCGCCTCGTATTCGGCACAGGCGTTTTCGCGGAAAAAATCGGGGGATACCATGAGAACCACGCGGCTGTAAGGAGTGGGGCTGTTGTGATAGATCCGGTGGAGCTCGTGCTTGCGGATGATGATCAGATCCCCGGGTTCCATGGTGTAGACATTGTCCTCCACCACATATTTCGCATCGCCCTCCAAAAACAGAAGGATTTCATAGTAGTTGTGGTTGTGAAGCCCGAAGTGGGCATTTGTGGGGGCTTCGGTGTAAGACTGTGAGATGGAGTAACAGGGATCCATGGGAAAAACCTCTCTTTCTGTCTGTATTCTATCCCAATAGAGCAAGAATTGCAATGATTTTGGCAAGAATCGGTATATGAATTGAAAAATGAATGTATTATGATGAAGTCATAGGGACGGGAGCCGAGGCTCAGAAAGCCGAATCGGAGGAAAAAGGGTGGAAGCAGCAAAACGCAAGAAAGCCGAATCGGAGGAAAGAGGGCGGGAGCAGCAAAACGCAAGAAAGCCGGATCGGACGAAAAAAGGGCAGGAGCAGCAAGAACGCAGAAAGCCGGATCGGACGAAAAGAGGCGGCTGCCGGGAACAAGGAGGATGAGGACAATGGATTATGAGAAAATCAGCGGTTTTTCTGACGAGATCGCGGAGGATGTGGATACGCAGTTTCGCGTGTTGAACAAACTGGGGATCCGCTATTTTGAGCCCAGGGGGATAAACGGGAAGAATATTTCGGCCCTTTCCGACGAAGAGACGGAAGAACTGAAGGAAAAGATGGCGGCTTACGGGATCCGGGTTTCTTCCGTCGGCTCCCCCATCGGAAAGGTAAAGCTGGAGGCAGATTTCGAGGAGCATTTCGCGCAGTTTCGGCGGGTGGTGGAAATCGCCGAAAAGCTGGGTGCAAGCTATATCCGCATGTTCAGCTTTTATCACGAGGGCGGAAAGGACTGGACGGCCGGAGAGCGTGCAGAGGTGCTTGCAAGGCTTCGCAGAATGATCGGTTACGCGGCGGAGCACGGGGTGGTGCTGCTTCATGAAAACGAGAAGGATATCTACGGAGACACCGTGGAGCGGTGCGTCGATCTGATGGAGGAGCTGGGCTGCGGGCATTTCCGGGCGGTGTTTGATCCGGCAAACTTCGTGCAGTGCGGGCAGGATACCAAAGAAGGGTATGAGCGTCTGAAGGCGCATATCGCCTATATGCATATTAAGGACGCGTTTCTGGCGGACGGCAGGGTGGTGCCTGCGGGTCTCGGGGACGGCAATGTGGAGTATATCCTGCGGAGCCTGCTGGAGAGCGGATTTGACGGCTATTTGAGCCTGGAGCCTCATCTGGGCAGCTTTGCGGGATTAAAAGATCTGGAGCTGGACGATAAGATGACAGGGCTGCCCCAGGGCGGAGAGGGAACCTTTACGCTGGCCTGGAAGGCGCTGCGGGAGATTCTGGAACGCTGTTAATGTGAAAAGAGGAAGCTTAAGACAGGGCGGAGCGGAAAACGCGTCCGCGGAAAGGACGGAAAAATGGAAAAAATAAGAATGGGAGTGATCGGCTTCGGAAACATGGGAACGGGTCATGCGAAAAGCCTGACGGAGGGAAAGGTAGCGGATATGGTGCTGGGGGCGATCTGCGATATCTCTCCCGCCAGACAGGAGGCGGCGAAGAAGTGGTATCCGCAGATTCCGGTCTTTGCCGATGCGAAGGAGTTATTCGAGAGCGGAACCTGCGACGCGGTGATCATTGCCACGCCCCATTACGCGCATCCGACTCTGGCGGTGGAGGCATTCGCCCACGGGCTGCATGTGATCACGGAGAAGCCTGCGGGGGTCTATACGGCACAGGTAAAGGAGATGAACCGGGCGGCAGCCGAGTCCGGCAGGGTCTTCGGAATCATGTATAACCAGCGGACGAACCCTGTGTATCAGAAGCTTCGGGAGATGATCCGGCGGGGAGAGCTGGGACATATCAAGAGAGTTACCTGGATCATCACGGATTGGTACAGGCCCCAGGCGTATCATGACAGCAGCACCTGGCGCTCTACCTGGAAGGACGAGGGCGGCGGCGCGCTGATCAATCAGAATCCTCACCAGTTGGATCTGTGGCAGTGGCTTTTCGGTATGCCGGACAGGATTTATGCAAAAGTTAGCTTCGGAAAGTATTACGACATCGAGGTGGAAGACGATGTGATGGCGTATTTCGAGTACGATAACGGAACCACGGGGGAATACATCACCTCCACCGGGGAAGCGCCGGGCACCAATCGGCTGGAGATCGCCTGCGACATGGGCAAGGTCGTTGTGGAGGGGAACCGGATTCTTTTCCGCAGAAACGTCATCTCGGAGAGAGAGCACAACCGTGTCAACACCGCGCCCTTCGGAAAGCCAGAGTGTTGGGATTGCGTTATCCCTGCCGACTTTTCCGGCGGTCCCCAGCATGTGGGAATCCTGAATAATTTTGCATCCGCGGTGCTGCACGGAACGGAGCTCTTAGCCAGGGGCGAGGAGGGAATCCTCGGACTGACGATCTCCAACGCCATCCACTTAAGCGCCTGGACCGGGGAGACGGTGGATGTGAAAAACTTCCCGGACGAGAGGTTTTACGAGCTTTTGCAGGAAAAGATCAGAACCTCGACGGCGGTTAAAAAGGATGCGCAGATCGTCGTGGATAACAGTAAGACTTATTAGGGAGGATTCGTATGGATAAGAGAATCGGCGCGCAGTATTATACGCTGCGGGATTACGCAAAGACAATGGAGGACTTTGAGGAGACCTGTAAAAAGGTGAGTGCAATCGGTTACAAGACGGTGCAGATTTCCGGGACGCCCCTGGAGGCGGCCCGGATGCGGGAGGTTTTGGATCGGTACGGCTTGGAGGTGGTGACCACGCACCGCAGCTTTGAGGATTTCAGAAAGGATCCCGGAGAGGTGATGGAGTACAACAGGACGCTGGGGAGCCTCCTCTGCGGCGTGGGCTCCATGCCGGGCTGGGCCCGGGAGAGCGGAGAAAATCTGGACCGCTTCCTCCGCGAGGCCAATGAGACGGCGGCGCTTTTGAAGCGGGAAGGGATGTTTTTCGGCTATCACAACCATGCCTTCGAGTTTGCAAGGGTGGAGGGGAAGCGGATCATGGACCGGCTGATCGGGGAGACGGATCCCGAAGCCTTTTACTTTATTGCGGACACCTACTGGATACAGGTCGGCGGCGCGGATCCGGCGTCCTTTATCAGGCGGCTGGGCTCCCGGGCTATGGCGGTTCATTTTAAGGACTTAAAGGCAAACACCGACAACTCCACGGAGATGGCCGAGATCGGCGAGGGAAATCTGGATTGGGACGGCATTATCGAGGCCTGCGGGGAGGCCGGCGTGAAGTGGGCGCTGGTGGAACAGGACGTCTGCAGGCGCAATCCCTTTGAATCCATGAAGATCAGCTACGATTATCTGACGGGGAAGGGCTTCTGCTGATCCCGCGTATTCCTCCGGAAAGGATCGGTTTTGGCTGACAGGACATAAATAAGTTTATTCCTGGTATAAGAAAGAAACGGGATCTTGCTGCGGCTTGCCCGTTTCTTTTTTTGCCATACTTATATCCCGACAAAAAAACGCCACCGTGATAAGAGAATAAGATAAATAACAATTGCACAATGTAAAAAAATAAGGCATAATAGAGGTATGGTCAAAGGTTCGAACCCTGGAAAGGAGCGCATATGAAAGCAGTACATTTGCGGACAGAATATTTGAAAGAGCCTCTGGGGATGAGTATTTTTATTCCCCGCTTTTATTGGGAATGCGAGGGCGGAAAAAAGCAGACCGCATATCGGATCATTGTGAAGGTAGGCGAAAAGGTGAGATGGGACAGCGGCGTGGTGGAGTCCTCTGCTATGGCGCATGTCCGTTATGAAGGAAAGTACTTTTCGGCCAGACAGCATGCGACCTGGGGCGTCCGTCTGCGGGATGAAAACGGGCAATGGGGCGAGTTAAGCACATCCTGGTTTGAGATGGGCCTCTATGGAGACCGGGAATGGAAAGCGCACTGGATCAGCGGTAACTATGTCCCCCGGAAAAGAGTGCATTATCCTGTGGACTGTTTTAGGAAGGAGTTCAGGCTCCGCCCCGGAATCAGCGGAGCGCGGATTTTCGCCACGGCAAAGGGCGTGTACGATTTGACGCTGAACGGAGTGCGTGTGGAGGATTTTATCCTTGCGCCGGGTATCACGGATTACAGAAAGCTTTATCAGGCGCAAAGCTATGATGTGACGGATTTGTTGAAGGAAGACGCGGTGAACTGCTGGGAGATCCGCACGGCGGACGGCTGGTACAGGGGAAGCTGCGGCTCCTACGGCATGATGAATGTCTACGGCGTCCGCACGGCGGTGAGAGCGCAGCTGGAGGTGTTTTACGAGGACGGAACCGGGCAGATGATCTGTACGGACA
Organism: bacterium; assembly: GCA_023664305.1. Classification (GTDB taxonomy): domain Bacteria; phylum Bacillota; class Clostridia; order Lachnospirales; family Lachnospiraceae; genus Acetatifactor. Next base: position 697,801 of record JAMPFT010000001.1, on the reverse strand, counting down.
GCGGTTTTTCCTGGAGCAATGACGGCCCGCTCCGGTTTGCCGATCTGAAGGACGGGGAGATTTACGATGCGGGAAAGAAGCCGTCTTACGCCGGAAAGGTAAGGGTTTATAAGCAGGGGAAGGACGACCATCGGTATCCTAAGGGCAGCGACAACGTGGCGGTGAAGGAGCATGAGCGTTTCGGGGCGAAGCTGACCGGGAAGGACGGTGTGAAGGTTTACGACTTCGGACAGAATATCGCCGGATACCTGGAGTTTACGGTCAGAGGAGAGGAAGGACAGCAGTTTACCCTGGTCTGCGGAGAGAAGCTGGATCAGAACGGGCATGTAGACCTGTCCGGGGTGCAGGAAAGGAAACCGGAAGCAGGCTGGACGAAAGGGAAGCTGTTGAAAAAGCTGCTGGGAAAAGAGATCGGCGGCAAGACTGTCCCTACGCCCCTTCAGGAAATCCGGTTTACCTGCAGCGGCGGGGAAGATTATTACAAGACGAGCTTCGCGCTGTTCGGATTCCGGTATGCGGAGCTGATCGGGGATGTGGGCCCCGCGCCGGAGAATATCACCGCCATAGCGGTGTACTCGGATCTGGAGGAGACGGGAAGCTTTAGCTGCTCCAATGAACTGGTGAACAGGCTTTATCAGAACAGCCTCTGGAGCATGAAAGGGAATTATCTGGATATCCCCTCAGGCAGCGCCGTCAGGGACAGACTGGGGCGGACGGGAGACGTTCAGATCTTCTTTGACACAGCCGCTTATATGATGAATGTCGCTCCGTTTTTCCATAAGTGGATGCGGGATACAGACTGTGTGCAGGATAAGAACGGACTTCTTCCCGCGGCGTTCCCTTATACGGGGCTGGAAAGAATGTACCGGCGCGTCGGCGCTTCCGTGGGCTGGGCGGATATCGCCTATCTGGTTCTTTATCGGTACTATAAGCGTTACAGGGATATCCGGTTTCTGGAGACCTATTATTTCACGATGAAGGACTATACGGATCATCTGATCAAAAATCTTGGCATGACGGACAGGAAGGAAGCCAGAGAAAATCCCTATAATGAATTTACCTACGAAAAGGGAATGCATCTGGGAGACCGGCAGGAGCCGGAGGAGCTTATGAAGGCCGCGCGCGGGAAAAAGAAAAAGTATCCGGAGGAGTGTACGGCGTACCTGTATCTTGCCATGAGGACCATGGAGGAGATTTGCCAAATCCTGGACCGGTATGACGGAACCAGGGACAGATACAAAATCTATGCGGAGGTCTGCAGGAAATATGCGGAGGGCTCCAAAAAGGCGTACCGCTACCTTTACGAGAAGGAAGGAAACTTTGAGACCCGCTGTCAGGACAAGCTGGTGAGACCCCTCGCGTTCGGACTTTTTGACGGAGAGGACAGGCGCAGGGTGCAGGAGCAGCTGGTGCGCGTCGTGGAGGAAAACGACTACAGAGTGGGGACGGGATTTCTGACAACGGCTTATCTGCTGCCGGTGCTGACGGAGGCGGGCCGCACGGACATCGCGTACAAGGTGTTGGAAAACACGGAAAAACCGGGCTGGCTTGCCGAGGTGCTGGACGGAGCGACCACTGTCTGGGAGACCTGGGAGGGCGACAGGAGCCTGAATCATTGCGCTTCCGGGGCCGTCTGCCAGTGGCTTTTCGAGACGGTGGGCGGTATTCATGTGGACGGCGAGAACCGCTTTTTGCTGACGCCTGAGCCGGGGGGAAGCCTGACGCATGCGGACGTGTCCTATCGGAGCGTGTTCGGCACTGTGCGGGTGTACTGGGAGAAGGAGGAGAGCGGCAGATTTGCTTATCAGATAAGCGTTCCCTCCAATACCCGGGCGCGGCTGGTGCTGCCGGACGGCAGGGAGGAGCTGCTGGAGGCGGGAGAGTATCGGTTTTAGAGAGATACAAAAAGAGAGCGGACACTGTGATGCCTGCTCTCTTTTTAGGTCACATTTTCTTCTTCATCAACTCTGCGCCGGCGTTCCACGCTTTCGCAACCTGTTTGCCTGTTGCGTAATAGCCGTGCTGGAACTGGTCGAAGGTAAGCGCCTTTAATTTTACCGGGTCAACCTTGCCGTTTTCGCTGAGTACCTTTTCCTCCGCTTTTACATTGACAATCTTTCCCACGATTCCGGAAACATGCTCTGTCTCAAGGAACTCAAGAAGCTCGCATTCCATAACGACCGGAAATTCCTCGATGACAGGGGCATGAACCTTGTCGCTTTTTACCGCATGATACCCGGTCCGCTCGAATTTATCGTCAATCTTATTGCCGGACGCAATTCCGAAAAAGTCCGCCACGTCCACATGCTCCTCATCGGCCAGGGAAACCGTGAATGCCTTGCTCGCCTTGATGTTGAGCCACGTCCTTTTGCCCTCGCCGATAAAAAGGATGATCTTGTCGTCATCGCAGATCTGGCCCCAGGCCACATTCATCACGTTGACCTTTTCCTTCTCGTCATAGGCGGCGACCATCAACACGGGCATGGGAAATACTGCCTGCACTAACCCTAAATCTTTTTTCATCTCTTTACCTCATTTCTGCGCTGCTCTTTGTGCATGATGGGTTTGCGGCAAGCAGCGCGCAGCCGCAAATCTCGCGATTCATGACCATAGAATTTTTGCAAAGCATAATTCTATGTGGAAAATGTTGCATCGTTTTTTCTTTCGTGTTAAAATTATAGCATACACCAAAATATTTGCAAGTACCAACATTTAAGTTAGGTACTTACTTAGAGGAAAGCAATGGAAAGAAAAAAGATAGAAGACGCAGACTTTTATGATACAGGGTACAGTTATACGCTTTCCCTGATCAGCGGGAAGTACAAGCCTATCATACTTTATTGTCTGATGGAGTATGAGCCGGTGCGCTTTAATGAGATGCAGCGGTATTTAAAGAAAATAGCCGATAAGACGCTCAGCCAGAATCTTAAAGAGCTGGAGGCCGACGGACTGATCGTCCGGGAGGTTTATCCCCAGATTCCCCCGAAAGTCGAATATTCCCTAAGCGAACGGGGGCGCTCTCTTGTAAAAGTGCTTGATAAGCTATGCGATTGGGGAAATGAAAACAGAAACAGGAATGCCGAACCGAGGTGAATGTCATTTCGTATAAGAGGGTATTATCCGAAGTTGACATCACGCCAAAGCGGGTATAAAATGGGTAAAAACATTCCGGAGGTGGGGCATGCAGATATCCAGCAGATTTACGATCGCCATCCATATGCTTTCCTGCATGGAGACATTCGGGCGGGAACAAAAGGTCACCAGCGATTTTCTTGCGGCCAGCATCGGGGTAAACCCGGTCATTATCCGGAAGATTCTTTCCCAGCTTAAGAACGCGGGACTGGTTGAAGTGGCAAGAGGCACGGGCGGGGCGAGCCCCGCCAGGCCGATCGACCGGATTACATTTTACGACGTATATCTGGCGGTCGATCTGTTGGAGGAGGGAGAGCTGTTCCGTTTCCATGAGAACCCGAATCCGGAATGTCCGGTAGGAAAAAGCATTCACGGCGCGCTGGACGATAAGCTGGCGCAGATTCAGAAAGCGATGGAAGACGAAATGAAAAGACATACGGTTGCGGATGTTGTGAAGGATATCCCGCAATGCCCGGAATGAAGGTTTCGCTGTTTTGCCATCTGTTTATCATCAAATCAACTCATCACATCCAAATTTTTATTATTCTGCACCTTATTGTTTTGTTTGTTAAAATCTGAGACGACAGATACTGAAAAATGCTGAAGTAAAAATGTTGAAGTAAAAATGTTTACAAAACGAGATGTAACTATTGACATTACAACAAAAGCATGATATAGTAGCGACATCAGATGTAATAAAAACCATTACAACAAAACAAGGAGGTCGCTTATGAACAAAGTAAAAATGACCTTTGAACAGTTCCTGAGCGGAACGCCTGCGAGAGATTACATTTTTCAGAATACGCCCTATGACGAACAGATCCGGCAGGCGGCCCGGATGATAAAGGGAGCGGACTATGTGCTTCTGGGGGCTGGAGCAGGAATGAGTACCGCGGCGGGTGCCAGGTACGGAGGCCGTTTTTTTAAGGATCACTTCGGGGAGTTTATAGAAAAATACGGCGGTTCCTATATGCAGGACATGTACAGCGCCGGTTTTTATCCCTGGCCGGATGAGGAGTCTAAATGGGGATACTGGTCAAAGCAGGCGCTTCTGGCCGGGGCCGATCTGGATGTGACGCCGCTGCACAGGGAGCTGTTAAAGGCGTTGGAGGGGAAGAAAAGCTTTCTCCTGAGCACCAACGTGGACGGGCAGTTTTTGCGCGCCGGTTATCCTGCGGATCGGATTTTTGCCACGCAGGGAAGCTATGCGAAAATCCAGTGCAAACGGGCATGCCATCCGAAAACCTACGACGGGGTGGAGATGTTCCGGCAGATGGATCAGGCGAGAAGGGACTGTAAGGCGCCGTCTTATATGGTTCCGAAATGTCCGGTATGCGGCGGCCCTATGGAAATGAATTTAAGGAGCGACCGGTATTTTGTGCAGGATGAGGAATGGTATGGGGCGGAAAAGCGGTTTGGGGATTTCCTGTCGGAATGCGTGGACGAAAAGACCGTGCTTCTGGAGCTGGGAGTCGGGTTTAATACCCCTACGATTATCCGGTTCCCCTTTGAAAAGCTGACGAGGGAGCATAAAAATATCAGCCTGATCCGGTTGAACCTGAATGAGGCAGTGGTTCCGGAGAGCTTTGGAAACCGGGCGGTGGGGATCAATGCGGACATGGCGCAGAGCATTCGGGATATTGCACGGGAAATATCCGGTTAAAAGGGAGACGCTGTCATGACACATAGCGAAAAAAGGATATATCTGATAAAAGAGCTGCTGTCAGAGCGGCCGCAATACAGAGCTGTGGAAATCCCGGACGATGAGGAGGAACAAAAAAGACTTCTTCGGAGTCTGATGAATGTCCGCTCTCCGCGCCCGATCGGAGCTGAGTTCCTCAAAGTGCAGGACGAATATCTGAGCGAGGAAGTCCGGAAAAAGGGAATTACCGACAGCAGTACCTTGCCTGTATCCCCCGTCAATGACCGTCTCGTCCTCTGGCGCGGAGATATCACCACATTAAAGGCAGATGCGATTGTAAACGCCGCGAACAGTGCTTTGAGGGGATGCTTCGTGCCCTGCCACTCCTGCGTGGACAACATTATTCACAGCGTCAGCGGTATCCGGCTGCGGCTGGCATGCGATGAGCTGATGAACGAACAGGGACATGACGAACCGACGGGGAAAGCAAAAATCACGCCTGCCTTCAATCTGCCGTGCGACTATGTGATTCACACAGTCGGTCCGATTGTTTCGGGCATTTTGACAAAAAAACATTGTGAGCAGCTTGCCGCCTGCTATCAATCCTGTCTGGAGCTGGCGTCCGCTAAGGGATTGAGGAGCGTTGCGTTTTGCTGTATCTCCACAGGTGAGTTTCGCTTTCCGCAGAAAAAAGCGGCTGACATTGCAGTGCGGACGGTTACTGATTTTTTGCGGAGGGATACACAGATAGAAAAAGTGATTTTTAATGTTTTCAAGCAGGAGGACTATGATATCTACAGGGCAATTTTGTACGGTTGAGGGCAATTACAGGCTCTTACGGCGTCACGCCTAATGCCTTTGCGGGCTTAGAACATGGAAATAGAACGGCAGAAATCAGAATATTGGTATCTACAAGTATCTTCATTCATTATCCCTTTCCAAGGCGCTTTTCGAAGTGCCTATACGCACTTCATCCACTAAGGTCTGTACATCGTCATCATTATATACGCCCATTTGCTCGGCAACGCCTTCGAACGCCCTTTGTGCTTTATAAATTGCCTGTGAGGAGGCGTTATTGATGACAACTTCACCGCTTGATTTTTGGAAGAAAAGAACTTTGTCACCGGATTTCAAACCGAGCAGACGGCGTATTTCTGCGGGAACGGTAATCTGTCCGTTGGCGGAGATTTTTGCCAGATTCATGTAAAACCACCCTTTCTCATGTCTGTTTTCCGGCACAGCCGGATATACAGAGTTCTTGAAATCTAAAGGATTCTTTAGATCTCTGCTTTTATTATATCCTAAAACCGGAGAAAGTAAATTGATTTCAAAAAGATTTTCTAACCTATTTTTCAGGTGGCGCATTTTTGGAGGTTATGGTAGAATGACCTTATTCGGGGCAGGAAGCGGCCGAATGGCCATGTACCGTGAGCGCTGCTCATGGTAGAATGACCTTATTCGGGGCAGGAAGCGGCCGAATGGCCATCCGTACCGTGAGCGCCGCTCATGGTAGAATGACCTTATTCGGTCTGAATATATTGCATACACGGGAGAAAGAGTCAGGGAAGCAGTCATGAACGTTACAATCTGTATCTGCGACGATTCCCCGGAGGAGCGCGCATCCGTGAGCGCTCTTGTGCGGGAGTGGTCGCGGCAGTCGGGGACGGAGGTTAGCGTGTCGGAATTTCCGTCCGCCGAGGCTTTTTTGTTTGAATACGAGGATCTGGCACCGGATATCGTGCTTTTGGATATCGAGATGCCGGGGATGAACGGCGTGGAGCTGGCGAAGCGCCTCCGGGCGGTCAACAAGCTGATCCAGATTATTTTTATCACGGGCTTTTCGGATTATATCGCCGAGGGGTACGAGGTGGCGGCGCTGCACTATCTGTTAAAGCCGGTGTCGGCGGAAAAGCTTTTTTCCACATTGAACCGCGCACTGGAAAAGCAGGAGACCGACGGGCGGAAAATCGTGCTGGAAACCGCAGCGGAGACCGTCCTGCTGCCCATCTACGAAATCCGGTACATCGAGGCGATGAAAAATTATATCACGGTTTACGCGGAGGGCGCTTATACCGTGAGAAAGACCCTAAAGGAGGTGGAGGGGGAGCTGGACGGGCGCTTTTTAAGGGTGGGGAGGTCTTATATCGTCAATCTGCGCTTTGTCTCCCGGGTGACCCGGAAGGAAATTTTCCTCCGGGGCGGCGAAGCGGTGCCCCTGCCCAGAGGGGCTTATGAGGCGGTGAACCGGGCGATTATCCGGTTGAACTGACAAACCGGCGTCGGCGGTTTGGAATTGGCTCATATTCGCAGGCAAAACGCCGACTGACCTGCCTCCGGAGACGGCCGCAAAGGGAAAGAATGCCGGAGATTTCCGAAAGAAAACGCGAAAATATATTTGCTGATATTGATTGACAGGCGTGTTAGGGAGAACAGGGGGTACGCATGAAATTATCGCGGAGGACAGACAGAAAAATCGAAGCTTACCAGCAGGAGCTGCTGAAGACCCATTTTGCCGAGGTGGATAACATGTACCGTAAAATGCGGGGCTGGCGGCACGATTACCGCAATCATATCCAGGTCTTGAAGACCTATGCGGACAGGGGCGACCTGCAGGCGGTCATTGACTATCTGAAGGATCTGGAGACCGATCTTTACACGGTGGATACCGTACTCAAGACCGGAAATCCGATGGCGGATGCGATTTTAAACTCGAAGATCGCCCTGGCGAACGACAGGGGAATCCGGGTGGAGGCGGATGTGCATATCCCGGCGCTGCTCAATGTTTCGGCGGTGGATCTCTGCACGATTCTGGGGAATCTTTTTGACAACGCCATCGAGGCCAGCGTCTCCCTGCCGCCGGAGCGGCGGGTGATCCGGGTCTATATGGACAGGAAGGGCGTGCAGCTGTATATCTCTTTTTTGAATCTCACAAGCGGCGGGAAGCTGGAGAAGGTCGGGAATCTGTTCCGAAGCCTGAAGGGCGGCGACCACGGGCTGGGGCTTGGCAGAATCGACTCGGTGGTAAAAAAGCTGGGCGGATATCTGTCCGTCAACTCGGAGGAAGGGGCTTTTACCACGGAAATCCTGCTGCCGGAGGCGCTGAAGTAAGGTCTGCGGCGCAATCCGCATACGCGGAAGGCCCGAAACGGCAAACCGGAGCCTTCCTCCGATTCACCCTGAAAGAATGTGTTTCTCTACAATTCGTCCCTCTCAGAATGCAATTCATCCCCGAAAAATTTTTTCGGGGATTTTTGTCCTATAATGAGCGCAAAGGAAAAACAACAAGGAGTGAAAAATATGTCTACGGAAAAGAAAAAAGAAAAGCCCAAGTACGGTATGGGGCGGTGTATCAGGTTTATGTTCTCCCGGGCGTTCCAATACCGCCCGGAGGTTCCCGGTCTGCTGTTTTTGCAGATCCTTTTTAACGTTTCCAGCGGAGTGTTCGGGTTTTACCTTTCCCCGAAGATTCTGGCGGAGCTGGAGGCGAGGAGCCCCGCGGGCGAGCTTTTGCTGACGGCGGCCTTCTTTATCGGCGGGTGCCTGATCTCGGACGCTGCAGTCGCGTTTCTGGGCAGCGGCTCGGGCGGCTGGGGCGTGAAAGCGGCTTATCAGATCGAGCTGAGAAGCCGCATTCTGCAGGAGCTCACGGATAAGGTGGCGAGTACCTCTTACGTCAACTGTCTGGATACCAAATGGCGCAGGCTTAGGGAGCGGGCGGGAAACTGCTGCAACAGCAATAACGCGGCCTGCGAGGGAATCTGGCATACCCTGCAGGAGCTGGCGGTCCGACTGGCAATGTTCGGCTTCTTTGCGGTGATGCTGACCTATGTACACCCGTTGGTGTTCGGGGTGACGATGGGGCTGAGCGTGCTGAATTTTCTGATCTCCTCTTACGTCTATAAATACAACTACCGGCACCGGGAGGAACGGTCTCATCTGGAGAAACAGATGTGGTATCTCACCGGTCAGGCCCGGTATCTGCCTGTGGCGAAGGATATCCGTCTGTTCGGTTTGGGAAGCTGGCTTCAGAGGCTGACCGACAAGGCCTTCCTGGCCCGGCAGGCTTATGCGAATAAGGAGCATGTCTTTTATCTCATCGGAAGCTTTTCCAGTACGCTCCTGGAGTTCTTGAGGACAGGGACGGCCTGCTTCCTTCTGTTGAAGATGTGTCTGGAGAGCGGCATGGGCGCGGCGGAGTTTATGCTTTATTTCTCGGCGGTAAATTCTCTGGGCGGGCAGTTTGACGGCGTGCTGAACAATCTGCAGCAGCTGCGGAACTATTGTCTGGATCTTTCCAGCCTGTTGGAGTGCCTGTACTACGAGGAGCCCTTCCGCTTTGAGGGCGGGAAGGCCATCCCCCGGGACGACACCTACGAAATTCGTCTGGAAAACGTCAGCTACGCCTACCCTCAGTCGGATCAAAAGATCATCGACGGTATGAACCTGACGGTGAAAAAGGGCGAGAAGATCGCTGTGGTAGGCTTGAACGGGGCGGGCAAGACGACGCTGGTCAAGCTGATGACGGGTCTGCTGGATCCGGACGAGGGGCGCGTCCTGCTGAACGGAACCGATATCCGGGAGTTTAACCGGGACGAGTATTACGGGCTGTTCTCGGCGGTGTTCCAGCACTTTAACATCATGGATATCACTGTGGCGGAGACGGTGGCCCAGGACGTGGAAGAGATCGATCTGGAGCGGGTGAAGGACTGTATTGAAAAGGCCGGGCTGACGAAAATGGTCTCCGAGCTGCCTGCGGGGCTGGATACGCACCTGGGGCGGAACGTCTATCTGGACGGCGTGCTGCTCTCCGGCGGCCAGTACCAGCGCCTGATGCTGGCCCGGGCGCTCTATAAGGATGGGGCGGTGTTGATGCTGGACGAGCCCACGGCGGCCCTGGATCCTCTGGCGGAGCGGGATATGTATCAGAAATATAACGAGATGACAAGGGACAGGACGGCGGTGTTTATCTCCCACCGGCTGGCCTCCACAAGATTCTGCGACAGGGTTCTCTATCTGGAGGCGGGAAAGATCGCCGAGGAAGGAACGCATGAGGAGCTGATCGAAAAGGGCGGGGAATACGCCCGGCTGTTCGGGATTCAGTCCAGATATTATCAGGAAGGAGTGAAGCTGAATGTCAACCAAATCTGAAAAAATGAGCTGGCGCAAGGCGATCGGAATCAATATCCGCGCGGTCAGGCTGCTGGCCTCCAAAAATAAATGGATGTTTCCCTATGGCGCGTTGAAAGCCCTCTTGGATGTGACGGCCTCCTACGCAGGTCTGGTCATCATGGCGAAGCTGATCGGCGAGCTGGCGGGGGCGAGACGCCTGGAAACCTTAGGGATGTGGGCCCTTGTCTCCGTTCTGACCACGGCGGCCTTCGGGATCGTCAAGGGTGCGATGTATCACGCTTACTCAGCCAAGTCCGCGCTTTTTTGGGCCAATATGCAGCGGATGGAAGACGAAAAATTTATGACGATGGATTACGGAGACGTGGAAAACCAGGAGGTTCGGGATCTCCGCAATCAGATTGTGCAGAACAGAAACTGGGGCGGCTGGGGCTTTGCCAGAATCCAGTGGGCTTTCGAGGGATTTGTGTCGGACTTTTTCTCGGTGATCGGCGCGCTGGCCCTGTCCGTGGGACTGTTCGTCGCGAGGGTTCCGGAGGGAAATTCCTTTGCTTTTCTCAATCATCCTCTGACAGTGCTGGGCGTTTTTGGGGCTATGGCGCTTACCGCCTCGCTCGCTCCCTGGCTCAACGCGAAGATGATGGCAAAAAACGCCGCCTTTAGCGAGCAGGCAACCCTGGGAAACCGGCTGTTTTCCCATTTTGGATTCTTAAACGACGACGCCGACAGCATGGTGGAGTACCGGATGTATCCTCAGGCTAAGATTGCCAGACATTATACCTGGATGGAGAATACCTGGTATGTGGGAGGATACTGCGACAAACAGTACAAGGGCAGCTTCGGGCTCTGCCTGATGGGAAAGGCGGCAGGCGAAAAGCTGCTGTTGAGCGTGATTTATCTGTTCGTCTGCCTGAAGGCATGGGCAGGCGCCTTCGGCATCGGGGAGGTCACCCAGTATGAGGGGGCCATGAGCAGGCTGGTCTCAGGCGTGACGCGCTTTTTGAGCACAGCCAACGAGCTTCGGGTAAACGCCGGGTTTGTGGAAAAAATCTTTGAATTTCTGGATCTGCCCAATCATATGTACCAGGGCAGCCTGACCACGGAAAAAAGACGGGACAGAAAGTACAATGTGGAGTTTAAAGACGTCAGCTTCCGGTATCCCGGCTCCGAGAACTGGGCGTTGAAAAACGTGTCAGTGTACTTCGAGGTGGGAAGCAAGCTGGCGGTAGTGGGCGAGAACGGCTCCGGCAAGTCCACCTTCATCAAGCTGCTCTGCCGCCTCTATGACCCTCAGGAGGGGGAGATCCTCTTGAACGGCGTGGATATCAAAAAATACCGCTACGAGGAATACATGGCTATCTTCTCGGTGGTTTTCCAGGATTTCAGCCTGCTGTCCCATCAGCTGGGGCAGAATGTGGCGGGCTCCTGCGACGTGGACGAGGAGCGGGCGGTGAAGTGTCTTGAGGACGCGGGCTTCGGCGACCGTCTGAAGGAGCTTCCAGACGGCCTGAATACCTGGCTTTACAAGGACTTTGATGAGGAAGGCATCGAGATTTCCGGCGGTGAGCGCCAGAAGATCGCCATCGCCCGGGCGCTGTACAAGGACGCTCCCTTCATCATCCTGGACGAGCCCACGGCCAGCCTTGACCCCATCGCAGAGGCGGAAATTTACCGGAAATTTGACGAGATCGCGGGCGACCGAACGGCCATCTACATCAGCCACAGGCTTTCCAGCTGCAGGTTCTGCAAGGAGATTCTTGTGTTTGAGGACGGCGGGGTGATCCAGCAGGGAGATCATGAGGGGCTGCTTAAGACGGACGGAAAGTACCGGCAGCTCTGGGAGGCCCAGGCGCAGTATTACGAGAAATCCAGACAGTATGAGGCGGACAGGAAATACCTGTAAATGCGGTGGCCGGGTAGCCGATTTAAGAGAAAAGAAGCATAGCCTGAAAACGCCCCGGGAAACCGGGGCGGTATTTTCTGGCCGTAAAAAAGTGCCCCTGCGTGGCACTTAGAAGAATGCTTCGCATTCTTCCCTTACTACGACGAAGTTTCCTATAGAGTAAAAAAGTGCCGCTTGCGGCACTTTTTTAGGGCGCGGTGCTCCTTTTCGGGACAAAAAAGGTGTCCCTGTATCCCTTTTCCAGTTTCAGGAGGGCAATCTTTTTGTCGATTCCCCCGGCGTATCCGGTCAGACTTCCGTTTGCGCCGACCACCCTGTGGCAGGGGACGATAACCGATATCTCATTGTGCGCCACCGCGCCGCCCACCGCTTGGGGCGACATCCCTGCGAGCCCCCGTTTTTCCGCCAGCTGCCGGGCGATCGCTCCGTAGGTGACGGTCTGGCCGTAGGGTATTTTGCACAGAATTTCCCATACCTCATTTTGGAACGCGCTTCCCGTAAAATGCAGCGGAACCTTAAAATCCGGTTCTCTTCCCAAAAAATAGAGATCAAGCCATTCTGCGGCCTGATCAAAGACCGGCAGCTTTTTTTCCTCATGTTCCGCGTCCAGATAGAGCGCAAAGTATTTCTGACCCTCAAACCACAATCCTGTCAGACCGGCCTCGTCAGCCGCCAGTAGTATCCTGCCGAGAGGGGATTCATATTCGGATGTATATTGCATTTGTGCCTCCCTGCCCGCCTTTGGCGGGCTGATAGCCTTTGTCCCGGGTCACCGCTCTATATTGCGCTTTGCACGGCGCCGGAGATAACGGCGCCGCCTGAAATTATCCCTGCTCTATAATGCATGTGTGCTTCCGTTTTCCGGCGGGCGCTTCCTTGTCGTAGGCAACTGCCACCAGCAACAGGTTCCCGCCGTAGTCTTTCAGGGCTTCGGGATAATGCTTCTCTTTGATCTGGGAGATAGCGCCCTGGGCCGAGCGGTTCCATTTCAGCTCAATTAAGAGCGCCGGCAGCAGGGAATCCTTTTTGGGCAGATATACGATATCGGCGAAGCCTTCTCCCGCAGGAAGCTCCTCAAACAGCACATATTCGTCCCCGTAGCTGAAATAGGCCCGTTTGACCACGCTGCGCAGGGACTGTTCGTTATTATAGTGCAGCGGGGCTTCCTCGGCATGGATTTTTTCAATTTGGGCCGCCACGGCATCCGCGTTTCCGTGGACGGTATCCGCGATTAACTGATCGCTCTCCCGGACACGGCGGATGGTCTCGTCGCGTTTCACATCCCGGACAGTGCTGCCAAATTCCATTTTGATTTCCTCGTTGGGAATCCATGTTAGCTGTGTCTTTTCGTCATAAGTCAGATATCCCAAGTGAATCAGCAGCGTCAGCACATCGTCCCGACTATGGAAGGTCACAAGGTCATTGGAGAACTTTTTGGTGCTTACCTTTGTCTTCCCGCCGCCGATCAGCTCCGCTACCACTCCGGACAGGCCGTCAAAATCCAGACTGATATAGCCCAGCAGACTGTCTGCCGCCGAGGTCTGGGTCCAATAGGACTCATATCTTCCTCTGCGTACCGCTTTCATGACGGAATTGGAGTTATACACAGAGCCTACGTCCGGGAAGATGTATCCGTCATACCAATGCTTCATCATCGCAAAATCGCAGCCGGTCTCCCGGCAGAGCCGCGCCACCTCGTCTTCCGTAAAGCCGATATATCTGCCGAATTTTCCGGGATCCAGCATGGAAAATTCCTCGAAGTCCGAGATGGCGGACTGGGAGCCGTCCTTTTTGATGGGCAGGATTCCCGTCATGTAAGCCGCCGCGAAGATTTTGTCCGTGGTGCCGCTGCTCTTAAACAGCATCCGCAGAAAATGCAGATATTCTTTTTGAAGCTCAGGCGTCTCCCTTATGGGCGCATCCCATTCGTCAATGATCATGATGAACCGGCTGCCTGTCATCTTTGTGGCGGCAATCAGGGTTTCGTCAAATGTATTTCCCGATTCCAATCCCGGATAAGCTTTCAGCAGCTCTGCAGTCACGCTTTTTTCGATAAAGGGCAGGACATTCTGCGGTTTTACCTTGCCTAAGATGTTCGTCATATCCAGGTAGATGACATCATATTTGTTCAGATGCTGCAGATAGCTGCCATTCAGGTTTTTATCCGTTGCAATGGCGAGATCATCGAACAGGGCGGAAGAGTCGCAGCTCCTGTCATAATAGGCGCACAGCATCTGGGCGGCGAAGGACTTGCCGAAGCGTCGGGGGCGGCTGACGCAGATCAGTTTTTGCTTTGTCCCGATCACCTGATTAACCAGACGGATCATGCCTGACTTGTCAACATACCGGCTGTTCCGGATTTCCTGAAACCCGCTGTTGCCGGGATTTAAGTAGATTCCCATACTGAAAAGCCCCTTTCTTTCTGACAGTGCAATGTTTCCTGATAGGCATATTTTAAAGCATTCTGCCCTAAAAAGCAATGGTTATGCGATTGGAACGCCGCATTGCAGCAGATAAAAAAACAGGAGACAGTGTAAAGCTGTCTCCTTAAAAAGTAAAACGTTCTCTCTTATGCTGTCCTTTACTCTACCGTGATCCCGGTTTCCTTTAAAAGCTCTGTCACCCGATCCCGGGTTCCCGCGTCAAAAAAGCCGAAGGCCTCGTCCGGCAGCTCTGCACCGGAGTTCTGAAGCCGTTCCTTTCGGTAAAAACCGACGGTGTGCAGCGTAAAGTTGTAGACGGTTCTGGATTTTGCCTGATGCGTGGTGGCGGTCTTCTGTTCCTCGCCGCTTTTGATCCGGGCGATATCCGACAGACGGATTAAAATGGAATAAGGAGTGCTTCCCTCCAGGAACGCGTAATGCGGCGTCAGCACAAAACGTGCCGGCGTTCCTTTGGAGTCGGGGCCGCTGATCGTATAAGAGATGATATGGCTTTCGTCGGCCGATAGCATCTCCTGCGCCAGCTGCTCCTTTTCGGATTCGCTGAGAGCGAGCCCCTGTACACTCTTTTCGATTTTTCCGGTATACCGGCCGGGGCGCAGTCCCGGCAGCAGGATCAGCAGATAGATTCCGCAGATTACCAGACCGAACAGAAAGCCTCCGAAAGCGCCGTACAGAAGATCCTCCGTACCCGACCCGCCGAGGGCGGACACAGCGCCGAGAAAAACCGTCGCGCCGACCAGGATGACGGGCGTTGTGATGCAGAGAGCCTGTCTGCGTATCTTCCTGCAGTAAGTATTAATCCATTCTTTTTCGGCCTGGAGCCATTTCTGATAAGTATTCATAGATAGATTACCTCCCCTTTCCTTTTTTGCGTTTCCTGAAAAATCTGCAGCCTTCAAAGAACAAAGGGCGGCAGAACCGGAGCCCGGCTTGCAGCCCTTTTTTTCTATATCACAAACGGGATGGCGTGTCAAGTCATTTTCGGGGTTGTCCTGCGGGAAAAAATATGTTACACTCTTTTTGTCTGATACTTCTTGAATGCGGAGTTCCCGTTCCGAGGATACTCTGTCTGATTTTCCGGCATATCGCCACAGGTTTCAGGACAATAACAGATGTAGGGAGGTGAGTGCCTTTGAGGGAGTTTTAAGGGACACAAAAAGCGGTAGTATGTGAAAAGTAAGAAAGAAACGATTTCTTGATTGACAAATACGAACAAATGTTTTATTCTTATAAAAAGAACGTTTGTTCCCGACAAAAGGAGATTTCAAATGGAAAAAAACGAAAAACTGAAGGCATTGGACGCGGCGATCAGCCAGATTGAAAAGCAGTATGGAAAGGGCGCGGTCATGAAACTGGGCGATCCGGCGGCGCAGATGAACGTGGAGACGATTCCCACGGGCGCGTTAAGCCTTGATATCGCGCTGGGACTGGGCGGGATTCCCAAGG
Source organism: bacterium (assembly GCA_023664305.1). Classification (GTDB taxonomy): domain Bacteria; phylum Bacillota; class Clostridia; order Lachnospirales; family Lachnospiraceae; genus Acetatifactor. Next base: position 682,107 of record JAMPFT010000001.1, on the reverse strand, counting down.
GAAGGATCGTCGAGATTTACGGCCCCGAGTCCAGCGGTAAGACGACGGTTACCTTACATATGATTGCGGAGGTGCAGAAGAGAGGCGGGATCGCGGGCTTTATTGACGCGGAGCATGCTCTTGATCCGGTATACGCGAAGAATATCGGCGTGGATATTGACAATCTGTATATTTCCCAGCCGGACAACGGCGAGCAGGCGCTTGAGATCACGGAGACAATGGTGCGCTCCGGCGCGGTGGATATCGTGGTGGTGGACTCTGTCGCGGCGCTGGTTCCCAAGGCGGAGATCGACGGCGATATGGGGGACAGCCATGTGGGACTGCAGGCGAGGCTGATGTCCCAGGCGCTGCGTAAGCTGACCGCTGTGATCAGCAAGTCGAACTGTACGGTAGTGTTTATCAATCAGCTCCGTGAGAAGGTGGGCGTTATGTTCGGAAATCCGGAGACGACGACGGGCGGACGTGCGTTAAAGTTTTATTCCTCCGTCCGGCTGGACGTCAGAAGGATCGAGTCGCTGAAGCAGGGCGGCGAGGTCATCGGAAACCGCACGCGGGTGAAGGTGGTTAAAAATAAGATCGCTCCCCCTTTCAAAGAGGCGGAGTTTGATATTATGTTCGGGGAGGGGATTTCCCAGGTGGGTGATATCCTGGATCTCGCGGCAGGCCTGGATATCGTCGTAAAATCCGGCGCGTGGTACGCCTATGAGGGCAACAAGATCGGTCAGGGGCGTGAAAATGCAAAGCAGTACCTGAAGGACAACCCGGAGATCTGTGAGGAAGTCAACCGGAAGGTCAGGGAGCATTACGGTTTCGGATCCCCGGCGGGCGAGGCAGGCGGACCTGAGGAAAAATAGGATCAGATACCTGCCGGAGCGGGAAGAGGAGTATATTTATGAGAATTACCGGGACGGAAGAACTGTCAAAAAGCCGCAGCAGGGTATGGATCGATGGGGAACCGGCCTTTGTCCTCTATAAAGGAGAGCTGCGCACTTACCGTATCAACCCGGGCGAAGAGCTGTCAGAGAAGGATTACGATACGATTATGCGGGAGGTTCTGCCGAAGCGCGCAAAGCTTCGCGCCATGAATCTGCTGACAAAAAGGGAGTATACGGAAAAACAGCTGTACGACAAGCTAAAGGAGGGAGGCTATCCGGAGGAGATCATCCGGACGGCGCTCGAATATGTGGCCTCCTTCCACTACACGGACGATCTGCGGTATGCGGTATCCTATATCTCGGATCATGAGACGTCCAGGAGCCGCCGGAGGATCGAACAGGATCTGCTCGGGAAAGGAATTGACAGGCAGACGGTGGAACAGGCCTTTGGCGAGTGGGAAGCGGAGGGCGGCAGCCAGGACGAGCAGGAGATGATCCGCGTATTGCTGCGAAAGAGGAACTACGATCCGGACACGGCGGATTTTAAGGAAAAACAGAAGACCTATGCGTTTCTGATGCGGAAGGGATTCTCCGGCGGGGCCGTGAAAGCGGCCCTGCGGTCCGAGGGGCCTTGGGAAGAGGAGACATACCTGTAGGGAAGCGGGCAGGGCGGAAGGGAAAGCCTGCTTTCGCGGACAGCCCGGACAGGTAAGTCGTAAATGAGCCGAAGTTATGCTTGACATGAAACAAAATTAAGTTTAAAATTTAACTGTTGTGAATTGCTTGTTTAATGTACCATGAAAAATTTATAAAGGAGGTGCTCCTGTAGATGTCGCCATTAATTGTCGTCCTTATCGTTGTGGCAGCCGTCGCAGTGACAGCGGTAGTCACCGCGTATGTTGCGACCACCGTGCAGAAAAAGACTTCTGCGGCTACGATCGGAAACGCGCAGGATAAGGCAAGAGAGATCATCGACGAGGCTCTGAAAAATGCGGAGGCCAAAAAACGCGAGTCGCTTCTTGAGATCAAGGAAGAGTCCATTCGGACAAAGAATGAACTGGATAAGGAGATCAAGGAACGCAGGGCGGAAGCGCAGCGTTACGAGCGCAGGGTTCAGCAGAAGGAAGAGAACATCGATAAAAAGGCTGACGCTATCGAAAAGCGTGAGACAAGCTTAGCAGCGAAGGAAGAATCTTTGAACAGGCTGAAAGAAGAAGTTTCCAAGCTGAATGAGCAGCGCTTGCAGGAACTGGAACGGATTTCCGGGCTAACCTCTGAACAGGCAAAAGACTACTTATTGAAAATTGTTGAAGACGAAGTAAAGCATGAAACGGCTGTGATGATCAAGGAAATGGAGAGTCGCGCCAAAGAAGAAGCAGACAAAAAGGCGAAGGAGTATGTCGTGTCGGCAATTCAGAGATGTGCAGCAGACCACGTCTCTGAGACTACGATCTCCGTCGTGCCGCTTCCGAACGATGAGATGAAGGGAAGGATCATAGGACGTGAGGGTAGAAATATCCGCACGCTGGAGACCATGACCGGGGTGGATCTGATTATTGACGATACACCGGAGGCTGTGATCCTGTCAGGATTTGACCCGATCCGCCGTGAGGTAGCGAGAATTGCGCTGGAAAAGCTGATCGTGGACGGACGGATTCATCCTGCCCGGATCGAAGAGATGGTAGAGAAGGCGCAGAAAGAAGTGGAAATCATGATGAAGGAGGAAGGAGAGGCCGCGACGCTGGAGGTCGGCGTACACGGCATCCATCCTGAACTCGTCAAGCTGCTGGGGAAGATGAAATTCCGAACCAGCTATGGTCAGAATGCGTTGAAGCATTCCATAGAGGTCGCACAGCTGTCGGGGCTTTTGGCCGCCGAGATGGGACTCGATGTCAGACTTGCAAAGCGCGCGGGTCTGCTCCATGATATCGGAAAGTCTGTGGATCACGAGATGGAAGGTTCGCACATTCAGCTCGGTGTGGAGCTTTGCAGAAGGTACAAGGAAAATTCTGTTGTCGTCAATGCTGTGGAATCCCACCATGGCGATGTAGAGCCCACTTCCCTGATTGCATGTATTGTACAAGCTGCTGATACAATATCCGCTGCAAGACCGGGAGCCAGAAGGGAGACGCTGGAGACTTATACCAGCAGATTAAAGCAGTTAGAAGAAATCACAAACAATTTCAAAGGTGTAGACAAATCTTTTGCTATTCAGGCAGGTCGTGAAGTTCGAGTAATGGTAGTGCCGGAACAGATTACAGACGCCGATATGGTTCTGCTGGCCCGTGATATTTCGAAAAAGATTGAGGCCGAGATGGAATATCCGGGACAGATCAAGGTAAATGTGATCCGTGAGAGCCGCGTGATTGATTATGCGAAATAATCAGCGATACAGTTCAAAACTGAAAACTTCATAAGAAAAAAACCGTCGCACGAAAAAAGTGCGGCGGTTTTTCATTTTTCTCTTGTAGAATACGGATTCTTGTAGTATTATAGATCAGGCACGATGTATGATTGTATACAATAATCCAATGATATTGCGCGCGATTGAACGGATTCATAAGAGGGGGGTTTACACACCCTCTTGTAAAGCGGGCGGGAGGTATAAGAATGAAAGCATATCGGGAGTTGAGCAGAGATGAGCTGCTGTCGTTGAAGGAACGGCTGGAAAAGGAATTTGGGGACGCAAAGGGGAAGGGACTGAAGCTGGATATGTCCCGCGGCAAGCCTTCTGTGGCCCAATTGGATATGGGAATGGATATCTTTGACGTGCTGGATTCCCGGAGCGATATGAGGAGCCAGGAGGGAATCGACGTCCGCAATTACGGTGTGCTGGACGGCCTGACCGAGGCGAAGCACATGATGGCGGACATTATGGGGGTTTCCGCGGAGCAGGTGATCGTATACGGAAATGCCAGCCTGAACGTGATGTACGACGCGGTCTCCAGCGCCATGACCCACGGCGTCATGGGCAGTACGCCCTGGTGTAAGCTGGATCGGGTAAAATTCCTCTGCCCTGCGCCCGGTTACGACAGACATTTTGCCATCACACAGCATTTTGGAATAGAAATGATTACGGTACACATGACGCCTCAGGGACCCGATATGGATACGGTGGAACGGCTTGTGGCAGAGGATGAGAGTATCAAGGGAATCTGGTGCGTGCCGAAGTATTCCAATCCTCAGGGGTACAGCTATTCTGACGAGACAGTGAGAAGATTTGCAAACCTGAAGCCGGCGGCGAAGGATTTCCGCATTTTCTGGGATAACGCTTACGCGGTGCATCATTTGTACGATGAGGAGGAGCGGCAGGACAAGATCCTGGAGATTTTAAGCGAATGCGAGAAGGCCGGCAATCCGGACATGGTGTACGAATTTGCCTCCACCTCCAAAATCAGTTTTTCCGGCGCGGGTGTGGCGGCAATCGCCGCGTCCTCCAAAAATCTGGAGTGTATCAAAAAGACCATGATGATCCAGACCATCGGCCACGACAAGATCAACCAGCTCAGACACGTCCGCTACTTTAAGGATTTTGACGGCATCAGGGAGCATATGAGAAAACATGCCGCGTTGATGCGCCCTAAATTTGAAGCGGTGGAAAACGTGCTGGAGAGAGAACTGGCGGGATTGGAAATCGGCACATGGACGAAGCCCAACGGCGGATACTTTATTTCCTTTGAGGCGATGGAGGGATGCGCTAAGGCTATCGTTGCGAAATGTAAGGAGGCGGGCGTGGTGCTGACCGGCGCGGGCGCCACTTTCCCCTACGGCAGGGATCCGAAAGACAGCAATATCCGAATCGCGCCGTCCTTCCCCACGCCGGAGGAGATGCGTATGGCGACGGATCTGTTTGTGCTGTGCGTCAAGCTGGTGAGCGTGGAGAAGCTGTTGGAGGTGTGAGAGGCGGCTGAAGGAAACCGGCCCGGAGACAGGAAACGGCGGAAAGCAGGAAAGGCGTGAGACACTATGGACGAATATAAGAGATTGAAGCGGGAACTGATCGCCAAAGGAGCGATTATCGATTACTATCAGGACACCATGCTGATTCCAAACGGCAACACGGCCAGGTGGGATCTGATCGATCACAAGGGAGCTGCCGCCGTGGTGGCAGTGCGGGAAGACGGAAAGCTTTTGATGGTGCGCCAGTACCGCAATGCCCTGGAGCGGGAGACGCTGGAGATCCCGGCGGGCGGACTGAACGGACGGGAAGAACCCACGGCAGACGCGGCCATGCGCGAGCTGGAGGAGGAGACGGGTTATATCTGCGGCAGCCTGGAGCTTTTAAATACCATCTATACTACCGTCGCCTTCTGCAATGAAAAGATTGACATTTATCTTGCCAGGGATTTAAAGCCCGGCAAGCAGCATCTGGATGACGATGAATATCTGAATGTGGAGGCCCATGATCTGGAGGAGCTGAAGCAGATGATTTTTGACTGCAAAATTCAGGACTCCAAAACGATCTGCGGGATACTGACTTATGCTATGAAGGCGGGAGAAAGCCGCAACGAGCGATAAGCCCACAGGCTCATCGGAGGACGTTTGCTGTGGCGCAAATATCCTGCTCTGCCTCTCACCCGGTATAACGGAGAGACATGCCGCATAAAAATGGATTAGACGGATAAAGGCGGGCGAGAGAATGCGGATTGCGGGAAAACAGATCCCCACAGGCAGCAGAAGGATGTTGACGGTATTCTGTCTGGGCTTTTTGGCAGGAATTATAATCATAAACATAGGAAAGAGCATTTTGCTTGAAAACACGGGAATCTTTGACGAGGAGATATTGTATCGCTTAAAGTATATGAGTGTGGACGGCAATGCTCTTTTTTGTTATGCGCTCCGAAAGCGGATTTTGGCGCTTTTGATTCTGGCCGTGTTGACAACGACCTATCTGGGATATGTCGTATGTATGGGAGTCTCTGCCTGGTACGGAATGTCTCTTGGGATTCTGCTGTCCGCGCTGTTTGCGCAATATGGGATAAAAGGATTGATTCTGGCGGTCGTCAGCGTTTTCCCGCAATTTCTTTTTTACGTTCCGGCAGTCGTGATGCTGCTTGGCTGGAGCGAGAACCTGTACAGGGCAATTTACTTTAGAAGTCTGGGGACAAATGTGAGGGAGAAAATTTTTGTGCTGAAGGAAGCAGGCTGGCTGAGTGTCATTCTGCTGGCGGTTCTGGCGGGCTGCATCCTGGAGGGCTACGTCAATCCCGGCCTGCTGATCGGGTATCTGAAGATTTTCTGAGAGGGAGGAATACATCCACCATTCTGCAAACAAAGTTGTATGCTTCAGAAAATGCTTCATACTCAGAATCAATTTCGGTTATATCTGTTGCAATACCGTTTTCGTCACAGGAAATATTTAGGCTGTCCATGCGGATGGTAAGATTCACAAAATTATTCTCCTTATGCAGTGTGGCAATCACACACACACGGTTATCTTCTTCAATCTCTTCCATAACAGATGAGAAGAAACCTGCTGCTTTTAATTTGGCAGACAGGGCAGAAGCAAGCTTTAATTCATCCGAATTGTCAGACCCTATAGATTCCTGTGAGACTTTTGCAGGTACAAACACATCTTTTGTATAAAGGACGTCGCTCCTTAATATTGCATTGATCTGTCGGTTTACCATTTCTTCAAGTATCTGTACCCTTGACGGTTCAAAATCCTTATTGCCCCGAAAAGTAAACCGGAATCCCTGCAGATTGATTAATTCCCGCCTGATTTCCGATGTCAGCATTTTCTGCCCGACTCTTGTGAAATCGTTTCCGATCGCCGGACCGTAATCCAGAAGTTTTGTTCCTATCTGTCCAAATTCTTCTGCTGTCACATAGGGGAGCATGGATAAATTGAAATCAAAATTAGGGGCGATTCCGAGCGGTTTTTGTGTGTCGTTGTCTACAAGAAGCCCAATGTTTCCAAGATGCCGATCCACATTGAAGGTCACGGCATCCAAAACAAGCATCCTCTGGAATTGTTCCCTGCAGTCAAGACGATCAAAGAACGCCAGCAATTCATCCATGGTAATGTTGCGGTCTACTAACTTTCGCAATGGTACGAAACCGACATCTTCATTTGTAAACGATTTACATTTTGTCGCTGTTTCTCCATGTAATCTCATGACAAAATACTGGACGCTTGTTGGATCGGCTTTATGGATAATTTCAGATGCCAGTGCCTCGCAGTAAGGTTCAAGTCCGGCATTGTAAGCCCCTGAAATCCCTCGTTTGCAGAGATAAATTTCACCACCCTCTTTTCGCCAGCACTTGCGGAAAGAACCGTCTGTAGTAAGCTCGGGAGAAGTGCTGCTTATCTGCAGCCCATATAATCCCAGTCCTTCAAATGCCAGTTTTGATATGGTATCGTTAAACTCGTTTCTGTAAAAAGAAATATCATTCCATACAATATCTTCGCCGTCTTCCCTGACCCAAAAAGAATCATTGATGGATGCTGCATGAGTGATTTTTATAAACCCTTCTGTGGTTTCGCATCCGCAATCTATCATAAGCTGCTTCAGGTGATGATTATGCTTATAAGCCTTCCTGTCTTCCAGCCACTCGTTTATCTCAAACCGTCCAAGGGGAAGCTCCGCATTTTGATGTATCAAATTCCATCTATTATTCTTCTTTTCAAAAGATGCAACTATTGTGTCTTTATTCATTAACCAGGACATAGAAAAACACCTCTCTCTCTGACTTATTTTATCATGGTTTTGGCCTTTTTACCACTGGTCTCACAAAAATGTTTGTGTCATAATAAAGATGGTTTCCCCAATAAAAAAAGACCTGTTAATGGGCATGAATTGCTAATTCGCTATAATCAGGCAACTCACCAGTGCTAATTGTAATATAAAAGGTCGCCCCGGTTCCCGGGGCGACCTTTTCCCATCCCGCAATATCAATCAATCACTCATATTCCGCAATATCGTAAATCAGTCTTTCCGAGGACTCCCAGTCCAAGCAGGGGTCGGTGATGGATTTTCCGTAGATGCCGCCGCCCACCTTCTGGCAGCCTGCCTCGATATAGCTTTCGATCATGACGCCTTTTACCAGCCGGTGGATGTCGGAATTAAGCTTGCGGCTGTGCATGACTTCCTTGACAATGCGGATCTGCTGCTCGTACTGCTTGCCGGAATTGGAGTGGTTGGAGTCGATGACGCAGGCCGGATTTTTCAGGTCCATTTTACCGTACATTTCCAGAAGCAGATTCAGGTCCTCGTAATGGTAATTGGGGATATTGTTGCCGTGCTTGTTGGTAGCGCCCCGCAGTACGGTGTGGGTTAGTTCGTTTCCCGTCGTCTTAACCTCCCAGCCTCTGTAAATGAAGGAGTGAGGGTGCTGGGCCGCATAGACGGAGTTGAGCATAACGGAGAGATCGCCGCTGGTGGGATTCTTCATGCCGGCGGGTACGTCGAAGCCGCTGACGGTCAGGCGGTGCTGCTGGTCTTCTACGGAGCGTGCCCCGATGGCTACATAGGAGAGAATATCGGAGACATATCTCCAGTTTTCGGGGTAGAGCATCTCGTCTGCGGCGGTGAGTCCCGTCTCCGAGATGGCCCGGATATGCATTTTCCGCATGGCGATCAGTCCGGCCAGAAAGTCCGGTTTCTTTTCGGGATCCGGCTGGTGTACGATGCCCTTGTAGCCCTCGCCGGTGGTGCGGGGTTTATTGGTGTAGATCCGGGGAACGAGGATCAGCTTGTCCTTCACCCGGTCATTTACTTTGGCAAGGCGGTTGATATAATCGCAGACGGAATCCTCGTTATCTGCGGAACAGGGTCCGATGATCACGAGGAACTTATCGCTTTTGCCGGTGAGGACATCTCTGATCTCGGCGTCCCGTGATTCTTTTATCCTGGCAAGAGGCTCCGGCAGAGGGAGCTGTTCCCTGATTTCTGCCGGGGTGGGGAGTTTTTTGATAAATTCAAAGCTCATGGTATTTTATCCAAATCCTTTCCGGTTCGTAGGAAGGCGAACGGAGCCGGACGCTCCTTCGCCTCTCAAATAAAGGCATTATATCACACCCTTAAAAATCGCGCAAGTATCGACAAGAGTGTGTCGGACGCTCTCCCTTACCGGGTTCCGTTAAGGGATATTTTTTGAAAAAAGGCATTTTTGATGCCTTTTTTCATTTTTTACTTTTCGAAAATAGGGGAATATGCTATACTAAGAAAAGAACAGCGTCCGCAGGCGGATGTTAAAGGATCAAATGGGAAAGATTATGTCAGACAGAAGTGTTCAGGAGCCTGTCGAAAAGCGGCGGCGAATACAAAAGCTGAAAAGATATATTATTGTATTGATGACGTTTGGAATTACGGTTCCTTTCATGCTTTGCTTTATTCTGGCGGCGCAGATAAGGCAGCTGAACCGGGAAAACGCAGGACTGGAACGGCAGCTGGAAAGGCTTTCAGGGCTTTTGCAGGAGCAGCAGGCGCAGTTGGACGGGCTTTCGGAGGAGTTGTCGGTTATTGGCCGGGAAAAAGAGACGGCAGAGGAACCGGAGCAGGAGGCGTCCGGGCAGGCGCAGGAACCTTTTCCCTCCGGACCGGAGGAAGAGGAGGACGGTGAGACGCCGGAAATCACGGCTGCGCACAAGGTGTATCTGACCTTTGACGACGGACCGAGCATCTATACCGACGATATTCTGGATATCCTGGACGACTACGGCGTGAAGGCTACCTTTTTCGTGGTGGGAAAAGAAACGGATTCCGCGAAGGAGGCCCTGCAGGATATCGTAGACAGGGGACACACGCTGGGCATGCATTCCTACAGCCATAAGTATTCCGATGTGTACCGCTCGGTGGATGATTTTGCGGAGGATTTCACGAAGCTGCAGGATTATCTGTATGACGTCACGGGCGTAAAGAGCAATGTCTACCGTTTTCCGGGGGGCAGCTCCAACACGGTCAGCAGGCTGGATATGCACGAGTTCGCGGATTATCTTGCGGAGCAGGAGGTGCGTTTCTTTGACTGGAATATTTCCTCCGGCGACGGCGGGAGAGCGCTCCTCTCGGTGGAGACGCTGGTGAAAAATTGTACCGAGGATATCGAAAAGCATGGGACGTCGGTGATCCTGATGCACGATTCCGCGAGCAAGAGCACCACGGTCGATGCGCTGCCGACGATTATCGAGAACATTCTGGCAATGGAGGATACCGTGATTTTACCGATTACGGATGATACGGAGCCGGTTCAGCATATACATTAAGCCGCGGGGCTTAAACCAAAGAAATGGAGGGTTTGATTTACCATGGGTTTTTTTTCGGACTTAAAGGAAGACTTGTCGCAGGCTGTGAACGAGCTGCTGCCTGAAGACGAACAGATCAAGGGAGGGGAAGAGCCGGCGGAAGAGGCTGAGGAGCAGGAGTTCTCTCTGGACGAGATGTTGAAGAATATCGACGATATCCGTCTGGAAGCCGAGGACTTTGCGTCTCTTGAGACACCGACGCCTTCTCCCGTTCAGACACAGGATCAGGAGGAAGCTGATGTGCCAGAGGCTCCTGAACCTGTTGAGGAGGAAGCGTCCGGGCCGGACGCGGCTGAGGAGGAAGCGGAACAGGACGACGAGATGGAGAGAATGCTGGAGAAGATGCTGGAGGAAACCTCCGCCGTCGTACAGCAGGAGGAAGAACCGAAGGCAGTAACAGTAGAAGAAAGCAAAGGAGCGGAAAAGAAAATGGAAACGACATGGAACAGAGAGAACAGAGATGCAGTGGACGAGACCTCCGTCATTACGGAGGGAATGACGATCACGGGCGATATTACGTCGGAGGGATCCGTTGACGTAATCGGTACGGTAAACGGTAATATCGACGCGTTGGGAAAACTGAATATCACGGGTCATATCAACGGAAATTCCAAGGCGGCCGAGATTTATGCCGAAAGCGCAAAGATCAACGGCGAGGTGGTCAGCGAGGGCGCGATCAAGATCGGCTCCAGCTCTGTTATCATCGGCAATATCACGGCGACCAGCGCGGCTATCGCAGGCGCAGTAAAGGGAGATATTGACGTGCGCGGGCCGGTTATTTTGGATACCACTGCCATCGTTATGGGAAATATTAAGTCCAAGTCCGTGCAGATCAACAACGGCGCGGTGATAGAAGGAATGTGTTCTCAGTGTTACGCCGACGTCAGCCCTACTTCCTTCTTTGACGAGTATAAGCCCGAGAGCCATAAATCCAAATCCAAATAAGGAGATAATTCAATATGCGCAGAATAGTATTGAAGCTCAGCGGCGAAGCCCTTGCCGGTGAAAAAAGGACCGGGTTTGACGAGGCGACCGTCAGGAATGTGGCGCTGCAGGTAAAACAGCTGACGGACGACGGCTTCCAGATCGGAATCGTCACCGGGGGCGGAAATTTCTGGAGAGGAAGAAGCAGCAACAGCATAGACAGAACCAAAGCCGATCAGATCGGAATGCTCGCGACGGTGATGAACTGTATCTATGTGTCGGAGATCTTTCGCTCTGTCGGTATGCGGACCAGTATTCTGACGCCCTTTGAGTGCGGCGCTTTCACCGTACTTTTTTCCAAGGATCGGGCGAACGAGTGCTTTGAGCAGGGACAGGTGGTCTTTTTTGCAGGCGGGACGGGACATCCTTATTTCTCCACGGATACCGGAGTGGTACTGCGCGCCATTGAGGTAGATGCGGAAGTGATACTGCTTGCAAAGTCCGTTGACGGAGTTTACGACGACGATCCCGGCAGGAATCCTGCGGCCAGGAAATACGACGAGGTGACGATCGACGAGGTGATCGCCAAAAATCTCCAGGTGGTGGATATGACGGCGTCTATTCTGGCGCGGGATAATAAAATGCCCATGTGGGTATTCGGCTTAAACGGAGAGAACAGCATTGTCAACGCGGTAAAGGGTAAATTCAGCGGAACCAGGGTACTGGTGTAAAAAGGGGGAAACAGTATGGATGCCAGATTACAGCAATATGAAGATAAGATGAAGAGAACCTACGAATTTCTGGAGAGCGACTATGCGGCGATCCGCGCGGGGCGCGCAAATCCTCATGTGTTGGATAAGCTTCGCGTAAACTATTACGGAACGCCGACGCCTATTCAGCAGGTCGGAAACGTGACGGTGCCGGAGGCGAGGATCATTCAGATCGCGCCCTGGGAGAAATCGCTGCTCAAGGAGATAGAGAAGGCGATTCAGGCTTCCGATATCGGGATCAATCCCACCAACGACGGCAATGTGATCCGGCTGGTCTTCCCGGAGCTGACGGAGGAAAGAAGAAAGGATCTTGTGAAGGATGTCAGGAAGAAAGCAGAGGAAGGCAGAGTTGCCGTCCGCAATATCCGAAGAGACGGGAACGACGCGCTCAAGAAGCTGTCGAAAACGGATATTTCCGAGGACGAGATCAAGCAGCTTGAGGACCAGCTGCAGAAGACTACCGACAAATTCATCAAGGATATCGACGCCCTGATGGAAAAGAAGTCCAAGGAGATTATGACTGTCTGACGGAATTGACTCGCGGGAAATGTGCGGGATAAGGCTGGGGAGTGGAGAGGAAATATTTCCGCTCCCCCTTTGCGCGGACAGAATGCGGCGCGGTTGATGTCCGTTAAAACGGACGGATGATCAGATTGAAAATTTCAATCGCAAATTTGTGCCTGCGGCTCAAGTTCGCAGGTTACGGAAAGGCGTGGTTACGAATATGGAGATGCCGCGGCATGTGGCGATCATCCTGGACGGAAACGGGAGATGGGCCAAAGCGAAAGGGATGCCCCGCAATTACGGACATGCCCAGGGAGCAAAGACGGTAGAAACGATCTGTGAGGAAGCCTACAGGATGGGGATTCATTATCTGACGGTATACGCTTTCTCCACGGAAAACTGGAATAGGCCGCAGGACGAGGTGGACGCGCTGATGAAGCTGCTTCGGAATTATATGAAGACCTGTCTGCAGACGGCGAAGAAGAACCGTATGTGCGTCAGGGTGCTGGGAGAGAAGTCGCGGCTGGATGAAGATATCCGCAGCCGGATTCAGGAGCTGGAGGAAGCCACCCGGGAAAACGACGGCCTGCATTTTCAGATTGCCATAAATTACGGAGGCAGGGACGAGATTGTCCGGGCGGTAAGAAAGCTGGCCGGGAAAGTGGAGGCGGGGGAGCTTGCGGCGGCGGATATCACGGAGACGGCGCTTGCGGATGCGCTGGATACCGCGGGGATCCCGGAACCGGATCTTCTGATCAGAACCTGTAACGAGCAGAGGATCTCCAACTTCCTGTTGTGGCAGCTTGCCTACACGGAGTTTTACTTCACCCCTGTGGCGTGGCCCGATTTTACAAAAGAAGAATTGATAAAAGCCGTGGAGGCATATAATCGTAGAGACAGAAAATTCGGCGGACTGAAAGGAGGAACAGACGGATGTTCCGAACAAGGCTTTTAAGTGGAATCGTGTTGATTGTGATTGCGTTTGCCGCATTCCTTGCAGGGGCTCCGCTTTTGTGTCTCTTGCTTCTTTTTATCTCGCTGGCGGGTTACCGTGAGCTGGCGAAGGCTTTGGGGGTGTCCGCGGAAGGAAAGAAGCCCGGAGCGCCGGAAATTGTGGGATATGTGGGAATCACAGTCTATTATCTGCTGATTTTGGCAGCGGACTGTAAGTGGATGCAGGGGAATTTTGTCTGTTACATGGCGTGTGTGATCGGCGTATTTCTGGCGGAGCTTTTTGCGTATGTGCTGACGTTTCCGAAATACCGGGCGGAGCAGATTGCCTTCGCCGTGTTTTCTTTTCTCTATGCGCCTGTGATGCTTTCCTTTATCGACTTTATCAGGATGGAAGAAAACGGCGGATACACGGTATGGTTTATCCTGATCTGTTCCTGGGGGTGCGATACCTGTGCGTACTGCGTGGGAAAGCTGATCGGGAAGAAGAAGATCTTTCCTTCTCTGAGCCCGAAAAAATCCCTGGAGGGATGTATCGGCGGTGTGGCGGGAGCGGCTCTGCTCGGCGCGGCCTACAGTTATTTTATCATGCGCGGCGAACCGAAAACTGTGGGATTAGCGGCGCTGATCTGTGCCGTGGGCGCGGTGGTGAGCATGGCGGGGGATCTTGCGGCCTCGGCCGTCAAGCGAAACACGGGGATTAAGGATTTCGGGAAACTGATCCCGGGACACGGCGGTATTATGGACCGTTTTGACAGTGTGATTGTGACGGCGCCCTGGATTTATTTTCTGTCCGTTCTCCTGTTGGGCCAGGCCGGACATTAAGGGAGCCTTTTGCGTAACGGGAAATTACGGCGCGGTCGGATAGAGAATGCGAACAATCTTTCAGACAGACTTTCACGCTTTGGGAGCTTGCTTTGTCAGGGGACGGACGAAGGAGGAATAAGTATGAAGAAGATAGCGATCTTGGGCTCCACAGGCTCCATCGGCACCCAGACGCTGGAGGTGGTCCGCGGGAATCCACAGCTGCAGGTGACGGCGCTTGCGGCGTGCAGCAGTGTGGAGAAAATGGAGCGGCAGATTCGGGAGTTTCATCCCCGGACGGCTGTGATGTGGACGAGAGAGGCCGCGGCGGACTTGGAAGTCAGGATTGCCGATCTTAAGGTCCGGGTTCTCTGGGGTATGGAGGGTCTTTTGGAGATTGCGGCCTCGCCGGAAAGCCAGGTATTGGTAACCGCCATTGTGGGAATGATTGGGATAAGGCCCACGATAGCGGCGATCCGGGCGGGAAAGGATATCGCCCTGGCAAACAAGGAGACACTGGTGACCGCGGGACATATTATCATGCCGCTGGCCGGGGAATGCGGGGTCAGGATCCTGCCGGTAGACAGCGAGCACAGCGCCATCTTTCAGTCCCTCAACGGCGAGCCGAAAAACAGACTGGAGAAGATTCTGCTGACGGCGTCCGGCGGCCCTTTTCGCGGAAGGACCAGAGAACAGCTTCAGGGCGTCCGCGTGGAGGATGCGCTGAGGCATCCGAACTGGGCCATGGGGAAGAAGATTACGGTTGACTCTTCCACCATGGTAAACAAAGGCCTGGAGGTCATGGAGGCAAAGTGGCTCTTCGGGGTGCAGCTGGATCAGATCCAGGTGCTGGTACATCCGCAGAGTATCGTCCACTCGGCGGTGCAGTTTGTGGACGGCGCTATCGTGGCGCAGCTTGGCGTGCCGGATATGAAGCTGCCGATTCAGTATGCGCTGACCTATCCCGACAGAAAGCCCATGGCCGGAAAGCGGGTGGATTTCTTTGAGCTGGGGAGCCTTACCTTCGAAAAGCCGGATCCGGAGACCTTCGAGGGACTGGCGCTTGCCTATCGGGCGGCGCGGCAGGGCGGGAGTATGCCTACGGTGTACAATGCGGCGAACGAAAAGGCGGTGGCGCTTTTCCTTGACGGAAAGATCGGTTATCTGCAGATTCCGGAGCTGATCGCCGAGGCGATGGAGCATCACAGGCCGGTCGGGGATCCGGATGTGGAAGAGATTCTGGCGGCGGAGGCGGAGACCTACGAATATATTGCAGGAAGGACAGCATTGTAAATGGTAACGTTTATTTTATTTATCGTCATCTTCGGGGTGGTGGTCATAGCGCACGAATTTGGGCACTTCCTGATCGCGAAGGCAAACGGGATTCATGTGGTTGAATTTGCGGTGGGAATGGGTCCCGATCTGCTTTCTTTTAAGAAGGGCGGAACAAAGTATTCCCTGAAGCTTCTGCCGATCGGCGGCGCGTGTATGTTCGAGGGAGAGGACGGGCTTGCCGCAGAGGATGAGGGTTCGGAGGAGACAAAGGAGCCGGGCCCCGGTTCCTTTCTGAAGGCGAAGGTGTGGAGCAGAATCGCTACGGTTGTGGCAGGGCCCTTCTTTAATTTTATTCTGGCCTTTATCGTCGCGTTTATTATGGTCAGCATGATTGCAAACAGCGACCCTGTGGCGGGCCAGGTGCAGGAGGGCAGCGGGGCGTACGAAGCGGGGCTGCAGGACGGGGATCGGATTATCTCGCTCAACGGAGAGAGGGTTTATCTGTTTCAGGAAATCAGCATGTTTATGCAGCTGACCTACCGCGGCGGCGACATCGACGTAGTGTATGAGAGAGACGGGACCAGGTACAGCACAGTGCTGACGCCGCAGTACAGCGAGGAAAGCGGTTATTATATGCTTGGTATCAGCAACGGGGACTATGTGAAGGCCAGCGGTTTTGATTCCCTGAAATATGCTTGGTACGAGATGCGTTTTTCCGTGAAGTCTACCTACAAAAGCCTCGGGATGCTGTTCAGCGGAAGAGTGAGCCGCAAGGACGTGGCCGGACCGGTGGGAATTGCGGTAAACGTGGTGGGAGCCACCTATGAGGCGACAAAGGAGTACGGCTGGCAGAACGTTTTTGTCAATATGCTGAACATCACGCTGGCGCTGTCGGTGAATCTGGGAATTTTGAATCTTCTTCCCATCCCGGCGCTGGACGGCGGAAGACTGGTGTTCCTTCTGGCGGAGGTGGTCCGCGGCAAGCCGGTTCCGCCGGAAAAGGAAGGCGTGGTTCATTTTATCGGCTTCGTGTTTTTCATGATCCTGATGGTGTTTATATTCTTTAACGATCTGGTAAATATCTTTATCAAATAATTACAGTAATTCAAATCGGAGATTCCAATGAAATATCTGACAACCTATATCAGACGCAGGGGAGAGCGCGGGAGCGCCCTCCTGCTGCAGGAGTATGTCTGCCGGGGCGTTCCGGCGTGCTTTGCGTGCCTGTGTCTTGGCGGCGGAGAACGGGAAGGCGCGGGCAGGCGTATCACGGAAAAGCTGTTGACCTGGAACCGCAGATTTCCCTGGCACAAGGCGGTGCGGGACCCGGGCCGCTTCCTTGCGCGCGCGCAAGAGGAGCTGGAGGAAGTAGTCCGGCATGCCGTCGGGGAGGAAAAGGGCGCTGCGCCCGCGGCGGAGAAGCCGACGGTAAAGTGGAGATTGTTCCTCTGTGTGGATCAGGAGTTTTTGACGTTGGGGAACGGCTTTGAGCTTTTTCTTCTGAGCGCCTTTTTTGGCAGGGGACGGGCCGTGAAACAGAGCGGCAGCTTTCAGGGGCTTCTGGAGCCGGGAGTGGGCGTCCTGCTGGCGGAAGAAGGCTTTTTGGAAGAGACAGAGCCGCAGGCGGTGGAGCAGGTGATCCGCTCCTGGGAGGTGGAGACACAGACGCAGCTTGCGAAGCGGTTGGGAGAGCTGAACAGAAACGGACGGATTGCGGGAGGGGAAGAGCGGACGGCGATCCTTTTGCTTGCGAAGGAGGACGCCTGAAAATATGTGCGCAAAGGAAAGGGGATTTTCCCGCAGACAAGGCGCAGAAGACGGCGAAAAGGAAGGGACTTTTATGGATAAACGGATTGGAAACGGCAGATACCGGCTGCTTCAGCCGCTGGGCGAGGGAGCCTTTTCCAGAGTATATCTGGCAGAGGACGGTAAAGGAGGGCTTTATGCCTGTAAAATCTGCGAGAACCCGGAAGCGCTGCGGCGGGAGGCGGATTATCAGAGGCGGCTCCGCCACCCGCTGTTCCCGTATTATGTGGAGGAGGGGGAGGAGGGCGGCAGAGGTTTTCTGATCATGGAATATGTGCGTGGGGAGACGTTGGAAAGAGCGGTGGGACGCGAGGGGGCATTTGGCGCGGAGAGGGCGGCCCGGATCGGTATGGAGCTGGCCGAAGGACTGCGGTATCTCCATGAGGGACCGATGCCTCTCGTGTACCGTGATCTCAAGCCCGCCAATATCCTGCTGGAGGAGACGGGAAGGGTGAGACTGCTGGATCTCGGATGCGTCTGTCCGGCGGGGGAGACGGGAAGCGTGGCCGGGACGCCGGGCTTTGGCGCTCCGGAGCAGTTTGTTCCGGGCGGAAGGCAGGAGGCGGCTGCGGATCTGTACGGATTGGGTAAGATCCTGCTGATGACGGTGGGCGGGAAATGCCGGGGGCCTTTGAAGGAGGTGATCCTTGCGTGTACGGCTGAGGAGCCCGGGGAGAGACTGCCGGATATGAGAACCCTGCTGGAGCTTTTGGCGGTATGCCGTAAAGACGGGAGTAAAGGACGGTTTGACAGTGTGCAGAAAGCCTGGTTAAGAGGCGGGATCCGGGTCCGGAAAAATATTTGGGAGTACGGCGGTGAAAAGGCTTGAGTTTTGTCCTGTACCTTGCTATACTGAGGTTACGGGATTTATGTGCAAAAGCATAATCAAATAACAGAATCACGGAAAAGGAGAGTGTAGTTATGCGTTTTTTTATTGATACCGCAAAGGTTGAGGATATCAGAAAGGCCAACGACATGGGTGTGATCTGCGGTGTGACCACAAATCCGTCCCTGATTGCAAAAGAGGGAAGAGTCTTCGAGGAGGTAATCGCCGAGATCGCTTCTATCGTGGACGGACCGATCAGCGGAGAGGTAAAGGCGACCACGGTGGACGCTGCGGGCATGATCGAAGAGGGACGTCAGATTGCAAAAATTCATCCCAACATGGTAGTAAAGATTCCCATGACCGTGGAAGGTCTGAAGGCATGTAAGGCTCTTTCCGCCGAGGGAATCAAGACCAATGTGACGCTGGTTTTCACCGCTAACCAGGCGCTTCTGGCGGCAAGGGCAGGCGCAACGTATGTGTCTCCTTTCTTGGGGCGTCTCGACGATATCAGCGAGAGAGGCGTGGATCTGATCCGCGAGATTGCCGACATTTTCTCCATGACCGATCTGGATACCAAAATCATCGCGGCGAGCATCCGTAATCCGGTTCATGTGACCGACTGCGCTCTGGCGGGCGCGGATATCGCGACGGTTCCCTACGCCGTGATCGAGCAGATGGTAAAGCATCCGCTGACCGACGCCGGGATTGCAAAGTTTCAGGCTGACTATAAGGCTGTGTTCGGAGAGTAAGCCGACAGAAGTTTTTGACATAATTTCGGGATTAAAAAGGAGCTGTCACGCGTTTGTGTGACAGCTCCTGTATGCTTGCGCATGAAAGCGCGTTTTCTTCGTCTGGGGGAGCTTTACTTCATCTGCTCTTCCTGCTTCTTGATCATCCGACGAACCATCTCGCCGCCGATGGATCCAGCCTCACGGGAAGTCAGATCGCCGTTATAGCCTTCCTTCAGGTTCACGCCGAGCTCGGATGCAACCTCAGTCTTAAAACGATCCATTGCCGCCTTTGCCTCAGGCACTTCTACTCTATTACTTCTGTTACCGGTCATTCTTTTTCACCTCCATACATAAGTGTATTTTACTTCCTTCTCTATCTTCAAGATAAGCGCCGCATGCGCTTATCCTGAAGCTTCGCCGAGGTTTAACGCTTTGCTGCGACTTATCTTGGTCTTAGTATGGCCCTGAAAAAAAGAAATATGTTGGAAACTTTTGGCGGTAAATTCAGTTGAAAGAATAACTGTAATGCTCCCAGTCGGTGAGGTAAACCCCGCCCGTGGCGCTGTCTGACGATAACAGTCCCTCCTCGATCAGCTCTTCGGTCAGCTCATCCGTAACCTGAGCGTCGTAAGCTATGTTGTACTGGAAATAAGGAGAATAGTGATAAACAATTTCCTGTTTCCCCTTTTGATCCGTGACAAACTGAGAGTAGATGCGGAACTTCCGGTCCCGGTCAAAGGTGGCGTCTCTGGGCATTTCCAGACCGTTTTCCCGGCAGAAGGCGAGGAGAAGCTGCTGCTGGGCCCGGGCCTCTATCTGTCCCCATAAGCCTATGACCGTATTATATTCGGAAATCGGCGTCGAGATGGCGTCGATCTGCTCCTGAATCTCCGCCGCGGGAAAGCCGTCGGCGGCCATGTCCTGGGCCCGGGCAAGTCCTATGCGGAACTGCGCGTAATCTCTGATCTGACAGAGATGAGGCAGCATCAGCTGCAGTACCTCTTTTAACGGGAGAGGAAGCGGCAGGGAGTAGGACTGCAGATCGGCGTCGATCATTTCCTGCAGAACCGTTACCGCCTTTTTTGCTTCGGCATAAACAGTTTCCGCCGGATAAGCGTCGCTTGTGAGAATATAGTCCTCACTGCTCCACCAGTAGGTATCCCAGCTTCCGCCGGACCTGGCATCCTCGATCAGATTCAGGATATCCGCAAACGCCTCCGCGTATTCAGGACCTACGGCGGCAAGAGAGATTTCCCGGGTCAGCTCCTCCACGTCCCGGTCGGGATCCGTGAGCAGATGTCCTGCGCAGTACAGGGAGAAAACGTTCAAAACATGATAGGAATCCATCTCGCTCCAATAGTCGGGCTTTTTGATTTCGTCGTTCTGTCTTGCAGCCTGATAGAGGTTTTGTATGATATGGGGCGTATAATTCATCGCCGCCAGCTGGTCGATCTCCATCTCGCAGGTGTTCCAGGCCCATGCCCCGAGACGGCACCCGCTGTTTGCACAGAAGCCGCGGAAGGCCGGGTCTTTGGCGGAAGGACTTTCGTACAGCGTGATATTGCTTCCGAGTTCCCGGACCAGCGTGCCTTTGTCAAATTCGTCAACCCAGCAGTTTATGCCAAAGTCAATGTCAGGTTTGATCCGAAGGAATTTTTCGGAGAGCAGACGGGCAAAATAAGCCACATCCTCCGAGGTGTGCAGATTTCCGGGATCGGAGTAGTGGGCGATGACCCGGTCGCAGCAGTCGGCCAGCTCCGCATAATAGGAATAGTATTTCTCAAATGTGGCAAGGACATCCGGGTTTTGGTAGGCAAAATCGCCGTCATTGGGGGGGGCATATGTGACGGTGCTGTCCGTCCAGCCGTAGCCAGTAAACTCCGCGCCCCAGACCCACAGCGTAAACTTCATATCCAGCGAGTGGGCGGCGTCCGCGAGAATGCGCAGGCGCTCGTGTACATATTCCATGCCGCCTGCCCCGGCCCAGGCGGAACACATATCCGTGGCCTGGATACCGGTAAAGCCGCAGTACTTCAGCATTTTTACATAGTCGTAAAGCTGTTCGTCGGAAAAGGACATCACATCGTTTTTCAGGCTGGTAGAGTTATTGAGAAACACGCCTCTGCTGTAATTGATATTCCAGAGCGTCACGATGGCTTCCCGCTCCTCGATCCAGGACTCGTCCCCGGCACGGATTTCTGCGGGAATGCGCAGAACGGAGGAGGTGACGTGGCGGGATTCTTCCGGGGTCCCGGCGTGGATCCAGCCGAGATAAGTGTTGGCAAACAGGCGGATTCCGTCTGTCAGGGAAGCGGAATCCGCTCCGCGGATGGTGATGCCGCCGTTTTCTGCCGTTATCTCACAGGAGCCGGAGGGAAGGCGGCCGTCCAGGGAAAGGTACAGCGACGCGGCTCCCGGCTCCGCGGTAATTTCGGGCAGGGCGCCGCAGGCCTGATTGATATAGTAGATCAGGTCGCAGGCCAGAGCTTTGGGAACATCTTTTGAAAGCGTAACGGTATAATCGTTCAGGGAGAGATCTCCCGCCAGAATATCGTCATATACGTTTTTCCCGGTGTCAGTATAGCGTTCATCCAACGCCATGCGCAAAAGGCCTTCTTCATCGATCAGATGATAGACGAGATAATAGCAGGCACGGCGCATACCCTCCGGCGTTTTGGAAAGAAGATATAAGGCGTTGCCGCGCCGTGTGATCAGGAAGCCTTTGTCTGTAATCCCATCCAGAGAGAAGCCGCTTTCCGCAGCCTCTTCCCCGTTCTCGATCAGATACAGGAACAGATGGGAATAGTCGGTGGAACGGTAGAGGCGGACGCCCAGCCTGTCCCGGCAGAGCTGTTTTAACAACTCCGCCGAGTCATCGGCGGATTCGCCGCAGGTGATACGGTAGCTCTCAAAGAGCTCGATATTATTGATCTTCTGTCGCAGCCTGAGTGCGAAGAAAGTAAGGAAAAGAAAACAGATCAGAAAAAAAACACCTGCGGACAGAAGGTATTTTCTCATTTTTGGACTGTATTTCATGGGGGCCTCCGTTTTACCTGAATTATTGTGCAACATTAATACTAACAGAAAAGGGAAAGGCTGTCAATTCGAACGCGGGAGGCGCAATTCGCGGCCGTCCGGGGGAGAGCTCCGGCCAGCCCCGGGTTCTTCTGCGGACACGTTTGCACTCGGGTCGGCACATAGCGGACGCTAAGCTCGAAAGTACCTCGCTAAGCGCCGATGTGCCTTTACGGTCCGCAGAAGAACCCGGAGCTGGTGTATGCACTCGGGTCGGCACATAGCGGACGCTAAGCTCGAAAGTACCTCGCTAAGCGCCGATGTGCCTTTACGGTCCGCAGAAGAACCCGGAGCTGGTGTATGCACTCGGGTCGGCACATAGCGGACGCTAAGCTCGAAAGTACCTCGCTAAGCGTCGATGTGCCTCTACGGTCCGCAGAGGAACTGTCGTCCGGCTCAACCGGATGCTTTGCAGGGGCAGCCGGTTGTGTGCAAATCCGGCAAAATGTAAACAGGAAACACGGCGGATGGCATATACAGTTGTCTATTTGTGTAGAAAACCGTCCAAAATCAGGGTAAAATTGGGGATTGTGCTAAAAAGTCCAGTAAAAGCCGAAATGTTACTCTTGAGGCAGAACCTGTAAAAAGTATAATGAAATCAGGTAAAGCAAGCGTAGCGCGAAGCGGCAGGAGAGAGGAAGAGGCGCATGAAATTTTTGAAAAACACCTGGAAGAACAGATCCCTGGCAGTGATGGCTCTGCCAGCCGTGATCCTGATGATTTTGTTTCAGTACATACCGATGTTCGGACTTGTGCTGGCCTTCAAAAAGTATAATTTTGCCGACGGGATCTGGGGAAGCCCGTGGAACGGGCTGGAAAATTTCCGGTATCTGTTTTCGGTGGGCGACACGGCATGGCGGCTTACCAGGAACACGGTTGGGTATTTTCTGCTCTTTACCGTCGTGAATACGTTTCTGGAGGTCATGATTGCCATCGGTATTAACGAGATGGTGAAGGAAAGGCTGGCAAAATATTTCCAGAGCGCCATGATTCTGCCGACCTTTATTTCCTACATTGCGGTTTCCTTTATCGTCTACGCGCTGTTAAAGACAGGCGACGGGATTGTCAGCAGAATGCTCCTGGAGCTGGGGGGAGAAGAGATCCGGTTTTATCTGTCCCCGCAGTATTGGCCGTGGATTCTGACGATTGTAAATGCCTGGAAGGGCGTAGGGTACGGATCGGTTCTGTATCTTTCGGTGCTGGCCGGCGTTGACCGGGGGTTATATGAGTCGGCGGCCATCGACGGGGCCAACGCAAGACAAAAGATCTGGTATATCACGATACCGATGCTGGTTCCCATGGTGATCGTAAAGACGCTGCTTGCCATCGGCCAGGTCATGCATTCCAACACGGGCCTGTTTTATCAGGTCACCAGAAACTCCGGAGCCATCAAGGCGACGACGGATGTTCTGGATTCCTATGTGCTGAATGCAATCGCAAATTCCATCGATTACGGAATGACGGGAGCCACGACATTTTACCAGTCTCTGGTGGGCTTTGTCCTGGTGATCGCGACGAATGCAGTCGTCCGAAAAATATCTCCTGAAAATGCGCTGTTTTAGAGGAGGGTATATGAACCTGAAGAAAAGGAAAGTAAAAAAGAAAATGGGGCCCGGACAGATCCTGCTGACGGCGGTGATGGGGCTTTACGCGTTGGTTTGTCTGATCCCGCTGCTGCTTGTGGTCGTGGTATCCTTCAGCAGCACGGAGAGCATCGAGCAGAAGGGGTTCAGCTTTTTCCCCACGGAATGGTCGCTGCGCGCCTGGGAGTATGTGTTCGGGTTTGGGGAGCAGCTGCTTGTCTCTTACGGCGTCACCATCTTTATCACGGTGTTCGGAACCGCTTTCAGCCTGCTGGTGATGAGCATGTTTGCCTATGCGCTCAGCCGTCCCGGGTTTATGCTGCGCAAGCCCCTGTCGATGATGCTGTTGTTCACCATGCTGTTTTCCGGGGGACAGCTGGCGACCTATGTGGTGGAGACCACGATGTACGGCTTGAAGGACAGTATCTGGGCGCTGATCCTTCCGGGCATCACGGCGATGCACGTCATCATTATGAGAACTTATATCATGTCGAACATTCCCGACGCCCTGATCGGATCGGCGAAAATCGACGGGGCGGGGGAGTACCGTATCTTCTGGCAGATCATATTCCCGCTGATGAAGCCGACCCTGGCCGCGGTGGGATTTATGAGGGCCATCACGCTGTGGAACGACTGGCAGAAGGCTTACCTGTATATTTCCTCCCCGTCCAGGACGCCGCTGCAGCTCTTGCTGATCCGAATCGAAAAGAGCATCGATTATCTGCTGCAAAACAGCCATGAAATTCCGGCGCAGGAATACGCGGCCATGATGAAGACGCTGCCGCAGGACAACGGGCGGATGGCGATCCTTCTGGTAACGCTGGGGCCGATTCTGATCGCGTACCCGTTTTTCCAGAAATATTTTGTAAAGGGCCTGACGGTGGGCTCTGTGAAGGGATAATTATAGTGACAGCTATAATCATAAAACCAATCAAACCATAAGAAAAGGAGAAAAACGATGAAAAAAAGACTACTTTCGTTGACGCTGGCGTTCATGATGTGCGTCGGAATGCTGGCAGGATGCGGAGAAAACGCAAAACCGCAGGAGTCTTCCGGCAGTCCGGCGCAGTCCGACGGGACGGGGAGCGGAGAGCAGAAGACGCCGGAGGAGCCTGAGACACCTGCGGAACCGGTGGAAATCAGCCTGTATATGAACGCCGGGGATAATCAGACCTCCGAAAAGGACGTGATCGACGCCATGAATGCCTATTCCCTGGATAAAATCGGCGTGACGATCAAATTTACGGCAATTCCGTCCGCGGAGTACACGGAAAAAATTTCCATGGAGCTTGCCGCGAAGGGCGACATCGACATGATGTGGATGGCCTCCTATAAGGGCTTTATCGACCTGTGCAACAGAGACGCCCTTCTGGATATCGGAGACCTGATCCCGCAGTATGAGGGCCTTTACAACGTGATGCCTCAGATGGTCTGGGATTCCACAAGAGTAAACGGGAAATATTACTTTGTGCCGAACTACAAGGAGTGCTTCAACGCGAAGGATATGTATACGCCGAAGGCCCTGGCGGACACCGTGAAGGAAAAATACGGGATCGATTTTAATGAGATCGAGTGTAACAGCTTTTATGAGGTCGGCAACTTCGAGGAGTATCTGCTGGCATGTCAGAAGGAGGGCGTCGAAATGCTGATGCCGTCCCTGATGGGTCTGTCCGGATACGGCACCTCCGACCCTTACTACGAACAGCTGGATTATGAGCTGTTTGTGATGGACCGGGAGACTCACGAGGTGAAATTTACGCTGGAGACGCCGCAGTGGAGAGAGACCCTTGAGCTGATGGAAAAATGGCAGAAGCTCGGCTTCTTCCCGGAGGAGATGCTTGCCTCCGACTTTAACGCAACAAGCTATTTGAGCGGCGGAACCTACGCGATCTGTGGATGGAACAGAGTCCCGGACGGATACAACAATCTGGTAGACAGATATAACGTGGACGCGTATCTGAAAGAGATTACGATACCGCGCGTCACCTCCTCCAGCGCGACTGGCGCGGGCTGGAGCATTTCGGCCCGGACCGAAAAGGCGGACGCCTGCTTAAGATGGCTGGAGCTTCTGAACACGGACACGGCCTTTGCGGATCTGTTTACCTACGGGATTGAGGGAACCCATTACACAAGAACGGAGGACGGCCGGATTGAGAAGATTGCCGATTCCGGATGGGGAAGCTATGCGCTCTGGCAGACCTCCAACTATAAGATTGCATCCCTGATGACAACGGAAAATCCTGACAAGATAAAGCTGTACACAGAGGCGAACGATACGGCGCAGCCTGCAATCCTTTTGGGCTTCCGGGCGGATTTTACCGACGTGAGCACGGAGATGACAAATATCAAGGCGCTTTTCAGCGAGTGTCAGAAGATGTTGGATTGGGGATACTACGGAATGGATAAGTACGACGATCTGATCGCGCAGTTTAAGGCTGCCGGATCGGACAAGGTAGTTGCGGAGCTGCAGGCTCAGGTAGACGCTTTTTTGGCCGATAATCAGTAAAAGGATTCGAAGCAGGTGCGTGAATAGAGAGTAAGGTGCTTAAAAAGGGGCTTGTTTTCATTTTACAAGCCCCTGCTTCATCCTGTAGAAAGGAGGCCCGGATGTTAAACATTTTAATTGTGGACGATGACAGAATCATGTGCGACTGCCTGTTGTATATGCTGGAATGGGAGAGGTTAGGCTGCAGCGTGCCGAAGGTGGCGCATAACGGACTGGAGGCCTGGAAGCTTCTACAGGAAGAAAAGATCGATCTGGTCATCGCCGACTGGAAAATGCCGGTGATCGACGGACTTGAATTAAGCAGGCGGATTTACGAAGAAAAGCTGAATACGCGGATCGTGCTGCTGACCGCTCACGAGGATTTCCGGGCGGCAAAGCTGTGCATTCAATACGGGATAGAGGATTATATCCTAAAGCCGATCAACGAGGAGAGCCTGTCCGAGATCCGGAAAATCGTGATTTCCGTGGGGGAAGGAAAGACAAGGGAAAAAATCCAGGAAAGATTTTATGACGAGGAGTACGGCAACCGGATCCAGGAGGCCCTTTCCAATCAGGACACGGAATTTCTGCAGGAAATGTTTTCGGAGCTGTATCTGTTGGACGCCAGACAGGTCACCGCGGCGGGGATGGCCCTGTTAAATCTGCTCTACGGGTATCTTTGCGGGAAGGACAGGACGAGAGCTCGCAGCGTCTATGAACCGCTGTTGAAAAAATGGCGCAGGGAGCTTCTGGAGCTGGAAGGCGCCGAGCTCCAGATTCAGTATATTAAGCGGCAGTACCAGAGCGAGGTCGAGCGAAGCAATGACGAGACGGAAATCGAAAAGACGGTAAGACATATCAGGCAGATTGTGGCGGAAAACTATCACAGGCCCGACTGCAACGTTTCCTGGATCGCGGAGAAGCTTTATATGACGCCCTCCTATGTGGGGAAGATTTTCGCGAAGAATATGGGAGTCGGTCTGATGGAATATATCATCGACTATCGGATGGAGATGGCGTGCAGGATGCTGGTGGAGGAGTATATTCCGATCAATACGGTTGCCGTGCGGGTAGGATATCTGGACGTGAATTATTTCGCGAAGGCGTTTAAAAACAAGATGAAGGTGACACCTTCCAAATACAGGAGGGAGGGTGACAGAAATGTGGAAGCGGACATTCGGCCGGCTGACGAAAAAAATGAGTCTGAGCGGTAAGATATTAGGGCTTTTCGGAACGCTGAACCTGCTGATTGTGGCGGGGGTAGTGTTCAGTTTGTATGCGTATTTTCAGGGCATTATACGGGATTATGTGACGCAGGGCATTCTTTCCGTGGAGGAATCCAACCGCCGTGAGACGGAAAATTTCCTGAAGCGCATGGAGACCTCCGTGAACCTGATCAACGAAAACGATATGCTTTACGCGGACGAGAGGGATATCTCGGAAATTGCCCGGATGATTTTGACCGCGGATCCGGCGGTGACGGAGATCGGGGAAATCGTCGGGAGCTACAATCAAAATGTGAAAACCGTCAACGAGTACTTTCAGACCTGCTTCGGGGATGGGGGAAGATACCTGAACATTCTCTACATCGATACCGAGTGGCCGATCCACAGATTTGCGCAGGAGCGGGGAATTGTAAACGGCTGGAGCGGACTCAGCAGCAGTAAACGGATGAAGGAAGAAGCGTGGTATCAAAAAGCGGAAGAGCTGGACGGGGAGTGCTGCTGGTTTTTTGAGGAGAGCGCGGGCTATCTTTGTATGGCAAAGCTGATGAAGCTGCAGTACATGGGAGCGGGGATGGAGATCCGAAGGGAGAAGCTTGGCGTTCTGCTGGTTTGCTTTGAGCCGTCCGTGCTGGCGGAATGCCTGAATGTAAACGGTCTGACGGAGCACTCAAGAATATCCGTTTATACGGAGGAAAACGAATTGCTGCACAGTCTGAGCGCCTCCCCGGAGCCGCAGGAGGAATTTGAGGACGGAGAAGCCCTTTCTCTGGAAAAGCCTCTGCCGCTGGGGCTGCGGATGGTGACCGAGATCCCGGTCCGGGACGTGCGCAGAATGACGTCGGGAGCCGTCCGCATTATCATTTTTGGAGGCTTTTTTATCCTCTGCACGATTCTGTTTTTGGGGGTTGTTCTGGCCCATACCGTGATCCTGCCTCTGAAAAGATTTACGAGATGCATGGAAAAGGGCGCTCTGGAGGAGTTTCCCATCGATCAGGACAGAGAGGACGAGATCGGTATTCTCTTTCAGGCCTACAACCGTATGATGCTTTCTCTTGAGGATTCCGTCCGGAAGGAAAAGCAGGCCGAGCTTCATGCGCTGCAGGCGCAGATTAATCCGCACTTCTTTTACAATACGCTCAATTCCGTCTCCAGTCTGGCGCTGCTCAACGGCCAGAAGCAGATTGCGGATCTGATCGGATGGCTTACCAAGATTATGCGATACCGGATCAGCTATGACACCCGCCTTGTCACCGTTGCGGAGGAGGTGGAGACAATCCGGCAGTATGAGCATATTCAGGAGTACTGCTACGGGGGAAGCGTGGTGTTTTGCCATGAGATCGACGGGGAGGCAGAGCATGCGCTCATCCCGAAGCTGATGCTGCAGCCGTTAGTCGAGAATGCGCTGCTGCACGGCTGCAATCCGGAGGAAAACGTGATAGAGGTGCTTCTGCAGGCAAAGGCGGAGGAGGGGTCTGTCCGGATTATGGTACAGGATAACGGGACGGAGGCGGATATCGGGACCATAAACCGGTATCTGGACGGAACCAGAAAATATAAGAGCGACAGTATCGGAATCAGAAATATCTACCGGCGGATTCGGCTGGAATTTGGCGAAGCCGCGGACTTTCGGTATGAAAAGACAAAGGAAGGATACACTGCGGCCGTTATCACAATTCCGCTCAAGACGGAGCCGCAGAGTCCCGGAGAAGAGGGCGGAAGGGTCAGAGAGGAGCAGGACAAAGAATTTGGAGAGGAGGAAGAGGCGGGAGATGGAGACGAAGACAGAGACGGAGAAAACGGGGCGAAGGAAGACGAAGGAGATAGAGGTGAAAAAGCCGGAGCAGACAGACAGGAAGGAGAGGAAGCCGAAGACGCCGAAGACGCCGCTGGAGTACGCAAAAAAGGCGTGTGACGCCATGATGCATCGGTACGAGGCGGACAGGCTTCCGCCGGAGGGAGCATTTTTTTACCATCAGGGAGTTTTTCTGTCGGGGATGCAGCGTGTGTATGAGCTGTGCGGGGACGAGAGGTACTTTCGGTATGTAAAGCGTTATGTGGACGCCGTGACAGGGCCTGACGGGGAGATTCCGGGCTTTTGCCATGAGTACCGCAGGGATGAGGCTCCCTTTCTGCAGCGGACGGCGCTTACAAGGCTGGATAACAGACAGCCGGCCATCCTGTTATATCAGCTTTATGAGTACACGGGGGAGGAGAGATACCGAAAGGCAATCGAGACGGTGACGCAGTCCATGCTGTATTATCCGGTGAACCTGGCCGGGGGATACTGGCATATGCTGGGACAGCCTTATCAGATGTGGCTGGACGGCGCTTATATGGCGGCTCCGCTCTGTCTTTTGTACGACCAAAAATTCGGATGCCCGGTTTTGAGGGAACGGGCGGTAAACCAGATTTTTATCATGAACGACCGTATGCTGGATCCAAAGACAGGACTCTATTTTCACGGCTGGGACGAGTCCAAAAAAGCGCCCTGGGCCGATCCGGAAACGGGGCTTTCCGGACAGATCTGGGGAAGGGCGGTAGGGTGGTATGCCGTGGCGGTCCTGCAGACGCTGGAGCTTCTGCCGTCCGGGCATCCGGCGGTTGGAAGATTGAAGCAGATCGGGCGGGAGCTGCTGGAAGCGCTGGCAAACTGGCAGGATCCCGAAACCGGTATGTGGTTTCAGGTGTTGGATCGGCCCGACCGGGAGGACAACTGGGTGGAAAGCTCCTGCACGAATCTGTTTCTCTGCGCCTATGCGGCGGCGATCCGAAACGGCGTGATCGATAAAAGGTACGAACAGGTGATGCGGAAAGGATATCAGGGGATTACAGACGCCCTTTCCTGGGATGAGGAAGGGTTTCCTGTCATCGACAGAGTGTGTATCGGGACCTGTATCGACGAGGGCACCTATGAGCATTATATCAACCGCCCGCAGACGAAAAACGATCTGCACGGAGTGGGCGCTTTCCTTCTGATGTGTGCGGAGCTGGAGCGCTATGAGAGGTGGGCAGGATGAACTGGCAGGAAAATATTGTCCCGTCATGGGGACAGAATGCAAAAAATGTTTTTATCCACGAAAATACGGGGATACGGATCCTGTTTGTGGGAAATTCCATCACAAAGCACGCGCCGAAGGAATCCATCGGGTGGTTTTCGGACTGCGGCATGGCGGCGTCCTGTCCCGAACGGGATTATGTGCATCTGTTGATGGAAAAGGTAAGAAAATACGATGAAAACGCGGCGTACGCGATTGCCCAGGTGGCGGATTTTGAGAGAAGCTTTCAGGAGACGGATGTGGAAGAGGCATATCGGGCGGCAGCAGATTTCCGGGCGGAGCTTGCGCTCTTCTTTTTCGGGGCAAACGTAAACAAGGATTACGACCGGCTGTCCGACGAAGAGCGGGCGGGGCTGCCGGTCACGTTTGGCGGGGCGTTTGAAAAGCTGCGGAATTTTTTGAGCAACGGCGGAGCGGCAAAGGTTTACATAGCGGAGGGCTTTTACAGCAGGCCCCTGCTGGACCGGGAGAAGAGGGCCGTGTGCGAAAAATACAGGGACACCTATATTCCGCTGGGGGATATCCGGGAAAAAGAGGAAACCCACGGAAAATTTAACCATCCCGGGGACGAGGGGATGCGTCAGATCGCGGAGCGGTTCTGGGAGGCCATGGAAGGGGAGGTCAGGCTGCGGACGGCGCGGTGATCGGAAAGTGCATTCTGTGCTAAAAATTACCGCAAAAACCGAAAAGTTTCTCTTGGTAAAAACAACGGGAAAAAATACAATAAATTCAGAAAGAAATGTGACTGTGTACACAAAAGCATGAAAAAAGGAAGGGAGGGAAGGAAACTGTCATGACAAAATTTGCTTTTATCGGCGCAGGAAGTCTGCAGTTTACGACAAGCTGCCTGAGAGATCTGCTCACGTTTGACGCCTTTCGGGACTGCGAGGTAAGGCTGATGGATATCAATCCCGCGCATCTTGCGTATATGGAAAAAATCTGCAGAAAGATCAGGGATGCCATGAACTGTCCGGAGTGCAGAATCCTTACTACGACAGACCGGGCGGAAGCCTTAAAGGGGGCGGACGGCGTGTTGTGTACCGTGTTTAACGGGGATGTGGAGGTCTGGCGGCATGAGATAGAGATTCCCATGAAATACGGGGTGGATATCAACGTGGGAGATACGAGAAGCGTGTCGGGGATCTTCCGCGGGCTCCGCAACATCCCGCTTTTGCTGGATATCTGCCGGGATATTGAAAGATACTGTCCGAGGGCGGTGTTTTTAAACTACACCAATCCGATGGCCATTCTGTGCAACGCCATGCAAAAGTATGCGAACGTGGAGGTCACCGGACTGTGCCACAGCGTACAGGGAACCGTGAGGATGCTGGCGCAGTGGCTGGAGGTCCCGGCAGAGGAGATCAATTATCTGTGCAAGGGCGTCAACCATCAGGCGTTTTATACGGAGCTTTCCCACAAGGGAGAGGACCTGTACCCGCGGCTTAGGGAGTATTTAAAGGACAGGGAGCATTTTGAAAAGGAGTATGTGAGAAACGAGATGTTCTCAAAGCTCGGCTATTATGTGACAGAGTCCAGCGGACACAATTCGGAATACAACCAGTGGTTTCGGAAGCGTCCGGATCTGGTAAAGAAATACTGCTCCCGGGGAGAGAACAGCTGCTGGAATCCGGGAGAGCACGCTTTTTCGCTGCAGTTAAGGCTGGAGAGAAAGGCAGACTGGCGGAAGCAGTACGAGGATTTTCTGGAGCAGGAGGTAGACAGAAAGAAGAGCATCGAGTATGCGGCGGACATCTTTAACGCACGGCTGGGAGACGGCAGGCCCTTTTTGTTTAACGGGAACGTGATCAATCACGGCTCCATCCCGAATCTTCCCTGGGACTGCTGCGTGGAGGTTCCCGTGGTCGCGGACCGCATGGGCTTTAAAACTACGATTGCGGGAGAGCTGCCGGCGCATCTGGCCATCCTTGTCAATACGACGGCGCGCATCGAAAACCTTGTGGTGGAGGCGGCGATGAAGAAAAGCAGGGAGGCGGTATATCAGGCGGTGTATCTGGATCCGCTGGCCTCCGCGGTCTGTTCTCTGGAAGAAATAAAAGACATGTGCGATGAAATTTTTGAAAAGAATCAGGAGTATCTGGGAGATTATACATAAAAGTACGCGCGTGCGGCGGAATGAGGGGAAACATGGGAAAGTATCAGGAAAGAGCCAGGGAAATTCTTTCACAGCTGACCTTAAAGGAAAAGGTAGGACAGCTTTCGCAGACGGTGGCGGGCTACCGCTGCTTTGAGCGGAAAGGCGACGAGTTTATCTTAAGCGACGAGCTGAAAAGGTTTGTGGAGGAGTACGGGGCGTTCGGAGCGCTCTCGAACATTCTGCGGGCCGATCTTTTTACGACGCATGACTGGGAAACCGGAATCATGCCCGGACAGCGGGTGAAGGCCGCAAACCGGATTCAGAAGTATGTGCTGGAGCATTCCAGAGTGCCGATTCCCGTATTGATCGAGGTGGAGGCAAACCACGGCGTCCACGCGCTGGGAAGCGAAATGTTCCCGACGAACCTGGCGCTGGGATGTATGTTTAACGATGAGCTTTACGGCGAAATCATGAAAACCGTGGGCAGGGAAATCAAGCTGTCGGGGAACCATATGGGGTTTGTCACCATGCTGGATATGGCGAGGGATCCGCGCTGGGGGAGAACCGAGGAGTTTTATTCGGAGGATCCGTATCTGGCGTCCCGTTATGTGGAGAGCGGCGTCAGGGGCTTTAAGGAAGAAGGGCCGTTGATCTGCTGTAAGCATTATTGCGGCACGGGCGACGGAAACGGTGGCCTGAATACGGCGGAGGTCAATATCGGGAAGCGGGAGCTGCACGATATCTATTTCCCCTCCGTGGAAAAGGCGGTGCAGCAGGGGGCGGATGTCTTTATGGCGGCCTATAACGCCGTGGACGGGATTCCCTGTCATGTAAATTCTTATTTGTTGAACGATGTGCTGCGGGACGAATACGGATTTGACGGCATCGTTTTGTCCGACGGCTACGCCCTCAGGCGCAACAACGAGCAGATGGGGCTGGAGGATGAGAAGGGAGCGGCTCTTGCCCTTTCCTCCGGCGTGGATTTAAGCCTTGCGGATCAGGGGGTTTATGAAAGCCTCGTGGGGGCGGTGGAAAACGGAATCATCGAGGAGCGGTATGTTGACAGGGCCGTTTTGAGAATCCTGGAGAAGAAGCTTGAGCTGGGGCTTTTCGATCATCCCTATCTGGAGGAGGACAACGGCCTGCAGGAATATCTGGCCTCCGGCGAGCAAAAGAAGCTTTCCTACGAGGCGTCCGCGCAGTCGGCGGTGTTGTTGAAAAACAACGGGATTCTTCCCCTGAAGGCGGAGACCAGGGTAGCCCTTTTCGGCGTTCACGCCACAAGCGTTTACTATCAGCTGGGCTCCTATACCGCGTTTCGCTCCGAGCAGGAAAACCGAAGCATAAGACAGCGGTTCGAGGAGGGCTTTGCGGCGTGCAGTTATTCGGCAGGCTGGGATTTTGAGGGAAGCACGGAGGATTTCGGGCACGCGCTTGCGCTGTACAAAGACTGCGATGTGGCAATCGTTACCGTCGGCGGAAATTCCTCCGGCTTTGTAGGGAAAGCGGTTTACGACAAAAAGAGCGGCGGCATGGTATCCTCAGACAGCTATGTGGACTGCGGCGAGGGCGTTGACGTGGCGGATTTAAGGCTTCCCGGAAATCAGGAGGAGTTTTTGAGAAAGCTGAAGGAGACGGGGAAGCCGGTCATCGCGGTTCTGGTCGCGGGACGCCCTTATATCCTCAACGAGGCCGACCGGCTTTCCGACGCGCTGCTCGCGGTGTGGTACTCGGGCCAGCAGGGAGCCGATGCCCTGTTCGATATCCTGACGGGAAAGGTAAATCCTTCGGGCAGGCTGTCTGTCTCGATCCCGACGTCCGCGGGCTGTCTGCCTGTCTACTATAACCGGATCGGCGTCCGCAAAGACGGTGTGATCGAGGACGATCACAGCTACAACTATCAGGATGTAGAGAAGAAGGTGCTGTATCCCTTCGGCTACGGACTGTCCTATTCCAAATTCGAATACGACGATATCTGCGTGGAAAAGCAGGCGAAGAACAGATTTCTGGTAACGGTGACGGTGAGCAACGTTTCCCCGGTAGAGGGCATGGAAACGGTACAGCTGTACATAAAGGGAAGCGGCAACACCGTCCGGCGAAGGACGCTGGAGCTGAAGGGATACCGAAAGCTTAAATTCAGGCCCCATGAAACCAAAAAGGTGGAATTTAAGCTCGGGTTTGACGAATTAAGGATTTACTCGCAAAAGGAAAAGTATGAGGTGGAAGCGGCAAAGGTTACGATTTTGGCCGGTTCCAATCCGAATCTGCCGCTGCGGGCGGAAGTGGAAACGGAAGCGGAGGAGGAGAAAGAGTCATGTTAGTTCGGCTGCAGGAAATAATTGCTTTGGCGGAGGAGGGCGGATTTTGCATTCCCGCTTTCAATGTGTATAACATGGAGACCGTGATGGGCGTGGTGAAGGCGGCGGAGGAGCAAAGAGCGCCGGTTATCCTCCAGGTGTATCCCAGACTGATCAATGAAGAGTGCGGATATTATCTGGCGCCGGTCATCGTCGCCGCGGCGAGAAAGGCCTCCGTGCCGGTCTGCTTTCACCTGGATCACGGAGCCTCGCAAACGGAAGTCATGCGGGCGCTGCGATGGGGAGCAACCGGTATCATGCTGGACGGCTCCGTCCGTCCCTTTGCCGAAAACGCACAGCTTACCGCCGACGCCGTGAAGCTGTGCGGCTGCGTAGGAGTCGGCGTGGAAGGGGAGCTGGGCCATATCGGAAGCGTAAACGACGATACGATGGAGGAATACACGGATCCTGAGGAGGCCGCGGCCTTTGTAAAACAGACCGGGGTGACATGTCTGGCCGTGTTGATCGGGAACGCCCACGGACATTACAAAAAGGAACCGAAGCTGGATCTGGAACGGGTCGGCAGAATCCGGGAGGCTGCGGGGGGAATCCCGCTGGTGCTCCACGGGGGCTCCGGGATTCCGGATCATCAGGTAAAGGAAGCGATTCGGGCGGGGATCCGCAAAATGAACATCGGAACGGATGTGTGCTGCGCCTTTGCCGACGGCACGGAGGAAATCCTGAAATCGCCCGACAGGAGTATTGCAATCGACCTGTTTATGAAGCGTCCCATCGAGGCGGTAAAGGAGCTGGCGGTCAGAAAGATCTGTCTGACGGGGGCGGACGGGAAAGCAAGATAGACAATTCGGAAACTACATTTACAGCGGGGAAGAGACATGCTACAGTACAAAATTAAAATCGGACTCGCGCCTATGAGGCGCAACACCACGAACCGTCCGGCGAAAACCTTTCTGACCTGGGTTTCGGCGGAGGAGAGAGGCCATCGGTTTGTGGAGTATATTGAGAAGCATTTTGCGGACGAAAACGTTGAATTTGTCGATATTCGCGGGATCGGCTGCAATGATCTGATGTTTGACGACGAGTCGGCCGGACAGGTGATCGAGAGATTTTCGGAGGAAAAGGTAGACGCCGTTTTTATCATCAACTGCAATTTCGGAAACGAAGAGATTGCCGCGGATATCGCCAGAGCGCTGGGAAAGCCTGTGCTGCTGTGGGCGCCCTTAGACGACGAATATTATGAGCACGGAATGCGGCCGACGGATTCCCAGTGCGGACTGTTCGGGGTATCCAGACAGCTGCAGCGGTACAACATTCCTTTTTCCCATATTCCGTGCTGCAGGGTGGAATCCGACGAGTTTCGGGAAGCCTTTGAGCGGTTTGCAAGAGTGGCCTGCATGGTGAAAAATTTTTCGGGTCTGCGTGTCGGCCAGGTGGGAACGAGGCCGGCGCCCTTTTTCTCCGTGATCTGGAACGAGGGGGAGCTGATGCAGAAATTCGGGATCAAGATCATTCCGATCAATCTGGCGGTTCTGCAGGACCGTTTTCAGAAGGCCCGGGAGGAAAAGGCGGAGGAAATCGGGAAGTATGTCGAAATTTTCAGGACGAGGTATCAGACGGATAATCTGACGCCGCAGTATCTGGAGCGGATGGCGTGTCTTGCAGTCACTTATATCGGACTGTTTGAGGAGTTTCGGCTGGATGTGATCAGCGCGGAATGCTGGACGGCGACGCCCGTGATGTTTGACGGGCTTGCGCCCTGTGCCGTCTACGGAATCTTAAGCGATTTGGGATACCCGATCAGCTGTGAAAGCGACATGCACTGCGCGCTGACCATGGCCCTGTTATCCTCGGCGGCATTCGGAAAGAACAGACCCTTCCTGGGAGAGTTTACGGTGCGCCACCCGGAGAACAGAAACGCGGAGCTTTTGTGGCACTGCGGCCCTTTTCCGCTGTCGGTAAAAGCGCCGGAATGTCCGGCCCTTTTGGTCAACCAGAGAGAGTGGTTTCGGGCGAAGGACGGCGTTTACACGGTGGCGAGGATGGATCAGGAGAACGGCAGCTATATGATGCTGGCGGACGTCTGCAGGACCGTGCCCGGGCCGGAGACCCACGGGACCTATCTGTGGGGAGAATTTAAGGATCTGCAGGCGTTGGAGGACCGGCTTCTGGACGGGCCGTACATTCACCATTTCGTCGAGGTGGAGGGAGACTATACGAAAGAGCTTCGGGAGTTCTGCAAGTATTTTCCCAATCTGAAGACGGACGGTACACTGAAAAAGGCATAGAGGGCCGGGAGTTTATAAAACAGGAGAGAAAGGGAGAAAAAGCGATGGAGAGGAACGAATTTCTGTTTTCCATGATCCTGACGGAGCTGGAGGACGCGGTGGGAAGAGAAAACTGCTCCGTGAAGCCGATCGACAGGATCACGCACAGCGTGGATTACTACTGGCTGTCGCGTATGTGGGCGGACCGGGGGAGAAGAATGCCGGAGGCGGATTTTGTGGTGGCGCCGGAGAACGCAGAGGAAACCTCAAAGGTCCTAAAGATTGCCAATTATTATAAGCTTCCCGTGACCACATGGGGAGCGGGCGGCGGCACGCAGGGCGGCGCGCTTCCCGTGTGCGGCGGAATCGTTCTCGACACAAAGAGAATGAACAAAATTTATAAAGTCAATACGGAAGGAATGTACATAGAGTGCGGGACGGGCGCGATCTACAAGCATATCGAGTGGGCGGCAAACGAGGTGGGAAAGGCTACCATGCATTATCCCTCTTCTCTGACCTGCTCCACGGTGGGGGGCTTTCTGGCACACCGGGGAATCGGCGTCGTATCCACAAAATACGGCA
Organism: bacterium; assembly: GCA_023664305.1. Lineage (GTDB taxonomy): Bacteria > Bacillota > Clostridia > Lachnospirales > Lachnospiraceae > Acetatifactor. Next base: position 644,713 of record JAMPFT010000001.1, on the reverse strand, counting down.
AGATCGACGATATGGTGTTACAGATGGAGGTGGTGCTGCCGGGCGGAGATATCATCTATACCTCCCCTGCGCCGAAGCACGCGGCGGGCCCGGATCTGAACCAGATCTTTATCGGCTCCGAGGGGACTTTGGGCGTGATCACAAAGGCCCAGATCCGTATTTTTGATCAGCCGGAGGAAAGACGCTTCCGCGGCTTTTTGTTCCAGGATATGAGCGGGGCCTTTCGGGCGGCAAGGGAGCTTCTGCAGAAGTTCAAGCCCTCGGTCATGCGTCTGTACGACCCGGCGGAGACGGCGACCCTGATCAAAAAGATTGTGGGCGTGGAAAAGCCGGGGGCCTTCATGAATGTGGCCGTCGAGGGCTGCCGGGAGATGGTGGAGGTCGAGGAAAAAATTCTGTTAAGCACCTTTGCAAAATACGGCGCGGAGGATCTCGGCAGCGAATACGGGGAAAAGTGGTGGAACGAAAAGATCACCTTTTTCTATCCGGGGCATATGATGGATATTCCGCAGATGTTCGGCACCATGGATACCATCGCGCCCTACGATAAGATTGAAGAGATCTACTGGGCCATGAAGGAAGCGGTCGAGACGAGGTTTCCCCAGGCAAGATTTATCGCGCACTTCTCCCACTGGTACGAGTGGGGAGCGATGGTGTATGACCGCTTTATCATCGAGGGAGAAAATGTGCCGGAGGATCCGGTGGAGGCGCTGCGTCTGCATCAGGAGGTGTGGACGACGGGAGTGCGCGCCGCGCTGGCCCACGGAGGCGTGGTGAACGACCACCACGGCGTGGGAATCAAGCTCGGACGCCTGATGAAGGAGCAGTACGGACCGGCGATGCAGGTGTTTGAGGGACTGAAAAGTAAGCTTGACCCGAACGGAATCATGAATCCGTTTAAGCTGGGACTTTGATTCCGCAGGAGGAGGGTAAAAGTTTGGAAGTAAACTTCCAAATATTGAATCAATGCCAAAGAGGGGTGTTTACACACCCTCTTATGAAGAGGGCAGGGGGTATACGAATATGATGTCAGAAAAGAGTAAACAGCATGTGGAAGCCTGTCGTTTCTGCTGGATGTGCCATCACATCTGTCCGATCGGCAACGCGACGGGGTTGGAGAGAAATACGGCCAGGGCCAGGGCGCTGGGGCTTTCCCTGGTGAACCGGGGCGCGGTTCCGCCGGAGGACGCGATTGACAACGTATATGAATGCGCCTGCTGCGGCGCCTGCACGAAGGAGTGTGTGACAGGCTGGGATCCGGTCCTGTTTGTGAAGGAGGCAAGACTGGACGCAGCGCTGTCCGGCAGACTGCCGGAATATATCGGAAAACTGACGGACAACTGTCTGGAGACGGGAAACGCCTACGGGGAGACAGAGATTGACGGGGCGCTTCGGGAAGCGATGGGCAGGCACGGGGAGAAGACGGACCTTCTGCTGTTTTTGGGCGTGGACGCCGTTTACAGAGCGCCTCATACGGCGGTGAACGTCATTCGGGTGCTGGAAAAGGCGGGAGTGAGCTTTACCGTGCTGGAAAAGGAACCGCCCAGCGGGCAGCAGCTGGAATATCTGATCGGCGCGGCAAGGGAGACGAAGGAGCAGATGGAGGCCTGCGCCGCGGCGGTCAACGACTTTGCGCGGGTAGTTGCCTTTGATCCCCAGGACGCCGGAATCCTGAAAAGAGAATACGGAGAGTGGGGCGTGGAACTGACGGCTCAGATCGTCACCTTTCCCGCTTACGCAAAGGAACTTTTAAAGAGCGGCGCGCTCACAGCTGCGCAGACAAAGAGAGAGGTTGTCTGTCAGGATCCTTTTCAGCTTGCCCGGAATCTGGGCGAGACGGACGAGGTCAGAGAGGTGATCGGCGCGTTTGCGGTGTGCGGGGAAATGCTCTGTCACGGCAGGGATACCATGTGGGCGGGAAACCTTCTGATGCGGGAATGGATGCCGGAGGCCATGACGAAGGTGGCAAAGAACCGCATCGAAAACGCGAAGAGCGTCCACGCGGATACCATTGTGACCGCAAGCGTGTCCGAATATGCTTCCCTGAAGGCAGTAGAGCAGGATGAGGTAAAGATCACGGCGTTGGAAGAGCTGATTTTGGGTGAATAGGAAGTTTTCAGAAAGGCATGGTTATCAGATGGCAGACGGGCAGAAAACGGAGATCGCGGGCATCGGGGCCTGTGTGGCGGATACGCTGATGATCGTTCCCGACTATCCCGCGGAAGATACAAAATTGAGGGCGCTGGAAAGCCGGACGGCAGGCGGAGGCCCTGCCGCCACCGGCATTGTGGCGGCGGGACGCCTGGGGGCGGCGGTGGGATTTATCGGGGTCCTGTCGGATGACGGCGGCGGACGGTTTTTGTTGCAGGATTTTAAGAGGTACGGGGTGAATACGGACTGTGTGGAGATCAGGCCGGGATACCGCAGCTTTACGTCCGTCATCTGGATTTCCGCGCGGACGGCTTCCCGCACCTGTGTTTTTGACAGAGGGACGCTGCCGCCCCTTAAGCTGCAGGACGGCAGCCGAAAGGCGGTGGCCTCGGCAAAGCTTCTCATGATCGACGGGAACGAGATAGCTGCGGCGGAGGAAGCCTGCAGGATTGCCCGGGAGAACGGAACGAAGGTTTTGTATGACTGCGGCGGTCTATACGAGGGAGTGGAGCGGCTGCTGATCCGGACGGATATTATGATTCCCTCGGAGGAATTTGCCCTGGGACATACGGGCTGCGGCAATATTGAGGATGCGGCAAAGCGCCTGTATAAGCGGTATCGCCCGGAAATTGTCGTAGTGACGGCCGGAAGCAGGGGAGGCATTCTGTACGACGGGAAAACGTCGGAGCGGTATCCTGCGTTCCCGGTGGAGGCGGCGGATACCAACGGGGCCGGGGACGTATTCCACGGGGCGTTTGCCGCCGGGCTGGTAAAGGGTTTTTCTTACAGGGGGTGCTGCATTTTTGCAAGCGCGGCGTCGGCCCTGAAGTGTACGGGGATCGGCGCGAGAGAATCCGTGCCGGATCCGGAGACGGTAAGGAGTTTTTTGAAGGAAAGAGGATACGGGGATGAAATACTTACTGGGCGTTGATTTTGGAGGCGGCTCCTCAAAGGCTACCCTGCTTGACGTCCGCGGAAATATTGTGTCAGAGCATAGTGTGGAATATCCCACCGCGTATCCGAAGCTCGGCTGGTGCGAGCAGGAGCCGGAGGACTGGAACCGGGCGTTTTGCGGAAATACAAAGGGACTGCTTGAAAAATCCGGGATTGCGGCGGAGGATATTCTGGCGGTTGCCGTCGATTCCGCCACACATACCTGGGTCATGTGCGATCAGGACTGTAAGCCCTTAAGACCCGCGATCCACTGGACGGACTCCCGTTCCTTAAAGCAGGCGGAAAGGCTGCGTAAGGAGCAGGGCGATTTCCTTTTTGAGAAGTGCTTTCACAGGCCGGACACGATCTGGACGCTGCCTCAGATTCTGTGGGTAAGGGAGAACGAGCCGGAGCTGTTTCGGAGGGTGAGACATATTTTTTTCGAGAAGGACTATATCCGCTACTGCCTGACCGGCATTTCCTGCACGGACTATATTGAGGCCCAGGGCAGTATGCTCTTTGACAGCGCGAAAGGGGAATGGTGCCGGGAGCTGTTGGCGACCGCCGGTATTGAAAAAGGGTGGCTTCCGCAGGTGGTAAAGCCTGCGGATACGGCCGGAGGCATCACGAAGGAGGCGGCGGAGAAAACGGGGCTTTTGGAGGGGACGCCGGTGATCTGCGGCACTACGGATACGGCGCTGGAGGTATTTGCCGCCGGGGCGGTGCATCCGGGGGATGTGACGGTAAAGCTGGCCACCGCGGGGAGGATCTGCGTTATCACGGACAGACCCTGCCCCAGTCCGCAGCTTGTCAATTATGCGCACGTTGCCGAAGGGCTGTGGTATCCGGGGACGGCCACGAAGGCGGCCGCAAGCTCCTACCGCTGGTATCGGGATACCTTTGGCGGCGGCTACGAAGAGCTGAACCGGGGAGCGGAAAAGATACCGATCGGCTGCGAGGGGCTTTTGTACCATCCCTATCTGAACGGGGAGCTGACGCCCTACGGAGACCCTGCCCTTTGCGGCAGCTTCACCGGGGTCCGCGCCACCCATACGCGGGCGCATTTTACCAGAAGCGTGCTGGAGGGCGTGGCCCTGTCCCTGCTGCATTCCAGAAAAACGCTGGAGAGCCTGGGGATCGCTCTTGCGGGAAAAGCCACCGTGATCGGCGGCGGGGCAAAGGGAGAGCTGTGGCGGCAGATCCTGGCGGACTGTCTGGGGATGGAGTTGGTCAAGACGGTGAGCAGCGACTCCTCTCTGGGCGCGGCGATGCTGGCCGGCGTGGCCGTCGGCGTGTTTGAAAACCCGGGGGCGGCCGTCAGGGCCTGCGTGAAAGAGGAAAGCGTGACAGAGCCGATCGCGGAGCATACAGCCAGGTATGAAAAACTGTTTGAGGAGTATGTGGCCGTCCACGACGCCCTTGCGCCAATCTACCGGAGCAGGAGCGGCCTATGAGAATCGTGGTATGTGTCAAAAGGACGGCGGCCGGGGAGCTGAACCCCTTTGACGCCTGCGCCTATGAGGCGGCGCTGCGGATTCCGGATGGCGAAGTGATCCTGCTCTCCATGGGGCCGGAAGCCACCGAAGAAATGCTGCTTTCGCTGACGAGGCTGGGAGCGGAGAAGGCTTATCTGCTGTGCGGGCCGGAGTTTGCGGGGGCGGATACCCTTGCGACTGCCTACGCTTTGTCGCAGGCGTTAAAAAGGCTTTCGCCGGAGCTTGTGTTCTGCGGAAGACAGACCGTGGACGGCGATACGGCGCAGACGGGTCCTGCTCTGGCGGCATTAGCCGGACTTTCCCTGATTACGAACGTTATGGAGATCAAAAGCGTGGGAGAGGAGATTGTCTGCGATACCAGAAGCATGGGAGAGCAGCGCGCAGCGAGCCCTGCGCTGATCACGGTGGAGCGGATCAACCGTCTGCGGCTTCCCGGTCTCCGTTCCCGGGAGGGACAGGTGATTTTGTGGAGGGCGGAGGATATTGACGCGGATCCGGGGCGGCTCGGAGAAAAAGGCTCGCCTACCAAAGTCTTCTCCTCCGTGAAAAACGAGGAGGGGAAAAGAAAATGCCGCTTCCTTCCCGCGGAGGAATTTCAGGAGGCGGTCAGACAGGGGCTTTTGAAGGAACAGCTCCTTGAGAAACCGCGGAAAAGATCGGCCAAAAGGCTGCGGGGGGTCTGGATCGTGGGAGAGACGCCGAGAAGCTTTGCGGAGAGCATCAGCGACGATATCCGTCTGTTCCCCGGACCGGCTCCGGAAGAGGATTGCGGCAGAGCATTTTTAGAGCGCTTTGTGGAGGCGGTAAGGAGAGAGCGGCCGGAGGCGGTGCTCTGGGGAAGCGATCCCTGGAGCAAACGGACGGCGCCTCAGGCCGCGGCACTCCTGCGGACGGGGCTCTGCGCGGACTGCACCGCGCTGGAGACGGACGGCGGGCAGCTTTTTATGTACCGTCCGGCCTGCTCGGGGGAGGTGATCGCCGGGATTCGCTGTACCGCGCGTCCCACGATGGCGACGGTACGCACCGCTGAGACAGGAGGCGCACAGGCGGTGCTTTCCCTGGGCAGGGGGGCAAAGGGGGCGGCGCGGGAGCTGAAGGCGGCGGTTGACGCCAGGAACCGATATCCCGGCGGCCCGAGATGGGAGCTTGCGGCGTCGAGAGCCGCCGTGGACGCGGAAATACTGCCCTATGAAAGGCAGGTGGGAATGACCGGGAAAAGCGTCAGCCCCGCCGTCTACATTGCCGTGGGGATCTCCGGCGCGGTACACCATATCGCGGGAATGCGGCGGTCAGGGACCGTGATCGCCGTGAATCCCGATGCAAAAGCGCCGATCTTCGATTATGCGGATATCGGGATTGTCTGTACGGCGGAAGAGCTTTTGCGGTATTTATAAAAAGACAAAATCGGAGCACAGAGGACTTTGGGAGAGGAAGAATATGAGCTATAAAAAAAGTTATCGGAGTACGGTCGGGTATACGCCGATCTGCAAAATCGGGGAGAGTTCCTTAAAAAGGCTGGAGTTCGGCATCCTTGAGCTGGAGGCGGGCGGAAAGCACAAATTTGATACGCAGGATAAGGAAACGGCGTTTATCATGCTGGAGGGCCGCTGTAACGTCAGGACGGAAGGAATTGACTGGCAGGATGTGGGAAACAGAAAAAATGTGTTTGAGAACCGCAGGGCGGAATGCTTTTATATGCCGAGAGACCGGAAGCTGGAGATCGAGGCGCAGGAGCATGTGAAGATTGCGGTCTGCGCGACGCCGGTGCAGGAGAAGACAATCCCGCAGCTTTTGAGAGAGGAACACGCGGTGTTAAAGCTGCTGGGAGAGGAGCCGTACCAGCGTCAGACAAGCTTTCTCATCGATCAGAACAGCAACGCCGTATCCCTGACGGTGGGGGAGGCTTATGTGACGCCGGGAAACTGGGCGGGGTTCCCGCCCCATAAGCACGACGAGGATAACATGCCCGGGGAATGCATCGCCGAGGAAATCTATTATTTTCTGTTTCAGCCGGAGCAGGGCTTCGCGGTGCAGTGCCTTTATACCTCCGACGGCGAGATCGACGAGGCTTACCGGGTAAAGCAGGACGAGCTGGTGGAATTTCCGAAGGGGTATCACACCACGGTTTCCATACCCGGCTACGAAACCTACTTTTTATGGCTTATGGCAGGGGATTATCAGGGCTTTCACAGAAGTAACGATCCGGAGCACGAGTGGATTCTGAGCAGGTAACCCTGCGGCGTTCGAAAGAAGCAGGATACGGGAAGATGCAGAGGCAGAGATCAGGCGGCTGTTCATGCAGTCAGATAAGCAGCAAGATAAGCGCAAAAAACATTTGTGTTTTTTGCGCTTATATGTTATACTGTTAAAATGATTGTGACTGTGTCCGCAGGTTACGGGAGCAGATAAAATAGAGAAGAGGCACAGCGGCTTGAAGGAGGAAATACGACAATGAGTTTACAGGTAGAAAAGCTGGGACATAACATGGCGAAGCTGACGATCGAGGTCTCCGCGCAGGAGCTGGAAAAAGCGATCGAAGGCGCTTATCAGAAGAGCAAGAACAAGATCAGCATTCCCGGCTTCCGCAAGGGGAAAGCGCCCCGGAAGATGATCGAGCAGATGTACGGCAGGGAAATCTTTTATGAGGACGCGGCCAATGCTTTGGTTCCCGACGCTTACGACGAGGCTCTGGAGGAGTGTACGGAGGAAGTGGTATCTTCCCCGAAGATCGACGTTGTCCAGCTGGAGGCGGGAAAGCCCTTTATCTTTACGGCGGAGGTGGCTTTAAAGCCGGAGGTGACGCTTGGCAAGTATAAGGGCGTCAAGATTGACAAAATCGACGTGGAAGTGACGGACGGCGAGGTGACTGCGGAGATCGACAGGGAGCGCGAGAAAAATTCCAGGACGGTGACCGTCACGGACAGGCCTGTTCAGGACGGCGATATCGCCACGATAGATTTCGAGGGCTTTGTGGACGGCGTGGCCTTTGAGGGCGGAAAGGGCGAGGATTACCCGCTTACCATCGGCTCCGGTTCCTTTATTCCCGGCTTTGAGGAGGCGCTGATCGGCGCTTCGGTCGGCGAGGAGACGGACGTGAACGTCACCTTCCCCGAGGATTATCAGGCTGCGGAGCTTGCAGGAAAGGCGGCTGTGTTTAAGTGTACCGTGAAGGGGCTGCAGGAGAAGCAGCTGCCTGAGCTGGACGAGGACTTTGTCAGCGAGATTTCCGAGGAAAGCGATACCGTGGAGGAATACAGGGAAGAGGTAAAGAAGAAGCTGAGCGAAAGAAAAGAGGCGGAAGCGAAGGACGCAAGGGAGGACGCCGCAATCGACGCGGTGATCGCCGACGCGAAGATGGAGATTCCCGACGCCATGCTGGAGACCCAGCAGAGGCAGATGGTTCAGGATTATGCGCAGAGGCTGCAGTCCCAGGGGATTTCTCTGGAGCAGTATCTGCAGTTTACCGGGCTTACCGCGGAGGCGCTGCTGGAGCAGGTAAAGCCTCAGGCGTTAAAGAGGATTCAGTCCAGACTGGTTCTCGAGGCTGTGGCTGCGGCGGAGAAGCTGACCGCTTCCGAGGAGGAGTTTGAGGAAGAGGTAAAGACCATGGGCGAGGCTTATCGGATGGATTCCGATAAGGTGAAGGAGATTTTGGGCGAGAACGGCAGAAAGCAGGTTCTGGAGGATATCTGTGTCAAAAAGGCCCTGACCTTTGTGGTGGATCACGCGAAGGAAGACAAGCCCGCGGCAAAAAAGAGCAGAAAGGCAAAGACAGAGGAAGCGGCAAAGGAGGCTTCGGAGGAAGCGTAGGCTCCCCGAAGTAGGAAGGATTCAAGGGCGGTTGTATTTCGGTTCCGGAGTACAACCGTTTGCCATGTAGCTTAAAAATTTATTAATTCCGCGCATTTTGATTGAAAAAGCGGAAAGAGTAGGATAAGATAAAGAAAATATATTTTAACAAAATCTGACAGATTGGAGGATCGGTTATGAGTTTAGTGCCTTATGTCATCGAGCAGACCAGCAAGGGCGAAAGGTCCTATGATATTTATTCCAGACTTTTGAAGGACAGGATTATATTTTTGGGCGAGGAGGTAAACGATACTTCTGCCAGCATCGTGGTGGCCCAGCTTTTGTTTTTGGAGGCGGAGGATCCGGAGAAGGATATCCATCTTTATATCAACAGCCCCGGCGGCGTGATCACGGCGGGCATGGCTATTTATGACACCATGAATTATATCAAATGCGACGTGTCCACAGTCTGCATCGGCATGGCGGCAAGCATGGGTTCCTTTTTGCTGGCGGGGGGAGCGAAGGGCAAGCGGTTTGCCCTGCCTAACGCCGAGGTGATGATCCACCAGCCCTCGGGCGGCGTCAAGGGTCAGGCCACGGAGATCGATATTACGGCAAGGCAGATCCTGAAGACCAGGGAAAAGCTGAATCACATCCTTGCGGAGAAGACAGGGAAGGATTATGAGACCATCTGCGCCGACACGGAGCGGGACAACTGGATGAGCGCACAGGAGGCAAAGGACTACGGTCTGATCGACACGGTGATTACCTCCCATGACACAAAATAAATTGCAGGAGTAAGAAAATGGCGCCAAAAATGACCAATAACGACATAAGATGTTCCTTTTGTAACAAGACCCAGGCTCAGGTCCGCAAGCTGATTGCCGGACCCGCCGGGGTATATATCTGCGACGAATGTATCGATATCTGTGCGGATATTCTGGAGGAGGAGCTTGAGGATGACGAGTATGAAGAGAGCGTGCATCCTGAAATCAATCTGTTAAAGCCCATCCAGATCAAAAATTTTCTGGACGAGTATGTAGTGGGACAGGAGGAGGCCAAGAAGGTACTGTCCGTGGCGGTGTACAATCACTATAAGCGGGTGACGGCGCCCAAGGATCTGGACGACGTGGAGCTTCAGAAGAGCAATATCATCATGGTAGGCCCTACCGGCTCCGGAAAAACCTATCTGGCGCAGACCCTGGCTAAAATCATCAACGTACCCTTCGCCATCGCGGACGCGACCACGCTGACCGAGGCCGGGTATGTGGGCGAGGATGTGGAAAATATTCTGCTGAAGCTGATACAGGCCGCGGACTATGATGTGGAGCGGGCGCAGTACGGCATCATCTATATCGACGAGATCGATAAGATCACCAAAAAGGGAGAGAACGTCTCCATCACCAGGGACGTGTCCGGCGAGGGCGTCCAGCAGGCACTTTTAAAGATCGTGGAGGGAACGGTGGCCAGCGTCCCGCCTCAGGGCGGCAGAAAGCACCCGCATCAGGAGCTGATTTCCGTGGATACCTCCAATATCCTGTTTATCTGCGGCGGGGCCTTTGACGGTCTGGAAAAGATCGTGGAGGCAAGGCTGGACCGGAAGGCCATCGGCTTTAACACGGAGGTGACCCAGAAGAGCACAAAGGAGATCGGCGAGCTGCTGCAGGAGGTAACGCCGCAGGATCTGGTAAAATTCGGACTGATCCCGGAGTTTGTGGGACGTGTGCCGATCTGCGTTTCCCTGCGGGGACTGGATAAGGAGGCGCTGGTCCGCATCCTGAGGGAGCCGAAAAACGCCCTGATCAAGCAGTACAGGAAGCTCTTTGACATGGACGACGTGGAGCTGACCTTTGAGGACGACGCCGTCACGGCCATCGCGGAGAAGGCCTTCGAGAGAAAGACCGGGGCAAGAGGCCTGCGCTCCATCATGGAGGATGTGCTGATGGATACCATGTATACCATTCCTTCGGATGATACCATCGAGGAATGCATCATCACAAAGGATGTGGTGGAGGAGGAGAGCGAGCCGATTGTGCTGCACAGAGGCGAGATCAGAAAGAGACTGGATACAGCGATATAGCGCAGGGGCAGGACCCTGTTTTTGAGGGGAGCGCCGCTTAAGCGGCGCTTTTTCTCTTTGACGGATATCTGAGAAGCCTGTTTTCGGATATGCAGGGAACCTGGTTGTGGCCGGGCGGAATGCGAAGCGTCCTCCCCAGACACACACAGTCGTCTTTTTGGGGCGGTTGACTCCGAAAGAAAGGATATAATCTTATATGGTAATCAAAAACGTAAGTCTGGAGACGGTCTGCGGTATCACCAGCAAGCTGCCTGACAACATACATCCCGAGGCAGCCTTTGCCGGAAAGAGCAACGTGGGGAAGTCTTCCCTGATCAACGCGCTGATGAACCGGAAGTCCCTTGCCCGGACCAGCGCACAGCCGGGCAAGACGCAGACCATCAATTATTATAACGTAAACGACGCCCTTTATTTTGTGGATCTGCCCGGCTACGGCTACGCAAAGACCAGCCAGGCGACAAGGGAGCAGTGGGGGAAAATGACAGAGCGGTATCTGCGCACGTCTGCGCAGCTCAAAATCGTCTTTCTGCTGATCGATATCCGTCATGCTCCCTCGGAGAACGACTGCAGCATGTATGACCGGATCTGCGGGAACGGATACCGCCCCGTGATCATTGCCACCAAGGCCGATAAGATCAAGCGCAGCCAGCTGCCGAAGCAGCTGAAGCTGATCCGCACCACGCTGGGCGCGGATCAGGATACGGTGACGGTTCCTTTTTCCGCCGTGACGAAGCAGGGCCGGGAAGAGATTTATGAGATCCTGGACGGAATTTTGGAGGTGGAGCATGAAGAGATACAGTAAAGCTCTGGTAAATCTGGTCATTGCCCTGGCGCTCTTTCTCGCGGCAATCTTTCTGCTGCCCAGGGCGCTGGCATTTTTCGCCCCGTTTGTGGTGGGCTGGATTATCGCTCTGCTGGCGGGACCGCCGGTGCGTTTTTTCGAGGAGAAGGTAAAGCTTCGCAGGAAGGTGGGAAGCGCCTTTGTGATCATTGTGGTCATCGGGCTGGTGGTTTTGCTGCTCTACGCAGTGGGATCGATGCTTGTGGACCAGATTGTGGGTCTGGTGGGCGCGTTGCCGGATATGTGGGCCGGAATGGCGGAGGATTTGAGCAGCATCGGGAAATCCCTCAGCGTGCTGCTGGATAAGCTGCCCGAGGAGGTTAGTCTGAAATTCAACGATTTTGCGGAGCAGATCGGCACTTATCTGGGAGATTTCTTCGGACGGATCGGGACGCCCACCATTGAGGCGGCGGGCAATCTGGCAAAGCAGCTGCCCAACATTTTTATCGGCGTGATCATGGCGCTTTTGTCCGCTTACTTTTTTGTGGCGGAGAGAGGGCAGATCAACGAGTGGTTCCGCAGGCATACGCCGGCGTCGCTGCAGCTGCGCTACCGGCTGATGCGCCATAGCCTCATGACGTCCGTAGGCGGGTATTTTAAGGCACAGATTAAGATCGAGGTGTGGATGTATCTGCTGCTGGTGATCGGTCTGGGCGTCCTGCAGGTAAATTATTACGCCCTGATTGCGTTGGGAATCGCGTTTTTGGATTTCCTGCCCTTTTTCGGAACGGGCACGGTGCTGATTCCCTGGGCGGTCATTCGGATTTTTACCGCGGAATACAAAACGGCTATCGGGCTTCTCATCATCTGGGGAGGCGGGCAGCTGGCAAGACAGCTGATCCAGCCGAAAATCGTGGGTGATTCCATGGGAGTGGCCCCCCTGCCCACGCTGTTTCTTCTCTTTGCGGGATATAAGACGGGCGGCGTCGTGGGCATGATCGTGGCGGTGCCGCTGGGGCTTTTGCTCTATTCCATGTATCAGGAAGGGGCCTTTGACACCACGAAGAACAGCGTGCTGATCCTGGTGGCCGGGGTACAGCGGTTCAGGCGTCTGCGCAAGGAGGACATGTTCGAGGTGGAAGAGATGAACATGCGCAACGAGGAGAACGCAAAGCTTGCGGAGGAACAGCGGCTTAAGGCCGAGCAGGAAAGACAGAGGGAGAGGGAGAAACGCAGGGAGAACAGAAAGAATCTCAAAAAGAAAAAATAATTCTCCGAAACGGGAAACCTCCGGCTCGGAAAATACGTCTTATAAAGTAGAGCTGTGATGTCGGGAACAGACCGCACACAGCTCTTTTTCACGCTTTTTTCAGGGTTTTCAAAAATTTGGCAGGTTTGTTGCAACTTTGATACAAAGATATTTTATAATTTTTGCAGTAAAACGGCAGGGTATGGCGTATTAATAAATAGAAAAGGTTTTGACGAAGCGGTATGGCGAATCCGGATAAGAATCAGGATTTACAATTGAAGATGGATAAATACGGCGGCATGCTCTTTAAGCTCTGTCTGATCCGCCTGCAGAATACACAGGACGCGGAGGATGTGGTGCAGGATGTGTTTTATCAGTACCTGAAGAGGGAGGAGCCTTTTGAGAGCGAAGAGCATGAAAAAGCGTGGCTTTTTAAGGTTGCCGTCAACGGCTGCCACAAAATCTGGCGCAGCGCCTGGACGAGACACCGAAGCGGCGGGGATTGGGAGGAGACGGCGGAGACGTTGTTTTCTGAGAATCCGCAGTATGCGGTTCCCGGGCCGGAGGAGTATTCTCTGGAGCGGGAAAAGCGGCAGAAGCTTCTGACGGCGGTGTTTTCCCTTCCCGCGAAGTACCGGGAGGTCATCCATTTGTTTTATTATCAGCAGCTGCCGGTGAAGGCGATCGCGGAAATTACGGGGCGGGGGGAGTCAACGGTCACTTCCCAGCTGACGCGGGGCAGAGAGCTGCTGCGGAAGTCACTGAAGGAGGAATATGACTTTGAAGCATTTTCAGGAGGAGTACCGCAAAGCGGTAGATGAGGAACTGCCTGAATTTCATATGGATGTTCAAACGGTACAGGACGAACTGAAGCACCGCAGGATGCTGGCGCGGCAGAAGCGCAGGCTGGTGACAAAGGGCTGTACCGCGGCGGCTGTGTTTTTCCTGCTGGGAGCCGGTACGGTTGCGGCAAAGAATTATGTCAGCGCGGTAATCGAAATGCGGGACAACGGGTATGTGGTCAGCGGCTCGGACGATGCCGGGCTTAAGGCGCAGCGAGGCATACCGGAGGGCGGCGCGGAAACCACGGGGACGGGAACGGTGCTGCCGGAGGAGGACGCCGTCCCTTACGGCGCGGAGGCGGAGGACGCGGGAATTATGCCGCTGGAGGACGGCTGCGCGGAAGAGATCGAGATCCGGGAGTGGGAGTACGAGAGCCTGAGCGATTTTCTGGAAAGCTCGTCCCTGGCGTCCCAAATCCCCGACCTTAAGACCGTTGAAGCGGAATGCCAGAATGCGCATGTGTGGGTGATGGAGGATGATATGACGGTTTTCCTCCATGCGGCCGAAGAAGGCAGGTCCTTTTGCCTGCGGCAGTCGGATTACAGAGGCGTGACGGGATTTTCCACCTCGACCGTATACGGCGGGGAGAATGCCAACGAGAGAAATCTGACGAACGCCCAGGGATTAAATTATATCGTGTTTGATACGGTGGATGAAAACGGCGTAATCGAATCGACCCATGCGGTGATCGTGGTGGAAGGGAGGGAGCTTTCCATGGATTTCAGTGGATTTGAACCCGAAATCATAGAGAGGGTGCTGACGGAACTGAACCTGGAACTGTATTTCAGGTGACGGTGTCTTTTGGCAGAGACTGCGGATAAGCGGAAAAGTGCGAACAGGGATCGGATACTGTTTCGGCGGATAAATGGGAAGCGAGCTTCCGAAAGTTGAAGGAAATGCCCGACGGCGGGCAAGGAGGTTTACAAGTTTGGAAGTAAACTTCCAAATATTGAATTGATGCCAAAGAGGGGTGTTTACACACCCTCTTATGAAGCGGGCAGGGGGTATGGACATGAGAAAAATTCTGGTGTATAACAATCAGACGGGAATTGCGGAAAAAATGGAGCCTCTCTTTGCGGGGGAGGGACTTAAGATGCTGGTGGCGGCGGATGAAACGCAGCTAAAGGAGCTGCTGGAGGATAAAGAGATTCATTTGATGCTGGTGGACGTGGAGTTGAAGGACAAGGGCTGGGACAGGGGAATCGAGATGATTGCCGCCCTGCGCAAGGCCAGCAGCATCCCGCTGATCGTGGTGTCAAGACAGTCGGCGGAGACGGCAAAGATCATGGCGCTGGAGGCGGGAGCGGACGATTATGTGGTAGCAGACTGCAACCCGCTGGAGCTTTTGGCGAGGGTCAAGTCGCAGATACGCAGGTATACCCAGCTGATCAACCTGTGCGTGAATATCGATCGGATCTACAGGGTGGACGGTCTGGTGATCAACGATATCCAGAGGACGGTCACCGTAGACGGGCGGCCTGTGCGTTTGACTCCCATCGAATATAAAATCCTGCGCCTTCTGGTACAGCAGAGGGGGAAGGTGTTTTCCAACAGCCAGATCTATGAGACGATCTGGAATATGCAGGCCATCGGAGCGGATAATACCATCGCGGTACACATCCGCCATATCAGGGAAAAGATCGAGAGTAATCCCAAGGAGCCCAGATACTTAAAGGTAGTCTGGGGGAACGGTTACAAGGTGGGCTGAGAGCTTCGCGCTGCGGGGCAGACGGTTTTCGTTGAGATAAAGAGGGTATTTTCTTCCCCTGTTCTGCCCTTTGCGGCAGATGGCAGGGGAAGTTTTTTTGAGCGCACGATTTGAATCCTATCGTGCGTAGAAAACAGATTGAAAAATGCGGCAAAAAGGGTTATGGTATTAAGAAGAGAGATTCATAAGGAGGATAAGGGAAATGGATGGTATGCAGTCGGGTACATTGCCGTATCAGACGTCGGCACAAAAAAAGGGAGGGCTGTCGGGCAGTACCGTAAAGATTATCGCTGTGGCGGCGATGCTGATCGACCACATAGCGGCGGCGGTTCTGATGAGAATGCTGATCGTCAGGGGAATGTATTCTCTGCCGAACGACGGAAATCAGGTGCTGCGCTGGCTGCTGCAGAACGCAGGGCTGTACTATGGAATGCAGGCCATGCGCACAGTCGGGCGTCTGGGCTTTCCCATCTTTTGCTTTCTGCTGGTGGAGGGTTTTCAGAAGACACGGAATCTGAAAAAGTATATTTTCCGGCTGGGGCTGTTTGCCCTGATCTCGGAGATTCCCTTTGATCTTGCGTTCTCCGGGTGTGTTCTGGAGGGTGGATATCAGAACGTGTATTTTACCCTGTTTTTGGGGATTCTGGCGCTGGCGGCCTTTGATTTTATTGCAAAGTGGAATCCGGGAAAGGGTGTGCGGATTCTGCTGACGGCGGCGGGAATCCTGCTGACGTCCCTGGCCTGCGCGCTTTGCGGGTGGTTCCTGGTGTTGTACTGGTTTTTCGAGCCGGACAGAAGCTCTTTTTTGATCGTCTGGGGGGCGTCTCTAACTGCCGTTTTGGTCTTTTATCTGATCTGCCGCAGGAAAAAGGGCGGGGACAAAGCCTGGAGAATGTGTGCCTGTCTGACGGCGCTCATGCTGCTCATGGCGGCGGCGGAGCTTCTGCGCACGGACTACGGCGGCATGGGAGTGTTTACGATAGCGGCCATGTATCTGTTCCGGAAGAATAAGGTAAAATCCATGCTGGCAGGCTGCATTGCCCTGAATCTGCTCTGCCTGATAGAGGCGAATACCAGCGAGCTTGCGGCGTTTTTTGCGCTGCTTCCCGTCGCTTTTTATAACGGGGAGAGGGGATGGAAGCTGAAATATTTCTTTTATGCCTTCTATCCGGTGCATCTTCTGGCTGTCTGGCTGATCGCGGCGGCCATGGGGATGGGGTGGATATCGGCGATCTGAAGCCGGAAAGGATTTGCGTTGACTGCCGCGGGTAATGAGCCAAGTGCCATGCTTGCAGGAGCATTTGGCGACTGCCGCGAGGGGAGAGGAGAGACAAAATATGTTGGAGGTAATCGGCCTGACAAAGAAATACGGTAAGACGCTGGCGGCTGACGGCGTGGGATTTACGGTGCCGGACGGGAAGGTTGGAATCCTGTTGGGACCTAACGGAGCCGGAAAGTCTACGGTGATCAAGAGTATCGCGGGGCTTCTGCGGTATCAGGGCGCCGTCCGCATTCAGGGACTGGACGCTAAAACCGTGGAGGCCAAGAGGCATTTTGCCTATGTGCCGGAGCTGCCTTATATGTATGAGACGCTGACGGTGCGGGAGCACATTGAGTTTATCACCAGAGCATACGGCGTCTGCGTGACGGAGGAGGAGATCAGAGAGCTTTTTGACCGCTTTGAACTGACCGATAAGCAGGATAAGCTGGGCAGCGAGCTCTCAAAAGGGATGATGCAGAAGGTCAGCATCTGCTGCGCCCTGATCACCGGACCGGACGTGATTTTGCTGGACGAGCCCATGGTGGGGCTGGATCCCGCCGCGATCAAGGAACTGAAGGAGATCATTTTGGAGCTTCGGGACAGGGGATGCACGGTTCTGATCAGCACGCACATGCTGGAGATGGTGAAGGATCTCTGGGATGTGACCTTCGTCATGGATAAGGGGCGTATTCTGGGAATCTATGCCAGAGAGGATCTGGCGGACGAGGATCTGGAGAAGCTGTTCTTTGAGGCGACCGGACAGGAACAGGGTAAGACTGTGAAGCCGGAGGAGGCAGGGCAGGAACAAGGTAAGACTGCAGGGCCGGGAGAGGCAGGACAGGAACAGGGTAAGACTGCGGGGCCGGAGAATGCCGGGGAGTCGGAGAAAGACGGGAGGTAGCTTATGGGAGCGATAGGATATCTTTATCGGAGAACGCTGATCAACCGGATCAAAAAGGCCCTCCATAAGCCGGTCACCTATTTTTACATTGTGATCATTTTGTTTTATATGCTGGCGCTGCCTTTCAGCCTGAGATTGTGGGTGGAGCAGTATGCGCTGAATACGCCGGAGGGAATGGCCGGTGTGCTCACGGTTCTTTCGTTTTGGCTGGTTCCGGGGAATCTGATCGCATACGCGAAACGAAGGGGTCTGGTCTACAGAAACAGCGACGTTCACTTTTTACTGCCTGCGCCGGTGAGTCCGAAGCGCGTCCTGATTTACGCCTATCTCAAAATGCAGCCCGCTCAGATATTGATGAATCTCTTTGCCGTTTGCTGCGGGCGGATCATCTTTGACGTGCCCGGCTGGAAGATGCTGGTTTATTTCCTGTTTTCCGTTCTGGTCGAGAATGTGCTGGAGGGAGGCATCATGACCCTTGTGTACGGGTCGGAAAAGATGAAGGAGAGGCAGCGCGGCTGGCTGATTGCGGGGGCTTACGGTCTGGTGGGGCTTCTGGCGGTGATCGCCTTCGGATTTTATCTGAAGGAGGGCTTAAGCTTTGGGACGGTGGCGCACTTTCTGCACAGCGACGCGGTACAGCTCGTGCCTGTCATCGGCTGGTATATCGCGGTGCTGCACCTTTTGTTTGTCGGGGCGACGCCGGTGAATCTGGTGGGATCGGCGCTTTATCTGTGCCTTGTGATTGTAGTGCCTGTGGCGGCGTGCCGCATGAAATGCACCGGGGCCTTTTATGAGGACGCCATGAAATACGCGGAGGATTATGAGGAAGTGCTGGCAAGCCGCAGACAGGGCAATACCGAAAAGAGACTGGGGAAAAAACGGAAAATCGGTAAGGCCAGCGTGCGGTGGAAAGGCAAGGGAGCGGCGGCTGTCTTTTACAGACAGCTTTTGGAATACAAGAAAAACAGATTCTTTATCTTTGATTCCTCTACGCTTTTTGCGCTGGCGGCGGGCGCAGGCATTGCGTGGCTCTATGTGCGAGAGGGTGGCTTTGGGTCTCTTACGCCCTTTGTGATACCGGCGGCGTCGGCGTACCTGATCTTTATTTTTACCGCGTTGACCGGGAAGTGGGCGAAAGAGCTGGCCTCTCCCTATACTTATCTGATCCCGGATTCCGCTTTTGCAAAGCTAATATGCGCGACGGCGATCCAAGTGATCCAGGGGCTGATCAACGGCGTGCTCATCACGCTTCCGGGAGCCGTTGTGATGGGAATGTCTCCGGCGCTGGCGCTTTTCACGGTCCTGGGCTATGCAATTCTTTCCGCCAATAAGCTGTACGCGCTGGCGGTGGCGGAGATCGTGGCAGGCAATATCTTTGGGACTGTGGGCAGACAGCTTTTTCAGATGCTGGCACAGGGATTTGCGATTATGATCGCCGCGTTGGGCGCCGCGCTGGGGATGATAAACGGCGGACTGACGGCGGCCTATTTGATGATGGATGTGGTTTTGCTGTTGTTTACGGTGATGTTTATGGTGATCGCTTCACTTAATTTTGATAAGCTGGAGAGTTGAGGGAAGAGTTAAAGCCTTGCCGCCGCAGACCGCAAAATTCCGTTGACGAAATACAGGGAAACAGGTAAAATTTAACTGTAAGCGTTTACAGTGGAGCCGGGTTATCCGGCGGATTCGGAAACGGAGGGATTTTTATGCAGCTGCCGGTTTTTGAGAGGTATATCGACGAATTGATTGAAAAAAGCACGCTGGATATTCCCGTGTGGAATATCGAGAAGGCAAGAGCGGGGAAAGCGGGGGGCTGGAATTACATCGACGGCTGTATGATTCTGGCTTTGCTGGAGACTTACCGGGCTACAGGGGAGAAAAAATATTACGAGTTTGCGGACGCCTTTATCGATCATCGCGTCAGAGAGGACGGAAGTATCAACGGCTATTCCGTGGAGGAGTATAATATCGACAATGTGAACGCGGGCAAGACTTTGTTTGCCCTGTATGAGATCAACGGGAAAGAGAAATACCGCAAGGCCATCGACCTGATCTACAGTCAGGTGCAGAACCAGCCCAGAACGGCGGAGGGGAATTTCTGGCATAAAAAGATTTACCCGAATCAGGTCTGGCTGGACGGCATGTATATGGGACAGCCCTTTTACATGGAGTATGAGACAAAGTTTAACGGAAAGAAAAATTACGGGGACATCTTCGCGCAGTTTGCCAATGTGGTAAAGTATATGCGGGACGAAAAGACGGGGTTGTATTATCACGGCTACGACGCTTCGAAGGAGGTGTTCTGGTGCGATCCCGAGACCGGACTTTCCAAAAATTTCTGGCTCAGGGCGCTGGGATGGTATTCCATGGCGCTTCTGGATACGCTGTCAAAGTGCGAGCCGGGGGAGGAGTACCGGGAGGAATATGAGAATCTGAAAGAGGTATTTGTACGCCTGATGGATGATATGCTGAAGTTTCAGGATGAAAGCGGCATGTGGTATCAGCTTCCGGCGCTTAAGGGAAAAGAGCCCAATTACCCGGAGACCAGCGGCAGCGCGATCATGGCTTATTCTCTGCTGAAGGGCGTGCGGCTGGGCTTTCTGCCGGAAAGCTACAGGGAGTACGGATTGAAGGCTTTCCGGGGTATCTGCGACAGATATCTCAAGGAGACCGACGAGGGCTTGAATCTGGGTGGAATCTGTCTGGTGGCGGGGCTGGGACCCGCGGACAATCTCCGCCGGGACGGAAGCTTTGAATATTATATGTCCGAGCCGGTGGTGGAAAACGACGCCAAGGGCGTGGGGCCGCTGCTGTTGGCCTACACGGAGCTGAGGAGGCTTGAGGAATAAAAGCGGAGAAGAATTTTCAGGAGCAGCTGCGGTTTTGAATCCGACACGAATCGGATTCGCGAAAGGCTTAATTTTTGGTACAACAGATAGCAGAAAGTGCGGACTCGACGTGGTCCGCATTTTCTGTGCATGTATGACGAAAGGATGTCCGGCTTTTAAAACCGGTTGAGAAAAGGAACGCCCAAATGCTCCAGCAGAATTTTAAGCCCCATGAGGATCAGGATGACGCCTCCTGCAATTTCCGCCCGGGCCTTGTATTTCAGGCCGAAAACATGGCCGATCTTTACTCCCGCGGCGGAAAGGGCAAAGGTGATTGCGCCGATCAGGGTCACTGCGGGGACGATGCGGACCTGCAGAAAGGCATAGGTGATGCCTACGGCCAAAGCGTCAATGCTGGTGGCTACGGCCAGAGGCAGCATGACCTTGAAGGATACGGAGCTGTCTGCAGGCTCTTCCTCCCGGGAAAAGGCTTCCTTGAGCATATTTGCGCCGATCAGCGCAAGCAGCAGGAAGGCGATCCAGTGGTCGATGGCGGCAACGGCGTCCTGAAAACGGGCTCCCAGCAGATAACCGATCGTCGGCATCAGCGCCTGAAAGCCCCCGAACCAGAGACCGATGATAAGTGTGTTTTTCAGGGAAAGCTTTTTCATGGCAAGCCCCTTGCAGACGGAGACGGCAAAGGCGTCCATGGACAGGCCGACGGCAGTGACAAACAGGGTAAAGAGACTCATAATTATTTCTCCTCATATGTTTCATTCCCGCTTCAAGCTTGATGCCCGTACACACAGATGCACTTTGCTTTGCGGCGGGTATTTGACTGGAAAATTTCGTTGCAGCCGGGTTTACGCCCGGCTGTTTTGCTGTCCGTTTTAACGGACTGTAAAAAAGTCAGTCAGAAGCGGCCGGAAAAAAACTCACGGACAGATTATGCGTACCGCATAAAATGTCCGTGAGTCTCATTATCGCAATCGATCGCCACACGGCTTCGCCAACGGTTCGTGCAAGCACGCGTTTGGCTCATGACCCGCAGGATCGGAAATTGCTTCGGTAATACCAGACGAAGCCGTCAGGATGTTGATATTACCGCAGCCGAAGCTGCCAACTACTCCCTCACAGGGAACGAAATATGACTAAAGTATAATCCCGAAGTATGCGCCTGTCAATAGGGAAGCGCGAAAACTTATGCTACGAACCTCGCAGACGTCACCTTTGTCGGAACATCCCTTCAGGCGGACCCTCTACTGTTTCTTCGCGTTCTCGCCATAGCTAAAGCCGCGCAGATTCAACTCCTTTGCCCTGTGGCACGCGCAGAGCCTTCCGTCGGGCATTTGGGCAAGAGCCGGCGATTCCGTCTTACACTTGTCGATGCAGTAATGACATCTTTCGTGGAAATAGCAGCCGCTTGGCGGGTTGGCCGGGTTCGGGATTTCGCCCTTCAGAGGGATACGATCCATCTGAATCGTGGGATCCGCGACAGGCACCGCGGAAAGCAAAGCCTCCGTATAGGGATGCATGGGCTTTTCAAACAGCTCCTCCGCCGGAGCAAATTCTACCATTCTGCCCAGATACATAACGCCTACCTTGTCGGAGATGTGCTCCACCACGGAAAGGTCATGGCTGATAAACAGATAGGTCAGCTTCAGCTCCTTCTGTAGATCCCGCAGCAGATTGATGACCTGAGCCTGGATCGATACGTCAAGGGCCGAAACGGCCTCGTCGCAGACGATGATCTGGGGCTCGATCACCAGCGCTCTCGCAATGCCGATACGCTGGCGCTGTCCGCCGGAAAAAGCGTGAGGATAACGCATCAGGTACATGGGATTTAAGCCTACCTTCTCTGCGATCGCCTTTGCGCGCTGATCCATCTCCGCCTTGGGCATCTTGGGATAATTTGCCTTTAAGGGCTCTTTGATGATATCAAGGACGGTCATTCTCGGGTCGAGAGAAGAGTAGGGATCCTGGAAGATCATCTGGATTTCCTTGCGGATTTCCTTCATCTTTTTCTTGTCAACCTTTAAGAAGTCCACTTCCTCGCCGCTCTTCGTGCGGTAGAAGACCTCGCCCTCGGAAGCGTTATAGGCGCGGACGATACAGCGTCCCAGCGTCGTCTTGCCGCAGCCGGATTCGCCTACGATACCGATGGTTTCCCCCGGCTTTACGTCAAAGCTGACGTCGGTTACAGCCTTTACCGTGACGCCCTTGGACGTAAAACGTTTATGCAGTCCTTTGACTTCCATGATATTGTCTTTGTTCATGCGTTTTCGGTCCCCCCTTTCTTCAGAAGCGCCTCAACTCTCGCCCTTTCCGCTTTGCAGGCCTCATGAGGACAGTTGAAGCAGGCAACCTTGTGTCCCGGAGCGATTTCGACCAGATCCGGCTCCGCCCTGTCGCAAAGCCCCTCGGTGCGGACGTCGCAGCGGTCGTAGAACCCGCAGGCTTTTGGCAGATTCATGGCGAGAGGAACGGTTCCCTCGATGGAGAAGAGTCTGTCCTCTTTCTTGGAGCCGATCTTATGAACAGAGCCGATCAGGCCCCTTGTGTAGGGGTGCTGCGGGTTTGCATAGATTTCCGACGCGTCTGCGCTCTCCACGATCTTGCCGAGGTACATGACCGCAACCCTGTCGCACATTTTTGCGACGACACCCAAGTCATGGGTGATGAAAAGGATGGCCATGTTGAAATCCTTCTGCAGCTCCTTCATCAGCTCCAGAATCTGCGCCTGAATCGTAACGTCCAGAGCCGTGGTGGGCTCGTCGGCGATCAGCATCTTGGGATTGCAGACCAGCGCCATAGCGATCAGGGCGCGCTGCAGCATACCGCCGGAAAACTCGTGGGGATACTGGTTGTAACGTTTTTCCACGTTGGCGATGCCGACCTTGCGCATGACCTCCATGGAGATTTCTTTTGATTTCTTTTTATCCTTTGTGATATGAAGCCGGGTGGCCTCGTTGATCTGGTTGCCGATGGTATACATCGGAGAAAAGGCGACCATGGGCTCCTGGAAGATCATGGAAATTTCCTTGCCGCGGATAGAGCGGATTTCCTGGCCTTTCTGGTCCAGGGAAAGAAGGTCGATCTGCCCTAAGCCCTCCGAGTCAAACAGGATCTGGCCGCCGGGTACGCATTTTTTGTCGTTGATTCCTAAAATTGCCTTACAGGTCAGGGATTTGCCGCAGCCTGATTCTCCCACCAGACCCAGCGTCTCGCCCTTTTTCATCTCAAAGTTCACGCCCCGGACCGCTGTCAGAAGTCCCTCCGTCATATGAATGTCAACATGGAGGTCTTTGACTTCAAGAATATTATCATTGTTCATGTTTACTCCCATCTGTGCGCACTGCGGCGCACATTTCTATCAAGGAGGTTGAATCTCTTCAACCGTTCACTCCTTGCCCGTTTTGACGGGCGTTGGTTCCATATCAGGAAGCGCTTCTACTTGTACGGGTCTGCAGCGTCACGGATTCCGTCGCCCAGGAAGTTAAAGGCAAGGACAGTGATCGTCACAAAAAGAATTGGGATCAGCTTATGAGGATGGCTGGCAACGTCGGTGACGGAGCTGGCCTCCTGCAGCAGCACGCCCCAGCTGGTGGCGGGGGATTTGATGCCCAGTCCCAGGTAGGACATGGAGGTCTCGCCCACGATGGAGCCCGGAATGCCGAGCGTGATCGAAACGATCAGATAACTCATAAAGCCCGGAACCAGATGCTTCCAGATAATTTTCCAGGTGGAAACGCCGGAAAGCCTTGCCGCCATAACGTAGTCCTCGTTCTTCAGGGACAGGAACTTGCCCCGTACCACCCGGGCCATGCCGGTCCAGTTGATGAAGGAGAGGATGATCGTTATGTAGAGATACATCTTTACGGTGGAGATTCCCGGAGGAATCGCCGCGGAGAGAGCCATCCAAAGCGGAATCTGGGGAACGGCCCCGATGACCTCGATGACACGCTGGATCGCGATATCCACGGCTCCGCCGAAATAGCCGGAGATCGAACCGATGGAAACGCCCAAAAAGAAGCTGATCACGGCGCTGGCAAAGGGGATCGTCAGGGAGATCCGGCTGCCCAAAAGGACGCGGGAGAAGATATCCCGTCCCAGGGTATCCGTGCCGAAGAGCATGATTTTCGCACCGGTTCCGCCGTTGCTTCCCTCGCTTAAGCCGAAGAGGTGGAGATCGCAGGGAATCAGTCCCAGAATCTTATACTCCGAGCCGTGTACGAAGAATTTCAGCCTGTAATATTCGGAGGTGTCTTCCGTGATGGTGATGGAGAAGTCCGTCTTGTTGATGGTTTTTTCCTGCTTGTAGACGAAGGGCCCTACAAACTCTCCCTCGTACATACAGTGGATCTTGGTGGGGGAGCTGTCCTTATACAGGGAGTCAAACTCCTCCAGGGAATAGGGCGCAAGGAAGTCCGCAAAAAGCGCGCCGAGGTATAAGACCAGCAGGATGGCGATGGAAATCTTCGCCAGCTTATGCTTTTTCAGTTTCCTTCCCATCAGAGTCCATTGGGAAGCAAGATAATAATCTTCGTTTGTTTTCTTTTTTTTCTTAAACATTATCTGCCACCTCCCGAATAACGGATTCTGGGATCCAGGAACGCCAGCGCGATATCGGAGAAGAGGACGCCGATTACAACCAGAACGGCCTGAACCATAACGATTGCTCCTGCAAGGTACATATCCTGAACCTGGAGGGCCTTCAGAAGGACGGGACCCTGGATCTGCATGTTCAGCACCATGGCGGTTACCGTGGAACCGGAGAACAGGCTGGAGAGAACGCCGCCCAGACCGGAGACGGTAGGGTTGATGGCTGCCCGGAAGCAGTATTTCATGACGATGGTGCGCTCCGGAACGCCCTTTGCCCTTGCGGTCAGGGTGTACTGACGGCCCACCTCATCCAGCATCTGGGCTCGGACGGAACGGATGATGCCGCAGGTGCCGCTGGTGCCGATGACGATGATGGGGATAATCATTCTCTTTAAAAAGTCGCCGAAGTTGTATAAATGAACGCCGTTTTGCAGCATCTCCTGAGTGAACAGGCCCACGTTTGCATTCCCCGTCCACTTATAGGACAGGTACATCAGCACGATCGCCAGAATAAAGTTGGGGATTGCCGCCCCCAGGAAACCGATGATTGAGGAAATATAGTCCCCCACGGAGTACTGATGGGTAGAGGCGTAGATCGCGATGGGAAGGGATACCGCGTACTGGAAGATCATAATGATCGCCGTGACCAGGATCGTCAGGCCCAGCCGGTCGTCCACCACGTCCCAGACGTCCCGCCCGTAGGCGAAGGAATATTTCCAGTTATGGTGAGAGCCGTATAAGCGGTAGTAGGTGGAATCCGTGGGAGTCCAGATAATGTCCTTGATCCATTTAAAATACTGCTCGTGAATGGGCAGATCCAGTCCGTAGTCCGCGCGCAGCTGGGCTGCGTAATCTCCGTCTACAATTTCGCCCTCTGTCGCCAGAGCGGCAATGTGGGCGGAAACGTAGTCACCGGGCGGAAGCTGGATCACGAAGAAAACCAGGATGGAGATTAAAAGCAGGGTGGGAAAAAACATCAGAACCCGTTTTATAATGTATTGGACGAGATCTTTTTTCAGAAAATCGCGCACCGATTCCCACAGGGTTTTCTTCGGGAGGTCTTCCTGCATGCTTTTTTGTCTGTTCGCATTTTCTTCCATGAGAAATTCCCTTTCTGAACGAAGCAGGAAAGTAAACCTTCCTGCGATTGAATGGTAAGTATGAAAGTAAACTTTAGAGGTTTCTATTGTCAGGTACTACTATTGGTTTTATGTCAAAGAGGGGTGTTTACACACCCTCTTATGAAGCGGACATGGGGATAAATGAAAAAAACCGGAGGCGAGGAACCGGGTTCCCCGCCTCCGGAAATTGCTGTTAAACTACGCAAAGTGCCGCGAAAGTATATTTACTCGGTCTTGAACAGCGTCCAGTAGTGAACGATGTTCTGATACTGATACAAATCGTCGCTTACCAAGAGCTCCGGATAGTTGTGGATCTTGGAGTTGACCAGGCTATATTCGCCGCCGCTCTTCAGGAAAGCGATCGTCCAGAGGTTTTCCTTATGGATGTTGTAAATCTCCAGGTTGTACTGGTCTCTCTCATCGGGATCGGGAGTGGAATTCCACTTTTCGTAAATCTCGACCAGTTTCGCCATATCGCCGGTCGGCTCAACGCCCTGAGCGCCGCCTGTTCCGTAGTAGGTGCCGTACTCGCCGTACCATTCCGCAGCCTGCGCGATGGGAACGAAAGGAGCCACTCTGGATCTCATGGAAACGCCGCCGATAGAGGTGTGAGGCCCGAGAATCGCGTACCAGTCGTTGTTGTCAATCTCCTGGTCGAAGGCGGATACGTCCATATCCTTGAGCGCGCACTTGACGCCCGCCTTCTGGAAGTACTGCTCCAGAACAGGATAAGCGGTATCGCTCATGCCCAGATCGGTATAGGTGTAAACGGTCAGGACAAAGTCGGAGCCGTCCGCGAAATCATAGAAGCCGTCGCTGCCCATGACAAGTCCGCACTCCTCTAAGAGCTTCTTTGCGCCGTCTACATCGTACTCTGTCCACTTATTGATCCACTCCTCGTCGTAGCCGAAGTTCCCTTCCTGGGGAGCGCACTGTCCGGGCTCCAGGAAGCCCTCGGAGAGAAGGCCGGAAACTTCGGTGCGGTCTACGGAGATGGAGATGGCCTGACGGAACTTGGGATTTGCAAACAGATCCGCGTAATTCTTGTCCTTGCAGGTATAGTTGAAGGTCATCAGGTAGGAGCCCCAGTCGGTGTGGGCGAAGGTACGCAGATAAGCCTGATCTCCCAAGTCAGCCAGCAGGGAAGCGATATCCTCCATCGCCACGCCTAAGATATCCAGTTCGCCGGAACGGAACATCAGCTGATCCTGGCCGTCCTCAGAAGTAGTGTTAAAGTGAATCTCCTCACAGTAGGGAAGCTGCTGACCCTGGGCGTCCACCTTCCAGTAATAGGGGTTGCGCTCCAGGATACAGAGCTGAGCGTCTCTGGAGTTGTTGCCTTCCTTTGTGGTCAATACATAGGAGTTTAAGCAGGGAATGCCGTCCTCGTTCCACCAGTAGTAGGCAACCTGCTTGCCCAGATCCTTGACGGTTGCCGCGTCGATTCCCTTTGCCTGAGCGTTCAGAAGAACCTGCTCGTCGCCTAAGCCGGTTCCCTCCCAGTAGGGATTTTCTACATAAGGGAATTCCTCGGTCTCCGGAATCATGTCGTGCAGATAATGCTCGGGAGCCCAGCACCACTTAAAGTCGCCGTTCTCGATAAAGTCCGAGGGGAATTTGGGGTTGACGAAAGTCCAGGTTACAGTGTAGTCGTCCACCTTCTCCAGGGTTGCGTACGCATCCTCGCCGTTTACGGTTTCCTTCAGAGCCGTCCAGCTCTTTTTGGTATCGTAGTTATTCAGATGGCACATATAGTACCAGAAGGTGATATCGTCGGCGTTGAAATCCTCGCCGTCGGACCACTTCATGCCTTCTCTGAGATGGAAGGTCCACACGGTATAGTCGTCGTTAAACTCATAGCTCTTGATGACGTTGGGATAGTAGGAGCCGTCCGCATTGAAACGAATGATGCCTTCCAGAACGGGCCTGGATAAGCCCCAGCTGCCGCCCGCGCCGCCAAGGTTGATCACGCCGCCGTAGGTACCGATCTCCAGCGCGGTTCCGGCGGCGTCGGTGGTTTCGATGAACAGATCGCTCTCCACGGGGATACGTTCCTCCAGCTTGGGCAGGGAACCCGCTTCCACCAGAGCCGTAAGGGTGGGAGACTCGCTGAGTCCCGCCTCTTCAACGGGGGGGGCAGTCGTCCCTTCCGGCGTACTGGACGGAGTCACGTTTTCCGTGGAATCCGACGGAATGCTGTTGGCCGGCGTATTGTCCGTGCCGCCGCAGGCTGCCAGAGAAACGACCATTGTGCCCGCTAAAAGCAGGGCAAAAAGTCTTTTTTTCATAAAAACATCCTCCTTTTTTATTTTAGGAAAGCTGACAGGGTCAGCCGTTTCTACAGCCAGTATAACAATTATCGGCATGGGTACGCCACGCATCTGTTGTCTTTTTTGCTATATATATTGCAAATTTTGCTTTTTTGAATTATAATTTATTTGTATTTTGCACAACAGTACCAAATCGAGAGAGCTGATTTTGTGCGTTTTGCCTGTTTTTGGAATTGAACGGTGCAATACGGATATACAAAAGACCTGCCGGGAAGCAAAACGGGCAAAAAAGCAGGCGGTGATATCTGCGCCTCCGGAAGTGTGACGCGCCGGAGCAGGCAGAATTTGCGGATGCAGAGAGGACGAGGATATGCTGATCGACAACACTGTAGTTTATGAGGACCGTTATCTGATTGAGATTAACAAGCAGGAAAATCCTTTTTTCTATTTCTTTGACTGGGACGAGAGGTCTTACGCCATTAACATGGAATTTCAGCATTTCCATCAGTTTTATGAGATGTGTATTTTCCTGGACAGGCAGGCGGGGCATCTGATCAACGGGGCCTGGCACGATCTGCGCTGCTGCGACATCGTGGCGATCCGCCCTTCCTTATTACATAAGACCGCCTATCCGGAGGGCGCGCCGAACAAGCGGCTCATTATCAATTTTGCCATTCCCACGCAGCCCCCCGGCCTGGAGAGCTGCATGAAGAATCTTTACAGTATCTTCGACGGGGAAATCCCGATTTACCGCTTTGAGGGACGCTATAAAAAGGCGGTATTCGAAAAACTCAACGACATTTACTATCTCTCCCAGAATCCCAACGAGCTGACCAATTTGGCCATCCATCAGAAATTTACGGAGTTTTTAAGCCTGATCTATCTGTACCGGGATAAAAACGTGTACGCGGATCAGATGGAATTTGACAATATCACGAACAAGATCTACAGTATCACCGCCTATATCCACAGCCACTATACGGAGGAGCTCTCCCTGGCCTCGCTTGCCAAAGAGTTTTACGTCAGCAGCTATTATCTGTCCCATCAGTTTAAGAGGGTCACCGGGTTTACGCTGACGGACTACATCTCCATGACCAGAGTGCGAAACGCCCAGACCCTGCTTCTCTCCACGGATATCCCCATCACGGAGATAGCGCTGCAGAGCGGATTTAAGAGCTTTTCCCAGTTCAACAGGGCTTTCAACAAGTTCCTGCAGATGTCGCCCTCCAGATTTCGGCGGGAGGGCGGGAAGTGACAGACGCGAAGGCAGGGATTCGTCTTTCCGGCTCGGGCTGCGGCGGGAGAAATGCAAACGCCGGCCGGGAGTCGAACAGCCGGAGCATTCCGGTCCGGGCTGCGGCGGGAGGAAGGCAAACGCCGGCCGGGAGTCGGACAGCCGGAGCATTCCGGTCCAGACTGCGGCGGAAGGAAGGGCATGGCGCGCAGGGTTTGCGTAGAATCCCGTGGAACTCATACAAAATAGTCAAAATCAAACATGCAATTTCGTAAATATTGTGCAAGGAAGAAAGAAAAGACGCGCCAGAAAAGCAAAAAGTGCGATATATCAGAGTAAAAAAACAAGAGATGCGTGGAAATGGAAGCGGATGTCTGATAAGCTTAATCTGAATCGTTTATGCCGACGCGGCGGCGTCTATGGAGGTGGGACAGATGGGAAAGAAAAATCTGATCATTTTTACGGACAGCGGAGACACCATTATCGACGAGAGTACCCAGGTCTTTGACGGGAGAGGTATCGTCACCGAGGCGGAATTTATCCCCGGCGCGGGAGAGGTTCTTAAGCAGTTAAAGGAGGAAGGATACCGTATCGCCCTGGTGGCGGACGGGGAGTGGGAATCCTTTCAGAACGTTTATCGGAAAAACGGTCTGGGGTACTGCTTTGAGGAATGGATCGTCTCGGAGGTGGTAGGAGAGCAGAAGCCGGCGAGCTCCATGTTCGATACCGCCATGGAAAAAATGGGGCTCGCGGACGCGGATAAGCCCTATATCGTCATGATCGGGAACAATCTGAAAAAGGATGTGGCGGGGGCGAACCGCTACGGGATCACGTCCGTCTGGCTGGACTGGTCCCCCCGGTATTTTCACAGCGTGGAGGAGAAGGAGTGGCAGCCCGATTATACGGTAAAGACCCCGGAGGAGCTGAAAAAGCTGATCGACGGGCTGGAGGAAAAGTGCAGGGAAAAGAAGGAGCTGGCGCGGCGCATCTCTGACAAAATCGACAGGATGACGGAGGCGTTCACCCGCATTTTATATGAGACGGACGACACCTTCTTAAAGAATATGGAGAATCATAACCTTGCGGGGGACGATATCTCCAGATACCGTTACTGGGAGTGGACTCAGGGAGTGGGGCTGTTCGGACTGTGGAAGCTTTTTACCTATGAAAAGAAGGAAAGCTGTCTGAATATCCTGCGGAATTATTACGACCGGCAGATCGGGATCGGCTTCCCGGCGCTGAACGTGAATACGGCGGCGCCCTATCTGGCCATGTCCTTTCTGGCGGAGTACACCGGGGAGGAAAAATATATGACGCCCTGCGTGGCGGCGGCGGAGGAGATCATGAGGTCCTTTCCCAGAACGAGGGAGGGCGGATTTCAGCATAAGACCTCGGATTCGCAGAACGACCAGGAGCTCTGGGACGACACGCTGTACATGACGGTGCTGTTTTTGGCAAACATGGGGCGGATCCTGAATGACGACAGGATGAAGGCGGAGGCGGAGTATCAGTTTCTGCTGCACGATAAATATCTGTGCGACAGGGTCAGCGGACTGTGGTATCACGGCTGGACCTTTGCGGAAAAGCACAATTTTGCCGGGGCGTTCTGGGGCAGGGGAAACTGCTGGATCACCATGGCCATACCGGAATTTTTGGCCGTCGGCGGCTGCAGCGGGGCGGTGAGGCGGCTTCTGGTCAATTCCCTGCGGGCGCAGATTGAGAGCCTGAAAAAGTATCAGGCGTCCGACGGCATGTGGCACACGCTGGTGGACGACGCGGATTCCTATGTGGAGGCAAGCGCCACCTGCGGCTTTGCCTACGGGATCCTAAAGGCGGTGAAGGACGGGCTGGTGGATAAATCGTTTCTGGAGACGGCGAAAAAGGCGCTGGAGCCGATCTTAAATTACATAGACGACGACGGCGTGGTGAATCAGGTTTCCTACGGCACGCCCATGGGACGTGTCACGAAGGATTTCTATAAGGAAATCGAGTTAAAACCCATGCCCTACGGGCAGGCGCTGGCGATTTTGTTTTTGATCGAGTACAGGAGCATGATGTAGGAGGGGGCGGACGGGCGGCGAAGGGAGTCTGTCAACCGCGGCGGAAGCATCGTAGTGAGACGGGTTCTGTAGGACGGGCAACGGAAGATGCGCTGCCGAAAGAATGAGAAAAAGAGACAGGGGTCGTAACGATTCCGGGGGAGAGCGGATATGAAGATCGGGAGACAGTGGGATGAACGGTTGAAAATATGGGACGAGGCTTTTGAAAGGTTCTTCTACACGCCTGTGGGGGAGATAGAACTGTCCGGATTTACCACCAGGGAACAGCTTGCCCTGTCCCAGGCGGCGGAGCTTCCTTTCAGGCCTTTTCCCAAAGGGAGCCGGTGGGGCGGGAAGTGGGAGTATGGGTGGTTTCGGGCGCATGTTACCGTGCCCGCGGAGGCCGCCGGAAGACGGCTCATGCTCCGGCTGGGCGCAGGGCCGGAAATGCTGGTGTTTGTCAACGGCAGGGAGGCCGGATCCATCGACAGAGAACACGCCATGACGGAGCTGACGGGGTGCGCCGTGCCCGGAGAAACCTTTGAAATCTACGCGGAGTGCTATGCCGGTCACGGGCCGAGGCTCGAAAACGGCGGAATTTACACCCGGGATCAGATCTCCGTGCCGGAGCCCCCTGACTGTCAGTGCGTGACGGGCGACAGTCATTTTGGGATATGGGAGGAAGAAATTTTTAATGCTTATGCGGATTATCATACCCTCTATGAGCTCTGGAAGGCGCTGCCGGACACAGATCTGCGCGCAGCAAAGATCGCGGAGGCCCTGCAGCGGTTTACCTTTGAGGCGGATTTTGAGGCGGACGGTGAAAAACGCAGGGAGAGCATCCGAAGAGGGGCGGCGCTTTTAAAGCCTCTTTTGGAGAAAACAAATGGGGATACCGTGCCGGAATATACCGTATTCGGCCAGTCCCATATCGATCTTGCGTGGCTTTGGCCGCTGGAGGAGACCAAACGAAAGGCGGCGCGGACCTATGCCAATCAGGTGGCGCTGGCGGATCGGTATCCGGAGTACCGCTTTTTGCTGTGCTCGCCGACGGTGCTGGAATATCTGAAGGAATATTATCCGAAGCTTTATGAACGTGTCCGGGAGAAGGTCCGGGAGGGCCGGATCATGCCGGAGGGCGCGGTCTATGTGGAGAGCGATACCAATCTGCCGGGAGGAGAGAGCCTGGTCAGACAGTTTGTGATGGGAAAGCGCTGGTATCGGGAAGAGTTCGGCGTGGACAGCCGGGTGGCTTGGCTGCCGGACACCTTCGGCTTTTCGGGGGCGCTGCCCCAGATTATGGCGGGGTGTAATGTCCCTTATTTTGCGACGCAAAAGCTGTTGCGCGCCGACCCGGAGTGCGAGCAGTTCCCGTATAATATCTTCTGGTGGGAGGGGATCGACGGGACGAGAACCCTGTCCCATATTTACAAGAAAAATAACGAGATCTTCACGCCGGGGGCGCTGCGGGTGAGATGGGAGCAGGATCGGAACCAGCGTCAGGAGATCGATACCTTCCTGTTCCCCTTCGGCTACGGAGACGGGGGCGGGGGTCCTACGGAAATCATGGTGGAGACGACGCGTCGCTGCCGGGACCTGGAGGGAGCGCCCAGATGCACCATGGAAAACCCTGCGGCCTTTTTCGACAGGCTGGACGGAGAGAGCATTCGAAACGTTTATTACGGCGAGCTGTACCTTGCCTGGCACAGGGGAACCTATACGGCGCAGGCAAGGATCAAGAGGGGCGTGCGCAAGGCGGAATACGCCCTGCGGGAGGCGGAGTATCTTGCCGGGCTGCTGCGGCTTGCGGGGCGGACAAAAGGCGAGAAGGAGACGCTTGCGAAGCTGGAGGAGCTCTGGAAGCTGCTGCTTTTGCAGGAGTTTCATGACATCCTGCCGGGAAGCTCCATCCAGAGGGTGAACGAGGAGGCTCTGGAAGCGCTGAATCGGGTGAAAGAGGAAAGCCGGGCGTTGGCGGAGGAGCTTTTGAACAGGCTTGCCGGCGGCAGGGCCCTGTTTAATTCCCTAAGCTGGGAGAGGCGGGCAAAGGGGCTGACGCTCCCGGCCTGCGGGTATCTGCGGCTGCGGGGGGAAGGGACTGTTGGGACGGTTGGAGCCGGGAATCCTGCGGGAACGGTTTCAGTGGGCGCGGTGTGTGAGACAGGAGAGCTTGCGAAAGCAGTAGTGCCGGAGGGAGCAGTTTCTTCCAGTGCAACATCCGGAGAGAAAAATCTGGCGGATGCGACAGCTTTTGCGAAGGCGGCAGAGATTCCCGCAGATGTAATGTCTGAAACAGGGAAGTTTGAGGATGTGGCGGCAGCGTCCGAAACGGAAAATTTTGAGATAGAGGGACTGAGCTTTGAGAATCCGTATTATTGCGCCAAAATTGACAAAAAGGGGCGGATCGTAAGCCTGCGGGATCAGAGGACCGGCTTCGAGTACGCAAAAGCCCCTTTGAATCAGTGGCGGCTGTACCGGGATGTCAATATCGGATATGACGCCTGGGAACTGGGGCGGATGTATGAGCAGGCTCCGGAGGAGCTGCGGGAAGACTGCACCTTCCGGGCGGAGCGTCTGTCGGACGGCGGACTTACCGTGACGGTGGAGCGGCGGGAGGATTATTTTACCGCAAAGCAGAAAATCCGGTTTCGAAAGGACAGCCCTCGGATCGACTTTGAGACGTGGGTGGACTGGCAGGAGCGGCACAGGGTTTTGAAGGCGGATTTTCCCACCGCGGTATTTACCAGAGAGGTTCTGGAAGAGATTCAGTTCGGCTATATCCGGCGGCCTACCCACAGGTCCCGGCAGTACGAGTGGGATCTGTACGAGACCAGCCATCACAAATACGCGGCGCTGACCGACGGGGAGAACGGCTTTGCCTTGATCAACGACTGCAAATACGGAATTTCCGCTCAGGACAGCAGACTGTCGCTGACGCTTTTGCGGGCGCCGCTGCTTCCGGACGGGACGGCGGACAGGGGAGAGCATCGGTTTACTTATTCGATTTTGCCTTTTAACGGGCCTTTTGTACAGAGTCGTGTCACAGAGGAAGCTTATGAGTGTAATGTGGAGGTTTTGGAGACGGCTGGAGGCGGGCAGCAGGAGGCTGTGAGCGGCCGTCTTAGAGGTTGTGGGCAGGAGGCAGGGGAGTGTTCTTCTGACAGCTGTGAACAGGAAGCTGGAGAATATGAATCTGACTGCTGTGGTCAGGAAACCGAGAAATCAGAATCCGGCTTATATGAAGAAGACGCTGTGCAGGAGCAGGTTTCTTTCTTCGGCTTGGAGGGCGGACACGCGGTTCTGGAGACCTGTAAGCCGGCCTTTGACGAGGAAAAGGGTGTGGTGCTGCGGCTCTATGAGTCGAAGGGGTGCGCCGGGAGGACGGTTCTTTCGCTGCCGGAGGCGGTGAAGCGGGTTTGGAGCTGTAATTTGTTGGAGGAGAAGCAGGAGGAGCTGGAGATTCGGGACGGAAGGGTGAGTCTTGATTTCCGGGGGTTTGAGATTAAGACGGTGATGCTGGATTGCGGGTGAGGGGCTGGGCTGGCGCGCCGGAGGTATGTGAGTGACGCCGGCGGGCGGCCTGTGTTCCCGCTCGGACACGCTTGCGCTTGAGGGCCGGACGCAGCGGGTGCTAAGCTCGAAAGGACCTCGCTAAGCACCGTCGTCCGGCACAGTCCTCGCGGGAACGCAGGCCGTCCGTCGGCTGGATTGCGGCAGGGGGCGGCGCGCCGGGTTGAGGTAAGAGACGCTGTCGGACGCGCCGCGCCGGAGGGGTGCGAGTGACGCCGGAGGACGGCCTGTGTTCCTGCTCGGACACGCTTGCGCTT
The DNA here is from genome assembly GCA_023664305.1 of bacterium. GTDB lineage: Bacteria > Bacillota > Clostridia > Lachnospirales > Lachnospiraceae > Acetatifactor. Next base: position 609,600 of record JAMPFT010000001.1, on the reverse strand, counting down.
GAGGGCCGGACGCAGCGGGTGCTAAGCTCGAAAGGACCTCGCTAAGCACCGTCGTCCGGCACAGTCCTCGCGGGAACGCAGGCCGTCCGTCGGCTGGATTGTAGCAGGGGGCGGTGCGCCTGGGATGGAAGTGTGCAAGGGCAGGCGCGTTGGATGCGGCGAGTGACGCTGGCGGGCGGCCTGCGTTCCCACTCGGACACGCTTGCGCTTGGGGCCGGACGTAGCGGTGCTAAGCTCGAAAGGACCTCGCTAAGCACCGTCGTCCGGCACAGTCCTCGCGGGAACGCAGGCCGTCCGCCGGCTGGATTGTAGCAAGGGCGGCGCGCCGGGGTGCGGTAAGTGACGCAGATAGGCGGCGCGCTGGGTACAGCGGAATAAAGGAAAAACAGAAGGAGTAGATGCGGAGATGGAGAAGCATTATCAGAGGATAATTCGGGATACCGAGAATAGGGTGGTGAAATCGCTGGAGATCCAGATTTTGGATCCGGACAGTCCCAGGTATGGGGGTTTTGCGGATCCGGCGGGGATCGTGCAGGCGAAATTTGCGATCTACCGGGTGGCAAGTATGGCGGCGGCCTATTGCAATCAGGACACGGTTTATTATCATGACGGCAGGGTATTGAAAAGTATCTTGCTGGGGCTGGACTATGTGATGCGGGTGCAGCATGAGAGCGGGCTGTTTGATTTTATCACCTGTAATTTCTTTTCGGCTCCGGATACGGCCTTCTGTATCAAAAAGCTGCTTCCCGTCTACGAGTATCTGGCGGGCCGGGCGGGCAACGAGAAGCTGCCGGAGGGAGAACGGCAGATTCTGGAGAAGGTGGAGCGTATTGTCCGGGCGGGGGCTCACGGGCTTTTGGAGGGCGGGTTCCACACGCCGAATCACCGCTGGGCGATCGCGTCTCTTTTGATGGCATGCAGCAGGCTGTTTGACAGTAAGGAGATGGAGGAGGCTGCCTTTACTTATCTGAACGAGGGGATTGACTGTAACGGGGACGGGGAGTTTGCGGAGAAGTCCGCGGGAAATTACAACCGGGTCAACAATGACGCGATGATTCTGCTCTCGGAGGCCACGGGGGATGACACTTACGATCAGAATGCCGTCCGCAATCTGCGGATGATGCTGACCTATTGGGAGCCGGACGACAGTGTTTTCACGGCGAACTCCACCCGTTTTGACAAGGATCGGCTGATGTATCCTAAGGATTATTATCTGGAATACCTGAAGATGGGGCTGAAGTATGATATCCCGGAGTTTTTGCAGATGTGCAACACACTCTTTGAGATCATCGAGAGGCGGCAGATTACTTCTCCGGATTTCCTGATCTGGTTTATGCTGCATCCGGAGTACATGACGCTGGAGGTAGGGGGCAGCTATAAGCGGCCGGACTTTGGCCGTTATTATCCGGAGTCCGGGATTGCCAGAGCCCAGAGGGGCCGGTACACTTATACGGTGATGAACGGGAAGTCCAATTTCTTTTATTTCCATAACGGGACGGTCAAGCTGGAGATGAAGGTGGCGGGGAGCTTTTGCGAGCACCGGGCCTTTAAGAGCGAGAAGATGGAGCGGCTCTCCGAAGGGGAGTATCATCTTTCCCAGATCATGCGGGGCTGGTATTATCTGCCCTTTGCAAAGAAGCCGGAGACCAGCGACTGGTGGAAGATGGATAACGCTTCCCGGGAGAAAAAGCTGGGGCCGGATATGCAGATCGACGTCTGGGTAAAGGAGGCGGAAAACGGCGTGGATATCCGGGTGAAGACCTCCGGCGTAGAGGGCGCGCCCTGGCGGATCGAGCTGGCCTTTACGGGGGTTAATTTCCTGACCGGCGAATCGGTGGAGATGCCCCTGACCGGCAGCGAGGTCATCGTTTTGAAGAAGGGTTATGCGGAGATAGGAAACGGCCGGGACGCTCTGATTGTCGGCCCGGGCTTTGGCGAGCATCATTTCACCGAGGGCAAGGAGGACAGCGAAGCGAAGACTCCCGGAGCCGCCACCCTGTATTTTACGGATTATACGGCCTTTGATCATGTGATCGAAATCCGGGATAAGAGGTCGATGATGAGGCTATAAAGTGGGAGAAGATTTCATACTATATTGCTATACGGAAACTATACCAAATCTACAACGATTCTGCCTTAAGCACAAAAATTTTGTTGTACTTCTTATGGTAAAACGGTATAATAAAATTAAGCGGAGCGGTTTATAAACAGAGTGGAGGCGCTGAATGGAAAAACTGAAGGTATATTTGGATACTTCGGTGGTAAGTTATCTGTATCAGGAGGATGCTCCGGAAAAAATGCAGGATACGTTGGTTCTTTGGGAATTATTTAAGAAAGGCATCTATGAAGTTTATGTATCCGATATTGTTTTTAGAGAAATTGACAGGTGTAATGAAGAAAAGCTGAATATTCTTTTGGACTATCTGAATCAGATTGAATATAATGAGGTGGAAACGGACAGCAGCACTATCAGACTTGCCGAAAAATTCATAGATTTTGGTATACTGAAGGAAAAAAGTTTTGATGATTGTCAACACATAGCCGCTGCAATTATTGCGGGATGTGATGTTATTATTTCATGGAATTTCAAGCATATTGTTAATGTAAAGACAGTGAAAGGTGTAAAAGTAATTACGACTCTTGAAGGGTATAAGGATTTGCTGATTTATCCGCCATCTGTTTTACTGGAAGAAGGTGATGTTAATGAGTGAGCCAATAATAAGTGAAAGATTTGATGTTGATGACATCAGAAAGATTCGGGAATATAATTCTTTAAGACATATTCAGATGACACCCGATGAAATTATTGCAGATACAAAAAAGGGAGCTGAAAGAATTAGGAAGATGCTTCAGGAACGTAAATGCATGAAAGCATAATATTAAAATAAGACATTTGCTGGTTTGGCAAGTGTCTTATTTTTCCTGCCTTGCATTTATTGTATGCGCTGCGGCAGGCGGCGTGGCGGGAAGTGAGATTTTGCCGCAGTATGACGGAATTTCGGGCAGCAGATGAAAAGACGGAAAAGCAGACGGGAGGATGGCGCATGACAGAAGAAAAAAGTATGACAGAAGAGATGAATGACAAAAGGCTGGCGGAAACCTTTGTTCCGCATTTTCGGTATGACAAAAAGGAGCCCTTCCCCATGCAGGGGATCGGTTATACGATTTATAAAGCGGCAGCGAAAAGCCCCTCCTGCCGCCGGGTGATCGAAGCGCCTCCGGGCGGGACGGCCATCGAATACGCCCTCTATTACGATTATGACATCCAGCATCTCTACGATCTGGAGCACGCTTTTGTGTACCTGGACGGGGAAGAGCGGATCGTCGGCGTGGAGAGCAGCTTTCACGGAAAGTTTTTAAACAGCAGGATCGAGGGCGTAACGGAATACGAGGGCAGTCATCCGGTGCTTTATGTGCAGCCCGGCAAGCATGCGGTGCTGGCGTCGCCGGAGTATTTTCAGCTGGTTCTGGAGCGGGATCGGTGCTGCCTGGAGGCGGCGGGAGCGGCAGGGTTCCTGGTCATGGATCTGTTCGCGGGACGGTTGAGTACGGACGAGGAGACGGATCGGAAGGTGGAGGCGTATCTGCGCGAGCATTATGCGTTTCGCCCCAGCTGGGAATTTGCGGAGAAAAGTCCCGACGGACGGACTGCGGAGGAGCTGCTGATGTCTTACGGGCAGTTGGATCGTATGATCGTTGAGCGGCTGAAGGAGCGGAAGGAAAAAATCTGCGGCGGGCTGGATCCGGAAAGCAGGGAAGGAAACTCTGACAACGTGAATTTTTCGGTTTGAAGAATTTAAGGGTAATAGAATGGGTATAGATAAATATTGGGTGCAGCTGAAAGAAGTTGAAAATAAGTTTATTGATTATCAACAGGATTTGGATAATATCATAGACAGAGCAGCATCACTTATTGTTAATACGGTTATAACTAAGGGAAGAATTGTCAATCCGACTCCATATTATTATGAACGAATGGGAGATAAGCTAAATGGGAAAATATTGCAAGCGCCTGTCTCTTCTGACTATTGCATGAAATATCACTATGACAGTAAAAACAGACTTATTATGATTGAAGAATATAGTGTGTTTTTAGAGAAATTTGAAATAGCAGAAATATATTTCTATAATGATTGGACGGAAAGACTAAGGTTATCGAGCGATTATTTGGCGGCATTATCGATATTTGATAATGGTTTTTCCAATACCAGATTATGTTTGGTCTATGCCGGATGCAATGGTTATATTGTAGAGGAATTTGTATATGATAAAGATGTTCTAACTGAAATTCAAATCAGCCGTGATAATAATCATACAGAAATTCACAAATTTGCCTATGATGATCGGAAATTAATACAAATTGAGCGTATTTGCCGGAACGGTTACAAAGAATTGATATATACCACAAAAAAGCCAAATTTCAATAAGATGAAAGAAGATACATATAACAGTATAAAGAAACTTATTACAAATTATAAAGCGGAATACACTTCGTTCGGAATCGAGGGATTCATAGATCAGCAGCAACCGATGTTTTGTATATGCTTCACGGCGGACAATCAACCAAGTGATTTAATTGCTGACTGGAATACGGAAATGTACGATGTTTGGATATATGATTATCAATTTAGCGAACCACAGGAGAGAAAATGTGTGAAGATTATTGCGGAAATAATCGTGGAACTTGTGGAGGAAGGATTACTGAAAAATAAGCAAATCTATTTCCATCAAAGTCAAGTTTGTGTCACGCAATTTTATTCGGGAGCAAAAAATGTATTTAAGAAAGCGAATTTGACTGTAAATTAAATTCCAGTCTGCACTTCTCGTGCCGATGAGGAGGAATGTATTGTGAGCGAGCGTCAGAAGGCCATAAACAAGCTGACCCATGAAATCAGCGGCATTTTATCAGACTGTAAACCGTCAGTTTATTTGTATGGATCCTCGGTGCTGGATGATTTCAGACTGGGGTGGAGCGATATTGATATTCTTGTCTTAACGGACAGGCAGATATCTGAGGAACAGGCACAAAGGCTTGTAAAGCTTCGCCAGACAATGCTTAAAGCAGAACCTGACAATCTATATTATCGATCGTTTGAGGGCGGAATGCTGACGCTGGATGCTTTTCGATCGGGATCCTCCGACCGGGTGGTCTATTGGGGAACCGGTGGCGAAAGAATTACCGATACCTATCGGTTTGACAGTTTTTGTATGGCAGAACTGATGGAAAGCGGCACTTTGCTATATGGCGGCGATATTCGCAGTCGGTTGAAAGCGCCGAATTTCAACGATTTGTATGCCGATATAAAACATCATTATGAAAGCATCCGAAAATATGCACAGAAGACGGAACGCAGCCTGTACTCGTTCGGCTGGATGTTGGATATTGCACGGTGCCTGTACACCCTGCGCACCGGAAAAATCATTGCGAAAACCGTAGCGGCTGAATGGGCTCTGGAAAACAATTTGTGTCCGGTTCCCGATGTGCTTAAAACTGCCCTGCAGGTTCGCAAAGCTCCGTTAGAGTATAAGGATAATCAACAAACCCTCGATTATGCGGAATCACTTGCCGGCCCAATTCAGAATTTTGCCGACGTATTAGGGGAGGAATTGAAAGGGCTTGAAAACAAAGGGGTTTCAGAGGTTGGCTAAGATAAATCGGGATTTATAGGAGGAAAATAGAATTGAATGACAAACTTCAAAGAATATTGGCCGATATAAATAGTTCAACAAAGAAAGTGCAGGTTCTCCCTTGTGATTGTGCCGTATGGCAAAGTGTGAAAGAAAAATATATGGTTAATTCTGAAAGCATTTTGGGGATATTACTTGAAAATACAGGCGGCATAACCATAGATAACTGGATAAGAATATATGGCTCTGGAGAACTAAATATTGTTTCCAGAAACGCTTTATTTCCCTATGATGATTTAGCGATTGCGGAGGATGTTTTAGGAGGCCTGTTTGTCTGCTTAAAAAATGGAAATATCGGGTATTTTGCTCCGGATTGCTTGAGATTTGAAGATATGGAGATACGTTTTAGCCAGTTTTTATACTGGTGTTTGCACGGAAACACAGATACCTTTTACGTTGATTATCGTTGGACAAATTGGCAGGCAGATGTTTCAAAGCTTAAACTTGATGAAGGGGTAGCCTTTTATCCATTTCTCTGGGCACAAGCAGAAAGTCTTGAGAGTAGAAAACGTACTATTATTCCAATAAACGAAATCATTGGCTTGGAGTTGGATTTTTATAAACAAGGCCAGGAGGGACTGAATTAAATTCCAGTTTTCAGGGGGAGCATATGTGCGCAATCAATGATAAGAATATCGTTCAAAAGCAATACAAAAATCCGGCAAATCTGAATACAAGAATTTCTATTCATGATAAATACTCTGTTAATAAGCAGGGATTCGGAAACTGGATTGTATCCAATTATCAGATAACGAATGGTATGAGGATATTGGAACTCGGTTGCGGTACGGGTGACATGTGGACGGGGAAGTCTGAGCTGATAACGAAATGTGCAGAGCTTGTGTTGTCAGATTTCTCGGAAGGAATGATTCAAACCGCGCACAGTAAGATAGGGAATTATCCCAATGTCACATATCAGGTTGTCGATATTCAGGAAATCCCGTTTGAAACGGACAGCTTTGACATTGTGATTGCCAATATGATGTTGTATCATGTTCCTGATCTGGGGAAGGGGCTGTCTGAGGTCAAAAGGGTTTTGAAAGAAAGCGGAAGATTTTACTGCGCTACTTATGGAGAGCATGGCATGATGCATTTTATCGCCGATTTACTAAAGCCGTATGGAGTAGAAGGCAGAGTGAATAAAAATTTTACGCTTCAAAATGGGAAGCAAATACTTGCTCAATATTTTTCGTCCGTAGAGAGGATGGAATACATTGACTCGCTGGAGGTCACAGACATAGATGATATGTTGGATTACCTATATTCCCTTACTGGCATGACGGAGGTCACAAATATAAAGAGGGACGTTCTTAAAAAAGTTTTAGAGCAAAACATGGTGGACGGAATTTTGAAAGTACCAAAGGAATACGGGATGTTTATTTGTAGCTGAATTTTGGTTTGAAAAATATATACCTGAAACTATAGATAATCTTTTGATATTAATTTCTTGCACCACTGGTGCGAGATTTGGAGGAAATTCTTTGAAAAATTTTGAAATTATGGAATATAGACCTTTAGTAGATGAGGTGAAGGAATTAATACATAAAAAGCAGTATAAAGTATTGCAAATGATAAACGCTGAAACAATAAACCTTTATTGGGAAATAGGAGAAGAAATATATAGACAGCAGGAGGAAAAGGGATGGGGGAAGTCTATTGTGCAGATATTATCAAAAGAATTACAGAAGGAATTTCCGGGGGCAAAAGGATATTCTGCGGCGAACCTTTGGCGGATGCGGAATTTTTATTTGAGTTATCGCGGTTCCGAAAAACTCGCACCATTGGTGCGAGAAATTAGCTGGAGCAATAATATAATTATTATGGAAAAATGCAATTATATTTGACAGCATTAGATGAGCAGGTAAAACTGGTGGATGAAAATTCGTCTATTGGAATTATTATTTGTAAGAGTAAAGACAAGACATATGTGGAATATGCCTTAAAACAGACGAATGCACCGATTGGAGTCGCAACGTATCAGCTAAGTAATTCTTTGCCGGAAAATATGAAAGAAATGTTGCCGGAACCAGAGGAAATTGTGAAAAGATTGAGGATATTTGAAGGGTGATATAATCAAAAGGTTGAGCAGATGGATTTTTTAGATAAAATACGGGCGCCTCAAAAATCAGATTCCATCAAAAGGCAGGCCCTTATCACGATAGGCATTTTGCTTTTTGGAATCGGTATGGGATGGTTTTCGAAATATTTGGACTATCGGCAGGCAGAGCTTCCGGCACTGCTGCAGGTGATTGACGACACTCTGGATTTTCATAATTTTTTAGGCGGATTTGCGCCGTGGATTGTTATCGCGGTCTGCATATCGGTATATAGCCATACCCCTGTCAGGGCTGCCGTCAATGTCTTTTTCTTTTTTTCGGGATTTGTGGCAAGCTATTACCTGTACAGTAATTTTGTGGCGGGGTTCTTTCCAAAAAGCTATGCTTTCATTTGGATTGCCTTTACGATCGCCTCTCCCTTTCTCGCCTTTTTAAGCTGGTATGCAAAGGGGACAGGCTTCATTGCCCTTGTTCTTTCCTCGGGCATTTTGGGTGCTCTGCTGAACACCGCTTTCGCGTATGGGATGTTCTATATCGATATCAGGTCATGGCTTAACGTCCTGATGCTGCTGTTTGGAATACTTGTTTTACATAAATCCGTGAAAGAAACCATAGCCGCGTTGGGAATTGCCGTTGTTTTCGATATCGTCATGGAAGCGGTGCTTCCGTTCGGCTTTTGGTAACGCGGCTTCCGGTTTGCGGGAAAGCAGAGAATGTAAGTATGAAAGTAAGCTTCCAATGCCAGACCTGCCGGTCTGTCATCATAGGGCAGATATTGATTGGTATGCGCGTCAGGGCGCTGAAGCGAAGCAGGGAACTGGAATGGAACAGGGAAATGAAATAAAACAGGAAATGAAAAGGGACAGCAAGGAAAGGAGTGGTACGATGCAGTATATTACGTTTGATCCGGCAAAGGAGTACGATTTGATTTTGCTGGGCAGGGTGGCCATCGATTTTAATCCGGTGGATTTGAACCGTCCTTTGGAGGAGAGCAGCAATTTCAACAAGTATCTGGGCGGCTCTCCCGCCAATATCGCGGTGGGGATGGCGCGGCTGGGGAAGAAGGTCGGGTTTATCGCCAGGGTGTCCGACGATCAGTTCGGAGACTATGTGACGCACTATTTCGAGAAGGAGGGGATTGATACCAGCCACATTACCCGCTGTAAAAACGGCGAGAATCTGGGGCTGACCTTCACGGAGATTTTAAGTCCCTCGGAGAGCCGGATTCTGATGTACCGGGACGGCGTGGCGGATCTGATGCTGGAGCCGGAGAATGTGGACGAGGAGTATATCAAAAAGGCGAAGGCGCTGTTAATTTCCGGGACGGCGCTGGCGGCCAGCCCGTCCAGGGAGGCGGCGCTGAAGGCTGTGATGCTGGCGAAGAAGAACGGGGTCGCAGTGATCTTTGACATCGATTATCGGGCGTACACCTGGAAGAACCCGGACGAGATATCGATTTATTATTCCACAGTGGCAAAGGAGAGCGATCTGATCCTGGGTTCCCGGGAGGAGTTCGATCTGACGGAGCGGCTGACCGGACTTTCCGGGGAGGAAAATCTTGCAGAAAGCAGTCTCTCGGGATCCGGTTCTGCAGAGAAGAATCCTTCGGAGGACGATTCGGTGAAAGGCATTTCTTCGAGAGTCAATTCTGCGGAGAATGGTTCTTTGGGGGATCCGGATGGGGATAGGCCTTCAAAAACTGATTTTACAAAGAACAATTCCATGGAAGGGAACCAGTCGGAGGCCGGTTCTTCCAGGGACGGCAGGAGCGCAAAATACTGGCAGTCTTACGGTTGTAAGATCGTAGTGATCAAGCACGGCAAGGAGGGCTCCACCGCTTATACCTGTGACGGGAATCATTACGCGGTAAAGCCTTTTCCCACGAACGCCCTGAAGGGCTTCGGCGGCGGGGACGGGTATGCGTCCTCCTTTATTCGGGCTTTGATCGACGGCTGCAGCGTGCCGCAGGCGCTGGAGTACGGTTCCGCGTCGGCCTCCATGCTGATTTCCGCCCACAGCTGCTCGGCGGCCATGCCGACGCTGGAGGAGGTGGAGCGGTTTATCCGGGAGGAGAAAGAGAAGTACGGCGAGATGGTGGCGCGGGCGTGACGGAAGAAAAGGAAATCACTTTTGGGAATAGCGTACCCGCTGAAAACAACGACAGCACGAGTAAGCTGACTGCCCAGGAGGTATGACTATGAGAATCGTAAATTTAAATGAATTTCAAATGAATGAAATCGAAAATCGACTCAGGGAATATGATGAAAAATATATCGTAAATCAGACAGATGGAAAAATTCAAATCGGCGTAGAGGAAGATGGAAAAATAATCGCGGGATTAGATGCCTGTGTGACTGCGTTCCGAATCTTATATGTCTCAACGGTGTTTGTCGATGCCGATTATAGAAGAAAAGGGTATGGAACCTTTTTGATCAAAGAAATGGAAGCGCGCGCCAAAGAAATGGGTGTAAATACCATCCGCCTTGATACGTTCAGCTGGCAGGGAAAAGAATTTTACGAAGCGCTGCATTACGAGGTGGTAGGCAGTTATGAAAATATCGCTGACGGGTACGCTGAATATTTTTTCCGAAAAAGGGTATAGGGCAATTCCTTTATAAAGTGAATCAATTTGCTTAGAGCAGTAAAAGGGAAAAAGGAAAGGGGATCGGACATGTACGAAAATCCGGAATTTAACGAAAAGGGAGAAAAAATTCTCTGCGAGGAAAAAGGCGAGGGCGGCCAGGGGAAAAACAGCCGGATGCTGATGGACGTGCGGGTGCAGAAGCTGTCCGCCGGGCAGCGGCTTGCGATTCTGGCGCCTGAGAAGGAGACGGCGCTGATGCTGCTGGCCGGAAAGGTGGTTTTCGGTTTTGAGGGAAAAGAGAAGGACGCGGAGCGGCGCAGCGTCTTTCTGGATAAGCCTTATGTCCTGCACTGCTGCCGGGGAAAGGAAATCACGATCACGGCGGGAGAGGACAGCCGGGTGCTGATCCAGCAGACCACGAATAAAGAAAAGTTCGACACGGTGTTTTATACGCCGGAAATGTGTACCTTACAGGAGTTTGGCAAAACGCAGTGGGAGGGCACGGCACACCGGCAGGTGCTGACGGTCTTTGACTACGAAAACGCGCCTTACTCCAATCTGGTGATGGGGGAGGTCTTCCATAAGCCGGGCTGCTGGTCCAGCTATCCGCCCCACTATCATCCCCAGCCGGAGCTGTATTACTACGAGTTTGACAAGCCCCAGGGCTTCGGCGTGGGCTTTGTGGGAGAGGAGTGCTTCCGGGTGGAGGATCAGGGCTGCCTGGCCATCACGCCCATGCACGCCCACCAGCAGGCGGCGGCCCCGGGCTATCGGATGTATTATGTCTGGCTGATCCGGCATCTGGAGGGCGATCCCTGGCGGAAGACGCGGATTGTGGAACCGGCGCATGACTGGCTGGATCATTCGGACTATTGACAGGAGGCTGATATATGCTCAAGCTGGTAAAGCCAAAGCGGGAAGAGCTTACCTTCAGACAAGAATTGCTGGCCGATGAGAAAACCATGTCGTACAACGCAAAATGGGGCGGGACGATTGATTTTTCGCCCGAACGTTGGGATCATTGGTATGAGTATTGGGTGGAGCATCCCGAAAGACGCTTTTACAGGTACTTATATTCCATGGAGGACAATGCCGCGGTTGGTGAAATTGCATTCCACTTTGACGAAGAATTTCAATGCTACATTTGCAATATTATCATCCGGCATTGTTACAGGGGCAGAGGATTTGGAAGAAGCGGGCTGCTGCTTTTGCTCGACGAGGCGAAAAGACAGGGGATCTCCGCGGTCTGTGATAATATTGCCAGAGATAACCCGGCCATCAGCTTGTTTGAGCAGCTTGGCTTTCTGGAAAAGTGGAGAAATGAAGATTTTATTATGCTGGAAAGAAAGCTGTAGATTTCCGTATACAGAGATATTGAACTGTCAGAACAGCAAATCGAAAACGGACAGGTCAAAGATGCCAGAACGGCTTTGGCGGAAATGAGGACAAAGTATGGCGTAAAACGGCGCAAGGTTTAAAAATTCAAATAGAAAGGCGGTTTGAGAATGGCATACATGACGACGGCACAGGCGCTGGTTCGGTTCCTGGATAACCAGTATGTGTCCTTTGACGGGAAAGAAAACAAGTTTATGGAGGGGATTTTTACCATCTTCGGCCACGGGATTGTCTGCGGGCTGGGGGAGGCCCTGGATCACTGCGCCGGAGGCTTGAAGGTCTATCAGGGCAAAAACGAGCAGGGGATGGCCCACGCGGCTACGGCCTTTGCCAAGCAGAATAACAGGAGAAGGATCATCGCCTGTTCCTCGTCCATCGGACCCGGGGCGGCGAATATGATCACGGCGGCGGCCACGGCGACGGTGAATCATGTGCCGCTGCTGCTCTTTCCGGCGGATACCTTTTCCACCAGGCAGCCGGATCCGGTGCTGCAGCAGTTTGAGCAGGCGGATTCCCTCTCGATCACGACCAACGACGCGTACCGGGCGGTGTGCCGGTATTGGGACAGGATCGCAAGGCCCGAGCAGCTGATGTCCGCCATGATCAACGCCATGCGGGTGCTGACGGACACGGCGGAGACCGGGGCGGTATGTATCAGCCTGCCCCAGGATGTGGAGGGGGAGTGCTACGACTTCCCGGAGGAATTTTTCCGGAAGCGGGTACATCGGATCACGCGTGTTGTGCCGGCGAAGGAAGAGCTAAAGGATGTGGCGGAGATCTTAAAGGGAGCGAAGAAGCCGCTGGTGATCTGCGGCGGCGGGGTGCGATATTCCGAGGCCGGAGAGGCGCTGGAGCGCTTCTGCGAGGAGTTTGGGATTCCCTTTGCGGAGACCCAGAGCGGCAAGACGGCCTGCCTGTCCTCTCATCCGTACAATTTAGGGGGCTTAGGCGTCACGGGCAACAGCGCGGGGAACGATATCGCCCGGGAGGCGGACGTCGTGCTGGGCATCGGCACCCGGTTTTCGGATTTTACCACCGCTTCCAAATCCCTGTTCCGGGAGGATGTCAGGATGCTGACGGTCAACACCTCCCGCTTTGACGCCTACAAGCTGGGTGCCGTAAAGGTGGTGGCGGACGCCAGGCTTGCCGTCGAGGGTCTGGGAGAGCTTCTCCGGGCGGCCGGATACCGCTCCGCATATACGGACGAGGTGAAACGGGCGAAGGAGGGCTGGGAAAAGGAGATGGCCTTCTTGGCGTCTTACCATTGGGGCGAGGACTTCAAGCCTCTGATCGGCGCGGGGAATCCCAGAACCATCCCGGAGTTTCGGGAGATGACGGGCAGCAGCCTGACCCAGACGGCGGTCGTGGCGAGGATCCGGGAAAAGATTCCGGAGGATGCGATCTGTGTGGGAGCGGCGGGTTCCCTGCCCGGGGATCTGCAGCGGATGTGGACCTCCGACAGCCGGTATTCCTACAACATGGAGTACGGCTACTCCTGCATGGGCTACGAGATTGCCGGGGCCCTCGGCTCCAAGCTGGCGGAGCCGGACAGGGAGGTTTACGCCATGTGCGGCGACGGAAGCTATCTCATGCTGCACTCGGAGCTGGTGACGTCGATCCAGGAGCACAAAAAGATCAACGTGATGCTCTTCGACAACAGCGGCTTCGGCTGCATCAACAATCTGGAGATGTCAAACGGAGTGAGCAACCTGGCCACGGAGTTCCGTTACCGGGATCAGGAGGGAAAGCTTTTAGGCGATCTGATCCCCATCGACTTTGCGGCCTGCGCCGCGGGCTACGGGGTCAAGACCTACCGGGTGACGACCATGGAGGAGCTGGACGCGGCTTTGGAGGACAGCAGGAGACAGACGGTTTCCACGCTGCTTGACATCAAGGTGCTGCCGAAGACCATGACCGACGGATACGGGGCATGGTGGCATGTGGGCGTGGCGGGAACCTCCGAGAGCGAGGCGGTCCGCGCCGCTTACGAAGGAAAAGAAAAAAATCTGGAGAAGGCGAGGAAATATTAATGTTAGACAAGAGTAAGGTAAAATTAGGAATCGCGCCCATCGCATGGACCAACGACGATATGCCCGATCTGGGGGCGGAGAACACCTTTGAGCAGTGCGTGTCCGAGATGGCGCTGGCGGGCTTTACCGGCTGCGAGGTGGGCAACAAATATCCGAAGGACACGGCGGTGCTGAAAAAGGCGTTGAACCTGCGGGGAATGCAGATCTGCAACGCCTGGTACTCCACCTTCCTCACGACGGCTCCCTATGAGGAGACGGAAAAAGGATTCATCGAGCACATCACGTTTTTAAAGGAGATGGGGGCGAAGGTCGTCGGCGTCTCCGAACAGGGCCATTCCATACAGGGCACGGACAAGGCTATTTTCCGGGATAAGTATGTGATGAACGATCAGGAGTGGGAGCTTCTCTGCACCGGCTTAAACCGGCTGGGGAAGGCGGCGAAGGAGATGGGGATTGCCCTGACCTTCCACCATCACATGGGGACGGTCGTTCAGACGGCGGCGGAGATCGACCGGATGATGGAGAACACGGATCCGGAGCTGGTAGGGCTTTTGTTCGACAGCGGCCACCTGGCTTACTGCGGGGAGGATTATCTGGCGGTGCTGAAAAAGTACGCGGACAGAACAAGACATGTACATCTGAAAGACATCCGTCCCGAGGTTGTGGCGAAGGTAAAGGCAGAGAATTTAAGCTTCCTGCAGGGCGTGCGGATGGGAACCTTTACGGTGCCCGGGGACGGCAGCCTGGATTTTGAACCGATCTTTGATATTTTAGCGGGAAGCGGCTACGAGGGATATGTGCTGGTGGAGGCGGAGCAGGATCCGGCGGTGGCGAATCCTCTGGAGTACGCGGTTAAGGCGAGGAAGTATATTGCGGAGAAGGCTGGGCTGTAAGCATGGATATTACAAAATTCAAAAAATTCAGTCAGAAATGCTCCAGGCGGCTGCCGAAGGAAATTGCCGGCATCTTGAAGGGGGCGGAGGGGAAATCCGACTGCATAATCGGGTTTATCACCACGGACGACTTTTACGGGTTTTACCTGACCTGGGATTACGGCAAAAGCTTAAAGGAATATTATGCCTGGAAAAACTCGTCAAATCCGGCTTTTCTCTATCGGCCGCTGGTGGAGATCGTGGAATCCTGCCCGGAAATCGATTTTTGTAATCCGTCGGATGAGAAGTGGGACTTTGCCCAAACGCTGCTCACTGTGTTGAAAGGCAGCCTAAAACAGATTCCGGATAAAGTATTCCGAAAACACGGCTTTGAGAGAGAAGACATCCTCTTCTTCGCAACCATGGGCGACGGTGATTACATGCAGGAAATGACGGACGCGTCCGTGAAGCTGTTTAACGCTTCGGAGACGCTGGAACGGTACGGACTCGGGCAGCAGTCGTCTTCTTCCGACAGATAGGGCGGCAGCGGGAGAACCGCAGACTTCGATCGATTCCCGCGAGCAAAATGTGTTTTTCGGACACATGGCAAGCGGACATTTGGTGAATGCCGCGTCACACACCATAACGTTCGAAGGTCGCTTTGCGCTTTGCAGCGGGATTGTTGACTATGAGCGAAAGCCATCTGATTTTTGCAATGTGAAATTTTGGGGAAATAGCAGTGAGAAATTAAATTATGGACAGGAGCCGCGTGACAAGCGGCGGAACGGAGGAAAGAAAATGATCAATATCGGCATTATCGGTGCGGGGCGCATCGGAAAAGTACATTTACAGTCCATCACTTACCATGTCAAAAACGCCTGCGTGAAGGCGGTGGCGGATCCCTTTATGAACGAGGAGACGGAGAGCTTTGTCCGCAGCATGGGCGTGGAGAAGGTCTGCAAGGATTATAAGGAGATTCTGGCGGATCCGGGGATCGACGCGGTTCTGGTCTGCTCTTCCACAGACACCCACGCATCCATCTCCATCGAGGCCATCGAGGCCGGGAAGCATGTCTTCTGCGAAAAGCCGGTGGATCACGCCCTGGATCGCATTCAGGCGGTGGAGGAGACCTTGAAGGCGCATCCGGGCTGCAAGTTTCAGGTGGGCTTTAACCGCCGCTTCGACCACAATTTTGCGGCAATCCGAAAGGCTTACGACGAGGGCAAGATCGGGGAGGCGCATATCCTGAAGATTACCTCAAGAGATCCCGAGCCCCCTAATCCCGCTTATATCAAGGTGTCCGGCGGAATGTTCCTGGATATGACGATCCATGACTTTGACATGGCCTGCTTCCTGACAAACAGCGATGTGGAGGAGGTTTATGTACAGTCCGCCGTGCTGGTGGATCCGGCGATCGGAGAGCAGGGGGATGTGGATACCGCGATCATCACCATGAAGATGAAAAACGGCGCTCTGGCTGTGATCGACAATTCCAGACGTGCGGCCTACGGCTACGACCAGCGGGCGGAGCTGTTCGGCTCCAAGGGGATGGCGGCTACCTCTAACGACACTCTTTCCACGGTAGTGATTTCCAATGAAAACGGAGTCACCGGGGAGAAGCCCCTTTTCTTCTTTCTGGAGAGGTACATGGAATCCTTCTCCGAGGAGATGCGGCAGTTCGTAAAGGCCTGCGAGGAGGACGGGGAGGTGCCCGTCGGCATTCACGCGGGGATGCAGGCTGTCAAGATTGGTCTGGCGGCGAAGAAGTCTGTGGAGGAGCACAGGCCTGTAAGAATTTCGGAGTTGTAAAGTATCAGATATGGAGGATAAGAATATGGCTTATCAGTTTATTATGCCGAAACAGATTTTTTACGGGGAGGGCGCGCTGGAGCAGGCGGCCCCCTCGCTGACAGCCTGCGGCAGCAGGGCTTTGATTGTGACGGACCCCGTGATGGTGAAGCTGGGGAATGTGGAAATTGTGACGAAGATTCTGGAACAGTCCGGCGTCGGATACGCGGTTTACGACGGTGTGACGGGGGAGCCTACCGACCGGATGGTAGAGGCCGGAAGAGAAGTATGGGAGAAGGAGGGCTGCGATTTTTTGATCGCCGTGGGGGGCGGCTCGCCCATCGATACCATGAAGGCCATCGGCGTTGTGGCGGTGAACGGCGGTTCCATCAACGACTGGTACGGGAAGGAGATCAAGAGCGTCCTGCCGCCCATGACCGCGATCCCGACCACCAGCGGAACGGGCTCCGAGGCAACGCAGTTTACGATCATCACCAATACGGAGGCCGACATTAAGATGCTGTTAAAGGGGAAGAACCTGATACCGGATATCGCGGTGGACGATCCCAGATTTACCGTGACCGCGCCTCCTTCCGTCACCGCCGCTACCGGGCTGGACGCGCTCTGCCATGCGGCGGAGGCCTACACCTCCCGGAAGGCCCAGCCTATGACCGATACTCTGGCGGTCAGCGCGGTGAAGCGAATTTTCCGGTATCTGCCGATCTGCTATTCCGCGGTAGGCGGGGAAAAAGATTCGGACGGAAAAGGGGCCGGAGTATCGGTTACGGAGGCCAGGATGCAGATGAGCCTTGCGGCCCTGGAGGCGGGAATCGCCTTCAACAACGCTTCCGTCACGGTGATTCACGGGATGAGCCGTCCCATCGGCGCGCTGTTCCATGTGCCTCACGGCGTCAGCAACGCCATGCTGCTGCCCGCCTGCTTTGCCTATGTGTACCGGGAGGCGGCGGATCGGTTTGCCGACCTGGGAAGGGCAATCGGCGTTGCAGAAGCGGCGGAAGCCGATCTTGAGGCGGCGGAGAAGTTTATCCGCGCCTGCCGGGAGCTCTGCGAGTCCTGTCATATCCCGACTCCGGTAGAGTACGGCATCGACAGGGAGGCTTTTCTGGAGAAGATCCCGAAGATGACGCAGGACGCCCTGGCGTCCGGTTCGCCGGCGAATACCAGGAAGGAGCTGAACGCGGAGGATCTTGAAAAGATTTATCGTTCTTTGGTGTAGGATGAAGGCGCTGGTGAAGCCGGAGGATGAGAAAATGGTAAGTCTCATTGCTGGTGTGTTTTTATTTGTCCTACCGTAAAAAAGCGTGGCCTTCAGGCCACGCTTTTTTCAGCGGTTCAAACCGCTCTCATGATTCAATTCAGACATGTTTATGCTACAACAGTAACGTTGGTAGCGCGGATCTTGCTGCTGTTCTGAGGATCGCACTCGGTGTCGAAGGTAACCTTCTGGCCTTCTTCAAGGGACTTAAAGCCCTCAGCGTTGATTGCGGAGAAATGTACGAATACTTCCTCGCCGGTAGCATCGTTGGTGATGAAACCGTAACCCTTCTGTGCGTTGAACCATTTTACTGTACCGTTGTTCATTGTGGTACCTCCTTAAAAAATAAATAGCGTAATTCTAAAACGTAGGACAAAAAAATCACATATTTTTGTAAACCATCATCAAAGCCGTAATGACTTACAAAAATATGTGAGTTCAATGACTTTCATTTAGAATACATTTGTAGTATAGCACTTACTTTTACGGGATGTCAACAACTATTTCTCTTTTAACGCGAATATTTGTCGGATGTTTGGGAAAAATTTTCATAAAACGGGCGATAAGTCCGAGAGCAAATTTGTGCCTGCGGCGGAATACGGCAAAAAGCCTGCGCTTTCTGCTTTCAAAAACCCGCAGGCTGCGGAAAGGCATGGTTATAAAAAATGTATTTGGTATGGCTGGCGGCGGTGGCGACGGCGTTGTTTTTTGGATTTTGTGCGGGCAGGGTTACCGTCGGGGAGACCGCGGAGGAAAGAGTGGAAGAGGAAAAGGGGCGGATTGTGTCCGGCAGAAGCCGGGAAAAGCGTGACAGCGGACGCGGCGATGCGCGGCTGGCGGCCGGGGCGGTGGGAAGTCCCGTGTCCGGCGAGGTGGAAGATGTGCAGGACGGCGCAAGTCCCGGGGTGGTGATCCGGCCCGGCGAGGATAAAATATACGCGCCGGTGAGCGGAAAGATCATCAAGGTGTTCCCTCTGGGAAACGCGTTCCTTTTTCGGACGGAGTCCGGCGCAGAGCTGCATATCCGGGTGGGAGAGGGCGGCGACGAGCTTCTGGGAGGATATTACCGCCCGAGGGTTTTGCAGAATGAGATCGTGAGCAAGGGGAAGCTTCTTCTGGAGTTTGACCGCCGGGGGCTTGAGGCGGAGGGAATTTCGCCCTGTGTGTCCGTGACGGTGGAGACGGGAGGGTGCGGCAGCGAGATGACGGCAGCGGCGGGAGAACGCGTCAGAACCGGAGAAGAAATTTTGCGGATCCGGCGGCCGGGACTTGCTGTCAGTCTGTAAATGTGGTAAAATTTTCTTGATTCCGCGGTCAGTGAGCCGAGTTGCTGCACAGGGGAAAGCATGCGCCTGTTCGGAGAGACTGGCGGATGCTGCGGAAGAGATGCAGGACGTAAAAACGGCTGGCTTACGCAGTTTGTCGGAGGATCTGCTCTGGGAGAAGGGCGGCCGAATCGGAAGGAGTACCTATGGAGAGAGAAAAAGTGCAAAAAATGTGGATCGCGGATAACGGCGACGGAACCTACAGTAACCCGATTCTGTATACGGATTATTCGGATCCGGATGTGATCCGCGTCGGAGAGGATTATTTTTTAGTGGCGTCCAGCTTCTGCAATACCCCGGCGGTGCCGCTTCTGCATTCCAGGGATCTGGTCAACTGGAAGGTGATCAATTATTGTATGGATCAGCTGCCCTACAGCGCCCTGAACGATTACGATAAGCCGGTTCACGGCTGCGGCGCATGGGCGCCGTCCATCCGTTATCATGAGGGGACTTACTATGTGTTCGTGCCCCTGCCGGACGAGGGAATTGTGATGTGCAAAACGCAGGACCCCTGGGGAGAGTGGAGTAAGCCTTCCTATGTGAGAAAGGTAGTAGGCTGGATCGATCCCTGTCCCTTCTGGGACGATGACGGAAAGGCTTATATGGTGACGGCTTTTGCCAGGAGCCGGATCGGTTTCAAGAGTATGCTGTATTTGTCCCCCATCGAGCCGGACTGCTCCGGCGTGCTGGACGACGGACAGTTTATTTACGACGGCCATGATACGCAGCCTACGATCGAGGGGCCCAAGCTGTACAAGCGTAACGGGTATTATTACATATTTGCCCCGGCAGGCGGCGTGAAGCCCGGCTGGCAGACGGTACTGCGTTCCAGAAATATTTACGGCCCCTATGAAGAGAAAATTGTGCTGCATCAGGGAAATTCTCCCGTGAACGGCCCTCACCAGGGCGCGTGGATCGACACGCCCTCCGGGGAGGATTGGTTTATTCATTTTCAGGATGTGGGAAATGCGGGCAGGATCATTCATCTGCAGCCCATGCGCTGGGAGGACGACTGGCCTGTCATCGGCGTCAACGATGTGGACGGCTGCGGAGAGCCTGTGATGCGTTACCGAAAGCCTGACGTAGGCGCAGTATATCCCATCGACGCGCCTGAGGACAGCGATTTCTTTGAGGGAGACAGGCTGGGACTACAGTGGCAGTGGAACGCTAACTACAAAAAGGACTGGTATCGTCTGGGGAACGGACGGCTTACCCTGTATGCGCAGCCCGTTGCGAAAGAAACACAGCTTTGCGACGTCGGCAATCTGTTGGTACAGAAGTGGCCTGCGCCGGAGTTTCAGGCTACCGCTCTGCTGCATGTGGAGCAGATGGCGGAGGGTGACACGGCAGGAATGGTATCGCTGGGAGGCTGTTATACCGCGCTGGCTCTGCAGAAGAAGGGCGGCAGGCTCCTGCTGCAGCAGAGAACCGGCAACTGGACGAAGGACGACGAGCGCCGAGTGTTGCTGGAGGAATACATAGGAGACAGGATCTGGATCCGGATGCGCGTGGAGCAGGAAAAGGATATTTCCTTTGAGGTAAGCGGCGACGGCGAGACATTCAGGGCTCTGGGGGAGAAGACTGAGGCGACTCCCGGGCGCTGGGTAGGCGTAAAGCTGGGGCTCTTTGCCATCTGTGAGGAGAATGCCGGAGGAGGCTCTGTAGAGGCCGACCGGTTTGTGTTTGAGAAAATCCGTCAGAGCTCCACATAAAAGGTATTGACGCGGTTTTTGCTTTCCGCCCATATTTTTCCTTTGTGACGGGTAATAACGGATTCCGCAATCGAGAGACCAAGGCCAAAGCTGCCGGCTTGTCGGAAGCTGTCGGCTTGTCCGAGGCTGTCGGCCTGTCGGAAGCTGTCGGCTTGTCCGAGGCTGTCGGCCTGTCGGAAGCTGTCGGCTTGTCCGAGGCTGTCGGCCTGTCCGAAACTGCTGACTTGTCCGAAGCTGTTGGCCTGCCCGAAGCTGCCGGTACGGCTTCTCGCTTTATCGGCCCGGTAAAACCGTTTGAAGAGGTTATCCAGATCTTTTGCAGATATTTCCTCCCCCTCATCCGCCACAGACAGCAGACAATGACCTTTGCCGCGTTTTTGCAGAGTCACCCAGGTGGTTCCCTTTTCGCGGGAATACTTTTGAGCGTTATCCAGCAGGATTTCCAATACCTGCCGCAATTGGGAGGAATCGCCCTGAACGGTGATTCCTTCTGTGATTTTGGTCTGCAGCGTAAGACCCCTTTCAAAAAAGACAGGCTCAAACGGCAGGGTTGCATCTGAGACAAGCCGGCTGAAATCCACAGGGGAGAAAACGATATCGCGCTGTACGTTGTCCGCACGGGCAAGCTCCAGCATCTGCTCTATCAGGCTGCGCATCTGTTTTGCCATGACCAGAATACCGGAAAGAAACGTTTCTCGGTTCATCTCGCTGTAATCCGGATTTTGCAGGAGCTCCGCGTTGGTCATGATGACGGTCAGCGGAGTCTTTAATTCGTGGGATGCGTCGGCGATAAACTGCTGTTGCTGCTTCCACGCCCTGTCAACCGGTTTTATGACCCAGTTCGCCAGCAGAAAACTGATGCCGAGGAGGACCAGAAAACAGGCCAGGCCGATCAGAATACAGTTCCGTATCAGATTGTTCAGTATCGTCAGCTCGGTTGAGATATCGGCGAAAACAAGGATCTGGCTGACAGCGGTGCTTGCATGGTAAAACCGAAGATTGTACTCTTCAATGACGCCGATGCGCTCAGAGGAAGAAAAAACGGCATCAATCAAATCTTTCAGAAAGTCTTCATCGGAAAGATCATAATAACCGCCGCCTGTCGCAATCAGATCTCCCCGCGTGCTCAGCTGCAGGGTGAAGTATGGCAGACGGACGTCCTCTTGCATTTCATTGGGAAGACGGGTCAGGAACGGGTGTCCCGCGATATTCTGCATCATGTTGACACTGTTATTTTCCAGCCCCATCTTTGTAAAAAAGTAAATTAAAAACATGATAATACAGAGCATGACTGTCACAATGCTCATCGTGATCAGGACAAACTGATACCGAAGCTTTTTCGTCATGGCCGATTCTCCTTATCTAATCACTCACACTCCTCCAAATGATATCCCATTTTACGGATGGCTTCAATGCGGACATTGGAGCCTATGCTCGCCAGCTTCTTGCGCAGGAAGCCGACGTAAACCTCCACATGATTTTCCAACGCGTCAGAATCGTATCCCCATACCCTTGCCAGGATGACTTCCTTGGAAAGATTACGGCTGCCGGACTGCAGGAGGAAACGCATGATGTCAAACTCCTTCGCGGACAGGCGTACCGAGTTTGCTCCGCAGACCAGCATGAAAGCATAATTACAGAAAAGCCGGGAGGTGTAGGAATGAAGCGGTTTAAAAGGATATATATTTTGCTGGGAGTTTTTGCAGTGATCTGCCTTGCCACACTGGGGGTCATGCAGATTGAGGAGAGCAGGGAGAAGATCAAAAATACGGAGGAAATTATTCTGGCGGTGCCTTCAGATTCCGTCAGCTCCCTGTCCTGGGAATATGGGGAAGCCTCCTTTGCATTCCATAAGGATGAAAAGTGGCTTTATGATGAGGATGAAGCATTCCCGGTAAAAGAGGCGGCGGTTGAGAGGATTCTCGGCCAGTTCCAGGAGCTGGGGGCGGCCTTCGTGATAGAGGAGGTGGAGGATTACGGGCAATACGGGCTGGAAGAGCCCACCTGTACCGTCCATCTTGCCGCGGAGGGGCAGTCCTATGACATCCAGCTGGGCAGCTACAGCACCATGGATTCCCAGCGCTATGTTTCCATCGGGGACGGGAACGTGTATCTGGTAAAAAACGATCCTCTGGACTATTTTGAGGTAGGACTTGACGACATGATTGACCATGACAAAATCCCGTCCATCGGGGAAGCCATGGAGGTTCGGTTCACGGGCGCCGAAAACTACAGCATTGCCTATGAAGAGGACAGCGCCGACACCTACTGCAGCAGTGATGTCTATTTCACGGAACGGGACGGGAAAAATCTGCCTCTGGATACCTCCAGGGTGAAGAGTTACCTGCAGAGCATCGGCAATTTAAGCCTGACGAACTATGTGACCTACAATGTGACGGAGGAAGAGCTTGCGGAATACGGGCTGGATGCGCCGGAACTGACCGTGAACGCCGTATATATCTCGGAGGATGAAAACGGGGAGGAGTATTCCGATACCTTTACACTGTATATCAGCCGCAGCGCCGAGGTGAAGGCAGCCGAGGAGCAGGCAAAGGAAAGCCGGACGGAAGGCGGCGGGACGGAGGATGGCCAGGATGCGGCAGCCTCCCAGGAAGGAACGGAAGCTTCCGTAGAAGAAGCGGACGCCTATGTGAGGGTTGGCGAATCTCAGATTGTCTATCAGATTACATCTGCCAGCTATGAAAAGCTGATGGCGGTATCCTATGATTCCCTGCGGCACAAGGAAGTGTTTACCGGTGATACGACGGCTATCCGCCAGATGGATATCACGCTGGAGGATACGGTTTATACCATCACCTCGCAGGATGACGAGGAGGGAGAGAGGACCTATTATTACCGGGAGCAGGAGGTGGAAATGGCAAGCCTTAAGAGCCATCTGAAAAACATGGATGCCGCCGACTTTACAGACGAACAGCCCGCCCAGAAGGAGGAGATTCATCTGGTAGTGCATCAGGATAACGAAAATTTCTCCCAGGTGGAAATCGGCCTGTACCGGTATGACGGGAGCCTGTGCCTTGCCACGGTGGACGGGGAACCCTTTGCCTTTGTGCAGCGCAGCGACGTGGTGGATTTGATTGAGGCAGTGCATGGGATTGTGCTGAATGAATAGGAAGAAAAGACAGAATTGTGAAATAGATAAGGCTATGTCTCACGACATAGCCTTAAATCCTATCTTTTTAGCGATTCAATTTCCGCCTGGAGTTTGGCGATAATGGAATCACGTTCTTTAAGAGCAGCCTCTTTCTCCAGAATGGTGGAATCACGTTCCTCAAGAGCAGCTTCCTTTTCCAGAATGATGGAATTGCTCTCCCTGAGAGCAGCTTCCTTTTCCAGAATGATGGAATCACGTTCCTCAAGAGCGGCTTCCTTTTCCTGAATGATCGAATTGTTCTGTCTGACCGTAGCCTCCAGGCCGGCGATAAAAGACTTTTGTTCCGAAATCTGTTCCGCCTGTTCTTCAATATAGTGTTGGACAGAGCGCTGCCTGCGGTAATAGTCGTCCCTGGCTTCGCACTGCTGGCGAATCCTTTCTTCCTGGGTGAGCTGATAGATTGTATTTGCGGCTTCCTGAATATACTCATCTGTCTGTGTATACATCCTGATTTCCTCCCATGCAGTCGCCTTGAAGAGGGCAGCCCATTTGTCGGTATGGTGCAGCCGGTCTTCCTCTGTCGCCAACTCCATGCGAGTTAAGTCTAACACAGAAAGACGCAGTTTGTCACTATAAACCGTATGATTTTTTATGTTCAGGAACTGATATGTCGCATAGAACTCCGGATATTTGGGAAATAAAGTAAAATCCAGCAGGCCTATTTGGACGACAGGCTTTACCTTGCTGTAATCCTCTCCGGAATTGAGATTGCTGAAAGCGCGGCAGAGGTAGCTCAAAGAGCGCTCCGGCCAATTGTATTCATTGATGACTTGCATTTCCAGATTGATTATGACATTGTTGTTCAATATAACTTTGACATCGAGGA
>JAMPFT010000001.1:383608-584775 GCA_023664305.1 bacterium | reverse complement strand
ATCGGGAAATCAACAGAGGATAGGTGTCATGCCATTATGCGTCTTATCTGTGATAACAGGATGCAGGAGGCTTCCGAACAGATCAGAGTATGTTTTGAGTGCGACGAGAATACTGCGATAGAAGTGGCCAATATGTATAAATTAAAACTTTGGCATAATTGAATGTGACGGCCTCATTAAAACGTGGAATAATATACTGGTTTTTTTGTGAATATACCCTATGGAAATACGACGTTTCAGAAAAACAATGCTATTTAATTCTTTTTATCTAATGTCTCAGCAAGTCTCGCTACAGAATATGCGTTAAACAAATGAAAGATATTAAGGCCGAAAGAGCTGATGAAGGACTCCATGACCTCCCAACATCATGATATGAAAGAAATAGTAGTCGAAAAAGCAGAGCAGTTTAATGCTTTTTTTATAACCGTTGTCAAGGGGAATGTTGGATTTGTTTCAGCATAAGTGTCAGTAAACAGTCCCGCCGGCAATAGTGCTGGCGGGGCCAAAGGGACCGTTCTACGACTCGTCAGGTTCAGCCGGTTCGTTTAAATTAAAACCCGGAGCGATGACAGTATCAGAATATTCCTCAGAGGGCGTGTCCCGATCAGGAAGGCTCTGTGGAGCTCCTACCGTAAAATCTTCGCTATATGGCATATTGATGACAGACGCCACAATTTTGATCACTTCCTCCAACTCCAGCCGCTGCGCCTCGACTTCATACTCTATTCCGTCCAAAATGAATGAAGCCACATAGATGTCATAATAACCGGCAGGCATATTGGAAAGGCCGTCGGGGGCTTTTTGGGTGGGATCAAAAGGCCCATGCTTCATGGAACAGTGGGTGATGGTGACGCTTACGCCGCCAAAGTCAGTCGTGTGCTCCTCGTCCGCCGGGAGAAGGGCGCAGTGCAAGATGCCCAGCCTGGATGCCCGGACGGTGAAGCCTGCAGGGATATATAGGTCATCGTTGGATTTGGGACTTCCGTCCTCCCAGAAATCCACCCAGAACCCCCGTCCCGCCTGATCCTCAATCACTTCGCCGGTAGCCTTTTCGCGGACGAGATAACCGCCCGGGGCATTGCCGCCGCCGGTGAGACCTTCGGGGATATAGGCAGGAGCGAGATTCCATCCATAGTAGACAAGAACTTCATCCTCGCCCATGCTCTCCTTATCGTAGAGTTCGGGATCCAGGTAAAGCCTTACCGCATCAGGGCCGGGGCCATTCGACTCGTTTACCGTCACACCGTCCCAGTTGATGATGATATTCTTTTCGGCGGGAGGCGGAAGCGAATCAACGCATGCTTGGCTGCCATCATTTTCAGTGGGCGACGGAAACGGATCAGCGCTGTGTTGGCCGTCATCATCACTGGTCACAGGCTCCGGCACATCAGGGTCAGGAGTGGGGACGATATTGTTCTGATCTTTCAAAATGTTCGGCAGTGTCATCATGGCCAATGTAAAAATCAGGCCAAGGCAGGCTGCCATAGTTCCCCATCTCAGCCGGCCGGTTTTCTTTTTACTTCCGCAGGTATCGGCTTCGCTGCGTTCCAGAATATCATCATCCAGATCGTTAAAAGCCAGAAATAAAATATTTTTATTCACAGGTATCCCTCCTTCAAAAGCCGGGCCTTCAGTTTTTTTCGTGTCCGGCTCAGTATGACCATCACATTGTTTTCCGTCAGATCATACCGCTTTGCAATGTCCGCCACAGAATCGGCGAAGAAGTATCGGCGCACCAGCACGTTTCCGTCCCGCTCCGGCAGCGCCCGCACAAAACGCCGAACGGACTGTCTCAGTTCCTTCGCCTCATATGCGGCTTCTGTGTCTGTTCCGCTGTCAAGGCATTCTCCCAGCTCGTCCAGGATGAGGGCAATTTCGCCGCCGCCTCTTTTCTCCGCGTTTCGCGCATTGAAACGGTCAAAAGAAAGATTGCGGGTAATCTTCGCCAGGAATATCCGGAGCACGCCGGGTCTTTGAGGCGGTATCGCATTCCAGGCACGGAGCCAGGTGTCATTGACACATTCCTCGGAATCCTCCACGCTGTGCAGGATATTATCGGCTATTGTGAAGCAGTATGCACCGTACTTGTCGGCAGTTTCGGGTATGGCATTTTCATCCTTCTGCCAGTAAAGCTCTATGATTTTACTGTCTTCCAATGCAATACCTCCTCTCTGTGGTTTGAAGGTCCCTTCATCCTATAAGACGGGAAACAGCTGAAAACCTTACAAGGTTTTTTGAAAAATTTTCGTTTTGCAGGAATTGTTTGAAACACCCCGCTAAGTTATTCTTGATTACCCTATTGAGTATATGATAAAATTTACTTTACGAGAAAGCCCAAAATGAAAAAGGAACTGTAAATTTCATGTGACGGTAGATTGCATTTGAAATTATGTGCGTGATTTCGCCGGTCTCGGGATCGACGTGCCCGATCAGGGTACGTTTGCACCGGGGCATTTTCTTTTCTTTGTCCCAATAGGAAGAGGATTCGCAGGCACAGGCGGTTGCGCAGCAATCATGGCACAGTATAATCCGAACGGAGGAAGTACATGCGCAGGGAGTGGCGTTATGGATAAAGAGGCGGTTTTGGCATGGGCCGGGGAGCGGTATGAAACGGAGGCGGATTACCCCTGGAAGGACGAGAACGCGGTGCTGCGGCACAGGAAAAGTAAAAAATGGTACGGTGTAATCCTGACGGTGCGCCGGGACAGACTGGGGCTTCCCGGAGAGGGAAACGTAGATGTGCTGAATGTGAAATGCGACCCGGAGCTGATCGGCTCCTTGCGGACGCGAAAGGGCTTTTTTCCCGCGTATCACATGAACAAAGAAAAATGGATCAGTATCCTGTTGGACGGAAGCGTGGAGGCGGAAGAGATTGAGAATCTGATCGATTTGAGCTATGAGTTGACCGCGGGAGCATAAAACAAGTGACAAAGCGGGGAAAATAGAGTAGAATGACAGGCGGAGCAGAACGTGTGGATGAGGTGAGGACAGTGGAAAAGAAAAAGCTGCTTTTGATCGCGACGGGAGGCACGATAGCTTCCGGATATACGAAAGAAGGACTTGCGCCGCAGATTGCCGCGGAGGAGCTGCTTCGCTATGTGGAGGAGCACAGGGCGTTTTGTCAGGTCAGCGTGACGCAGCCCTTTGAATTGGACAGCACAAATATCTGCGGCAGTCATTGGCTCAGGATGGCGGCTGAGATCGAAAAAAATTATGAGGCATACGACGGTTTTGTCCTGTGTCACGGGACGGATACCATGGCCTTTACGGCGGCAGCTCTGTCTTATCTGGTGCAGAACAGCAGAAAGCCCATTGTGATTACAGGCTCTCAGAAGCCGATTAATCTGCCGGTGACGGACGCGAGAACCAATCTTTTGGACAGTCTGCGGTTCGCCTCGGACGACAGGGCCCACGGAGTTAACATTGTCTTCGGAGGCAGCGTGATTGCGGGCACCCGGGCCAAAAAGGAGCGTTCCAAGAGCTATAACGCCTTTTCCAGCATCAACTATCCTTCTGTGGCGGTGATCCAGGACGGAAGGATTTTGTTTTACATCGACGACAAGGAAAAAGAAAACAGAGAGGTGCGTTTTTTTCATGAGTTGAATAACAGGGTGCTTTTGCTGAAGCTTGTGCCGGGGATGGACGGCAGTGTGTTAAACAGGCTGTTTCCCTGGTATGACGGCGTGATTGTGGAGGCCTTTGGCGTGGGAGGGTTCCCGGAGTACGGAGAGAAGCCCTTTTACGCGGAGATCCGCCGCTGGCTCGACGCGGGGAAGGCGGTAGTCCTGGCAACCCAGGTGACCCACGAGGGAAGCGACATGGAGGTTTATCGGGTGGGCAAGACAATCAAGGCTGACTTTCATCTGATGGAGGCTTACGATATGACGCTGGAGGCGACGGTGACAAAAACCATGTGGGCGCTGGCGCAGACGAAGGATCCGGAAGAATTTCGCCGGCTGTTCTACGAAGCGGTAAACCACGATATCCTGCTGACGCCGATGCCATAGGTTAAGTCCGAAAGGAAGGGCTGCAATTTGACTGAGTGTCTCAAATGTACCCTGAGCGCAGCCGGAAGCTTAAGGCTTCCGGCGCGGCGTATCGTGGCAAACTGCTCTGACAGGGAGGATTAAGATGACGGTGGAAGCACGCGGAAACAGGAAGGCCGCGGACAGGAAAAAGAGAATTTTTGAGATTATCCAGATTGGGAACCGGTCAGACTTTCCCAGTTTGTTTTTCGACATTTTTATCGTCGTCGTGATTGTCCTGAACCTGGCGGTGACCTTTATCCAGACCTTTGAATGGTCGAAGGGACTGGCAGGCGTGCTGGGCTGGCTGGAGCTTGTGACCATGCTGGTCTTTTTGGCGGAGTATGCGCTGCGGATCTGGACGGCGGAGTACCTTTATCCCAAATCCGGCCGATGGAAAGCCGTGCTGAAATTCGTCCTGTCCTTTTACGGCGTAGTGGATCTTTTGACGATCCTTCCTTTTTTCCTGCCGTTTTTCTTCCCCAGCGGGGCGGTGGCCTTCCGGATGCTGCGGGTCGTGAGAATCCTGCATCTGTTCAGGATTAACGCCCACTATGACGCGTTCAACGTGATTACGGAGGTGCTGAAGGAGAAAAAGAATCAGCTGGCGTCTTCCATTTTCCTGATTCTTGTGATGCTGCTTGCTTCTTCCCTGTGCATGTACGGGCTGGAGCACGAGGCGCAGCCGGAGAACTTTGCCAACGCTTTTTCAGGAATCTGGTGGTCGGTTTCCACCCTTTTGACGGTGGGATACGGCGACATTTATCCCATTACGGTGGGAGGCAGGCTGATGGCCATCGTCATCGCCTTTCTGGGTGTGGGGATGGTGGCGATTCCTACCGGTATTATTTCCGCCGGATTCGTGGAGTATTACACCCGGATCAAGACGGGAACCTACTCCAGACATGAGGCTTCCTTTATTACCCTGGGCATCGGCGCAGGGCATCCCTTTGCGGGACGGCGGATACGGGATGCGGCGCTGCCGGAGGGGCTTTATCCCGCGGTGCTGCTGCGGGGCGAGGATGTGTTTATGCCTTACGGGGAATTAATGCTTCAGGAGGGGGACAGTCTTTTGCTGGGAACGGAGGGAAGCCCTCAGATCGACTGCAGGCTGGAGGAGGTATCGCTTTACTCGGGTCATCCCTGGATTGGCAGCAGGATCAAGGAGCTGGATATCTCCAGAAGAACCTTTGTGGTCACGGTGAAAAGAGGGGAACGGAATATCCGGCCCCGGGGCGATACCCTCCTGCAGGAGGAGGACACGGTGCTGTTGTTTGAAAAGAAAAGACATTGACAGATCGGATAGATACAACCGAAAAGGAAAGAGAGGGAAAAAACATGGATTACCAGGCGAGAAGGAACGCGGTGTTGGAGAAGATGGAAGCGGGCAGCGTGGCAGTGCTGTACTCGGGAATCGAGGTGCATGTCAGCGCCGACGAATATGCGCATTTTCAGGCCAACCGAAACTTTTTTTATCTGACGGGACTGCGCAGGGAGAACATGGCGCTGGTGCTGGATAAGGCGGCGGAGCCTGCAGGAGTCATCCTGTTTATCGAGGAGGCGGATCCCGGCAAGGAGAGATGGTACGGCAGGAAGGTCACCGTGGAGGAGGCAAAAGAAATTTCAGGGATTCAGGACGTTCGGTTAATCCAGACGCTGGAAGGAGTCCTGGACACAAAGATGGTCAGGGAGGATGTGACGGGGGTTTACTTTGACACCTACCGGCACAGCCAGGGCGATCTGCCGGATTATAACGCGGTCAGGGCCGGGGCGTTTCAAAGCGATTACTTAGGTGTGCCCGTGAAAAATCTTTTTCCCCTTGTGGCGGCGGAGCGCATGTGGAAGGACGAGGGCGAGCTCGGGCTGATCCGGGAGGCTGTCGGGCTGACGAAAAAAGGACTGGAAAGAGTGATGAGGAGTCTGAAGCCGGGCATGAAGGAATATCAGGCGCAGGCGGAGTTCGAGTACGAGATATTCCGAAACGGAGCGGACGGCCCGGCTTTTCCCACCATTGCGGGGAGCGGTATCAACGGAACTATGCTCCACTATGAAACCAATCGGGGTACTTGTGAGGACGGCACGCTGCTGCTTTTGGATCTGGGCGCAAGGGTTTCCGGATACAATGCGGATATCACAAGGACTTACCCGGTGAACGGAAGGTTCACCGAGAGGCAGAAGCAGGTGTATGATATCGTGCTGGCGGCGAACCGGAAGGTCGCGCAGGAGGCGAAGCCGGGAAAGACGCTCAAGGAGCTGAACGAGATCTGTAAGGAGGTTCTGGCAAAGGGACTGATGGAGCTCAGGCTGATCGAGAAGGAGGATCAGGTATCCAAATATTATATGCACAGCGTATCCCACCACCTGGGAATCGACGTGCATGACGTGAGCGTGGCGGCTGGCGCGGTTCTTCGTCCGGGAGCCGTGATCACGGACGAACCCGGCCTGTACATCGACGAGTGGGAAATCGGGATCCGGATTGAGGATGATCTGCTGATCACCGAGGACGGCGCGGAGGTACTGTCCGCGGACATCATCCGGACGACAGAGGAAATTGAGGTGTTTATGGCGAAAAGGTAAGCCTGAAAACGTTTCAGAGGCAAAGGTTAAGCCGAACAGGGTACGGAAGAGTTTCTGATTTCTTTAGAAATTGATTATCTTTTGTTAATTGATTCTATAACTCATAGGTGATATATTACATATAGAACAAAGAAAGATACCGACGGGAGACCGGAGGAAAGGATTCAGAAAAAGGAGAGATGACATATGTTGACACATGATTTTGGAGTACCCGCTGTTTTCGGTGAGAATTTGTTTGAGGATTGGATCGGGAAGGCGTTTTCGGATTTCGGAGATTTGGATCGGGCCTTTTACGGAAAGTCCGGAAAGAGCAGGATGAAGACGGATGTGAAGGAGTCGGAGGATGCCTATGAGGTGGCTATGGAGCTGCCGGGCTTTGACCGGGACGAGATTTCCGCAGAGCTGGATCAGGGATATCTGACGGTCTCTGCATCCAAAAACAGCGACAGGGAGGAGACGCAGGAGGATGGCAGATATCTGCGCAGGGAGCGGTTTTTGGGAACCATGCAGAGAAGCTTTTATGTGGGCGAAGGCGTGAAGCGGGAGGATATCAGGGCGAAGTACGAAAACGGTGTCCTGAAGCTGGAGATTCCCAAAAAGGAACTGCAGAAATTGCCGGAGAACAAGACGATTGCCATCGAAGGATAATATTTTAAGGGGCTGTGAAAAGGGAAGCATTTTAACTCCACTTTTTTCACAGCCCCTTTTTCCCCTTGCAGCATGAACCGGTCCGGTTTATAATCAGGACAGGGATGCAAAAGCATTCCGGGGCCGGGCAGACAGCCGGGTCTTTGGCGGGAACAGCGCAAGCGCCCGGCGAAAAGAGCTGCGGCGGAAACGGTTCAGTGCCCGGAAGCGGGCCGGAAAGGGAAGGAAAATGGATAAAAACAAATTTGCACCGACTCCGCCTATGGGGTGGAACAGCTATGATTATTACGACACCACGGTCAACGAGACCCGGGTAAAGGCTAACGCGGACTATATGGCGCGGCATCTGAAGGAGTTCGGATGGCAGTACATTGTGGTGGATATCCAGTGGTATGCCCACGGCGCGGGCAGTAAGCGGGACACCTACCAGTATATTCCCTTCAGTGAGCTGGAGACGGATGAGTTCGGCAGGCTTTTGCCGGATCCGGAGAGATTTCCCTCCTCCGCAGGCGGAGCGGGCTTTGGGCCGCTGGCCGACTATGTGCATTCGCTGGGACTGAAGTTTGGAATCCATATCATGAGGGGTATTCCCAGGATGGCGGCGCACAGCCACACCCCTGTAAAAGGAACGGATGTGACGGCGGACGTCATAGCAGATCCCTCTTCGATCTGCGGCTGGAACCCTGACATGTACGGCGTGCGCAACAGAGCGGAGGGACAGGCCTATTATGATTCCCTTCTGGAGCTTTATGCCGGATGGGGCGTGGATTACATCAAATGCGACGATATCTGCAATACCAATCTGTATCCCCACAAGCCCTACTCGGCAAGACATGAGGTCGAGATGCTGGCAGCGGCCATACAAAAGTGCGGACGGCAGATTGTCCTCTCCCTGTCCCCGGGGCCTGCGCTGATCGACAGGGCATGGCATTACGAAACCTATGCAAACATGTGGCGTATCACCGATGATTTCTGGGACGACTGGAAGCTTTTGAAGGATATGTTCGCTCGCTGCGAGCTTTGGCAGAGGCATGTCTCGGAAGGGTGCTACCCGGACTGCGATATGCTGCCGGTCGGGCGCCTCGGCAAGGGCTTCGGAGAAGAGCGGGAAAGTAATTTTACGAAGGAAGAGCAGAAGACCATGATGACGCTCTGGTGCCTTTTCGGCTCTCCGCTGATGATCGGCGCGGAGCTGACGAAGCTGGATCAGGACACGTTGGCGCTTCTGACAAACCGTGAGGTGCTTAAGATGCTGACGCCGGCCTGCAGACCCGCCCAGCTTTGCAGAGACGACAAAAAGGCGGTCTGGAAAGCATACGACGGAAACCGGGACACGGCTTATGTGGCGCTCTTTAACCTGGACGATGAGGAGAGCGAGCTGTCCGTACCGTTAGAGACGGCGGGATTCGGGCCGGGTGATGTGTTGACGGAGCTTTGGACGGGAGAAAAGGGCCGAACCGACGAAGGAAAGCTTACCGCCCGGGTGCCCGCCCACGGGTGCGCAGTGTATTCCCGGTGACGCGACGGGAAGGCTGTATTAAGACACCTCTCTGTTACCCTTTTGTGCGCGGGGTAAAAGGGAGGGGTCTTTTTTTCTGTTCTGGCGCAGGAAAATCTGGCCCTGTTCCAGATAAAAATCCTGTTGGTCTTCTGTGAGAGAACGGTAGATATGGAGTAGAAGTTCTTCTCTGTGGGAGATTTCCTTCAGAGAAGCGTTTGTTTTAGCAGAGTGGTTTAACAGGTAATCCGTACTTACCTGAAAAAAATCCGCAATTTTAATCAGGGTGTTATAATCAGGTTCCCTGGTTCCCTGAACATAATTACCCAGAGCGGAAGGAGAGAGAGCCAGTTCCTCCGCCAGCTGTTTCTGTGTCATGTCGTGCAAATCCAATAATTCTTTTAGAATATCGCCGAGTTTCATATATCTTATCCCCACTCTGTTGTTTTTTTTAATTGTAGCTTTAGGATATGTACAATTAAGTATAAAAACACAAATAGAGTTGACTATACACATATTGTGTTATAAAATAAAACACAGAATGAAGAGGAAGGAGCTGTTGGCATGATAGGGATAGGAAGCAGAATCGGGCTGCTTACCGTGGAGAAACCTACCGGGCAGCGAAAAGCGGGGTATGTGATCTGGCGCTGCCGCTGTGACTGCGGCGGGGAGATTCTGTTGGATACCCGCTGCCTTCAGCGGGGAACTATACGGGACTGCGGGTGTAAGACCGTTGTCAGGCCGGGACAGAAGGATATTTCGGGGGAGTGCTTCGGCAGATTGACGGCAATTTGTCCGACGAAAGAACGGAGCAAAAAAGGCAGCACCATATGGAGCTGTCGCTGCGACTGCGGCAGGGAATGTAAAGTAAGCGCAAGACAGCTGGTAACAGGTATGCGGAAAAGCTGCGGCTGTCTAAGTCATCCCCCCAGAAAGGATTTTATCGGAAAGCGTTTCGGTAAGCTGACGGTGACGGAATATGCCGGGAAAAATGCAGGAATGCACAGATGGCGGTGTCTTTGCGATTGCGGAAAGGAGACTGTCGTAGGGCAGACACTTTTACAGAACGGTAAGACCAAGAGCTGCGGCTGCCTGCAGGCCAGCATTTATAAGGAAAATCTGAAGCTGACGGATGGCACTTCCGTTACGATGCTGAAGGCCATCAAAAGCGGGCGGTTGATTAAATCCAATACCAGCGGGTATAACGGGGTCTATTATGACAGAAGAAGGAACCGTTGGGTTGCACAGATTACTTTTCAGGGAAAAACAAAATATCTCGGTTCCTATGAACTTCTGGCGGATGCAGTGAATGCAAGGAGGCGGGGAGAAGAGATATATGACGAGTTTCTGGAGCGTTTTGCGGAAAACGGAGAGTGACGGAGAGGAGCCGGGCTAAATGCCCAGCTCCAATACGGTAACGCTGTATTTTTTCAGACTCAGCTCCAGACTGCCTTCGGCGGGGACAACCGGCCTGCACACCGGGGAGACATGCAGCGGGGTCTCGTGGGAATTGACTGCCTCAAGCTCTGCCGCCAGCTCATAGAGCGTTCCTGTTTTTATGGGGCGGTCCGGCCGCAGAATGATCTCCTGCGGAGTGTCCGCCAGATTGACCAGCTTTACAAAGAGCGTGCCGCCGTCCTCGGAAACCGTGGACGAGATCTGCAGGGGGCTGCCCGCCGCGAAGGCGAGACTGCCGAAGTCCGCAGCGCAGAGGTTTTCTGCCGGAGCTGTCATGGCGTCGGCGGCATGTGCGGCGGAGCTTTCGGCCGATTTTGCCGAGCGTTTGGCACAGAGGCCGGAAACTTCTGTCTCGGCGAGACGGGTTCCCACATGGTTGGAAAAGAGCAGCTGCACATAGTAAGAAGGCGTGCCGTAAGCGCTGTCGTTGTCAAACCAGATCAGATCAGGCTGCCACTGCTGATGACCGGTGCGCCCGAAAAGAGGGGCATAGCAGGACATGACCACATGATCCGCGTTCTTTTCCAGCCCGGTGAGGAAAGCGGCCTCGCAGAGGGCGGCGCGCCAGTTGCAGCTGCGCAGGGCGGTGTCCTGATGGGTGTGAGCGGCGTATTCTCCCGCAAACACTTTGGGAAGGGTCCGGTCGTAGCTGTCGTAGCGGCGTATGTTTTCCAGAAACCATTCCGGGGATTTGTAAAAATGCTCGTCCACCGCGTAAGCCTTATCTTTGTTGGCCGCCATCCAGCGGTAGGCCGTCTCAAATTCTTCTCCCTCGGCGGTCCAGCCGGCACAGGTGATCAGCCGGATTTCAGGATGCTTTTCGCGCAGCGCCCTTTCAAAGATTTCATAGCGCTCGAAATAGACTTCTCCCCACTGTTCGTTGCCGATTCCGATATATTCCAGTCCAAAGGGTTTGGGATGTCCCATGGCGGCTCTCTTTGCGCCCCAGGGTGTGTCCGCCGGGCCGTTGGCAAACTCAATGAGTTCCAAAACGTCCTGAATCCAGGGCGTCAGCCGATCCGGATCGACCAAAAGGGCCTCATGCCACTGACAGGTCATCCCGGCGTTCATCACAGGGACAGGCTTTGCCCCCAAATCCTCGCAGAGGCAGAAGTATTCGTAAAAACCGATGCCGTAGGACTGGAAGCAGTCCTCCGAGCTCTGGCCGTTGATCTGGTATTCCTCCATCTGCCAGCGGTTCCAGTTGGTGGGACGCTGCGTGAGGGGGCCGACTGTATCCTTCCAGCGGTACATGTTTTCAAAGCTTCGTCCCTCCACGATACAGCCGCCGGGGAAGCGCATGAATTTCGGGGAGAGGGCTTTTAACATTTCGGCCAGATCCCGGCGCATACCGTTTGAGCGGCCCGCAAAGGTGTCTGCGGGAAAGAGGGAGATCAGATCCAGATCAAGGGCCGCCTCCGTCTCCAGCAGGATTTCCGGGTAGACGGATTTGCAGGCTTTGGCGGCGGTAATTGTCAGATGATACTCGGTCCAGCCCCGGCCCGCGCGCACCAGGGTAAATTTTTTCTCGCCGCAGAGATTTCCGTCCCTGTCTGCAAGACGCAGGCAAAGCCGGACGGGGGAACTGTTTCTGGCGTAGCAGGAGAAACGGAAGTCCTGCCCTTTTTGCACGGCCATTCCCTCGCCGCAGAAGCCCAGATTCCGAAGTCCCGATCCTGCCGTCCCGGACAGGTGGGCGTAATGAGAGTGTACTTTGCTTAAGGGAAAGCGGGTTCTTACCTGAAAGGAGCAGTCCCCCACGGTTTCCCAGCACATTTTTGACTTGTCCTGTTTTCCCTCCCGGTCATAATATTCGAAGGAGCGGTTTGCAATCAGTTCTCCGTACAGGCCGCCGTCTCCCGCGTAATTGATATCCTCGAAGAAGATTCCGTAGAGCATGGGACTGACGGGCTGGATTGTTTTTGAGGTAAGGATTGTAATTTGTGTCATAGAAGCCTCATTTCCGCTGTGTGCAGCTGTTTTAATAAGGTCATTATATCATAAACCTCTTCGTGTCCGCGACTGCATTTTGAAAATCGGTGGCATGTGAATATGTTTTGTAGTAAAATAGGGAAGACAGAAACCGACAAAAGCAAAGCGTCAAAAAGAAATCAGGAACCGGAAGGGGCGAAGGGCGGAAGATGAACGGGGAGCTGCTGGAGGAATTGAGAAAGATTACGCCGGAGGAGGCCAGGCTTCTCGCCGGCGCGTCACAGATCGAACGGGAGCTTTATATGGCTTCGACGCGGGAGCCTGTCTCCGGCACGGGCCGCGGGACAGGGGGAAAAGAAGTTTCGGCGCAGAAAGCGGGGGCTTCCCGAAAGCCTGCGGCGTCCGCGGAGGATATGGTGGACGCCGCAAAGCTTCTGGACGCGGGGAAGCTGATACAGGTGAGGCCTCATACCCGGTTTGTGCATTTCCCGAGGCATACCCATAATTATATTGAGGTGATTTATATGTGCTCCGGCAGCACGCATCATGTGGTAAACGGCGAGGACGTTTTTCTGGAGCAGGGGGAGCTTTTGTTTTTGAGCCAGTGGGCGGTGCAGGAAATTTATCCCGCGGGGTTGAATGACATAGCGGTGAATTTTATCGTGATGCCGGAATTTTTCGAGTACGGGCTGAGTATGATGGAGCCGGAGGAAAATCTGCTGCGCAGCTTTATCATCGACTGTCTGCGGGGGGAGGATAAAACGGCGGGCTATCTGCATTTCAAGGTGGCGGATGTGCTGCCGGTGCAGAATCTGGTGGAAAACCTGATCTGGACGATCTGGAACAGGCAGCCGAACAAGCGCCGGGCCAATCAGGCTACCATGGGTCTTTTGTTCCTGCAGCTGATGAACTGTACGGACCGGCTGGAGACGGAGGAGAACGCAGGGCGGCAGCGGCTGATGATTTCCGTGCTCAGCTATATTGAGACAAATTACCGGGACGGGGAGCTGACCGAGCTGGCGGAGCGCCTGCATTACGATGTGTATTGGCTGTCCCGGGAAATCAGGCGGCGGACGGGAAAGACCTACACGGAGCTGGTGCAGACGAAAAGACTCAGCCAGGCGGCTTTCCTGCTGACCACCACCGGCAGATCGGTGATGGACGTGGCGTCTGCGGTAGGGTACGGAAACATCAGCTATTTTCACCGGATTTTTCGTGAGAAATACGGCGTGACGCCGCGGAAATACCGGATGGGCGACGGGTAAAGCCGGAGTAAAAGAAATGAGGGTTTGCAATCCGAAAAATGTATGCTATAATCTAACACAAACATTTTAATGCATTAAAGTGAAAAACAACGGATGGAGGAGTCGGAATGTATTCTTTGGAAGATGTGCGGGCAACGGATCCCGAGATCGCGCAGGCGATCTCGGCGGAGCAGGAGAGGCAGAACAGTCATATTGAACTGATCGCTTCGGAAAACTGGGTGAGCAGGGCTGTGATGGCGGCCATGGGGAGCCCCTTGACCAACAAGTATGCGGAAGGGTATCCGGGAAAGCGGTATTACGGCGGATGCGAGTGTGTGGATGTGGTGGAGACTTTGGCCATCGAGCGGGCGAAGGAGCTGTTCGGCTGCGAGTATGCCAACGTACAGCCTCATTCCGGCGCACAGGCGAATATGGCGGTGATGTTTGCCGTCTGTAAGCCCGGGGATACGATTATGGGGATGAATCTGGATCACGGCGGCCACTTGACGCACGGAAGTCCGGTGAATATGTCGGGAAAATATTTTCACATTGTCCCTTACGGGGTCAACGACGAGGGCTTTATCGACTATGACAGGCTGCGCGAGACCGCGCTTGAGGCCAGGCCGCGGATGATTATCGCCGGAGCCTCCGCCTACGCCAGAACCATTGATTTCAAAAAATTCCGGGAGGTAGCGGACGAGGTCGGCGCGGTGCTGATGGTGGATATGGCGCACATTGCGGGGCTTGTGGCGGCGGGCCTTCATCCCAGTCCCATTCCCTACGCGGACGTGACGACGACCACCACTCATAAGACGCTGCGCGGGCCCAGAGGCGGACTAATCCTGTCGAGCAACGCGGTGAATGAAAAATACAATTTCAACAAGGCGATCTTCCCCGGCATTCAGGGCGGCCCCCTGATGCATGTGATCGCGGCGAAGGCAGTCTGCTTCAAGGAGGCGCTGGGAGACGGGTTTAAGGCATATCAGCAGGGCATCATCGACAATGCGCAGGCGCTCTGCCGTGGGCTGCAGGAGAGGGGGATCAGAATCGTGTCCGGCGGTACGGACAATCATCTGATGCTGGTGGATCTGACGGACTTTGGTCTCACCGGGAAAGCGGTGGAGAAGCTGTTGGACGCCGCCCATATCACCTGCAACAAGAATACGATTCCCAACGATCCCCAGTCGCCTTTCGTGACAAGCGGCATCCGTCTTGGAACGCCTGCAGTCACCTCCAGGGGCATGAACACGTCGGATATGGATAGGATCGCGGAGGCGATTGCTCTTGTGATCAAGGGAGGCGAGGAGCAGATCCCGCAGGCGAGGGCTATCGTGCAGTCGTTGACGGAGCAGTATCCGCTGCAGTGACGGAGACGGTAAAGGCGGGCGTCGGCGCGGCTCTGGTGCCGATGCCTGCAGTGGTGCGGCAGACCGCCCGCAGAGAAAAGGAGGTACGCTCGTGAAGCTGAAAATAGCGGTCTGCGACGACGATCCGGTTCAGAGGGAGTATCTGCAAAGGATTGTCTCGGAGTGGATGAAAAAGAGCAGAAATCCGGCTCAGATCCGGGAATACGCAAGTGCGGAGGCTTTTTTGTTCGATTATGCGGAGGAGAAGGATTTTGACATCCTGCTGCTGGATGTGGAGATGCCCGGAATCAGCGGAACCGACCTTGCGAAGAAGGTGCGGGAGGACAACAGTGCGGTGCAGATTGTCTTTATCACGGGATATTATGAGTATTTCGGGGAAGGCTTCGATGTGTCCGCGCTCCATTATCTGATTAAGCCGGTGGATGAGGAAAAGCTTTTTCCCGTGCTGGATAAGGCGGTGCGTCATCTGGAGAGGAACTGCCGCCGCGTCCTGATTTCCACCGGGGAGGGAGAGATCAAAATCCCTTTGGCGGAGATCCTGTACGCGGAGGCGCAGAACGTTTACACGGCGGTGTATACGGAGACGGGAAATTACCGTACCCGGATGGCGCTGGGAAAATTTGTGAATCAGCTGGACGATACCTTTTTCAGGGTACATCGCTCTTATGTGGTGAACTTGAAGCACATCCGGAAGATCACGCGCACGGAGGCCGCCATGATGAACGGGGACCTGGTTCCCATCAGCAGGGGAATGTACGATACGCTGCATGCCGCCGTGATAAAGTATTTGTAGGTTTGGCGGGGGGACGGGTATGCTGTTTGACAGAATGATCCAAAAAAGAGTGGCGGCCTTTGAAGAAGAGATCATGCAGAAATACTACGCGGAGGTTGAGAATATGTACAACCGGATGCGGGGCTGGAGACATGATTACAGACATCATATCCAGACCATGAAGGTATATGCTGCAGGCGGGCAGATGGAGGCTATCCGGGAATATCTGGATATGCTGGACGATGATCTGACCAACGTGGAGACTGCAGTCAGGACGGGGAACCGTATGGTGGACGCCATCCTCAACAGCAAGCTTTCCCTGGCGGCGCAAAGGCAGATCAGGGTCACGGCGGAGGCGAAGATTCCGGTGGCGCTTTCCACGCCCGCCCCGGAGCTTTGCGTTATCGTAGGCAATCTGCTGGATAACGCCATCGACGCATGTATGGAGCTTGAGCCGTCCCGAAGGCTGATCCGGATTTACATGGAAATGAAGGGGAACTATCTGTATCTGGCGGTCACCAATACGGCGGGAGGCGCCAAAAAGAAGAGCTTTCGGTCCGGCAAGGGAGAA
Source organism: bacterium (assembly GCA_023664305.1). GTDB lineage: Bacteria > Bacillota > Clostridia > Lachnospirales > Lachnospiraceae > Acetatifactor. Next base: position 568,683 of record JAMPFT010000001.1, on the reverse strand, counting down.
GGGCACGGATTCGGCATCCCACGGGTGGACGAGGTCGTGAAAAGACATGACGGCTATGTGACGAGAGCCTCGGAGGAGGAAGCCTTTTCCACGGAGATACTGCTTCCGCAGTAAACGCGGGAAACCGGCCCTATGTCAATCAAAAAGTGCATTTGACATCAAATTTTCAACGTTTGACATCGAAGTGCGCTTTTTTTGTGCCCTTTTGATATACTGTCCGTGATGGCAATGAGCACTGCGAAGACGTAATGAGCGTAAACGTAGGATGTGCGCTGCCGAGATGATGAGAGAGGTGCAGACATGGAGAGACAGGAAAAAATGAGACGAAAAAGGCGAAAGTACGCAAGGACGGAGAGTCTGCTGTGGGCCATGAAAAGACTGTGGGAGCTGGATAAGGGGCGGGTTGTCGTCCTGTTCGCGGCGGCTTTCCCGGCGGTGGCCCTTCCTCTGACGGAGAGCTTTTTTGCAAGAGAGCTGATCGATCATCTTGCCGCGGGCACGCCCTTTGCGGAGCTTATCCTTCTTTCGGCGGCGTTCCTTTCCGGGATTGCGCTTTTAGGGCTGCTTCAGATGTATTTTGCGAGCAGATCGGAATGGTCGAGATATTATCCAACCGGAATCTATCAGACGGAGATGGCAAAATATGAGAACAGCACGGCCGATTACGAAAACGGCGAGAAGCAGGAGTTTAAGAGGGTCCGTCAGTATGCGCAGGGGGACTCCACGCAGGGAGACTGCGCCATGGAATTTATGAGCCGTGATCTCTCCCGGACGGTGATCGATTTGTGCGGCGCGCTGACCTACGCCTCCCTTCTTGCGTCATTGCATCCGCTCGTATTTGCGGTGACGGCGGCGACGGCGGGAGTCTCTTATTTCACCGCGCGCTGGCAGCCGGTCTATTACGAAAAAAACAAAGAAAAATGGGAGAAGGAGATCCGCAAAAAGGAGTATCTGCAGGAGCTGTCCCTGGATTTTCCCAGAGCCAAGGATATCCGGCTGTACGGGATTGAGGACTGGCTGGAGAGGATGATGCGGGATTATCAGGCCTATATCCTGATGTGGGAGAAGCGCTGCAGCTTAAGAGGGCTTTGGGCCTCGCTTCTGTCCGGAATCATGGCGCTTCTGCAGAACGGGACGGCTTACCTTGTGCTGATCGGGATTCTGATGAATGGCGGGCTTTCCGTGGGAGAATTTGTGTTTTACTTCGGCCTGGTAGGCGGGATCGCCGGTTTCCTGCAGGGGATTTTAAAGGATGTGGCGGCCTTAAACGGCAGGGCGGATAAAATAGCGTATTATCGGGAGTATTTCGATTATCCCAACCGCTTCAACCGCGGGGCGGGGGCTCCTCTGCCAAAGGGTCCCGTGACCGTCGAGTTTCGAAACGTGAGATACCGCTATGACGGGGCCGAGGAGGACACGTTAAAGGGAATCAATCTCACCGTCGGAAAGGGAGAAAAGCTGGCGCTGGTCGGGGTAAACGGCGCGGGCAAGACCACGCTTGTAAAGCTCCTCTGCGGCATGTATACGCCCACAGAGGGAGAAATCCTGGTGGACGGCAGGCCCATCGGGGATTACAATATCGACGAATATTATTCCATGATCTGCGCCGTCTTTCAGGAGATTCATCTGCTTGCCTTTACAGTGTTTGAATTTGTGGCGAGCAGCGATTTAAACCGTCCTACGGCAAGGGAGGACGCGGAGGCCGCCATGAAGGCCGCGGGGATCTACGAAAAGATCCGGGAGCTGTCCGCCGGGATGGATACCCATCTGATGAAAGGAATCTACGACGACGGTGTAGACCTTTCCGGCGGCGAGATCCAGAAGCTTCTGCTGGCCCGGGCGATCTACAAAAAGGGCTCTATCCTGGTGCTTGACGAGCCCACGGCGGCCCTGGATCCGATTGCGGAAAACGAGCTGTATCTGCATTACAGGGAGCTTACGGAGGGAAAAACCTCCGTCTACATTTCCCACCGTTTTGCCTCCACACGCTTCTGCGACCGTATTGTACTGCTGGAGGACGGGAAAATCAAGGAGAGCGGCAGCCATGAGGAGCTGATGGCAAAGGGCGGCGCTTATGCCTGGCTGTTCGGCGTACAGAGCAAATACTATAAGGAGGGAGAGATCAATGCGTAAAACCAGTATTACAGGAAAGGCCATGAAGCGGTATCATTCCTACTGTCCGGCGTATTTTCCCCTTCGCTTCCTCCAGATTTTGGCGGATTCCTTTCTGCCCTATTTTAACCTCTGGATGTCCGCCGAGATTGTTTCGGCGCTGTACGAGGGAAGGGAGAAACGGCAGATGGTCCTGCTGGTGGCGGTGACTTTGACGGGCAACCTGCTTCTGGAAGCGGTCAGGGCAGTTTTGTACAGGGCGGCGGAAAGCGCGCAGAAGAAGCTGCGGGATAACGAGGCGGCTGCCCTTTACAGAAAGACCTTGTCGCTCGATTATGAGAAAATGGAGGATCCCGAGATCAGGCGTATGCGGCGGATGATATTGGAAAACAGCTGGATTAACGGCTACGGCACCCAAAGACTGCATTGGAATGTCCTTGAACTGGCGCGGTGCGCGGCGGAGTTTCTGTTCAGCGGCGCGTTGGCGGCAGAGATGATCGTCCTGATGGCGCGGGCGACGCGAAACGGAACGAGTGTCTGGCTGTTCCTTGCGCTGGCGGGCTGCGTGGCGTTTATGATCCTGTGGCAGAATTACAGCCAGAAGGAGGTTGCAAAATACTGGGATGAGGTCGGCGCTTTCATGTTGAAGGAAAATCAGTTTGCCAGGGGAACCAGGGTGGGCGGCATGGACTGCCGCGTTTACAGACAGCAGGAGCTTATCGACCGGATCGAGGCAAAGATGAACCGGGATCATCTGAAGGTTTTCGCCCGCGCCCAAAAGAAAGATCTTCTTTTGAGGATACCGTATTTTCTTCTGGAAAGCGGTTCCCAGCTGTGTATTTACCTGATCATCTGCCTGTACTGCATCCTGGGCGTCTTCCCGGTGGGAAGCGTGATTAAATATGTGGGATATCTGGGAAAGATCACAGGTCATGCGAACAGTCTGTTTCGGTGTCTCGGCGAGATGAAGGGCAACGAGAGATTTTTGGAAACCTATCTAAATTACTTTGACCTGAAAAACGACCTGTATCAGGGCAGTCTGGCCGTGGAAAAGCGCAGCGACAAAAAATTTACCGTTTCCTTCCGGGACGTAAGCTTTCGCTACAGCGGAAGCGACAGGGACGCGTTAAAGAATATCAGTCTGGATCTGAAGGTGGGGGAAAAGCTGGCCGTCGTGGGGAGAAACGGCAGCGGCAAGACGACCTTTATCAAGCTGCTGTGCAGACTGTACGATCCCACCCGGGGCGAAATTTTCATGAACGATTTCAATATCCGCAAATACGACTATCACCAGTATCTTGCGCTTTTTTCCGTGGTCTTCCAGGACTATCAGCTGCTTGCCCTGCCTTTGGGAAACAACGTGTCCTCCGCCAGAGAATGGGATACGCAGAAAGCGGAGCGTCTTTTAGAGGAAACCGGCTTCGGGGAGAGATACCGGGAGATGCCTAAAGGACTTGAAACGCCGCTTTACAAGAATTTTGACGGGGACGGCGTCAATCTGTCCGGCGGCGAGGCCCAGAAGGTTGCTTTGGCTAAGGCCTTGTACCGTGACGCCCCCTTTATCATCCTGGATGAGCCGACCGCGGCCCTGGATCCTGTGGCGGAGGCGGAGATTTATTCCCGTTTTGACAGGATCGTGGGCGACAGGACGGCAATTTATATCAGCCACCGGCTCTCCTCCTGCAGGTTCTGCGACAGGATCGCAGTGTTCGACGAGGGCAGAATCGTACAGGTGGGAACCCACGAGGAGCTTTTGAGCGACAGAGGCGGGAAATATTACGAGCTGTGGCACGCCCAGGCACAGTATTATACCTGAAATGCAATGCCAAAGGAGCGTCGGCGAAAAAGCCGCCGCTCCTTTTTCCTACAAAAAAATCAACAAAAAATACTTGTGTTTTCTATGCAGATATGCTAAGATAGCTTGACTATTTCTTACACACAAATTTGTGCCTGCGGTTACCCGGCAGAAAAAGTACACGCTTTTTGACGTCGGAACTCTGCGGGCTGCGGAAAGGCATGGTTATTCTTATGATCAATGTGGCGGTTCTGGGATATGGTACTGTGGGAAGCGGCGTCGTCGAGGTGATTGAAAATAATAATTCATCTGTGAGCGTCAAGGCCGGTGAAGAAATGCATGTAAAATATATCCTGGATCTGCGCGATTTCCCCGGGGATCCTTATGAGGACAGAGTAGTGCATGATTTCGGGGTAATCCTGAAGGATGAGGAGATCGGCGTCGTCTGCGAGGTCATGGGAGGCGTGGGCGCGGCATATCAGTATACCAGGCAGGCGCTGGAGGCAGGGAAAAGCGTATGCACCTCCAACAAAGAGCTTGTGGCCAAGCACGGCGCGGAGCTTTTGGAAATTGCCAGAAGGAAAAACTGCAGCTATATGTTTGAGGCCAGCGTGGGCGGCGGGATTCCCATCATCCGTCCGATCAACAAGGCGCTGACGGCGGAGCGGCTGGAGTCTGTCTCCGCTATTTTGAACGGAACCACGAATTATATTCTGACCAGGATGGAAAAGGAAGGCGCCGGGTATGAGGAGTCTTTAAAGAAAGCGCAGGAGCTGGGGTATGCGGAGAGAGATCCGGCGGCGGATGTGGAAGGGTACGACGCCTGCCGTAAGATTGCGATCCTTTCCTCCCTGATGGTTGGCCGGAACGTCGATGCGGAAAAAATTTATACGGAGGGAATCACGAAAATTACGGCGGCGGATTTTGCCTTTGCGAAAGAGGCGGGAATGACGGTCAAGCTGCTGGCGCAGAGCAGAGTCGGCAAAGACGGCAGAGTGGCGGCTATGGTCGCGCCTGCCCTGATTTCCAGGGAGCATCCTCTGGCGGTGGTAAACGACGTATACAACGGCGTGTTTGTGACCGGAAATATGCTGGGAGACGTGATGTTTTACGGGCGCGGCGCGGGAAAGCTTCCCACGGCAAGCGCGGTAGTGTCCGATGTGATCGACTGTGCGAGGCATATCGGCAGAAGCAGTATCGTATGTATTTGGGAGAGGGAAGAAGCCGAGCTGACGGATATCGCCGAGACGGACCGGGCGTTTTTTATTCGGGCGTCGGCAGGCGCAAGAGAGGCTGTGGAGGAGGCGTTCCCGGGAGGACGTCTGCTTGTGTCGGCGGACAGGACGGAGGACTTCGGCTATATCACCCGCGTGATGCGGGAAAAGGATTTCGCCGAAAAGCGCGCGGCAGTCGGCTCCGGTATCCTGAACCGGATCCGCATTGCCTGACAAAAAAGCTCTGACGGCGGAAGGACGGAATGCTTCCGGACGGTGTGTTTTCGTCCGAATCTGAGCCGACGGCGGCTCGCAAAGACAGTCGAAGCGTGGAGGATAAAAATGGCCAAGGTGGTTAAATTCGGCGGCAGCTCTCTGGCAAGCGCCGAGCAGTTTAAAAAGGCGGGAGATATCATAAGGAGCGATAAGACCAGGAAATTTGTGGTCCCTTCTGCTCCGGGAAAGCGAAGCAAAAAAGATACCAAAGTGACGGATATGCTTTACGCATGCTATGAGCTGGCGGAGAACGGAAGCGAGTTTACCGGGGAATTGAACGAGATCAGGGCAAGATACCGGGAGATTGTTGACGGGCTGGAGCTTAAGCTGGACCTTGATCGGGAATTTGCCGAGATCGAAGAAAAGTTCCGGGCGAAGGCCGGGAGCAACTATGCCGCTTCCAGGGGAGAATATTTAAACGGCATCATTATGGCGGAATATCTGAAATTTGAGTTCATAGACGCCGCAGAGGTCATTTTTTTCCGGGAGGACGGCGCTCTTGACGAGGAAAAGACGGACCGCGTGATGGGAGAGCGTCTGGCAAAATGCGAGACCGCAGTGATCCCCGGTTTTTACGGCTCCATGCCGGACGGTAATATCAAAACCTTTTCCAGAGGCGGCTCCGATATCACGGGCTCTATCGTGGCAAAAGCGGCGAAGGTGGATGTCTACGAGAACTGGACGGACGTATCGGGATTTCTCGTGGCGGATCCCGGCATTATCGAAAATCCGGAGGGGATCGACACGATTACATACAAGGAGCTGCGTGAGCTTTCCTACATGGGAGCCGGGGTGCTCCACGAGGACGCGATTTTTCCCGTGCGTCAGCAGGGCATCCCGATCAATATCCGCAACACGAACTCTCCGGAGGATAACGGCACCTGGATTGTCGGCAGCACCTGTCAGAAGTCCAGATACGTCATTACGGGTATCGCGGGCAAAAAGGGCTTCTGCTCCGTCAACATCGAAAAGGATATGATGAACTCCGAGATCGGTTTCGGCAGAAAGGTGCTGCAGGCTTTTGAGGAGAACGGGATTTCCTTTGAGCATGTGCCCTCCGGCATCGATACCATGACGGTGTTTGTGCATCAGGATGAGTTTATGGATAAGGAGCAGAAGGTGGTGGCGGGAATCCACAGAATGGCGAAGCCTGACTCCATCGAGATCGAGTCCGATCTGGCGCTGATTGCCGTGGTGGGGCGCGGTATGAAGTCCACCAGAGGTACCGTGGGAAGAATCTTTTCCGCCCTTGCCCATGCGAATGTGAATGTCCGCATGATCGACCAGGGTTCTACCGAGCAGAATATCATCATCGGAGTGGCAAACGAGGATTTTGAACCGGCGATCAAGGCAATTTACGATATTTTTGTGGTGACAAGGCTGTAAAAGTAGCTTGGCAAATTATTATTTCGGCAATATATGCTACCAAAAAACGGTAATTTCCCGTTTGCTGTTGACATTTGTCGAAAGGGAAAATATAATGTTACTATCAGCCGGGCGCAAGGACAGGTTTCGGGCGCAGGGGTTGATAAAAATACAAAAGAACAGGCGCAAGCCGAAAGTACAAAAGATAAAACAGCGCTAAAAGACGGAAGAGAAAGATATTCTGCCAAAAGTACAAAAGGGAAACAGCGGACGGAGCGGTACGGAAGAAAAGCGGCGCGAAGCCGGTCGGGTACGGAAGAAAAGAAGGCTCAAAGCTGTGGTGTGCCTTTCGGGTACGGCAGATTATCTTCGTGAAGAAACCGGAGTACAAATGACAAACAGAAATCAGTATAAGGAAACGGAGTTATTTTCGTTTCCTTATATTTTTGCCCAAAGCGGGCAGCGTTTGTTTTGAGTCGAAGGAAAGAAGGCGAAACGGGAGAATACAATGGGCGATATGCAGCAGACACAGCAGGAGAGAAGAGACGCGCGCAGAAAAAGAAGAATCCGGAACCAGATCATCGCCTACGCGGGGGTGCTTCTTTTTATGACGGCAGCCGCCGCAGGGGTTGTGGCGGGAGCGAAATATCTGACGGCACTGCGCCAGGAAAAGGAAGAAACGCAGCAGAGCAATCAGGAGGCGCTGGAAAACATGCTTCAGAGCGAAGAAGAGATTCCGACGCCTGAGCCTGAGTCTGAGCCGGAACCGACGCAGGAACCCGAGCCGGAGCAGACGCCGGCTCAGAGGCTGGATGAAATTGTGAATGCGGTAATCGATTCCATGACCTTGGAGGAAAAGGTTGCCGGTCTGTTTATCGTGACGCCGGAATCAATCACGGGCGTCTCCACAGCCGTGAAGGCCGGAGAGGGAACGAAGGACGCGCTGACGAAGTACGCGGTGGGCGGTATCGTTTATTCTGCAAAAAATATCAAGTCCCGGGAGCAGTTTCAGGAGATGCTGGAGAATACGGAATCCTATTCCAAATACCCTTCCGTCTTTCTTGCCGTGCGGGAAGAGGGCGGAAAGAACGCCGTCGTGGCCGGAAAGGGGATCGGAACCGGGACAGACGCCGCCGGGAAGCTGGGACAGGCGGGGGATACGGACGCGGCTTATCAGGCCGGAAGCACCGTCGGAGAGTATTTGTCGGATTTGGGCATCAACCTGAATTTTGCGCCGGTGGCGGACGTGCTCACCGCGGAGAACGGCTTTCTGGGAGACAGATCCTTCGGGGCGGACGGAACGCTTGTCGGTTCCATGGCGGCGGCTATGATGGAGGGAATGCAGAGTCAGGGAGTAACCGCCTGCGTGAAATACTTCCCGGGGATGGGAAGCACTGCGGAAGATCCCGAGAAAGGCCTATCTTCCACGGACAGGACGGAGGAACAATTCAGAAGCGTGGAATTTCCTGCCTTTCAGGCGGTGATCGACGCGGGAGCGGATATGATCATGATCAGTAATATGTCGGCGCCGGGTCTCACGGGAGACAATGAGCCCTGTGTTTTTTCGAAAAAGCTGATTACGGATATCCTGCGCGGAGAGATGGGATACGACGGCGTCATCATCACGGATTCCCTGAGTATGGCGGCCATTGCGGATTATTACGGATCCGACCAGGCGGCAATCGACGCGCTGAAGGCGGGCTGCGATATGCTTCTGATGCCGGAAAAATTTGAAGAGGCTTACAACGGCGTGCTGCAGGCCGTATACGACGGTGTAATTGCCGAGGAGCGTATCGACGACGCCCTTCGCAGAATTTACAGGATTAAGTATGCGGACAGGCTGGAGACGGAAGGCGCGGGAGAGACATATGGAGACGATTTGTTTTGATATTCCGGCGGAAAAGAGCCGGGTAAAGCTGTTAAAGATGGGAGGCCGGGACAGGGCGGGCAATCTGTATCAGGCCGATTCCAAAAGCTTACTGGTCAACGGGAGACGGGTGATGCCGGTGATGGGGGAGCTTCATTTTTCCAGGATGGAGCCTTCCGGATGGCGGGAAGCCCTTTTGAAAATGCGGGCGGGAGGCGTCGGTATCGCAGCCACCTATGTTTTCTGGAACCACCACGAGGAGCGGCGGGGAGAATGGGATTTTACGGGCTGCAGGAACCTTCGCGGTTTTCTTGAGCTGTGCGGGGAGCTGGGGATGAAGGTCTGGCTTCGGATCGGGCCCTGGGCTCACGGCGAATGCCGCCACGGCGGGTTCCCGGATTATGTGCAGTATGCGGAAGAATTTGAGAAGCGGACGGACGATCCCGCATATCTGGAGCTTGTGGAAACCTTATACCGAAAGATCGGCGAACAGGCGAGAGGCATGCTGTGCGGGGACGGCGGTCCGGTGATCGGTATCCAGCTGGAAAACGAGTACGGCCACTGCGGCGGCCCGGCAGACAGGGAAGAACAGGCCCGGCACATGAAGACGCTGTATCGGCTTGCAAAGGAGGCCGGACTGGATACGCCCTATTATTCGGCTACCGCATGGGGCGGGGGCTGTACCATCGACGAGACGCTGCAGGTGCTGTCCGGCTATGTGGACGCGCCGTGGGACGACTCGACGGAGGCACTTCCCGCCATGGAGAATTATCTTTTTATCCCGTACCGGGACGACGCCAACACAGGCTCGGATTTCCACAGGGCCGGGGCGGATGAGGGAACAATCCGGAGGGATTATCCGTATCTGACGGCGGAGCTGGGCGGCGGTTTGCAGGTGACCGGGCACAGAAGGCCCGTGACCTCCGGGCAGGACAACGGTGCTCATGTGGTCAGCGTGCTGGGAGCAGGCGCTGCGCTGGTGGGCTATTATATGTATCACGGCGGCATCAATCCGGCGGGCCGGTATTCCGATCTGAACGAGGCGCAGAGCATCGGCGGAAACACGACGGTTCCCAGAAAAAGCTACGATTTTGACGCCTGCGTCAACGAAGCCGGAAAGCTTGGAGAAAGCTACGGCGTCCTGAAAAAGTATCATTTGCTGCTCGCCTCCTTCGGGGAAGAGCTTGCGGGGGCGGATACGGTTCTCCCGGAGGTTCTGCCGAAATCGGCGGAGGACACGGAAACGATACGGGCGGCGCTGCGCTGGAATGCGGAAGAAAAGACGGGCTTTCTGTTCGTGAACAATCATGTGCGGAACCGGCAGATGCAGGGACACGATGATGTGACGGTTCGGATCCGCTTTTCGGACGGCGGGGAAAAAACGGTGGAAGGGCTCAAGCTTGCGCCGGGACAGTGCTATGTCATCCCGGTGGATCTGAAAACCGGGGCGGTGACGGTTCGGGAGACAAATGCCAGCCTGCTGTGCCGGCTGGGAAAGAGAGTCTTTCTTTATTCCGACGCGGAGTCCTATGTCAACGCCGACGGCCCGGAGGGAACGGTCACGGTTCTGACGCAGGATGAGGCGGAAAGAAGCTTCCTGTATGAGGACGGACTGTATGTGACGGAGAACGCGGACAGCTGTATCATAGAGGATAAAGGTAAAAAGAAGCTGATCACCGGGGCCGGACAAAAGATTAAGGTGTATCGGGAAGACGGCGGAACAGAGGAGATCGAAGTCAGGCCTGCAAAAGAAGAGGAAGCCTCTGTCCGAAATCTGGGGGCGGATTTTGAAATGCTCCGGGAGGAGACGGATAAAAGCGGGCAGATCAGACGCCGCACTTACCTGATCCGCATGAAGGGCCTGCAGGAGGCGAAGGTAAATCAGATTTATCTGAAGGTGCAGTATCTGGGGGACCGCGCAGAAGTCTATCGGGACGGAACGCTCATAGACGACTGGTTTACCACGGGAAGGCCCTGGAACATTGCCCTGCGCCGTTTTGATTATCCTTCGGAGCTGGTAATCAGGATATACGACAGCAGGCATACGATTCCCTGCCGGTTCGGGCAGGAGGTCTATTACGATCTGCCGGTGAAACCGGGGTGCGAGCTGCAGCAGGTCAGCCTTGTCCCGGAATACGCGGTCTCGCTGGGACAGTAATTGTTTCTGCGAAACGGCTGCAGGAAGCGCAAAGAAAATGTAAGACATAAAAAATCCCCGTAAAATCGGGGATTTTTTGACGAGAGCGATAGACGGGACTCGAACCCGCGGTTTCCACCTTGGCAAGGTGGCGCTCTACCAACTGAGCCACTATCGCAAAAAATATATGTGGTACGAACAAAATATATTTTACTATACCTGTTTTGGGATGTCAAGAAAAAAACTGTGAAAATTATCCCGTTTTCGCTTGCGCATCTGTCCGTATGATTATAAAATAAAGATAGGGGCCGTTTTCTGACAACAGGCGGGAAACAGCGTGAATTTGCGGACAGATAAGGAGGAAAAGGATGAAGCTGATATTTATTGGTGCGGATCACGAAGTGACGGGAAGCTGTCATTACATTGAGGTGGGTGACAAACATGTTCTCGTGGACTACGGCATGGAACAGGGAATCAATGTGTTTGAAAACGCGGAGCTGCCGGTCAGCGAGTCCATGATCGATTATGTGTTTCTGACTCATGCGCACATCGATCACTCCGGCATGCTTCCGCTGCTGTATGCAAAAGGCTTCCGGGGGCAGATTTTTGCAACGGACGCAACGGCGGATCTCTGCAGCATCATGCTGCGTGACTGTGCTCACATTCAGGCGATGGAGGCAGAGTGGAAAAACAGGAAGGCAAGGAGAAGCCAGGGAGAGGAGATCGTGCCTGCCTATACCATGGAGGATGCGGAAGGGACGATCCGTCAGCTTGTTCCCTGCCGTTATGACAGCGAGATACAGGTCTGCGACGAGGTGAAGATTCGGTTTACCGATGTGGGACATCTGTTGGGCTCCGCCAGCATAGAGGTCTGGCTGACGGAGGGAGAGAATACGAAAAAGGTAGTCTTTTCCGGCGATCTGGGCAATAAGCATCAGCCGCTTTTGAGAAAACCGGGATTGACGAAGGAAGCGGATTATGTGGTGATGGAATCCACCTACGGCGACAGGCTCCACAGCACGGACAGACCGGATTATGTGAAGGAGCTGGCGTCGATCTTAAAGGAAACCTTCGACCGGGGCGGAAACGTGGTGATTCCTTCCTTTGCGGTAGGACGCACCCAGGACTTGCTCTATTTCCTGCGCAAGATCAAGGTGGGCCGCATGGTGAAGGGACATGAGGACTTCCCGGTGTATGTAGACAGTCCGCTGGCGGTGGAGGCCACGGGAATCTTCCAGGAAAACCGCTGGGACTGCTTCGACGGGGAAGCCATGGAACTGGTCAAAGAGGGAATCAATCCGATTTCCTTCGGCGGTCTGAAGCTGACGATTACCAGCGACGAGTCCAGGGAAATCAACTTCAACGATACGCCCAAGGTTATCATATCCGCATCCGGCATGTGCGAGGCCGGACGTATCAGGCATCACTTAAAGCATAATCTCTGGCGGCCGGAGTGTACCGTTTTGTTCGTGGGGTATCAGGCCATGGGCACCCTGGGCAGAAGCATTGTGGAGGGCGCGAAAGAGGTAAGGCTGTTCGGCGAGACGATCCAGATCCGCGCGCAGATCAGACAGCTGATCGGCATGAGCGGCCATGCGGACAAGAACGGTCTGCTGGAGTGGGTGGCAGGCTTTGAGGAGAAGCCCCGAAAGATCTTTGTGGTACACGGCGAGGATAAGGTGTGTGCGTCCTTTGCGGAGTGCCTGAAGACAGAGTACGGCCAGAAAACCAGCGCTCCCTACAGCGGCAGTATCTTCAATCTGCTGACGGGCAAATATGAGTATGAGGCGGAGCCCATACCGGTTCAGAAGAAGGCGAAATCCTCGATTGCCACCGGCGTCTTTGCGCGGCTTTTGGCGGCGGCTCAGAGGCTTCTGGCGCTGGTGCAGAGAAGCGACGGTATGCCGAACAAGGAAATGGCGCGGTTCGCGGATCAGATCAATTCTCTGTGCGACAAGTATCAGTAAAATTGACGCTGCGCCGTATCGCGCAGAAAGGATAAGTTAGGAAATAAATATGAGTTACGCGGATAAGGTTTTTATCGAAATGTGCCGGGATATTCTGGAGAACGGCACCAGCACCGAGGGGGAGAAGGTGCGGCCCCACTGGCCGGACGGGACGCCGGCCTACACGGTTAAGAAATTCGGCGTGGTGAACCGCTACGACCTGTCGAAGGAGTTTCCCATCCTGACCCTGCGCAGGACGGCTCTGAAGGCGGCCACGGATGAAATCCTCTGGATCTGGCAGAAGAAGTCCAACAACATTCACGATCTGCACAGCCATATCTGGGACGAGTGGGCGGACGAGGACGGTTCCATCGGCAAGGCCTACGGTTATCAGATGGGCGTAAAGCACCGGTACCGGGAGGGCATGATGGATCAGGTGGACCGTGTGCTCTACGATTTGAAGAATAATCCCTTCAGCCGCCGGATTATGACGAATCTTTATGTGCATCAGGATCTGCACGAGATGAACCTGTACCCCTGCGCCTACGGCATGACCTTTAATGTGACCCAGAGGCCGGGGGAGGAGAAGCTGACCTTAAACGCTATTCTTAACCAGCGATCCCAGGATGTGCTGGCGGCGAACAACTGGAATGTGGTGCAGTATGCGGTGCTGCTTCATATGTTTGCTCAGGTCTGCGATATGAAGGCGGGCGAGCTGGTGCATGTGATCGCCGATGCCCACATCTACGACCGGCATGTTCCGATTATCCGGGAGCTGATTGCAAGGGAGCCGAAGGAGGCCCCGACCTTTTGGCTGAATCCGGAGATTCACGATTTTTACGAATTTACCCGGGACGACGTGCGTGTGGACGGGTATGAGCCCGGGGAGCAGATTCGGGATATCCCCATAGCGATCTGAGGGACGGGACGCGCCGCAGACAAAATGACAGGAACGAAATGATCTTTTCAGTGGAGGAACCGTGAGGGATTTAAAGCATCTTTACGAGCTGGAGAAGCTGCTTTTGGAAGCGAATAATGAGCTGGTGCGGGAAGCGGCGGAGGAGGGACGCATTGCCATCGGGGGCGTGTGTACTCAGATCCCGGAGCCTCTTTTAAATCTGCCCGGCTGTTTTCAGGTGCGTCTGAGGGCGCCCCGCACGGGCTCCGTGGAGATGGGGACGTATTATATGTCAAGCATTCTCTGCGAGTGCTGCAGGGCGATATTGGAGCGTGTACTGGAGGGCGGCTATCGGTTTCTGGACTGTATCGTCGCGCCGGACGCCTGCGCCCAGATGAACCGCTGCGTGGAAAATATCGAACACCTGAAGCTGGGAGAGGGAGAGAAGTTTTTTGTGACCTATGCGGACGTGCCAATGAAGTCTACGGGCAGCGCATTGAAGCATTATGTAAAGCAGATGCGGCTTCATGTGCTGGAGCCCTTAAGAGAGCGCTTCGGCATCGATATTGAAGACGGGGCCATTCGGGAGGCGGTGGCCGTGCAGAACGAGGTGAGCCGTCTGATCCGGGAGATGGGAGAGTACCGGAAAGAGGAGAATCCGCGGATCACAGGCTATGAGTTTGCCGTGTTCTGTCTGGCGACCTACTGCTGTCCTCAGGACAAGCTGCTCCCGGCTCTGCGGGAAACCGTGGAGGAACTAAAGAGCCGGCAGCCCGACGGCAGACCGGCCTTTCGGGCCAGAGTGGTGCTTGCAGGCTCGGAGATAGACGATCCCGATCTGATACGGCTGATCGAGGAGACGGGGGCGTATGTGGCGGCGGATCGGTACTGCCTGGGTTCTTTTCCGAACCGGGGAGAGATTGCGCTGAACGAAGAGGAGGACGCGCTGACCCAGGTCTGCAGGACTTACATACAGTGGGGCCAGTGTCCCCGTTTTATGAACACGGAGAAGATTCTGGAGCGTCAGCGGTATCTGGACGGGCTGGCGCGGGAGTATCACGCGGACGGCATTATTTTGCAGCAGCTGAAATTCTGCGATTACTGGGGCTACGAGCGGGCTCACCTGACTCATGTGATGCGGGAGGAGTACGGCTGGCCGGTGCTGTCCGTAGACAGGCCCTACACGGTGGGTAATTCCGGTCAGCTGCGCACCCGGGTGCAGGCTTTTGTCGAGAGTATGGAGATCAAGAAGATCGCGGCGGAGTGTGAGAGAAAATGAGCAAGCGCATGGGAAGCGAGCCGTTGGGAAAATTCTACAACGGGAAAAAGGTAAAAAAACGCCGGGAATGGCGGGGATTTCGGGATACCTGGTACGATTACACCAGATGGCTCTACATATGGAAGACGCTGATTCTTTTTATGCTTCACCCCAACAATCTGAAGGGCTTCTTCCGTTATCGGTGGATGTTAAACTATCTGGCGGTGCCGGATTTCTTTGACCGGCATACGGAGGGGATGCGGGGAACCCAGCTGCGCATTGCGCACACGGGGCTGGAGCTGATCGTGGTGGATGTGTGCGATATGCTGAAAAAAATCTTCCGGGCGGATCCGCGCATCGGGAACGATAGAGAGCTCAACAGCAAGATCGTGTTGTTTGACGAAAATATGATGAGTACGCTGATGGCAGGCTTCCCGAACTTGATTTGGATGTCTGCGGAGGTGCCTGCGGTGTACGCCGGTTCCATGATGAATCAGGAGGGTGTGACGCACTATATCGACAAGACCACGGAGTACGGCGTGCCGGAGGATGTGTGTCCCATGCCGGCGGCGGAGCTTGGGGTGGCGCTGGCGGAGGATTTTCCGCTGATCGGGAAGTGCGCGGTGCAGTGTAATACCACCTGTGACGGCAGTCTTATGGGCAACGGCATCGAGGCTGCGAAGTTTAAGATTCCCACCTTCCAGCTGGCAGTGCCCATCCGCCATACCCAGGAGAGTGTGCAGGAGTACGGGGCGGACGAGCTGCGGGACTGTATCGCTTTTATTGAAGAGCAGACCGGTGAGAAGTTTGACTGGGAGAACTTTTTTCGCTGTATGGAGCGCTTTAACAGCGAGACGAAGGAAATGCTGGAATGGCTGGAGCTTTCCAGGACAGACTATCCTCAGGTTATCGGAGTCAGCCTGGCGCTGTACCGTTACGGCGTGTATCAGGCGGCGGGAGGGCGGAATCAGGCGTTTCTGGATCGGGACAAAAGGATTACGGAGCTGGCGTTAAAAGGCTATCGGAGAAAAGAGCTGACCAATGCCGGGCCCCGGCACAGGTGCATTACCTGGGGCGTGCAGGCTGCCTATTATACGGCGTTTCCCATCTGGCTGCAGAACTGCTGGGGAATCGTTCCTATCACGGATATGCTGAGCATGGTATCCACCCGGATGGTGAATACGGAGGACAAAGAGCAGGCTATGCTGGATCTGGCGTATTTATATGAAAACATGATTATGCGGAACCGTTCCAACGGCGGCTACGAGGTGGGAGTGGAAGCGCTCTGGAGCTATTGCGAGATGTTCCGGGCGGATATCGTGATTATGTACGCGCACATGGGCTGCAAGGCCATGAACGGCTATCACGGGCTCTTTGAGGAGGAGGCCAGGAGGCGGGGCATCCACCTGATCTGGGTCAATCACAATCTGATGAAGCCCGGCGACGCCACCCGGAAGGAAATGCGCACGGAGGTAAACCGCTATATGCGCACGGTGCTTCGGGAGGAACCGCTGGATCCCAGCCTGGAGGACTTTGACGACGGAATGGCATATTAGGAGGACATGATATGAATCTTATCGCTGCGGTAGACAGTAATTGGGCCATCGGCAACAAGGGGGGGCTCCTGGTCAGAATCCCCAACGACCATAAGCATTTCCGGGAGGAAACGACGGGCAAGGTTGTTGTGCTGGGGAGAAAGACCCTGCAGACCTTTCCCCAGGGGCTGCCTTTGAAAAACAGGACGAATATTATTCTTTCCGGGAACAGAGACTATCGGGTGAAGGACGCGCTGACGGCGCATTCGGTGGAGGAGCTGTTGGAGCTGTTAAAGCAGTATCCCACGGAGGACGTCTATATCATCGGCGGCGAGAGCGTCTACCGGCAGATGCTTCCCTACTGCGATGTGGCGCACATTACCAGGATCGACCGCAAATATGAGGCGGACGCCTACTTTCCCGACCTGGACGCGGATCCGGAGTGGGAGGTCACTGCGGACAGCGAGGAGCAGACGTATTTTGATATCGCGTATACCTTCCTGAAATACGAGCGGAAAAAGCGTATTGACTTTTAGCGTTAAAAGTATAATAATGGTTACCGATAAAATAAACTACGGTGAGAAAGAAGGCAGACCATGGAAAAGAAAAACATCGATTGGGGTAATCTTGGTTTCGGATATGTTCAGACGGATTTCCGATATGTGTCCGACTATGAAAACGGAGCCTGGGACGGGGGACGGCTGACGGAGGACGCAAACATTGTCCTGAATGAGTGCGCCGGCGTGCTGCAGTACGCGCAGACCGTATTTGAGGGTCTGAAGGCTTACACTACGGACGACGGTCATATCGTGACCTTCCGCCCCGACTTAAACGGGGAGCGGATGGAGGCTTCCGCGGCAAGGCTTGAGATGCCGGTGTTCCCGAAGGAGCGTTTTGTGGAGGCGGTCTCGAAGGTGGTTGCGGCAAACGCCGCGTTCGTGCCCCCTTACGGCAGCGGCGCGACGCTGTATGTGCGCCCCTATATGTTCGGCAAAAATCCTGTGATCGGCGTGAAGCCTGCGGATGAATATCAGTTCAGAATTTTCTGTACGCCGGTTGGCCCCTACTTTAAGGGAGGCGCAAAGCCCCTGACCATCCGTGTCAGCGATTTCGACCGAGCGGCGCCCCACGGAACCGGAAATATCAAGGCGGGCTTAAACTATGCCATGAGTCTGCATGCGATCGTGACGGCCCACGAAGAGGGCTTTGACGAGAATATGTACCTGGATCCCGGCACGAGGACGAAGGTAGAGGAGACGGGCGGGGCGAACTTTTTGTTTGTCACGAAGGATAACAAGGTGGTAACGCCGAAGTCCGACAGTATCCTGCCTTCCATCACCCGCCGTTCCTTGGTCTATGTGGCGAAGGAGTATCTGGGGCTTGAGGCGGAGGAGAGAGAGGTCTTCCTGGATGAGGTGAAGGACTTTGCGGAGTGCGGGCTTTGCGGCACGGCGGCTGTGATTTCCCCTGTGGGAAAGATTGTGGATCACGGCAGGGAGATTTGTCTGCCCAGCGGTATGAGCGAGATGGGGCCTGTGACGAAAAAGCTTTACGACACCCTGACCGGCATCCAGATGGGAAGGCTTGAAGCGCCCGAAGGATGGATCCATGTGATTCAGTGAGGAAACGGTACGGGAAAGGGCTTCCGAAACGGCCGGGCGCGGTTGGATCAATACTGACGGATGATGGAATGATTGAGGGAAATAGCACGGAGAAAAAGGGAAAAAGAAACAGACGCCGGTTTGCTTTGGCCGCCTGTCTGGCGGCGCTGATCTGCCTTTCGGCCTGCGGCGACGGGACAAGGGTTGTGTTTACCACGGGCTTTGGCAGGGACGAGGTGTTCCGGATCGGGAGTACAGGCTGTACCCGGTCCGAGCTTCTGGTGTATCTGACCAACACGCAGAACCGCTATGAGAGCGTATACGGGGAAGAGGTCTGGAACGTGGCACGGGACGGTGTGACGCTGGAGGACAATGTCAAGGAGACGGTTCTTGCCCGCCTGGCCCAGATTAAGACCATGTGTCTGATGGCGGACAGTATGTCGGTGGAGCTGGAGGAAGAGGAGAAAAAGCTGACGGATCAGGCGGCGCGGGACTATTACGGTTCGCTGAACGATACTGAAATCGGGCTGATGGGGGTGACGGAGGAGACCCTGCAAAAGCTTTACGCGGAATACGCGCTGGCGGACAAGGTGTATCGGTATATCATTCAGGATATCAATCCGGAAATCAGCGACGACGAGGCGCGGACCATAACCGTACAGCACATTCTGCTGAGAACCTGGACGACGGACGGAAGTGGCGCGAGGGTGGACTACGGAGAGGATATGAAGCTGTCCGTCCGGCAAAAGGCCGGCGAGATCCGCCGGATGGCGGCGGAGGACGGGGAAGATTTTGTAGATCTGGCTTCAAGATACAGCGAGGATACGGAGATTACGTTCTCTTTCGGCAAGGGCGAGCTGCCGATTGAACTGGAAGAGGCGGCTTTTTCGCTGGAAACCGGTGAGATCAGCCGCGTTATCGAGACGGAGAACGGTTATTATATTATCAAATGTATCAGCACCTTCGACAGGGAACAGACGGAGTTAAATAAGCTGGAGATTGTGGAGGAGCGCCGGCGGGAGGTGTTCGGCGAGGAATATGACGCCTTTGTGGAGTCGCTGGTTCACCAGCTGAATACGAAGGTCTGGGAGGAAATCTCGATGATTCATGACGAGGATGTGAATACCGCGGACTTTTTTGAAATCTACACAAAGTATTTTCCGGACTGACGAAAAGGCCGGAAAAGCGTTTTAGAAAAATTTTAGAAATCAGAGAATCCAGTAAAATCAAGGGTTCCAAAAGAATTATTAGCACTCGTTTAAAACGAGTGCTAATTTGCTGTTGACTTTTTGCCGGGGCGGATTTAAACTTGTCTTTAGCGGGTGATAAAAAGAAATCACCAAAAGATTTCAGAGAGAAAGGGATGTTGCAAAATGGCAGCGAAGAGCGGCAGTTTATCAATCAACAGCGAAAACATTTTTCCGATCATTAAAAAGTGGCTGTATTCGGATCACGACATTTTTTACAGGGAGCTGATCTCCAACGGCTGTGACGCGGTAACCAAGCTGAAAAAGCTGGACATGATGGGAGAGTATACTCTGCCCGAAGGATACCGTGCGAGAGTGACGGTGAAGGTGAATCCCGAGAAGAAGACCCTGTCTGTCACGGACAACGGTCTGGGCATGACGGCGGAGGAAGTGGAGGAGTATATCAATCAGATCGCTTTTTCCGGCGCTACGGATTTTATCGAGAAGTATAAAGACAAGAGCAATGCGGATCAGATCATCGGTCATTTCGGTCTGGGCTTTTATTCCGCGTTTATGGTGGCGGACGAGGTACACATCGATTCACTGTCTTACAGGACGGATGCAAAGCCGGTACATTGGGAATGCGACGGCGGCACGGAATTTTCCATGGAGGAGGGCGACAAGGCCGAAGTAGGTACGACGGTCACTCTGTTCTTAAATGAAGACTGCCTGGAGTTCTGCAATGAGTATAAGGCCAGAGAGGTGATCAAAAAATACTGTTCCTTCATGCCTACCGAGATTTATCTTGCCAAGGAGGATACCTCGGAGACCCAGATTATCAGGGAAGACGAGAAGTCAGAGGATGATGTGGTGCTGGAGGAGCTCGAGCCGGAGAAGAAAGAGACGGATGGCGGAGACAGCCCTGCTGAGGAGAAAGAGCCGGAGCCGAAGAAACTGAAGATCAGGAAGCGCCCGGAGCTTTTGAACGAGACGGCGCCTCTTTGGACCAGGCATCCCAACGAGTGTACCAGAGAGGAATATCTGGAATTTTACCGCAAGGTATTCCAGGATTACAAGGAGCCGCTGTTCTGGATCCATCTGAATATGGATTATCCCTTTAATTTGAAGGGGATCCTGTATTTCCCCAAGATCAATATGGAGTATGAGTCCATCGAGGGAACCATCAAGCTCTACAACAATCAGGTATTCATTGCCGACAATATTAAAGAGGTGATCCCGGAGTTTCTGTTGCTGCTGAAAGGAGTGATCGACTGTCCCGATCTGCCCTTAAACGTATCCAGAAGCGCCCTGCAGAACGACGGATTTGTGAAGAAGATATCGGAGTATATCACCAAAAAGGTGGCGGACAAGCTTTCCGGCATGTGCAAAACCGAGAAGGAAGAATACGACAAATACTGGGACGACATCAGTCCCTTCATCAAATTCGGCTGCCTGAAGGACGATAAGTTCTGCGAGAAGATGAACGATTATATCCTGTTTAAGAATCTTGACGGCAAGTACCTGACACTTCCCGAGTGCCTGGAGATCAAGCCTCAGGATGAGGAGTCGGAGTCCGGAGAGGGCGCGGAAGCCGTGACAGAGGAGAAGGACGGAAAGGCTCCCGGGACGGAAGAGAACGCCTCCCAGGGCGGCAGCGCTGTGGATGAAAACGGCAACAGGGTAGAGGCGGAGGTAGTGACCGAGGACGCTTCTTCCGAGGAGGAAGCCGATGAGGCGGAGGAGAAAAAGGAAAAGATCATCTATTATGTCACCGACGAACAGCAGCAGGGACAGTATATTAACATGTTCCGGGCGGCAAAGATGGATGCGGTCATCCTGACTCATAATATCGATCAGCCCTTCATCTCCCAGCTGGAATCCAAGAACGAAGGAATCCGCTTCCAGAGAATCGATGCGGATGTGACGGAGGCCATGAAGGCAAAGACCTCCAAAAAGGTTAGGGAAGAGTATGAGGAACAGGCCAAAACTGTCGCGGAGATCATGAAGAAGGCGCTGAAGAACGATAAGATTACCGTCAGGGTCGATAAGCTGAAGAATAAGAAGATTTCTTCCGTGATCACGCTGTCCGAGGAGACAAGGCGGATGCAGGATATGATGAAGATGTACTCCATGCCGGGGATGGATATGGGTGGCTTCGGCGGAGAAGGCGAGACTCTGATCTTCAACGCAAATCACCCGCTGGTGCAGTATGTCACCGAGCATAAGGACGGCGAAAACGTAGAGATGATCTGCGAACAGCTTTACGATCTGGCGAAGCTCCAGCACGCGCCGCTTTCCCCCGAGGCGATGGCGAAATTTGTGGCGAGAAGCAACGAGATTATGCTGCTGCTGACGAAGTAAGCCGGGGTTTTACGGAGAAGAGAGAAAAAGAAAAGCAAACGGGCAGGAGGAAGATTCCTTTTGCCCGTTTGTTTTGCGCGAATCAGCTGAGATCCTGGCGAGCAACGCAAACGAGGGAAGCGAAGCTTTCCGAGTCTGCTGATTCGTGTCGGACAGCGTATGATTCCAACCGCAACCGATGAAAGCCTGGAATCCGGCGATAACGGAAGGACATCAGAGCCGGTCAATGCGAAGAAAGACAGAAGCTGCCTGTCTTAAATAGCTTCCTCTGGGCAGCAAGAATGTCCTCCTTTGTACCCTGCCATCGTTCTATGTCCTCGTTGATGAAATAAAGCAGCCGATCCGGCAGGTTGGAAAGGAAACGCACTGCCACACGGCCGGAAGCTCCTTTCAGCGCCGCCGTCAGGGTGCTGTTGTCGGTATTCCGCAGCAATGCCCGGACGGTAAAGTCGTCCAGATCGGCAAAGCTCTCCAGCAGATTGGTATCCTCCGAGAACAATTGCTTTTTCTCGTACCGACTGAGGATATCCTGTCTGTTGCTTTCCGGAAATTCGCTGAGGACTCCCTTTCCTTCGCGGTAGTCCATACCGATATGGGAGGCGACGGTCTCCCGTATTATTTCCGGGTTTTCGCCGGAAAAAATCAACCGGAGCGTCTCCGCGATCATGCGCCCCTGTGCCTGTTCCGCTTCCGGCAGGGTGAAAACATAGTTATCCAGCAGCCGAAAGCACAGCTCCGGCTGCAGCTGTCTCATGAAAAGATTGAGGAGATAGGAGACGGAAAAGGCCAGAAACCTGCTGTTCCCCTGAAGCTGCGGGATGGCTTCCTCCAGGGCCAGCAATCCCTGATCTCTGCTGAGCTGTGCGCATTTCAGCAGATCCTCTCCAAGCTCCATCATCCGGAAGCTTTTTTCGTCATAGTCTCCGATCTGTTCCACCTGCAGCGGGCTTCTGCCCACAAGCTCGTCGATACTGCACTCAAAGAAATCGGCCAGCGCCCACAGGATTTCCACGCCGGGAACGGAAAGATTACGCTCCCATTTGGAGATTGCCGCGGGACTGATGTGAAGCGCCAGCGCCAGCTGTTCCTGAGTCATTTTCTCTGCCATGCGCAGGGAATACAGTTTTTCTCCCAGGCGGAGACCGTGAGATTTATTTTTTGGCATATTCACTCCTTCCGCACGCCGCAGCGAGCATCTAAATTGTTTTGGAGAAATTTGTCGCAGTCAAAGCGTCACGAGGAACGCTTTTTTTAATAGTTTAAGGGATCGGTTTATCTGTGTCAAAGGATAAATCGTCGTTTTTTTTGACAATCGTAAATATTTCTTGCCTGTTTGGAAGATATGTGTTAAGGAGATACGATAAAGAGGACGAAAACGGATTTAACAGGCCGCTGACACTTTGCAGGATGTCAGCGGCCTTGTTTTGCAATAAAGGGTCAATTTACATATTTTTTCAGCGTTGCCTCTACGGCTCCCACGCCGCAGGACAGCTCCGCAAAATAGCTCTTTACTTTTTCGGACATGCCGATCTTAGTCAGATCTACTCCGAAAATTTTCTCGTTGGAGAGCAGATTATCCAGACGGCTTAAATCCTTGGGCGCATCGGACAGTTCATAATCTTTTACATAAGCTCCCGCGCTCTCCAACAGAGGATCCGAGCTGGGGGTGAAGGCATTGCCCTTATCGTCCACAGCCATAAGATACCGCAGCCAGCCGGCAAATACCAGAGGAATCAACTTTAAATCCTCAACCCTCAGGGACGGATCCTTCTCATAGGCCTTGATGGTCTCGCCGAAACGGATGGCAAGCTTTTGGGAGGTATCTGTGGCGATCCGCTGAGGGGCATCCGGCATAAAGGGGTTTGGAATGCGGACATTTACCACCTGGTCGATAAATTCCTTCGGGTCCAGGATGCCGGGATTAACCACCACGGGAAGTCCCTCCGTGTAGCCGATGATCTCAACCATTCTCCGCAGCAGGGGATTTTTCATCTCCTCAAAGATCAGGGTATAGCCCAACAGGCAGCCGTAGACGGCCAGCGCGGTGTGAAGGGGATTCAGGCAGGTGCAGACCTTCATTTTTTCCACCTTGTCTACGGTCTCGCGGTCGGTATAGATAATGCCGCCCGCCTCAAGGGGAAGCTTCCCGTTGGGGAAGGCGTCCTCGATCACCAGGTATTCACACTCCTCCGCGTTGACGAAGGGGGCGATATAAGTATTTTTGGAGGTGATGACCGGCTCCAGCTCCTCGATACCGTCCGCCGCCAGCATGGCTTCTACCTTGGCGTCCGGTCTGGGAGTAATCTTGTCGATCATGGTCCAGGGGAAAGAAACAGCTGTTTTGTCCTGAATGTAATTTAGGAACTCTTTTTCGGCCAGTCCCCTTTCACACCAGGCTTCGGCAAAGGCTCTGACGGCTCCGAAAAGCTTGTCGCCGTTGTGGGAACAGTTATCCATGCTGACCATGGCGATGGGAAGCCTGCCGTTTTGGAAGCGGTGATAGAGCAGAGAAACCACCTTGCCCAGATAGCTGTCGGGAGCCTCGGGTCCTTTTTCGAAATCCGCGGCTGCGGCGGGCAGGATATTGCCTTTGGCGTCGGTGACGGCATAGCCCTTTTCCGTGATGGTAAAGCTTGCCATCTGCAGGGAGCGTTTTGCGAAGATTTCCTTCAGGCGCGAATACTCCGCCTTATTCCGGCTGTCCAGAATGAGGGATTCCATGACGGAACCCACGACGGTTTTTTCCACGGTGTTATCCGCCTTTAAGGTGGCGAGGACCGTCAGATTGTCGTGAGGACGGCTGCTTTTCTCAATGATCTCGTAGTCGTAGCCCTCCGCCGCGATCAGACCGGTGGAAAGGATTCCCTGATTTAAAAGGTTTTGTACTACATTGG
Source organism: bacterium (assembly GCA_023664305.1). Classification (GTDB taxonomy): domain Bacteria; phylum Bacillota; class Clostridia; order Lachnospirales; family Lachnospiraceae; genus Acetatifactor. The sequence continues at coordinate 544,237 of JAMPFT010000001.1, read as the reverse complement.
CCTGGAAGGCGCGGAAGATGTTGCCCGCGCCAAAGTGAATCCAGGCGGGATTTTCGTAAGTGTTTTTTCTGACTGTCTCGTAGTCAAAGGCAGGGAGAGCGTATCCGGCGGCTTCGAATGCCGCTCGGTCCGCTGCAAGTCCTGTTCTTGTCAATTTCATGGCGATACCTCCTTGCGTGCTGTAAGTGTACATATCAATCGTTTCCGCGTACAGTGGGCAAAGACGGCACAGCTGACTTTGTGCCGATGCCTGCGCGGGAGTTGGTTTCCAAACGGTAATTTGCATATATTGGCTGCCGTTACGGATTATGACTTTTTGTGTTGTTTCTCAATAGCTTCCCAGAGGCCGTTGAGATAGGTCGCGCCCAAGGCCCTGTCGTAGAGACCGTATCCCGGCATGGCAACCTCGTCCCAGATCATTCTTCCGTGGTCGGGGCGGATGGGGCCCGTAAAGCCGATGTCATAGAGCGCCAGCATGATCTCGTACATATCGAAGGTTCCGTCGCTGGAAAGATGTGCGGATTCCTCAAAATCAGTGGGAGAATTGAATTTGAGATTGCGCACATGGGCGAAGTGGATTCTTCCTTTCAGGGAGCGAATCATATCCGGAAGATCGTTTTTTAGATTGGTGCCGTAGGAGCCGGAGCAGAAGGTGACGCCGTTGTGCGGGTTATCTACCATCTTCATCATGCGCAGGATATTGGCCTTATTGATGATGATGCGGGGCAGGCCGAACACACTCCAGGCGGGATCGTCGGGATGGATGGCCATGTTGATATCGTATTTGTCGCAGACCGGCATGATGCGCTCCAGAAAGTACTTCAGGTTGGCAAAAAGCTTTTCGTCGTCCACATCCCTGTACAGGTCGAACAACTCCTTAATGTGTTCCATGCGCTCGGGCTCCCAGCCGGGGAGGATGGATCCGTTGGAATCCCCGCTGATGGAAGCGAACATGTCCTCCGGGTTTAAGGCGTCCACGGCCTCCTGAGTGTAGGCCAACACAGTGGAGCCGTCGGGGCGGACGCGGGCAAGCTCTGTTCTCGTCCAGTCGAATACCGGCATGAAATTATAGCATACCATGTGGATATCGGCCTGTCCCAGGCGTTTTAGGGTGGTGATATAGTTTTCAATATATTGCTCCCTGTCGGGGGTGCCGACCTTGATGGCGTCATGAATATTGACGCTTTCAATTCCGGCCAGCTGTAAACCTGCGTCCTCAATCTCCTTTTTCAGCGCCAGAATATCCTCCGTCTCCCATACCTCGCCGGGTTTTGTGCCGTAGAGAGTGGAGATCACGCCGGTGACGCCGGGAATCTGACGGATCTGCCTGAGCGTTACGGTATCGTATTTGCTGCCGTACCAGCGCAATGTCATCTGCATGGTTACCTCTTTTCTGCGCCTTCCGTTGTGTGGAAACGGTCTGCACCGGGAGGCGCGCAGGATGCAGACTGTTTTGCCGCGCGAGGCGGCGGTTTTGCTCTATAAGGGTAGTATAATGGAAATTAAAATGCATGAAAAGAACACATATTGCTTGAAACAGTGCAAAAATTGCTCTATACTGTGAAGCAGGAAGCGGCCAGCCGTTTCGGGAAGCAGCTATTTTGTCAGAGGACGGCTTCGAGAAAGGAAATTCGAGGAAGACGCCTCGGGGAGCACCTACGGGTCAGGGAACTGTTCTGCGGCTGCAGAAGAGGAGACGTGAGCGGACGGGAGAAAAGGGATGGAAGCCGGAAAGAATATACGGACGTTGGAGGCCGGAGACGAACGGCAGTATATGATAAACGAGGACTATGAAGTGTATGTCAAGCAGGGGGCGCCCATGGGAGCGGTCGCTCTACACTATCACAATTTTTACGAGATTATCTATGTGCTGGAGGGAGAGTATTCTTCCCTGATCGAGGGACGGACCTATTATGTAAAAAAGGGCGATTTTCTGCTGATTGACCAGAATGCGCTTCATAAGTATCATTACATAGAGAAGAAACATGATTCCTCCCGGCGGATTATTCTCTGGGTTACAGCCCAGACGCTGGAAAGCCTCTCGGGGGGAGATATGGACTTATCTGCCTGCTTCCGGGGGAAGACATCCTGCGCCTGTCATTTTCCCATCTATTATGAGGAGCTGCTTCAGGGATATCTGTTAAAGCTTGCCATGACAAGGATGCAGGAATCCGAGGATCAGGGCGCGAAGCGTGTGCTGGACCGGGGGTGTCTTACCCTGTTTTTTGTCTATTTGAATCTGCTCTGTGCCCGGGACGAGTATCTTTTTACGGAGGAGGAGCTGGTGAGCCATCCGCTGGTGGAGCAGGTTTCCGCCTATATCGATACCCGTCTGGCGGAAAAGATCACCGTGGAGGAGCTGGCGGAGCAGGTACACATGAGCAAATACTATTTTTTGCGGAAATTCAAGGAGCTTACCGGAGTCACGGCGCATGCCTTTCTGGTAAACAAGCGTCTCATTAAGGCCTGCGAGGCGCTGGGACAGGGCGCGGGGGTCACCCAGGCATGGCAGAGCGCCGGCTTTTCCGACTACACGGCTTTTCTGCGGAATTTCCGCCGGGCCTTCGGAATTTCCCCGGGGAAGTACCGGGAGCATTATCCGGGCTAAGTGTGCAAAGATTTTCTAAGCGGCCAAGAGGGGGCGCAGCCCACCTCTTTGAGGGAACGCAGCCCACCTCTTGGCATTCTTCCCGGGCTTGCACAAATTGTCTGTGCCTCTGTTTTTCCGGAATCGGCCGGTTCCGTGGGGTTGTTTGTGCCGCCGCAGGCGGCATGACGGAAGTGCCGCTCTCTGCGTCAGCCCGGTTCCGAGATCCGGGAAACTCCCACATAGATGTCGGAGACCTCGTACCAGGTGGGATAGTCCGTGACGCCGGTCGGAGGCAGACCGAAGATCCCCTGGAAGGTGCGGATGGCCGCGGCGGTGGCGGGGCCGTAGATGCCGTCCGCCGTGACGGTGGGGATGGCGGGATAATTGCGCGCGATACGGTTCAGCTGCGTCTGTAGCTGGCGCACCTTGTCTCCGGACGAACCGACAGACAGATCATACCCGGGCCAGGAGGACGGAACGCCCGAGATGATATCGGCCGTGTTGATATACATATCGTTCCCGTAATAATAGCGGATAATCTCCACGGCGGAATAACCCTCGTCCCCCAGATACTTGGAGCCCCACTGGCTTAAGCCCTGACAGGTCACGCGCCTGCCGTCGCAGTAGGAGGTGAAAATCGGCTGGCGTACTCCCGGACGGGAAAGGTAGTTGGCAAAAACGGTATCCACCAGATAGTCGATGTTCTCGAAGATATTTCTCCCGTAAATCCATTTTTGGTCATAAGCGGTGGACGAGGTGATGGTAAAGTTATAGCCCTGGTTTCGATACCATTCTGTGTAGACTCTGTTCAGCGTAAAGGACTGAATCGCCAAAATGTTGGCGGAAATTGTGCTTTCCGGCCATGTGGAATAGATTTCACAGGAGGCCACGTTTTTGATATAATCCTTGTAACGGACCCAATAATTTGGCGCGGTGGAATCGCCGGGCACGCCGTCGTGGACGATGACGTACTCAGGAATGACTACGCGGCTCAGGACGATTTCGCCGGTCTCGGCGATGGGCTTGATTTCATCCTCCGGTATTTTCGGAGGGTAATCTCCGAACAGGGTGTGGGCTGGGATGACTACGATCTTCTCATCCTCCTCCGTGGACGCAAGTGGATTCATGCGCACGGGCTGCAGGGACAGTTCGTCGGCAAAGATCTCGGAGCCTGAAATCAGCACCGGCTCATAGCCGTCCGCCGTGACGGTAATATTGTATTCAGCGTAGGGCTGCTGTGTCGCATCGGGATCCAGGGAGAGCTCCAGGGGCGGAGCAGGCAGCTGTACGGCGGGAGTCTGGCCGGAGCTGTCGGTGGTAAGTATTTCCAACGGAGCGCCCGGATCCCCGGTGTAGGAAACGGTGACTGTGGCATTTTCTACCGGAACCATGCCGATGGAGGAGACGACATTGATTTTCAGTGAGCCGGTGTAGCTGTCTTCGCCTGTCTCCGAATCGGCTGCCGTCTGCTCTGTCGCCGCCTGATTCGCCGTGATCTGCTCTGTCGGCGCCTGATCGGCTGTGGTCTGATCTGCCGCGGTCTGATTCGCTGTAATCCGATCGGCTGCCGCCTGCTCTGTTGCGGTCTGATTCGCCGTGATCTGATCTGTCGGCGTCTGATTCACTGTGATCCGATCGGCTGCTGCCTGGCCTGTGTTTATCTGACCTGTTGTGGTCTGGTCGGCTGCTGCCTGGCCTGTGTTTGTCTGACCTGTTGCGGTCTGATTCGCCGCCGTCTGATTCACTGTGATCCGATCGGCTGCCGCCTGATTTGCCGTTATCCGTTCTTTTGCCGTTTGATCCGTCATCGTCCAATCCGCCGGGAACGAAGAATTACGGCATGCAGTCAGTTCAGCTGTCGGGAAATTTTGGGCTGCAGCCGATCCGGTCACAGACGTAAGATTCTGAAAGATATTATTTTCGGACATAGGATTCCTCATAAGGTTTGTTACGGTATCTATATGCTTTTTTTTGAAAATTGTGCAAAATAGGGGTTGACGAATGATCTCATAAGATGTATTATTGTGTTATGCGGTTAATACAACAACACAAATGTAAAACGGCAAAAGAGACAGGAATCCGAAACAGAGGAAAGGAGCAGAGAGAATGGCATGGGAATTGGATACTGACAGGCCGATATACGCGCAGCTTGTGGAGCGGATCAAAATGCAGATTGTATCCGGTCAATATCCGCCGGGGAGCAAGCTTCCCAGCGTCCGGGATCTGGCGGCGGTGGCGGCGGTGAATCCCAACACGATGCAGAAAGCGTTCGCCGAATTGGAGAGAAGCGGACTGATCATCACGCAGCGCACCAACGGCAGAAGTGTGACGGAGGATGAAGAGCGGATCCAGGACATCCGGGAGAGCCTGGCGAAGGAGTATGTAGAGCAGTTTTTGGAGAAGATGCAGGAGCTGGGCTACACGGGCGCGAAGGCGGAAAGGCTGCTGCGGCGGAAGCTTGCGGGAGAGACGCTTTCCGGGATGCGCGAGGCGTCTGAAGCAGAAAACCGAACGGAACCGGAGGCGAAGGAAATACTTTTCGGAGAGGAAGCGACGTCTGAAGCGGGAAATCAGAAAGAACCGGAGGCGAAGGAAATACTTTTCGGAGAGGAAGCGACGTCTGAAGCGGAAAACCGAAAGGAACCGGAGCCGGAGGCAGAGGAAACACTCTTCGGAGTGGAACAGCCGTCTGACGGTACGGAAAAAGAAGATCAGGATGAGGAGGGAACGGAATGAACGAACTGGTTGAGATCGTAGGACTGACGAAATCCTATGACGCGAGAAATCTGGCGGTGAACAACATCACGCTGACGCTGCCCAGAGGAAAGATTGTGGGGCTTTTGGGGCCGAACGGAAGCGGAAAGACTACGTTAATCAAGATGCTGAACGGGCTGCTGACGCCGGATCAGGGAAGCATTAAGATCAACGGGCAGTATGTGGGAGTGGAGACAAAGAAAAGAGTGGCTTATCTGCCGGATCGGACTTACCTTTCCGGCAGTCAGAGGATCAGCGAGATACTGGACTATTTCTGTGATTTTTACGCGGATTTTTCAAAGGAAAAGGCGCTGGAAATGCTTCAAAGTCTGAATATTGATCCGTCCGTGAGGCTTAAGACCTTATCCAAGGGCAATAAGGAAAAGGTGCAGCTGATTCTGGTGATGAGCCGCAAGGCCGATCTGTATGTGCTGGATGAGCCGATTGCGGGAGTGGATCCGGCGGCAAGAGATTATATCCTGCGCACCATCATTCACAACTATAATCCGGAGGCTACGGTTATCCTGTCTACCCATCTGATCGGCGATATTGAGCAGGTGCTGGACGAAGTGATTTTTATGCGCTACGGCCATCTGGTGCTTTATACCTCGGTAGACAATATCAGAGAACAGCACGGCAAGTCCGTGGACGCTTATTTCAGGGAGGTGTTTGCATGTTAGGAAAACTGATCAAACATGAATGGAAGGATACCTATAAGGCGGGGTGCCTGATCCTGCTGGGGCTGGTGGCGGTTACCTTTATGGGCTGGCTGTCCTTTCAGTCGCCTATGTGGAGATCGCTTACGCACGGTGATTACGCCGTCTATGCTTTCCCCTTCAGCGGAGTGCTGGATTTGCTGAGCGTTTTTACCCTGCTGCTTTATGCAATCATGCTGGCGGCGGCAATTCTGGGCATTTTTATCTTTCTGGCCCTGCATTTTTACAGGACGATGTACGGTAGCGAGGGTTATCTGACGCATACGCTTCCCGTGACGAAGAACAAGCTGCTGATCTCCAAGATTCTGGTCGGCGGGCTCTGGCTGCTGATTGTCATGCTTGCCGTGATTGTGTCTATGGTGGCGCTGGTAAGCATCCTGATTGCGACAGCCTTAAGCGGGGAGTACACGGTGGGAGAGTTCTGGAGAATGTTTTTCGATGCGATCCGCACTTTGATGAGGGCAATTGTCGAGGAGCTGGAGATTGACCTGGGCATAAGGATGGCGGGAGGGATTATCTGGTTCCTAATCGAGCCCTTTCTCTCGCTCTGCATTATTTTCGGCGCGATCTCCATGGGACAGCTTTTTACAAAGCACAGGGTGTTGATGGCGATTGTCAGCTATATCGGTGTGAGTATTGTGAGCGGAATCCTGCAGTCTGTCATGGAAACGGTCGTGCTTATACCCTTTACGGTCAGCACCGACGCGATGGTGATACGATACATGGACGGAACGTCTGTCATCAGCTCGGTGACTCAGCTTGCGATGGCGGTCGGCATGTATGCGGTGTCCTACGCGGTGGTCTCCAAAAAGCTGAATCTGGAGTAACGACATGGCCGCCCGGAGACGGCAACAATAAGAACAAGCGAAAATGTTCTGCGGCGGTTGCTGCATACATCATACAAGATGTCAGCTCCGGCCGGGCGCCGGTTTCCCTGCGGACCGTAAAGGCACATCGGCGCTTAGCGAGGTTTTTTCGAGCTTAGCGTCCGCTATGTGCCGACCCGAGTGCAAACGTGTCCGCAGGGGAACCGGTGCCCGGCCGGAAAGTCACTTTCCGGTCCCGCGGACTATAACGCCGCACGAGAACTGCAGGCGAAAAGAACACAGGCAGAAAGAAACAAATAAAAATTGCCCTGCGCCCGATTCTTTGCTATAATAAGCATGGGAAGCGATGAGCGCGGACGGGGAAGACGGTGCATACTTGCTTGCAGGGATGCGCCGTTTTGTATGCTCTGTCCGGCGCGGCGGGCGACAGGACAGGTGGCGCGCCCGCAGGACCGCTGCAGGGATGAGGTGAGGACAGATGCAGAAGATAATTGATCAGATTCTGGAGGGAAACTTCGATTACGAGAACGGTTCTCTTGATTTCTCCTGCGCAAAAATCGAGATATCCCTGCACAGCGGGGAAGTGCGGGAAGGCTCTTTTCACATTTACGGACCTCAGGGCCGTTACACCGACGGTTCTGTTTTTTCCTCCGATCTGCGGATGGAATGCGTGACGGGTGAGTTTGCAGGCTGCGACGAGGAGATTTTCTTTCGGTTTCACGGGGAAAATCTGGAAGAGGGGGATGTGGTAAAGGGTTCCTTTTTCGTGGTCAGTAATCAGGGGGAGTATTATCTGCCTTTTGTAGCTTCCGTGGAGCATGTGGTTTTGGAATCCGGCGTGGGCGTGATCCGGAATTTGTTTCACTTTGCCAATCTTGCCAGAGAGAACTGGCGGGAGGCGGTTTCTCTGTTCTATTCCCCTGATTTTCCCCGGGTCTTTTCGGGCAGCGACGCCCAGTTTGAAAGCGATTACCGCGCTTTGTCGGTCTACCGGGGCTCGGAACAGAACATGGAAGAATTTCTCATTCAGATCAATAAAAAGCAGCGTGTGGAATTTCTCGTCCAGGAGGAAGAGCTTGTGCTGGATATCGCCGCGACGGACGGCGCTTACGCTGTGGCGGAGAGAGAGCTTACCCTGGTGCGCAACGGCTGGGGATACACCCGGCTTTCGGTGGAGTGCGAGGGCGATTTTCTCTTTACGGAAAAAGAGGTTCTCACGGACGACGATTTTCTGGGGAACCGCTGTATGCTTCCCGTCTTTGTGGACGGCGGTCTCTGCCGGGAGGGAAAGAATTTCGGGCGGATCTGTCTGTACAATTCTTATGTGTCTCTGACGGTGCCGGTGACCGTGAGGGTGGGGGACCGCCGGGCGGCCGTTTCCCGGATGCTGGCAAAAAAGCGCGCCACGGTGCAGATGATGGAGCTTTACCAGGCCTTCCGCACCAGAAAAATCGGGACGGATACCTGGCTGAAGGAGACGGGCAGGCTGGTGGAAAGGCAGGTTGCCCTGAACGAAAACGATGTGGCGGCAAGGCTGTTTCAGGCGCAGCTTTACATTACGGGGGAGAGCTTTAACGAGGCCGGGTGGATTCTGGATCATGCGGCGGAGCTTTTGGAGCGGGGCGAGGGAGACGAAACGCTGCTTGCCTATTACCTCTATCTCATGAGTCTGATTCACCGGGAGGAGGCGTATGTGGACGAGGTCGCGTCGAAGGTGGAGCGGATCTACCGAAAGGACAACGGCAACTGGCGTGTGGCATGGCTGCTGTTATATCTCTCCCGGGAGTATCACAGATCGACGTCCGGGAAATGGATTTTTCTGGAAAAGCAGTTTGATATGGGGTGTTTCAGCCCGGTGCTGTACTATGAAGGAGTCGTGCTGTTAAACGGCAATCCGTCGCTGTTGCGGCGTCTGGGAGAGTTTGAGCTGCAGACCGTCTGGTACGGCGCGAGGTACGATCTTTTAAAGCAGGAGACGGTGGAGCAGCTGCTCTATCTTTGCGATAAGGTAAAGGAATATTCCGGCGTGCTGTACAGGACGCTGGAAAAGCTGTATCAGAAAACAGGCGACGCGAGGATTCTGCAGCAGATCTGCGCGCTGCTGATCAAGGGCGGCAAAACGGGAGAAAAGTGGTTTGAGTGGTACAGGCTGGGGGTGGAAGGAAATCTGCGCATCACCAATCTGTACGAGTATTATATGATGTCCCTGAACATGGACAGACAGCAGGAAATCCCGAAGCTTGCGCTGCTTTATTTCTCTTATCAGAGTAATCTGGACTACGAGCACACGGCGTATCTTTACGACTATATCCTGCGCAATGAAGACCGGCTGGGCGATCTTGCGGAAACCTACCGTATGCGGATGGAGCATTTCTGCCTCGATCAGATTTCAAAGCTTCATATCAACCGGAATCTTGCCTCTCTGTACAGCAGGCTCCTTCAGCCGGGAATGATCACGGAGAAAAACTGCGGCCCGCTTTCCAGGCTTTTGTATGCCCATATGATTCGGACAGAGGACGACAGGATGCGGAAGGTGTATGTGTACCAGCCGGGAAACCGCCGCCCTGCGGAATATCTGTTGAACGCCGGAAAGACCTGGGTTTCTCTTTATGGGAACAGCTATACGGTTGTCTTTGAAGACGCGTGGAAGAACCGGTTTGTCCGGAATGTGGAATACACCATTGAGAAACTGATGATACCCGGAAAATTTCTGCGGGACGTCCTCCCGTTTGCCCCGGACAACCCGGAGCTGGATCTTTATTTTGCGGACGGCGAACGGGAGAACGGGATAACCTCTCCGGAGGGGGCGGCGCGCGTCCGGCGGGTGATCGAGTCGGATTACGCGGAACCTGCCGTCGCAAAACGGCTGACGCTGAAGCTTCTGCAGTATTATTATGACGCGGAGGAGCCGGAGGCTCTGGACGCGTACCTTCTGCGCATCCCCTTTGAGATGTTTTCCGCTAAGGAGCGGGGAGCCGTCCTGAGACTTATGATTCTCAGGGGAAACGATGCGCTGGCGGAGCAGTGGATGAGAAGCTTCGGCCCGTACTTTATCGAGCCGAAGCTTCTGACGAGGCTGATCGGTCCGCTTATGGAAAGAAACGGCATGGCGCAGGACGATGTGCTGACAGCAGCCGCGATGTACGCCTTCGGCCGGGGCAGGTATGACAGCACTACCGTCCGGTATCTTTCCCTGCACTATAAGGGAATGACGAAGGGGCTGCGGGATATCTGGAAGGCGGCCATGTCCTTTGGGATGGACTGTCGGGCGCTTGCGGAAAGGATTTTGATCCAGATGCTGTACTCGGGCGCTTTCGTGGGAGAAAAGATGGATATTTTCCGCTATTACGTTTCCCGGGGCGCAATGCCGCAGGTGAAGGAGGCGTTTCTTGCCCAGTGCTGCTTCGATTACTTTGTCCGGGAAAAGGTCACGGGGCGGGAAATCTTTGACGAGATACAGGAAATGTATCAGAACGGGGAGCCGGTGCAGAAGGTCTGCGGGCTGGCTTTCCTGAAATATTACGCGGAGAACCGGAGCGAGCGCACGCGGGAGTCGGATCGGATCACGGATGTGTTTCTGGAGAAGCTGATAAAACAGGGAATCCGCCTGAACCTTTTCAGAGAGTACAGGGAAAACAGGAGAGCGGCGCAGGAGCTGGCTGACAAGACCATTGTGGAATACCGGGCTGCGCCGGGGGCGAGAGCCTGCATCCATTATGTGATACTTCACGAGAACGGAGAGGCCGGCGAGTACAGTGCGGAATCCATGCGGGAGGTTTACGGCGGCGTCTGCTTTAAAGAGTTTATTCTGTTTTTCGGCGAGAGCCTTCAGTATTACATCACGGAGGAGGGAGAAGGCGGGGAGCAGCTGACGGAGAGCGGCAGCCTTCAAAAGAGCGATATCCGGGACAGCGAGAGCGACAGCCGGTATCATCTGATCAATGATATCGTAATCAGCAAGTCGCTGCAGGATTATGAGACGATGGATAACCTTCTGGAGGAGTATCACAGAAACGAGTTTTTGAACGGCAGGCTGTTTGAACTGAAATGAGGAGGAAGAGGCAGGCATGGGTTTTTTGGGCGGGGACAGAATCGTTGTAGGGTATGACCTGGGGAACAGGTTCTCGCAGATCAGCTTCAGCCGTTCGGAAACGGGGGAGGTGGAGACGCTCTCTCAGGTGGCGGGAGCGGAGCAGTATAATATTCCCACGGTTCTCTGCAAGCGCAGCGGTACGAACCAGTGGCTTTACGGCAGGGAGGCGATGCGGTGCGCTGCGGAGGGAAACGGGGTTCTGATAGAAAGACTGCCGGAGCTTGTGCTGGATGGCGAGCCTGTGATGATAGAGGGGGAAAGCTTTGAACCGGCAGCGCTTCTGGCACTCTTTTTCAAGAGAAGTCTGGGGCTTTTGTCTCAGGCGGCTTCCGTGGATAAGATCGGGGCGCTGATGATTACCTGCGAGACGCTGGACCGCCCCATGACGGAGGTTTTGGAGCGGATGGCTGCCGGGGCGCAGCTGAAGACGGAGAGGATTGCCTTTCAGAGCTACGGGGAGAGCTATTACAGCTATATGGTCCGCCAGCCCGGGGAGCTTTGGGTACATCGGACGGCTCTGCTTTTCGGTGCCGAAGAAAGGATTCGGACCTATTGCATGGAGTACAACCGCCGTACTACGCCGGCCGCCGCGTTTGTCGAGGAGCGGGATTTTTCCTTTCCGTACTGGGAGCGGCTGCAGACGGCGGAGCCGGGCGGAGCCGGGCGGGAGACGGCGGATCGGACGCTTCTTAAAATCGCGCAGGAGATCTGTGCGGGAAATCCGGTGGAGAGCGCATTCCTGATCGGCGACGGGTTTGACCGGGAATGGATGAGAGAGTCGCTCAGGTTCCTCTGCGCAAACCGCCGTGTTTTCCAGGGGAACAACCTGTTCAGCAAAGGCGCCTGCATGGGAATGCAGGAAAGACTGAGAGCGGATCCGGCGCGAAAGGATTCCGTCTTTCTGGGGGAGGATAAGCTGAAGGCAAATATCGGCATGAATGTCCTCCGGCAGGGCGAGGAGACCTATTATGCGCTGCTGGACGCCGGCGTCAGGTGGTATGAAGCGGAGCATGAGACGGAGCTTTATCTGCGGGACGGCAATGAGATCACGTTGACGGTTTCTCCTCTGACGGGGAAGAGCGGGAAGCTGGCGCAGATCGTCCTGGAGGATTTTCCGGGGGAGATCGCCAGGGTAAATGCCAGGTTTTATCTGGAAAAGGAGAATATCCTGACCGTGGAAATCGAGGACCTGGGCTTCGGGGAGATCAGGCCGGCGACGGGCCGTGTCTGGAGGGAAAATATCGAACTGTATTAGGAGGCGTTTATGAGCGTCAGCGTCTGTGTGGGAAATTATGCGAGAAGTCCCTACTGTATTCCGGGGCTGGAAATCCCGGTCTACTGTATGGAGGAGCTTTGCTACTGTATGAAGGAAAATGCTTTTTTGCTGGATGCATCCGTGATGGAGGACGCGCTGCCGGACTGGATCGGCAGAGAATGCGGCCTGCGCGATCTGGCGAAGGAGCTGTATCCGCTGATCCATAAAAAGGGGTCCTTGAGCGCCTTTGTGACCGTGCTGTTCCGCTATACGGGCTTTTACGACGGGTACACCGTATCAGAGGTGGAGCGGGTGCTGAAAAAGGGAGCGGGGCTGAGCAGCATCGAAAAGAAAAAGAGCCAGATCGATTATCTTGTGACAAAAAGGAAGTATGCGGCCGCCGTCAGAGGATATGACAATCTGATTGAGAGATGGGAAGAACAGGCGAAGGAGGGGGAACCCCTTCCGGCCGTGAGCTGTCTGGCGGCTGTCTGGCATAACAGGGGCGTGGCGCTGACCGGGCTGATGACCTACGGCAGGGCGGCGGAAAGCTTTTTGAAGGCATATGAAACGGACGGAAGGGAAGACTTTTACCGGGATTATCTGGCGGCGAAAAGAATGGAGCTGTCGGAGAACGATTATGTGTCTTTTGCGGCGCAGAACGCCGGCAGCTATGAGGCGGCGCTTTCGCTGGAGCGGGATGTGGAGCAGCTGATCCGGGAGTGGGAGCAGACGCCGGAGTATCTGCGGCTGTATAACAGGCGCGAATTTTCGGACGGAGAAAACAGACAGAGCTATTATGAGGAGAGCGAGGAGATGGCGCGGCGGCTGAAGGACGATTACCGCAGCTGCGTCACGGACTGACACAGGAGTTAATTTATGGCATTTTGGAGCAGATTGTTTCGCAGAAAAAAGGAACAGAATCGTACACAGGAAGACTGGGAGAACATTGTCTACGACAGGGACAGCGTGGATTTCGAGGATGAGGAGCAGCGCACCGGATATATCAAAAACTGTCTGGAGCAGATTGCGGAGGCCGTCAGGGAGGTAAATCTTCTGACGGGAGAGTATGCTCTTGTGACCTCCTATCTGACGGATATCGAGGAGATCGAAGCGCTTCCCGGGGAGGAAAAGGGGACGCTGGCGGAGATTGCCAGAAGGCTTATGAACGTGGAGCAGGAGTGCGAGAATTACCGGGACAGGAAGAACCGCATGAACGACGGGGATTATTACCGGATACACAAGCAGGAGGATCAGATTCAGGAAGGAATTGCAAAGCTGTCGGAATGTGAGAAATACGGGGAGCTGGTGAAGCAGGATCTGAAGCGTCTGGACAGCGAGCGCCATGCCTATGAGTACCGCAGGACAGAGCTGGAACTGATGATGAATAATTTCCGGGGAATGTCCGTCGTCATTGTCACGGCCTTTGTGGTCTGTCTGATTCTGCTCTTGATTCTGCAGTTTGCCTTTGAGATGAACGCGCGGCTGGGATATCTTCTGGCCGTGGGCGTCGTAGCCGTGGCGGAGACCGTGCTTTTAATCCGCTATATGGACAGCGAGAAGGAGCTTGCCCGGGTGGAGGACGCGGTGGCAAGACTGATCCAGCTCCAGAACAAAGTGAAGATACGGTATGTCAATAACAACAATCTGCAGGATTATCTCCGGATCAAGTACGGCACGGACAGCGCGGCGAGCCTGCGGAAGCAGTGGCAGCACTACCAGCAGGAGAAGGAGAGCCGCAAGGAATACGCAGAGGCGGAGGCGAAGACGGATTACTACCGCAGGCAGCTGGCGGCGAAGATGAACAATTATCACATCACGGCTCCGGAGCGGTGGGTCAGCCAGCCGGGGGCTCTGCTGGATAAGCGGGAGACGGTGGAGATGCGCCATGAGCTGATCCTGCAGAGGCAGGCGCTGCGCAAGCAGATGGATTACAACAACGGCGTGGCAGAGGCCGCCCGCAGGGAGATTATGGATATCGTGAACCGGTATCCGGCCTACGGGCCGGAGATCCTGGCTATGGTAGACAGTTATGAGGGGGCGGAGGAGTAGAAGAGAGCAGGGACGCTTCCGCCAGACCGGGTGCTTCCGCGGACACGTTTGCACTCGGGTCGGCACGCAGCGGACGCTAAGCTCGAAAGGACCTCGCCAAGCGCCGGCGTGCCTTTACGGTCCGCGGAAGCCCCCGGTCTGGCGGAAGCCGGCACTCTGCGGAGGCATCCGGACACGTTTGCACTCGGGTCGGCACGCAGCGGACGCTAAGCTCGAAAGGACCTCGCCAAGCGCCGGCGTGCCTTTACGGTCCGCGGAAGCCCCCGGTCTGGCGGAAGCCGGCACTCTGCGGAGGCATCCGGACACGTTTGCACTCGGGTCGGCACGCAGCGGACGCTAAGCTCGAAAGGACCTCGCCAAGCGCCGGCGTGCCTTTACGGTCCGCGGAAGCCCCCGGTCTGGCGGAAGCCGGCACTCTGCGGAGGTACTTCGAAAAATCTCGGCCGCCTATTGACTATTTATTTGGGGTGGGCTATGATTAAGTCCGTCGGAAGGACAGATTAGGAGGAGAAAAACATGAGCACAGACAGATATGTCAGCCCTCTTTCGGAGCGCTATGCGAGTCCGGAAATGCAGTACATTTTTTCGCCGGATATGAAGTTTCGCACCTGGAGAAAGCTTTGGATCGCTTTGGCGGAGACGGAGAAGGAGCTGGGACTTTCCCGGGACGGGAAGCCCGTGATCACCGAGGAGCAGATTGAGGAACTGAAGGCTCATGCGGAAGATATCAATTATGAGGTGGCAAAGGAGCGGGAAAAGGCGGTGCGTCACGATGTGATGAGCCACGTCTACGCCTACGGGCAGCAGTGTCCCAAAGCCGCCGGTATCATTCATCTGGGAGCAACCTCCTGTTATGTGGGGGACAATACGGATATCATCGTCATGAGCGAGGCGTTAAAGCTGGTCCGGAAGAAGCTGATCAACGTGATCGCCGAGCTG
The DNA here is from genome assembly GCA_023664305.1 of bacterium. Classification (GTDB taxonomy): domain Bacteria; phylum Bacillota; class Clostridia; order Lachnospirales; family Lachnospiraceae; genus Acetatifactor. The sequence goes on along the minus strand of JAMPFT010000001.1, from coordinate 529,011 downwards.
GCGGATTTTGCGGAAAAGTACAAGGCGCAGCCCACGCTGGCCTTTACCCATTTTCAGCCGGCCCAGCCTACCACCGTGGGAAAGCGCGCCACCTTGTGGATGCAGGAGTTTTACCTTGATCTGGAGGATCTGGACTATGTGCTGGGCAGCATGAAGCTTTTGGGCTCCAAGGGAACCACCGGCACCCAGGCTTCTTTTCTGGAGCTTTTTGACGGCGATCAGGAGAAAATTGACCGGATCGATCCCATGATCGCGGAAAAGATGGGCTTTGGGGAATGCTTCCCCGTGTCGGGACAGACTTATTCCCGCAAGGTGGATACCAGGGTGTTAAACGTTCTGGCGGGTATCGCCGCCTCCGCCCATAAGATGAGCAATGACATCCGGCTTCTTCAGCACTTGAAAGAGGTGGAGGAGCCCTTTGAGAAAAATCAGATCGGTTCCTCAGCCATGGCTTACAAGAGGAATCCCATGAGGAGCGAGAGGATTGCTTCTCTTGCCAGATATGTGATGGTGGACGCCCTGAACCCGGCGATCACCTCCGCCGTCCAGTGGTTCGAGAGGACGCTGGATGACTCCGCCAACAAGCGGCTGTCCGTGCCGGAGGGATTTCTCGCAGTGGACGGGATTCTGGACCTTTGTCTGAATGTAGTGGACGGGCTTGTGGTGTACCCGAAGGTGATAGAAAAGAGACTGCGCAGCGAGCTGCCCTTTATGGCCACGGAAAACATCATGATGGACGCGGTAAAGGCCGGCGGAAACCGCCAGGAGCTGCATGAGCGGATCCGTGAGCTTTCCATGGAGGCGGCCCGCAACGTAAAGGCGGAGGGGAAGGAGAATAACCTTCTGGAGCTGATCGCGGCGGATCCGGCTTTCAATATGAGCCTGGAGGAGCTGCAGAAAACCATGGAGCCCGCAAGGTATGTGGGGCGTTCCGTGGAGCAGGTGGACGCGTTTCTGGGGAAGGTGATCCGCCCGCTGCTGGAGGAGAACAAGGCGCTTTTGGGAGTGAAGGCTCAAATCAACGTCTGATTTTTTGGAAAGGACAGGGAAAGCTATGGGTGGTTTTTTTGCAGTGGCATCGAAGGAAGACTGTGCGTTTGATCTGTTTTTCGGAACGGATTACCATTCCCATCTGGGGACCAGGCGCGCGGGCATGACGGTGTACGATAAAAGGAGCGGATTTGAGAGAGCGATCCATAATATCGAAAACGCCCCCTTTCGGACGAAATTCGATAAGGACGTAAACGATATGCACGGGCAGATGGGAATCGGCTGTATTTCGGACTATGAGCCGCAGCCGCTGTTGGTCCGTTCGCATCACGGCACCTACGCCATCAGCACGGTGGGAAAGATCAACAACGCGGATCAGCTGGTGCAGGATGTGCTTTTTAAAGGCCACGCGCAGTTTATGGAGATGAGCAGCGGAGAGGTCAACGCGACGGAGCTTGTGGCGGCCCTGATCAACCAGCAGGAAAATCTGGTGGAGGGGATCCGGTATGCCCAGGAGGCTATCGACGGCTCCATGACGATCCTCCTTCTGACGCCAAAGGGTATCTATGCGGCCAGGGACCGCATGGGCAGAACCCCCGTCTCTCTGGGGAAAAAGGAAGGGGCGTACTGCGCCTGCTTTGAGAGCTTCGCGTACCTGAATCTGGGTTATACCGCGGACAGGGAGCTGGGGCCCGGCGAGATCGCGGTGATCACGCCGGAGGGCGTTAAAACCCTGATGCAGCCCGGAAAAGAAATGAAGATCTGTACGTTCCTGTGGATTTACTACGGCTACCCGTCCTCCTCCTATGAGGGGATCAGCGTGGAGCAGATGCGCTATAACTGCGGGGCGAAGCTGGCGGAGCGGGACAATGTGAAGCCGGATATCGTGGCGGGAGTGCCGGATTCCGGCACGGCCCATGCCATAGGATACGCAAACCGTTCCGGGATTCCCTTTTCCAGACCCTTTATCAAATACACGCCGACCTGGCCCAGATCCTTCATGCCAACAATTCAGACCAGGAGGAACCTGATTGCGAGAATGAAGCTGATTCCGGTGCAGGAGCTGATTGAAAATAAGAGCCTCCTTCTGATCGACGACTCCATTGTGCGCGGCACACAGCTGCGGGAAACCACGGAGTTTCTCTACCAGAGCGGCGCGAGAGAGGTACATATCCGCCCGGCGTGTCCGCCCCTTTTGTTCGGATGCAAATATCTGAATTTTTCCAGATCCACATCGGAGATGGATCTGATTGCCAGAAAGATCTTAAAGGAGATGGAGCGGGAAGGCCGCAGAATGGATCTGAAGTACTATGTGGATCCCAACACGGAGGAGTATGCGGAGATGGTGGAACGGATCGGCCGCCAGCTCAACTTTACGACGCTGCGTTACCACAGGCTGGACGATATGATTGAGTCGGTGGGAATCGACAGAGACAGGCTCTGCACCTACTGCTGGGACGGCAGAGAGTGAATATTTTGACAAAATATAAGAAACATAGTATAATCAATATGCTTTGCGAGGTGTTTTGTCTATGCTGAGATTATGCTATGTGGTGGCGGTGTCGCTGCCGTTTATCATTTATTATATCGGGAAGGCGCATTTTATCGAAAAACACGAGGGGTATTTTTCCGAGGAGAGGCGGTATAAGATGGTGCGCCGGTGCATCAGAATCGCCATGCGCCACGGGAGAATCGAGACCGTGAGCACGGGACAGGAATATCTGCCGGAAGAGGGCGGTTATGTCATGTACTCCAACCATCAGGGGAAATACGATACTCTGGGGATCATGATCTCTCATCCGAAGCCCTGTACCCTTGTCATGGATTACTATCGGTCCCAGCTGCCTATCGTGGACGCCTTTATCGAACTGGTAAAGGGACAGAGGCTGGATAAAACCGATATGAAGCGGCAGGTACAGACGATTCTGGAGATCGTCGAGGAGGTAAAAAAGGGAAGACGCTACATCATCTTCCCCGAAGGCGGTTACGATCATAACAGGAACGATCTGCAGGAATTTCTGCCCGGCTCCTTCAAATGTGCCACGAAGGCCAGAGCGCCCATCGTTCCCGTGGCCATTATTGACTCCTATAAGGTCTTTGGCATGAACTCTCTCCGGAAAGTGACGACGCAGGTTCATTTCCTGCCGCCGATCTGCTTTGAGGAATACCGGGACATGACGACTGCCCAGATCGCGGAGCTGGTGAAGGGCAGAATAGCAGACGAGATTCAGACAAGGCATTCTCTCAACGCAGGGTGAGATCCCGGATGAGAGGATGCCTTTTCAATACCCGTCTGTTTCGCGCGTCCCTTGCTTTGCTTTCTTCTAAAAGAAAAAAAGGTAAAAATTAACCGAAATATCTTTTAGGGATTGAAAAACGAATAAGCAGGCATTATGCAAACCATAATATTTATTGATTTTACTTATGCGGCTGCATGTGGTACAATGTTGACACAGAAGGGAATTGTGTCAACTTTTGATTCCATGTGCGCTAAAGCGCACGGAAATACGGTACAATGTACGCGATGGCAATGAGCAGTGCGCAGACGGAGGATGTGCGAAGAGGGGAGCTTGCTCACCGAGGCGCATATCCGAACGGATGCATAGGGCGAAGCCCGCGAGCGAGGAAAACCGCAGGTTTTTCGAGCATGCACTGTGGGCATGCACTGCGGAGACGGTACAATGTCCCTATTCAGGGCAGAAAACGGCCTGAAAAAAAGACCCGTCCCTACAGGGCGGGGAACGGAGGAAAGAATGGTTAAGGCAATCGTAGGAGCCAACTGGGGCGACGAAGGTAAGGGAAAAATCACGGATATGATGGCACAGGAGGCGGACATCATTGTGCGCTTTCAGGGCGGTGCGAACGCGGGACACACGATCGTAAACAATTACGGCAAGTTTGCGCTTCACACGCTTCCGTCCGGCGTGTTTTACAGCCATACCACCAGTGTGATCGGAAACGGCGTAGCGCTAAACATACCGCTGCTGTTTCAGGAGATCCGCTCGCTTGTGGAAAGAGGCGTTCCGGAGCCGAAGATTCTGGTGTCAGATCGGGCGCAGATTGTGATGCCTTATCATATTCTGTTTGACCGGTATGAGGAGGAGCGTCTGGGCGGGAAGTCCTTTGGCTCCACAAAGTCCGGCATCGCGCCGTTTTATTCCGATAAATATGCAAAGATCGGCTTCCAGGTCAGCGAGCTTTTTGACGAAGAACTGCTGGCGGAGAAGACGGAGCGGGTCTGCGAGATGAAAAATGTGCTTCTGGAGCATCTTTACCATAAACCGTTGATCGACTCAAAGGAGCTTTTAAACACTCTGCATGAATACAGGGATATGGTGTCCCCTTATGTCTGCGATGTGGCGGCGTTTTTGGACCGGGCGCTGAAGGAAGGCAAGACTGTGCTGCTGGAGGGACAGCTGGGGACGTTAAAGGATCCCGACCACGGGATTTATCCCATGGTGACCTCTTCCTCGACGCTTGCGGCCTACGGCGCGATCGGCGCGGGTCTTCCCCCTCATGAGATCAAACAGATTGTCACAGTCTGTAAGGCTTATTCCTCCGCGGTGGGCGCGGGCGCTTTCGTGTCCGAGATCTTTGGGGATGAGGCGGTGGAGCTGCGCAACAGAGGCGGAGACGGCGGTGAGTACGGCGCTACCACCGGGCGTCCCAGAAGAGTGGGCTGGTTTGACTGTGTGGCGTCCAAATACGGCTGCCGCCTGCAGGGAACCACGGACGTGGCGTTCACCGTGCTGGATGTTCTCGGCTACCTTGACGAGATTCCGGTCTGCGTGGGATATGAGATCAACGGAGAGGTGACGACGGACTTCCCCGTGACGGCAAAGCTTGAGAAGGCAAAGCCGGTTCTGAAAAGGCTGCCCGGCTGGAAGTGTGAAATCCGCGGCATCAGAACCTATGAGGAGCTGCCCGAAAACTGCAGAAATTACATTGAATTTATCGAAGGTCAGATCGGGTATCCCATCACCATGGTCAGCAATGGTCCCGGCAGGGAGGATATCATCTACCGGAAGAGCGCGTTGGGGAAAGAAGGATGATCAGCAGTCTGGAGTATTTTAAAGCTTTTTATTATACGGCAAAATGCGGCAGTGTCACGGGAGCTGCCGCTTTGCTTTCCATCTCGCAGCCGGCGGTGAGCCAGGCGGTCAGACAACTGGAAAAGAGCATGGGAGTGACCCTGTTCGGACGTGCCGCAAGAGGCGTGAAGCTGACCGCCGAGGGGGAGCTTTTGTATTCCTATGTATCCAGGGGATATGAACAGATCGAGCTGGGCGTGGAGAAGGTGAGGCAGATGCGGAATCTGGAGCTGGGGGAAGTGCATATCGGCGCCAGCGACATGACGCTACAGTTTTATCTGCTGCCTTTTTTGGAAAAATTTCACGAACGGTATCCGGAGATCAAGGTCATCGTATCCAACGGACCGACGCCGGAGACGCTGAAGCTTTTGGAGAGCGGGGCAATCGATTTTGGGGCGGTCAGCTCGCCGTTTGAACCGTCGGAGGATGTGGAGGCGGTTTCCGTGCGTGAGATCGAGGATGTGTTTGTGGCGGGCCGCCGCTTTATCTCCTGCAAAAACAGGATGCTGGACCTGCAGGAGCTGGAAAAGCTCCCTATCATTTTTCTGGAAGGGAACACCAGCACCAGAAGCTATCTCGACCGCTATCTGGCGGAGAACGGGATTGTGCTGCATCCGGAATTTGAACTGGCTACCAGCGATATGATTGTGCAGTTTGCTTTAAGAAACTTAGGCGTCGGATGTGTGGTGCGGGATTTTGCAAAGGAGGCGCTGGAGTCGGGGCGGCTGTTCGAACTGAGATTTAACAAGATGATCCCCAAACGGTCCTTTTGCGTGGTCAGGAGAAGAAAGGCGCCGTTGTCCGCAGCGGCGGGAAAACTGTTCGAGATTATGCTGGGAGACTATGAGGAAGAGGAGAGAGTATGATTCGCAATATTATATTTGACATCGGAAATGTACTGACAGATTTTCGCTGGAGGGATTTTTTTCGGGACAAGGGCTTCGACGAAAGGATGGTGGAGCGGATCGCAAAGGCGTCGGTCCTGAATCCCGCCTGGAACGAGCTCGACAGAGGAGTGTGGGGAGAGGAGCGGATTCTGGCGGAATTTATCAAGGCAGACCCGCAGATAGAAGAGGAGCTGCGGCGGGCCTTTGACAATGTGGCGGAGCTTGTGACGCCGAGAAGCTACGCCATTCCCTGGATCCGGGAACTGAAGGAGAAAGGCTACGGGGTCTATTATCTCTCCAATTTTTCCCATAAAGCCCATCGGGAATGTACGGCGGCACTGGCCTTTATCCCCTATACCGACGGAGGAATCCTATCTTATCAGGAGAAGATCATCAAGCCGGACAGGGCCATTTATGAGCTGCTGCTTTCCCGATACGGTCTGAAGGCACAGGAATGCGTCTTCCTGGACGATACGCTGAAAAATGTGGAAGCGGCGAAAGCATGCGGCTTTTACGGAATCTGGTTCAAATCCAGGGAACAGGCGGAAGAAGAGCTTCGCGGTTTAGGGGTGTAAGGAATCTGCTTCGGATTTCTTCCCTGCATTCTCCGACGCGGAATCCGCCTCGGCATCCTTTCCCGCGATCCCTGCTTCAAAATCCGCGAAGGTATGCTTTCCGGTCAGCTTGCCGTACATCCAGGTATAGATCCAGATGAGAATCGGGACAGCCATGGTGGAGAACAGGCACATCCAGAACAGCCTGCCGGAGACGGAGGTGTCGAAAAAAGCGGCGATTAAGGTCGCCACATACATCAACACCAGCAGGACGATACCGATGATGGCGACGACTTGCCTGGAGGTCGTTTTCCTTTTAGGAGACGCGGCCTCCCGTGCATCTTTCTTTTCTTTTTTTTCCATGGTATTTCTCCCTTGCGCTGTGATTTCTGAATCACTATCATATCATGATCCCGCCCAAAAGTCAAAGTACGTCGGCGCGCGAAAATATCCGAAAACATCTGTCGATAGATACCGGCGATAAAGAAGCGCAAAAATGGGTAATGTCTGTTGGGTGCAACGAGGATGATGTTGATAGTATAATTAAATCTGTCAGAAAGAAGAATCGAATATGAAAATGACAGAAAAAGAATTTTGTGAAAAATGTTGTAGGACAAAAAATGGACACCATGATAGGTGTCCGTGCCCTTCGGCGTACAATTTATATTATGTCCTCAGACGTAATATCTTATTCGCTTTCTGTTAGGTAAATTCTACAATTATTTCGGTTGATTGTCAATGCGTTTTTCGTGTGTTTTTTTAATCTGTTGTTCCAATTCATGAATTAAGTATGAAAAAGTTATATTTGGAAAGCACGAGAATAATCAGATTGTAATTTCCTTGCGGGTTTTGGACCGCGTATTAAAATGAGAGACATAAAAAAGCGGGAATACAACATACTGATACAAATTGTTGTATTCCCGCTTACACTATCTATTTCGGATGAATCGGAAAAAACTTTAGACCCGTTTGAAATTTTTTTAAAAAATCTTTTTTTAAAAAACTTTTCTGTCTTCTGTCTTTTCTGTCTTTTTCTGTCTCTCTTCTACAGCGAGATGTTTAAAAAGACGTTGTCCCTGTCGTCCTGGTCTATTCCCAGATAGTGCTTTGTGATCCGATAGGACGAGTGATTGTAAATATCCATGAGCAAAGCGGGCGGCGTTCCCTGCTGCCAGGCGTGATAGCCGAAGGTTTTCCGCAGGGAATGGCAGCTGACGTGCTGAGTCATCCCTGCATTTTGCGCGGCCTCCTTGATAATGCGGAAGGCCTGACTGCGTCCCAGAGGGCAGTTTGTCCCCTTCCTGCTTTGAAACAGGTAGTCCCCTGCCGCGGGAGGGGTTTTGAGAAAAGTATGGTAATCGTCTAAGACTTCTGTGATCGCACGATTGATTGCGATTCGGTTTATTTTACCGGTCTTGTGCTCCGTGACGGAGATATGGGAGCGGTATTTTTTCTTTGTAAAATCATAAACATCATCCCATTTTAAGTGAAGAATGTCCGAAATGCGCAGCGCCGTGTTCAGCCCCAGGATGCATAAGACGCGGTTTCTGGGGTTCGGGCGTTCCGACAGGTAATATTCCTTAAATTCGTGCAGCAATTCCGTGCTTCTGATTGGTTGTGTTGTGCCCATGTGATTTCCTCCTTGAATTGAATGTTGAATACAACAATTTGTATCAAAGTGTTGCATTCAATATCAGAATAGCATGGATGCTGGAAAACGGCAGGGAGGTTGAGATGTTAAGACTGACAGTGAGCACGGAGGAATACCTGATGATCGGCGAGGACGTCAGGATCATCTTCCTCGGAGGAACCGGAAAACACATGCGTGTCATGATAGACGCGCCAAAGGATGTGAACGTGGTGCGCAGCAGCGTCATCGAAAAGAAGTTCACGGATCCGGAGCTCAAGGCAAAGCTCCCCAGGTATTATCCGGAACCGGAAAGACCGGAGAAATACAAAAAGAAGAGGGTAGTCATTGCTGGGAACCCGGAAAAGAAAGAGCAGGAAACAGCGCCTCAGGCAAAAGCGGCGGAGGACTGATTTCGAGACAGGATAATAACCGGATGCGGAAGCATCGAAGCCAAGGGCCCGGCAGTGGGCGGACACATCCGGTTTATTATAAAAACTATTAAACAATGATTCACCGGTGCGAACGGATTCGCGCCCGGTAAAGCCAAGGAGGTAAATTATGATAGTACAACACAACTTAACAGCGATGAACTCCAACAGAATGTTGGGACTGACCACCAAGACCCAGGCAAAGTCCACCGAGAAGCTGTCTTCCGGTTACAAGATCAACCGTGCGGCTGACGACGCTGCAGGCCTTTCCATCAGTGAGAAGATGCGTAAGCAGATCAGAGGTCTGACCCAGGCTTCCGCAAACGCACAGGACGGTATCTCCGCTGTACAGACCGCTGAAGGCGCTCTGACCGAAGTACATGACATGCTTCAGAGAATGAACGAGCTGGCAGTTAAGGCAGGAAACGGCACCATGTCCGAGACCGATCGCCAGTCTGTACAGGATGAGATCGATCAGCTGATCACCGAGATCGACCGTGTATCCGAGACCACGAAGTTCAATGAGACTTATCTGTTGAAGGGCGAGGGCCAGAGCAAGAAGTTGGGCGAGAACAGCGCGCATATCGGCAGCGTAACTGACGGAAAGGATAGGATCGCGGATGCAACCATTGTTCAGGCGAAGGGCAACATCTTTTCCGGAACCATGAATATGGCAACGGATAAGAAATTGGATACCGGAACTGAGGATACCGCTACGATTACCTATTTGGATGAAAACGGCGATAAGAGAAGTCGTGACGTCGTCTTTAAGACCGGTAAAGACGCGGAGGCGACCGCAAAGAATCTGGCGGAAGCGATCAATAATGATGATGTCCTGAAGCATTACTTTAAGGCTTCCGGCGATACCGTCGGCAAGCTTAGCGTAGAGTCCAAGTTAGACGGAAGAAAGACTGACGATACGAAGAATGCGGTACAGGCAATTCAGTTTGCGTCGGTGAACGCAACAGATTCTGCAGCAAGGTATAATTCCTTTACAGAGGTTACTGCCAAGTCGGATATGATTAACAATGCAGCGGATGTATGGTCAAGTTTGCGTAGCGCGGCGGTAGGCGAGTCCTATGCATTTGAGATCAAAGCAACGCAGGATGTGGTAGGTCAGACAGTTGCAACGGATGCTTTAGGAACTTCTGTGGATGCACAGAGAGACCTTAAGGACGGTAATTCCATTACGATTAATGGCAAGACCTATACTTATGACGCAAATAAGACGAGCAACGATGCTAACAGCTTTAAAACGCTGGAGGAGCTGCAGAAGCTGGTAGGTGATGATTATATTGTCAGCGCTCAGATTACAGCAAAGCAGGTTCTTACAACTTATGGCGCAGCGAATACGAATAAGACCGATGCAGACGGAGAAGAGGTTTCTGTGGAAATCAAGGATGCCGGTAAGAAAGTAGATGTTGGGGCTTTTGCAGCAAGTGACTTTAACGATCTGAAGACAGAGGCTTTCGCAGCAAACAGCACGAAGATCAGCGGCTATAAGGACGTTAAGATTACTCTGAATATTGCGGAAAAGTCTTCTGTTGACAAAGCGAAGGATGTCCTGAACTTCAGCCTGCAGGTAGGCGCTGACACCACCGAGGAGAACAAAATTTCTGTGGATATCCAGTCCATGAGCGCAAAGAGCCTTGGCATCGACAAGGTCAGCGTAACCGGTAAGGATTCCACCAACGCGGATGAGGCGGTCAATACTATCGCTGACGCGATCGCACAGGTTTCCAAGCAGCGTTCCGCACTCGGCGCGATCCAGAACCGTCTGGAGCACACGATCAACAACCTGGATAACGTCGTAGAGAATACTACCAGCGCAGAAGCAGCAATCCGTGATACGGATATGGCTTCCGAGATGGTGAAGTACTCCAATAACAACATCCTTGCTCAGGCCGGTCAGGCAATGCTGGCTCAGGCGAACCAGAGCAACCAGGGCGTTCTGTCCCTGCTGGGCTAATTCGGACGGAAGTAGTTTTAACGGCTGAAGTTAGCTGAGAAGAGCTGAATAAGTAGTGTTACAGTCCGCAGGGGCTTCGCCTCTGCGGACTGTTCCGTATCGAGGAATATAAGGGAAGTGCTATAGAAAAAACGATTGAGCTACGGAAAGGGAATATCATGGCGGAGTGGAAAAAAGACGAGACAAAGCGGATGCTGGGCAGGCGATCTCACGTCTGTAAAATATGCGGTACGGAGGGGGAGTTTGAGACCTATCAGGTTCGGGAGATGATGCAGGGGACAAGGGAGGAGTTTGTCTATTTCGCCTGTGAGAAATGTAAGTGTCTGCAGATCAGCAAGGTTCCGGAAAATCTGGGGGACTATTACGGAGAAAACTATTATTCCATGCAGGTGGAAGATGTTTCGGACATTATCTTTCAGACACCGGTTTCCAGTATGAGTAAGGTGTTGGATGTGGGCTGCGGCGCAGGCGCCTGGTTATTGCAGCAGGCGGCCTCCGGCTGGGGGAACCTGTACGGCTGCGATCCCTTTTTGGATCACGACAGAACTTATGGGGACAGGGTACAGATCCGCAGCTGTTCCATTCATGAGATGGAAGGGGACGGTACTTTCGACATTATCCAGATGAGCGACTCCTTTGAGCATATGGCAGACCCGTTGGAAGCGCTGAAAAGCGCAAGGAGGCTTTTGAAGGAGGACGGAATCCTCTATATGACAATCCCTACCTATCCTAACATTGCCTTTGAGAAATACGGGCCTCACTGGTATCAGCTGGATGCGCCGAGACATCTTTTCCTGCATTCCAGAGAGAGTCTGGACTATCTGGCGCGGGCTGCCGGACTGGAAGTGTTTGACCGAAAATATAATTCCAATTACGGACAGTTTGTGCGTTCGTATTTTTATCAGCACGGGATTCCCTATTGGGAGCAGAAGCCTTTTACGGCGGAACGCTTTACGAGAAAAGAGCTGGAAAAGCTGGAGCGGGAATCCGTTATTGCGAATGAGAGGGAATATGGAGACCACATGCAGGTCTATTGGCGTAAGAGGGCGCTGCCTGTGGTAGGGGGCGGGAGTAAGGTGATTTATCAGAAATTTCGGCGGGAGGAGAGCCGATATGCTTACCCCTATCCGCCGGTATACCGGGAGCCGGACACGGACTATCTCTGTTTTACCACAGATGCGGAGGTATGCTCCGACTACTGGAAGATTCAGGTGGTGGAGCATCTGGATAAGGAGACCTTGGAGCCTTACCTTTCGGACTACGAGAATCGATTTGAATTATTGCAGAACCAGATTCAGATGGGATCCGCTTTTGAGGGAAATTCGCTGAGAAATATGGTGACGGTTCCGGCACTGGAAAATCTACCCATGGTAAAGCTGGAACCGGAAAAACTGGAGCGCACTGCGGATGAAGCGGGAAAGTTTGCTTATGAGAAGAATCCGGTCTATCAAAGGGGAAAATACGGCGGTCGTCCTTTGCTTTTAACCGTCGGCGTACCGGTAAGTAACCAGATCGGCACGATAGAACGCTGTCTGTCGCATATAAAGCCCTTGCTGGACGGATTGGATTCAGAATTGGTTGTCATTGATACCGGCAGCACGGACGGTACTGTTGAGGTCTGTAAGAGGTATGGGGCCAGAGTATATGAGCATCCATGGCATGACAACATGTCCGCCGTGCGAAATGAGGCGATTCGTCACGCCAGAGGACTCTGGTATCTGTCGATCGACGATGACGAGTGGTTTGAGGATGTGGAGGATATCCTGATTTTTTTTAGAACCGGGGAATACAAGAAATATGACTACGCGACCTATATCCAGCGAAACTATATGGATTCGCAGGGACAGGAATACGGAGATCACCATACGCCGCGTATGGCGTTGATTACGCCAGAGCTTCATTTTGAGGGCCGTATCCATGACGCGCTTTCTGTCCGCGGGAAATGCAGGCAGCTTATGTCTTACGCCCATCACTATGGCTTTGTCAATGACCGGCCGGATAAAATGCGAGCAAAATTTCAGCGCAATGCAAACATCTTGATTTATGATGTATATGAGTATCCCGAGGATGTTCGTTATCTGTTTCAGCTGGCAAATGAGTATAAAGGAATAAAAAGTACGAATACTGCGCTACGGTTATTTGTACAGTGTGTGTCGCTCTGTATTCAATTGAAAAAAATATATAGAGGAAGAGAAAGCATCGGAGGATTAGCAAACTGCCTGTATGAGCAGGAAGACGAGAGGCTATTTGATTGGGCGGATGCTTTGAATACGGTTTTTCCCCTGATTACGGCGGAACTTGGTTTGAATGCCTTTTTCATGACCAGTCTGGCTTATGTTAAGGAGAGACCAGCCAGAGAAATAATGACTTATTTTGAACGGTATGCAGGGCTGCTGGAGGAGTATAGAAGGGATCCGGATCCCGCGAAGCGAATGACCTTCTACAGTCTGCAGGCAATGGAAAGCAGCCGGTATATCTCGGATATTTTTTCGCTCGGTTTCTGTACCGGTCTGCGGCTGGGAGAGGAGGAGAAAGCGTTAGAGCTCTTGAACGGTTTTTCTCTGGAAATGGCGGGAGATAAGAAAATAGCGGTGTTCGACCAGGGGTTTGCTGCCGGCTCCGCTGTATTCGAGGCACTTTGCGGAATGCTTACTCCCCTGCAATGGGAGGAATGGTCAGAAACCGTGTTGGACGCTTTCGCCGCAGGCATGACCCGTTACGCCGTAGCGCAGCAGCAAAAGCAGCGTTTCCCGGAAATCCTGTCTCACCTCAGCGTCGCCGCAGTGCAGGGCTGGCTTGCGTCATCTGAGCTTGGGAAGAGGGACAAGGTGAGGGAGAAACTCACCGAATACGCTCTGGAGGCCGCGGAAGCCGGTCGGTTTGTGGATGGTGATACGCCCCTCTCAGAGCTGGCTCTTTGCGCTCGGATACTAAAGGAAGCGTATGTGAAAAATCGGATTTCAGATGCAGGGAAGCAGGCGGAATCCGACGAAAAAGAAGAGGCGTCCATGCAGATTTTGAAAGCCTATATTCTGGCAGAAGGAGCCTTTGCAGAACGGTATTATAGTCCTAAGCTTTTGGAGAATTTAGAGGATACATCTCTGCCTCCGGAGATTAGAGCGGTTTATCTCATGGCGTCTGCTCTGGCTGACGGCGTAGCCAACAGTGAAAACGTAGTATTGTTAAAGCAGGCCCTTCAGATCTACCCGCCCTTTTATCAGGAGGTTCGGTGTGTTTTGGGAGAATTGAGATAGAGAAGGAAGGAAAAATATTCCTTGCATATTTATTATAGCTGTGCTATGCTTTGCTCAAAGCATAATCGTTTCTTATTTTCTTTACTTCTTCTGAAGGTTCAAAAGTATCGGAAAATCTATGCTTTTTAAATTCCAAACAATAATAAAAAAGCAGGAGATTTTCGGAAAGACGTTTGACGAAAGAGACCTCCTGCGCAAAGGAGGAAACGGATGGGATTGATATCGTTAAAGTACGACTTCAGCTTTAAGCGGGTGATGTCGAATGAGGAGGTACGGAAGTATTTTATCAGTGACGTGCTGGGAATACCCGTGGAGGAAATTCGGTCGGTAAAGCTGGTAAACCCTTTTTTGTGGAAGCGTTATTTCTGGCAGAAGCAGGGCGTTCTGGATGTGAGGGTGGAGCTCAATGATGACAAAACGGTTGACATCGAGCTGCAGATTAAGATGGTGGCGGACTGGGACAGGAGAAGTCTGTTTTATCTGGCAAAGATGTATACGGAGGAACTGCTGATCGGGGAACGGTATCACAAGCTGAAAAAATGCATCTGCATCAATCTTCTGGATTTTAATCTGGATGAGAAGCCGGAGTACCACAGGGTATATCGGATGCGGGATGAAAAAGGACAGGATTATTCGGATCTGTTTGAGATGCATGTCATTGAACTGCGGAAGCAGCTAAAAGGGACGGCGGTGGACGACTGGATCCGGCTGCTGAATGTAAAGACGGAGGGAGAGTTGGAGATGATAAGCGCAAAGAATCCGGGGATCGCGGAGGCGATGAGGGAGATGAAGATAATGAGTCTGAGAAAGAGTCTGAGGGCGCTGCATGAGGCCCATCTGAAAGAAATCAGGGATCGGAACGCCAGAGATGATTTTGTCAGGATGGAAGGCAGAGAAGCGGGAAAGGCGGAAGGGCTGGCCGAGGCAGTTTGGCAGCTGCTGTCGCAGAAGGGTGCTGTCCCAGTCGAATTGGAGGATTTTATCCGCGGGCAGAAGGATAGAGAGCTCTTGAAAGGCTGGCTTCTGACGGCGTCCAGGGTAGAGGGCGTAGAGGAGTTTATTGAGGAGACAGGAATTGGAATGTGATTCTGTAAAAGAATTATTCCTTTTGACGGAAGAATACAGTTTGCACTATAAAAATCCCGGACCTGCACCAAACGCTAAGCCCGGGACCTTTTAAAAAGGGGAGGATAAGGTTTCCGAGAAAAGGGAAACCTAAGTATTATTTTATCTTTTGCGAAAAAAGGACCGTCCGGCCCGAATGCACGGCGACCGCCGGCAGGTATACCGGCGGATTCCCCGCGCAGATCAAAGGAGGGGGTTCCTTGACAATAGAAAGTCTGCCCCGAAAAAAGTGATTTATGCAAAGAAATTCCCTTTTTCCAAAAAAATTTTTATTGTCATAAGCCAAGAACTGTTATATACTTAAGAGCGTAGTATCGGTATTCCGAATAATAAAGAGGTGGTATATTTCTATGGCATTATTGGACGAATGGAAAAAGATAGCGTATGACGAATCTGTGGGACAGGCCCAGCTTCAGAAAATCTGGGGGGCGTATTTTCAGGCGGAGAAGGAAATCTACGCGCAGCTGCTGAAAAATCCGGACGAGACCGTCCGGGGAACGGTAAAGGAGCTGGCGGAGAAGTACAATGTTCCGCTGATGACGATTGTGGGCTTTCTGGACGGTATCAACGACAGTCTTGTGGAGAAGAATCCCATCGAGGAGATGGAGGAGGACACGGAAGTAAATTTGGGCTTCGACAAGGCGCTGCTCTACAAGAATATGGTCGCTGCCGAGGCGGACTGGCTGTATAATCTGGAGGAGTGGCAGGATATTTTTGACGAGGAGACCAGAAAGGCGCTGTATAAAGAGCAGAAGTCCTCTACGACGATCGTAAAGGAAGCAAAGATATATCCCAATGATCCCTGTCCTTGCGGAAGCGGCAAGAAGTACAAAAAGTGCTGCGGCAGAAAGTAAACACGAACAATCTTCAGGGACTCTTTTGATCAAAAGGGTCCTGTTTTGATATTTTACAAAAAGATTTACCGGAACGGAAAAAGAGCCGGGCGTCCGGAGAAAAGAAAAGGAGGTATGCGCAGGATGAAGAAACTAAAAGAAATGAATCTGTTGCGGGAGATGAAGTGGGATGCGTTGATGACGGGGTTATTGTATATTGTGCTGGGAATTGTGGCGCTGGTGATCCCGGAGACCATGGTAAAGTCCATGGGGTATCTGATCGGTATTATCCTGATCGTGGGGGGCGCGGTATCCATGATCAGCTATCTGCTCCGGGACGCGCATCAAAATTATTATCACAATGATTTCCTGCACGGCCTGATCGGTATCGCGGCAGGCGTCATCGTATTGAACAAGGTGGAGTTTATTATTTCCCTGATTCCTTTTCTGCTGGGGGCGCTGATCTTGGTCAGCGGCTGCAGCAAGCTGCAGGATGTGATCGATATGAAGCGCATGGAATACGGCAACTGGATCGCGATGTTGGTTGCGGCTGTCGTGAATGTAGGGCTGGGGATCCTGTTGGTCTGCAATCCTTTTAAGGCGGCGGAGCTGTTCTTCCGGCTGCTGGGAGCGGGACTGATCTTAAGCGGTCTGGGCGACTGCGTTATCACCCTGTACTTTGCGGCAAAGATCAGAAAGTATCTGGATAAGATGCGGGCGGTAGACGGCACTTATGTGGAGGTGACGGAGAAAAAGGGCAGAGGAAAGAAGAATTGGAATACGTCCGGGAAAAAGGACGGGGTGACGGAAGAAAGAGAAAAGGAAGGCAGTACGAAGGAAGGTAAGACAGGAGAGAACAGGGAGAAGGAAGAGAAGGAAAAAGCGGAAGAAGAGAAAGCCCGGGAGGAGAAGGCAAGAGAGGAAAGAGCCCGGGAGGAGAGAGCAAGAGAGGAGAAAGCCCGGGAAGAAAGAGCGAGAGAAGAGAGAGCCCGGGAGGAGAGAGCAAGAGAAGAGAGAGCAAGAGAAGAGAGAGTCCGGGAGGAGAAAGCCCGGGAGGAGAAAGAGCAAGAGGACAGGACGCCGGAAGGCGCCGCGGCGGAAAGTATTGCGGCGGAAGACACTGCAGCCCAAAGCGCCGGGATAAGTGAAAATAACGCAGAGGAAAGCGGGGGAGCGGGACAGTGAACATAGCGTCATTTTTGCTGCCAAAGGCGGATGTGTCGTATCTGCGGGACGATATGACCCTGCGGCAGGGACTTGAGAAGCTGCGCAGGAGCGGATTTACCGCGATCCCCGTGATCGACGCGGAGGACAGGTATGTCGGGGTGATCAGCGAGGGGGATTTTCTCTGGAACATTCTGGCCCATAATCAGAGGCTGGACGATATCACGCTGAAAAGCCTGGAGCATCTGAAGGTGCGGGATATGCTGCGGCACGGGAAGGTGCAGCCGGTGTGTATCGGCACGGCGATGGAGACTTTGCTGGAGCAGGCAAAGAGCCAGAATTTTGTGCCGGTGATCGATGACAGAAGCGTCTTTATCGGGATTGTAACGCGAAGCGACATCATCCGGTATTTTGCCGGGACGCTGTCCTGAGCAGTTTTGACATTCGAAGCCAAACGGGATATAATAAAATATTATTACTATAGAAGGAGAAAGGGATATAACGATGAAAAAACTGGAAGAATATGTATTGAGTATACCGGATTTTCCGGAAGAGGGGATTATTTTTCGGGATGTGACCAGCGTGCTGCAGGACGCCGAGGGTCTTCGGCTGGCGATTGACACCATGCAGGAGAAGATAAACGATCTGGATTTTGACGTGGTGGTGGGACCCGAGTCCAGAGGATTCATATTCGGAACGCCCATCGCTTATAATAACAAAAAGCCGTTTGTGTTGATCCGCAAGGCGGGCAAGCTGCCCAGAGAGACCGTCTCCGTTTCCTATGATCTGGAGTACGGGCAGGCGACTATTGAGATGCATAAGGACAGTATCCGCCCCGGCCAGAAGGTTCTGATCGTGGATGACTTGATCGCCACAGGTGGAACCACCGAGGCGATGGTCAGGCTGATCGAGAGCCTGGGCGGCGAGGTCGTGGGAATTGTGGTGCTGATCGAGCTGGCAGGCTTAAAGGGAAGGGAAAAGCTGCAAAATTACCGTCTGGAAGCGGCGATCACTTATCCGGGCAAATAAGTATGAAAGTAAATGATATCAGACGGCGCCGCGAGAGATTTTGGCATCTCTTGCCAAAATCCGAGACAGCGGGCGCCAAAACGCCGCCCTATGGCGTTTTGTGTGCATCAACTTGTTGCCATATGTCTTTCATGGTCATTTGTGATAGGAATGGCATGGCAACAAAGTTTGCAGACAGCGGCGGACTTGCAGGATACGACAGGAAAGCGTGGGACAGATATGTCAGAAGAAAGAAACGAGGTCGTCTTTGACGACGGAAAGATCAGCGAATCTCAGGAATTTAAGAATCCCGACGATCTGTACAGGGAGCTTATCAGTCGTGTGCAGAAATATCATCCCAGCGATGATATTTCCATGATCGAGAAGGCCTACGGAGTCGCTTCCGAGGCCCACCGGGATCAGTACCGCAAGTCCGGAGAGCCTTATATCATCCATCCCCTGAACGTGGCGATTATCCTGGCGGATCTGGAGCTGGATAAGGAGACGATCATTGCCGGGCTGCTTCACGATGTGGTGGAGGACACGGCGATGACGGAGGAGGATTTAAAGCGGGAGTTCGGGGACGACGTGGCGCTTCTGGTGGACGGTGTGACAAAGCTGGAAAAGATTCCTCTTTCCGCCGGGGCTGACCAGCCGGACGCAAAGCTGGAGATGCAGGCGGAAAACTTAAGAAAGATGTTCCTTGCCATGGCGAAGGATATTCGGGTTATCATGATCAAGCTGGCGGACCGGCTCCACAATATGCGGACGCTGAAATACAAGACGCCGGAGAGCCAGCAGAGGATTGCAAGGGAGACGCTGGAGATTTACTGTCCCATCGCCCAGAGACTGGGTATCAGCAAGATCAAGATCGAGCTGGACGACCTGTCCTTAAAGTATTTGGAGCCGGAGGTCTACTACGATTTGGTGGATCAGATCGCCATGCGTAAGAGCGCCCGGGAAAAGTACATCCAGGGGATCGTGGACGAGGTCAGCGAGCACATTGCCAACGCGGGGATCAAGGCGAAGGTGGACGGCCGCGTCAAGCACTTTTTCAGTATTTATAAAAAAATGAAAAACCAGAATAAAACCCTGGATCAGATCTACGATCTGTTTGCGGTGCGGATCATCGTGGATTCTCTGCGGGACTGCTATGCGGCGCTGGGGGTGATCCACGAGATGTACACGCCTATCCCGGGGAGATTTAAGGACTATATCGCCATGCCTAAGGCGAATATGTACCAGTCCCTGCATACGACGCTGATCGGTTCCACGGGGCAGCCCTTCGAGATACAGATCCGCACCTTTGAGATGCATAAGGCGGCGGAGTACGGAATCGCGGCCCACTGGAAGTACAAGGAGGCCTCCGACGGCAAAAAGGTGGAGGGTCAGGAGGAGGAGAAGCTGGCCTGGCTGCGCCAGATTCTGGAGTGGCAGCAGGATATGTCCGACAACAGGGAGTTTATGAAGCTTTTGAAGAACGATCTGGATTTGTTTTCGGATAATGTCTACTGCTTTACGCCCACGGGAGAGGTAAAGAATCTGCCGGCGGGCTCCACACCTATCGATTTCGCCTACTGTATCCATTCCGCCGTGGGAAACAGAATGGTGGGGGCCAGGGTGAACGGCAAGCTGGTGACCATCGACTACGAGCTGAAAAACGGGGACCGTATCGAGATTATCACCTCCCAGAACTCCAAGGGGCCCAGCCGGGACTGGCTGAATGTGGTGAAGAGCACCCAGGCAAAAACAAAGATCAACCAGTGGTTCAAGGCGGAGCTGAAGGAAGACAATATTGTCAGGGGAAAGGAACTGCTGGCAAATTACTGTAAATCAAAATCCATGAATCTTTCCGAGCTGATGAAGCAGGATTATATGGATGCGATCATGCGCAAGTACGGCTTCCGGGACTGGGATTCGGTTCTCGCAGCCATCGGGCACGGGGCCCTGAAGGAGGGCCAGATCGCGGGAAGGATGCAGGAGCTCTACGACAGGGAGCATAAAAAGGAACTGACCAACGAGGAGGTGCTGGCAGGGATCGCGGAGGGCGCGGCCATCACCGCAAAGCCGACCAAAATAAAGGCCAAGAGCGGGATTGTGGTCAGGGGGATCGCGGATTTGTCGGTGCGCTTTTCCAAGTGCTGTTCCCCTGTCCCCGGAGACGAGATCGTAGGCTTTGTCACCAGGGGAAGAGGTATCTCCATCCATCGGACGGACTGCGTGAACATGATGAATCTGCCGGAAATCGAGCGGGCGCGGCTGATCGATGCGGAGTGGCAGGCACCGGAGGATTCCGTTTCCGAGAAGTATGTGGCGGAGATCAAGATTTTTGCCAACAACAGAAACGGTCTGCTGGCGGATATCTCCAAGACGTTGACGGAAAAGAACATTAATATTCTGTCGATGAATACCAGAATGAACAAGCAGGGGCTGGCTACGCTTCTGACTACCTTCGAGGTGGAGGGCAGAGACGAGTTGAACCGCGTGATCGACAAGATACGGGGCATCGACAGTGTGCTGGATATCGAGAGGACGACGGGCTAAGTGTGAGAAGAATTTCTAACCGCTCACAGCATAGGCTGTTTCGCGGAGAAATTCTAAGTCTCACAAGTTGCTAAAGCAACTTGAAGAATCGCAAGAGGGGGCGCAGCCCACCTCTTTGGGAAGCGATTCTTCCCGGAACCGAATGGTTCCGTGGGATTGGTTTGTGTCGGCTGCGCCGACATGACGGGAAGTGTGGAAGGGAAAGGGATATGGGAGAGATTAAAATCGGGCGTATGGTTTTGGGAGTGTGCCAGACCAACTGTTATTTTTTGTACCGCGAGGGGGAGAAGGAGTGTATTGTGGCGGACCCGGCGGATCAGGGGGCAAATATCTACAATACGCTGCGAAAGAACGGATTTCAGGTGGCGGCCATTCTGCTGACCCACGGGCATTTTGACCATATCTGGGGGCTGGACGCCTTGCGGGACGCGGCGTGCGCGGCGGCGGAGCAGGACGGACGGGAGCCGGTGAAGGCCTATGCGCTTGAGGCGGAAAAGGAGCTTTTACGCGACGCTCATAAGAATGTGTCGGAGCAGGCGGGACGTGCCTGTACCACCTATGCGGACGAATATGTGACGGACGGGCAGGAGCTTAAGCTGGCGGGAATGGACTGCCGCGTGATCGCTACCCCGGGGCATACCGCAGGCGGATGTTGTTACTATTTCCCGGAGGCGGGGTTTCTTCTTGCGGGAGATACGTTGTTTGCGGAGTCTGTGGGGCGGACGGATTTTCCCACGGGCAGCATGAGTACTTTGGTGCGCTCCATTCGGGACAGGCTGTTTGTGCTGCCGGATGAGACGAAGGTTTATCCCGGGCACGGGGAGAGCACGACGGTCGGGCACGAGAAGAAGTACAATCCCTTTTTGGGTTAGGGAAATCAGGCGATATTATACCGAAAGGGCATTTTGACAGTGGAAGAAAAGAGTAGAAACGCGCACCTTGTCATGGACGAGGTGAAGAAGGTGATTGTAGGCAAGGACGAATGTATCGAGAAGGTGACGGCGGCCGTTTTAGCAGGAGGGAATGTGCTTTTGGAGGATGTTCCCGGCGTGGGAAAGACGGAGATGGCCATCGCCTTTTCCCGCGCTTTCGGACTGCAGTCCAACAGAATACAGTTTACGCCGGACGTCATGCCGGCGGATATTACGGGTTTTTCCATGTACCGCAAGGAGACGGGGAAATTTGTCTATCATCCCGGGGCGGTTATGTGTAATCTGCTGCTTGCGGACGAGATCAACAGAACCTCTCCCAAGACCCAGTCGGCGCTTTTGGAGGTGATGGAGGAAGGCAGTGTGACGGTGGACGGCGTTACCAGACAGGTGCCGAAGCCCTTTATCGTCATAGCGACGCAGAACCCGGTGGGTTCCTACGGTACTCAGAGACTGCCGGAGGCGCAGATGGACCGGTTCCTGATCTGCACTACCATGGGGTATCCCTCCGTGGAGGACGAGGTAGCGCTTTTAAAGAGCCGTCACGACGGGGATCCGCTGGATCAGGTGGTTCCCGTGGCGGATGCGGAGCAGCTTTTGCAGATGCAGCGTGAGGCGGAAGCGGTTTACATACATGATGTGATCTACCGGTATATGGTGGCACTCGCCGACGCTACCAGGCAGCACGAGCTTTTGGAGCTGGGCATAAGCCCCAGGGGAACGCTGGCTTTGGGGAAAATGGCCCGGGCCTACGCCTTTTTGCAGGATCGGGAATATGTGATCCCGGCGGATGTAAAGAAGGCCCTGGACGACGTAGGCGTTCACCGGATCCGGCTGAACCAGAGGGCGAAGCTGGACGGAAAGAGCGGAGCGGATATTTTGACGGAGATTAAGAGCCGGGTGGCGGAGCCGAAGCCCGGCGAGAAGTATAAATGAGATGATGAAGCGGAGACTTATTTATTTGGCGGCTGTGTCGGCCTGTATCTGGCTGATCATGCTGTATACCTTTCAGGGCTTGCGTTTTCTTTTGGGCATTCTGCTGGTGCTTCCGGCGGTGTGCCTGCTTTTTCTGCTTGTAAGATTACCGGGCTGCAGGGTGGAGATGAAGGAGGTTCCCGCTTATGTGGCACGGGGAGAGCGCATCATGCTGCCGGTAACGGTGGTCTGCCGGGGCTTTCTGCCGGTCACGAGACTGTGTGTCCGGCTGGGGTGGACCTTTGACGGCGTCAGAAAGAAGCCGGTGCGGCGGGAAATCCGGGGAGTGGAGGCAGGGAGCGAACAGGAGCTCTTTTTTGAGTTTACGGCAAAGCATTGCGGCCAGGCGCGGTTTTGGGTGGCGAAGGCGCGGATTAACGACAGCCTGGGACTGTTTTCCCTGCCGGTAAGGGCAGGCGGCGCTTCGTCGCTTTTTATCACGCCGGTGATTTTTCCCCTGCCCGAGCAGGAGGCAGCGTTTCTCCTGCGTTATCTGAGGCTTTGCGAGATGTGGGAGGACGGGGATTATTTTGTCCGGGAATACCGTCCGGGAGACAGCCCGCGCAGCATTCACTGGAAGCTGACGGCCAAGGAGGACGATCTGCTGGTGCGGGATTTTCAGCCGGAGGGCAGCGTCAATCTGTTCCTGCATATGACGGACGCTCTTTTGGCGGAGAAAGAAAACAGGGACACATTTTTGGATAAAGCCTGCTCCCTGATGGCCTTTCTGACGCAGCAGACTACGGCGGGCTTTGATGTGGGCTGGATGCGGGACGGCGTGCTGTGCCGTTACCGGATCAACACGGGCAAGGATATTTTCCTCTGTGCCCGGGAGCTTTTGGAAGTAAAAAGGACGGGAGAAACGCTGCCGGAGGAGGCGCTGGAGCTGATGCAGGGCTGCAGGCTTGAGCCGGACGGCAGACTTTATCTGGGAGAGCAATGTGCGTATGAGGAATAAAGAAAAATACTTATTTTCCGTATTGCTCTTGCTGATCGATACGGCGGGGGCGGCGGGAGCTTTGCTGACCACGTTATGTCTGGAATGGAGGACGGCGTTCCCTCTGCGGTATCTGCTGCCGGGGATGGCGGGAATCTGTGTCCTTGTGACATTTTTTTGGATGCCATGCAGCCGGAAGAAGCTGCTGGTCCGGGGAGGGATCCTGCTGGCGGTGTACGGTGGGACGCTCCTTCTGTTTCGGAAATCCTTTCTCAACAGTCTGGCCTGGGCAATGGACCCGGCAGTAAAAAGAATCAATGAAAGATACGATATCCGTCTGGTCTGGGGATGGATCCCCGGATCGGACGAGGCGGCGATGTCCGCCTGGGCGACGTTTGGCATACTGCTGGTGCTTCTGCCGTATATTCTGCTCATCGGGTACGGCGTTTTGCGGGAGCATATCACAGCGGTGCTTGCGGCGGATGCGGTGTGGTTTATGGCGGCCTGCGCGATGGATGATTTCCCGGACTATGTGTGGCTGGTTCCCTGTGTTTTGGGGCTTGGGGCGCAGATTATCTTAGACGGATACCGTGACCGGGCGCGGGCGGGAATCCGGGCCGCCGTCTTTGGGACGGCGGCTCTGGCGGCGGTGATGCTTCCGGTCTATTTTTATCTGCTTCCCGTGATGGACGGAAAGTACGAGCAGCTGCTGGAATCCAGAATAGAGCTGCACCGCAAGGTCAACGAGGAGTGGCTTCCCAGGGTGCAGGCTTTTGTTTTGCGATTTGGTCCGGGAGCCGCGGTGGACGTCACGGGAAGCCTGGAGCGGGGCGGAGGCGAGGTCCTGACTTCCCGGGACATTTATCGGGTGACGGTGAGCGGCGCGCCGAGAACCGCCGTCTATCTGAGAGGGTTTGTGGGCGCAGAGTACGCCGGGGACGAGTGGAAGGCCCTGAAGGATTCGGATCTGACAAAGTATTATCGGGAGAAAGGCTGGGAACTGCCGGAGGACGGCAGAGAGCTGGTGAACCTGACGTACCAGACCTTTTTCGGGAAATCCTCGGGTTCGGTGCGGATAGAGGAGCTTGCCGGAGCCGGACATTACAGCCTGTACCCTTACGGGGCAAAGCTGCCGGAGGATTGCCGTGTACATTGGGACGGCACCGTTGACAGACGGAGTGGGGACTGGAAGCTTTCCTACTGTGTGCCAAACGGCAGAAAGGCCGGGCAGCTGACAGAAGAGCAGGCAGAAGAAGAGCTTCGATACCGCAGCTATGTGTACGACCGGTTCTGCGAATACCCGGCGGAGGATTTTCCGGCGCTCACGGCGTTTTTGGAGAAAGCGCACTTTCGAAGGGACAACGTGTATAACAGCCTGACGGATGTGTATGTTTTCCTGCGTCAGCAGGCGGTCTACGATTTGGAGGCGGCTGACCCGCCGGCCGGAGAGGATTTCGTGGAATACTTTCTCTTTGAAAGCGGGAGAGGATACTGTGCGCATTTTGCCTCCGCGGCGGTTTTGATTTTAAGATATCTGGGCGTGCCAGCCAGGTATGCCACAGGGTATTCTCTGTCGTCGGATGCTTTTACGGAAAACGGGGAGGGCGGCTACACCGGGGTGGCTACGGATCTTCAGGCTCACGCCTGGGCGGAGGTCTATCTGGACGGCGTTGGCTGGCTTCCCATGGAGATGACGCCGGGAGCGGCGGCCTTTACGGGAGATCATTCTCTGGCGCTGCTGCAGCAGGCGGGACAGCTTTCCGGAGCCTTTTCACAGGAAGCCCCGGATCCGATTCGGGTCGGGACGGTGCGGGAGCCGGAAGAGGAGCCCGAGAGCGGAGAAGAGACGACCCTGCCCGAAGATCCCCGGGAAGAGAACGAAAAGCCCAAACAGGAGCAGAAGCGGGAGCCGGAGACAGGGGAGAAGCCTGCGGCGGGACAGGATGCGCAGGAAACGGAGCAGGCGGATATCTCTGCCTGGGAAAAGATTCAAAGGCCGCAGCGAAAGCCTTTCTCGCTGAGTCCGGCGGTGAACGCCGCGATGGTCTGGATATTGACGGCGGGAAGCTGCGTACTGCTCTTTCTGGGAGCCCTGCAGGGGATCCGAAGGCTTTGCCGCAGGCGGTTTGAACAGGGAAGCAACCGTGACAAGGTATTTCTGCTTTACCGGAATATCAGGCGGCTGCTCTGGCTGGCCGGACATACGGGGAAGTTGGACGGGGAAGAAAAGGGAATCCGTGATTTCCGCAGGATACTGGAGAAGAGCAGCTTTGGCGAAAAGGAGCCGACCCGGAGCGAAGTGCAGGGGGCCGCGGTCTTTTGCGGCAGGCTCGCGGGGGAGGAGTACGGTGAGCTTACCTTCTGGAAAAAGCCGCTGTTTCTCTGTCTGGATCTTTATCCCCGGGAGGAAGCGGACTTTTGGGCGCCGCCGGGGGAAGCCTGATTTCCGGGCGGTGTGAGGCTGCGTATTCCAGCGGGCGAAATGTGTCTTTCAGCCGCATGGCCAAGCGGTGGGAAAGCGGACAGAAAGCCATGTGCCATGATCTGCGAATGTCAGGCGGTTTGACCGCCTCGGGGAGATAGGCAATTTGGTTTGGAAGGATGAAAAATGCTGATTGTTGAGTTAAACAGAGAAAACATAGAATACGACGTGCATGCCCTGATAAAGGCGTTTTACCCGGAGGAACAGATAACCGTGCTTGTGCCGGAGAGTAGGAGCGAGAGAAGGGAGAAGCTTCCGGAGGGAAGACGGATCAAGGTGGAGGCGGACCGCGACGGCGCCGTGCTTGTTATGGACGGCAGAACTTACCGCTGGGACGCCGCGGAAGGGATTATGCGGGAAGAGGGAACAACGGAAGGAATTGCACAGGGAGAAGCAGCGGAAGAGACTGCGAGGGAAGAGGGAGCTGTCGGAGAAGCTGCTGCGGTTCCTTATGAGAAACGTTATAAGGAAGGCTTTAAGTCCTTTCTGTACCGTGTCTTTTCCGAGGAGACGGGAAAGGACCTCCCCTGGGGAACGCTCGTCGGGATCCGTCCCACGAAAATCGCCTACGCCCTTTTGGAGGAGGGAAAGACGCCCCGGGAAATCCTGGAGCATTATCGGAAGCGATATCTGGTCAGTCCCGGGAAAGCGGAGCTTTCCGTAGAAATTGCGGAGAGAGAAAGGAAGCTGCTCTCCGAAATACACTGCGGCGGAGGGTACAGCCTTTATGTGGGGATCCCGTTTTGTCCCACTACCTGTCTGTACTGTTCCTTTACGTCCTTCCCGATCGCCGGTTACCGGAAGCGGACGGATGAATATGTGGACTGCGTGATCCGGGAGATGCGGTTTGTGGCAAAGCAGTGCCGCCATAAGCTGCTGGAGACGGTCTATATCGGCGGCGGCACGCCCACGACCCTGGAGCCTAAGCAGCTGGAGCGCCTGATCGGCGCGCTGCGTTCCCTGTTTGATTTTCGGAATGTGAAGGAGTTTACGGTGGAAGCCGGGCGGGCGGACAGTATCACCGGGGAAAAGCTTGAGGTACTGCGCCGACACGGAGTCACCCGGATCTCCGTCAATCCTCAGACCATGAATCAGGCGACGCTGGATCTCATCGGCAGGAAGGCAGGCGTGGAGCAGGTGGAGGAGGCCTTTGCGCTGGCGCGCGGAATGGGCTTTGACAATATCAATATGGATTTGATTCTGGGACTTCCGGGAGAACTGGAAGCGGAGGTGCAGTATACCGCGGACCGGGTGGCGAGGCTTGCTCCGGACAGCCTGACCGTACATTCCCTGGCGATCAAGCGCGCCTCCCGGCTGAACCGCGTGATTCAGGAAAACGGGGCGGTGGCGCTGTACAATACGGCGGAGACCATGGGGATCGCGGAGAGCTGCGCCAGAAGCCTTGGCATGTTCCCCTATTATCTGTACCGTCAGAAAAATATTTCCGGCAATTTTGAGAACGTGGGTTACGCGAAAGAGGGAAAGGAAGGACTTTATAATATCCTGATCAACGAGGAAAAGCAGACGATCGTCGCCCTGGGGGCCGGCTCCATCACAAAGCGGGTCTACCCGGACGGGCGGATCGAGCGGTGCGAGAATGTGAAGGATGTGAGCCAGTATATGGAGCGGGTTGAGGAGATGATTGAGCGAAAAAGAGGGCTGCTCACTGATTGTTAAGAGCTTTCAAATCATTTTTAATAGGATTTTCATTTTCTTTTTATACATCCTGTCGGTAAATATCAATAAACTGGTAAACGAGGGATTTTTGGAGCGGCTGTCTGTGGAGGGTGACCGGCGGAAGGTGCGTCTTGTCTGTACCGAAAAGGCAGGGCCTATTATCGAACGAGCCCGGAAAGCGCATGAGTCATTTCACAGACTTATCTCGGAGGGGCTGACGGAGGCAGATTTCGAGGCCTGTCAACATTGTCTTGCGATTGTAAGTAAAAATGCGGAAAGAATCAAGCGGATGAATACGGCGGACGAACTCCGGGGAGGTTTGGCATGAAGAACATTTTTCGTTTTTTATCTAAGTCCAGAGCTGCTGTGGCGGCGATCGTCGCCCTGCTGATCGTGCAGGCATATTGCGACCTTGCTCTGCCTGCTTACACCAGCGATCTGCTGAACGTAGGTCTCCAGCAAAACGGCATTGAGGACGCAGTGCCGGAAACGATACGGGAGGAAAGCCTGGATACAATCGAGCTTTTTCTGTCAGAGTCAGAAACGGAAACGCTGGAAACAGCCTATTTGCCGGCTGATGGCGAAGGCGTGCGGAAGCTGAAGGACATCGGGGACGCGGAAAGGGAAACGCTCCACGGCATCCTGCTGCTTCCGGAAAGCGTGATTTTTCAGATGGAGAGCAGTGAAGAAGGGGCGGCGGGGCTTGCGCAGATACAGGGTGCGATTGCTCTTGGCGTGATGACAAAGGAAGATTTCCGGCAGCAGATGCGGGAGGTGCTCTCACAGATGGAAGGACTGACGGACACCTTTCTTGCCCAGGTTGCCGTCAGCTATGTCTCGGCGGAATATGAAGCCCAGGGTGTTGACCTGAACCGGATCCGGAATGCTTATCTTTTTAAGGTTGGCGCAAAAATGCTGGCAATGGCGCTGGTGATGCGGTAGTTGCCATTCTGACCGGGTTGATTGCGGCGAGAGTGTCCGCCGGAATCGGCCGCGACCTGCGGGAGCGCCTGTATTCCAGGGTGATGAGCTTTACCAGCGCGGAGATTGAGCAGTTTTCCACGGCGTCGCTCATTACCCGATGCACCAACGATATCCAGCAGATACAGATGCTGATTGTCCTGCTGCTACGCATGGTAACCTATGCGCCGATTCTCGCTGTGACCGGGGTGATCAAGGTCATCCAGATTGGGTCGTCCATGAGTTGGATTAGAATGCGGATTTGATTCTTGTAATGAAGGATGGCGATATTGTCGAGCAGGGCAATCATCTGGAATTACTGAAAAAAAACGGATTCTACGCGGAGCTTTACAACGCGCAGTTTGAACAGGTGGGATAGATGATTTACAAATGTTTTTGCGGAAAGATTTTTCCCACCGAAAGAGAGGTTCCCCTTTGGAATTGCGGAACGAACGGAGATGCTACTTAATGTTGACGGACCATTTCGCCAGATTCGATAAGATTGGCAGCAGATCCCGCGTCAGATCTGTCGTTTCGTACTCCACACGAGCGGGAACCTCCATATATTCCGTGCGCTTTATCAGTCCGTTGTCCTCCAACTCCTTTAGGGACTTGGCCAACATCGTATTGGAAATTCCCCTTATTTTTCGTTTCAGGTCATTGTAACGCGTAGCCCCGCTGGCATTCAGGGAACACAGGATAGAGAGCTTCCATTTTCCGCCGAGGGCATCTGACACCTTTTGCAGCGGGCAGCTTTCTGTACAGGGGCACGAATGGATGACTGTCATGGTTTTTTTTCTCCTTCTTACTCTTCTTTTTCTTACTTGCTCACATTTTTCTTTGTAATTGACACAGGATAAGCGTACATCTATAATTATATATGGTACGGGAATAAGAGTAAAGCATTTTTTGGGAGTATAAGAAAATTGGTTGCCGTACCTCCGTAAAACTTATTTGAAAAGAGAGAAAGGGATATCACTATGCAGGCAATTATGGAAACACTCTTTGATATCGTGTACCTGACCCTGGTTATAACAGTCGGGATCCGGATTATGCGTGAAAGCCGCGGTGAAAAACAATATTTTCTGTTCGGGCTGATGGCCGTCATTCTCGGCGCGGGCGACGCATTTCATCTGCTTCCCCGAGCTTACGCCCTGTGTACGACCGGATTGGAGAATTTCACGGCGGCTTTGGGTATAGGAAAGCTGGTCACATCGATTACCATGACCGTATTTTATGTGCTGCTCTATTTTATATGGCGGATCCGTTACCGTGTCCAAAACGGAAATATCCTGACTGCCTGTGTCTGCCTGTTGGCGGCGGCCAGAATTATCCTGTGTCTTTTCCCGCAAAACGCATGGACGTCTGCGGATGCGCCGCTTGCGTGGGGGATTTACAGAAATATCCCGTTTGTGGTGCTCGGACTGATCATCATTGTCCTCTTTTTCAAAAAGGCCTTCGAGACAGGCGACAAGAGCTTTCGGTTTATGTGGCTGGCAATCGTGCTGAGCTTTGGATTTTATATTCCGGTAGTTCTTTTTGCGGATGCGGTTCCCATGATCGGGATGCTCATGATCCCAAAGACCTGCGCTTATGTGTGGATGGTGCTGATGGGGTACTATGACAGGAAAAAGAAGCCTGGCGGCAAGGAAAAATAAAAGGAGGTTCCCTATGGACGAAAATTTTGATATCCAGGCGTATATGACAAGAGGGGTAGAGCGGATCGTGGCCGATTCCCTGAAAGCGACGTTGAAAGATCCGCGGGAAAGCGCATTTATGGTAAAATTTGCGGCGGCAAGCAGGAAAGCCTCAAAGATACGAGCGGGGAAAGAGAAAAACGGCATACATATTCCGCCTTTTCTGATCGCGAGCATCACCAGCAGCTGTAATCTGCATTGTGCAGGGTGCTATTCCAGATGCAACCATGCGACGCAGGATACTGCGCCGGTGAGCCAGCTGACAAGCGAAGAATGGTTCGCCATTTTTAAAGAGGCGGATGAAATCGGTGTCAGCTACATCCTGCTTGCCGGCGGGGAACCGCTGCTCAGAAGAGATATTATCGAGGCGGCGGGAAAAATGCAGAACATTATCTTTCCCATCTTTACAAACGGGACATATATGGACGAAAAGTATTTTAAGCTTTTTGACCGGTGCCGCAACCTGATTCCCGTCATGAGCATAGAGGGTGGGAAAGAGGAAACGGATGCGCGCAGAGGAGAGGGCGTTTATGACAAACTGATCTCCAATATGGACGGTTTTCATGAAAAAGGGCTGCTGTTCGGGGCGTCTGTTACGGTAACGACGGAAAATGTGCAGGAGGCCGTCTCCGCCGATTTCCTGAACAGCCTTGCGGACAGGGGCTGTAAGCTTGTGGTATATGTTGAATTTGTACCTGTTACAGAGGAGAGCCGGGAATTGGCGCCCGGAGAGGAAGAGCGGGAGTTCTTGAAGAACGGAATCGGAAGGCTGCGTGAGGAATACCCGGAGATGGTCTTTGTCTCTTTCCCGGGAGATGAAAAAAGCTCCGGCGGATGTATAGCGGCAGGCAGAGGCTTTTTCCATATCAATTCCCATGGCGGGGCGGAACCCTGTCCCTTCTCTCCCTATTCGGATATTAACGTGAGAGATGCTTCCCTGAAGGAGGCTATGGAGTCCAGACTGTTTCAGGCTTTGCGGGACGGCGATCTGCTTGCGGATGATCATGCCGGAGGGTGTGTCCTGTATGAAAAGAGGGAGCAGGTGGAGGAATTGTTGAGAGGCAGATAGTATAATATCGCCGGAAAGAAGTCATGAGTCCGAAAACCCCGTTGATCCTGAATGTCTGGGATCAGCGGGTTTTGACGTTTTATATTGAAAAGATTATTTTTCCAAAAAGTGTTCTATCTTTTCCCCGTCGAGATATCCTTTTTCATAAAGCCTTTGCAGCGCGTCTCTGTTGCGGCTCAGGGTGCTGACGCCACAGGTATCGTCGGGAGCGACAATCAGAACCTTACCCTGTGAAGCATAGTGTTTTGCCAGGGCTACGTTGCCGTTATACTGTACCGCCCGCCACTCCAGCCTTTGAGCTGCCAGAGGATATTTTTTCCTGATCCGGGCCGCCAGCTTTCTATCGCGGTCGGCGGAGCGGACGGTATCTTCCGGCAGGGTTAGAAGCAGCACTACCTTATCGCATCCCATCTGAAACGCTTTCAGGACGGGAATCGGATCGGCCAAAGCCCCGTCATAGTAAAGTTTTCCGTTCACCGGGTAAGGCGGACAGACGAAAGGAATTGCGCTGGAAGCTTTCAGAACATCATAATGATTTTGAGAGAGATCGCATTTATTAAAATATTTTGCCCGACCCGTCTCAGCGTCGGTTGCGACGGCCAGAAACTCGATGGGATTTTTAGCGACGGCAGAATAATCCAGAGGATATTCGCCATCTGAATTGCTCAACGTGCTGTAGACATAATCCAAATCCACAAAGGATTTTTTGGAAAGAAAGTTTCTTATTCCGGCATACTCTTTCCGCAGCCCGTATTCTGTATAAAACCGATAGTTACGTCTGCTCTGGCCCGCCGCATAGGAAATTAGATTTGCACTTCCGGCAGAAACGCCGATTGCAAGGTCAAAGCAGATTTTGTGATCCAGACAATAGTCTAACACTCCTGCGGCGTAAACGCCGCGATAGCCGCCTCCTACGTCCACAACGCCGATTTTCTGATTCATATTGCACCTCCTGCCTTTGAGGGATAGTGTCCTTATTTATAATCATAGCGAAAGCAGTAAAAATATTCAAGGGAGACGGGAACATTTTCGTACTACACCGTATTGACAAAGCTTGTTCCAGAGCATACAATATGAATTTCAGAAGCAAAAGCTGCACCGGAGAGTACTGTCTGACTCATATCGCCCACTGCGACAGGAAGGGAAGCGTGACCTGAAAAACGGAAGGCGACAGGAGGTTTCGAAAGGGAGATTTTACGATTGCGATGATCGGAGAGGAGCGGTAAATTTATGTACAGAGAGGAACACCCGAACCCGCAGTTTTATCGGGAGGAATGGAAAAACCTGAACGGCATATGGGACTTTGAATTTGACTTTGGCGTAAGCGGCAAGGAGCGCGGACTGTATAAGCGGGAAGAATTTGACAGGCGGATTACAGTGCCCTTTTGTCCGGAAAGCAAATTATCGGGGATCGAATACAGGGACTTTATGAATTGTGTCTGGTACAGAAGGAGCTTTGAGGTTCCGGAAGCGTGGAGGGCGTCCGGCAGGATTTTCCTCCATTTCGGCGCGGTGGATTACCGGGCGACCGTCTATATCAATCAAAAGGAAGC
Source organism: bacterium (assembly GCA_023664305.1). GTDB lineage: Bacteria > Bacillota > Clostridia > Lachnospirales > Lachnospiraceae > Acetatifactor. Next base: position 496,255 of record JAMPFT010000001.1, on the reverse strand, counting down.
GGGAACGCACATCGGGGGATATACCCCGTTTCGGTTTGACATAACGGATGCTCTGATTGACGGTGTGAATTGTATCTGCGTCTGTGCGGAGGATGATAACCGGCGGGGATGGCAGCCCCGGGGCAAGCAGGCGGAGGGCTTCGCCTCCTCCGGCTGCGATTACACGCGGACGACGGGAATCTGGCAGACCGTATGGCTGGAGCATATGCCGGACAGCTATATCGAAGGCTTTCGGTTTTATCCGGATGTCCGGAACGGCAGACTGTTATTCGAAGTAAGGACGCACGGCTCGGAGGAGCTGGCCGTCACGGTATCCTACCAGGGCAGGTCCATGGGACAGGTGCTTCTTTCCTCCGACGCGGAGACAGTCCGGGGTGAAATAAAGCTTTCGGAAAAGCATCTCTGGGAGCCGGGCAGGGGAAGGCTGTACGACGTGGAGCTTCGGTACGGTGAGGATAAAGTCAGAAGCTATTTCGGTCTGCGGGAAATCAAAATGGACGGCTTTCGGTTCCTGCTCAACGGAAAGTCTGTATTTCAGCGTCTGGTACTGGATCAGGGCTTTTTTGAGGACGGAATCTATACGGCTCCCTCGGAGGAGACGCTGATTCGGGATATCCGGCTTTCTCTGGACGCGGGCTTTAACGGCGCGAGGCTGCATCAAAAGGTGTTTGAGCCGTTGTTTTTATATCATTGCGACAGGATGGGGTATCTGGTCTGGGGCGAATTTCCGAGCTGGGGTCTGGATATTTCCCGGCCGGAGGCGCTGCCCTCTTATCTCAGTCAGTGGGGAGAGGTTTTAAACCGCGATTTTAACCATCCCTCGATTATCGGCTGGTGTCCCTTTAACGAGACCTGGGACTATCGGGGGAAAAGACAGTGGGACGAGCTGATTTCCACAGTCTATTATATGACGAAGGCGGCGGATGACACGCGTCCCTGTATCGATACCAGCGGGCTGTATCATGTGGTCACGGATATTTTTGACGTTCATGATTATGAGCAGGAACCCGAAATTTTCGCGGGCAGATTTCGGAAGCTGGCGGAGGGGAAGATCGAGAATTTTGCAAATGACCGGCAGACTTATAATGGAGAGCCGGTGTTTGTCAGCGAGTACGGCGGGATTCGCCGCGCCGCCGACCGGGAAAAGGGCTGGGGCTACGGCGAGTCGCCGGAGGATGACGAGGCGTTTTTGAAGCGCTACGAGGGACTGACCCTGGCTCTTCTGGAGAATCCGTATATCTTTGGATTCTGCTATACCCAGCTTTATGATATCGAGCAGGAGGTCAACGGGCTCTACACCTACGCGAGAGAGCCGAAATTCGAGATGGCCCGGATCCGGGCGGTAAATGAGAGAAAGGCCGCCATCGAGGAGTAGGAAAATTATTTTTGGACGGATTTTGAATGCTATTGATCGGTATGCGTGCCAAAGCACGGAAAGAGGAGGGCATGAAAATGTTGACAGGGCTTCCAAAAAATTATATCATGATTAAAGCTTCTGAAATTGACGTTCGCGAAAGCGGGCGGGAATCAGGTTGGAAAAGATAACTTTCCGTCGAAGGTTTAGGTCTCCGTGCTGTCGGCCATAAACCTGTTGTGTGAAAGAGACAGCGCAGGAATGAGGGAGAAATGGCACTCACAAAGAAGCCTGTGACGGGCATGAAGGATATTCTGCCGGAGGAGATGGAGATCCGGGATTATGTGATCGGGGTGATTAAGGAGACCTACGGCAGCTATGGCTTTCAGTCCATCGAGACGCCCTGCGTGGAAAACATTGCGAATCTGACCAGCAAGCAGGGCGGGGACAACGAAAAGCTGATTTTTAAGATTTTAAAGCGGGGAGAGAAGCTGAATGTGGCGGGAGCCGCAACCGAGGAAGAGGTGACGGACAGCGGGCTGCGGTATGATCTGACGGTGCCGCTGGTACGCTATTACTCCAACAACGCGGCGCAGCTGCCTTCTCCCTTTAAGGCGCTGCAGATGGGGAACGTATGGCGTGCGGACAGGCCCCAGAGAGGGCGTTACCGCCAGTTCATGCAGTGCGACATCGATATTCTGGGGGAGCCTTCCAATCTGGCGGAGATTGAGTTGATTCTTGCGACGACGACGACTCTGGGAAGGCTGGGATTTCGGGACTTTGAGATCCGCATCAACGACCGTCGGATCCTGAAGGCGATGGCGGCATACAGCGGTTTTGCGGAGGATTCCTTCGACAGTGTGTTCATCACGCTGGATAAGATGGATAAGATCGGTCTGGAGGGCGTGGAGGCGGAGCTTCTGGAGAAGGGCTTTGCCGCGGAGAGCGTGGGAAAATATCTGACGCTTTACCGGGAACTGGAGAGTCAGGAAAACGGTGTGGTCTATCTGGCAAAAACCCTGCAGGATGTGCTGGAGCCTTCCGCGGCGGAGGGGCTGCAGGAGATCATCGACAGCGTAAACGCTACGAAAACCGCGGCGTTTCGGATGGTATTCGACGCCACGCTGGTGCGGGGCATGTCCTATTATACGGGTACGATCTTCGAGATTTCCATGCCGCAGTTCGGCGGCGCCTGCGGCGGGGGCGGACGGTATGATGGGATGATCGGCAAATTTACCGGGCAGAATGTTCCGGCCTGCGGTTTTTCCATCGGGTTTGAGCGGATCGTTCTGCTGCTTACGGAGAGCGGGTTCCAGGTTCCGGACAGGCCGAAAAAGACGGCGTATCTCATTGAGAAGGGCGTAGGCGGAGAGCGGCTGTGCGGGATTATCGCTAAGGCGCAGCAGACCCGCGAAAGCGGCGGACAGGTGCTGCTGGTTCGGATGAACAAGAACAAGAAGTTTCAGAAGGAACAGCTGACGGCGGAGGGCTATGAGGAATTTGAGGAATTTTACCGGGAGGAGCTGAAGCGGTAAAGAGCGGGGAAACCGGAAGGAAGCTTGGGGAAAGCTTAGGCGGAAGAAGCGGAAAGAAAAGCCGAAGAACCGGAAGGAAGCCCGGGGAAAGCTTGGGCGGAAGAGTTGAAAAGAAAAAGCCGGAATTGGATAAAAAACCCGACGGAAAGGTTCGGAAAATAAGAGCAGGAAACAAAGGACAGGAAAGGGGCTATAAAATGGCTGAGTCAATGAAGGGTTTAAAGAGAACAAACCGCTGCGGGGAGCTCTCCGCGGCAAATGTGGGCGAGACGGTCACTGTCATGGGCTGGGTGCAGAAGCAGCGGAACAAGGGCGGCATCATTTTTGTGGACTTGAGAGACCGCTCGGGAATTTTGCAGATTATTTTTGAGGAGAGCGACTGCGGGGCGGAGAACTTTGCCAAGGCGGAGAAGCTGAGAAGCGAGTTTGTCATCGCGGCGGTGGGCCGCGTGGAGAAGCGTGCCGGGGCGGTCAATGAAAATCTGGCTACCGGTGAGATCGAAGTGCGGGCCGCACAGGTGAGAATCCTTGCGGAGGCGGATACGCCGCCCTTCCCGATTGAAGCGGATTCCAGGACAAAGGAGGAGCTGCGTCTGAAATACCGTTATCTGGATCTGAGAAGACCGGATTTGCAGCGGAATCTGATGCTGCGCAGCAAGATTGCCACAACGATCCGCGCTTTCTTAAGCGGCGAGGGCTTTCTGGAGATCGAGACGCCGATCCTGAATAAATCGACGCCGGAGGGGGCGAGGGACTATCTGGTGCCCAGCCGGATTCATCCCGGCAGCTTTTATGCCCTGCCGCAGTCGCCGCAGATTTTCAAGCAGCTTTTGATGTGCTCCGGGTATGACCGGTATTTCCAGATCGCGAAGTGCTTCCGGGACGAGGATCTTAGGGCGGACAGACAGCCGGAGTTTACCCAGGTGGATCTGGAGATGTCCTTTGTGGATGTGGACGACGTGATCGACGCCACGGAAAGGATGGTGGCGGCGGTCTGCAAAGAGGCTATCGGGCATGAGGTGCAGCTGCCGATCCCGCGTATGACCTGGGACGAGGCGATGGATCGGTTCGGCTCGGACAAGCCGGATACGAGATTTGGCATGGAACTGACGGATGTATCCGAGACGGTGAAAAACTGCGGCTTCGGCGTATTTACCGGAGCGCTGGAGGCGGGCGGCAGCGTCCGCGGTATCAATGTCAAGGGACAGGCGGAGATGCCCAGAAAGAAGATCGACGCTTTAGTGGAGTTTGCGAAGGGCTATGGAGCGAAAGGACTGGCCTATCTGTCTGTGCTGCCGGACGGCAGCTATAAGTCCTCCTTTGCAAAGTTCTTGACGGAAGGAGAGCTGCAGACCCTTGTTGCGGTCATGCAGGGAGAGCCGGGAGACCTGCTGCTTTTTGCGGCAGATCGGCTGAAAATCGTCCGTTCCGTGCTGGGGGCGCTGCGCTGTGAGCTGGCGGAGCAGCTGGGCCTGATCGATCATGATAAATTCAATTTCCTCTGGATCACGGAGTTCCCGCAGTTTGAGTGGAGCGACGAGGAGGAGCGTTTTGTGGCCATGCATCACCCCTTCACCATGCCCATGGAGGAGGATCTTGACAGGCTGGAATCCGATCCCGGCAGCGTCAGGGCGAAGGCCTACGATATTGTGTTAAACGGCGTGGAGCTGGGAGGCGGAAGCGTCCGAATCTTCCAGAGCGACGTGCAGGAGAGGATGTTCCGGGCCCTTGGCTTTACGGATGAGAAAGCGCGTGAGCAGTTCGGCTTCCTGCTGGACGCGTTCCGGTACGGGGTGCCGCCTCACGCGGGACTGGCCATCGGACTGGATCGGTTCGTGATGCTGCTGGTAAAGGCGGAGAGTATCCGGGAAGTAATCGCTTTCCCCAAAGTGAAGGACGCGTCCTGTCTGATGTCTGAGGCTCCGGGCGCGGTGGACGAAAAACAGCTGGAGGAGCTCTGTCTGAAGGTCGTCGGGACGGAGGAGCCGGAGGGGCAGGAGTAGTCCGAGGAACCGGCGCGGTGGACGAAAAACAGCTGGCGGAGCTCTGTCTGAAGGTCGTCGAGGCGGAGGAGCTGGAGAGGCAGGAGTAGTCCGAGGAACCGGCGCGGTGGACGAAAAACAGCTGGAGGAGCTCTGTCTGAAGGTCGTCGGAACGGAGGAGCCGGAGGGGCAGGAGTAGTCAGACGGCCTGACTCCGGAAAGAAACGGATGGAAAGATATGGAAATAGCGATCGTAGAGGATGAAGCGGTACACAGCGCGCTATTGCAGCGGCATATCCTGTCCTGGGCCAGGTCCCGGGGCAGGGTATGCCGGGTTTTCTGTTACGAAAACGCGGAGAGCTTTCTGTTTGAGCTGGAGGACAGGATGCCGGACGCTGTTTTTGCGGATATCCAGATGCCCGGGATGAATGGGATGGAGATGATCCGGAAGCTGAGGGAGAGGGACGAGGAGCTGCCGGTAGTCTTTACCTCGGGTCTTTCCGACTATCTTCAGGAGGGCTACGAGGTGCGGGCCCTGCACTATCTGTTAAAGCCCATCTCCCGGGAGAAGGTCTTTGAATGTATGGACCGCGTCAGCCGCCGGAAGGAGGCAGGGGCTCTTTTTGTCGTGCGAACCCCGGAGGGGATGGGGCGGCTGAATCTGCGGGAAGTAAACTACTGCGAGTCTCAGGGGCATTATGCCAGATTCCTGATGCGGGACGGGACGGAAATACAGGTGATGAAGAGTCTTTCCGAGCTGGAAGCGGAGCTGTCAGGCGGAGCCTTTGTCAGATGCCACCGCTGCTATCTGTGCAATCTGGAGAATGTAAGACAGATTCTGCAGGACAGCGTTCTCTTTGACAACGACGCATCCATACCGGTCAGCAGGAGGCTGTATCGGGAGCTGAACCGGAGGTTTATTGATTTTTATCGGCGGTGAAGCGTTCCACGGCATTCGTCAGACCGTGGAGATTGCCGTGTATCCAGTGCAGGCACGTCCGTTTGCCTGGCGCTCATGGGAATAAAAAGATAGAGATGCGAGAATGATGTAAAGAAAATGATTTACTGTGCAAAGAAAATACTTCACAAAATACACAAAGGGTACTATAATAGAATCCAAGAGAGGATTCTATTATCTAAAGGTTAAAATAAAATGAAACAGGAGGTATAACTATGGCACAGACAAGTGTAAATTTCCGCATGGACGCAGATTTGAAGGAATCGGTGGAAGAGATTTGCAGGAAAATGGGCATGAGCCTTACAACGGCAATTACTATTTTTTGTACAAAGCTGGCGCAGGAGAGAAGAATCCCCTTTGAAATTACCGCTGACCCCGATCCGTTTTATAGTGAAAGTAATATCCGGTATCTGGAAAAGAAAGCGGAGGATTACAAGGCAGGGCGGTTACAACTCGCAGAACATGAACTGATAGAGGAATAAGGGGTAGAATGCAGAAATGACAATTCTATGGATCGGTGCGGGAGCGCTTCTGGTTCTCGCCCTGTTTTTGGGAGGAAGAGCTTACCTGATCCGGCTGGTGGATCGGCGGATCAGTCATTACCAGAGCGATCTGCTGGAAAAGCACTGCGAGGAGGTGGAGAATATGTACCGGCAGACCCGGGGTTGGCGGCACGATTATCATAATCACATCCAGACCATGAAGGGCTATCTTTCCATGGGAGAGACGGAGAAGCTGGGAGATTATCTGGATCGGCTGGATGAGGATCTGACCACGGTGGATACGGTGGTCAAGACAGGGAACGTGATGATCGACGCGGTGCTGAACAGCAAGTTATCCCTGGCGAAGGCGAAGCAGATTCATGTGGAGGCGAAGGCAATCGTTCCTCCCAGACTGGATGTCTCTGATGTGGATCTGTCGCTGATTATCGGGAATCTGATGGATAACGCCATGGAGGCCTGCCTTCAGATCGAGGAGGAAGAGAGGCGGTTTATCCGGGTTTATATTGACGTCATGAAGGGGCAGCTGTATCTTTATGTGATGAATGCGGTACAGGGACGGCCGGAGAAGAGGCATCGGGAGGATTTCCGGCGGGAAATATCCCGTGAGAAGGGCTCCCGGCAGGGCGGGGAACCCCGCGAGGAGAGACGCCCTGCGGAATACCGCTCCTCAAAGGCAGGGATATCCCACGGATTCGGCCTGATGAGGATCGACCGGGTGGTGGCGCGGTACAAGGGGTATATTGACAGGCAGGACGAGGAAAACGTGTTTGCGACGGAGATTCTTCTGCCATTGATGCACGAATGAGACCGTTCGTGCATTTTTTCTGCCCGAAAGGGGTTCCTATGATAGAATAACCTTATTCGAGGCAGGAAGCGGCCGAATGGCCATCAGGCCGTGATTGCGGAGCAATCATGGCAAGAATAACCTTATTCAAGGCAGGAAACGGAGGGCAAGAAAAGTGAAACAGACAAAATCCCCGTGCGGGAAGCACTACACTATTTTGCAAAACATAGCCTATTATTTCAGGTACTACCGGAAGAGCATCCCTGTATTCCTTTGGCTGTGCCTGGCGGAAATCGTATTTGGCGCGGTCAGTCCCCTTTTCGGGATTTATCTGCCGAAGCTTGCGGTGGATCTGGCGACGAAGGGAGTGACCTGGCAGCGGATGTGGCTGACAATCGGCGTTTTCGGCATGCTCTGTCTGTGCGTCCGGGTGACGGAAGCTGCCTGCGAGAACGGGAAATATCATCTGTATAATTCCAGGCGGAACGAATTGATCGCGATGACGTTCTTGAAGAGTCTCCGGGTGCCCTACCGCCATGTGGAGGAGGGGGAGACGAAGGAGCTGTACTGGAAGGCTCTGGGAATCAACGACCATGGTGACTGGAGCGCCCTTTGCAAGATGACTTACGGAACGGTTGGTATCATCCGGAATGTCATCAGTTTTCTGTTATACAGTACGGTGTTGAGCTTCTTAAATCCCTATGTGGCGGTGCTGTTGATTTTACTGGCCCTGGTGCAGTATAGGATCAGTCTGCGCCGGATCAAATATATGGAGAGGTTTCGAAGCGAAGAGGCGGATCTGAACAAAAAGAGCTCTTATGTTTTACACGGCGCCATGGGGAACAGCAGAGCCGCCAAGGACATCCGGATCTTCGGTATGAGGCGCTGGCTGAAGAAGGAGAAGGAGCTTCTGCTGGAGAAGAGCAAAAATCTGAACCGGCGCAAGAGCCGGGCGGATTTTTTTTACTGGCAGTCGGGCAGCCTGCTGAATCTGGGGCGGGACATTTTGGCCTACGGTTATCTCCTGCATGAGGTGCTGAGCGGGGCGGTAGGAGCGGGAGATTTCGTGCTCTACTTTGGCGCGATCACCGGCTTCTCGGGCTTTGTGGGGAGTATTATGGACAGTCTGGCCGATCTGCGCAGCGGTTCCCTGGACGTCAATTATTTCAGGACTTATATGGAGCTGCCGGAGGAGGATCGGAAGGAGGGACAGCGTTATATCTCGGAGCTGCCCCGGCCCATGTCTATCGAATTTCGGAATGTGTCCTTTTCCTATGACGGGGAAAAGAAAATATTTGACCGCTTTAATCTGAAGATCGACGCCGGGGAGAAGCTGGCCCTGGTGGGGGTCAACGGGGTCGGAAAGACGACCCTGGTAAAGCTTTTGATCGGGATGTACGACCCGGACGAGGGAGAGATTCTTCTGGGCGGGATTAACCGGAACGAATTTCCCAGGGAGGAGCTTTACCGGCTGTTTTCCGCCGTCTTTCAGGAGACGTTCCTTTTGCCGGTGACAGTGGCGGAAAATCTGACCTTTGAGAAGGATTACGACAGCGGCAGGGCATGGAAGGCTTTGGAGGACGCGGGGCTTGCCGACGTTTTCCGTGAGCGGGGCGTGACCATGGACAGTCTTTTTGACAAGGATCTGGACGAGAACGGGGTTCGGCTGTCCGGGGGAGAAGAGCAGAAATTCCTGCAGGCCAGGGCGCTTTACAAGGACGGCCCGATCCTGATTCTGGACGAGCCCACGGCCGCCCTGGATCCGATTGCGGAATCGGAGGTTTATGACCATTACGCCAGATTTTCCGAGAATAAGACGGCCGTTTTTATCTCCCACCGGCTTGCCAGCACGCGTTTTTCGGATCGGATCGTGCTGCTGGGGGAGGGCGGTATCCTGGAAGAGGGAACCCATCAGGAGCTGATGGACCGACAGGGGGCGTATGCGGAAATGTTCGAGGTGCAGAGCCGTTATTACGCGAAGGATAAGCTAAAAAAGGAGGCGTTTTGAGGATGGAGAAGGAATCAATACTTTTAGAAAAGCAGTCGCTTCGGCAGAATTTGAAGGATATCCGGCGCGTTATGGCGCTGATTGTAAGTCTGGATCGAAGCTATGTCCCCTGGAACGCGGTTTCTGTCCTTTTGTCCGCCGCGTTAAGCTACGGGGGAATGCTTTTGTCGGCTTATGTGCTGAACCGGATCGCGGGGGGCTTTGCCTTCGCCGAGCTTTTTGAAAGAATTGTTTTTGGGGTAGTGCTTTTAAGTCTTGGCGGTTCCGTGCTGAGTATTTTAAACCGTCGGATTGATATTAAGAGTCAGATCATTTCGGAGAAATACGAGGCTTTGCAGCAGGAAAAGCTGATGAACATGGACTTTTCCCTGATCGACAGCCCGAAGCTGAAGGAGATGCGGGAGAGGATCCGCCGGGATAATAACTGGGGTGCAGGAATTTTTACGGTGTTCTGGCGAGGAAAGGACATGCTGGAATGCCTGGTGCGGATCATCGGGGCGGTCGTTATCGGTGTTCCCCTGTTCTCCTATTTTGGGAGAGAGGATCTGGGCTGGCTGTGGATCGCGGCGCTCCTGCTGTGTCTTCTGCTTGGGATTGGGCTGAGGCTGCACCGGTATTTTCAGGGCATCAGCCATTACATGATGTTCCATATACTGACCAGAGAGGAGAAAAAATTTTTATGGAATTATGTGTGGGATTTTGCCTACGGCTCCGGGCATTACCGCTATGGGAACGGAAAGGACGTCCGGATCTACGACAGCTATGACGTGATGAAAAGGTGGTCGTACGACAGGCTGCAGACGAAGGATTATTTTGATTATGTGATCAGGCGGCCCTGCGTCGGGGAGGCGGGGAGCAGCGGCGTCATGACGGCCATACAGATACTGGCTCAGATGGGAGCCTACGGAATTGTGATTATGGCGGCCTTAAAGGGAAATATGCCGATCGGGTCTCTGATCCTGTACGCGGACTGTCTTGCCAACCTCCTGCGTCAGACGGTGCAGGCGGCAGCGGGATGGCAGGAGTTAAATCTGGCGGCCAGGAGGCAGGTAGGGATTCTGGAGCTGCTGGAGCTTTCCGACGAGATGTACAAGGGCTCGCTGCCGATGGAAAAGCGCAGCGACAACGAATATCATATCGAGTTTCGGAACGTCTCCTTCCGGTATCCGGGAAGTCAGGAGTACGCGCTTAAGGATTTCTCCCTGGAGCTGAAGGTCGGGGAAAAGCTGGCTATCGTAGGCCGGAACGGATCGGGAAAGACCACCATGATCAAGCTGCTCTGCAGGCTTTACGATCCAGACGAGGGCGAGATCCTGGTCAACGGCGTGGATATCCGGAAGTTCCGCCATGAGGAGTATTCCAGGCTCTTTTCGGTGGTATTCCAGGACTATATGCTTTTCTCCCTGATGCTGGCGGAGAACATTGCCGTGGACAAGGAGTACGACGGGGAAAAGGTGCGGCAGTGCCTCAGGGACGCGGGCTTTGCCGAGCGGCTGGAGAGTCTGGGAGAGAAGGGGATCGAGAGCTTTCTCTACAAGGATTATACGGACGAGGGCATCGAGATCAGCGGCGGAGAGGCCCAGAAGCTGGCGATCGCAAGGGCTGTCTACAAGGAAGCGCCCTTTGTGCTCTTAGACGAGCCCACGGCGGCCCTGGACCCCTTAGCGGAGGCGGAGGTTTACAGCAATTTCGACAAGATTGCAGGGGAGAAGACCGCGATCTACATCAGCCACCGTCTGTCCTCCTGCCGCTTCTGCGACAAGATTGCCGTCTTCGACAAGGGGAGGCTGGTGCAGACGGGAAGCCACGAGGAGCTGCTGGCGGAGGAAGGGGGCGTCTACGCGAGCCTCTGGAACGCACAGGCGAAATATTACGAGGCGGAGGGGTAAGCTTGCGTCGCAGCAAAAAGGATTACAATGGGGCAGGCTGCTGTTTCGGCCTGCCCCGGATTTACTTTCCGGATTTGTATCTCGCCTTATATCCCGTGGGGGATTCCCCTGCGATTTGCCGGAAGATTCTGGAAAACTGGCTGGCGTCTTCAAATCCTGCCTTTGCCGCGATATCCGTCATGTTGGCGTCCCCCATACGGATCAGGCGTTTAGCATAATCCACCCGCAGTCTGTTTCGGTATTGGATGAAGGTTTCTCCCTTTCTTTTGGAGATGAGATGGGAAAGATAATTTTTGTTGATAAAGAGCGCTTTTGCCACACTGTCGAGCGTGATCGCCTCCAGATAGTGCTCGTCGATATAGGCTACCGCCTTCTCAAAGGTATCCGTTGACGGCGCTTCGTTGGCCGGACTGCGGTTTTGATCCAGTTTTTCCCACAGCTGCTCCATAACCGCGCGCACCTTCCCGTCGTCTATCGGCTTGAGCAGATAAAAGAACACACCGTATCGGAAGGCGTCCTGAACGTAGTCAAAGTCATCGTATCCGCTGACAAGGATGAAGACGGTCTCCATCCCTTTTTCTCTGCAGATTCGTATCATATCCAGACCGCTTTGCCGGTTCATCTGAATATCCGTCACAACCAGGTTCGGATTTTCGGCAAGGATATGCGGAAGCGCGTCCTCCGCGCTTCCGTATTCCCCTGTAACCTGAAAACCCCAGTCGGCAAAGCAAAAGCTTTCTTTGATATCTTCTATGGCCCATTTATCATCGTCTACAATGATTACATGATACATAACCGACCTCCTAAAACTCAACCGTCATCCCGTCATAGGCAGCCTGAATCCCATAGTACGCAAGCATTTTACTGTATTCGTCATGCGGAGGCGTCCAATGCGGGCTCATATGGGAAAGAATAAGGTTCGGTACACCCGTCCACAAGTGATTGTCCGCAAAAAAATCCATCATTTTCAGATTCTTTTCCAGATTCTGATGCATATCAAAGGCGACGGGCATCAAGCCGAAGGTTCCCTCCAGCACGACACAGTCGAAGCGGCGTCCCCTGATAATATCGAGCATATCTTCGTCATATCCGCCGCAATCCAGCGCGTAAAGCAGCGTCTTACCGCCTCGCTCTATAATGTAATTGTAGACGCTTCCCGGTTTACCGTGATGCGACACGACGGCGGTAACCTTCAGCGACTCATCGCAGCTTACGGTCTCGCCCGGACGCATTGCATGAAATTCCATGTCATAATGATCTTCCATGCCGTTTTCCCGAAACCGCGGGTTACTCCGCAACGCTTCCATTACGGATTCGTGCCCGTATATATTCAGGAACGGCAGCGGGGTATGTCTGGCTCCCATCTCGGTTATGGAATGCCCCATATCGAAGGGTTCCCGTATCTGACATACTTTTCCGTCCGCAAAGGGTTTCATTCTCCAGGTCAGATGCTGCGTATCCAGATGGTCGCGGTGATCGTGCGTGATAAACAGGTACTTCATACGGGTAATATCCAGATGAAATCTCAGCGCGGTCGAAAAAGCGTGAGAGCTTAAGTCCAGCATCAGATCATCGTCCAGAAAGGCGCAGCTGTTCTGGCGGATATTTCTTCCGCCGTGCTGTCTGGCATATTCGCAGTTCGGACAGTGGCACCAAAGCGCGGGATAGCTTTCTCCCGCGCTTGTCCCCAGAAAAGTCAGCTTCATAACAAATCCCTCCCTATTGGAACAAAGGGGCCCATCTGCATAAGATGAACCCCCGAAAGCATAGAACGCCTGTTATTTAACGAACGCCGCGTTCAAATCATTGACGACCGGCTGCCACAGGCCGCTGGTATCTTTGATAAAGTCTGCCAGCTCCGCATCCACGTCAATACCGGGTGTAATAATTAGTTTAGTCAGTTCGCTGTGGATGTCAACCGAATATTCAGCCTTCGCGTCGCTGGAAAAGAACTTGTAATCATAATCGATATAATTGATTTCAGCTCCTTTCTTTGCCTCAAATACATCCAGAATCTGTTGAACCACATTCGCGTCATAGGCGGGATTAATAAAGCTGTAGTCGTCCGCGACCACGCCGAGGGAGCGGAAAACCTGATAGGAATTACACAGATCCGCGGTGCTCTTATAATTTCCGTCCGCATCCGGCTCAAGCAGAATTTTGATGGAACCGTCCTCGTTATAGTCCCACGCTTCTCCGCGAAGGCCGACCATAATCGTCAGCTCGCCTTCCTCCGAACAGCACCAGTCGATCATTTTCAGAATACGGCTGTAGGTCTCGTCGTCCAGGCTCGGGCTGAAGAAAGTACAGGACCAATAGTTGTTTGTCTGGTTTGCATATACTGTATTCTCGTCCGCAATGGCGGCAAGGCCGATGCAGTTCGCGGACAGGCCGGTCGTCTCTTCAAAGGTATCCCGGAATACATAGTGGGAGGGAACTGAGCAGCTGTTGTACATGGCGGCCGACAGACCCGATGTAAAGTTTGCGGTCGCGTCCGCGTTATTCAGCAGATAATAATCCGGGTCGATCAGACCGGCGGCATACCATTCCCGCGCAAGCTCGATCCCCTTGGAAATCTTTCCGTTATCCAGAATCCAATGATACCCGGTTTCGTCCCTGTAAAAACCGCCCTCGTCCGTATCGTATCCGCAGGGCAGCATGAACAGACCGTCCACCGCCGCAGGAGCCTCGCTCAGGCCCAGGGTTTTGCCGTTGCCTGCCTTGTCGTTTTCAATGCAGGCTTTCAGATAGTCGGCCAGATCAGACATGGTGACGGAAGCGCCGAAATGAAACCCGAGGTCCTCAGCCCAATCCTTCCGGTAGTAGAGCGTTGCGTGCTGCAAAACGGGAGCGTCCATTTCCGCAAAGCGGTAATAGGTGCTGTGCGGGATGCCGTAGTAAACGCCGTCCACCGCCATCTTATCATAGATGCCGCACACCTGATACATTTTGTAAATTTCGGGATAGGTCTCCTCCCAGCCCTCCGGAAGCGGCTTTAAAAGCCCCTGCTCCGCATAACTGACGTATTCCTGATAGTTAAAATTACGCCAGCAGAGGATATCGGGCATAGTGCCGCCGTTGATCCACATACGCACCTTCTCGTCATGGCTGTCCTTGGAGACCGGCCATACCTCATAGTCAAATTGGAACAGATCGGAAATGTACTTGTAGAGCGGATCCTGATCATAATCCATCGCGTTCTGCGAATGGGTGGAAGTTACGGTAAACGAGACCCGGTTTTCTTCCGTCGGGGTCTGTTCAGAATCTTTTGCGGGAGCAGACGGATTTCCCTCCTGTACAGAGGAAGTGTTGTCCTCCGCCGGAGTCTGTCCGCAGGCGGACAGACAGGTAACGGCCATCGTTACCGCAAGCATGGTCGCCAGAACTTTTTTCCTTTTTTTCATAAGTATGATCCTCCTTTTATTAAAAAGCCTTCCGCTTTTTTTCTTTTACAGGAAACTTCGCCGCAGCAAGGGGGCACTTTTTTACATTTTGACGGCGCCTACCATAACGCCCTTCGTAAAATATTTCTGCAAAAAGGGGTAAACGCACATGATGGGAAGCATGGTCAGTATGACCGCCGACATTTTTACCCCCTGACTGAAAATTTCCGTGACCTCCCCGGCGGTGATATCCGCCTCTACCGCGGCCTCCGCGATAATCGACCGCAAAACGGTCTGAAGCGTCATCTTGTTTCCGCTGTTGATCAAAAGCATTGACCAAAACCATTCGTTCCAGTACGCTACCGCCGTAAAAAGCGTAAATGTGGCAAGCAGCGCGCTTTGAAGCGGAAGCATGACATGGATGAATATGGTCAGGTCGTTTGCTCCGTCGAGCTTGGCCGCTTCCTCCAGCTCGATCGGCGTCTGCTCGAATCCGCTCTTGATGATGATAATGTTGTACGCCGATACGCCGAGCGGGAGAATGATTCCCCAGAGCGTGTCGATCAGCTTCATATTCTTCAGCTGCAGATAAGTCGGAACCATGCCGCCGTTGAAAAACATGGTAAAAATCATCAGCAGGAAGAACAGCTTCTTTCCCGGCCATTTTTTGCGCGAAAACGCGTAAGCCGTCATAACGGAAATCACCATACCGTACACTGTTCCGATTACGGTGATGAAGATTGTATTTTTGTATCCGTTTGCAATCTGCCCCTTTTCAAATAAATAGGTATAATTTTTCAGGGAAAATTCCGTGGGAAACATGGATACTCGGTTCAGCATATACGCGCGGGGCGACTGAAAGGAAACCACGACGGAGCTGTAAAACGGGAAAAAAATGATAAGCGCGCATACCGTCAGGACTGCCGCCACAAAAACGTCCCCCGCCGTAATCTTTTTTCTCTTTTTTTGAACGGTTCTTTTTGTCATTATTTTCGCTCCCCCCTCAGCCAAACATGCCCTTGCCGTCTATTTTCTTTACGATAAAGTTTGCCGTCGCCAGCATTGCGAGATTGATCACTGCCTTAAACATACCCACCGCCGTGGAAAAACCGTAGGACGGCGTCGATTGGAACGTAATGGAATATACATAAGTATCCAGAATCTCGGACACGCTTTTTACCGCGGCGTTCTGCAGATAGAAAATCTGCTCAAAGCCTGCATTCATCACCCGGCCGACCTCCAGGATAAACATCGTGATAATGGTCGCCTTGATTCCCGGCAGGGTCACATGCCAGATCCGTTGAAACCGGTTGGCGCCGTCCACCGTGGCCGCCTCGTGCAAAGTCGGGTCCACCGTTACGATAGCCGCCAGGAAAATGATGGAGTTCCAGCCCATTTCCTTCCAGTTATGCGTAAAATAGAGAAGCGGCCGAAAGAGCGACGTGTTGGAGAGGAAGTTGATCTTTTCCATTCCAAGGGACGCAAGCACCGTGTTGATCGCGCCGCCGTTGCTGAAAAAGTCCGTCAGGATAGCCGAAACGGTAATCCATGACAGAAAATGAGGAAAAGTAAATACGGTTTGGAAAATGCGTTTCACCCGGGTTCCCCGCATCTCGCTGAGAAAAATGGCGAGGATGACGCCCACCGGGAATTGAAACACCAGACGTGATAAATTGATTTCAAAGGTATTTTTGATTGCGGTTATAGCGGCAGGCGTCGCAAAAATCCTCTGAAAATTCTGCATGCCGACCCACTTGCTGCCCCAGATCCCGAGCTGCGCGTTAAATTTTTTAAACGCGAGAACGAGACCGCCCATCGGGCCGTACTGGAAGATTAAAAAATACAGTAAGCCGGGCAGCAAAATGAGATAGATAAACCGAGCCTCCCAAACATCATGTCCGAAACGCTTCAGTTTGGCTGCCGCCGTGATTTCTGACTTCCTAACTGTCGTTTGAATATTTTTCATACGTTTAGTCGGTGAGACAAGCCCGACGCTCCTTTCCTAATTGTCTGTGATATCAGGTCTTGTCTTTATTGTATCAGGCTTATCTGCCAAAAATCTTGTCGTTTATTTATATTATTTTGTCAAATTTTCACTTTTGCTTGATAAAAAGCTTTACACAGGTTCCCTTTTTATGTGCAGATTCAAACTGAATGAGGCTTTCTTCCCCGAACAGTATGTGCAATCTGCTTCTTACGTTTTCCACCCCCAAATGACTGTTTTGCTCCAAATCCGGCTTGTTGGGCGTGTTCAGCCAGCGAACGCGTTCTTCGCTCATGCCGCCCCCGTTGTCGCGGATTTCAACCCAAAGCGTTCCTTCTGATACGCCGGCCCGGATATCGACCCGACCGCCGGGAAGGTTTGCATCGTTAAAGCCGTGAAGGATGCTGTTTTCCACCAGGGGCTGCAGACACATCCTCGGCAGACGGCAGAGCTGCGCCTCCTCCCCGCACTCCATCTGCACGTTATAACAGTCGTCATAGCGAATGCGGATAATCTTACTGTACATTTCCAGACAGGCATACTCCTCCGCCAGCGTCGTCTCCGGTTCCTGGACGGAGCCGTAACGGTAGATATCCGCTATACAGGTCACCATATCGCGGACCGCCCCGGCATTTCCCCGCGCCGACATCCCGCGGATACATTGCAGATTATTGTACAGGAAATGCGGATTAATCTGCGTCTGAAGAAACAGCATCCTCTCCCGATAATAGGCAAGACGCGCGTCTATGATATCGCTGTTCAACTGTTCGTTTTGCTCCAGCATATGGTTGATCGCGTCTGTCAGCTGGGAAAATTCCACATTGGCATTTTTGGGAGATTGGATCCGTTTGCCCAGGCTGTCCATCTCCCTGATCTGACAGACAATCTGTTCCATGGGCTGTACAAAGGAATGGAAGGATAACCGAAACAGGATAACCAGCACAAACATTCCCATAATACAGGCCAGCACGGCGGCATTGCGGATATGCGCCAGCTTTTCTTCCGGATCCGGCCGGGTACACATCAGGCAGACACGCCATCCCGTGCGGGTCACCTTATCCGTGACCAGTTTAACCTTCTTGCCGTCCACTAAAATTTCGCTTCGCAGGGGATCGCTTTTCAGGCCGTCGGACAAAACCGCGTTGTTGCTGAACAGGACGGAGTCGCCCTCCATGATCGCCAGCTTTTCGGCGGACAGGTTCGGCAAAATTCCATCCAGGGTTTTCCGATTGCAGACGACGATGACGGAACCCAGATAATCGGAATCCTTCGGGGCGGCTATATCCTTATAGACAGGCAGTACAATGTCGAAATACATATTCCGCTGTGCGCCGTCGTGGTGCGGGGTGATAAAAACGCTCCGGAAGGGAACCGCCAGATCGTAATTCTTACTGATCCACTGATATTCCATCCATATTTCGGAATAGGTAATGCTTTCTTCCTCCAACGTACTGGAAACCTTGCTTCCCTGCTTATCTACCAAAAACACATTCTGAATATTCTGATTATATCTGATATATGCGGACAGCTGCGCCCTGACGGTCTTCAAAAGTCCGAGCCGCGCCGTATTGTCGGCCTCCAGGAATTTTTGGATATCCGGCTGGCCGACCAGCACCTCGGCGCTTTTCACCAGATTTTCAATTCCCTTGTCGATCGAGACGACCGTATCCTCCAGTATATCGTACGCATAGCGGGCGGTCAGCTTCTCCATGCCGTTTTCGTAAACCGTAAAATAATAAACGCTTATCACCAGAATAATAAATAAAATCATTCCCAGAAACATGGAAACCAGTCTTTTGCCCAGTGTACTGTTCCGCATACGCTTTTTCTCCCTTTCCCGATCTTTTTGCGGCGTTTCGCCGGATTAGTCCATTATACTATATTCCCTCCGATTTGGGAACAAATTGAACGCATAGGGCTGTCCGCCTGCAGTCAGCCAAAGGAAAGGGTTTACCGTAAATATTTCTTGCCTGTTTGGAAGATATGTGTTAAGCTTGAGTCAAAGCATAACACTTTCTTATTATCTCAGTTTCTTCTGAAGATTCGTCAATATCGGAAAATCTATGCTTTTCATATTCCAAATTACAATGATAAAAGCAGGAGATTTTCAGATGCCATCCGACGAAAACTCCTGTGTGCAAAGGAGGAGACGGATGGGGATTATATCGTTAAAGTATGACTTCAGCTTTAAACGTGTGATGTCGAACGAAGAGGTGCGGAAGTATTTCATCAGTGATGTGCTGGGAATACCTGTAGAGGAAATCCGCTCGGTAAAGCTGGTGAACCCTTTTCTGTGGAAGCGGTATTCCTGGCAGAAGCAGGGTATTCTCGATGTGAGAGTTGAACTCAACGGGGACAGGATGATCGACATTGAGCTGCAGATCAAAATGGTAGCTTATTGGGACAAAAGAAGTCTGTTCTATCTGGCAAAGATGTATACGGAAGAGCTGCTGACGGGAGAAAAGTATCACAAATTGAAAAAGTGCATCTGTATCAATATTCTGGATTTTAACCTGGATGAGGACCCGGAATATCACAGAGTGTACCGGATGCGGAACGGGAAGGGTCAGGAGTATTCGGATCTGTTTGAACTGCATGTAATCGAGCTGAGGAAGCAGCTGAAGGGAGCGGCGGTAGACGACTGGATCCGGCTGTTGAATGTAAGGACGGAGGGAGATTTGGAGATGATAAGAGCAGGGAATCCCGGGATCGCGGAAGCGGTAAAGGAGATGAAAGTAATGAGTCTGAGGAAGGGATTGCGTGCAATGCATGAGGCCCGGCTGAAGGAAATACGGGACCGGAATGCCCGGGATGACTATGTCAGAATGGAAGGAAGAGCGGAAGGTAAAGCGGAAGATATCCTGCAGCTGTTGGCGCAGAAGGGTGCGGTTTCCTCCGAATTGGAAGGGATGATTCGCGGGCAGAGGGATCTTGAGCTTTTGAACAGTTGGCTCCTGTCGGCGGCCCGGACGGAAAACGTGGAGGCGTTTGCGTCGGAGGCTGGCCTGCGGATTGAAAAGATGTGAGATAATAACGGTGTTACACAGTGTGGGAGGAACGCGGGGAGACGATGAGGCTGTATCTGTTAAATATCGGCGGGCTGGCGCAGGGAGACGGCGGGAACCGGTTCGAGGAGCTGCTGCCCCTGCTGGATGAGACCAGACAAAAAAAGGCGCTGGCGGCGGGGACTTCCCGGGCCGGGGCGGCGGAGCTGGGAGCAGGGCTTTTGCTGCAGAAGGCGGCTCTGGACTGGGAGAGGGAGGAATCTCTGCCGGGACGGGAGAAGCGTGTGACGCCCGGCCTTGATTTGGAAGAGGCGGAAGGGATTTCCGGGCAATGTACGGTATCCGGCCTTTGCTCCGAGCTGACAGAGGCTTTTTCCCGGCATCGCACGGGAGCCGGTCTGCAACCCGAGCTTAAGGGGGCGTTTCCCCTGTGCTACCGCTACGGGGAGAAGGGAAAGCCCTATTTTGCGGATCTTCCGCTTTTTTTCAGCCTTTCCCATTCCGGGGACTATGTGCTCTGCGCCGTGGCCCGGCAGGAGATCGGGGCGGATCTGCAAAGACTTCAGCCGGTGGACGCGGAAAAGCTGGCCCGGCGTTTCTTTTCGGAGTCGGAGCGGCTGGCTTTGGAGCGCTGTGAAAGCGGCGGGGAGCGGCAGAAGCTTTTTTTTGAGCTTTGGACGCGGAAGGAAGCATACAGCAAGCTGACCGGCGAGGGAGTGGCGGCGGCGCTCGGGCGGGATATGCTGACGGCGGACTGGGGGTATTTTCCGCAGCGCGTAAGATGGATTTCATTTTCTCCGCCCTCCGGATATGCGGCGGCAGTCTGCGTCGGGGACGGGAATTTGACGCTTTATAACGGATAAGGGCAGAGGTTTTAAATTACCGCAAAGCGGAAATGCTGTTTTTGCGGGAAATTGATAATTGACAGAAACGAGGACGGACATGGGACGATTGATGAAGTATCTGAAGGATTATAAGAAGGAGAGCATTCTTGCGCCGCTGTTTAAGCTGCTGGAGGCCTTTTTTGAGTTGTTTGTGCCGATCGTCATGGCAAATATCATTGACCGTGGAATTGCCGGAAACGATACGGGTTATATCTGCAGGATGGGGCTGTGTCTGCTGGGGCTGGCGGCGGTGGGGCTTTTGTCCTCCGTGACGGCTCAGTATTTTGCGGCAAAGGCGGCGGTAGGCTTTTCGGCGAAAACAAGACAGGCGTTATTTGATCATATTCAGGGACTGAATTTTACCAATATCGACAAAGCCGGCTCCTCCACCATGATTACCCGGATGACCAGCGATATCAATCAGGTGCAGTCAGGCGTCAATATGGTGCTCCGCCTGTTTCTGCGGTCGCCGATTATTGTATTCGGCGCAATGATCATGGCGTTTACCATCGACGTAAAGAGCGCTCTGATCTTTGTGGTGGCAATTCCGCTGCTGGCGGTGGTGGTAATCGGAATCACCGTATGGACCATGCCGCTCTACAAAAAGGTGCAGGCAAACCTTGACAGGGTGCTGGGGATTACAAGGGAAAATCTGACCGGCGTCCGCGTGATCCGCGCCTTTCATCGGGAAGCGGAGGAGGAGAGCAGATTTCGGGAGTACACCGGGATCCTCGCCCACAGCCAGACCTTTGTGGGAAAGATCAGCGCGGTTATGAATCCGGTGACTTATATCATTGTCAACGCGGCGACGGTCGCCCTGATTTATACGGGGGCCGTGCAGGTAAATGTGGGGAATCTGACGCAGGGGGAAGTCATTGCGATCCTCAATTATATGTCCCAGATTCTGGTGGAGCTTGTGAAGCTGACAAATCTGATCGTCACCGTCACAAAAGCGCTTGCGTGCGCGGACCGTGTGGCGGGAGTGTTTGAGATACAAAACGGGGAGCTTCCCGCCCGCGAAAACGCAGCTTTAGGGGAAAAGGCGGATCAGGTTCCCTTCCTGGAGTTTGACCGCGTGTGCCTGACCTACGCGGGAGCCGGGGCGGAGACGCTGCGGAATATTAATTTTACCGTAAACCGGGGCGAAACGGTAGGCGTCATCGGCGGCACGGGCTCCGGAAAAACCTCGCTGGTCAGCCTGATTCCCGGTTTTTATCCGGTGACGGCGGGGGCGCTGCGGATAGACGGCGTGGATCTGCGGGATATACCCGAGGAAACGCTTCGCGGACGGATCGGCGTTGTGCCGCAGAAGGCGGTATTGTTTAAGGGAACCGTCAGGAGTAATCTGCAGTGGGGAAAGCCGGACGCCACGGATGAGGAGATGTGGGAAGCGATCGATCTGGCGCAGGCGCGGGAGGTAGTAGAGGGTAAGCCGGGCGGCCTGGACGCAAAAATTGCCCAGAACGGGAAGAATCTTTCCGGCGGACAGAGGCAGAGGCTTACCATTGCGAGGGCGTTGGTGAGAAAGCCGGAGATTCTGATCCTGGACGACAGCGCTTCGGCGCTGGATTATGCGACGGACGCAAGGCTTCGGACAGCGCTGCGGAAGCTGGAGGGCGGCACGACCACGTTTATCGTGTCTCAGCGTGCCTCTACGATACGCCATGCGGATAAGATTATCGTTCTGGACGACGGGGAGATGGCGGGCGTCGGAACCCATGAGGAACTGTTGAAGGACTGCGACGTTTACCGGGAGATTTATTTTTCTCAGTATCCGGAGGAAAAACGAAAGACGGCGGATGCAGCCGGAAAGAGCGGCGTCTGAGGGCGGAACGCGGAAAGACAGGGTGATAGATATGGCAGAAAACAAGGCGGAAAATAAGACCGGTCAGGCAGCGGTCATAAAAAAAGTGCTGAATTATATCCGAAGGTATTGGATGCTGGTGGGACTGTCGCTGATTCTGGCGGCGGCGACCGTGGCGCTGACTTTGTATGTTCCCATTCTCACCGGCAATGCGGTGGATCTGATCCTGGGAAGGGACAGGGTGGATTTTGCGGGAGTGTTCGATATCATGAAAAAAATTGCGGTGGCGGTGGCTTTCACGGCGGCGGCGCAGTGGATCATGAACACCTGCAACAATTATATCACCTACCATGTGGTGAAGGACATCCGGGAGGACGCCTTCCACCGACTGGAGGAGCTGCCCTTAAAGTATCTGGACGCCCACGCTTACGGCGATATCGTCAGCCGCGTTATAGCGGATGTGGATACCTTTGCGGACGGACTGCTCATGGGCTTTACCCAGTTGTTCACAGGCGTGCTGACCATCGGCGGGACACTGATCTTTATGATGGTTACCAATGTGCCCATTGCGCTTGTGGTAGTGTGTATCACGCCCGTCTCTTTTCTGGTGGCCCGGTTCATTGCTACAAGGACATACTCCATGTTTAAGCTTCAGTCGGAGACCAGAGGAGAGCAGACCTCCCTGATCGAGGAGATGATCGGGAACCAGAAGATTGTGAAGACCTTTTCCCGGGAGACGGCGGTGAAGGAAGAGTTTGCCGAGATCAACGCCAGGCTGGAAAAGTGTTCCCTGAAAGCGACTTTCTTTTCCTCGCTGACTAATCCGTGTACACGCTTCGTCAACAGCCTTGTATATGCGGGAGTCGGCGTTTTCGGCGCGCTTTTGGCCATCCGGGGGGGAATCAGCGTAGGCCGCCTTTCCTGCTTTTTAAGCTATGCAAACCAGTATACCAAGCCGTTCAATGAAATTTCGGGCGTTGTGACGGAGCTTCAGAATGCGATTGTCTGCGCAGGCCGCATTTTTGACCTGATCGATCAGGAGCCCCAGACTCCCGATGCAGACGATGCGAGGGTGCTGAAAGACGCCCGGGGAAACGTGAGTCTTGAAAAGGTCTGTTTCAGTTATTCGCCTGACAGAAAGCTGATCGAGAATTTTAATCTAAAGGTAAAACCGGGACAGAGGGTGGCGATCGTGGGGCCTACGGGCTGCGGTAAGACCACGGTCATCAACCTTTTGATGCGTTTCTACGATGTAGACAGCGGAAGGATTCTTGTGGACGGCACAGATATCCGCGACATCACCAGAGGGAGTCTGCGCACCAGCTACGGCATGGTGCTGCAGGAGACCTGGCTGAGAGCCGGAACCGTGCGGGACAATATCCGGATGGGCAAGCCGGAGGCGACAGAGGAAGAGGTGCTTCAGGCGGCCAGGGCGGCCCATGCCCACAGCTTTATCAAGAGGCTGCCCGAGGGGTATGATACGGTGATCACAGAGGACGGCGGAAGTCTTTCCCAGGGTCAGAAGCAGCTGCTCTGCATCGCCAGGGTGATGCTCTGTCTGCCGCCTATGCTGATTCTGGACGAGGCGACCTCCTCCATCGATACGCGCACCGAGATAAAGATTCAGAACGCCTTCGCCGCCATGATGGAGGGCAGAACCAGTTTCATTGTGGCCCACCGGCTCTCAACCATCCGGGAGGCGGATATCATTCTGGTCATGCGGGACGGAAATATCATCGAGCAGGGAAATCACGAGAGCCTGCTGGCCCGGGGCGGCTTTTACGCGGAGCTTTACAACAGCCAGTTTGCGGGATGAGGAGAAGAAAGTCCGGAACGGTTACGAAAAACTCAACAAACGGCATGAAACAGGCTGGAGGATTCTGCAGGAACAGCCGATATAATGAGTGCAGAGGAAAATCAAGCGGCTGCGAAGCAGACATTTGATTTTCCAGGGAAATAGAAGATTTCCCTTTGCCATATAACGAGCAAACGTCCTGCGAAGCAGGACAAAGAGCGCGAAGCGCGTGTTTGCGAGTGAAAGCGAGGCGTTTTCTGGGAAATTCTGTTTTCAGAAGATTCCGCAGGCAGCTGCGGGAAGAAGAAAAATCGGGAAGCACGGTCTGGCATAGAATCAGCATAGGAATCAAAGCATGCAAGGGGGATGAAAATGAGAGTCGGAGAAAATATCACAATCTATACGGGGACACAGCCGCAGACGAACGGGGCGGTAGAAAACAGGGAGAAGGAGCAGGAAGAGCGAAAGACCCTTTTCGCGGGGGAGCTGAATCCGGGAAATACGCTGCAGGACAGGATTGCACAGCGCAGGGAGCAGGCCCAGAAGCAGGCGATGAAGGTAGTGGGGGAAGCCTGGGCGGGCAGACAGGAGATTGACGAGGGGCTGGACGAGAGCCGCGAACATATAAAGCAGTTAAAGCAGGAGGCAAAAGAGCTTCAGGAGGAGGCTTCCGGCGTGAACGAACGGTTGGAGGAGCTGGAGAAAGCCTATGAGGCGGGAGAGATCAGTCAGGAGGAGTATCTGTCGGAGAAAGCGAATCTGCAGCAGGAGGCCACTACCTATCAGAGCAAGTTATCCGAAAACCGGGGCGAGCAGATGGGAGAAGAGGCGGTCATCCGCGGTACGAAGAGAGAGCTGCTGAAGGATCAGTCCATGGTGAAGGCTCAGAAGGAAGCGGATCAGGTTCTGGAGGCCGCCGCGGACGAGATTATCGGTATGGCGGTGGAGGCTTCCAGGGATCACATCGACGAGGAGAGCGAGAAGAGAGAGGAGCAGGCCGAGAAGATCCGGGAGGAAGAGGAAAAGAAGGAAGAGCTCCAGGAGAAGCGAAAAGAGCGGGAGGAAGAGTTGGAAGAGCTGCTGGAGGAGATGCCCGTCAAGGAGATGGTTTCTCTGGATCAGCTGCAGGAGGACATCCGGCAGGAGGTACAGGGAATCGTTGACAAGATGAAGCTTCTCGCGGACGATCTGAAAGGCGCCGTGGTGGATCAGGCACTATAGGGAAGGCGGGAGACACCGGTTATACCGCTGCAAAACAGGAAAAACCGGAAAAAGAAAAATCAGACAGGCACAGATTGGCGTCTTTCGCATAGCATATACAAAGCTATGCGGGAGGCGCTTTTTATGGCGCTTATTGTGTTGGACGCCGGACATGGCGGCAATAATCCCGGCGCCGTCTACAACGGGCGGCAGGAGAAGGATGATGTGCTGGCGCTGACTCTGGCGGTGGGAAGGCTTTTGGAGGAGAACGGCGTAAACGTATATTATACGCGCACCTCGGATATCTACGAATCTCCCGCGCAAAAGGTGGCGGAGGGAAATGCCGTGAGAGGAGACTATTTCGTGTCTGTTCACCGCAATTCCAGCCCCTATCCCAATCAGTACACCGGCGTGGAGACTCTGGTCTATAACCGGTACGGCGAGGCGGCCAGACTTGCCTATAATATCAACACGCGTCTGGAGGACGTCGGGTTTGTGAACCAAGGAGTGAACGAGAGGGCGGATCTCGTCGTGTTGAACCGGACGGAAATGCCGGCTGTTTTGCTGGAGGTGGGTTTTATCAACACGGATGCGGACAACCGGCTTTATGACAGGCGGTTTGACGAGATTGCCCGGGCCATCGCGGACGGAATCCTTGCCACGCTGGAATAAGCGGCCCCCTGCGGTTCGAAAAAGTAAAGCCAAAGGGGCGGCAGGGCTCACGGCGGAGAGAGCGGAAGTAAAGTCGCAGGACGGAACGCGGACAAAAGGAAGGCGTAATATGGCGGAAAAGAAAGTGACGGCAGCGTTATGCCTCTGTGTCCTGGCGGCGTGCGCGGCGGCAGCCTGGGGGAATCTTCTGACACATGAACGTCTGGAGGACGGGCAGCAATTGTGGGACGGGGAGACAAAGGAGGAAGAAACGCGGAGGGAAACATCCGCGCTCTCGGGGACGCTGCGCATGGCGGGAAGCACTTCCATGGCGCGGCTGGCTGGGGCGCTGGCAGAGGGGTTTATGGAGAAATATCCGGATGTGACCGTGACGGTGGAATTTACAGGCTCCGGAGCGGGAATCGAGGCGGTGGCGGACGGAAGCGCGGATATCGGAAATTCTTCGCGGGCCTTGTCGGAAAGGGAAAAAGAGAAGGGCGTGACGGAGAATACCGTGGCGCTGGACGGGATCGCAGTCTGCGTTGACCGGGATAATCCTGTGGACGGACTTACCCGAAAGCAGCTGGCGCTGATTTATACCGGCGGGGTGAACAACTGGTCGGAGGTGGGAGGAAAAGACCTTCCCATTGTCGTGGTGGGCCGGGAGGCGGGAAGCGGGACGCGGAGCGCCTTTGAATCGTTGTCCGGCGTGGAAGGAAGCTGTGCCTATGCAAATGAGCTGGACAGCTCCGGGGCGGTGACGGCGAAGGTGGCGTCCACGCCTGGGGCCATCGGATACATATCGTTAGAGACGGCGGACGGAAGCGTAAAGCTTCTGTCGCTGGAAGGCGTGGAGCCCACGGCGAAGAACGTGGAAACGGGAGACTATCGGCTCAGCCGTCCCTGCATCATGGCTACGCGGGGGGAGATTTCCTGCCAGAGCAGACTGGTCCAGGCCTGGTTTGAGTATGTGCTGGGGGAGGAAGGGCAGGAAATCGCGGAAAAAATCGGGCTGGCTGCCGTTCGTTAGGGGCGCAGTCGAGGAAGCGGAGCGGCCGCAGGCAAGGGAAAGTCATGTTGAAGCGGAGCAGCCGCAGGCAAGGGAAAGTCATGTTGAAGCGGAGCAACCGCAGGCAAGGGAAAGTCATGTTGAAGCGGAGCGGCCGCAGGCAAGGGAAAGCCATGTTGAAGCGGAGCGGCCGCAGACACGGCGGGACGGCGCCGAAACGGGGGACGCTATGGAGGCAGATTATGCGGAGTTTCATACGATCCGAGGAAGCGGGAGAGGGAAGGCGGCCGTAGAGAGAGCGGCGCAGGCGGTTTTTACGGCCTGCGCGCTGCTCACCGTATCCGCGGTGGCGCTGATCTCTCTTTATCTGATCGTCAGCGGAACGCCGGCGGCTCTGGAGGCAGGCTGGAAGGAAATTCTGTTTGGCAGGGTATGGGATCCCACGGCAAAAAATCCGCGGTACGGTATTTTTTATGTGATTCTTACGTCCCTGGCCGGAACTGCCCTGGCTGTTTTGTGCGGCGGGACGCTGGGGGTTTTTACGGCGGTTTTTCTGACGGAGGCGGCAGACCGGAAAACCGCCCGCGCCGTCGGCGCTGCTTTGGAGATGTTGGCAGGCATCCCCTCCGTGATCTACGGGCTTCTGGGTGTCTGTCTGGTAAACCCGCTGATCTACCGGCTGGAGTTGGCGGTTTTTAAGGGCTCGGAAAGCCATCAGTTTACGGGGGGATCGAATCTGCTGTCCGCGTCGCTTGTGCTTGCGGTCATGATTCTGCCCACGGTGGCGGATATCAGCGAGTCGTCCCTGCGGTCGGTGCCGTCCGGCGTCCGGGAAGCCTCGCTGGCGCTCGGGGCGTCTCCGATCCAGACGGTTTTCCGGTCGGTGCTCCCGGCGGCGAGACCGGGCATCGTCATGGCGGTGGTTCTCGGGATGGGCAGAGCGCTGGGGGAGGCTACGGCTATCGCGCTGGTGTCCGGCAACAGAGTAAATCTGCCGCTGCCGTTTCACTCTGTGCGCTTTCTTACCACGGCGATCGTCAGCGAGCTGGGGTACGCGGAAGGGATGCACAGAAAGGTGCTGTTCACTGTGGGGCTTGTGCTGTTTGCATTTATCATGCTGATCAACGCAGCAGTATGCGGACTTTGGAAGGAGGAGGGAAGGTGAACATCCTTTGTGCGCAGATGCCTTCGACGGCGGAAAATGTCGGCGGGGCAGGCTTATACCGCCGCAGGATCAGGATAACGGAGATCTTTGCGGCGGGGGTGATTTACGGGGCGGCATCCCTTTCTGTGATCCTTTTGGGAGGGATGATCGCAGCGGTGTTCCTGAAAGGAGCGCGGGTGATCGATATTCCGTTCCTGACGACTGCCTTCAGTATACTGAAGGGAACGGAGGGAGTCGCGGGGAATCTGGTGAATACGTTATACATAACGGCGGCGACGCTTTTGACTGCCGTCCCGGCGGGGGTGGGCGGGGCGGTCTGGCTGAACGAGTATGCCGGTTCCGGAAGGATAGTGAAGGCGGTGGAGTTTACCGTGAGGACTCTGGCCGGGATTCCCTCGGTCATCTTCGGCCTGTTCGGCTATGTGTTCTTTGGAAATCTGGGGCTGGGCTATTCTCTGATCAGAGGTGCGCTTACACTCAGTCTTATGGTAATTCCGCTGATTGTCTGTAGTACCCGGGAAGCGCTGAGAGCGGTGCCGGACAGCTGCCGGAATGCCGCGCTGGCCATGGGCGCGCCCAGATGGTACATGATTCGGACAGTACTGCTCCCTGCGGCGGCTCCCGGCATCCTCACAGGCGTAATTCTAACAGTGGGACGTATTGTGGGAGAATCGGCGGCTCTTCTGCTGACGGCGGGAAGCGCCGGAAATCTGCCAAAGTTAGGGGGAGGTCCGGCGGAGATCCTGAGAAGCCTGGGCGGAAAGCTTTTAGAATCCGGCGGGACGCTTACCGTAGAGCTTTATCTGCAGATGCAGAACGGAAGGTATGATACGGCGTTCGGAATCGGCTGTCTTCTGATTCTTTTTGTGGGTGCGGTCAATTTCCTTCTCAGGCTCGTCACGGGGAGGAGCGGGAGAGCCGGAAACTGAACCGGAACAGAAAGGACTTGAAGGAAATAAAGCCGAAGCCGAAGCAGAAAGAAGATCGAGAGGCGGAACCGAAGGAGAGCAGCGGGAATAATGCGGGAAAGTAAAATATCGGTTAAAAAGCTGAATTTATTTTATGGGACGGTTCAGGCATTGAAAGATGTAAGTCTAAAAATCGGGGAGCGGACCGTCATGTCTCTGATCGGCCCAAGCGGCTGCGGGAAATCCACCTTCCTAAGATGTATCAACCGCATGAACGATTCGGTGAAAAATGTACGGATCGAGGGGAAGGTGTTGCTGGACGGAGAGGATGTGTATGACAGACGGGTGGACGTGACCCTGCTGCGAAAAAAGGTCGGAATGGTTTTTCAGCAGCCGAATCCGTTTCCTATGAGTATTTACGACAATGTGGCTTACGGCCCCAGGCTGCACGGAAAGCCCGGAAAGGGTGAGCTGGACGGGATCGTGGAGGCGGCGCTGCGGGAGGCGGCGCTTTGGGAGGAGGTCCGGGACAGACTGCCCAAACCGGCGCAGGGGCTTTCCGGAGGACAGCAGCAGCGGCTATGCATTGCCAGAGCCCTGGCCGTGGAGCCGGAGGTGCTTCTCATGGATGAACCCACCTCCGCCCTGGATCCGGTGTCCGTGGGAAAAATAGAAGAGTTGATCGGGAGTTTAAAGCGCAGCCGTACCGTGGTCATTGTGACCCACAATATGCAGCAGGCCGCCCGGATTTCCGACAGGGCGGCCTTTTTTCTGAGCGGCGAGCTTGTGGAGTCCGGCGACGCCGGGGCGCTCTTTGGCAATCCCCGGGACAGCCGGACGAGGGATTATGTGAGGGGACGCTTCGGGTGAGCGCCCGTTTTGGGAGCCCGCCCGAAAAATCAATCTGCCTTTTCCGGGCTGCGGTTTCCGAAGAAAATAGCCGCAAGCATGCCGGGACCCGTGTGAGCGCCGATAATGGGACAGAGCATCATTTTTGTGATGTCGGCCTGGGGATTGACCTCCAGAAACGCCCGTTCCAGCTCGTCCGCCCTGTCCGGACAGTCTCCGTGAACGATGAAAATGCGGTTTGTGCCCGTGTCGCGCGTGGCGCTGTATTTATTCACAAGCTCTTTTATGACCAGCTTGTAGCCCCGCTTTTTCTCCAGCGTGATCAGTTTGCCCTCGTCGTCGATTTTCAGGATGGGCTTGATATTCAGGGCAGTGCCCAACACCGCGGTGGTAGCGGGAATCCTGCCGCCGCGTTTTAAGTACATCAGATCGTCCACCATGAACCAGTGGGCTACTTCCAGTTTATGACTGTTGAGCCAGGCGGCGTTTTCTTCAATCGAAAGCCCTTCGTCGCGGTTTTTGCAGGCGGCTTCCAGGAGAAGGCCGATACCGCCGGTGGCCGCAAGGGTATCGACAGGCACGACCTTTGCCTCGGAATATTCCTCCGCGAGCTCGGAGGCTGCCAGACAGACGGAGTCAAAGGTTTTTGTCAGTCCGCTGGAGAGGGAAAGGTACAGCACGGAGATTCCCTCCTTCAGAAGCGGCGCAAAGGTTTCGACATAAGTGTGGGGCGTCACCTGGCTGGTGTGCGTCTCCAGGCCGTTCCTTTGCGCATCGTAGAATTTTTTCAGAAAGTCGGGGCTTTCCAGACTGGTACACAGCCTTTCTTCCTCTCCGACGGTGTAATGCATGGCTACGAAGCGGATATCGCAGCGTTTCATGACATCAGGGGCAATATCGGCGGATGCGTCCGTGTAAATCAGATAATTGTTCATGTTGTTCCTCCTTGTCCGGTTTGTCGGTTGTTATTTTTGGGAAGCCTCGGAAGAGTCCCCGGGGTTTTGTGTTTCTTCTTTCTTTTCCTCCGGCAGAGTCAGCAACACCTTTTTGATCCGGTTCTGGGAGATGCCCTGTACCTTCAGGCGGATGCCGTTTGCCAGAGTTACTTCCTCGTTGTCCTCGGGAAGACGGTCCAGACATTCGAGAATGAGGCCGCTGATGGAGTCGTAATCCTCGCTGTCAAGGTCGGTTCCAAGCTCGTCGTTGATGTCGTCAAGCTTCATGCTGCCCTCCACGAGCCAGGTCCGCTCGTCCCGTGCCTGGATCAGTTCCTCCTCGTCCGCGTCGTATTCGTCGCGGATATCGCCTACGATTTCTTCCAGAAGATCCTCCAGTGTGATCATGCCCACCGTTGCGCCGTATTCGTTCAGAACAAAGATGACGTTGGTGGTTTTTTCCCGAATCTCGATGAGAAGGTCGGCCACCCGCTTAAACTCATAAGTATAATGGGCGTCTCTGAGAATGTCGCCCGCCCGGAAATGTTCTCTGTCGTTTTTGAGAATAAAATCCTTTATATTGATGAGTCCGACAATGTTATCCTTGTCGCCCTGATACACGGGAAGGCGGGTGTACATGGATTCCCGGAAGATTCCCATAACCTTTTCGTAGGAGTCGTCGATATCGACGGTAACCATGTTGATCCGGGGAATCATGATATCCTTTGCCAGAGCGTCCGAGAAATCGAACACATTGTAGATCATCTCACGTTCTTCGTTTTCGATGACGCCGTCCTCATGGCTGACAGCCACATAAGTGCGCAGCTCGGCTTCGGTCATGGTGGTTATCTTCCTGTTCGGGTCGATGCGCAGTATACGCAGCATTCCGTTGGAAAGCTTATCCACGAGATAGATGACGGGGGTGAGAAGAGTCATCAGACCGTAAATGATTCCGCTGTAAGCGAGAGAGATTTTTTCGGAGGAGATCATGGCCCAGGTTTTGGGTACGATTTCGCCGTAAAGAAGAACGACCATCGTCAGGATGCCGGTGGCAATCCCTGCGGGCAGGCTGATCCGCGCAGCCAGAATAGTAGCCAGCGAGGAAGCGGAAAGATTGACAACGTTGTTGCCGATCAGAATCGCGCTGAGCATCTTGCTGTAATTTTCCAGTATCCTGTTGACGCGGGCGGCGCGTTTGCTGCCTTCCTCCTCCAGGGTGCGCATACGCACACGGTTTACTGTGGAAAGAGCTGTCTCGGCCGAAGAAAAAAAGCCTGACAGAAAAACGAGAATAAAGATCGAAATAAGTTGTATAACCCCGGGGGTATCCAAAAAAGTTCACTCCTTTGTCTTAAAATAGGCTGTCCGCAGCCGCAGGGCAGACGGCGGCCTCTGATTACATAATATACATGATAAGAAAAGCGGTTGTCAAGTTTACGGACGATATTGCATATTCTTTTATAGAAAATTAACATTCGGATAGGGAGGGAATATGGAACAGGCAAACAACGGAAACAAAATACCGGTCGTCTATTTGCTGAAAAGTCTTCTTTTCGCGTACATACTGACGGGAGTACTCCTTGCGCTGCTCTCGTTTCTGCTGTATAAGCTGGGATTCGGCGAAAAGGTTGTGGCCATAGCGATTATTGTAATCTATGTGGCGGCTACTTTTTTTGCGGGGTTTCTGGCGGGGAAAAGAATGAAAAACCGCAAATTTTTGTGGGGACTGCTGGAAGGAGCGGCCTATTTTCTGGTCCTTGCGGCGATTTCTTTTCTGGCGGGAGAGCAGGATGCGGTTGTGGGCAGCTCTTTTTTCACTACGCTTGTACTCTGTACGGGAGGCGGCATGCTGGGCGGCATGCTGGGCTGAGGATTGACGGAAGCGGAATTTGAGTGTATCATAGAAGACAGGAGAGAAGTAAACTTCCGAATCGGAAAGACATGGGCCGCCGCAGAGAAAGCGCAGCGCGCGCTGAGGGCCGGAAGCAGTCCGAAACCGGCACAGTTGATCAGCATCGCGGCGAGGAGAGCGGCGCACATTGAGGGCCGAAAACAGAAAATACGGGAGAGAAGGCAGGGATAACAATGAGTACAGGCAAAAAGAAATGTCCTTTGTGCAACAGAAAGCTGGTGCAGGTAAACGGAGTCTATACCTGTCCCGACTGCGGCTACAGGGATCCGCAGGGGAGCACGGCTTCCGGTACATCCGGGGGGACGGATACAAGACCGTCGGGGAGCGGTTCGTCAGGGAACAGGCCGTCGGGGAGCGGTTCGTCAGGGAACAGGCCGTCGGGGAGCGGTTCGTCGGGAAATAAGCTCAAGGGCGTAATCGTCGGGGCGGGAACGATTCTGGCGGTAATCGTAGCCGGGGTGCTTCTTACTTTTCTGAGGAGCGGATTGTCGAACATTTTTAATTCTGCGGCGGACGCCGTGGAAGACAGGTGGTCGAGGACGCCCGAGTCCGAAGCGTCCTCGGCGCAAAGAGTGACTTCGGCGGAAGAAAAGACGTCGCAGACCGGGGGCGGAGTACAGAGCTTTACGCTTCCGAAAAGCGCGCTTTTGACAATGCTGACGGAGGAGGTTTTCCGGAAACCCGTGAATCAGATTACCGGGGAGGAGCTGAACAGCATCTATTATCTGGAAATCTATGAATATGACGATACGGATATCACGGGGATCTCGGTGATGCTTGCGGACGGCACGGAGCTGTATTACTGGGTTTCCGGATATGACATCGATACGGCGGATTTAAGCTGTCTGACGGGACTGGAGTATCTGCTTTTGGAGACGGGCTCCGTGGGCTATAATACGGACTGGCATTCCTTAAAGCAGCTGAGGTATTTAAGCTGCGACGCGTCGCTTAAGGAGCTGGCGGAACGGATGGACGTATCCCAGCTGGTCTGGCTGCATACCCGGGATACCTTCGGTATGTATGATCTGAAGATTTTGTCGGAGTATACGGCGTTAGAGTATCTGGAGCTGGAGGCGGGGCTTTTGGACAGCATCGAGGGAATCTCCCAGGCGGCCTCGCTGCGAAACCTCTGGATTGAGGGCGGCGACAGGATCAGCGATTTTTCCGAGCTCTACGATATGCCGAATCTGGAGGCGCTCTCCATCGAGTCGCAGGGCTTAAAGGACATCGGGTTTATCTCGGGGATGGATCAGCTGTATCTGCTGGAGCTGAAGGGGACGGATATCCGAAACATCAACGCGGTGGCGGACTGCGCGGATACCCTGCAGATACTGCGGCTTGACGACAACTATCAGGTGAGTGATATCTCGCCCGTGATGGCCTGCACGGGGCTGAGTGAGCTGCAGCTTTGGGTGGACTATCAGTTTGATGTGCCGATGGAGGTGCCGGATTTTTCCGCCATGAAGGATCTGCGTATTCTTTCCCTGGACGGCTATGACAGATTTACCAATCTGGCGCTTCTGCCCTGGCTGGAAGAGCTTAGCATCGAATGTCCCGGCTCGGGCGACGGAGAGCCCTTAAAGAAGCTGACAAGCTTAAAAACGCTGCGACTTCTGGATATGTCCGTGTTTGACGGGCTGATCGACGGCGTGACGGCCATTGACGGTCTGGAGTATTTGGACCTGGAGGACAGCTTTATCTGGTGCGACATCAGTCCGCTCCTTGAAATGCCCAATCTGCAGGGACTGAATCTGCGGGATGCGGAGTTTGGCCTGCGCCCGGAGAGAATGACGGTATCAAAAAGCCTGATCAGCCTGGACCTGACGAAGGCGGAGGTTGACAGGCTGCTGGAGGACGGCGGCTGGGATTACGGCGGGACGGATACGGTTATCCCCATGCAGGAAGTGCTGGACGCCCTTGCGCCCTGTGTGCCGAATCTGGAATGGCTTTATGTGCCGCGCCACGAGCTGGATAATCTGAATTTCGCCGAAAAACTGCCTCAGCTGGTATGGCTTGACATTTCGGATAATTATATCACGGATCTGACGCCGCTGATCGGTCTGGAGAATCTGTCCGTGCTTCTGTGTGAGGATAATCCGATCCGCAGTACGGAGGGGCTGGAAAATGTGATGGTGTGCGACTGAAATACTGCGAGCCGACGCGAAGTGACGCATTGGCCGGACACGGTTCTTCGACGGACCGTAAAGGCACGCCGGCGCTTGGCGAGGTTCTTTCGAGCGTAGCGTTTGATGCGAGCCGACACGAAGTGACGCATTGGCCGGACACGGTTCTTCGGCGGACCGTAAAGGCACGCCGGCGCTTGGCGAGGTTCTTTCGAGCTTAGCGTCCGCTGCGTGCCGACCCGAGTGCAAACGTGTCCGCCGAAGAACCGTGTCCGGCCGGAACCGGAAATTTATAAAAAAGTATTTTACAAAAGGGAATTATATGCTATAATGTACAAAGTGCAACGGCAAACATAAGGAGGCTGTATCAAATGAAACACATTAAGACACTGACGACCAGAGATCTGAAGGAGTCCGTAAAGAAGGGCGGCTGCGGCGAGTGCCAGACATCCTGTCAGTCCGCATGCAAGACGTCCTGCACCGTGGGAAATCAGAGCTGCGAGAAGATTAAGTAGAACATATTACAAAAGCCAGAAGCGACTAGAATAAGCAGCGATTCCGTTCGCTGCTTATTCTGTGTCCGGAAAGGAAACAGATTTTTGATACATCAGTATAAGAGCAACGGTTATAATATTGTGATGGATGTGAACAGCGGTTCCGTTCATGCGGTGGACGATATCGTCTATCGGATGATTCCCGTGATAGAGCCGCTGGTGAACGAGGGAATCCGGGATGTGGAGACGATCAAAGCCGCGGTGCTGAATCTGGCCGGTCTCGGTTGTCCGGAGGAGGAGATCGGCGAGGCGGTGGAAGAGGTGATGGAGCTTGAGGCGGCAGGTCAGCTTTTTGCTCCGGATACCTACGAAAACCAGGTGTTTGATTTTAAGAGGCGGCAGACCGTGGTAAAGGCTTTGTGTCTGCATATCGCCCATGACTGTAATCTGGCCTGCAGGTACTGCTTTGCGGGAGAGGGCGAGTATCACGGCAGAAGGGCCCTTATGAGCTTTGAGGTAGGGAAGAAGGCGCTGGATTTTCTGGTGGCGAACTCCGGAAACCGGGTAAATCTGGAGGTGGATTTTTTCGGCGGGGAACCCCTGATGAACTGGCAGGTGGTCAGAGAGCTGGTGGAATACGGCAGAAGCCTGGAGGAGCCGCACAACAAAAGATTCCGCTTTACCCTGACGACAAACGGCGTGCTGCTTACCGATGAGATCATGGAGTTCGTCAACCGGGAGA
The DNA here is from genome assembly GCA_023664305.1 of bacterium. Taxonomy (GTDB): domain Bacteria; phylum Bacillota; class Clostridia; order Lachnospirales; family Lachnospiraceae; genus Acetatifactor. The sequence continues at coordinate 460,399 of JAMPFT010000001.1, read as the reverse complement.
TGGCAAACATTGTGCTGAGTATCGACGGGCGGAAGGAAGTTCATGACAGGATGAGGCCTTTTCGGGGCGGGCAGGGAAGCTATGACCTGATCGTGCCGAAGTTTTTGAAGGCGGCGGAAAGCCGCGGGCAGATGCGGTATTATGTGAGAGGAACCTTCACCCGCAATAACCTGGATTTTTCCCGGGATGTCCTGCACCTGGCGGATCTGGGATTTCAGCAGATTTCCGTGGAGCCCGTGGTCGCGCAGCCGACGGACGATTATTCGATCCGGGAATCCGATCTGCCGAAGCTGAAGGAGGAGTATGACAGGTTGGCGTCTGAGATGATCCGGCGGCGCAGGGAGGGGAAGGGTTTTCAGTTTTTCCACTTTATGATCGATCTGGAAGGCGGCCCCTGCGTGGCGAAAAGACTTTCCGGCTGCGGCTCGGGAACGGAGTATCTTGCGGTGACTCCCTGGGGGGATCTGTATCCCTGCCACCAGTTTGTAGGGGATGAAAAGTTTTTGATGGGCAATGTGGATCAGGGGATTCTCCGGGAAGATCTTCGGAATGAATTTAAATGCTGTAACGTCTACGCCAGGGAAAAGTGCAGAAAATGCTTCGCGCGGTTTTACTGCAGCGGGGGCTGCGCCGCCAATTCCTATCATTTTCACGGCAGGATCAACGACGTCTACGAGGTGGGCTGCGAGCTTGAGCGCAAGAGAGTGGAATGCGCGATTATGCTGAAGGTTGCGGAGCTGGAAGACGGGGAGAGCGAAGCGGGTCAGTATCGGGCGGACAAAATGAACCGGGATAAAACGAACGGTTAAAGCCGGCAAAACGAATTAAGCCGGATGATAGAATCAAAGACAGGAAAGGACGAAAGAACAATGAAAAAAAACAGAGCAATCGTTATTCTGCTTTGTGTTCTTCTGCTGCTGATCGGAGTCACCTATGTGGATTTCTTCGGTATCGACGCAGAAGGGACGGGAAGCGCCTCGGATATCAAGCTGGGGCTTGATCTGGCGGGAGGCGTCAGCATCACCTATCAGGTGGTGGGTGAGGGAACGCCCAGCGCCACAGATATGAGCGACACCATCGCAAAGCTGCAGAAGAGGGTCTACAACTACAGCACCGAGGCGATCGTCTATCAGGAGGGAGCCGACAGAATCAATATCGAGATCCCCGGCGTCAGCGACGCAAACGCCATTCTGCAGGAGCTGGGAAGACCCGGCACGCTGTACTTCGTGGCGCAGACGGACTCGGAGGGAAACCAGAACTACTCCTCCCAGTATGTGCAGAATGCCGACGGCACGGTGGGTTATGTGTATGTGCTGAATAAAACGATCGACGAACTGCTGGCGGACGGCTCGATCCTGGTGCAGGGAACCGACGTGGCGGATGCAAGGGCCGCTTCCATCCGGGACCAGCAGCTGGGCAATGTGGAGTATATCGTCGATCTGACCATGACGGAGGAAGGGACGGACAAGTTTGCCGAAGCCACCAGGAATGCGTACAACAAGGGGGAGACCCTCGGCATCTATTACGACGGCAGCATTGTGAGCGCGCCCAGGGTACAGGCGATTCTGACGGACGGCAAGGCGCAGATTTCCAATCAGGGTTCCTATGAGGCGGCGGACAGTCTGGCGTCCACGATCCGGATCGGCGGACTGCGGCTGGAGCTGGAGGAGCTGCATTCCAAGGTGGTGGGTGCCCAGCTGGGCGTAGACGCCATCGAGACCAGCCTGAAGGCGGCTGCCATCGGTCTGGCGATTGTCATCCTCTTTATGATTGCCGTGTATCTGATCCCCGGTCTGGCTTCCGCCATCGGCCTGCTGGCCTACACCGCGCTGGTGATTCTTTTGCTGAACGGGTTTGATATGACACTGACGCTGCCCGGTATCGCCGGTATCATCCTTTCCATCGGTATGGCGGTGGACGCAAACGTGATTATTTTTGCCCGTATCAGAGAGGAACTGGCTACGGGAAAGACCGTGAGAAATGCGATCAAGATCGGCTTCGACAAGGCGCTGTCCGCTATTGTGGACGGAAATATCACCACGCTGATCGCGGCGGTCGTGCTGCTGTTTTTAGGGCCCGGCTCCATAAAGGGCTTCGCCCAGACCCTTGCGCTGGGCATTGTGTTATCCATGTTCACCTCTCTTGTAGTGACCAGATATATCCTGTACGCCTTTTACGCCATCGGCTTAAAGAGCGAGAAGCTTTACGGAGTCGGGAAGGAGCATAAGACGCTGGGTATCCTCTCCAAAAAGTGGGTATTTATCGGCGTATCCGCCGCGCTGATCGTGGCCGGATTTGTGATGATGGGAGTCAATAAGGCGACGACGGGGGACGTTTTGAATTACAGCCTGGAGTTTAAGGGCGGCACCCAGACCACCGTTGCGTTCCAGGAGTCGATGACGCTGGAGAAGGTGAACGCGGACGTGGTTCCCTATATTGAGGAGATCGCCGGAAGCGCCGTGCAGATCCAGACCGTACAGGATTCCAATGAGGTCATCTTCAAGAGCAGTTCCCTGAATGTGGAGCAGAGAGAGAGTCTGAACGAAATGTTCCGGGAGCGCTTCGGCATCGAGGAGAGGATGATTACCTCCGAGACGATCAGCTCCACCATCAGCAGCGAGATGAAGCGGGATACGATCGTAGCGGTGGCCGTGGCAATCCTGTGCATGTTAATCTATATCCGGATCCGGTTTAAGGATCTGCGCTTCGGCGTCAGCAGTATTATCGCCCTGCTGCACGACGTGCTGATCGTGCTGGCCTTCTACGCTGCGGCGAGAGTCTCCGTGAGCAATACCTTTGTGGCCTGCATGCTGACGATTGTCGGATATTCCATCAATGCCACCATCGTAATTTTTGACCGTATCCGGGAGAACATGGCGACCATGTCCTCCAAAGATACGCTGGAGGAGATTGTAGACAGAAGCGTCACCCAGACCATGTCGAGAAGTATCTTTACTTCCCTGACAACCTTTATTATGGTTGCGGTGCTGTATATCTTCGGAGTCACCAGCATCCGGGATTTTGCGCTGCCGCTGATGGTCGGTATCGTCTGCGGAACCTACTCCTCGATCTGTCTGGCGGGCAGCATGTGGTATCTCTTCCGGACGAAGATTAAGCCGCGGAAAAAGAATTGATTTTTTAGAATCAGTTTCCGATCTTTTAACAGTTTTTAAGATTTCCGTTAGAAAGCAGACACACTTTAGACACAATTTCAGGTTACTATGTATTACAGATAGTTGATGAACTCACTATCTCCCCCCTCATAAGAAAATAGTGGAGAAGCCCCGGTGCATGCCGGGGCTTCTTCGCGCAAAAAAACAGTGGTACAAAATCGCGAAATAGAGTAAAATAGAATATGCTGTATGACAGAAAGGGGAGATCACACCATGAAATTGACGGAGCTGCTGGAAAATCTGGAGTATGAACGGATACAGGGAAGTCTGGAAACGGACGTCCTGTCGATCGCAAACGATTCCCGGAGGGTTGCGCCGGGAGCGCTCTTTTTCTGTATTGAGGGAGCAAATTTCGACGGACACCGATACGCCGCGGATGCGGTTGAAAAGGGAGCGCGCGTGCTGGTGGTCTCCAGACCGGTGGAGATACCGCCTTTCAAGGAGGCGACGGTGATTCGGGTGCAGGATACCCGTTATGCCATGGCCTTTATCTCCGCAGCCTGGTACGGACATCCCGCAGAAAAACTGAAGGTGATCGGGATCACGGGGACAAAGGGGAAGACTACGACGGCATATCTGGTGAAATCGATTCTGGAGCATGCGGGGATCAGATGCGGACTGATCGGAACGGTAGAGACGATCATCGGAGACGAGGTTTTTCCGGCGCTCAATACGACGCCGGAGTCCAATATCCTGCAGGAGGATTTTGCAAGGATGGCGGAGGCCGGGATGGATGCGGTGGTTATGGAGGTATCCTCTCAGGCGCTGAAGCAGCACCGCACCCAGGGGTTTGTGTTCGATTACGGGATTTTTACCAACCTGGAGCCGGATCACATCGCGCCGAACGAACATCCTGACTTTGAGGATTATTTAAGATGTAAGGGCCTTTTGTTCCGGCAGTGCAGGGTGGGAATCGTCAACGGCGACGACGTCCATACTTCCCGGGTGCTGGAAGGCTGCACCTGTGAGGTGGAGACCTACGGGCTGGGAAAAGACAATATGCTGCGGGCGGAGGCGCTTGAGCTGGTACACGAGCCGGGCAGGCTCGGAGTTGATTTCCGGGTGGCGGGGCTGATGAATTTTGACGCGGAGGTTTCCGCGCCGGGCAGATTCAGCGTCTACAACGCGCTCTGTGCCATTGCGCTCTGCCGCCATTTCCGGGTGGACACCGATGCGGTCTGCAGCGCCCTGCGGGAGGCAAAGGTGAAGGGACGCATCGAGAAGGTGGAGGTTTCGGATAAGTTTACGCTGATCATCGACTACGCGCATAACGCCATGGCGCTGGAAAGTCTTCTGACCACTCTGCGGGAATACCGCCCCCATCGGCTGGTCTGTCTGTTCGGCTGCGGCGGCAACCGTTCCAGACAGCGAAGATACGAGATGGGGGAAGTCAGCGGAAGGCTGGCGGATCTGACGGTGATCACCTCCGACAACCCCAGATTTGAGGAGCCGGAGGCCATTATAGAAGATATCGAGACAGGGATGGATCGGACCGAAGGACAGTATGTGGAAATCTGCGACCGGAGGGAAGCGATCGCCTATGTGATCTCCCATGCGGAGGAAGGCGATATTATCGTCCTGGCCGGAAAAGGGCATGAGGATTATCAGGAGATCAGGGGAAAAAAGTATCCGATGGACGAGAGAGTAATCATTCGGGAACTGCTGGACGGAGGACTGGAGCACATCTGAGGAGAAAAAAGTGACGGAACTTTATGCGGATATCATTGTGGATATTTCTCATGAAAAACTGGATAAGCCGTTTCAGTACCGTGTGCCGGAACGGTTAAGGGACGTGCTGGAAACGGGGATGTGCGTCTCCGTGCCCTTTGGCGGCGGCAATAAGCTTCTTAAGGGATATGTTATCGCCGTTGGCGGGGAATGTAAAATTGATCCTTCCAGGATCAAGGAGATACGGGAAATCGTGAAGGGCGGCGTGGGCGTTGAGGACAGGATGATCGCCCTGGCAGGCTGGATTCGCAAAAACTACGGCTCCACCATGATTCAGGCGTTGAAGACGGTTCTGCCCGCAAAGCAGTCCGTGAGAAAGCGGGAGCGCCGGATCCTGCAGCGCGTCATGGGAAAAGAGGAGATTATTTCCCTGTTGGGCGAGAGCAGGAGAAAAAAGCAGACTGCAAAGACAAGGCTGCTGCAGGAGCTGATCGATCAGGAAAGCATACCTTACGAATGGGTTACGGGGAAGCTGGGTGTGTCCGCGCAGACGGTAAAAAGCCTGGAGAGCGCGGGGGCGGTTCGGCTGGTGTGCATCTCTGAATTTCGCAATCCCGTAAAGCTGGAGGACGGCGGCGCGGCGAATGCGCTTTACGGCGTCCCGGTTTTGAGTCCCGCGCAGCATAGCATTGTGGACGAGGTGATGGCGGATTTCGACGCGGGGAAGCCGGACGTTTACCTTCTGCACGGTATCACGGGGAGCGGGAAAACGGAGGTGTATATGCGGATCGTCGAGGGAATGATCCGCCGCGGGAGGCAGGCGATTGTGCTGATCCCGGAGATCGCGCTGACCTATCAGACGCTGCTTCGGTTTTACCGCAGATTCGGCGGCCGGGTCAGCGTGATCAATTCCATGCTGTCGCCCGGAGAAAAATACGATCAGTGCGAGAGGGCGAAAAACGGTGAGATCGACGTGATTATCGGCCCCAGATCGGCGTTGTTTACTCCTTTTCCCAGGCTGGGCGTTATCATTATGGACGAGGAGCACGAGAGCAGCTATAAAAGCGAGTCCTCTCCCAAGTATCACGCCAGGGAGACGGCGGCGGAGGCGGCAAGACTCTCCGGCGCAAGCCTCATTTTAGGGTCGGCAACGCCGTCGCTGGAGGCGTATTACCGGGCGGAGACAGGGGAGTATAAGCTGTTTTCCCTGACAGACAGACTGACGGGAGGAAGCCTTCCGGCGGTGCATATCGTGGATTTGCGGCAGGAGCTGAGAGAGGGGAACCGTTCGGTTTTCAGCAGAAAGCTGAAAAGTCTGCTGGCGGACAGACTGCAGAAGGGCGAGCAGAGCATCCTGTTCTTAAACAGGAGGGGCTATGCCGGGTTTATCTCCTGCAGGGCCTGCGGACATGTGATGAAGTGTCCCCACTGCGACGTATCGCTGTCGGAGCATAAGGGCGGCAGGCTGTTGTGCCATTACTGCGGCTACAGCGAGCCCATGCCTGCCCGGTGTCCCAAATGCGGTTCCAGATATGTCAGCGGTTTTAAGGCGGGAACCCAGCAGATCGAGGAAAAGCTGCAGGAGATGTTTCCCGGGGTCAGGACGCTGCGGATGGATGCGGACACGACCAGGACGAAGGACAGCTACGAGCGGATCCTGTCTGCTTTTTCCGAACGGGAGGCGGATGTGCTCATCGGCACACAGATGATTGTGAAGGGACATGATTTTCCGGGCGTGACGCTGGTGGGAGTGCTGGCGGCGGATCTTTCCCTGAACGCCAACGATTACCGCGCCGGGGAGAGAACCTTTCAGCTTCTGACCCAGGCGGTGGGAAGAGCCGGCAGAGGAACGCTGCCCGGGGAAGCGGTGATCCAGACGTATCAGCCGGAGCATTACGCGGTGGTCTATGCGGGAAGGCAGGATTACGAGGGCTTTTACGGCGAGGAGCTTCTCTACAGGGAATTGGGAGGTTATCCGCCCGCGGCGCATATGCTGGCGGTGCAGATCTTTGCGAGGGAGGAAGAGCGGGGCTTGAAGCTCGCGGGGGAACTGGCGGCGCAGGTCCTGCGGGGAGAAGGCGGCAGTCATTCCCCCGGCGGCGCTTTTAAGAGAGACAAGGCGGAAGAGCTCCGGGTCATCGGTCCCGCGCCGGCTGTGATCGGAAGAATTAATGATATTTTTAGATTTGTATTCTATGTGAAATGTGCAAAATATGGTAAACTGATAGAGGTGAAGGATCTCCTGGAGGAGGCAGTCCGGACTCTGCAGCTGAAAACGGAGACGGTACAGTTTGACTTTGATCCTGTGAATACAATGTAACCAAAGGACGGAAGGGAGGATCCGCTGCAATGCGGAGGGGCGGCTGAAATGGCAATCAGAAATATACGCGAAATCGGGGAAGATGTTCTGACGAAAAAATGCAGGGAAGTGACGGAGATGACGCCCCGGATCAAAGAATTGATCGGGGATATGCTGGATACAATGTATGAAGCGAACGGCGTAGGTCTTGCGGCGCCTCAGGTGGGAGTGCTGAAGCGGATCGTGGTGATCGACACCACGGGAGAGGATCCGCATATCCTGATCAATCCCAGGATCGTGGAGTCCAGCGGGGAACAGACCGGAACGGAAGGGTGCTTAAGCGTGCCCGGAAAGTCGGGACAGGTGACCAGGCCGAATTATGTTAAGGCCGTGGCGCTGGACGTGAATATGAAGGAATTTGAGCTGGAGGGAACGGAGCTTCTTGCGAGGGCGATCTGTCATGAGCTGGATCACCTGGAGGGACACCTGTATGTGGAAAAAGTAGAGGGTCCTCTGCAGGACGTAAAGTATGAAGAGGAAGAAGAGTAGATCCGGCGGAAGAGAGGAACAAAGCGATGAAGATCGTATTTATGGGAACGCCTGATTTTGCGGCAGGGGCGCTGCGGGCGCTGATCGAGGCGGGACACGAGATTACGGCGGCGGTGACGCAGCCGGATAAGCCCAAAGGGCGCAGCGGCATTCCGCAGCCGTCTCCGGTGAAGCTGTGCGCCCTGGAGCATAACATTCCGGTGATGCAGCCGAAGAAAATCAAGACGCCTGAGGCTGTGGCGGAGCTTGGGCAGTATGCGGCGGACGTCTATATTGTGGCGGCCTTCGGACAGATTCTCTCCCGGGAGATCCTTGCGATGCCCAGGTACGGCTGTCTGAACATCCACGCGTCCCTTCTGCCGAAATACAGAGGCGCGTCGCCGATTCAGCGGGCGATCATTGCGGGGGAGGAAAAGACCGGCGTCACGATTATGCAGATGGACGCGGGGATCGACACGGGGGATATGCTTTACCGGAAGGAAACGCCCATTGCGCCCGACGACAATTATGAGACGCTGCAGGGTAAACTGACGGTTCTGGGCGGAGAGGCCGTGACGGAGGCACTGACACTTCTAAAGGCCGGGAAGCTTACGCCGGAAAAACAGGATGACAGCAAGAGCTGTTACGCCGCGCTGATCGATAAGAGCATGGGCAGGATCGATTTCTCGAAATCCGCTTTGGAGATCGACAGGCTGATCAGGGGGCTGACGCCGTGGCCCGGCACCTATACGGGATATCGGGGAAAGCAGCTTAAGATCTTCAGGGCGCAGCCTACCCTGACAGAGAATACCTTCGGCCGCAGTCCGGGAGAAATCTTACGGGTGGAGAAGGATGCCGTGACGGTTGCGGCGGGAGAAGGGGCTCTGCGGATCCTGGAGCTGCAGCTGGAGGGAAAAAAGCGCATGACGGCCCACGATTTTCTGCTGGGCGTCAGAATGACGCCGGGAGAGCTGCTGGAATGTCCTCCGGCGGCGGAGAGATAAACGGAGGTGTATTTATGCCATATTATTACTATGATTTCACCTATATTTTAGTGGTGCTCGGTATGCTGTTGAGTCTGGGGGCCAGCGCCCTTGTGAACAGCGCCATGAAAAAATACGCCAAGGAGGCAAATTCCACCGGAATGACCGGTGCGGACGCCGCCAGGCGCATCCTGAACAACGAGGGACTGTACAATGTACAGATCGAGTGTCTTCAGTCGCAGCAGGGCGACCACTATGATCCGAGGACAAACACGGTGCGCCTTTCCTACGACAACTATAACGGAGCCACCGTTACAGCCGTGGGCGTGGCGGCGCACGAGTGCGGCCATGCCATCCAGCACGCGAAAGGCTACGCCCCCTTAAGCTTTCGGACGGCACTTGTCCCGGTGGTAAATATCGGCAGCAACCTGGGGATCCCGATCATTCTCCTCGGCGTCCTCTTAAGCTATAACAACATACTGATCCAGATCGGCATCTGGGCGTTTTCCCTGTCCGTTCTGTTTCAGCTGGTGACGCTTCCCGTGGAATTTAACGCGTCGGCGAGAGCGTTGGAAAGAATCGATCGGTACGGTCTGGTGAGCACGCAGGAAAACAAAGGCTGCCGGAAGGTGCTCAGCGCGGCGGCCCTGACCTATGTGGCGGCAGCGGCGGCCTCCATTTTACAGCTTCTTCGGCTGATTCTGCTGTTCGGCGGCCGCAGGAGGAGAGACTGACGGTGGCGGAAAACGGAAGAGAGCTTATATTGGATATCCTGCTTGCGCAGGAGAGGGGGGAAGGCTATTCCGACCGGCTGTTAAAGGCGGCGCTTGACAAATACGATTATCTGGATTCCCGGGAAAAGGCCTTTATCAAGCGGGTGACGGAGGGAACCGTAGAGAGACGGCTGGAGCTGGACTATTACCTGAATCAGTTTTCGAAGGTGCCGACGGCAAAGATGAAGCCGTTGATCTGCTGTCTGCTGCGCATGAGCGTTTACCAGCTGCTTTATATGGACGCCGTCCCGGACAGCGCGGTCTGCAACGAGGCGTGCAAGCTTGCGGGAAAGCGCGGCTTCGGCAGCCTGCGGGGATTTGTGAACGGAGTGCTCAGAAGCCTGGCCCGGGAAAAGGACAGACTGTCGCTGCCGGACGCGGAAAAGGACCCTGTGAAGTACCTCTCGGTGAAATACTCCACGCCGGAGCGGATCGTCGGGATGTGGCTGGATGAATACGGCGGAGCCGTTGCGGAGACAATGCTTAAGGGGCTTTTGGAGCTTCATCCCGTAGCCCTGCGCTTTCGGTCGGATCTGGCGGAGGAAGAGATCCGGCGGCTCTCGGACGGGATGGCCCAAAAGGGGGCGTCGCTTCGGCAAAGCGCCTATCTGCCTTATTTGTATACTTTGCAATATAACGGTAATATCACAAAGCTTCCCGGATTTCCGGAGGGAAGATGGACCGTTCAGGATGTGAGCTCCGCGCTGGCGGTGGAGGCTGCCGGATTAAAAAAGACGGATTTTGTGCTGGACGCCTGCGCCGCGCCGGGCGGAAAGACGATGCTGGCGGCGGAAAAGGCCGGCAGGGTTTTAAGCCGCGACGTCTCGGAGGAAAAGGTACGGCTGATTCGGGAAAACGCCGTGCGCATGGGCGCGGAGAACGTAGAAATACAGGTCTGGGACGCGACAGAGCCGGATCCGGCGTATGAGGGGAAGGCGGATGTGCTGCTTTTGGATGTGCCCTGCTCCGGGCTTGGGGTTTCCGGCAAGAAAAGAGATATCAAATACCGTGTGACTCCCTCCGGGCTGGAAAGTCTCGTCGGCCTGCAGAAGGAAATTGCCCGTGCCTGCAGCGGATACCTGAAGCCCGGGGGAATCCTCATTTACAGCACCTGTACGATAAACCGGGCGGAAAACGAGGATATGGTTTCCTTTTTGACGCAGGAGCTTGGATTTGTGCCGGAACCGCTGGAAGGTTTTCTGCCGAAGATACTGCTGGAGCAGAAGAGAGAGCTTGAGAGACTTGTGCAGGGAAAGAGCGGAGCGGGACAGGGGCTTTCCGGAGAGGAAAGGGCGGCCTGCATCCAGCTCCTTCCGGGGTACATGGAGTCGGACGGCTTTTTTATCGCCAGGCTGCGCCGCCCCGCCTGCGCGGAGGAGAGCTGAGCATATCGGATTCAAAGTCGTCGAAAAAATGCGTCGTCCTGTCTGCGCGGAGGAGAGCAGCCAACCGGCGCGGGCTTGGGAGGGAAAAGACGCATTGCCCTGTCTGCGTGGAGGAGAGACGGGCGTGACTCTACAGGGCAGCGCGAAAGGGTAACATGGAAGAAAAAAAGGATATCAAATCGATGCCGCTGTCAGAGCTGACGGAGGAGCTGACGGCGATGGGGGAAAAGCCCTTTCGGGCAAGACAGATGTATCAGTGGATGCACGGTAAACTGGCGGAAGGCTTTGAAGAGATGACGGACCTGCCAAAGACCCTGCGGGAGAAGTGCGCCGGAAAATTTACCTATACCTCCCTTGTCCCTCTAAAAGTGCAGGAATCGGCCCTGGACGGCACAAAAAAGTTTCTTTTCGGGCTGGCCGACGGGAATGTGGTGGAGAGCGTCTGGATGAAATACAGACACGGAAACAGCGTGTGTATTTCCTCTCAGGTCGGCTGCAGGATGGGCTGCCGCTTCTGCGCGTCCACGATTGACGGGCTGGAGAGAAACCTTCTGCCGTCGGAGATGCTGGATCAGGTGTACGCCATCCGGCGGATCACGGGAGAGCGGGTTTCCAACGTTGTGGTGATGGGGACGGGGGAACCGCTGGATAACTATGACAGTCTGTTGGTATTTTTACGGATGCTGACGGATGAAAACGGCCTGAACATCAGCCAGAGAAACGTCACGGTGTCTACCTGCGGCATTGTTCCGATGATGCGCAGGCTGGCGGAGGAAAAGCTGCAGATCACGCTGGCGCTGTCGCTGCATGCAGCCACGGATGAAAAGCGGCAGAGCCTGATGCCGATTGCAAGACAGTATTCCATCGGCGAACTGATGAAAGCCTGCGCCGACTATTTTGCGTACACGGGAAGGCGGATCACCTTTGAATACAGCCTGGTGGGCGGCGTCAACGATACGGATGAGGATGCGAAGGCTCTGGCTGCGCTGGCGAAGCCCCTGGGCTGCCATGTAAATCTGATTCCGGTAAATCCCGTGAGGGAGCGCAGCTATGTGCAGTCTGACGCGTCCAGAATACAGGCTTTTAAAAAGCTGTTGGAGAAAAATAAAATAAACGTTACTGTCAGAAGAGAAATGGGCAGGGATATCGACGGCGCGTGCGGACAGCTGAGGCGCAGCTATGTCAAAGCCGGCAGATAAACTCAGACACCAAAAAAAGCAACCGAATTAAGTGACTTGTCCTTTTACCGGCAATGTGGTAGAATGTGGTATGTTAATCCGGTTTGGCAGGCTATTGAAAAGCGTAGACAGGCCGGTGGTCTGCGGAGGACGGAGGATACGGCGCGTGTATAAAACATTTTCCATAACCGATATCGGAAGGAAGAGAAAAGTAAATCAGGATTATGTCTATACCTCCGAGGAGCCGGTAGGGCAGCTGCCGAATCTCTTTATTGCCGCGGACGGCATGGGCGGCCATAATGCGGGAGATTATGCGTCGAGGCTTGCCGTGAACGCCATCGTGGAGCGGGCGGCAGAGCTTCGGGAGAAGGAACCGGAGCGGATCCTTGGGCAGGCTGTCGAATGGGCGAACGCCGTGGTATACGGGAAGGCAGGCTCACAGCGGGAGCTGGAAGGAATGGGCACTACGGTCGTTGCGGCTGTCTGCGCAGGCAACGAGCTTTATGTGGCAAACGTGGGCGACAGCAGACTGTATATCGTGAACGGGCCTGAGATTACGCAGATCACCAGGGATCATTCCTGGGTGGAGGAGATGGTCAGGAGAGGCGGCATGGGAAAGGAAGAAGCCAGAAACCATCCTGACAAAAATATCATAACGCGGGCGGTGGGCGTGGAGGATACGGTGCAGGCGGATTTCTTCCGCTTAAAGCTGCGGGAAGGCGACCTGATCCTTATGTGTACGGACGGGCTGACGAATATGGTGGAGGATGAAGAGATCCGTATGATACTGAATGGAGCCCGGGATATTGTGGAGAAAGCGCAGGAGCTTGTTCGAAGGGCTAACGAAAACGGCGGACAGGACAATATCAGCGTAATATTGATCGAGTCTCTGTGACAAAGGTCCGGACATTCATTTTGGTAGATATGGAGAGCAGGCATGATTAAGATTGGTATGATGATAGGCGAGCGGTACGAGATTTTAGAGAAAATCGGAACCGGCGGTATGTCAGATGTATATAAAGCAAAATGTCATAAGCTGAACCGCTTTGTGGCGGTCAAGGTTTTGAAGCAGGAGTTCAGCGAAAACGCTAATTTCGTGTCAAAATTCAGAATCGAGGCGCAGGCCGCGGCGGGCCTGATGCATCCGAACATTGTGAACGTGTACGATGTAGGAGAAGAAAACGGTATCTATTATATCGTCATGGAGCTTGTGGAGGGGATCACGCTCAAGAAGTATATCGAAAAAAAGGCGAGACTGTCCTATAAGGAGGCGGTCAGCATTGCCATACAGGTCAGTATGGGTATCGAGGCGGCGCACAACAATCACATTATCCACCGGGATATCAAGCCTCAGAATATCATTATTTCCAGGGACGGAAAGGTAAAGGTGACGGATTTCGGCATCGCAAAGGCGGCTACCAGCAATACCATCACCTCCAACGTCATGGGTTCCGTCCATTACACTTCGCCGGAGCAGGCGCGGGGCGGATACAGCGATGAGAAGAGCGATATTTATTCTCTGGGGGTCACCCTGTTTGAGATGCTGACGGGAAGGGTTCCGTTTAACGGCGAGACGACGGTGGCCATCGCGATCAAGCATATTCAGGAGGAGATGCCCTCGCCGAAGGAGTTTGTGCCGGAGATCCCGAACGCGGTGGAAAGCATCGTGCTGAAATGCTGTCAGAAGTCCGCGGACCGCAGATACCAGAGTATGCAGGAGTTGATCGCCGATCTGAAGCAGTCGCTGATGAATCCGGATGAAGACTTTGTCGTCCAGAGCGATCCCGACACGGAGCAGCGCACCCGGAAGTTTACCGGGGAGGAGATTGCCCAGATCAAGAGAAGAACCGTCTATCAGGAAGAGTATCAGGAGCGGGAGGATGCCATGCGCCTGCGCCCTGACGCGGAGGAAGCGCCTGACCCGGAGGACGGGGAGGAAGACGGAGAAGAATATGATTACAATCCCGGAATGGAGAGAGTGACGACTTTTCTGGCGGTGGCCGCGGGCGTGGTCATCCTTGTGATCGTGGTCATTCTTGCGGTCAGGGTTTTCGGCAGAATCGGGGAGAACGGCGGAGAGAGCAGCGGACCGGTTCTGACGGGCGACGAATCCGAAGAGTCCGAAAGCTCTTCCGAGCCGGAGGAGCCGGAATATGTGAGGATGCCGGGTGTGGCAGGCAAGCTTGTGGAGGACGCCAGAAACGAACTGGCGGAGCTGGGGCTGAAGACGGAGGTGGATTACAGGGAATCGGACGCGGTGGAAGCGGGACTTGTCATCAGCGCCGATGTGACACAGGGGTCCGAGATCGCCGTCGGCAGTACGGTTTCTCTCACGGCAAGCCTTGGCGCTAAGGGCGTGGATGTGCCGAACGTTGTGGGAAGCACTTATGAAGCGGCGAGCGCTGCGCTGACCGGGCGGGGCTTTAAGGTCGCGCGGCTGGATGCGTATTCGGATACGGTGGAGGCAGGGCTTGTGGCGGCGCAGTCGCCCGTTTCGGGCGGGAAAGCGCCGGAGGAAGCAACGATTACTCTGACGGTGAGTCTGGGCAAGGAGGATCTCACGGTGCGGGTGCCCAATCTGATGGGGCTGTCCGAGATGGACGGCACGGTGGAGGCCACGGAGGCAAAGCTGCAGATCGGGACGGTTTCCTATGTGTTCAGCGCCGAGTATGCGGAAGGGCTGATCTGTTATCAGAGCTATTCCCACGGGACGAGGGTGAACGAGGGCACCATCATCGACATCAACGTGAGCAAGGGGCCGGAGCCCAGGCCGACGACCTATAAGTGCAACGCGAGCATCGAGGCGCCCAGTGTAACGGAGGCCCCGGACTATGTGTCGAATACCTCCGTATCGCTGAAGCTGGTGGCGGACGACGGCATGGTGCTTTTGGAAACTGCGACCTCCAGCTTTCCGTATTCCACGAATTATTACGGGCTGACCTCCTCGGGCGGAACGCTGACCGTGACTTATACGGTGACCACGCCGGCCACTACGGAGACGGATGAAAACGGAAATACCGTGACCGTTCCGGGTACTACGGAGTCCAAATCCTTTACCAGAAGAATTGAGTTTACGGCGGAGTAGAGTGCGGAATGCAGGGGAAGATTGTCAAAGGAATTGCAGGCTTTTACTATGTATATGCCCGGGGCCGCGTGTATGAGTGCAAGGCAAAGGGCGTGTTCCGCAAAGACGGCAGGAAGCCGCTGGTGGGAGACGATGTGGAGTTTACCGTTTTGGACCGGGAGAAGGGACTGGGCAATATCGACGTCCTTCTCGTCAGGCGCAGCGAGCTGATCCGTCCTGCCGTGGCGAATATCGATCAGGCTCTCGTGATCTTTTCCGCGGTGAAGCCGGCTCCGAACTTTAATCTGCTGGACCGGTTCCTGATTATGATGGGACGGCAGGATATCCCGTGCGTGATCTGCTTTAACAAGCAGGATATCGACGAGGAGGGCGTCGGGGAGGAATACCGGCGCATCTACGCAGACTGCGGCTATGAGACCGTCTTAACCAGCGCGGCGCAGGGGAGCGGCATAGACAGGCTGAAAAGTCTGCTCGCGGGAAAAACCACGACGGTGGCGGGGCCCAGCGGCGTGGGAAAGTCCTCTCTTGTAAACTGTCTTCAGTCCGGGACCGTTATGGAGACGGGACAGATCAGCGAAAAGATTGAGCGCGGGAGACACACTACGCGGCATACGGAGCTTCTCTCGGCGGGGGAGGACACCTTTATTCTGGATACGCCGGGATTCAGCTCCCTGGGACTGTTTGGTCTGGAGAAGGAGCAGCTTGCGCGGTATTACCCGGAGTTTGCGGAATATGAAAAGGACTGCCGCTTCAGAGGCTGCGCCCATCTGGCGGAGCCGGTCTGCGGGGTCAGAGCCGCCGTGGAAGAAGGGCGGATCAGCCGGGTGCGGTACGAAAATTACCGCCTGCTTTATGAGGAACTGAAAAACAGAAAATGGGGGGCGGACAGACAGGGCAGACCCTGACAGAAAATATTTTACGGATTGCGGCACGAGCCGCGGAAGCAAACGGCGTCTATCTTCGGGCAGGCGTCGTTTTATTCTGCAGAAAATTTCGTCTCGCATCTTCCGCTTTCCTGCTCCGCTCCAGCTTTCGGAACAGCCGGATCAGCACGATAACCGCCGCGGCGGCAAGGATGGATTCCGCCGTAAGCTGGGCGTAGGCCAGCCCGTACAGGGGGAAGAGAGCGTTCAGGATAAAAAGCGCCGGGATTTCCAGGACGATCTTGCGCAGCAGGGCAAAGATTAAGGACTTCCTGCCGAGACCGCAGGCTTGGAAGACGCCCACGGCCAGGAAATCCATGCAGAGGAAGGGCATCCCGAGACAAAGCCCCCGCAGGAACCGCGTGCCGTACGCGATGATGGAGGGATTCTTCATGAAAAGCGAGATGAGGAAGTCCGCGCCCAGAAAATAGAGCGCCGCGAGGGAGGCCATAAAGGTGAGATTGATTTTGGCGGTGAAGGTGAGCGTCTTTTTCATGCGTGGAATATTGCCGCTGGCATAGTTGTAGCTGATGAGCGGCATGATGCCCTGGGAAAGGCCGAAGGCTATCTGCATGGGAACCATGTTGATCTTCTGGGAGATCCCCATGGCAGCCACGGCGTCCGCGCCGAAGGCCGCCGTAAAGTTGTTTAAGACGGTCATGCCGGTCACATTCAAAAGGTTCTGGATGGAGGCAGGGATTCCCACGGCCAGAATGCCGAACACGATCGGCTTCCGAAAACGGAACAGGGAAGGGCGTACCGAAACATAGGTGCGGCCCCGCTTTACGAAGAGCAGGACAAAGAAATAGACGCAGGCGGCGCAGTTGGATAAAAAGGTGGCGAGACCCGCTCCCGCGGCACCCATGTTTAATCCCCGGGGCAGGATGAAAACGGGATCCAGAATAATATTCAGAAGACAGCCGCTCATGGTGCCGAGGCTGGCGTGGAGGGAGGAGCCCTCCGCCCGCACAAGATAGGCCATGACCACATTCAGGATGGCGGGGGCCGCGCCGCAGCTCACCGTCCAGAGCAGATAGCTGCCGGTGGCGGCAGAGGTCACGGAATCGGCCCCCAGCATGGAGAGCAGGGGAGTGCGGAAGGCCGTATACAGGGCGGAAAACAGGACGCCGGAGAGCAGCGCACAGTAGAAACCGATGGCGCTGCTGCGGTAGACCGTGTCATAATCTTTGGCACCCAGTCCTCTGCTCATCATGCTGGAGGAGCCCACGCCGAACAGGTTATTGATGGCGTTGAAGGCCAGAAGCACCGGAGCGGCGAGGGTGACGGCGGCGTTTTGTACGGGGTCGTTCAGCATCCCCACAAAGTAAGTATCCGCCAGATTATAGATTACCATGACCAGAGAGCTTAAGATCGTGGGGACTGCCAGCGTCATGACCGCCCGGGGGACGGGGGTCTTCTCAAATAATTCCGTTTTTTCCGAATTTTCCATTTTAGGAACCGTGCCTTTCCGCGGGCGAAACGGTATCCGCCCGCTTTCGGTTGCAATTCATGCACTGTGGGATACCGTTGGTGTACAGATTTTTGATTCGTTCCAATCTGTGGTATAGTACAGTTAAAGAAATCCGAAAGGATTTCAGAAAGTATCCTGACGCGGAGGCTTTCTCAAAAATGCTTCTGCGGTTTCTCCGGCTGCATCCATCCGGAGCGGCCCACGATGGACGGAGAGTCCGAACCGTCGTCCAGGCGCTGATTGATCCTGCGGTACTCCCGTGGGGACATCTGCATGGTTTTGATAAAGCAGCGGTTAAAGCTGGAGACGGAATGAAAGCCTACGGATTCCGAGATATCCAGGATCGAGTCCTCCGTGCTCTGCAGCAGGTTGCACGCGTTGGCGATCCGGGTATGGTTTACATAGTCCAGGGGCGAGACATGCATAATGTCCCGGAACACCCTGCGGAAATGGGTAGGGCTGAAGCGGCAGAGATCCGCCAGATATTCGATGGAGAACTGCTGGCTGTAATTTTGCTCGACGTAGTCCAGGGCGGGAGCGATAATCAGGGCATTTCCCTTTTCCTGTTTCTGCTTCTGTTTACCGGAACCCTGCGGGGCGCTCAAAACCAGCCCTGCGGGAGCGCCTTCGGCGCTCCCCGGATTCGAATTTGCCCCCCCCCAATTCGCCTGAGGTGAAAATCCGTCCCAATTCAATACAGAGGGACAGCAGAAAGCACCTCACATTGATCTGGTAATTAGGTTTCTCTTCCTCCAGTTCCCGGATCACGGCAGTGACCATCTGATAAATCCCGGGATAGTCGTTCTGCCCGAAGACGATCTGCAGATCCCGCCCGGCGCGCAGGGATAAATCGTAATTTTTCCAGGAGACGGGAACCATATTGTGGAACATGATTTTGGGATCAAAAAAGATATAGGACCAAAGACTTTCCGTCCCGGGGGTGCTGTAGGTGGTATGGGGAACATTTTTTGGAATCACGGTCACATCCCCCGCCCGGAAGGGTACGGGCTCGTCGTACACGACAAGACTCCCGCTGTCGGAGCGGCAGAGACCGATCTCCATGCAGTTGTGGAAATGCAGGCGGTCGCTGGGAATGTCCGAAATCTTCCAGTGGTCTCCGGACAAAAGCAGCAGAGGAAACTGTAAGGGGAGGTTGTAGCTTCTGCATTCGATTACGGTCTGCCTGGGTTTTGCCATAAAATCACCGCGCCTTTCAAGGAAAATCAAACATATCAGTGTCAAAAGGAATTGGGAACTGCCTTTATTTTATCAAAAAAAGTTCCCCGCGTCCAGAAAAAGAAAAAATCGTTTTCGTCAAAATGCGCAAAAAATTAAAAAAAATTAAAGCTTTTTAGATAAAAGATCGGTTTTCTGAGAGACCGGTCCTTTTTAAATGGTCGTTTTTGCACAGTATTAGTCGTTTGTTGATTAGACAGAGGGTTGAGCCTGTTTCATAATAAAGGTAGTTGTAAGAAATGACAACGAATCAAATCAGGGGGTGAAAGTAAGTGGAGAAAAAAACGAAAAGAATGAGTCTCGCACAACGGCAGAAGCTTTTTCTAAAGAACTTCCGCCACACCTGGCAGCTTCTGCTGCTGGTATCGATTCCGCTTCTGCTGGTGTTTATCTTAAACTACGCGGCGTATCCGGGCCTGAGAATGGTCTTTATGGATTACAAGCCGGCCAAGGGATATGACGGCAGCGAGTGGGTGGGAATGCAGATGTTTGCCAAGATCTTTAAGGACAAGGATTTCCACCGGGCTCTGAGAAACTCCATCGTATTCAACGTGTTGGGAATGCTGGTCAGCTTCCCGGCGCCGATTATCCTGGCGCTGATCTTAAACGAGCTGCGCTATCCGAAGTTTAAGAAAGTGACGCAGACCATCCTGTATCTGCCCCACTTCCTCTCCTGGCCCATCATCGCCAGCGTGGCCTGGACGCTGTTCCGTCCGACCACCGGTCTGGTCAACGTGGTGTTGCGGAACATGGGCCTGATCCAACAGGGTATCCCGTTTTTGACGGAGAAGTATCACTGGGCGGTGACCTACCTGCTCATCGGCGTTTGGGCCGGCATGGGCTGGGGCACGATCATCTATCTGGCGGCCATCACCGGGATCAACGGGGAGCTGTACGAGGCGGCCATGATCGACGGCGCGGGCCGTTGGAAGCGGCTCTGGCACATTACCCTTCCCGGCATCAAGGGAACCATCGTCACCCTGCTGATCATGAATATGGGACGTCTCATGGGCAGCAACTTCGAGGCCCTGCAGGTATTCGACAACAGCCAGGTCAGAGAGTTCCAGTATCAGCTGGCAATTTACATCTACCAAAAGGGTCTCAACGGCAACCGTTTCAGTATGTCCACGGCGGTGGGCCTGTTCCAGTCCCTGGTAGGATTGGGGCTGGTGCTCTTAGCGGACTGGATCGCCAAGAGGCTCGGCGAGGAAGGATTATTCTAAGGGGGTGGAAGAATGAGCAAGAGAATAAAAGACAAAGAGGAAAGCACTGCCGGAGACGGCAGCAGGGCCATCAATAAATTCCGTATTGGCGATGCGATTATGATGATTATCATCGTACTGGTCTGTATGACCTGTATCCTGCCCTTTATCCATGTGACGGCGAAGTCTTTATCCGGCAACAGCTATGTGTCCGCCCAGAAGGTTACCCTGTGGCCTATGGGCTTTACCACAGAGGCCTACCGTCAGGTGTTTTCGGACGACAGTATGATCTATTCCATGATTTTCAGTATTATCGTCACCGTGCTCTTTACCTTCCTGGGACTGGTGACCTGCCTCTGCGCGGCCTACCCTCTCTCCAAGAAGGAGCTTCCCTTTAAGCGGACGATCACCTTTCTTCTGGTGTTCCCCATGTACTTCGGGGCCGGCCTGATCCCGACCTACCTGCTGTTTAACGATCTGCACCTGATCGACAACTTCTGGGTGCTGATTCTGCCGGGAATCTATTCCGCTTACAATATGCTGGTCATGAAGACCTACTTCCACTCCAGTATCCCGGACAGTCTGGAGGAATCCGCCTTCCTGGACGGAGCCAGCTATTTCCAGATTATCCGCTATATCATCTTACCGTTGAGCAAGCCCATCCTTGCAACTCTGGGACTGTTCTACGCGGTGGGAAGATGGAACAGCTACGGCGACAACCTGTACTATTTAAGAATGCGTACCGATCTGCGGATGCTCCAGTATAAGCTTTATCTGCTGGTATCCACGGCCCAGGAGGCTCTTTCCACGGCGGCCCAGGAGGGCTCCGCGGTTCCGACGACCCCGGAGGTATTGCAGGCGGCGACCATCATGTTCGCGACAGTGCCCATTATCATCGTCTACCCCTTCTTACAGAAGTATTTCGTAAAGGGAGCCATGATCGGTTCCGTGAAGGGTTGATTTTAAAGGTAGTTCCCCGAAAGGGCGGCTATAGATGTTGCAGGAAACTGCGGTTACTTATCAACATTTTTTAAGGAGGAACAGAGTATGAAGAAGAAAGCAATTCAGAAATTCCTGACTCTGACGCTCACCACAGCTATGGCGATCAGCGCTATGGCAGGCTGCGGCAACCAGGCCGGCACAAACGACGAATCCGGCGATTCCCAGCAGCAGGAGAGCACCGGCGGTCAGGAGAGCACAGGAGGCCAGGAGAGCCAGACTCCCGACAACAGCGGTGACTCCACTGCGGCGGGCATGGAGGGCTGGACGGCCTTTGCGGACAACGTAACCCTGAACATCCCGGTCTACGACAGAGGCCAGGCGGGCGTTCCGGACGTAAAGGACAACTACTGGACCAAGTGGGTACAGGAGAACTTCGGCGACAAGTACAATATCACCGTGCAGTACATCCCCATCGGCAGAAGCCAGGTGATGCAGGACTACGCCCTGTTGGCGTCCAGCCAGAACCTGCCCACCATCCTGATGGAGTACGACTACGACAAGCTGGCGACTTGGTCCGAGGACGGCTATCTGCAGGCCATCGACTTGGACGAGTTCAAGCAGGTGGCGCCGACCTATTATGACGCCATGGTAAGAAACAACCAGCTGGTTTACACCGAGATGAACGACGAGACCTATTTCGTTCTGGCGGAGAGACCTTATTACAACACCACGCCGAACTTTATCACCTTCGTCCGTATGGACTGGCTGCGCCAGGTAGGATACGACCATATTCCCATCGGCCGTGAGGAGTATCTGGACGCGATGCAGAAGATTATGGACGCCGGTATCGCGGAGCATCCCGGCGGAGGCGCTATGTTCGCTTCCCAGGGCGGCGAGCAGGTTTACGGCACCAGAACCTTCCCTATGGATGAGGAAGAGTGGGCAATGTACGGCGACTTCAACATCCCTTCCTTCAGCTGGGAGCCTCATAAGAAAGCGCTGAAGTATCAGAACGAGGATTATAACCTGGGGATCACCAACCCCGAGTTCTACACCATCGACGCTGCAACCGCGGAAGCAAACTTCTACGCGGGCAAGACCTATTCCTACGGCGCTTACATGGCTCCTACCATGGCCCTGCTGGATAACTTCTATGCGCAGAACCCGGATGCGGAGCTGGCGATTTACACCGTAGGCAGCGCGGAGGACGAGGCAAGGAAGATCGCGGCGGATCCTCTGACCGGCGACTATCCTCTTTCCCGTGCAGACAACCCGTTCGGTATGACCATCGGCTTCTCCTCCTTTGCATCGGACGACCAGATCAAGGCTGCCTGGATGTACATGGAGTGGATGATTCAGCCGGATAATCTGCACACTATCCAGTGGGGTATCGAGGGCGAGACTTATGTCCTGGACGAGAACGGCTTTGAGTCGGCGGTAAACGACTACGAGGGCGAGTATAAGTTGGGTTACAACGGCAACAAGGACTACTGGTGTGTTGTCATCGAGGCGAGAAACGTCGGCGATATGTACGACAATATCCGCATCAACTCCCCGAAAGGCTATCCTCAGGACTTCACGGATGAGATCATCGCTTCTTATGACCTGAATGTGAAGAGAGCTGAGCTGGGCTATCCCATCAGTGACGCGCTGTTTGCAGTATCCATCCCCGCTGTGGACGAGTACCGCGGCGACCTGCAGATGAAGTATGCAGAGTTCAAGGAAGCGCTGGTAATGTGCAAGCCCGAGGAGTTCGACGCTCTGTATGACCAGTACGCTCAGGAATACCTGAATATGGGTTACCAGGAGATCCTGGATCAGAGACAGGAAGCTTACCAGGACGGCAAGACCACAAAGCTTCCCGACAACCAGAAGGCAAACTAATCGTTTTTCATCCTTATAAAGCAAGCTTTGCGCTTTCCGAATAATTTCCGTCGGCTTCGGCCGGCGGAAACGGGAGGCGCGGCAGGCAGGACGGAACAATGTGTTAATTTTGGGAGGCGGACGCCGGAGAAACGGCGGCAGGCTGCGGAAGCGTATAGGGTCAGGATGCCGAAATGTAAGCAAACGCGGCGCGCAGATACCGGACAGGAGACGAATCCGGGATGTATAGAGGCCGGTCAGCGAGTCGGCGCAGGCGTGTGATGACGCGCGGCGGTTCGTTCACTTCCGGAAATAGCACAGAGAAAACGGCCCACCGGTTCCGCCGGTGGGCTGAATTTTTAGAAAGAAATACCGGGTACGGCAAGATTTTCAGAAAGAGACGCCGGATTTGGCAAGATTTCGGTAGGCGTTTCACAGGTTTTGAGGTATAATGTAGTCAGCGCCGAGGAAAAACAAGCGGCTGCGAAGCAGACATTTGTTTTTCCGGCGCGACTAACGAGCAAGCGTCCTGCGAAGCAGGACAGGGAGCGCGAAGCGCGAGCTTGCGAGTTTAGCAGGAGCCGAGGAAAAACAAGCGGCTGCGAAGCGGTAGAAGGAGGCAGTATGGTACAGCTGGAGTATGATAAAAAGCAGATTGAGGAGGTCATCGACCGGATTGTAAAAAAGACCATGAACATGGATCTGACATGGGAGTGGCCCTGCGGGGTGGCTTACTACGGCGTCGGGGACGCTTACGAAAAGACCGGGAAGGAAGAGTACCTGAAGCTCTTAAAGGACAGGGTAGACGAGCTGATCGAGATCGGGCTTCCGCCGGTCTGGACGGTGAACGCCTGCGCCATGGGACACTGCCTTGTGACCCTGTATCAGGCGACGGGAGAGCAGAAATATTACGATATTCTGATGAGCAAGATCGCGTATCTGAGAAAGGACGCTCTCCGTTTCGGGGACAATGTGCTGCAGCACACGGTTTCCGCCAACAATGATTTTCCGGAGCAGGCCTGGGCGGATACCCTGTTTATGGCGGCTCTTCTGATGCTGCGGGTCGGCGCGCTGAATCAGGATCAGGAGTTGATCGACGACGCGCTGAATCAGTGGTACTGGCATATCAAGTATCTGCAGGATCCGAACACAGGCTTTTATTACCACGGCTATGACAATATCGCGAAGGATCATATGTCCGGCATTTACTGGGGACGGGCCAACGCCTGGGCGGCCTTCACCATGTCGCGGGTAGGCGGGCAGCTTCGCCAAGCCTATCTGTATCCCAAGTACATCGACATCGTCGGTTCCCTGAACGAGCAGCTGGCGGCGCTGAAGACCGTGCAGACGGCCAGCGGGCTTTGGAGAACCGTGTTGAACGACGAGGGCTCCTACGAGGAAATTTCCGCCTCCGCGGGGATTGCGGCGGCTATGCTGGAGAGGGGAAATCCCCTTCATATCAAGTATATCAACAAGTCCATCAAGGGACTGTTAGCAAACGTCGGCCCGGACGGCAAGGTCATGAACGTGTCCGGCGGCACTGCGGTGATGCGGGATGTGGAAGGCTATCGGGAGATTCCCAGAGCCTGGATTCAGGGCTGGGGACAGGGGCTTGCGCTGTCCTTCTTTGCGGGACTTTACGCCTCGGGCGGCGTTGCGAAGGGCGGTGCGCTGTAAATGTTCTGCAGGGAATTTGTATTCGGTGAGAAAAACAGAAAGAAAACGCTGGGCAGCTGCCCGGCAGAGCGCGTCCGTGTGACCGCCGAAGACTTCTACAATCCGGGAAAGGGCTTCGGCTTTGTGACGGAAAAAAACCGGCGGGAGCAGGCGGGCCTGCAGCTCCATGAGCTGAACGCGGGCTTTGGAACCTGGTACTGGTATCAGGACGAGAACTTGACGGAGCTTCGGGAGGAAGAGGACGGCTGTTTTCTGGACTCCCGGGGAATTGTGGAGCGTCTGGAGGCGGAGGAGGGAGAAAAGGCTGTCGGAGAGAGAAGAAGGATTCCCCTGATTTTCAAGGCGGACGTGCCGCACGCCGGAAATTACCGGGTGACGGTGACGATTCGGGGGATGGAGCCCGCGGAGGAGCTTTTGATTTTTATCGGGTGCCGGAGGCTGGGGTATCTGGGCGGAGCGGGCTGTAAACCGTCTGACAAGACAGTGGGGATCCTGCGGGGTACGGAAGAAGCTGCTGCGCCGGAACCGGAAAGCCGTATGTCGATTTGTGAGGCGGAAAACAGTCTGTGCGTCGAGGAGCAATATGCCTCGTCGGATACGTCGGAGAGTGCGCTTTTCGAGAGAGACGGTGGAATTTCGCAGAGTGCTGCGTTTGCCCGGAGCTTCACCGTAAATGTCTGCGATATCGTGCCCCGCGGGCAGACTGCCTGCTTTGAAAACAAAAGCATTAACATCGCGATTCTGGCGGACAGGCCGAAGATCAGCAGTCTTCGGATCGAGGAGCTTTTCTGTCCTACCCTGTATATCGCGGGGGACTCTACCGTGACGGATCAGAGCGCGGAGTACCCTTATGAGCCCGGGGTCTGCTACTCCGGCTGGGGACAGATGCTGCCCGCCTTTCTGGACGGGCGGATTGCGGTCTCCAACCATGCCCACTCCGGCCTGACGACGGACAGCTTCCGCAGCGAGGGACACTACGATATTGTGCGGCGTTTTTTGCGGCCCGGGGATTATTTCTTCCTACAGTTCGGCCATAACGATCAGAAGCTGCAGGAGCTTCTGGCGGAGGGCGGCTATCGGGAAAATCTTCTCTGCTATATCGGGGAGTGCCGTCAGGCGGGCGTTTATCCGGTGATCGTTACGCCCCTGGCCCGCAATTCCTGGAAGGGAAACGACGGAACCTATAACGATCTGCTGGCGGAATACGCGGCGGTCTGCCGGAGGACGGGAGAACAGGAGGGCGTTCCCGTGCTGGATCTCCACGCCCGGTCGGTGGAATACATTCTCCGGGAGGGTCTGGAGGCGGCGAAGGACTCCTTCCATCCCGGCGATTACACCCACAGCAACGATTACGGCGCTTACCGCTTCGCGGGGATGGTGGCGGAGGAAATCCGCAGGGTCTGCGGGAGTTGGGAGAAGGATGGCTGTCTGCGGGGCGGCGAACCGCAGGACGACGGTCGGGGGAGCCGTCCGCAGGAAAGTTATCCGCAGGATGGCTGTCTGCAGGGCGGCACTCCGCAGGATAGCGGTCAGGAGTGCTGTCCGCAAGGTGTCCGTATTGGAGAAAGCAACAGCCCGCAGGACGCGTACCGCTTTCTGGCAGAGTGCGTGACGGAAGGCTTTGGCCCCTGGGAGCCGAAGGAGAGACCGACGATGCCCGAAAAGCCAAAGATTTATGAGGACAGAAGAAATCCCTTTGAGGGAGAGCTTCTCTTCTCAGGTTTGGAGAACCCGGAGCAAGCGGCGGACAGGGCGACGGTTCTGGATCTTTTGATTCAGGCGGCCCACTTTTTCCCCACCAACGTTTACAACGACATGTTCCGGGACGTGGTGGGACATGAGTGGTACGCGGGCGCGGTGGAGTGCGCTTACCAGAACGGTATGATCGAGGAGCATCTGGTCGAGGACGGCTGCTTTTTCCCGGAGCGGGCGGTTACGCTGGAGGAGTTCCTGGTGCTGGCGGTGAACGCGTATCGGAGCAGGAAAAGCCTGCCGGAGGAAGTCCCCTGCGCCTATGACGGTAGCTGCCGGGACTTTGCCCGCAGCTATGTCAGGGCGGCCTGCGCTCTGGGGCTGATCGACGGCGACGGCAGTGAGGATTTAAGCCGCGTGATTTCCCGGGGAGAGGCGGCGGAGAAGTGTGCAAAGATGAAATTATGAATTTGATGTAGGAAGGTATCAGTGTGAAAAATTCATTTTTCACACGCAAATTTGTGCCTGCGGCTCAAATTCGCAGGTTACGGAAAGGCATGGTTACTGAAATGGCAAGACAAAGAGGGGGTTTTACGCTGCCGGGGGAATCCGGTTACGAAGAGCTTACGCTGAGGATGGCGGAGAAGTGGGGGGCCGATGTGATCCGGGACAGCGACGGAACGGTGCTTTCGGATGAGATTGTACACGCGGGCTACGGGATTTATTCCACGATCTGTATTATCCGGGATCACAACGAATGGGCGAAGAAGAACAGGGATAAGCTGCAGCAGACCTTTCTCTGTACCCCGGCGGCGGTGGCGGAGAGCAAGGAAGTCACGGTCGGCCTGCTGGACAGCTTTTTTGAGGAGCAGTTTGCGATCAACGACAGCGAAAGAGCCATGAAATACTGGGAGGTTTACGATAGGACCTCCAACCGGAAGCTGGAGGCGGGCAGCTGGGAGTACGAAAAGGAGCGCGGAAGCGTCACCGTTCGGGACTGTATCCCTTTTCATAAGTACACCGTAAGCTTCCTGGCCTACCGGATCTGGGAAGAGATCTCCATGTACAACCACACCACCAACCACTGGGAGAAAGAGCACCTGATGCAGATCGATCCCAGGTATCCGGAGACGCAGGAGTATATGCTGGGCTGGATGAAAAACTGGTGCGAGACCCATCCCGACACGACGGTAGTGCGCTTTACCTCCATGTTTTACAATTTTGTCTGGATCTGGGGGAGCAGCGAGAAAAACCGCAATTTGTTTACCGACTGGGGCTCCTACGATTATACGGTCAGCGATCTGGCTTTAGATGAATTTGCGGAAAAATACGGTTATTGCATGACCGCGGAGGACTTCATCAATCAGGGCAAGCTTCATGTGACCCACAGGCCGGGCAACCCGCGCAAGGCGGACTGGATGGCCTTTGTCAATGATTTTGTGATTTCCTTCGGGAAGAAGCTCATCGATACGGTTCACGACTACGGCAAGAAGGCCTATGTCTTCTACGACGACAGCTGGGTGGGAATAGAGCCCTATAACGGCCGGTTCGGGGAGTTTGGCTTCGATGGGCTGATCAAGTGCGTCTTCTCCGGGTATGAGGCAAGGCTCTGTGCAGGGGTGGATGTGCCGACCCACGAGCTCCGTCTGCATCCTTATCTGTTCCCGGTGGGCCTGGGCGGCGCGCCTACCTTTGCTGAGGGCGGGGATCCGACTCTGGACGCAAAAAAGTACTGGAACAGCGTAAGACGGGCGCTGCTGCGGGCAAAGATCGACCGCATCGGGCTGGGCGGCTATCTTCATCTTGTCGAGGATTTCCCGGATTTCTGCGACTATATCGAGAAGGTGTCCGACGAGTTTCGGCTGATCCGTTCCTTCCACGACGCGGGAAAACCCTATACGGTCAAAACCCGGGTGGCGGTTCTCCACAGCTGGGGGACGCTGCGCTCCTGGACTTTGTCGGGGCATTTCCATGAGACTTATATGCACGACCTGATCCATATCAACGAAGCGCTTTCGGGACTGCCGGTGGAGGTGAAATTTATCTCCTTTGAGGATGTGAAGCAGGGCGCGCTGAAGGATGTGGATGTCGTGATCAACGCGGGCAGCGCGGGAAGCGCCTGGAGCGGCGGCGACAGCTGGAAGGACGACGAGCTGGTAACGGTTCTGACGGAATGGGTGCATCAGGGCGGCGCATTCCTGGGCGTCAACGAGCCTTCCGCCGTAGAAGGGTATGACAGTTACTTCCGTATGGCCCATGTTCTGGGCATTGACGAGGACACGGGGGCGAGAGTCTGTCACGGAAGATGGAGCTTTGAGGCGGAAAACATGGCCGGAGAGAGAATGGACGGGAAGCAGTCGGAGAACGGATTGAGCAGGGCGCAGGACGCCCGGGAAGGTCAGTCCGACGGGAAGATTTCCGGAAGCAGCTGGGAAGGTCAGTTCGGCGGGAAGACCTCCGGAAGCTGCCTTGCAGGGCTTCTGCCCGCGGGAGCGGGCGTCCGTTCGCGGGAGAATCTGTATCTCACTGACGGCAGGGCGAAGGTGCTGCTGGCGGAGGACGCGGACGGAGAGACGCGGCCTGTGATCACCGTAAATGACTTTGGCCGGGGCAAGGGGATCTATCTGGCCTCCTTCCAGATGAGCCTGGAGAATACAAGACTTCTGTATCACCTGATCCGCTATGCGGGGGGCGAGGGCTTAAGCGGCCTGTATATGACGGACAATCTGTACACGGAATGCGCGTACTATCCGGAGAGCGGAAAGCTGGTCGTCATCAACAACAGCGACAGAGAGCAGACGACGACGGTTCCCACCGAGGCAGGGGAGAAGACGCTGACGATAGCGCCTTACGACACCGCTTTTGTGGAGCTGCAGCAGGGGTAGAAAGCGGCAAGGACGGAAGAGGCGGTTTATGGTATGCACAGAGAGGGCGCACCCTCTTATGGAGCGCGCAAAGGAGGCAAAAAATGAATCAGATTTATCATGTGGCAAAAACAGGCTTTGATTACAACAGGGGAACGGAGGAAGCTCCTTTCCTGACGATCCAGCGGGCGGCAAGGGAGGCGAAGGCCGGGGACACCGTCCTGGTACACGAGGGCGTATACCGGGAATGGGTCAGACCTCTGTACGGCGGCATCAACGACAACTGCCGGGTGACCTATCAGGCGGCGGAAGGGGAGCATGTGGCGATCAGGGGCTCCGAGGAGGTAAAGAATTGGAAAAGGTTGGGAAACGGCGTCTGGCAGGCGGAGGTTCCCAACCGGCTGTTCGGGGACTTTAACCCCTTCGCCGAAAAAATTCAGGGGGATTGGCTGGTGGATCCCAGAAAGTATGACGTTCACTGCGGCGCGGTGTATCTGGACGGAGTGATGCTCTATGAGGCCCGCTGTCCGGAGGAGGTGGAAAAGCCCGTGCAGAGGGAGTATTCCGAGCTTGCCACCTGGGGAAACCGGAAGGAAGCAATCCGGAAGCCGGAGCAGAGCCTGCTGGTGTGGCGCGCGGAGGTGGGGAAAGAGAACACGGTGATCACCGCGAACTTTGGCGGCGCGGATCCCAATGAACATCTGGTCGAGATCAATGTGCGCCGGGCCTGTTTTTACCCGGACAAAAGCGGCGTAAATTTCATTACCCTCCGGGGCTTTGAGATTGCCCAGGCGGCGACGAACTGGGCGCCTCCCACGGCGGATCAGGTCGGCATGGTAGGTCCGAACTGGGCGAAGGGCTGGATCATCGAGGAAAATCTGCTCCATGACTCCAAGTGCAGCGCGGTCAGCCTGGGGAAAAACGGCGAAACAGGGGATAACGAGTATACCCGCACCCTGAAGAAGCCGGACTATCAGTATCAGATGGAGGCCATGTTCCGGGGGCTGGGAAAGGGCTGGTCAAAGGAACAGGTGGGCTCTCATATTGTGCGGAACAACACGATTTACGACTGCGGGCAGACCGGCGTCGTAGGGCATATGGGTTGCGCTTTTTCCGAAATTTACGGCAACGACATCTCCTATATCGCTACCCGCCACGAGTTTTGGGGGCATGAGATCGCCGGCATCAAGTTCCACGCGGCGGTGGACGCGCGGATTTACAATAACCACATCCATCACTGCAGCCTGGGAACCTGGCTGGACTGGGAGGCGCAGGGTGTGCGGGTCAGCGGCAATGTGTACGACCACAACAACCGGGATTTTATGGTGGAGGTGACCCACGGCCCGTATCTGGCGGACAACAATATTTTTGCCTCGGAATACAATTTCGACAATGCGGCCCAGGGAGGCGCTTATGTACATAATCTCTGCTGCGGGCTGTTAAACCAGTACCCGGTGTTGGATCGGCCTACGCCCTACCACATGCCTCATTCGACACAGGTGATGGGCTCGGTCTGGGTTTACGGCTTTGACGACAGATGGTATCAGAACCTGTTCGCGGGCGGAACCGAGGAGGACAAATTTTACGGCACGGGACGGTATAACGGCGCTCCGGTTTCCCTGGAGGAATATCTGGAAAAGATGGCGGAGTACGACCCGGATCCCCTGCGGGGCTGCCGGGAAATCAGGCAGCCCGTCTATATCCGGAACAATGTCTATCTGCGCGGCGCAGAGTCCTTTGACCGGGAAGAGGGCGCGGTCTGTCTTCCGGATTGGGATCCGGAGGTCAGCGTAGAGAGCTGCGGGCAGGAGGTCTTTTTGAATATCACCCTGCCGGAGGAGGTCTTCGGGATGGATACGGTCTCTGTGACCACGGATCTGTTGGGCGCGCCTCGGATTACCGAGTGTCAATATGAGAATCCGGACGGAAGCCCCATCGTCATCGACCGGGATCTGACGGGCGGCGAGAGAGGCGGCAGACCGCTGCCGGGGCCGCTGCAGGGATTGAAGCCGGGCAGAAACCGGGTGAGCCTGGGACGGTTCGGGCGCGGCAGGGGATGAAGCGTTATATTCGACCGTGTATGAAAGTTCCTTTCATACAATAGAATCAAAAGATGATTCTATTGTCAGGCACTATTGATTGGTATGCGCAAAGAGGGGTGTTTGCACACCCTCTTATGGAGCGCGCAAGGGGTATAAGAAAAAACTGTGCGTCGCTGAATATCCGGCAGGAAGGGAAAATAATATTTATGACAATTCCGTCAGAACTTATGAAATTGATAAAACAGGGCGAAGGGTTGACGGTGGAATTTAAAAAATCCACTGCAAAAATGACAAAAGATGTATATGACACTGTTTGTTCGTTTTCAAATCGAGACGGCGGGCATATTTTTCTGGGTGTAAAGGATAATGGAATAATTTGCGGAATTAATGCGGACTGCGTGGAACAGATAAAGAAGGACTTTATTACGACGATTAACAACGGCAGCAAAATATACCCGCCGCTTTATCTGATGCCGGAACAGTATGAAGCAGATGGTAAGATTATCCTGCATATCTATGTTCCGGTTGGAAAAACAGTGTGTAGAAATGCAGGCAGAATTTTTGACCGGAGTAATGAATCAGATATTGATATTACGGATAATGCAGACATGGTATTCAATCTTTATGCCAGAAAACAGAATACTTATTTTGTGAACAAGGTTTATCCGGCATTTTCTGTTTCTTCCCTGCGTCATGATTTAATAGAACGGGCGAGACGTATGGCTCACGCAGGGACAGATTATCATCCGTGGTCTGATATGACAGATGAAGAAATGCTTAGAAGCTGCGGTTTGCTTTTGGAAGACCCGCAGACGAATCAAACAGGGATTACCCTGGCTGCTATTTTGCTGTTTGGAACGGACAGCATGATCATGTCGGTACTTCCGCAACATAAGACAGATGCGATTTTCAGAGTGTATAACGTTGACCGATATGATGACAGGGATGTGGTTATTACAAATCTGCTTGAAAGTTATGACAGATTGATTGCTTTTGGGCAAAAGCATCTCAATGACGTGTTTACGATGGAAGGCGTCCAGCGAATCAGTGCAAGGGATAAAATTCTTCGGGAGATTGTTTCCAATCTGTTGATGCATCGGGATTTTTCCAGCGGTTATGTTTCCAAATTGCTGATTGAGCAAAAACAGATAACAACGGAAAACGCAAATCTCTCGCACGGACACGGGAATCTGAACTTGAAAACATTCAAACCTTTTGCTAAAAACCCGCCGATAGCCAAACTGTTTCGAGAGATTGGACTGGCTGATGAACTGGGGAGCGGCATGAGAAACAGCTATAAATACACAAAATTATATTCCGGTGCAGAACCTGTATTTACAGAAGGTGATGTTTTCAGAATTGTCATTCCATTATTGGAAGCGTCAACTGCAAGTGTTGGACCGATTTTCGGCAAATCAAGTGCGGAAGTCACTACGGAAGTCACTACGGAAGTCACTACGGAAGTTACTACGGAAGTCAAGCTGAGTCCTGATAAATTGAACGCGCTTCTGCTTTTTTGCAGCGAAGCAAAAAGCAGGAAGCAGATGCAGGAATTTTGCGAGATAAAAACCGCGGAATATTTCAGAAAGCATATTATAAAACCAATGCTTGATGCGGGACTCATAAGGCAGACAATTCCTGACAAGCCAAAGAGCAGTAAGCAAAAATACATACGAGAAATAAGGTAAACTGAAAGGAGCAATTCCCATGTACAAAAATATCGAAAAACAGGTGTGTCTGAAGCTGAAGGATCTGGTCGAGTATCAGAAGGGACAGGTGGTCAGTAAGACCCTGGTGCAGAATGATCAGGTCAGCATGACGATTTTTTCCTTTGACAAGGGAGAGGAAATTTCCACCCACGCGGCGGGCGGGGACGCCATGGTGACCGTGCTGGAGGGTACGGGCCGCTTTACCGTAGGCGGGGAGGTGTTTCTCTTGAAAGAGGGGGACACCTTGATTATGCCGAAGGATATTCCCCATGCCGTATACGGCGAGGAGGCCTTTAAGATGCAGCTTATTGTATCTTATTGATATTATTTTATATTTCGAGAGGGCGCTTAAGATGAAGCAGATTACCATTTATCAGGACCAGGCTTATAAGGAGCTGGGAATTTTATACGGCCTGTTCTTTGAGGATATCAACCATGCCGCGGACGGTGGGCTGTATGCGGAGCTGGTGCGGAACCGTTCCTTTGAATACTGTGAGACGGACCGGAAGGGGTATCATGCCCTGACGGCCTGGGAAAAGGCGGGGGAGCTCGCCTGGGAGGTTCGGACAGATAAGCCGCTGCATGAGGAGAATCCCCATTACCTGCATGTGGAGGCAGGCCCCGGGGGCGCGGTTTACAACGAGGGGTACAACACCGGGTTTTTCCTGGAAGCGGGGAAGCGCTACGATTTTTCCCTGTTTGCGAGAGGGCTGGAGAAGGACGTCGCTCTGCAGATAAAGGTGGAGTCGGAGGCGGGAGCCGTCTGTGCGGAGGGAACCTTGACTTTAAGCGGCCGGGACTGGGAAAAGTATGAGCTGCAGCTGACGGCGGCGGAGACGACGACCCGCGGCAGGCTGGCCCTTGTCTGGGAGGAAGGCGGAAGCTGCGATCTGGATATGATTTCGCTTTTCCCTCAGGATACTTTTCTGGGGAAAAAGGGCGGGCTTCGGAAGGACATCGCCGAGGCGCTGCAGGAGATGCATCCGAAATTCATGCGTTTCCCGGGAGGCTGTCTGGTGCATGACGGCAGCCTGAACCACCGGGATCGGGACTCCATGTACCGCTGGAAGCGGACAATCGGAAAGGCGGAGGAGCGTCCCAGCCGGCGCAACAACTGGGGCTATAACCAGTCTTTGGGGCTGGGGTATTTTGAATATTTCTGTTTTTGTGAGGAAATCGGCGCGGAGCCGGTGCCCGTCCTGCCCGGCGGCTTTAACCCTCATAAGGGCGTGGGCGCGCCTTTGGAGGAATTGGGCGAGTGGGTGGATGACGCTCTGGATTTGATTGAATTTGCCAACGGGGATACGGATACTCCCTGGGGAAGGATTCGGGCCGAGTTGGGCCATGAGGCGCCTTTTCATCTGAAATACATCGGTATCGGCAACGAGGAGGTAGGAGAGGGGTTTTTTGAGCGGTATCCTTATTTTCATCGGGCAATCCGTGAGAAGTATCCGGAAATTCAGATTATCAATACCGCGGGCCCGTTTGCGGCGGGAGAAAGCTATGAGGCGGGCTGGAGCTCCGCGAAGCGGTGGGGCTCCGACCTGGTGGACGAGCATTATTATTCGTCTCCCGAATGGTTCCTGGCGAACATGCATCATTACGAGGATTACGACGCGGAGGGGCCGAAGGTATTCCTGGGAGAGTACGGCTCCTGGGACAACACTTACTATAACGCCTTGGTGGAGGCCGCCTATATGACTCATCTGGAGCGGTCGAAAGCGGTGGCTATGGCCTGTTATGCGCCCATGCTCTGCAATGCGGATTATGTGAACTGGAAGCCGGATTTGCTCTGGTTTAACAATCATGCCGTTTTGAAGACGCCCAACTATTATGTGCAGAAGCTTTTTATGGAAAATCAGGGCAGCCGGGCGGTACGTTTTGAGACGGAAGGGCTGGATGAAATTATTCCGCTGGCGGACGCTCCGGCGATTACGGGAGGGCTGTCCGTAACCGGAAACGATATCGAGGGCAGGATCTGGGACGTCAGGCTGGAGGACTGCGAGACCGGGGAGGTTGTAATGCTGCCCGAAATCAGGATCGAAAAGGACAACCGGGAGAATCCGCTGAGGGAGACGAACAGCCGCCATTACAGGCTTTCCTTCCGTTTTCTGCGGACGGCCGGGAGAAAGGGTCTGAAAATCAACTTCGGGGAAAAGGACGATAAGAATAAATTCCAGTGGGAGTTTGGCGGATGGGACAACTGGGACTGCAACCTGACCTCAATGTACGGCGGAAAGGGAGCGACCCTTTCCCACAGGATTTTCCATGTGGGGGACGGGGAATACCGGCTGGAGCTGGAGGTTGAGGACAGGAGGATAAGGACCCGGATCAACGGCGAGCTCTACAATGATGTGAAGGACCGCCTGCCGGAGCTGGAGGAGCTGTATGTGACCGCCAGCGCGGAATCCGGGGAAGAGGGCGGGGAGGACAGAACCGTCCTGAAGGCGGTGAACCTGACCGGGGAGGAAAAGAAGGTGCGGATTGTCCTGAAAGGAAAAGAGAGAAAAAGCGCGAAAGCTTCCTGCCTGAAGGGGCACGGTCTGGGGGATACCAACACCTTTGAGGAGCCGGAGCGCATCCGGCCTGTGGAGGAAGAGCTGTCCTTAGAGGGGAATGAGCTGGTATATGACTTTGCGCCGCATTCGGTGACGGTATTTTCCTTTGGAAATTAGACGCCTGAATTATTTTTCCGCGCTTCCCTCCGGTATTGCATCGGAGTGACGCCGTACTTCTTTTTGAATACGTTCTGAAAATAGGACTGGCTGGAAAAACAGAGGTAGCTGCTGATTTCAGCCAGACTTTTTTTGCTGTAGGAAAGCAGACTTCTGGCTTCCTCCAATTTACATCGGGTAATGAATGCGCCCATGTTGATTCCCAATTCCTCCTTGAAAAGCTTTGCGGTGTAGGAGCTGCTCCGATGAATCTGATCCGCCACATCGTTGATGCTGATGGATTCGTTGGTATGGCTGCGAATGTAGTTGATGCAGCGCCAGACCTCCGAGGAGATTCCTTCCGGAAGATGCGTTTCTCCGGTTCTGCGGCAGAAATCCTTCAACATGGCATACTGCAGGGACTTGACGGATTCTATGGTGAGCAGCTGCTCGCATTCCTGTATATACAGATCGATCAGACAGTAGGTTTTTTCGATATCGGCCCCGCCTGGAATCGCACCCAGCATACCCGCCTTTGCGGCAGTCAGGATAAAAAGATTTTTCGCATGGCGCAGTGGGGTGCGTGCAAGCTTTCCCTCGCTCAGGGAAGCCGGGCAGGAGGAAAGAAACCGATCCAGCTTTTGGGTGTCGCCGTTTTTGATATGCTGATATAATTCCTGTTCAAAATAGTAGGTATTGTGAGCGTTGACAGGCTCCTCCCGGTCTGTGATCCGGGACTGATGCTGCTCTTCGCGTTCCTGCGCATGCTGCTCATCCTGCGGAAAGAAGTCGTCCAGTCCCATTTCCTTTTGGTTCAGGATTAAGTGGAGCAGGGCAAGGTGATCCGAAAACTGCGAGTGGCTGATAAGAGGGATGGAAAAAAGAAATTCCGCGATGGCTTCCCTGTGCTCTAACGGCATTGCGTTCTCGGACATGTAGGCCCGGATAATTTCCTCCGTGACAGGGATGCTGAAGGACGGACCGATGATGATCCGATAGTCGGTTCCCTCGATATGCACGCACCCGTACTCAAGCTCGGGCGAAAAGCGGCAGAAGGTGGGGTTCGGGCTGGAGTCCGGCACATCCCAGAACACCTCCTGAAAATGGGCATATTCCACAGGCAGGATTTCTTCGCCGGAAGAGTAAACCGCGTCCCTTCCCTTCATCAGACAGACGGGAAGGTTTGTGGCGGCAAAATATTTTTTACAGAATGTGATATAATTCATATGGGAAATTACTCCTTTTGAGAAAATACTCTGTTGATTCCTATTATAAGGAGAGGGACGGAAAAATCAATGTTTTTTGCAATATCCCACGATTTACTTTTACGCCCTGATATGCTATACTTGCATCGTTGTCAGGTTTTTTTACCTGTTTAGAGTAAATTCAAAGGAGATGCAGATAGAAATGAAACTCGGAATTGTCGGTCTGCCCAACGTGGGCAAGAGTACTCTATTTAATTCGCTGACCAGGGCGGGAGCCGAGTCGGCAAATTATCCCTTTTGCACCATCGATCCTAACGTGGGAATCGTTGCGGTGCCGGACGAAAGACTGAAGCTGCTGGGGGATATGTATCATTCTAAAAAAGTTACGCCTGCGGTCATCGAGTTTGTGGATATCGCCGGTCTGGTAAAGGGAGCCTCAAAGGGCGAGGGACTGGGGAACCAGTTTCTGGGCAATATCCGGGAGGTAGACGCCATTGTTCATGTGGTAAGATGCTTTGAGGATTCCAATGTGATTCATGTGGACGGAAGCGTAAATCCGCTCCGGGATATTGAGACGATCAATCTGGAACTGATCTTTTCCGACCTGGAGGTGCTGGAAAGGCGGCTGTCAAAGGTGGCGAAGGCGGCCCGGATGGATAAGAGCTGCGCGAAGGAGCTGGCGCTGCTGGAGCGGATCAGGGAGCATCTGGAGAGCGGAAAGCCGGCCAAGACGCTGGAGGTTACCGACGAGGAGGAGCTGGCGCTGATTGGGGACTATAATCTGCTGACCTATAAGCCTGTGATCTACGCGGCAAACGTATCGGAGGAGGAGCTTGCGGACGACGGCGCTTCCAACGAGACGGTTGCGAAGGTAAAAGAGCTTGCGGAGCGTGAAAACAGCGAGGTCTTTGTGATCTGCGCTCAGATCGAACAGGAAATTTCGGAGCTTGAGGATGACGAGAGGGCAATGTTTTTGGAGGATCTGGGGCTTAAGGAATCCGGTCTGGAAAAGCTGATCCGGGCAAGCTATCGGATTTTGGGGCTGATGAGCTTTTTGACGGCGGGAGAGGACGAGACAAGGGCGTGGACGATCAGGATCGGAACCAAAGCGCCGCAGGCCGCGGGGAAGATCCATTCTGATTTTGAGAGAGGATTTATCAAGGCTGAGGTGGTCAACTATAAGGATCTTCTGGAGCAGGGGTCGCTGGCGGCGGCCCGCGAGAAAGGTCTGGTAGGCATGGAAGGAAAGGATTATGTCGTAAAGGACGGAGACGTTATTCTCTTTCGGTTTAATGTATAGCGGCATATGTCGCCAAAATCAGGAGCCGCGAGGCGTCGGTCGGGCGAAGCCCGCAGAGTTTGGCGGTAGGAGAAAGGAAACGAGGAAATGATGAACAGCGGCGATATTGCTTTCCCGAATCTGGGAATTTATCTGAAGAATGTGCCCGAATCGTTCAGCGTATTCGGCTTTCGGATTGCCTTTTACGGCCTGATTATCGGCATCGGAGTGATGGCGGGGCTGTTGATGGCGGCCCATGTCGCGAAAAAGACGAATCAGAATCCGGACGATTACTGGGATTTTGCCATCTGGGCCGTCCTGTTTTCCGTGATCGGGGCCAGAATTTATTATGTATTGTTTTCCTGGGAGGATTACAGGGACAATCTGTTGGATATTTTTAAGCTGCGAAACGGCGGGATGGCGATCTACGGCGGCGTGATCGCCGCGTTTATCACGCTGTTTATCTGGTGCAGGATCAAGAAGAAAAATCCGTTTCTGGTGGGGGACACCTGTATGCCGGGGCTGATTTTGGGACAGGCCATCGGCCGCTGGGGCAATTTCATGAACAGAGAGGTCTTCGGCGATTATTACAACGGTCTGCTCTCCATGCAGATTCCGGTGTCGGATGTGCGGGATCGGAGCGATATTACCGAGAAGATAGCGTCTCATATACCTGAGGGGGCAAATTATATCAATGTGCATCCCACCTTCCTGTATGAGAGTGTGTGGAATCTGCTGGTTCTCGCCCTGCTTTTGATCTACAGGAAGCATAAAAGGTTTGACGGAGAGCTTTGTCTTTTGTATCTCGGCGGTTACGGGCTGGGACGTTTCTTTATCGAGGGGATTCGGACGGACACCCTGTTCATCCCCGGCACGGCTCTGCCGGTATCCCAGGTGCTGGCGCTTGTTATGCTTCTTTTTGCGTTGATCACGGATATCGCGGTGCGGATCCGGCTGAAAAACAGGCAGAAGGCGGAAAAAATTTAAAAAAATTTTTAAAGAGGGCCGTTTCTCTCCCGTACATAGATGTGCGGCGAGGGAGACGGCCTTTCTACTATATCTTGTGTTTTTTGACGGGAGCACCCTGCAGATCGGCTGCGGGATGCTCCCGTTTTGCGTCCCGACCGAAAATATTTTGCTTGTCAAATTCTTAATAATAGTTTAGAATCTATTTAAAAGTGGGATAAATATGGCATCAAATCCCATAAAGTGGGATAAAAATCCAAAAAAGGAGCGATTTCGATGCCGATTTGAGTGGCAGACCCATTTTTGACTGGTGGTGATCGCGATGTTCATGGGCAGATTCAATCATACGATCGACCCAAAGGGCAGGTTGAGCATTCCCTCAAAATACCGCGAGATACTCGGCGACGAGTTTGTGGTTTCCAAGGGGATGGATGGCTGCTTATTCGTGTACGCGATCGACGACTGGAAGGTCTTTGAGGAAAAGCTGGCGTCACTGCCGTTGATCAATGTGGAGGCGAGACAGTTCGCAAGATTTTTCCTTTCGGGCGCACAGTATGTGACGGTGGACAAGCAGGGACGTATCCTGATGCCGCAGGATCTGAGGGAATTTGCGGGGCTGGAGAAGGATGTGGTATTGGCCGGAATGGGAGGCCGTATTGAAATCTGGAGTCTCGACAAGTGGAATACAAACAGCGAACAGGTAGACATTAACAGAATCTCGGAGGGAATGATCAGTCTGGGACTCACCATTTAGGAGCCGTCATATGGAGTTTAATCATTATTCCGTGCTGCTTGCGGAAACCGTGGAACAATTGCAGGTAAAACCGGACGGCGTCTATGTGGACGGAACGCTGGGCGGGGGCGGACATGCCGCCGCAGTCTTAAGCAGGCTCTCCACAGGTCATCTCTACGGGATCGACCGGGACGACGCGGCCATAGCCGCGGCAAAGACAAGGCTTGCACCCTTCGGGGACAAGGTGACGGTCCTGCGCGACAATTACTGTAATATGCGGGGCGCGCTTGCCGGGCAGGGCGTGGAGAGAGTAGACGGAATCGTGTTGGATCTGGGAGTATCCTCTTATCAGCTGGATACGGAGGAGAGGGGATTTTCCTACCGCTACGACGCGCCGTTGGATATGCGGATGGACAGGCGTCAGACGTTGACCGCCTATCGGATTGTCAACGGTTATTCCGAGGAAGAGCTGTACCGTGTCATCCGGGATTACGGAGAGGACAGATTTGCAAAAAATATTGCAAAGCACATTGTGATAAGGCGGGGGATAAAACCCATTGAAACTACTTTTGAGCTGAATGAGGCCATCAAGGCGGCTATCCCCGCAAAAATGCGGC
Organism: bacterium; assembly: GCA_023664305.1. Lineage (GTDB taxonomy): Bacteria > Bacillota > Clostridia > Lachnospirales > Lachnospiraceae > Acetatifactor. The sequence continues at coordinate 420,252 of JAMPFT010000001.1, read as the reverse complement.
AGAACGGCCACCCCTCCAGGCAGACCTTCCAGGCGATCCGGATCGAATGTAACAGCGAACTGGAGGCGCTCAAAAGCTCGCTGGATGATTTTATCGAGATGTTGAATCCGGGAGGAAGGCTTTGTATCATCACCTTCCACTCGCTGGAGGATCGGATCGTAAAGACGGCCTTTAAAAAGAACGAAAACCCCTGCATATGTCCGCCGGACTTCCCGGTGTGTACCTGCGGAAGGGTATCCAGAGGAAGCGTGATCACGAGGAAGGCTATCCTGCCGTCCGAGGCGGAGCTGGCGGAAAACAGCCGTTCCAAGAGCGCAAAGCTGAGAGTTTTTGAAAAAAGAAGTCAGGAATAGAAGAGTATGGGGCAGAGCAGAAGGAATGTCAGAAAAACTGCATATGAGAAAGACAGGATGCGGAGAGACGAAAGAACCCGTCAGGCTTACGTTTACGGGAATACTGCGCCCAAATTGGAGGTATACAGCCGGCCGGAGCCTGAAAGGCGTGTAGACACGGCCGTGCGGAAAAACAGGGACAGGGCGCGGTATATGAGCGCCGGGTATGTTTTTTTCCTGGCGGCGGCTCTGTGCGCGGCGACCCTGATTCTGGTCAACTATATTCAGCTTCAGGCGGAGCTGACCAGCCGGACCAGAAGCGTCGCGTCCAAGGAGAGCGAGCTGAACAGTCTGAAAACCGCCAATGACGAGGAGTATAACAGGATTATCAGCAGCATCAATCTGGAGGAGATCAAGAGGATTGCCATCGGCGAGCTGGGCATGACCTACGCGAAGGAGGATCAGATTATTTTTTATACCAACGAGGGAACCGAGTATATGCGTCCGGTGTCTGAGAATAATTGACGGGAGTGCGGTGTGAGCGGACAGAAAAACAGAAAATTTTCCATTAAAATGCAGAAAAAGCTGGTGGTGCTGTACTTTTTTATTCTGATGGCTTTCGCGGGGCTGAGCGTGCAGATGCTGCGGCTGGTCAGAGAGAGCAAGGATCAGTATCAAAAGCAGGTTCTGATTCAACAGCATTATTCCTCTACCACGATCCCCTTTCGGCGCGGCGACATCGTAGACGCGAAGGGAACGAGGATTGCGACCAGCGAAAAGGTCTATAATCTGGTGATCGACGCCAAGGTTATGAACGCGGAGCTGAGCGGAAAAACGCCTTATCTGGAGCCGACGCTTGCGGCCCTGGGACAGAATTTTGATCTGGATATGTCCGCGATACGGCAGTATGTGGCATCTCACAAGACGTCTTCCTGGTATGTGCCGTTGAAGCGGCTCAGTTACGAGCAGATCAGCGGGTTCCTTGCCGCTCAGCAGGAAGATAAGAACATTCAGGGCGTATGGTTTGAGGAGGAATACAAGAGAGTTTATCCGTACGGTTCTCTGGCGGCGGATGCGATAGGGTTTACCAGCTCGGACGGACAGGGAGCCTACGGGCTGGAAGAATATTACAATGACGTGTTAAACGGGATCAACGGCAGGGAGTACGGTTATCTGAACGACGACCTGGAGCTGGAGAGAACGATAAAGTCCGCCGTGGACGGTTACAGCATCCACAGCACGATCGATCTGAACGCTCAGATGATCGTGGAAAAATATCTGAACCGGTTTATGGAGGAGCACAGGAACGAAGCGCATACCGGGAACGGTGCGGAAAATGTGGGATGTATCATTCAGTGGATAGACACGGGAGAAATCCTTGCCATGGCCAGCGCGCCCGGATACGATCTGAACGATGTGCGGAATCCCCAGAGCCTGATCGGCTCCATGATGGTGGAGCAGATTACCAACGCCAACGGCTATTTTGAAGTCCGGAAAACCGGAAAGACGATCGATCAGGCGGCGCTGGACGCTATGGACGAGGAGCAGCTGTATCTGAATCTGAACAACCTGTGGAAGAACTACTGTATCACCGGCACCTATGAGCCCGGCTCCGTGGCAAAGCCCTTCACCGTGGCGGCTGCGCTGGAGAAGGGGGCCATTGCGCCGGGAAGCACCTTTGAGTGTAACGGAATGCTGGAAATCGGCGGTTACGAAATCAAGTGCCACGATTCGACAAGGGGAACCCTTACGCTGGAGCGCGCGGTGGCAAAGTCCTGTAATGTGTCCATGATGCGGATCGCCGCTCTTTTGGGGGCGGACGATTTCTGCGAATACCAGAATATTTTCAATTTCGGCCTTAAGACAAACGTGGATCTGGCGGGGGAGGCAAGAACGGCGTCTTTGATCTACAGCGCGCAGAGCATGGGGCCTACGGATCTTGCCACCAACAGCTTCGGGCAAAACTTTAACTCCACCATGATCCAGATGATCACGGCTTTCAGCTCGTTGATCAACGGAGGATACTATTATGAGCCGCACATGGTGGATAAGGTGACGAACGCAAACGGCGCCGTGGTGGAGAGCATCGAGCCCAGACTGCTGAAGCAGACGGTCTCCGAGACGACCTCCGAGTACATCAGACAGTATTGCAGGGCGGTAGTGGAGTACGGGACGGGAACCACCGCGAGACCCGCGGGATACATGATCGGCGGGAAGACAGGGACGGCTGAGACCATTGACCAGAACACACACAAGAGATCCGAGACGGAGCATGTGGTCTCCTTTATGGGTTATGCGCCTGCGGACGATCCGCAGATTGCCATCTATGTGGTGGTGGATCGGCCCAACGCGGAAAAGCAGGGCAACGCCAGGTTTGCCACAGGCATTGTGCGCAATATTCTGACGGAGCTTCTGCCGTACCTGAATATCTTCATGACGGAGCCGTTAAGCGAGGCGGAGGTCGCGGAGCTGGAGGAGCGGCAGCTGGCGATTACAAGCCAGTATGCGGCACAGTCCGGAACCGGGACGGAGCAGGGGGCGGCCGGGACGGAAGGGAGTCCGACGGCCTGGATGAGTTATCCGGTGGATCCGGAGACCGGTTACCGGGTGAACCCGGAGACCGGGGACCGATACGACCCTCAGGACGGAGCTCTGATCGAGGGAGAGGAAACGGTGTTGGGCGTAAACGGGCCGGTGAATCCCAACATAAACTAAAGAAACTCATAACCTCATAAAAAGGGGAATAAAGTATAGAAACACCTTTTTTATGAGGTTTTTATGTTGACGGACAACAATAAGCTTTTTCACAGGAAGAAGATCCTGACGATTTTTCTCGGATGCGCGGGGATTTTGGTCTTTCTGTTCGGAAGACTGATCTACCTTTACATATGGGAAGCCGATCATTATTCCGCCCAGGCCACCGATCTTCATGAGAGGGAAAGGAACATTAAGGCGGCGAGAGGGAAGATAACAGACCGCAACGGCGTCGTACTGGCCGACAACAAGTCGGTCTGTACCGTGTCCGTGATACATAATCAGATTGAAAATCCGGATCAGGTGGTGGAGGTTTTGTGCAGAGAGCTTTCCCTGTCCGAGGAATATGTGAGAAAGCGGGTGGAAAAGTACTCGTCCATGGAACGGATCCGAAGCAATGTGGATAAGGCGGTGGGAGACAGGATCCGGGAGTATGACCTGGCGGGAGTAAAGGTGGACGAAGACTATAAGCGCTATTACCCCTACGGCGATCTGGCAAGCAAGGTGTTGGGATTTACCGGGGGAGACAATCAGGGGATCCTGGGCTTGGAGGTTATATACGAAGAGTATCTGAAGGGAGTTGACGGAAAGATCCTCACGGTGACGGACGCGAAGGGGATCGAGGTGGAAGCCGCCGGGGAGCGAAGGCTTGAGCCGGTGAGCGGCAGCGATCTGAGCATCAGCATCGACATGAATATCCAGTCCTATGCCACACAGCTGGCAGGCCAGGCCATGGCCACAAAGGAAGCGGACAGTGTTTCCATTCTGGTGATGAACCCTCAAAACGGCGAGATTTACGCCATGGTGGATGTGCCGGAATTTGACCTGAACAACCCCTATGAGCTGCCGGAGGGGACGCCGGACGAACTTTCCGAGGAGGAAAAGCAGAACCTTTTAAACAGTATCTGGAGAAACGGCTGTATCAACGATACCTATGAGCCGGGCTCCACCTTTAAGATCATCACCGCGGCGGCAGGACTGGAGGAGGGAGCAATCACGCCTCAGAGCACCTTTAACTGTCCGGGCTTTATCGTGGTGGACGACAGGAAAATCCGCTGTCACAAGACGGCGGGACACGGGACGCAGGATTTCACGCACTGTATGATGAACTCCTGCAATCCGGCGCTGATTTCCGTGGGCCTGCGGCTGGGAATCGACAGCTATTACGAGTATTTTGAGCATTTTGGCCTGAAGGAAAAGACGGGGATCGATCTGCCCGGCGAGGCGGGAACCATTATGCATAAAAAGGAGAATATGGGGAATGTGGAGTTGGCCACGGTGGCGTTCGGACAGTCTTTCCAGATTACGCCGATTCAGCTGATCACTACGGCGTCCTCCATCGTAAACGGGGGAAACCGGATTACGCCGCACTTTGGCGTGAAGACGCTCGACGCCGACGGAAATGTCCTGGAGGTGTTTGAGTATCCGGTGAGAGAGGGAATCGTGTCGGAGGAGACCAGCGGGAAGATGCGGGAGATCCTGGAGATGGTGGTGTCGGAGGGAACCGGGAAAAACGGCAGTATCGCAGGCTTCCGAATCGGCGGGAAGACAGCGACCAGCCAGACGCTGCCCAGGGGAAGCGGCAGATATATCGCCTCCTATATAGGGTTTGCGCCCGCAGACGATCCTCAGGTGATCGCTCTTGCCATTGTACACAATCCTCAGGGAGTCTATTACGGCGGACAGGTGGCGGCTCCCATCGTCCGACAGCTTTTTGAAAATATTCTTCCGTATTTGGGGATAATGGGGTATAATCAAGGAGAGGAGCAGGAATGAGTAAGGTATGTATTTTGGCGGCGCTGATTTCTTTCGGCATAAGCTCGCTTCTCGGTCCCGTGGTAATTCCGTGGCTTAAAAGGCTGAAATTCGGCCAGACGGTGAGAGAGGACGGCCCGGCGGCGCACCTGAAAAAGAACGGGACGCCCACCATGGGAGGAGTGCTGATCCTGCTGGGGATTGTGGCAACGACGGTTATTTTCTTAAAGGATTATCCCAAAACCGCGCCGATCCTGCTTCTTACGGCGGGCTTTGGGCTGATCGGCTTTCTGGACGATTACATAAAGGTGGTCTGCAGGCGCTCCATGGGCCTGACGCCGTTTCAGAAGCTTATCGGGCAGATTGCCGTCACGGGAGTTTTCGTCTGGTATCTGCTCCGTTTTACGGATGTGTCTTTGGCCATGCGGGTGCCCTTTACGGAAAACTTTTTTCTGGATTTCGGGATCTGGAATCTGCCCTTCCTTTTCTTTGTCGTGCTGGGGACGGTAAACGGCGTGAATTTTACGGACGGTCTGGACGGACTGGCGGGAAGCGTCACCCTGATGGTCGCGGTCTTTTTTGCCGCGGTGGCGATCGGCGAGGGAAGCGGGATAGAACCGGCAGCCTGCGCGGCGGCGGGCGCTCTTTTGGGATTCCTTCTCTTTAATGTATATCCTGCGGCTGTATTTATGGGAGATACGGGATCGCTTGCGCTGGGCGGATTCGTGGCGGCGTGCGGTTATGTGCTCCAGATGCCGCTTTTCATCGCCATTGTAGGAATTATTTATCTGGCGGAGGTGTTATCCGTGATTCTGCAGGTAGCGTATTTTAAGGCGACCGGCGGAAAGCGGCTGTTTCGAATGGCGCCTCTGCATCATCACTTTGAGTTGTGCGGCTGGTCCGAGACCAGGATAACGGCGCTGTTTACAATCGTTACGGCGGTCATGTGCCTGGTGGGGCTTCTGGCTCTGTGAACGGACGCATCATGAATAGAAGAAAGAAGGAAACGGGATTGTCAGAAAATTATCTTGTGGTAGGTTCGGGGATCAGCGGAATCGGTTCGGCGGCCCTGTTGGAGTATCTGGGAAAGAATGTCGTGCTGTATGACAGCGACAAAAACATGTCGGCGGATAAAATAAGGGCAAAGCTTGCGCCGGACAGCGCCGTGTACTGTATTGCGGGAGAGCTTCCGCAGGACGTTGCAGACAGTGTGGGGACGGCGGTCTTAAGCCCCGGGGTGCCGGTGGATATTCCGCTCGTGAATATGCTTCGGGAAAAGGGAGTAGAGATCATAGGCGAGATCGAGCTGGGCTACAGGGAGGAAAAGGGCCGGGTGGCGGCGATCACCGGCACCAACGGAAAGACGACCACGACCACTCTTGTGGGCGAGATCATGAAAGCCCACTTAGGGGAAGAAAACGTGTATGTGGTGGGAAATATCGGAGATCCCTATACCTCAGAATGTCTGAAGACGGATTCGGAGACAGTGACGGTCGGAGAAATCAGTTCCTTCCAGCTGGAGACCATACGGGATTTCCACCCGGCAGTGTCGGCGATCTTAAACATTACGCCAGACCATCTGAACAGGCATCACACGATGGAGGCCTATGTGGTGGCCAAGGAAGCTATCGCGAAAAACCAGACGAAGGATGACGTGTGCGTCCTGAATTACGACAACGGATATACGAGAGCTTTCGCAGAAAGATGCCCTGCCAGGGTAGTGTTTTTTTCGACCGCCTGCGAGCTGAAGACGGGCTATTGGCTGCGGGGGGAAAAAATTGTCAGAAGCACGGCCGGGCGGACGGAGGAGATACTGGATATCCGGAAGGACATGAGACTTGTGGGCATGTGCAATGTGGAAAACGTGATGGCCGCCGTGGCGGTGGCGGAAGCCATGGGGGTGCCGACGGATACGATATGCTCCGTAATCCGCGAGTTCCGCGCGGTGGAGCACAGGATTGAATATGTGGATACAAAGGCGGGCGTGGATTATTACAACGATTCCAAGGGAACCAACCCGGATGCGGCGATCCAGGGAATACGCGCCATGAGCAAACCGACGGTCCTCATCGGGGGCGGGTACGATAAGCAGAGCGAATACGACGGGTGGATCGAGAGCTTTGACGGCAAAGTGAAGTGGCTGGTGCTGATCGGGCAGACCAGGGAAAAGATCGCGGAATGCGCCAGAAAACACGGCTTTGACCGGATCCGTTTCGCGGATACTTATGAGGAGTGCCTGAAGCTTTGTACAAAGCTGGCGGAGCCCGGGGACGCGGTGCTGCTATCCCCGGCCTGCGCCAGCTGGGGAATGTTTCCGAACTATGAGGTGCGGGGGCAGCTTTTTAAGGAATATGTCAGGAGTCTGGAAGATTAAGGAGTATTATGGCGACACAGAGAGCTACAAGGCGGAAAAGAAAAGAACAATCAGAATACTTCTTTGACTATAGTCTTCTGTTTATCGTGCTGTTTCTGCTGGGGTTCGGCCTGATCATGATTTATTCGGCCAGCTCCTACGAGGCGTTTCAGGACTTCAAGGATGCGGCGTATTACCTGAGAAAGCAGCTGATCGCCATCGTCATAGGACTTGTGCTTATGATTTTTGTGGCGAACATCCCCTACCATTTCTGGGAGCGGTTTTATGTGCTGGGCTATATTATATCCGCGGCATTGATCCCGCTGGTGAAGACGTCTTTGGGGGTCAAATCCCACGGGGCCTATCGCTGGATCAAGATTCCGGTTCTCGGTTTAAACCTGCAGCCGGCGGAGGTGGCGAAGCTGGGGATGATCCTGTTTTTGGCGGTGATGGTCTGTAAGATCGGCAAAGGCGTCCGTACCATGAAGGGCTTTCTGTTTATGGTGCTGCTTCCCATGCCGATCGTTTTGGAGGTATACCTGATTACAAAGAATTTGAGCTCCGCCATCATCATTCTGGGGATTTCGGTTTTAATGGTGTTCGTGGCAAGTCCCGATTACAAAAAATTCGTGATTATGGGACTTTGCGGCGTGGCGGCGGTGTCGGTTCTGGTCTTTCTGATCGTATCCTCCGGGGGAGAGCTGGGCGGATTCCGAAGCGAACGCATCGCTGCCTGGCTGGATCCGGAGAGCCAGGCGCAGGATAAGGGCTTCCAGACCCTGCAGGCTCTGTACGCCATCGCCAGCGGAGGAGTGTGGGGCAAGGGGCTGGGCCGCAGCATGCAGAAGCTCAGCTTTCTGCCGGAGGCCCAGAACGATATGATTTTTTCCATTATCTGCGAGGAGCTGGGTCTGTTTGGCGCCGTAGCCATCATTCTCATGTTTATCATGCTTCTCTGGAGAATGATGGTGATTGCCAACAACGCGCCGGATCTGTTCGGGGCCATGCTGGTGGTGGGAGTGATGGGACACATCGCCATCCAGGCGATTCTGAATATCGCCGTCGTGACGAACACGATACCGAACACCGGGATATCGCTCCCGTTTATCAGTTACGGAGGGTCGTCGGTCATGTTTCTGCTGATAGAGATCGGTCTGGTCTTAAGCGTAGCCAAACGGATCCAGCTGAAGGAATTGTAAAAACAAGGTACGCGGAAAAGCTCTGTTTCATAGGATATAGTAATCTTATTCCAGGCAGAGGCATATGGATTCAATCAGTATACAGGGCGGAGTCGCCCTGCAGGGAAAGGTTTGTATTCAGGGGTCGAAAAATGCGGCCCTTCCGATATTGGCAGCGGCCCTGCTCACGGGTGAAACCTCTCTTTTGCGGAATTGTCCCAGGATCGCGGATGTCTATGCTATGGTCAGCCTGCTGCAGAGTCTGGGCTGTACCGTAAGCTGGCAGGATAACGGGATAACGGTGGATTCCTCTCATGTGAGAAGAGAGAAGATGCGTTCGGAGGCTGTGCGGGGAATGCGCTCTTCCATGTACCTGCTGGGCGCTATGCTGGGACGCTGCGGCGAGGTTGTGATGGAGCATCCGGGCGGCTGCGTTATCGGGGCCCGCCCTATCGATCTGCACCTGGCTGCGTTGGAACAGATGGGAGCCAGGTTTGGCCGGGACGGCGGAATGCTTAAGGCCGCTGCGGACGGGCTTCACGGCGCGTCGATTGCGCTGCCCGTGCCCAGCGTAGGGGTCACGGAAAATGTGATTCTTGCGGCGGTCATGGCGGAGGGAGACACGCTTTTAGAGGGCGCGGCAAGGGAGCCGGAGATTACGGCGCTGTGCGGATACCTGAAAAACTGCGGGGCGGAGATCGAAGGAGAAGGAACCGGAAGGATCTCGGTGCGGGGAGGAAAGAGGCTTTGCGGCACGGAGTATACGGTTCCCGCGGACAGGATTGTGGCGGGGACATATCTGCTGGCCTGTGTGGGGACGGGAGGAAGCGTGCTTCTGGAAAGAGCGCCGCGGGAGGAGATGACCGCGGTGATGGAGACGGCCGGGCGCATGGGAGCGCATTTCTGTTTTTCGGAGCAGGGAATCTATGTGCAGGGGCCGGCCAGGCCAAGCGCTGCGGGATGCATCCGGACTGCGCCGTACCCGGGGTTTCCCACGGATCTTCAGTCCATGGCATTGGCGGTGGAGACGGTCGGGGACGGCGTCACGCAGATAGAGGAAACGATATTCGAGGACAGGTTTCGGATTGTGGAGGAGCTGCGCCGGATGGGAGCGGACATCGAGCAGACGGACGTGCGGCATGTCCTGGTGAGAGGGGTTGACGCCCTGCACGGAAGCAGAGTGGAGGCAAAGGAGCTCAGGGGCGGCGCTGCGCTGGTGACGGCAGGGCTGATGGCGCGGGGGAAGACAACCGTGACGGGATGTCCCTATATCTACCGCGGATATGAAAATATCTGCAGGGATTTCAGAGAACTGGGAGCGAGGATCATAAGTGTTTAGAAGAAAAAAAGCAGGCATCCTTTTTCTGACGTTCGCCGTTCTGGCGGCAGCGGCGCTGGGGGGATATACCTATATCAGAACCACATACACGGTAAAAACCGTGTATGTGGAAGGTAATGTACATTATTCGGAGGAAGAGATAAAGGATATCGTTATGGACGGCGTGCTGGGGGACAATTCCCTGTATCTTTCCCTGAAATACAGGAACAAGGGGGTGGAAAACGTTCCGTTTGTGGATGTGATGGATGTGAATATCCTCGCGCCGGATACGATCAAAATTATCGTCTATGAGAAGGTACTGACGGGATATATCAAGTATATGGATACCTATCTGTATTTTGACAAGGACGGTTATGTGGTGGAAAATTCCGGTATCCGGACGATGGGAGTGCCGCAGATTACGGGGCTTGTGTTCGATCATGTGGTGGTGGGAGAACAGCTGCCGGTGCAGGATGCGGGAATCTTCAACAGTATTTTGAATATCACGAAGCTTTTGGGCAAGTATGAGTTGAATGCGGAAAAGATCCACTTCAGCGGCAGCGGCGAGATTACCGTCTATTTCGGACAGGTCAGGGCTGCGCTGGGGAGCGATTCGTCCGCGCTGGAGGACAAGCTGATGGTCCTGCCGGAGCTGCTTGCGTCGCTGGAGGGAAGAAGCGGGACGATTCAGATGCTGAGTCTGGATGAAAAATATACGTTTAAGCCTGACTAAAGTTTTTCAGAAAACAGTTGCTAAATTCAAAAAATAATTATATGATAGACTATATGGAGTTTAGATTGAAAAGGTGTGGTTAAAGGAGGATGTGGCCTTGCTTGAGATTAAGACGAACAACGCTGAATCTGCGGCCAAGATCATTGTGGTCGGTGTGGGCGGCGCAGGTAATAACGCTGTAAATAGAATGGTTGACGAACAGATTGACGGAGTGGACTTTATCGGCGTCAATACCGATAAACAGGCTCTGCAGCTCTGCAAGGCGCCCAGACTTCTTCAGATCGGTGAAAAGCTGACGAAAGGACTGGGAGCGGGAGCAAAGCCGGAGGTGGGCGAAAAGGCCGCGGAGGAAAGCGCGGAAGAGATTTCCACGGCGTTAAAAGGCGCGGATATGGTTTTTGTCACCTGCGGGATGGGCGGCGGAACGGGAACCGGCGCGGCCCCGGTGGTGGCCAGACTGGCCAAGGAGATGGGGATCCTGACGGTCGGCGTTGTGACGAAGCCTTTTCGGTTTGAGGCGAAGGCGCGTATGATCAATGCGATCAGCGGGATCGAGCGCATCAAGGAAAATGTAGATACCCTGATCGTGATCCCCAACGACAAGCTTCTTGAGATTGTGGACAGGCGTACGACGATGCCTGAGGCGCTTAAGAAAGCGGATGAGGTGCTTCAGCAGGCCGTACAGGGAATTACGGATCTGATCAATGTGCCCGCCGTGATTAACCTTGACTTTGCGGATGTACAGACCGTCATGAAGGACAAGGGTATCGCACATATCGGAATCGGCGAAGGAAAGGGAGACGACAAGGCTCTTGAGGCGGTGAAGATGGCCGTGGAGAGTCCCCTGCTTGAGACTACGATCACCGGCGCGTCACACGTCATTATCAACGTGTCTGGCGACATTACATTGGCGGATGCCAGCGATGCGGCGAGCTATGTGCAGAATCTGGCCGGCGAGGATGTAAACATTATTTTCGGCGCTATGTACGATGCGACAAAGTCAGACAGCTGCTCCATCACGGTGATCGCCACAGGGCTGGAGGATGCGGCGGCTACCGCGCCTGTTCAGACCAGACTGGGAGCAGGATCGGCTTACAGACAGCCGACATCCCACATCACGCCTAATTCCATGAAGGGAATGGGTTATCAGACGGGAGCGGGATTACAGCCCGGAACCGCACAGCCGGGTACAAGGCCCGTTCAGGGAATGGGAATCCAGAAGCCGGTGGATATCAGAAGCTCCGTTGAGGAAAAGACGTTAAAGATTCCGGATTTCCTTCTGAAAAAATGAAAACGATTTAAAAAAAGCGCTGTCAGGCGCTTTTTTTGTCGAATAAATCACTTCTTTTTCCTCCCCCTTTTGACAAATTCCATGGCGCATTCCCTTTATAATGAACAGGAAAAGGATGATGCCCATGCGTTATGAGTTGTATGTTGACAGTCTGTTTCTGGTCAACTTTGTGATGAACCTCTACATACTGATGTTGGTGAACCGGAGCACGCTCGGCACTGCCACGCCGGGACGTTTGTTAATGGGAGCTGCCCTCGGCAGCGGAGGTTATCTGCTTCTCTTTCTGATCGGCGGCCCTGTCGTTTTCAAGCTGCTGCTCGGAGCCGGCGGCGCGTTGGGAATGCTTCTTATCACTTTTCCTGTCAGGGGGTTGAGAAACTTTCTTAAGATCCTGGAAAAGATGCTGTTTTATTCCTTCTGCTTTGGCGGAGCATTGCTTTTTCTGACCCGCCGCCTGAAGGCCGCGGGGGGAATGCTGACAGGCGTGTTTGGTATCCTGGGGCTGGGAGGCGTACTGTTCCTGTTCTTGGGACGGTGCTTCCGGCGGCGGGAAGGCGGCGAATGTATCTGCAGGGCCACGCTGCGATGCGGGGAGGAGGAAATGACGGTATGCGCGCTGATCGATTCCGGCAACAGTCTTACGGAGCCGGTCAGCGGCAGGCCCGTGTCTGTCGTGGAGCAGGAGATCCTCTGCAGCCTGTTGGGGAAGGAAAGGCAGGGATTCAGGGCGATCCCCTACCACAGCATCGGAAAGAAAAGAGGGATTCTCGCAGGATATCTGCTGCCGGAGCTTTCGCTGGAGATAGACGGTATGCGCAAGGTGTTCCGTGACATCTATGTCGCGGCAAGCCCCGAGCGCATTTCAAACGCCGATGACGCCGGGAATGATTCCGTAAAAATGATTATTAACCCCTGTCTCCTGCAGGAGAAAAAACGGGGAAAGTCCGAAAAAGGGCAGAATGTGAGGATGTATGATTCTGAAAATAGCAATACCGGGAAAGATGCAGTTTAAGATTATCCGCAGGGAAAGCATTTTCCTGCGCAAAAAGGGAGAGATTCACTATATCGGCGGGGCGGAGGTGCTGCCGCCGCCGCTGGAGATGGAGCAGGAAAGCCAGGTGATAAACGATCTGGGGACAGAGGACGACGCGGAGGCAAAGGCAATCCTGATCGAACACAATCTGCGGCTGGTGGTCTACATAGCGAAGAAGTTTGACAATACCGGCGTGGGAGTGGAGGATCTGATCTCCATCGGAACCATCGGGCTGATAAAATCCATCAACACCTTCAAACCAGAGAGAAACATCAAGCTTGCCACTTATGCGTCCCGATGCATTGAAAACGAGATATTGATGTATCTGCGGCGAAACAGCAGACATAAACAGGAGGTTTCGCTGGATGAGCCTCTGAATGTGGACTGGGACGGAAACGAACTTCTGCTTTCGGATATTCTGGGGACGGACGAGGACGTGATTTACCGGGATATCGAGAATGAGGTGGAACGCAAGCTTTTGCTTGGAGCGATCAGCAAGCTCTCCGACAGAGAGCGGATGATTATCAATATGAGATTCGGCCTCGGGAACAGAGAAGGGCGGGAAATGACGCAGAAGGAAGTGGCTTCCCTGCTGGGAATTTCCCAGTCCTATATTTCCAGACTGGAGAAGAAGATCATGAGACAGCTGAAAAAGGAAATGAGCATGCATATTTAAGACATAGCCTGAAGCGCGGTTTTGTAAAATCCACATGAAATTTCCTTGAAAGGGACAGAATATTAGTATATACTGAAAAGAACAGGACGCATTTGGAAAAGCGCCTGCGGTTGGAGTATAGTATGATCAACAGAGAAGATATTCTTTCTATGGAATATTTGAAAAAAACGGAATTTACAGGCTGCCATGAAGGGATGCGATACCGCCTGGAGGGCGCGCAGGGAGCGGAGGGCGAAAAGGTACTCCGCTGTACTGTGTGGCCGGAACCCTTTAACTTTGTGACCACACCCGACGAGGAAAAGGAAAGCCGGGAGTTTTCCTTCGATGAGGACGGAGTGACGGACGCTGTCGCATGGATGAACGACAGACTGTTTGCGGAAAAAGACAGATGGGAGTACGCCGGACAGCGCTGGGACAGCTATCGGGAAAAGACTCTGCAGACGGAAAAAGAAATACAGGAGTAATGAATGCTGGAATATATCTATCGTGATCTGTCGCTGTCGCTGCGCTATCTTCCGGCGGGACTGGCGATCGGGGTCCCCGGGGCCTGCGCCGCGACAGGGCTTTTAAACCGGCGGCGCAGGAAAGAGGGAAAAGAGCCTCTGCCCTGGCCTCCGGCGGTGATTTTCGGGATCTATCTCGCGGTGCTGGGAGTCATCACTTTCCTCTCCAGGGAGAACGGGAGCGGATCGGGAAGGATCGATCTGAGATTATTTTCTACCTGGGGAATCAATAACCGGAACAATGCTTTTGTCATAGAGAATGTCCTGCTGTTCATTCCTTATGGCTTTCTTTATTGTTGGAATTTTCCCCGGACGGGGGGAATCCGCAGGGCAGCGCTTTTGGGGGCGGCAACCAGCCTGGGGATCGAAACCGTGCAGCTTTTGACGGGCAGAGGTTTTTTTCAGCTGGACGATATCGTCACGAATACGCTGGGAGCGCTTCTGGGCGGGCTGCTTTTTGTGGGGCTGCGGGGGCTGGGAAGATTGCTGCAGGAAGACGGGAAGGACGGGTAGTTTCCGTACATCCGTTAATAATGACATTTAAGTAGGGACAAGTCAGTTAAGACAAGCAAAATCAGGGCTTGCAATGATTTGTCCTGTTTTTTTGTTAATAAGCTAATTGTGGAAACCCGGTTTCTATGCTATCATGATGATATAAAGTAAGAACGGTCTGTTTGTATTTCGTGCAAAGAGAAACAACGCATGTATGAATAATCGGGAAAGCTATATTAGTCTGGATGAAACTGCTATTTATCTGGGAGTCAGGACAATGACTCTGTAGAGTTGGATAAAGAATCCTGAGAATGTTATCGTTGCTCATAAAGATTGGAAGAATGTGGGATTTTTTTCAATGCCATGGGTTAGATGCGCGGGTGAATAGTGGGAAAGTGCTATCAGTGATTAAGATGAGGTGTACTTTATGGCAAAGATGGTTGACAAAGAACCCCAATATGAAGGTGAAAGGAAAGTTTGGCACGCCTTTTCCAAGAATCTTCCATCTGATTGGGTTGTCTATAACACAAGAAGTGTGAACGGGCGTGAATATGACTTTTGCGTTATGGTACCTAATATGGGGCTATTTATTGTTGAAGTAAAAGGGTGGAATCCTGACGGTATATTGACTGTGATAGATTCCAATACAATTATTTTGGCTGGAGTAGAGAATCCAGAAGATAGTCCGCGAGGACAGGCCAGGGGATATCGCTTTGATTTGCGGAAGAAAATCCAGCGGGAACTGGGAATGGATCCTTTAGTAATGAGCTTTGTCTGTTATCCGTTTATATCTGAAGATGAATACTTTTCGAAAGGCCTCAATGTGGTATCGGAAGTAAATGAAACATTTTTTGAGGAGGAACTGTCGGATCCGTTACAGTTATTTCAGAAGATTAATGAAAGGTATACCATTGATAAAGGGGCAAAGCATGATGACCTTGATGCTAAAAAGTTTGCTTTAATACGTCATCATTTTGAGCCTAACTATGACCTGAAGGAAGAACGGCAATTGCTAAATCCCGGATATTCAAGGCTCAGAATATACAAGGGAGATTTTCATGATGAATACGCTGAGAAAATTGCGGAGGAATATTTCAGAGGCATAAAAGAGATAGTTTTCGTTTCGTCAAGAGAGGCTCTTTTGAAAATAGTGGAAGAACTTGAAGCGGGCTTTATAAGGAGAGGGATCTGGCCGGATAAAAGCAATCTTGTTATCGGCGCTTTGAGATCCGAAAATGATCAAATTGTGGCGAGAAGTAAAATTAAGGATAGATATAGTATCTTTAATTGTGAAATAGAAGCGGTTTCTGATTTGGGGACATATGTGCAGGACGATCTGTTAATTGAGGAGGGCATTTTTTCCAAAGAAGAAGGAGAAATACTTAAAAAGCTTTCTGAAAAAACGGGCTTTAATTTCCAACAATATGAGATAGAACACGCGCCGACAAATGAGAATATATTGATTACGGCGGGTGCAGGCACCGGAAAGACATACTCAATGGTGTCCCGCGTGGCATACCTATGTAATAAAATTGCGGATGCGGTTGTGGATATCTCAGGTGAGATCGCGATGATAACGTTTACCAAAGATGCTGCAGTGAACATGAAAAGCAGATTGAAGAATATGTTTATGAACTATTTTATTCTCACTTCAAATGAGAAATTTATGCATCTGATCGAAGAAATGAGTCAAATCCAGATTTCCACAATCCATAAGTTTTCGATTTCTTTGCTCCAGAAAGACTGCATGAGAATAGGGTTGGGCTATGATAGTCAGATTACAAATGAAACATATAACAGGCAGCAGCTTTATCATCAGTATTTGAATGAGTATCTTCTGGACAAGGATGAAGAGAATCCTGATTTTGTACGTCAGCTTATTATGCCGACATATAAACTTGAAGAATTACTGATTTCTTTTTGTGATAAACTGTATGATCGTAGCGTTGATATAAAGAACCTTTCCATCAATGATTTCGGTAACCCGCCTGCGAGTATGCCCTATTTCAACGAGTTGATTGAACGAGTGATTATGAGGGCGGAAATGCAGTACGCTCTGCAGCTTAAACAGAATAACCTGATGAGTCTTAAGGAATGTATGATTCAGATTCATGATCTTGTTGGTTCCGGCATGTTGATGAGTCAGGGAACCAGATATAAGTATGTTTTTGTGGATGAGTTTCAGGACACGGACGATGTGCAGATTGAAACTATAACAGGCTTACAAAAATTATTCCTGGACAATTGTAGGCTGTTTGTAGTTGGAGACCTTAAGCAGAGTATTTATCGGTTTAGAGGTGCTACACTGAGTGCCTTTGACAAAGTTTTAGGAACAGTTGGTATTGGTAGTTGGAAAGAGTATACACTTAATCACAACTATCGTACAGATGGAAGATTGCTGGACAGGTTCCATTATATATTTGCCGGTCTGGGCAGTGATGGGCTTCTCCCGTATGAGGAAACACGGGATAGACTCAAAAGCAGAGTTATAAAGGAATACGATGAGGGGCATTTGATTAAGAAAGTTGATGTGCATGGCAAGAATAAAGAAGGCATGTTTGATGCTCTCTTTAAAGAGATAAACAATCAACTTAGTAAGCTTGAAGTTATCAGTAAATCCAATGGACTTTCAGCGGAAGAAAAGAAGGTTGCAATTCTCGTTCGTTATAACTGGCAGATCAATAAAATTTTGGAGGAAGCTGAAAAAGCCGGGGTCACTGTTAAGGTTACTGAAGGTGGAGATTTATACAGATTGCCGTCCACTATGGATTTGTATAAGCTTGTTATGGCAATTACTCATCCACGCAATAAGATTTATTTAACCAGTCTTTTAAGGTCAAATTATGTGGATCTGGGTGTCAACCTTGCTAAAATATCAGGATATACAGAAGTAAATAAAACGAAAGAATTAATCAGGCTGTTGGATGAGTATTTTATGTTGCATACAGGAAAGGCTTGGAAACAGATTGTATCAGACTTTGAGTCAAGACCTGTATTGGTGATTCTGCGCGATATTTATGAGGCGACAAAGCCTTGGACACATTGCTGTGGAGAAATCGAAAGAAGGGAATACAGGGAAAACTACGAATGTCTGATTGAGAAGATTACCAGAAGGTATTCTCGGGAATATCTTACTATCAATAAAATATACAAGTTCCTTAAAATCAATATTACGACCTATCAGGAAGAAGCCTCACGCAATAGGACGGTTCAATCTGATGAGATACAAGTAATATGTACGACGATCCATAAATCAAAAGGGCTTGAATACGGTACGGTGATTATTCCGTTTACCGGTGAAGATATCTCCAATATCAGGATCGGTGACTTAAATGTAAACATTGTTGATGGTAAGGTTTTTTATGGACTTTCTTTTGATAAAACAGGATTTGATTATAGCAGTGGATTTGATGAAAAAACGGAAGTCAGCGAGAAGATGCGGGAAGAATCAAGAGTCCTGTATGTCGCGTTAACCAGAGCAATCCGGAATGTTGTGTGGTTTAGGGATGTTGATAATGATATTGAAAACAGTTGGGGCCGGTATCTGGAGGTGAGTGACTCATGGCAATAGTCATTTACACATATAGCAATCCTTATAGATTACATAAGGAACCGTATTGGGCGTTAATTAAAAACGGTTTCCATTTGTGCGCATCGCAGACTTTGGCAAGTGGTTTGTGTGACCAATACAGCGACTTTTTTGAGGGAAAACTCACAACGATTACGCGGTTTGTTAATAAACTGCATGATCAATGGGAAAGTCCTGTGACGGAGATCAATCAGAGGGCTACAGTTGATAACCTCATTGAATATATAAGTTTTAATGAGATTCTTGATGAATCTATTGATATTGATGATGTCAGATTATCTCTCAAGCGGAACCGTGCATATGTTGTAAAGAGTATCAGGATCATGTTTGAACTTGATATGAATCCGGATCATATACAGGACGCTGCGTTAACCTATGAACAAAAATGTGTGGTTGAAATTTACAGGGAATTGAGAAAAAATGGAAATAAGCATTTCCTGATTAAAAACGATTTTACCAATGAAGAAATTAATTCCGCCATTTCAGAGACAATGGAGGAAGCGTTGCGCAAAGAGATTTACAGGGATAAACTTGAAGGAGTAAAAAGGGACATTATTGTAATTCACGGAATACATCAGTTTTCTCCAATTATGCTGAAAACCATAGAACTTCTGAGTAAATATAAAAATGTATTCATCTTGTTCAATTATGTCCCGGACTATAAAAATGTATATCAAACATGGCTGAATGTGTACTCGTGGTTTGAGAGTAAGATAATTTTATCGCCTCATAATTTCTATGATCATAGTAAGGAGTTTGAAGGTAGCCGTATCGCTGATAATATTGCGGCAATGATAGCCGGGAGTACGGCGACAATTGATTATTCTGAGCGGATTGAGGTAACTGAGTTTGATAATCAAACGGAATTCGCGGGATATATTGCCAAAAAGTTTGAAAAGGCTGAGGTGGAGCGGGCGAAGCATAATTATGCGGGTTCGTCCCTTTATTACATGGATGAGCAAATCTATGCAGCAAACAGCAATGTAAATGATATTTTGAAAATTTACTTTCCAGAGCAGTTTGGAGAAAGAAACTTTCTCGATTATCCGATTGGACATTTTTTTATTGCGATAACTAACTTATGGGATGACGAAACGAAAGGCATGAATATAAAGAATATCGAGGATATATACGAGTGTCTTTCCTGCGGTATTATTGCGGAAGCAAATATAGGACAGGCTGTCTCGATATTTGATAAATGCAAATTATATTTTCAAGATGAGAAAACGATAAAAAGAATAAATAGAAAGCTTAAAGAGTTAAAGGAAAGAATCGAAGAACTGGATTCAGGTTCTGCGGAAATGGAGGAACTTTCCCGCATTGAATATTTTGATGTTGCTCCTGATGAAATTGATGAACTGATAACAGCTTTAACAGCATTAAATGAGATCGCAGAGACTTTCTTCATGGATTTTAGTGATCAGAAGAATGACTTTAAAGTGTTTTATGATAAAGTCTCAGATGTATTGGTTAAAGAGGTGCTGTCTAAAGAAGATATAGATTCTGAGTTCAGGGAAATTGTCCAGAGGGTGCTGGAGCGTTTGAAAGAGGTTCAGGGTGTTGAGGCCAAGGCATCTTTTGATTGTCTGCGTGAGACGATGCAGATCTATCTTCAGCAGGTGCCGGCAGAGGGAAAAGGTGCATACTGGATCGCAAGGAATTTTGAACAGATTGATGGAGATATTCTAAGAAAGAACTATAAGGAGCAGGATGTGGTTTATCATTTTGCGTGCCTGTCCGACTGCGATATGAGTATCACGCATGGAGATGAATTTTCGTGGCCCCTTGATATGGATTTTTTTGAAGTGGCGCAGGCTCCGGTAGATTGGAAGTATCAGGTCTATGTCACATCACGCATGGAGTATAAGAATTTCAGAAGATATGCGCTGGTCTACGGGCTTGCTTTTAGTAAATGCAAGATAAAACTGAGTTACATAAAAAATGCTCCGGATCATGAAAACGAAATGTACTATCTACTCAAAGTGTTGAATGCTAATCCGGTGCCGTACAGTTTAGATGATCCAAATACATGGAAGAAAAATGACCGATATATCAAGGTAAAAGATTCGATATACAGGAAGTTTTCACAGTATGATCTGATGAAATACAGGTTATGCAGATATCGTTTTCTGTTGGAAACAATTATTGAAGGGAAGTCAGTATATAAAGACGACTTCCTGCTAAAGAGGTATCTGATAGTCTTGCTGGAACACAGAACACGGAAAGAGTTTTCCGGGAAAACTTATGTAAAGAGTATGGTGCGAAATTATCTGATTGAACAGATGGATGAGTTGGCATATGACTTTCCTTTCCTTAATCGGTCTGAAAAGGTAGATGTGATAAATATGGCAGAGAATTATATTGAGCAGCATGCGGTATTTTGTGGAAAATTTACAAATATTAAAGCCGGGGAAGTTGACTATATGGTCAAACGTGAAAATTTTCTTTCCCTGCCAAATAGCAAAACAGCTGATATAGCATTTAGAGAAGTGTTTAAAAATGCAACACAGGCAGAAGTAGACAGTGTATTGAGCGAAGAAAATTTGGAACAGGATAAATATAGGAGATCGCGCAATAGTTTATGCGATAAATGTGCAGACAAAGATATCTGTCTGGAAGTATTCAGAAGCATTCGAAAATAAACGATGAGGTACTATGATGATAAAAAAAGGAGTCTTTGTCAGGTGTCCGGTTGACCGTGAGTACCCACAGAATCCAAGGATATTTGCAACAGGGAAGGTGGTCAGTGTAAATGAGTTTAATGAGACGGCACACATAATGTTTGCCGACCCGTTTGGCTATAAGAAGTTTTTTGAATATATACCTGAAGAGGTAAAAGAGGCGCCTTTGGCGGTGTTAGATCATTGTCGTCTATTTAAGGGCTCAAAGGTCAAATATGAATCTCATTCAGCTACCATAGTTGAATATAAAGTCAGGGAAGATGAGAGCTTTGACTATTATGTTCAAGATGATGACAGCAAGGAATATTTATGCGTGAATGAGGAAAAACTTAATGCTTCCTTTTTTTCCGGAGCAGCGAATCCTGTTCATCAACTTGCAAAATACGAATTTCATAATCCATGTTGGTATCTTGGAAGGCAAATTGTCAAGGATATAATGAATATACTTGACAACTCAATCTTTGGTTTTAAGGAATTGGCTGGTTGTAAGATTTATCTGAAGGCATTTCAGGTTAATACGATCATGCGATGCTTACAGTCTGAGAAATGCAGATACATGCTTGCGGATGAAGTCGGTCTTGGCAAAACGATAGAAGCGTGTTCCATATTAAAGATCTTTCTCAGCAATAAAGCAGGGAAGAATATATTGATTGTAGTTCCCAGAGTGCTAAGGGCTCAATGGAAAACGGAACTATTATTTAAATTCGGAATCCTTGAAGGAGAGAATGAAAACGGTCACTTCCTTTTGATCGAAACCATGGAGGATTTAAAAGACGCAGGTTGTAAAACCAAATGGGATTTTGTGATTGTAGACGAGGTGCATAATTGTATAAGTAATTTGGTGATCTATGAGAAGATACATACTTTAAGCATAAATGCAGAAAATATCATCCTGCTTAGCGCTACTCCCATCCAGCAGCGCAGGGAAGAGTATCTTAAACTATTGAGATTGATTCAGCCAGCCATCTATGACGTGATTAATATAGATGAATTTACGGGATTGGTGGATAAACAGAATCAAATTTCCCAGCTGACACATGCATTACTTGATGATATTGACAGTTTCAAAAACGAAGTGCTTCCAGAGGTAGATGAAGCGGATCCTCATGAGAATGAGGATGTGCAGGATCAGTTGACGGAATTAGAAGAAGTCCTGAATGATCTCTCGTCCTTGATTGGGGATGATACCTTGAAAAAAATGGTTTCCTCTATAGACACGGGAAAAGAGGACTTTGGTCTGTATGATATGCAGGTGGTCATTTCTTATATTTGTGATAATTACCAGATTGAAAGAAGCATCATAAGGGGAAGGAGAGCCATTCTTGGAGTTTATCCTAAGGATGAAGACGGGGAGTTTGCCGAAAGACACTTAGAAGAAATTACATACCCGCTTGGAGACAGTGTTAATTATTACGAGTTTGAGGCATACAGAACGCTAAAGGAATGGATTGTTAAAAATCAGGAGAATATTGACGCGGCACGGGTGGGAAGCGAGATTCAACCAGTGCTGGAGGCCTTTTTCAGTTCGCCATGGGCATATAGGGCAAGATTAAAAGAAGTAAACGGAAAAAATGCATCTGTTCCGGAGAATGTAAGGAAAAGCGCAGACAGATGGGTGGAGGACGAAGATGACATATTACAGAAGATGACAGAGATTCTGGATGACGTGGAGTCTCATCCGTCTCGTCTTGTGAATATAGTCAGTTATATTGAAACGAATCTTTATAATAAAAAAACAGTTGTATTTACAGACCATATAGAGACTTTCGATGTGTATTACAGGGTACTTTATGAGGCTTTTGGGGAGGAGGTGGTGGGCTTTTCTATTGAAATGGATAAAGATGAGGCTGAAATCAACATTTACCGTTTCCAGTCTGATCCAAAATGTACAATACTAATCTGCGATAAATCGGGGGGTGAAGGAAGAAACCTTCAGATTGCTGATTATGTGATCCATATAGATTTGCCTTGGAATATTAATACGATTGAACAGCGAATCGGACGGCTTGACCGTATGGGAAGAAATGTTCAGATCCCCGTTACATCAGTAGTTATACACACTACGGAGAGTTATGAAGAGCAATTGTTTAACCTGTGGAATCAGGGTTTGAATGTTTTCGGGCAGTCTTTAAGCGGACTTGAGATAATTATGAATGATATAAATCATAAGATTGCTGATTCAATCTGTACTGACTTTGAATTTGGTTTGTACAGGCTTGTCCCGGAACTGATAAAAGAAGCCGGACAGATGCGAGAGACCGTGCGAAGAGAGCAGATCTTTGATACGGCAGCCTTGAGATATAGACCGTTATATAATCAGCTTGAGCGTTTGCTCTCCAACTACCAGTTTAACGAGAATGATTTGTTTGCCCAAACTATGATGAGTTGGGCGTCTCTGGCAGGCTTTGGTGTGGTGCATCAGAATAAGGATAGCGGTCTTGTGGCGTTTGATGAGAATAATTTTTCTATCAGATCGGCGCAAAATTCGTTTTTAATACCGCCAAGTTGGGATAGCTATCTAATCAAGAAGCAAAATGAGATTGCCATCAGAGTACAGAGAGGAGTGGAGGAAGAAAAACAGAAAAAAATATTTAAGAATAATAGGATAATCCAGGGTTCTTTTGACAGAGAAGTGGCAATAAAAAATGACTATATTCATTTCTATGCCCCAGGAGATGAAATATTTGACTGCATAACGGAGAACGCGATGCATTCCTACAAAGGAATGGCCGCTGCTTTTGCCGCGTTGTCTTCTGTCGAGTGGAAAGGATTTGTTTTTACATTTTCAGTAGAGCCGAATGAGAGGATACTGTTGGATGAGGGCATCTCTCTTTACTCATTAGGATTGTTCAGACAATATTTGTCTACCTCGATACAGGTTATTCCAATTGCCTTTCCTGCATATGATGACGTGCCCTTAAAAATTGTATTAAGTGAGCACGGAAGAATTGCCCGGACTGGGTATTTTAACCAGAGTGATCAGATTGAGCATTTAGGAAGACGTGGGTTTGAAAATGGATTCCTGAGAGTTCCGAAACGTTATAGATGTTCCATTCTTGACTGGTTTAAATCGTACTATCCCGAAGAAAAATGGGAGAAACTCGTTGTTCAGGGAGGCAGGATTGCAAGGAAAGAGGCTGGCGATAAATTTAAGGCTGAATCGAACTTAACAGGTGCGAGGGAAATGATAGAGCAGATTTTATCAACGCATGAAGCAAAGTCTAATTACTATGGCATAAAAGTAACAGAATCTTTGGATTTGATAAAAAAGCAGTATGAGATAATATATGACAGTTTACGCAAACCCATTATCAGAATGGAATCTGCTTGTTTTATGTGGCTGGTGAAAGACAATGGATAAAGAACAGATCATAGAAAATATTGAAAAACTAATTAACGGAGATGCGGATGACTATATTCCGGAATATTGTAGTGAGGGTAATGCAGTTGATTTTGCTCTGGAGAATGTTGTAATCCGACTTGTGCATACGTTAAAAAAATACCGTGCCGGAAGGGCAGGACTTTCGGATTACCTTAGCACGCTCAGAAGTATTATGCTTTCATTCCAAACGGAACTGCGTATAGATGAGCATGACCTTCTGGATAACAATAATTTCGGAATACACTTCAACCCATCCGTTCAAAAATACTATGCAACATACGAGATTCCTGATTATATCAAGCATAAGAGCTTTGTGGAAAACACTTTTGTTAACATGAGTTCAACTGTTCCGGAAAGTAATTCTTCATACTGTTTGCTTACAAACAGGTATATATCAGAATTAACAGGGTTTAAGCGTTTCAAGTCAATCGAACAAAAACTCTGCGTATATGGTGCGCTTAACACACCAGCCAGTTATACGACACTGGTTTCGATGCCGACAGGCGGAGGGAAAAGTCTGGTAACGCAGGCTGTCAGTTACATGGAAAATGGATTGTCTATAGTGGTCGTGCCTACAGTTTCTCTGGCAATAGATCAGGAGAGAGTTGCGAGGGAAAATATTAAATCATCAGCCGATAATGAGATTTTCTATTATTATAGTGGATGCAAAAAGCTCGGTGAAATATCCGAGGCCATAAAAAATAAAACAGCCAGATTATTGTTTATTTCACCTGAGGCATTGATCAAAAACGAAAAGTTCCAGGAACTTGTTAATGAAGCGAACGCAAGATGGTATTTAAAAAATATTATTATTGATGAAGCTCATATTGTAGTAGCGTGGGGCGACTTCTTCAGGGTTGATTATCAATGCCTCGGTCCATGGAGAAGAGAATTGATGAGGATTAATCCAAATATCAAAACATTCCTCCTGTCTGCTACTTTTAAAGATGATACGGTCAAAACTTTAAAAAAGATATTTTCTACGGAGGACAAATGGATCGAGCTCAGATGTGATTCATTAAGAAAAGAACCGCGTTTTATAATGGTAATGGCAGACGGATATAGGGATAAGAGAAAGAAAGTGTTGAACCTTGTCAATGTGATGCCCAAGCCTATGATTCTGTATGTGAATGCTCCCTATGAAGCCGAAAAATGGAAGGAATATCTTAATGGCTATGGGTATTCCAATATAAGAATATTTACTGGCGAAACAAAATCAGATGAGCGTTTGGAGTTGATTGACCAATGGTCTGATAACCAATATGAGATCATGATTGCCACATCAGCCTTTGGCGTAGGAGTAGATAAACCAGATGTAAGAAGCGTTGTTCATCTGTATGTACCTGAAAGTCCGGATTCTTATTATCAGGAATTAGGGCGTGGAGGACGTGATGGTCTCCCCTCTTTAAGCATTATGTGCATTGAAAACGATGATGTGTCAAAAGCGATTAACCATGTGAGTAAAGTTTTAACAACACAGAAACTATGGGGGCGTTGGTGGAGTATGTACAGGTATCCCGAAAATATGTGGAAAGGCGGAGAAATTGCAGTTTTTGCTTCTACCAAACCTAATTACAGTCGGATTAATTACTTTGAGGAAGGAAACGACAGTGATGAAAAATGGAATATCAATGTTTTGTTGCTGCTAAGTAGATATGACATGATTAGCATCTTGTCAATCGAATTAGACAGCAATAATAAGTACATTTTTACCATACGAATATTGAATGAAATTATAACGGAGGAGTCTGATCGTGCATACCAATTATTTGATTCAGTCAGAGAAAAAGAA
Source organism: bacterium (assembly GCA_023664305.1). Lineage (GTDB taxonomy): Bacteria > Bacillota > Clostridia > Lachnospirales > Lachnospiraceae > Acetatifactor. The sequence continues at coordinate 394,390 of JAMPFT010000001.1, read as the reverse complement.
GCGGCCAAATCTTTGGCGGCATTTTCGTTGATGAGAAATTCGATCGAGAGAGAGTCCCAGCTTTGTTGGTCATCTATGTTTTATGACACATATCCGCTTGTTTCGGAATACTGCCCTGGATGCGGGCAGCATGAAGAAATCGTTTGCGATGAGGTTGACCGTTTTCCTTTATTGGTTGAGGTTAAAGACTTAGGAAGGAAGCAGTTCTCAGATATGGCTGATTTTTTCTCGGATACAAAAGAAGCATTGCTGATTACAAAGGAGGAGCGGAAAAGTATTATAGATTATTACAAACCGAATATCATCGTCAGTGAAAGTGCAACCGGATATGATGAAGAAGTTAATCCGGGTCTGATCTATATTAATTATAAGGAATTGCGAACATTGCTTAAATATGACAACAGTTTTTTTTCTGCTGGGCTGATCATGTCAATATATAGTGATGACCCGGAGAAAGCTATGCAGGAATACAATATAATTCGAAAATGTGTGAAACAGGGGAATACTGTTATACATGTTGCAAACAATGATTTCGTTATATCGAAAGCATCAGAGAAAACAATTTCTCTTGATGTAGATGGAAAGGTAATCAGATAGGAAGCCGAGAAGGGATAAAATTATGTTTATTGGAAATATGGTGACAGAGGCAATACCCGCGAGAGTGTTTGCATTGTATAAGATTGTGGATTTTAAGAAGGGGATTTCTCGAAATGAATTACAGAAACTTATGGAGCCAAAGGAGATTTATGAGGGAACGTCGTATTTTTCGACGATATTTAAGACGGCGGAAGAACTGAAAGTTATTGAGAATAAGGATAATGTAATAAGTATATCGGAGGATAAGGAAAAACTAAAAACGATAGCGGATTTCAGAAAATATGTTATTTCAATTTTGCCGGATCTGGCGGACGGGCAGTTCTGGAAATGTACAAATGTCATCGTTAATATGAACGAAAAAATATATGAATACCGCTCTATTGCTGATTTAAGTATGCTTAACTATCTGACAGACCGGCTGGGAGAAACGATCACGCCGCCGATGATGAGGGGATGGAGGTTCTGGGCACAGTTTTTGGGATTCGGGACTATAAATGAAATGGCTTTTTTGCCCAATGCTTATGTGTATGTTAAAGATGTGCTTCGCCTGATGAATCTGGAAAAGAAACAGGAATATGCAATGTCTGATTTTATGGGAAGGTTTATGCAGTACGGTAGAATGATGCTTTCACCATCGACATCTGAGAAAAATCTGAGCATTGCTATGTCCAGCGCATTAAGGCAATTGCATGATAACGGAGAGATTACCTTGAAATCCGGAAGTGATCAGGATTTAAAATGGTTCTTATATCAATCAAGAGAATTATTTAATCAGCCGATATCCTCGGTTTTGTATAAGGGAGTAAAGTCATGAATATAGATATAGCGAGAAGAAGATACATGGATGTTATTCGACCAGATGTTATGCATAACTCGCAAGGGGATTTCCTTGCTACGCATGTTCCAATGAAGAGGCTTTATGTAACGGAGCAGCTGACAGATCATGCTGAAGTGCCGGAGCAGGATAAAAAACATCCGAAAACGGAAGAAGATGTGTACGAACAATTTATGGGTGAAAAGGAAGAGGATCAGTTCGTTCTGGTAATAGGTGACAGCGGTGCGGGAAAGTCTCATCTGATCAGATGGATTAACTCTGTGCTTGAGATAAGAAAATCTGAGGACGAAATTGTCCTTCCGATCAGGAGGGCTGATAATACTCTTAAAGGAACGATCAGACAGCTGATTGAGCTTCCGGAAGTCAGAGATCTTCCTAACAGGGAATTGTACAAAAAGCTTGCATCAGCGGCGGCAGCGGTTTCTGAAAAAGAACTGAAGGAAACGATTTATTATCAGTTTATCATTCAGGTCACTAATGATGATGGGAAAGCGGGAGATGAAGAGGGGGAGAGAAAAGTCAATAATGTTGACAGAAAGCATCTAATCGCTTTACTACAGAATTCTTTGTTCAAAACGAGGCTCATGGATGATGATGGCCCTATAGACCGTATATATGGGAAGTTTGCCGAAAATAGAACAAATGAGATCAATGACAAAGCGCCCGAGTTCGTCAGAGAAGATTTCGAGATAGATGCAGAATTTCGTAACCAGCTGTATTTGGGCGCAGATGATAAAGCAAGAAAGATTGCGGATAAACTGCTTGGGAAACCGGATTTTGTGGACTCTGTAAAAGAATACATGAATCTTTTTGTAGACAAGGTTATACAGCGTTGTGCGGGATTAGAACCGGGTGATCTGGCCAGTGTGATCGAAGAAATAAGACGGGAACTGCTTAAACAAGGAAAAACATTAACCATACTGATTGAAGATATTACTGCAGCATCCGGAGTTGATGATTCTCTGCTTGATGCCCTGCTGACGGATAAAATAGAGTATCCGGATAAGAACATGTGCAGACTCAATGCGGTGGTGGGTTCAACGGGTGGTTATTATAGAGAGAAATTCAGAAGTAATACCAAAGGGAGGATACATAATTTTGTATATGTTCCTGACGATCTGTTTTCAGGGAATCAGAGCGGTTTGATCGAGTTCTTTGCAAAATATCTGAATACAATCTCTCTTTCTACGGAAGATATAAGTAAATGGGTTCAGGACGGAAAGGCGGATCTGAATAACTATCCGATCCATACGGACACAATTGGCAAAGGATGGGGAGAGTATAAATATAATGGACAGGCGATCAATTTGTTTCCGTTTACAAAAAATGCTATCGTATTCCTATACGAAAAGCAGGAGACCAATAAGAGAAATCCCAGAGCATTGATGAGGGAGATTATTGAGCCCTATATCAAGGATGCAATGGAACATCTGGACGAATTTCCGTTGCGTAGACCATCATTTCAGGCGTCAAATACAGAGTTACAGAATTCGATATATAATAACAACACGTTAGATGACGCTACAAAAATCAGGTTGTCATTCTTCATGTATATATGGGGAGACGGCACCTTGCGGTTATCAGAAAGGAATGGAGAGAAGATTGTAGCGGGCATTCCATCAAGTGTGTATCGGCAACTTGGCTTGCCGATTATTGACGGGGTGCAGGTCAGCGATGACAGCGGGCTGCAGGAAAGTCAACAGGATAATAGCAAAGTCGGCGGATGGGACGGAAAAGGACCTACGGTTGAGGAAACGCCTGAGAAAGAAAATGAGCAGGTACTGATAGCGTTGGCTGAAGCAGACCGCTGGATAGAGCAAAAAGATTACAAGCTAAATATAGGTGCGACAACAAAAAATGTACGAGCCCTAAACGATGTAAGAAAGAATATTAACGGATATCTTTTTGATACCATTGACTGGCTTTCGGAAGGTGTTTCTATTGATGCCATGGTGAAGGTCAAGGATACCAATAAGTTTCTTGTGGCATTCGAGCGTCAGACAATGAAAAGTGACGCTGTGATTACCCTGCCTGCCTCGATTGAGTCGAGAAAGATTATAGAGGCGTTTGTTCGTTGGAGTGAAGTAGGAAAGAAATCTTGGAATTTTAAGGGTTCTACAGATTACCTATACCGGGTGCAGAGATGGAGCGAGAGCATAAAGCCATTCATCGTAAAAGCGGTTATCAGCTATGACGATAAGAAAACGGACTATTTTACTTACGCAGCTGCAGCGGAATATTACAGACTGATCTTTAACGGATACTGTAAGAATTATCAGAGTCCGCAAAACTTTACGGCAGAAATGTTGCTTGCTAAAAATCCGGCAAATACGGAAGAGAACTTCCATACAAAAAATTGGAATGATTTATTGAAGATTTTGAATGGTTCTGACGGAATGGAAGCACATAATTGTGTTTTGCAATATTATAACCTTCCACAGGGTAATGCAAGTAACTCAACGAACTATGAGTATGACTATGTTTCATACAACAAGGCTGTACATAAAGTCATAAGATCTGGCCTGCACTTTACAGACGAAGAATTGCAATTGGATGATTCTGTCAGGAAAAGGAGGATGTACAGTGAGCATTTAAAGAAGATCCTTGAACGAGTCGATGTAGTTGTTGAGGGCGAAAAAGAGGCATTATCTTCACAGATTCAGTTCTTATCAACGCTTATAGAGCTGGAAGGTCTGGAAACAACAGGTGACATTGAAGATATAATAAAGAAAATAGGGCAATTCTATTCACAAGCGCAGACTAGTCATGTAAGTGTTGCGGTACATTATGACCTTGGCAAGATCAATGCCTGTAAGAAAAGCGCCACGCAGATTCTGAGTGCTATAAAGAATGCCCAGGAGATTCTTAAAACACAGGACTCTGTTGAATCGCTGATTAGGTTGAGTAGGGATCCCATGCGGTGGATAAAGATATTTGTGGAATTGCTGAAGGTGGTTAGCACGGATGTAGAGACAGTTGACCTTGAGGCAGATAAACGTATGGCTGATTTGGGTACGGGTTTAGGGGAAGAGTCTGAAGATCAATTTAAGAACGAGAAGGAGAAATTAAATTTATGCCGGAGTGTTATTGAGGAGGTAAAGAAGAATCATGTTATTGGCTAACCTTAACCGGTCTGTTAAGAAAATGAAACAGATGGCCATATTGGAAAATGCGGCTCTGGACGCTGAAAAAAAAGCAAAGAATGATACTGATTATAAAACGGTGGTAGGTGATTTTTCAAATACTGTTTATAAGCTGCAGCAAACCGTAAGCGTGTTTGACTATGCGGTGTCCAGAGAAACGGTTCAGAACTTGGAGGAATGTATTGATAAGTTGGATAATATTGTTTCTTCGGGAGTGGTGGATGCCGAGGCTCTTTCAGGTGCCCGTCAGCAGATCAGAAAGATTAATTCTAATCTTACAAAGGAATGGAGGGAGTACTATCGAAAAAAGACCCAAAGCAGCATATCGAAGTTGAATACGTTAGGGAATCTGGTGAGTGATAAGGAAATAATCTCAGCACTTAGGGAGAACATCTCAAATGGAGGCGAGTGGTCAGGCTTATCTTTATCTGATGATGGCATACATACAAGGCTGGCTCTTTTTAAATCAGCTATAGAAAGAATCGACGAATTGGAGGAGAGTTTGAATTTAAGCGATGAGATCAAGGGGTTTATCGTTAAGGTAACATTAGGAAAAGCAAGAGTAACTGACGTGACCCCCGCCATCATAGAATGGATTAAGAAGGAAAGCTTAGATGATAAATTTGTGATCAGTTTCAGGGGTTAGACTGTTTTGGGTATATTGACAGAAACGGGAAAAGACGCTACACTTAAGTATATATTTGAGTATAGCGTTTTGGAGACAAATAATGAATTAAGCATATCATTTGCACTCAAATTAATTTGACATGGAAACTTGTTTGGAAAAACAGAGTAGATTGATGGGGCAGAAATGAAAAACAGTGGTATATGCGTGCTGATGGATTATAACGAAGAAGGAAGTGGCAACGCTTATTGCTAATATTATAAAACAGCAGACGGGAATGCCGCTACGCAGGAAAAGCAATATGCTGAAGAGATGTTACGGGAAGTTGTTGAGGAGTGAGATTATAAAATGGCTTTGTCAAAAGAATTGATAGACGGCTTAATTGTGACAATACAAAATCTGTACTTGGCGGATGACATTCCATGGATGATAGGATATTCTGGAGGAAAGGACAGTACGGCGGCTGTTCAGCTGGTGTGGATGGCGATTGAAAAGTTGTCTGAGAACGAGAGAAACAAAGTAATACATGTAATGAACACGGATACCTTAGTGGAATCTCCTGTTGTCTCGAAATGGGTAGAGAAATCCATTGAGAAGATGAAGACTGAGGCAGACTATAAAAAGCTTCCGTTTGTTCCAGTGCGACTGCTCCCGGATTATAATAATACATTCTGGGTAAATCTTCTTGGAAGGGGATATCCTTTTCCGAGGATGAAATATCGCTGGTGTACCGACAGATTAAAAATACAACCGGTTAATAGCTTTATTCGAAGTAAGATTGCCGAACACGGAGAGATCATACTTGTACTGGGAACCAGAAAGCAGGAAAGTTTAAGAAGAAACCGTACAATGACTAATCTTGAAAAAAGACGCGTAAGGGAGCTTTTGAGCCCGAATCCTACACTTGCGAATGAACTGGTCTTTTCCCCGATGGAGGATTGGTCTGATGATGATGTGTGGGCATTTCTAATGCAGTACAAAAATCCATGGGGGTATTCTAACATGGATTTATTAACGATGTACAGAGGTGCTACCGCAGATAACGAATGCCCTTTACAGATCGAAAAAAACGCTCCATCTTGTGGTAAGAGTAGGTTCGGGTGCTGGGTCTGCACTATGGTTGAAAAAGATAAGTCGATGGAAGCAATGATTGCTAATGATCAGGAAAAGGAATGGATGACTCCCCTTCTGGAATTCAGAAACGAATTTGGGAATGAGGATGGAGACCGTGAACGAAGAAGCTTCCGACGTATGAAAGGCAATTTACAAGGGAATTATGGAAAACTTTTTCATGGTCCATATAGAAAGGATGTCAGAGAACAATGGCTTGAAAGGTTGTTGAGGATTCAGAATGATATAAATATAAATGGCCCGGATGAGTTCCGGGATTTGGAGCTTATCCAAATTCCGGAGCTTCGTGCGATTCGCCGGATCTGGGTATATGATAAGCATGAGTTTGACGATTCGCTGCCGAAGATATATGAAAGGGTGTTTGAGAAATCTTTCGACGATCCAGAATGGATACATAACGACAATTTTGGTGAGGCGGAGTGGAGGATATTAGAAAATATTTGCCATGAAATGTATCCAGATGAAGAGTTGGCCTTTGAGATGATGTTTACATTGATTGACCTGGAGAATCAGGCAGTTGGAGTAAGTCAAAGGAAAGATATACTTAACAGCATTAATGATACAATCAGCAGAAACTTTTATAAAGATGAAGACGATGCTACAAAATTTTATTCTGATCTGATGATCAGAAAGAAAGAGCATGGCGGTAAATATAATGAAAAATTCTTAGACTTTCAAACGGCAGAGTTTGAGGATGAGGATGACGAGGAATAGCAACATATGAAAATCAGAAAACTTCAGCTTCATAATTTTGGAGTATATGCGGGAGACAATGAGTTTGTCTTCGAGGGAAATAAGCCGATTGTGCTGATTGGTGGAATGAATGGCAGGGGCAAGACGACTTTCCTGGAAGCAGTTTTGTTGGCGTTATACGGACCGAGCTCTTTTGCGTACTTTGAAAGTGGTCAAAAAACTTATTCCGGTTATTTAAGATCTTTTATCAATCGGGGAGCACAAGATCAGACATGCAGTGTAACGCTTGAGTTTGAAATAAATAACGAAATCTCTGAAAACTATATAATCAAAAGATCTTGGGATGCTGACCATAAACGCTCTAAGGAACAGATTTCAGTAACCAAAGACGGAGAATCCAATGAGTTCCTTACGAACAACTGGCCGTTTTTTATTGAAAATATTCTCCCAAGTGCATTGTCGAGCTTTTTCTTCTTTGATGGAGAAAAGATAGCAGAACTGGCTGTTGACAGCACAAACATGCAGTTAAAAAATTCGATTCGATCAATGCTGGGAATATCTGTTTTAGATATGTTGAGTAATGATATCGCGCGTAATTTGAAAAGATTAAGCAGGAAAATAAAACCGGATCAAACATTTGAAGAAATTCAACAATTAAGAGAAGAAAAAGAGCTTGCGGGAAAAGAATTGGAAGAAATTGATGTTGCATTAGAAAAAGCCAACAAAAAATCAGCCAGAAACAGTAATTCTTTAAATGCGCTGCATCAACTGTATACAGCAAAGGGAGGGGACATTGTAAACAAGCAGCAAGAGATACTAAAGGAAAGAGGTACTTTGGCTGTTGAGTTGTCTAAAACTGAAGATACTTTATATGCACTGGTTTCAGAAGAAATGCCGCTTCTTTTGGTCAGTAATTTTATTTCAGAAATAAAAGTACAGGCTACAGATGAGCATATCAGTACAATTATGCGCGAGTCAATGCAACAGTTAGACAATATTTTCGCAGGTTTTGTTTCACAATATGCTGGTGACAAAATTGCAGGAAAAGATTTTATTGAGTATATAAAAAAGCAGACGGAGAATAATCAGACTGAGGTGATTTACGGATTGTCTGAGCAGGCTTTGTTTCAAGTTAATAATCTTGTAGAAGAGATTTTGGAAAAAACTTTTAATGATGCTCAAAAATTGCTTGAGAAGAAAACAAAGCTGAAGGAACAGATTAATGAGATGGATAGTTATCTGAGGTTGGACATAAATGATCAGGAACTGCAAAATGTCTATAGAAAGATAAAAAAAGTGGAGCAGGCAATCATTGATGATCAGGTCATAATTGCGGAACTGGAGCAAAAAAGAAGCACTATAAACGCAAAATTAATTGCAGTATCGTCAGAACTCAATAAACGGGTTGAATCTTATTTAGCAATGGTGGAGGTTAGAGACAGCACTAATCGAATTGAAAAATATTCAAATATTGCATTGAATATCATAAGTAGATATCAAGTAGAACTCCAAAGGAGAAAGGTTGATCTACTGGCTTTAGCGATTACAGATTGCTATTTGAAGCTGGCGAATAAAAAGTCATTAATTCAAAAAATTGTAATGGATCCGGAAACACTTGACTGGAAGTGTATATCTGATGAAGGCGAAGAGATTCCGAGAGATTCCTTGTCCGCAGGAGAAAAACAATTGTTGGTGATCTCGATTTTGTGGGCTTTAACTATATGCTCAAAACAAAAACTTCCGGTGATAATTGACACTCCACTATCCAGAATGGATTCTTTGCATCGTACAGCTTTGATTACAACATATTTTCCGAATGCGGGCGAGCAGACTATTATTTTATCCACAGACTCGGAGATTGGTGAAGAAGCTTATAGGTTAATGAAGAAGAACATAGGTGATGAATATACTTTAAATTACGATGAGGCATCCAAGAGCACATCTATACAAAAAGGATACTTGATTGGAGTTAAGTCATGATTGTAAAGCAGATACATCTGTCGCAAAAGGCAAAAGAACAGCTTTCACGGCTGAAAGGCAAGACAGGAATAAAAAATTGGAATATTTTGTGTCGCTGGGCGCTTTGTTACTCTCTTAGTGAACAAACAATTCCTACGGATATAATAGTTGCTGAGGATAGTAATCTGGAGATGTCTTGGTTCACCTTCGGCGGAGAGTATTATGAAATATATGAAGCACTGGTAAAAGCATGGTGTATCAAAATGTCTCTTCCTGTTGATGACGAGACGGTTGCTAAGTATTTTCGGTTAAATCTCGAAAGAGGTATAGCACACTTGAGCGGAACGGGATTTATAAAGAACATCGATGATCTAACGGGTCTTGTGGTTAAAGGGAAAAAAACATGAGTGTGTATTTGGATTACAATGCGTCGGCTCCTATTGACGAGAGAGTTCTTGATTACATGGTTGACGTGTATAAAAATCATATTGGAAATGCAGATAGTCGCACTCATATTTATGGTGAGGATACGCGCCAGATAGTAGAGAACGCCAGAAAGCAGGTTGCAAGCCTGTTAGGAGTAAATTCTGATGAGATTTTTTTTACCAGTGGAGCCACCGAAAGCAATAATATCGCGATTCAGGGACTTAGAGATTATGCAAAAGAGAGCGGTAGAAAACAAATTATTACTACTTCGATTGAGCATAAGGCAGTCTTGGAAACGGTAAAGCATATGGAAAAAGAAAGCTTTACAGTTGACATTGTTTCTCCAGATCTTTCCGGCAGAGTGAAGGCAGAAGATATATTGAACAAGGTCACGGAACAGACACTTCTTGTTAGTGTTATGCATGTAAACAATGAGACAGGTATAATCCAACCGGTGAACGAAATAGGCGACGAGTTATCGAGGAGAGGGAGACTTTTTCATGTGGATGCTACTCAAAGCTGTGGGAAATTAGTTGAAGAACTAAGAGTTGCGAAATACGACATGTTATCTTTCAGCGCACATAAGCTTATGGGACCACAGGGAGTTGGCGTTATTGTTTTAAGAAAGAAATCTTATAGGTTTCCACCTGTGAGGGCCATTATATATGGGGGACAGCAGGAACGTGGAATTCGACCTGGCACAATTCCTGTTGCACTTGTTGCGGGATGCGGTAAAGCATGTGAATTAGCCGAAGCCGAATATCGATCCAATAACGAACGGTCTCACCAGATCAGGGAAGGCTTGCTATCGATGTTGGAGCATTCCGGATTATCTTACCATATGAACGGAGATCAGGATTATTGCATTTCAAGCACTCTAAATATATGTTTAGATGGTGTTTCATCGGAAGCACTTATGATATCTACAAAGCAGTTTTGCGGTATATCTAATGGATCGGCCTGCACATCGAAAAGTTATTCTCCAAGTTATGTTTTACTGGAGATGGGGGTCCCGATAGATCAGATTGAATGTTCTGTAAGGATTAGCTGGGGGCCTGGCACAAGGAAAGAGGAAGTGTTTAGCAATTTTCAGGCTTTGCTTGATGTGGCAAGGCAAATGAAATAACTGGAAGACAGATATTCGAAGTGCCTTTGGGCGGATGAAAAGGAAAAGGTTATGGCATCGAGGATTTCCGGGGTGTGTTGGTGGCGAAGCTCATAAAGCAGATGAATTCAACAACGGCTCAGAGATATAATGAAGTATATTCCTTGACTGGTGTGGTGAAATGATTGGATCTAAGTTTCCATAAGCATGATTATCGTAAACGGTAGATAGTCCGTACCTCGACTGATGCAACGATATATGAGACAAT